>NZ_JBIWFS010000007.1:431136-545452 GCF_044763135.1 Streptomyces sp. NPDC096205 | reverse complement strand
CCGACCGTTTGTATGCCGTCCCGCCGTGCGCGGCCGCGGCCGGTTTCGCCTCTGTCCCGTCCCTCCCCGCCGTGCGCGGCTGGCCGACGCCGACCGTTTGTATGCCGTCCCGCCGTGCGCGGCCGCGGCCGGTTTCGCCTCTGTCCCGTCCCTCCCCGCCGTGCGCGGCTGGCCGACGCCGACCTTTCGTATGCCTTCCCGCCGTGCGCGGCCGGCCGTGTTGCCCTCCGGTCGTGGTTGCTTGCGGTTGTACGGGGCTGGCGGTCGTGCCCTTAGGGGCGCGGGGAACTGCGCGACCAGCCGACGGCGGCCCGCGGTCGCATACGGCGGGGACGGCCCACATCCTCAGGGGCGCGGGGAACTGCGCGATCAGCCCACGACGGCCCGCGGTCGCATACGGCGGGGACGGGCAGGGCCACGCCGCTCGGATGGCCGGTTCCGGTTGCAGCCCGCAAAGGGGCGGGGCAGCCTGGGCCGTGTGCGGGTGGCGTGTCCCTTTCGGACCAGTCGTTCACCGGCGCGTAACAGCCATCGGCACGAATGGATAACGGCCGCGCGGAACCCCGTTCCCAGGAGTGTCTACGCGCGTTAATCTGCGCCGAACCGAGCGCCCACTGCGGGGCTTTGGAGAATGGGGAACTTCAGATGCGTCGGATATCCAAACTGACCCGCGCCGCGGTGGGAGTCGCGTCGATCGCGCTCGCGGCCACGGCCTGCGGCGGCACCAGCAGCGACGGCGGCGACGGCGGCGACAAGGAGAACCTCGGCCTCGCCATCGCGTACGACATCGGCGGCAAGGGCGACCAGTCCTTCAACGACGCCGCGTTCGCCGGTCTGGAGAAGGCCAAGAAGGAGTTCGGCTACAAGACGGCCGACGTGGAGCCCACCGAGGGCGAGACGGACGCCGACAAGGAGCAGCGTCTGGCGTCGCTGGCCCGGCAGGGCTACAACCCGGTCATCGGCATCGGCTTCGCCTACGGCCCCGCCATGGAGGCCGTGGCCAAGAAGTACCCGGACACCACCTTCGGCATCGTCGACTCCGTGGTCGAGGGCGACAACGTCGCCTCCCTCGTCTTCGCCGAGCAGGAGGCCTCCTACCTCGCCGGTGTCGCGGCGGCCAAGGCCACCAAGACCAACACGGTCGGCTTCGTGGGCGGCGTGGACATCCCGCTGATCCACAAGTTCGAGGCCGGCTACAAGCAGGGCGTGCAGGACACCAGCGGCGGCAAGGTCAAGGTCGTCTCGCAGTACCTGACGCAGACCGCGGAGGAGGGCGGCTTCTCCAGCCCGGACAAGGGCAAGGCCGCCGCCGAGGGCCAGATCGAGAAGAAGGCCGACGTGGTGTACCAGGCCGCCGGTCTGTCCGGTCAGGGCGTCATCGAGGCCGCCGCCAAGGCCAAGGTCTGGGCGATCGGTGTCGACTCCGACCAGTACAAGCAGCAGGCACTGGCCGCGTACAAGAACTACATCCTCACCTCGGCCCTGAAGGACGTCGGCGGTGCGGTGTACGCGCTGGCCAAGTCCGTCGAGGACGGCAAGCCGCTGACCGGCGTGCAGACCTTCGACCTGAAGGTGAACGGCGTGGGGCTCTCCGAGAGCAACCCCGAGTACGCCAAGATCCCCGGCCTCGCGGACGCCGTGAACAAGGCCAAGGAAGGCATCATCAGCGGCTCGATCAAGGTCAAGACCGAGTAGCACCCGGTCGGGCCAGCGGCCCCTGACGAGCCGAAGCGGGCGGGTACGACGGCGTACCCGCCCGCTTCGTCGTACCGGAAAGCCCCCGCGGCGGCGTCACGCACCGCCACCCTCCCTTTGCGTTCGGCAAGCCCCGGCGGACCGCGGAGTTACGTTGGCCACGGGCGCATAACAAGGTGGACAGAAGGGGTTTTCAGGTAGGTCTACGCGCGTTAATCTGCGGCGAAGCCAGCGCCGAAGCTGAACCGTCCTACGGCGCTTGTACGACAGGAGCACCACACATGCGCCGGATTTCCCGGATCACGGTCGCAGGCGCAGCGACCGCCTCTCTGGCCCTCGCGCTCTCCGCCTGTGGCGGTACCTCGACCTCCGCCGGCTCGTCGGAGTCGAAGGGCGACCTGGGCCTGGCCATCGCGTACGACGTCGGCGGCAAGGGCGACCAGTCCTTCAACGACGCCGCGTACGCGGGCCTGGAGCAGGCGAAGAAGGAGTTCGGCTACGACACGGCCGACATCGAGCCCACCGAGGGCGAGACCGACGCCGACAAGCAGCAGCGCCTGGAGTCCCTGGCCAAGCAGGGCTACAACCCCGTGATCGGCATCGGCTACTCCTACGCCACCGCCGTCAAGGGCGCCGCCGAGAAGTTCCCGGACACCACCTTCGGCATCGTGGACGACTCCACGATCGAGGCGAAGAACGTGGCCGACCTGGTCTTCTCCGAGGAGGAGGCGTCCTACCTCGCGGGTGTCGCCGCCGCCAAGGCCACCAAGACCGACACGGTCGGCTTCGTGGGCGGCGTGGACATCCCGCTCATCCACAAGTTCCAGGCCGGCTTCGAGCAGGGCGTCAAGGACACCGACCCGAAGGTCAAGGTCCTGTCGCAGTATCTCACCCAGACGGCCGAGGAGGGTGGTTTCTCCAGCCCCGACAAGGGCAAGTCGGCCGCCGAGGGTCAGATCGAGAAGAAGGCCGACGTCGTCTACGCGGCCGCCGGTCTGTCCGGTCAGGGTGTCATCGAGGCCGCCGCCGCCAACAAGGTGTGGGCGATCGGTGTCGACTCCGACCAGTACAAGCAGGCTGCTCTGGCGAAGTACAAGGACTCGATCCTGACCTCCGCCATGAAGGACGTCGCCAAGGCGGTCTACAACCTGGCGAAGTCGGTCGAGGACGGCAAGCCCGAGACCGGTATCGTTCGTGGCGATCTGAAGAGCGGCGAGGTGTCCCTGTCGAGCTCGAACCCGAAGTTCGCGGGCGACGCCCAGGTGCAGAAGGCCGTCGAGACTGCCAAGGAGAAGATCATCAGCGGCGACATCAAGGTCAAGTCCAGCTGAGGAACCACACCCTGAGCAGTGTGTAACCGAGGGGTTACGTCCGCTGAACGGGGTACGGGGAGGCTGCTCCCCGTACCCCGTCGGCAGCGGTGCGTCGCCCCCTTGTATGCCGTAGGGGCGCTACGCGCGTAGACGACCCCCGTCCCCAGGAGAGTGCGCCATCAACGCGTCCAGCAGCCCTCCGGCCGGAGCGGCGGTCAACGAATCGGTGACCGCCGTCGAACTCGCCGGGATCACGAAGCGATTCCCCGGTGTCGTGGCCAACCACGACATCCACCTCACCGTCCGCAAGGGCACCGTGCACGCCCTCGTCGGCGAGAACGGCGCCGGCAAGTCGACCCTGATGAAGATCCTCTACGGCATGCAGAAGCCGGACGAGGGCACCATCGCGATCGACGGCGAGCAGGTCAGCTTCTCGTCCCCGGCCGACGCCATCGCGCGTGGCATCGGCATGGTGCACCAGCACTTCATGCTCGCCGACAACCTGACGGTCCTCGAGAACGTCGTCCTCGGCAGCGAGAAGCTCTACGGCATCGGCGCCAAGGCCCGCCGCAAGATCAAGGAGATCTCCGAGCGCTACGGCCTCGGCGTCCAGCCCGACCTCCTGGTCGAGGAGCTCGGTGTCGCCGCCCGGCAGCGCGTGGAGATCCTCAAGGTCCTCTACCGCGGCGCCACCACGCTCATCCTCGACGAGCCGACGGCCGTGCTGGTTCCGCAGGAGGTCGACGCGCTCTTCGACAACCTGCGCGAGCTGAAGTCCGAGGGCCTGTCGGTCATCTTCATCTCCCACAAGCTGGGCGAGGTGCTGTCCGTCGCCGACGACATCACCGTCATCCGGCGCGGTACGACCGTGGGGACCGCCGTACCGTCGCAGACCACCCCGCGCCAGCTCGCCGAGATGATGGTCGGCAGCGAGCTGCCCACGCCGGAGACGGCCGAGTCGACCGTCACCGACCGCCCCGTCATCACCGTCGACAAGCTGCGCATGGAAGCGCCGGGCGGCAAGGCGCTGCTGGACGACATCACCTTCACCATCCACGCCGGCGAGGTGCTGGGCATCGCGGGTGTGGAGGGCAACGGCCAGACCGAGCTGGTCGACGCGCTGATCGGCCTGCGCAACGCCGACTCCGGCACGATCAGCCTCGCCGACGAGGAGATCACCGGCTGGGTCACCCGCAAGCGCCGCGAGCAGGGCATCGGCTACATCCCCGAGGACCGCCACCGCCACGGCCTGCTCCTGGAGGCCCCCCTCTGGGAGAACCGCATCCTTGGCCACGTCACCGAGAAGCCCAACGCCAAGGGCGTCTGGCTGGATCCGAAGGCAGCGCAGGAGGACACGCGGCGGATCGTGACGGAGTACGACGTCCGTACCCCGGGCATCGACGTCACCGCGGCCTCCCTGTCCGGCGGTAACCAGCAGAAGCTGATCGTCGGCCGCGAGATGAGCCACAAGCCGCGGTTCCTGATCGCCGCCCACCCCACCCGCGGTGTGGACGTCGGTGCGCAGGCCGCGATCTGGGACCACATCCGTGAGGCCCGCCGCGAGGGCCTGGCCGTGCTGCTGATCTCCGCGGACCTGGACGAGCTGATCGGCCTGTCCGACACGCTCCGGGTGATCTACAACGGCAAGCTGGTCGCGGACGCCGACCCGGCCACCATCACCCCCGAGGAGCTCGGCTCGGCCATGACCGGTGCCGTCACCGGACACCTCGAGCACGAAGAGACGCCGGAAGCCCCCGAAGACGAGGCCCGCTGATGAAGAAGTTCGACAAGGAGCGTGTGCTCCTCGCGGTGGCCGGACCGGTCATCGCGCTCGCCGTGGCCTTCGCGCTCAGCGCGATCGTGCTGCTCGCCTCGGGCAAGAACCCGATCGAGCCGTTCACGCTGATGTTCGAGCAGATCGGGTTCTCCGACAAGCAGGTCCTGATCATCAACCAGGCCTCGATGTACTACATCGCGGCCCTGGCGGTGGCCATCGGCTTCCGGATGAACCTGTTCAACATCGGTGTCGACGGCCAGTACCAGCTCGGCGCCATGCTGGCCGCGGTCGTCGGCGCGCACGCCGACCTGCCGGCCGCGCTGCAGATCCCGCTGCTGCTGCTGACCGCCATGCTCGTGGGCGCCTTCTGGTCCGGCATCGCCGGTGTCCTGAAGGTCACCCGCGGCGTCAGCGAGGTCGTCGCGACGATCATGCTCAACGCGATCGCCACCTCCGTCATCGCCTACCTGTGGCTGCCCGACGTCTTCGGCGTCAAGATCGGCAACAACAACACCACCGGCGAGATGCACGAGTCCGGCTGGGTGCCCGGCATCGACCTGGGCGAGGCCGGAGAGATCTACGGCCTGGTCGTCCTCGCCGCGCTGCTCGGCATCGGCTACTGGGTCGTCCTCAACCGCACCCGCTTCGGCTTCGACCTGCGCGCCTCCGGCGCCTCGGAGTCGGCTGCCGCGGCCAGCGGTGTCGACCCCAAGCGGATGACGCTGACCGCCATGCTGATCTCCGGCGCCGTCGCCGGTCTCGCGGGTCTGCCGATCCTCATGGGCCAGGCCCACACCTACAACCTGAACTTCCCCACCGGCATCGGCTTCCTCGGCATCGGCATCGCCCTGCTCGGCCGCAACAGCCCGGTCGGCATCGCCTTCGCCGCCCTGCTGTGGGCCTGGCTCGACAAGGCCTCCCCGGAGCTGGACTTCCACGGCTACGACAAGGAGATCGCGGTCATCATGCAGGGCATCATCGTCCTCGCGGTGGTCGTGTCCTACGAGGCCGTCCGCGAGTGGGGCCTGCGCCGCCAGCAGCGCCGGGTCGGCGCCGAGCTGGCCGCCGGGCATGTCCTCGGCGCCACCGACAACAACGTGAACAAGGAGGTGGCGGGCCGATGACCGCCCCTATCTCTGCGGCTGACGTCAACCAGCCCACGCTGCAGCCCGCGGCGCCGGCCGGCCGCCGCATGTCGCTGCCGGTGCTGCTGCTGGTCATCGCCGGCGGCCTGGCGCTGACCTCGATCGTCCGCCTGATCACCGGCGCGGACGGCATCACCAACGTCAGCCAGATGTCCACCGCCCTCCAGCTCGCCGTGCCCATCGGCCTCGCCGGTCTCGGCGGTCTGTGGGCCGAGCGCGCGGGCGTCGTCAACATCGGTCTCGAGGGCATGATGATCCTCGGCACCTGGTTCGGCGCCTGGGCCGGCTTCCAGTGGGGCCCGTGGACCGGTGTCCTCGTCGGCATCATCGGCGGCTGCCTCGGCGGCCTGCTGCACGCCTTCGTCACCGTGACGTTCAACGTCAACCACATCGTCTCCGGTGTGGCGATCAACATCCTCGCCCTCGGCGCCACCCGCTACCTCGCCCCGCTGGCCTTCGAGGGCCACCAGGGCGGCTCGGCGAAGCAGTCCCCGCCGGTGGAGTCCCTCGGCCACTTCACGGTGCCGGGCCTGTCCGACGCGCTGCGGGACCTCAACGCCAAGGGCTGGTTCTTCCTCTCCGACATCGCCGGCCTGCTCGGCGGTCTGGTCACCAACGTCTCCTGGCTGACTCTGATCGCCGTAGCCCTGGTCCCCGCCACCTGGTGGATCCTGTGGCGCACCGCGTTCGGCCTGCGGCTGCGCTCCTGCGGCGAGAACCCGGTCGCGGCCGAGTCCCTCGGCGTGAACGTCTACAAGTACAAGTACCTCGCCGTGATCATCTCCGGCGGCCTCGCCGGTCTCGGTGGCGCCTTCCTGTCGATCGTGGCCAACCCCTTCTACCTGGAGGGCCAGGTCAGCGGCCGCGGCTTCATCGGCCTCGCCGCGATGATCTTCGGCAACTGGATGCCGGGCGGCCTCGCCCTCGGCGCCGGCCTGTTCGGCTACACCGACAGCCTCAACCTGCGCGGCGGCTCGGAGAACGTCCACGCCCTGCTGCTGCTCGGCGCGCTGCTGCTGATCATCGGCGCGATCTGGCAGCTGGTCCGCAAGAAGTACGTCGCGGCCGCGATCACCGCCGTCATCGGCGGCCTGGTCTTCGCCTGGTACGCGGGCACCAACGAGGTCCCGAACCAGGTCGTCTCCGCCACGCCGTACGTCATCACGCTGGTGGTCCTGGCCCTGTCGGCCCAGCGCCTGCGGATGCCGAAGGCGGACGGTCTGCCGTACCGGAAGGGACAGGGCAAGTGACCTTCGACTGGGACGCCCTGCGGGCGGTGGCACGGGAAGCCATGTCCCACGCCTACGCGCCGTACTCGGGCTACCCGGTCGGGGTCGCGGCCCGCGTGGACGACGGCCGTACCGTCTCCGGCTGCAACGTCGAGAACGCCTCCTACGGGCTCGGCCTGTGCGCCGAGTGCGGGCTGGTGTCGGAGCTGCAGCGCACCGGGGGCGGCCGGCTGACCCACTTCACCTGTGTGGACGGCAAGGGCGAGATCCTCGTCCCGTGCGGCCGCTGCCGGCAGCTGCTGTACGAGTTCGGCGGGCCGGACCTGATCCTGGAGACACCGGCGGGCATCCTGCCGCTGTCTCAGATGCTGCCCCAGGCCTTCGGCCCGGACCATCTCACCAAGTAATTCCCCGCGGCCCCTCTGAGAGCCCCTGCTCAGAGGGGCCGCCCATTTCTCCAGCACTTTCTGCACCACTTTCTTCAGCACGTCGGAAGGAAAGCCATGGCCATGGACGCCATCTCCGTCATCCGCACCAAGCGGGACCGCGGTGAGCTCAGCGACGAGCAGATCGACTGGGTCATCGACGCGTACACCCGCGGCGAGGTCGCCGACGAGCAGATGTCCTCGCTCGCCATGGCGATCCTGCTCAACGGCATGAACCGGCGTGAGATCGCCCGCTGGACCGCCGCGATGATCGCGTCCGGCGAGCGCATGGACTTCTCCTCGCTGTCCCGCCCGACCGCCGACAAGCACTCCACGGGCGGTGTCGGCGACAAGATCACCCTGCCCCTGGCCCCGCTGGTCGCCGCCTGCGGCGCGGCCGTCCCGCAGCTGTCCGGCCGCGGCCTCGGCCACACCGGCGGCACCCTGGACAAGCTGGAGTCGATCCCCGGCTGGCGCGCGCTGCTGTCCAACGAGGAGATGCTGCACGTCCTCGACACGACCGGGGCGGTCATCTGCGCGGCGGGCGACGGGCTGGCCCCGGCCGACAAGAAGCTGTACGCGCTGCGGGACGTGACCGGCACGGTGGAGGCGATCCCGCTGATCGCCTCGTCCATCATGTCGAAGAAGATCGCGGAGGGCACCGGCTCTCTCGTCCTGGACGTGAAGGTCGGCTCCGGCGCCTTCATGAAGACCATCGAGGACGCCCGCGAGCTGGCCTCCACGATGGTCGGCCTCGGCACCGATCACGGCGTGAAGACGGTCGCCCTCCTGACCGACATGTCGACCCCGCTCGGCCTGACCGCGGGCAACGCCCTGGAGGTCCGCGAGTCGGTCGAGGTCCTGGCGGGTGGCGGACCTGCGGACGTGGTCGAGCTGACGGTCGCCCTGGCCCGCGAGATGCTGGCGGCCGCCGGCATCCACGACGCCGACCCGGCCAAGGCCCTCGCCGACGGCTCGGCCATGGACGTCTGGCGCCGCATGATCGCCGCCCAGGGCGGTGACCCGGACGCCGCGCTGCCCACGTCCAAGGAGCAGCACATCATCAAGGCCCCGGCCTCCGGTGTCCTCACCCGCCTCGACGCCTACGACATCGGCGTCGCCGCCTGGCGCCTGGGCGCCGGCCGCGCCCGCAAGGAGGACCCGGTCCAGGCGGGCGCGGGCATCGAGATGCACGCCAAGCCCGGCGACGAGATCCGCGAGGGCCAGCCCCTGCTGACCCTCCACACCGACACCCCCGAGCGCTTCGACTACGCCCTGAAGGCGGTGGAGGGCTCGTACGACATCGCAGCCCCGGGCACGACGTTCACGGCGTCGCCGGTGGTGCTGGAACGCATCGCCTGACCTGCGGGTTTCCCTTTCGGGTGAACGGGATCGGTGGACCTCCGCCGGTCCCGTTCGGCATGACTGGGGAAACGTTCAGCGCCTGGCCGTGGCCGTACCGTCGCGGCTCGGTCTCCACGTGCCCGACAGCAAGGCCTGAGTCACCCCAACACCGCCGCCACCCCCACCAGCACCGGTACCGACACCACCGTCGACAGCAGGACGGCCTCCCGGGCCAGTGCCTCGCCCACGCGGTACGTGCTCGCGTAGGTGAAGAGGTTCTGCGCGGCGGGCAGCGCGGCGGTGACGACCACGTCGAGGAGTGGGGCGCCGTGCAGGTCGAAGGCGCCTGCGGCCAGGAGCCAGGCGATCAGGGGCATGGCCACGGTCTTGAGGCCCACGGCCAGCAGGACGGGTTCCCTCTCGCCACCGCGTAGCGGTACGGCACTGCCCCGCAGGGCGATGCCGAAGGCCAGGAGGGCGGCGGGGACGGACATGTTGCCGAGGAGGGTCAGGGGGTCCAGCACCGGGGCCGGGACCGAGAGGCCTGCCGCCGACACCGCCACGCCCGAGAGGGAGCCCAGCGCGATCGGGTTGCGCAGGGGAGTGAGCAGGCGCTGCCACAGCGGGCGCTTCGAGGCGCCGCCCGTCGCCAGGTCCAGCACCGTCACCGCGACCGGCGTCACCCCGACCAGTTGGAAGAGCAGCACCGGAGCCACCAGCGAGGCGTCCCCGAGGACGTACACCGCGATCGGGATGCCGAGGTTGCCGGAGTTGACGTACCCCGCGCAGAGCGCGCCGATCGTCGTACGGCCCACCCCCCAGCCGCGTACGACCGCCACCGCCACGAACAGCGCGGCCACGGCCGCCGTGCTCAGGGCCGTCACCAGCAGGCGGGTCGAGAAGATCACCGACAGGTCGGCCTGGGCGAGGACGGTGAAGAGCAGGGCCGGCGTCGCCACGTGGAACGCCAGCTTGGTCAGGACCTCGCGGCCCTGGTCGCCGAGGTAGCCACGCCGACCGATGGCATAGCCGACGGCGATCACCACCACGATCACCGCGAACCCGCTCAGTACCCCCCGCACGCCCTCAACCCTTGGCCAGAGCACACACCCCGGTCAATGTGATGCCGACGACGTCCGCGATGAGTTCCGGCCGCCCGCGCGGTCTACCGCACGTGGACGCCATGACACCCGCTGTACTCGTGATCACCGGCCCCGTCACCCGGGGCGAGGTGACGGGGTGGTGCGATGCCCTGCGGGAGCTGCTCGGACCGGCCGGTGGCCGGCTCGTGGAGTGCGACGTGGCCGGGATCGGGCCGCCGGGGCTCGCGGCCGTCGACCTGCTGGCGCGGATGCAGCTCACCGCGCGCAGGTCGGGCGGCCGGATACGGCTGCGCGACCCCGCCCCCGAGCTACGCGCCCTGCTCGACCTCGTCGGACTCCGCTTCGATGTGGTCGCGCAGCCCGAACAGCGGGAACCACCGCTGGACGTCCAGGAAGCAGTGGAAACCGGTGATCCGGCCCTCTGAGACCTCCAGCACCTGGATCGCCCAGGGGGAGAAGCCGCCCTTCTCCGGGTCCGGCTTGTAGTGCGCGAACCCGGGCAGGCCGTTGACCTCGACCGGACGCAGCCGCGAACCGGCGCACCCGGCGCCGAGCGTCGTCATGAAGCCGGTGATGTCGGACGGGCCCAGCAGCCACAGGTCGAACGGCGGCATCGTCATGATGGCGTCCTCGTGCAGCAGCGCCGTCAGCGCCGTCATGTCGTAGCCCTCGAAGGCCGCGACATAGCGCTCCAGGAGCTTCTTCTGCTCCTCGTCCAGCGGGTTCGCCACCTCCGCGTCGGCCCCCGCCTCGGACCGCTCGGAGAGGGTGGCCCGGGCCCGCTGGAGCGCGCTGTTGACCGAGGCGACCGAGGTGTCCAGCAGCTCGGCGACCTCGCTCGCCTTCCACGCCAGTACCTCGCGCAGGATCAGCACCGCGCGCTGCTTGGGCGGCAGCTGCTGGAGCGCGGCCATGAACGCCAGCCGCACCGACTCCTTGGCCACGGCCGCCTCCGCCGGGTCTGCGGTGCTCGGCAGCACCCGGGCGTCCGGCATCGGCTCCAGCCAGGTGTGGTCGGGGCGCGGGGACAGCGCCGCCTGCGCGAGCGGGGTGGCCTCCGTCAGGTCCATCGGCCTGGCGCGCTTGTTGCCCGCGGTCAGCATGTCCAGGCACACGTTCGTCGCGATCCGGTACAGCCAGGAGCGCAGACTGGACCGGCCCTCGAACTTGTCGTGGCTCCGCCAGGCACGTACCAGCGTGTCCTGGACCGCGTCCTCCGCCTCGAAGGAGGAGCCGAGCATGCGGTAGCAGTAGCCCGTCAGCTCGACGCGGTACCGCTCCAGCTCGACGTCGAGATCTGTCGTCGTCGCGGTGTTGCTCATCGTCCACCCACCCCTGTGGCCGGTCCTGTGTCGTACGCCACAAGGACGCTACCGCAGGCCACTGACAATGGCCCGCGGTCCTGGAAAAGGGGCTGGTGGTGGGGGGTTCTGTGCATTGCCGGGTGCGGGTGGTACGTGGCCGGTCGCGCAGTTACCCGCGCCCCTTGAGCAGGCACAGTGCATGTCCCTGAAGGGGCGCGGGGAACTGCGCGAGCAACCCACGACCACCCGCACCCGGCAACGCACCGGACGACCCCTTACGCCGCCCGCGCCGCCACCAGCGCCGCCCGCGTACCCGCCAGGGTGATCCCCACGACGCCCAGAACCGCGACCACACCGACCGCCACCGTGCCGCCCCAGCCCCCTGCATGGAAAGCGACAGCGCCCACCGTGCTGCCGGCACTGGAGCCGACGTAATAGGCCGACTGATAGAGCGCGGACGCCTGTGCGCGACCCTTCGTCGCGGTCCTGCTCACCGCCGAGGACGCCACCGCGTGCCCCGCGAAGAAGCCGGCGGTGATCAGCACCAGGCCCAGCAGCACCGGCACCAGGGAGTCCGACAGGGAGAGCAGCAGGCCGGCTGCGGTGGTCCCGCCCGCCGCGTACAGGGCGCCGCGGCGGCCCAGGCGGCCCACCAGGCGGCCGGCCGTCGAGGCGGACACCGTACCGACCAGGTACACGAGGAAGATCGAGCCGACGATGCCCTGGGGCAGGGAGAACGGCTCGTCCGTCAGGCGGTAGCCGATCACCGTGTAGACGCCGCCGAACACCGTCATGAACAGCGCGCCGATCGCGTACAGCCGCCGCAGCAGCGGGTCGGCGAGGTGGCCGCGGACCGTGTCCAGCAGGACGCGCGGCCGCAGCGAGCCCGGCGTGAAGTGCCGAGGCGCGGGCAGCAGGAGGCGGAAGGCGATCGCGCAGGCGACCGCGAGCACGCCGATCACACCGAGCGCGACCCGCCAGCCCCACTCCTGGGCCACCCAGCCGGTGATGACCCGGCCGCTCATCCCGCCGACGCTGTTGCCCGCGACGAACAGGCCGATCGCGGTGATCAGCGCCCGCGGCCGCACCTCCTCGGCGAGATACGCGGTCGCCGACGCCGGAAGCCCCGCCAGGGCCGCGCCCTGCACCGCGCGCAGCGCCACCAGGGCCGGCAGCGAGGGCGCGAGGGGGACGAGCACCGCCACGGTCACGGCGACGGCCAGGGACGCCGTCATGACCGTGCGCCGCCCGAACCGCTCGGACAGGGCACTCATCGGAAGGACGAACACCGCCAGGCCACCGGTCGCGGCCGCCACCGTCCAGCTCGCCTCGCTCGCGCTGACCCCGAACTCGCCGGAGATCAGCGGCAGCAGCGCCTGGGTGGAGTACAGCAGGGCGAAGGTCGCGACACCGGCGAGGAAGAGCGCGAAACTCATGCGCCGGTAGCCGGGCCCGCCCGGGGTCATACGGGAATCAGCAGAAGACTGGACGGGAGCGGAGGACGGAACGGCGCCCACGACGGTGGACGCCCCGGTATCGGCGGGATTCATGCCTAGAAGGTAAGGAGACCTTCACTCATCCGTCCAATGCATGGAATCGGCATAATCGTTCCCGTGATGCATCAGCAGAGGTCAGGGGAGTGGCTGTCACCGAGTGGTGACACAGAAGACATCGTCGCGCTGCTCGCGCCACGGCTCGCGTACTTCGCCGGGGTCGCCCGCACCGAGCACGTCACCCGTGCCGCGCAGGAGATGAACGTCCCGCAGTCGACGCTGTCGCGGGCGATGGTCCGCCTCGAACAGGACCTGGGCGTCGAACTGTTCGCGCGCCGCGGGCGGACCGTGTCCCTCACGCCCGCCGGGCGCACCTTCCTCGGCTCCGTCGAGCGCGCCCTCGGCGAGATCGAGCGGGCCGCGGAGGAGGTGCGCGCCGACGCGGACCCGGCGACCGGCAAGGTGGCGTTCGGGTTCCTGCACACCATGGGCGCCGAGACCGTGCCCGGCCTGATCCACGCCTTCCGCGCCGACCACCCCCGGGTCCGCTTCAGCCTGGTGCAGAACTACGGCGAGGCCATGCTGGAGCGGCTGCGCGCGGGCGAGCTGGACCTGTGCCTGACCTCGCCGGTACCGGACGCCCCCGACCTGGTGGGGCGCCGGCTCGACGAGCAGAAGCTGCGCCTCGTCGTGCCGGCCGACCACCTGCTGGCCGGCCGCCGCCGCATCCGGCTCGCCGAGGCCGCCGAGGAGGCCTTCGTGACCCTGGAGCCCGGCTACGGCCTGCGCCGCATCACCGACGATCTCTGCAAGGAGGCCGGCTTCAAACCCCGGGTGGCCTTCGAGGGCGAGGAGGCCGAGACCTTGCGCGGCCTGGTCGCCGCCGGCCTGGGCGTCGCCCTCCTGCCCCCGCCGGCCGTCCCCCGCCCCGGCGTCGTCGAACTGACGGTGACCGCCCCGCGCGCGGCCCGCGAGATCGGCGTCGCCTGGCTGGAGGGCCGGCCGGACACGCCTCCGGTGGCCGCCTTCAAGAAGTTCCTGCTGTCGCGCCGGGGGCGCCTGCTCCACGAGTGACCCTTAAAGGCCGCCTGCTCAGGAAGCCGCGAGCCGCCCCCGCAGCAGCCGCCCGTGCCTCGGCGCCAGCAGCCACGTCAACACGAACAGCCCGGTCAGCACGACCACGATCGAGCCGCCCGCCGCCAGGTCGTAGGCGTACGACACGTAGAGCCCGGCCACGCTGCCCGCGCAGCCCAGCACCGAGGCGAGCAGGGTCATCGACCACAGCCGGTCGGTGAGCAGCCGGGCCGTCGCCGCGGGCGTGATGAGCAGCGCGAGCACCAGGACGTTGCCGACGGCCTCCAGGGACATCACGATCGTGGACGTCACCACCGCGTACAGCACCAGGTCGAGCCGGAACACCGGCAGCCCCGCCGCACGGGCGGTCTCCCGGTCCAGGCTCACCGTCACCAGCTCCCTGCGCAGGACCAGCACGACCGCGACGAGCACCGCCCCGATCCCGGCCACCGTCCACACGTCCGCCGCCGACACCGCGAGCACCTGCCCGAACAGGAACGACGACAGGTCCGTCGTCCAGCTGTCCCGCGTCGAGACGAGCACGATCCCCAGCCCGAACGCGAACGCGAAGAACACCCCGATGACGGTGTCCTCCTTCAGCCGCCGGTTCTGCGACACGAACGCGATCAGCACCGAGGTGACGATCCCGGCGGCCGCCCCGCCCAACAGCAGGTTGCCCTGGAAGGTGTAGGCGAGCGCCACGCCCGGGAACGCCGAGTGCGCCACCGCGTCCCCGATGAACGCCATCCCGCGCAGCACGACGTACACCCCGACCACCCCGCACACCAGCCCCACCACCGCGGCGACCGCGAACGCCCGCTGCATGAACGGCAGTTCCCAGGGCTCCAGCAGAAAGCCGATCACGCGGACACCCCTCCCATCGCCCGGTCCAGACCGAAGGCCCGCAGCATCCGTTCCGGGTCGGCCAGCACCTCCGGGCCGCCCTCGGCGACCACCGTCCGGTTCAGCAGCACCACCCGGTCACAGGTGCGCGCGGCCGCCGCCAGGTCATGGGTCGTCATCAGCAGCGCCTTGCCCTCCTCGGCGGTCAGCCGGCCGAAGAGCTCGTTGAGCAGATCCTGCGTCGGTACGTCGACCCCGGTGAACGGCTCGTCGAGCAGGAGCAGTTCGGGTTCGGCGGCCAGGGCGCGCGCCACCAGGACGCGCTGCCGCTGGCCGCCGGAGAGCTCACCGACGGGCCGTCGCCGCAGTGCGGCGAGTCCGGTGAGCTCCAGCGCGCGCCCGGCGGCCGCCCGGTCGGCCGGGCGGGGCCGGCGCAGCCGCCCCATCGCCCGGGTCCGCCCGGTCAGCACCGCGCCCGCGACATCGATGGGGAAGTCCCAGGCGAACTCGTGCCGCTGCGGCACATAGCCGACCGCGCCCCGCGTCTCGACCCGGCCGGTGTACGGCAGCAGGCCCAGCACCGCCCGCAGCAGGGTCGTCTTCCCGGCGCCGTTCGGCCCGATCAGACCCACCAGTTCTCCGGCCGCCACCTGGAGCGACACATCGTGCAGGGCCTGACGCCCGCCGAGCACCACCCCGGCCCCCTCGACCGCCACCAGCGCGCTCATGACGTACGGCCCCTCCGTCGCCGTACGCCCCACACGGCCGCACCACCGGCGAGCGCGAGCCCGCCCGCGACGGCGGCCACCCGCACGGGGTCCCCGGCGCCGGTGTGCGCCATGGAGCCATCGCCGCCGACCGAGGAGCCGCCCGAGCCGGAGCCATCTGAGCCCGACCCCGAGCCGGTGCCGCCCCCAGAAGGAGAGGAAGAAGACGAAGGAGACGCAGAGGGATCCGCGCCGCCGCCCCCCACATCCGCCTTCCCGCCCCCCACATCCGCCTTCCCGCCCCCCACATCCGCCTTCCGGTCCCCCACCACGAACGTCACCGGCACCGTGTCCGACACCGCCCGCCCGTTCGCCAGCGTGCCGCTCATCCGGAACGTCAGCCGGTAGGTGCCCTCCTTCGTGAACGCCCAGCCGCCGTGCGCGTGGGAGTTGGCGGGCACGTCGAAGGAGTCCGGCACGCCGTCCTTGCTGTTGAAGAGCACGGTCGCGCCGGACATGGCGTCGTAGGTGTACAGCGCGACCGAGCCCGGCCCGTCCGCCCCGGCCAGCGTGAACTCGACCCCGCCCCGCAGCGCCCCCGCGGCCACGTGGTCCGTGGACCAGCCGGGCCACAACAGCCCTTCCTGCTGCACCTGGTCGAGCAGCCACACCGGGTCGCCCGCCTTGCCGAGGAAGGCGAACTGCCCTCCCGGCGGAAGGGTGTTGCGGGCCGCAGGCTTCACCCGCAGCTCCAGCGCGGACGGCTCGCGCCACACGGTCCGTCCGGGCACGGTGCCGTCCTTGACGTGCAGCTGAAGGGTGCCGTCGAGCACCCGGGCGGCGAAGTCGATGTGCCCCTCGCCGAGGACCGTGTGCTCGGTCCGTACGTCGTCGTCCTCGGCCGCCGCCGCTGCCCGCACGGGAGCCGCCGCCTGGGCGAGCGTCCGCGGGGCCGCGGGGGAGGGGGCGACGGAGGACGCCCGCTCGGGAGCCTCCTCCTCGGTGGCGGAGGGCGACGGCTCAGGAACCCCGGTCTCCTCCTCGGCGACCCGGACCGTGTACACGGTCCCCGTCGACAGCTCCCGTCCGTCGGCCGACGTGGCAGCGGCGCTGAAGATCAGCCGGTAGGTGCCGGGCTCGCTGAACTCCCAGTCCGTCTCCGCCCGTCCACCGACCGGCACCTCCACGACGTCCGGCACGTCGTCCCCGCTGTCGAACAGCGGTCCGTCCGCCCCGCGCACCCGTACCTCGCCCGGCCCGTCGACCCCGTCCAGCGCCCAGCGCACGGTGTCATCGACGAGTGCGCCCGCCGGCACACCGGTGGTGTCCCAGCCGGGCGCGGAACCGTCCCCCGACGCCTCGATCACCGTAGGGGCCGCCGCTCCGGCGTCGAGCGTCAACGCCCCGTCCGCGTAGGCGATACGACCCATGCCACGGCCGTCCTCGTCCGCGGCGACGGCGGGACCGCCCCCGGCCGTCCCCGCCGCGGCCGCCACCAGCGCGGCCAGCGCTCCTGCTCGTGCCGCCCTCATCAGGCATTCCTCCCCAGGCACTTCGCGAGCTCGCGCGCGTTGTGCCGCATCATCGATACGTAGTCGTGGACCCGGTCGTCGAAGGAGTCGCCGTAGAGCGTGCAGACCCCGACGCCCTCGTCCTCCGCGACCCGCTTCAGCACATCCGCGCGGGCCGCCAGGTTGGGCTCCAGGAACACCGCCGGGATGCGCTTGTCCCGGATGGTGGCGCCCAGTTGCCGCACCTCGGCGGCGCTCGGCTCCTGTCCCGGCACGGGCACGACGAAGCCGGCGACCTCCATGCCGTACGCGTCGGCGAGATAGCCGAACGCGTCGTGCGTGGTGATCAGCTTGCGGTGGGCGGCGGGGATCGCCGCGAGCGTGCGGGCGACCTCCTGGTCCAGCACGTCGAGCGTCTGCAGATACGCCTTCGCGTTCCGGGCGTACGTCGCCCTGCCCGCCGGGTCGGCCTTGGTCAGCTCGGCCTGGATGCGCCGCACATAGGCTTGCGCGTTGGCGACGTCCTCCCAGGCGTGCGGGTCCAGGTCGCCGTGCACATGCTGGCCGACGACGGCCTGCGGCAGCACCCACACCGGGTCGCCGGGCGCGCCGAGGAACCGGTACGGCGCCTCCTGCGGCACGGACTCCCGCGCCCGGTCGGGCACGTTCAGCACCACGTCCCCGGGCGCGAGCCGACGCCGCTGCCCGCTGCCGGTCGCCTCGCCCCGCACGTACACCTCGCCGCTCGCCGCGTCCAGCGCCAGGTCGGCGTGCCCGCCGTCGAGGACTTCGGCACCCCGGGGCGCCTCGGCCGCGTCGCCGACGGTGAACGTGAAGGTGCCGCTGCCGATGCCCGCGCCGCCCCCGCCGAGCGTCTCGGTACGGCCGGACACGGTCAGCCGGTAGGTGCCCGGCTCGCTGAACGCCCAGTTGACGTGCGTGTGCGCCTCGGGCGGCAGGGTGAAGGAGTCGCGCGCGTCGAGCCCGTCGGCGGAGTCGACGTACACCTTCGGCCGCCCCAGCGTGTCGGTGAGGTACACGCGCAGCTCACCGGGCCCCTCCAGCTGCGTGGCGGTCGTACGGACCTGGGAGCCCTCCCCTGCGACCTCCCCCTCCACGGCCCAGCCGAGCCACAGCACGTCCAGCCCGAGGTCCTCCTCCAGCTCGATGACCGTGCCGCCGTATTCCTCCAGCCGCTCGGCGATCTCGATCTTCGGCGCCGACCTGGGCGCGTTCGTATGGACCATCTTCATGATCCCGGGCTCCTCCAGCAGCAGCCCGTTGCCGAAGACGATGTCCGCCCGCGCGACCTTCGCCGCGTCCCCGGGGCTCGGCTCGTAGGAGTGCGGGTCGCCGTGGTGCGGCACGATCGAGGTGACGTCCACCCGGTCACCACCGACCCGGCGCACCAGGTCCGCGAGGATGGCGGTGGTCGTCGACACCGTCAACTCCGCGTCCCCGGAGTCCCCTTGCCCGGCCCCGCACCCGCTCACCAGCACCGCTCCGGCCAGCGCCCCGGCGAGCGCCGCCCGCCTCTTCGCGCCGCTCATGAGGCCCTACGCCGCTGTCGGCGCCGGACGCTCAACACCGCGGCCCCGCCGAGCAGCAGCGCGGCGACCGCCGTCCCGGCGAGCAGCGCGGCCCCCGAACCGGTGGTGGCCAGACTGCCGTTCACCGACGTCCCACCACTGCCGTACGACGGTGCAGGGGCCCCTGCCGCAGACCCGGAGGGCGCCGCCGGAGCCGACGGGCTCGCGGCCGGCTCGCTCGAGGCGGCGGAAGGCGTGGCAGAGGGCGTCGCCGTCGTCGGTGTGGGCGTGGCCGAGGGCTCGGACCCCTCTCCGGGCCGCACACCGCCCGGGTCCACGTCGTCCCCGACGACCCAGGCCAGCGTCTCGGTGTCGCCGACTCGTGTGCCGTCGGCGAGGGTCGCGCTCCAGGACCAGGTGGTGCGGTAGACGCCCTCGGCGGTGAACGCCCAGTAGGTGTGCCGGTGGGTGTCCGCGGCGATGGTCATGGCGTCGGGCAGTCCGTCACCGCTGTTGATCTGCACCTCCGTGCCGCCCAGCGCGCCGTCGCTGAACAGCGCGACGTTCCCGGGCCCCCGCACGGAGTCGAGCCGGTAGGTGAACCTGCCGTCGATCTCGTCCTTGTCCCACTCCGTGGTGGACCAGCCGGGCCACACGATGTCCGGGTGCTGGCTCATCGGCAGCCACCACACCGGGTCGCCGGGTGTGCCGAGGAAGTCGTACCCCTGCGGGATCTTCCGCCGCGCGACGGGCGTCACATGGAGGACGACCTCGTCCGGCTCGTACCACTCGTGGTCCTCCGGGGTGCCCTCCTTCACCTGGAACTCCAGATCGCCGTCGGACTTACGGGCGGCCAGGTCGAGATGGCCCTTGCTGATGACATGGGCCGTCGGCGCGGTGCCGGACGGACCACCGGAACCGGTGGGCGTACCGGGCGTGCCGGGCGTTCCCGGTGTTCCGGTGGGTGTGGCCCCGTCGCCGGGCAGGACGTCGGCCGGGTCGACGTCGTCACCGACGACCACGGCGAGCGTCTCGGTGTCGGAGGCTCCACCGTCGGCGCCGGTCACGGTGAAGGTCAGCCGGTAGACGCCCTCGGCCGCGAACAGCCACGTCGGCGTGCGCCGTTGTGCATCCGCGCCGAGGGTGAACGCGCGCGGCGCCGGGTCGGCGCTGCCGAGGTACACCCGCGGCGGCTCGTCGGCGTTCTCCATCTCCGAGGTGAAGTCCGCCATGCCGAAGACGCCCGGCCCCGCGAAGGCGGACAGCCGCACCTCGGTGGCATCACCGGCGCGGGCGCCGCTCCAGCCGGGTTCCAGCGCGAACAGGCCGGCCGACTGCTGCCCGTTCAGCTGCCACAGATCCTGGCTGACCAGCCCGAAGGCCTCGGCCAGCGGGGACGGGGTGTGCTGCCGTGTGGCAGGCGGGACGTGCAGGACGACCTCGGAGGGCGCGCGTTCGACGGGGGTGGCGCCGGTGCGGTCGTCGATGCGCAGCCGAAGCCTTCCGTCGACGACCCGGGGGGCGAGGTCGATCTCGCCCTCGTCGAGCACGACGGCACCGCCGCCGGCGGCGCGGGCATCCCCGCTGCCGCCGGCGACGACCAGCCCTGCCGCGCCGAGGAGCACCGCGGTCGCCGTGGTGAGAGCGGCTGCCGTGAGGGCGCGCCCACCGCGCGTCAGGGCCGCCGTCACGAGCTGACGACCACGGTGTAGGTCGCGGTCGCGGACTTGGCGACACCGCCGACCGTGCCCTGGACACGGAAGGTCAGCTTGTAGGTGCCGGGCTCCTCGAAGGCCCAGTTGGCGTGGTTGTGCGTGGCGACACCGAAGGACTTCGACTTGTACGAGGTCGTCGCCGGGTTGCTGTCGTACCAGCGGCTTCCGGCGCCGGCGTAGACGCTGAAGTCGTCGGTCGAGCCGCCGTTGCGGGTGGCACCGGTGAGGGTGTAGGTGACGGCGTCGCCCCCGAAGACGCCGGTGGTGAGGTGTTCGGTGGAGATGCCGGGGAACAGCACGCCGCGGCTGTCGGCGAGGACCTCGTCGTCGGGCAGCAGCCAGACCTGGCTGCCGGTGCCGAGGAAGCCGTAACCGGGGTTGGCGACCTTCGCGGCGGCCGGCACGGACAGCGACACGTCGGCCGGCGCGTACTCGACGCCCGCTTCCTCGTCGTGGACGTGCAGCTGCAGGTTGGTGCCGTCCCACTCCGCGTCGAGGACGTCGACGTGGCCGGAGGAGAGGGTGGTGGCGGCGAAGGCCGAGGAGTTGAGACCGGCGGCGGCGAGCGCCGCGGCGGCGACACCGGTGACGGTGAGCAGATGGTTGCGGGTACGCAAAAGAGACCCCCCTGGATCATGAACATGCCCGCCATGGGCACGCCGAGACGATAATCATTTTCAACTAAGAGGCGCAAGGGGGTAGCGCACGAGGGGCAGGCGGCTGGATCAGTGGCGCCGCAACGAGCGGCCGAACCCGGAAGCCAGCGGCATCCGCAGCCCCAACGGCGGCGGCGCGGCCAGCGCGTCCTCCACGGGACGCGAGAAGGCATGCCCGAACAGGGAACCCATGACGAAGTCCTCGGCGAGGGCGAGCACTTCACTTCGGTGCTGCTGCAAGGCGTGCTTGTCGGAGTGGACTTCGAAGCGGCACACATCGCGGTTGGACTTCTTCGCCCGCGCCGCGAGCCGGAAGGACAGCTCCGGATCGGTCCGCTCGTCGTTCGTGCCGTGCACGATCAGCACCCGCCGCCCCGCGAGCTGCTTCACCGGTTCGGGCGGCGCCGCCATGTCCTCCTCGGGCAGCCAAGGGGCGATCGCCAGCACGGAGTTGACGGCTTCATGGCCGCCCGCGTGCAGCGCCGCGCGCCCGCCCATGTCGAGGCCGGCCAGACAGACGGGCACATCGCCGTAGCGTCGTACGACCTCGTCGGCGGCCCAGGCGGCGTCGCGCGCGAGATGGGCCTCGCTGCCGTTCCAGCCCCGGAAGCGGTAGTGCACCACATGCGTGACCAGCCCCTCCGCCCGGCCCGCACGGGCCAGCTGCCGTCCCAACGCCCTTACGGACGCGGACGCCAGCCAGGGCGAGGGCCGCCGCGCGGACTGCTCCTCACCCGCCGGGAGCAGCAGCACGACCCCGCTCACCGCCGTGGGCTCCGGCCCGAAACCCCGCCCCAGTCGGGCCTCACGCACCGACGTCGCTTCCTGTGCCATGGCAGAACAGTCTCAGAAGCGCGGGTGTACGCCACCCGTCCGTGCGGTCACCGTTACGTATCGGCCCGAGCCGTACACCGCGCCGTCTACGCGCGTAGGCGTTACAGTGCGAAAATGACGAGCCAGACTGACCGGATGAGGACCGCCCCGAGCCCGGACCAGATCCGCCGGGCACCCAAGGTTCTGCTGCACGACCACCTCGACGGCGGGCTGCGCCCCGGCACGATCGTCGAACTGGCCCAGGAGCAGGGCTACTCAGCTCTCCCCGAGACCGACCCGGCCAAGCTCGGCCTCTGGTTCCGCGAGGCCGCCGACTCCGGGTCCCTCGAACGCTACCTGGAGACCTTCTCCCACACCGTCGGCGTCATGCAGACCCGCGACGCCCTGGTGCGGGTCGCCCGCGAGTGCGCCGAGGACCTCGCCGAGGACGGCGTCGTCTACGCCGAAGTGCGCTACGCCCCCGAACAGCACCTGGAGGGCGGCCTCACCCTCGAAGAGGTGGTCGAGGCGGTCAACGAGGGCTTCCGCCAAGGCGAACGCAGCGCCCGCGAGAACGGCCACCGCATCCGCATCGGTGCCCTCCTCACTGCCATGCGGCACGCCGCCCGCGCCCTGGAGATCGCCGAACTCGCCAACCGTCACCGCGACCTGGGCGTCGTCGGCTTCGACATCGCCGGCGCCGAGGCCGGCTATCCGCCCACCCGGCACCTCGATGCCTTCGAGTACCTCAAGCGCGAGAACAACCACTTCACCATCCACGCCGGTGAAGCCTTCGGACTGCCCTCCATCTGGCAGGCCCTGCAGTGGTGCGGCGCCGACCGGCTCGGCCACGGGGTGCGCATCATCGACGACATCGAGGTCAAGGACGACGGCAGCGTCCACCTCGGCCGCCTCGCCTCCTACGTCCGCGACAAGCGCATCCCCCTGGAGCTGTGCCCCAGCTCCAACCTCCAGACCGGCGCCGCCACCTCCTACGCCGAGCACCCCATCGGACTGCTGCGCAGGCTGCACTTCCGGGCCACGGTCAACACCGACAACAGGCTGATGTCCGGCACCAGCATGAGCCGGGAATTCGAGCATCTCGTCGAAGCATTCGGTTACACGCTCGACGACATGCAGTGGTTCTCCGTCAATGCGATGAAATCAGCGTTCATTCCTTTCGATGAACGCCTCGCGATGATCAATGACGTGATCAAGCCTGGCTACGCCGAGCTCAAGTCCGAATGGCTGTTCCAGCAGACGGCCGCGACCAGGGACTCTACGGACTGACAGGGCGAACACGGGGCACGAAATGCGGGCGGGCATTCACAAGCCGTCCGCATTTCGATGTTTGCGGCGGCCGCCCGGGCGTGTTTACGTTCATGGACCGCTCCCCATCCCCGTGTCATCCCATTTCGAGTTCAGTCAAGGACGCATTCACGATGAAGCAGTCTGCTGCCAAGACCCTCGGTGTCGCCGCCCTCGGTGCCGCCTTCGCCGCCACCGGCGCGGGCGCCGCGAACGCCGCTCCGGCCGTGCCCGACGCGACCCAGGCGCTGGGGGCCGTCTCCCAGACCCTGCCCGCCGAGAACGTCTCCAAGGCGCTGCCGGGTGCCGGTGATGCCCTCACGCAGGCGCAGCCCGCTCTCGCCACCAGCCTCGCCACCGTGCAGCCGATCGCCACCCAGGCCCTCGCCGAGGGCCCGACCAAGCCGGTCGCCGGCCTCCTCGGCGGTCTGCCCCTCCAGGGCCTGCCCACGCACGGCCTGCCCGTGAACGGCATCCCGCTGGGCTGAGCACCTCACACGCCGTCGGGGCGCGACCTGGATCTCCGGGTCGCGCCCCGACGCATGCGCGCAGGGCGTCACCAGGCGGTGCGGGCGGCCTTGTCCTCGGAGGGCAGCAGTATCCACAGAGCGATGTACAGCAGGAACTGCGGGCCCGGCAGCAGACAGG
The DNA here is from genome assembly GCF_044763135.1 of Streptomyces sp. NPDC096205. Taxonomy (NCBI): domain Bacteria; kingdom Bacillati; phylum Actinomycetota; class Actinomycetes; order Kitasatosporales; family Streptomycetaceae; genus Streptomyces; species Streptomyces sp. NPDC096205. The sequence continues at coordinate 521,820 of NZ_JBIWFS010000007.1, read as the reverse complement.
ACAGCAGGAAGATGACCCGCATCGTGGTCGTCGAGGTGCCGAAACGCCGAGCCAGCGCGGCACACACTCCGCCGATCATCCGGCCGTTCGTGGGGCGGGCAAGGCGGGACATGGCGGCTCCTTCGTGAGCTCCTCGGAAGGCGGCCCGAGCGGCTGCCTTCATCTGCCCTCCACGTTACGGAGACGAAGGGGGCAAAGCATCGCTCCAGGGGGCGATCCCGACCCTGGGAATCGTCGGGGTCCGACCCTGAGCCGCCTCCTCCTTCGGAAGGCCCGCCCGCCGCCGCAGCCGCGCCCGCCCCAGCGGAACCAGCACCACATGGACGAGGGCCACCCCGACGGTGTTCAGCAGCAGCGAGTCGACATCCACCACCTGGCCGGGCACACCCGTCTGCAACAACTCCACAGCCAGCGAGATCAGCGCCCCCGCCGCCGCCGTACGCAACAGCGACCCCAGCGGCGACACGGTCAGCCTTCCGCCCACCATCGGCAGCAGCACACCCAGCGGCGCCAGCAGCGCCATCCCCTCACCGATCCGCCGGGCCGCCTCGGGCCAGCCCAGCGCCAGATCGGCCCTGATCCCGGCGAGCGGCCGCAGATTGGCCGGCATCACCCAGGGGACGTCCAGCGGACGCAGCGTGAACCAGGCGACGAACGCGAGATGAGCGACGAGGAGAATCCCCCCGGTCACACGGATGCGGGACGCGGCGTTGCCGCCCATGGAGCCTTGACGCTGCACGCCCCCCTAGACGCGGCCCCCACCGCGAACGGTTCCGCGGACCGGAGGGTGAGGCCTACGACACACCGTTGCCGCGTCTCGCCGTATGCGGCTGCGGGCCGTCCTGGGCTGGTCGCGCAGTTCCCCGCGCCCCTGAGGAAGTGGGCCGTTCCCGCCGTATGCGACTACCGGCCGTCGTGGGCTGCTCGCGCAGTTCCCCGCGCCCCTGAAAGGGACGTTGCACGGCCGGTCAGTCGCGTACGGCGGGGAGGGGACGGGACGGGGGGTTGTCCGCCCGCAGCGGCCGGCGGAAACCCGTTCCACCCCCGTAGCCGACCAGATCGCCGGACCGAGGACGGACAACCCCCCGGCCCGGCCCCGACCCACCCACACAGCGGGTGCGCTACCGCCACCCCCACCGAACCCGCGCAGGCCGCCGCAGGCACCCGGCGGCGTCACTCACCCCGCGGCGGCCTCGGAAGACGGCGGTCGCACCTCACCCGGATGCGACCGCACATCCTCGGTGCACTCGTACCGGCGCAAGGCCCCCTCAGGGCCGCCCAGGATGACCGACCCGTCCCCCTCCGCGGCCTCGGAGTCGGAGAAGGTGCACACGATCTGGGCGAGGGCGTACGAGGACAGCGCCCCGGGCGGCGTGCTCAGCCGCAGCGTGTCCTCCGGGTCCCCGCCCCGAGGACCGCTCGCCTTCAGCCCGGAGGGCACGTCCGTGCTGTAGCCGGCCTCCCGCTCAGCCGCAGAGGGCCGTTCGGCCAGCTCCGTCAGCAGCCCCTGCGCCAGCAGCACCCGCCGAGCCGAGTCCGCCGTACCCTCCGGCACCCGCACCGACCGGTCCACCGTCACCAGCGAGGACGCACACCGCAGGAACACCTGCACGGCCAGCCCCCGAGAGGACTGCGTGGTGACATCCGCCCCGGCCAGCGAACAGTGCGCCCGAGAAGGCGCCGCCCCGAAGTCGGTCGGCACCTCGGTGGCCCGGATCCCGCACCCGGCGAGCACCCCGGCGAGGAGGGAGAACACCAACGCCCGACGCACCTTCACCCCGTTCACGAGGCGCCGCCCTCCTCGCCCGGCTCAGCCCGCTCCGCGACATCCGCCCCGTCCCGAGGCAACCGCAGCGTGAACACGGCCCCGCCCTCCGGCGAGTTGGCGGCAATGATCTCCCCGCCGTGGATGTGCGCGTTCTCCAGCGCGATGGACAGCCCCAGCCCGCTGCCCTCCGACCGCGGCCGGGACGCGCTCGCCTTGTAGAACCGGTCGAAGACATGCGGCAGGACGTCCTCGGGGATACCCGGCCCATGGTCGCGGACCGAGATGACGACCGAGTCGTCCGCCGTACGCACAGCGACCCGCACCGGCGAGCCCCCGTGCTTCAGCGCGTTCCCGATCAGGTTGGCCAGGATCACATCGAGCCGGCGAGGATCGAGCCGCGCGTGGATGCCGCGCTCGGCGTCCAGCTCCACCGCGTCCAGCCAGGCCCGGGCGTCGATGCAGGCGGTGATCTGGTCGGCGACGTCGACGTCGTCCAGCACCAGCCGAGCCGTACCCGCGTCGAACCGGGTGACCTCCATCAGGTTCTCCACGAGGTCGTTCAGCCGCCGCGTCTCGCTGACGACGAGCCGGACCGCGGGCTCGATCATCGGGTCCATGGACCCGGTCTCCGCCTCCAGCTCCTCCTCCAGCACCTCGGTCACCGCGGTGATCGCGGTCAGCGGCGTCCGCAGCTCATGGCTCATGTCCGCCACGAACCGCCGCGAGGCGTCGTCGCGCGCCGCCATCTCCGCGACCCGCTTCTCCAGCGCCTCGGCGGCGTTGTTGAACGTCCGCGACAGATCGGCGAGTTCATCGGTGCCCGACACCCGCAGCCGCGTGTCCAGCTTCCCCTCCCCGAGCCGCCGAGCGGCGACACCCAGCCGATGCACGGGCTTGAGCACCGTCGTCGCCGCGGCCTGGGCGAGCAGCGCGGAGCCGATCAGCGCCAGCGCCGTGGCGATACCCAGCGACCAGGCAAGGGAGTTGAGGTCCTTGGCCTCCGGCTCCAGCGACTTGAGCATGTAGCCGGACGCGCCGCCGCCGATCACCCGGGTGCCCGCCACCAGATAGGGGGTGCCGTCGTCGACGACGCGCTGCCAGTACAGGTGGTACTCGGCGTCGTTGGCCGACGTCAGCGACTGCTTCTTGTTCACCGCGGTGCGCAGCGACTTCGGTACGTCGCCCAGCGCGAAGCCGTTCAGCCCGCCCGAACTGCCGTAGACCGTCTTGCCGTCCGGGTCCTGGGCGACCAGCAGCACGGTGAAGTGCTGGCTGCCGCCCGCCATCTGCCCGGCGGTGCGCTGCAGTTCGTCCTGGGTGGGGTGCTCGGGCAGCGTGCCCGCGCGGTTCTGCATCTCCTGCTCGAAGTCGCGCAGCACCGCGTCCTGGGCGCGGGTGAGCACCGCCTCCCGGTTCAGCCAGTACGCGATGCCCGACGCGGACACCGCGGCCGTCAGCGCGACCAGACCGAACACGACCACCAGCCGCAGCCGCAGACTGGTGAAGCGCAGCCGTGAGAACACTCCCTTGCGATCCGCGGTCCAGCCGCGGAGACCCCCTTGCTCGTTCGTCACTGAGGCGGATCCAGCCGGTAGCCGACACCGCGCACGGTACGAATCAGCGTCGGCGAGGACGGCACGTCCTCCACCTTGGCGCGCAGCCGCTGCACACAGGCGTCCACGAGCCGCGAGTCACCGAGGTAGTCGTGCTCCCACACCAGCCGCAGCAGCTGCTGCCGCGACAGCGCCTGACCGGGCCGCCGGCTCAGCTCGAGGAGCAGCCGCAGCTCGGTCGGGGTCAGCTGCAGGTCCTCGCCGTTCTTCGTGACGGTCATCGCCGCCCGGTCGATGACCAGGCTGCCGAAGGCCGCGGCGTCGTTCGACTCGCGCTCCCCGCGCCGCAGCACGGCCCGGATCCGGGCGTCGAGGACCCGCCCCTGGACCGGCTTGACGACATAGTCGTCGGCGCCGGACTCCAGGCCCACCACGACGTCGATGTCGTCGCTGCGGGCGGTCAGCAGGATGATCGGCAGCTGGTCGGTGCGCCGGATACGCCGGCACACCTCGAAGCCGTCGATGCCGGGCAGCATCACGTCCAGCACGATCAGGTCCGGCCGCTGCTCGCGCAGCAACTGCAGACCGTCCTCACCGCTGGCAGCCGTGGCCACCCGGTGTCCCTGGCGCGTCAGTGAGAGCTCCAGGGCCGTCCGGATGGCGTCGTCGTCCTCGATCAGCAACAGGGAAGGCACGGGCTCATTCTGGCCCATGGATGCCACAAGGATCGACCTGTGGGCCCGATGGAACGCAGCCCTTACGCGTGGTGCCTGTCCGTGATCCCGTTCTTCCCGGTGGACGACCCCTGTGACAGCTCTGTGACAGTCGGCGGACACGGCGATGAAGTGGCCCGGGCAAGCTTTTCGGCACAGGCAAGGAAGCAAGCCGAACACCGGCAAGTCCACGACGGGGGGCGCGAGATGAACACGCTGCACAGCATGAACACCAGCGCAGTGATCACGCGCCTGCACGACGTGCACACGCACCGGGGTTCCGAGAAGTCCGGTGCCGTGAGCGGGCGGGGGTGCGCTCGCGGCACCGGACGTCAGCACACCGCGCATGTGCCGCAGGGCGTCGCGCCCTACATGACGGTGGTTGACGGTCTCACGGGGGAGACGCCGCACGGGGGAGCCGCGTACAGGGAGGAATCGGGGGAGCGCCGCTCGCTGTCGGAGGCCGAGTTCACGGCCTACGTCCAGGAGCGCCGCGCCTCCCTGTACGCCACCGCCTACCACCTGACCGGTGACCGCTTCGAGGCCGAGGACCTGCTGCAGAGCGCGCTGTTCTCGACCTACCGGGCGTGGGACCGGATCAGCGACAAGGCGGCGGTCGGCGGCTATCTGCGCCGCACCATGACGAACCTGCACATCAGCGCCTGGCGGCGGCGCAAGCTGAACGAGTACCCGACCGAGGAACTGCCGGAGACGCCCGGCGACACGGACGCGATGCGCGGCACCGAGCTGCGCGCGGTCCTGTGGCAGGCGCTGGCCCGGCTGCCCGAACTCCAGCGCACCATGCTGGTCCTGCGCTACTACGAGGGCCGCACGGACCCGGAGATCGCGGACATCCTCGGCATCAGTGTCGGCACGGTGAAGTCCAGCATCTGGCGCTCCCTGCGCCGGCTGCGCGAGGACGAGGTCCTCAGCTTCGGCCGTGACGAGGAGGACGCCTTCGGCGAGCTGGTCGCCTGAAGGTCGTAAAAAAAAGTTCCCCTGGGGGTGTATCAGGGGGACGGTACGGGGGTCTTGCTTACAGGTCCGGGGGGACGGGAACGGGGGAAGCACCACCGAGGGACCACGGGGGACACGGGGGAAAGCAAGGCATACGGGGGAAACACGGGGGAGCACAAAGGAAGCGGGACTGGAGGGCCGGGGGGTCCGTCCAGTCCCGCTTTCGCATGTGCGCTTCGCCGTACGACGGTCGGGCCGCGGCCCGCTCTCCGCCCTACGGACGCCGTACGACGGTCAGACCGCGGTCCGTGTTGCCGCGCAGCGACCCGCGGCCGCGGCGGCCAGCCGGTCCAGGGCCTCGTCCCGGTCGCAGGCGTGGGCGCCCAGCGCGCTCTGGCGGGCGACGATGGAACGCTCGGCACGCATCAGACGCCAGCCGCGGCGCAGCAGGAACGGCACCGACTTGCGGCCCTCCTTCAGATCGCGCAGGAAGCGCCGGCGGAAGGTGGTGACCGGACCGCGGCTCAGGCACAGCGCGTCGGCGAGCACTCCCGCCTCGCGGCAGCGCCCGACGATCTCGGCGGCGAAGATGCCCTCGGCGATGAACGCCGCGGTCCGCCCGATGTCGATGCTGTCGGCGCCGGTCCGGGCGCTGAGCGAGAGGTCGTAGACAGGGATGTCGGTACGGCCCGTGCGGCACAGGTCCTCGATGGCGGCGACGGCCGCGTCCGCGTCCCAGGAGTCCGGGTGGTCCCAGTCGATGTCGGAGCTCCCCGTCACCCGCGGCAGCGTCGGGTCGTCGCCCTCCTTGTAGAAGTCGTCGAGCCGCAGCACCGGAAGGCCGGAGCGGGCCGCGAGCAGGGACTTGCCGGAGCCGGAAGGGCCGCAGAGCAGCACGACTCGCGTGGGTATGGGCGGTTGGGGACTCACGGAACACCAGTGTGAGGCATCCGCGCGCGGTTCACGACCCAGCGGGTCGGCTTTGAAGCCCGCGTCACACCTCAACTACGCTTCGCGTCTGACCGATTACCTAGCGCATCAGAAGGTGGCACCGATGGGCCGACACGACGACTCCCCGAACTCCACGGGCCGGCGCGCGCTGGCCGTGCTGGCCACGGCAGGCGTGGCACTGGGCGCTTCCGCCACGACGGCCGCCGCCTCCGACACCGGGCCGGCGCTGGACGTGGTGCGGACGCGTCCCACCTCGCTGGGCCACATCGACCCGCAGGCCGGGCTGACGGCGCTCACCGGGTCCGTCCAGTACGTGACCGGGCCGATCACCGCCCTGAAGCCCAACCCCCTTGCCGGCACGGGTGTCGACCCGCTCGACAACGGGGTCGGCACCCAGCTCGCCGACTTCCAGCCGCTGACGTCCCAGGCGCTGACGGGGCCGGTGGCTCAGGCGCAGTCGATCGGGGGCATTCCCGGGGGCTTGCTGGGGGGCTGAGCTGGTGCCCCCAGGGGCGCGGGGAACTGCGCGACCGGCCACGGACCGCCCGCAGCCGCCGACGGTCGGCAGCTCCCCGCCGCTCCGCCGTCCTCAGTAGGCGGAGCCCGATGCGCCGAGGCTGCCCGTCGGGTGCCAGACCGTCTTGGTCTCCAGGAACGCCGTCATGCGGTCGGTTCCCGCCGGTGCGGCCCAGTCGTCCACAGGCTGTGGACGCAGGACGCGCTTGAGGTTGTCGGCCGCGGCGATCTCCAGCTCCTTGGCCAGCGCCTCGTCCGCGCCGGCCAGGTCGATCGCGTTGACGTCCTGGTGCGCGGCGAGGGGCGCCGCGATCTCGGCCGTACGGCCGGACAGGACGTTGACGACGCCGCCCGGCAGGTCGGAGGTGGCCAGGACCTCGCCCAGGGAGAGGGCGGGGAGCGGGGACTTCTCCGAGGCGACGACGACGGCGGTGTTGCCGGTCGCGATGACCGGGGCGATCACCGACACCAGGCCCAGGAACGACGACTCCTGCGGGGCGACGACCGCGACCACGCCCGTCGGCTCCGGGGAGGACAGGTTGAAGTAGGGACCGGCGACCGGGTTGGCGCCGCCGACCACCTGGGCGATCTTGTCGGTCCAGCCCGCGTACCAGACCCAGCGGTCGATCGCCTCGTCCACCTGTGCGGCCGCCTTCGACTTGGACAGCCCCTCGGCGTCGGCGACCTCGCGCACGAACTGGTCCCGGCGGCCCTCCAGCATCTCGGCGACGCGGTAGAGGATCTGGCCGCGGTTGTACGCCGTCGCGCCCGACCAGGCACCGAACGCCTTGCGGGCTGCGACGACCGCGTCACGGGCGTCCTTGCGGCTCGACTGCGGTGCGTTGGCCAGCCAGTTGCCCTTGGAGTCCGTCACCTCGTACACCCGGCCGCTCTCGGAACGCGGGAACTTCCCGCCCACGTACAGCTTGTAGGTCTTGAACACACTGAGACGGTCAGACATCGAGGTACGCCTCCAGGCCGTGGCGGCCGCCCTCGCGGCCGAAGCCCGACTCCTTGTAACCGCCGAACGGCGAGGTCGGGTCGAACTTGTTGAACGTGTTGGACCAGATCACGCCCGCGCGCAGCTTGTTCGCCACGGCGAGGATGCGCGAACCCTTCTCGGTCCAGATGCCCGCCGACAGGCCGTACGGCGTGTTGTTGGCCTTGGCGACGGCCTCGTCGGGCGTACGGAACGTCAGCACCGACAGGACCGGGCCGAAGATCTCGTCGCGGGCGACGGTGTGCGCCTGGGTGACGTTCGTGAACAGCGTCGGGGCGAACCAGTAGCCGGCCTCGGGGATGTCGCAGGCCGCGGACCAGCGCTCGGCACCCTCCGCCTCGCCCTTCTCGACGAGGGTGGTGATCCGGGCGAGCTGCTCCTCGGAGTTGATCGCGCCGATGTCGGTGTTCTTGTCCAGCGGGTCGCCCAGGCGCAGGGTGGAGAGCCTGCGCTTCAGCGACTCCAGCAGCTCGTCCTGGATCGACTCCTGGACCAGCAGCCGGGAGCCCGCGCAGCAGACCTGGCCCTGGTTGAAGAAGATGCCGTTGACGATGCCCTCGACGGCCTGGTCGATGGGGGCGTCGTCGAAGACGATGTTGGCGCCCTTGCCGCCCAGCTCCAGGGTGACCTTCTTGTGCGTGCCCGCGACCGACCGGGCGATCTGCTTGCCGACGGCCGTGGAGCCGGTGAAGGCGACCTTGTCGACGTCCGAGTGCGCGACGAGCGCGGCGCCCGTGTCGCCGTAGCCCGGAAGGATGTTGACGACACCCTTGGGCAGGCCCGCCTGGCGGCAGATGTCCGCGAAGAACAGCGCGGACAGGGGGGTGGTCTCGGCCGGCTTCAGGACGACCGTGTTGCCGGTCGCGAGGGCCGGGGCGATCTTCCACGCCAGCATCAGCAGGGGGAAGTTCCAGGGGATGACCTGGCCGGCCACGCCCAGCGGGCGCGGGTTCGCGCCGAAGCCGGCGTGCTCCAGCTTGTCGGCCCAGCCCGCGTAGTAGAAGAAGTGCGCGGCGACCAGGGGCAGGTCGGCGTCGCGGGTCTCCTTGATCGGCTTGCCGTTGTCCAGCGTCTCCAGGACGGCCAGCTCACGGCTGCGCTCCTGGATGATCCGGGCGATGCGGAAGAGGTACTTCGCGCGCTCGGAGCCCGGCAGTGCCGACCACTTCTCGAACGCCTTGCGGGCGGCCTTGACCGCCCGGTCGACGTCGGCCTCACCGGCCTGGGCGATCTCGGAGAGCACCTCCTCGGTCGACGGGGAGACGGTCTTGAAGACCTTGCCGTCGGCCGCCTCGGTGAACTCGCCGTCGATGAACAGGCCGTAGGACGGGGCGATGTCGACGACCGAGCGGGACTCGGGCGCCGGTGCGTACTCAAAAGTCATGTCGATCAGTCCACCGTCACGTAGTCGGGGCCGGAGTAGCGGCCGGTGGCCAGCTTCTGGCGCTGCATGAGCAGGTCGTTCAGCAGCGAGGAGGCGCCGAAGCGGAACCAGTGGTTGTCCAGCCAGTCCGCGCCTGCCGTCTCGTTGACCAGGACCAGGAACTTGATCGCGTCCTTGGTGGTGCGGATGCCGCCGGCGGGCTTCACTCCGACCTGTACCCCGGTCTGGGCGCGGAAGTCGCGGACGGCCTCCAGCATCAGCAGGGTGTTCGCGGGGGTCGCGTTGACGGCGACCTTGCCGGTGGAGGTCTTGATGAAGTCGGCGCCCGCCAGCATGCCGAGCCAGCTGGCCCGGCGGATGTTGTCGTACGTCGAGAGCTCGCCGGTCTCGAAGATGACCTTGAGGCGGGCGGCCCCGCAGGTCTCCTTCACCGCGACGATCTCGTCGTACACCTTCAGGTACTTGCCCGCGAGGAACGCCCCGCGGTCGATGACCATGTCGATCTCGTCCGCACCCGCGGCGACGGCGTCCCGCACGTCGGCCAGCTTCACGTCGAGCGCGGCGCGGCCGGCCGGGAAGGCGGTGGCCACCGAGGCGACCTTCACGCCGGAGCCGGCGACGGCCTCTTTTGCGGTGGCCACCATGTCGGGATAGACGCAGACCGCGGCCGTGGTGGGCGTGGTGCGGTCGGTCGGGTCGGGGAGGACCGCCTTGGCGCCGAGCGCCCGGACCTTGCCCGGGGTGTCCGCGCCTTCCAGCGTCGTCAGGTCGACCATCGAGATGGCGAGGTCGATCGCGTACGCCTTGGCGGTCGTCTTGATGGAACGGGTGCCGAGGGAAGCGGCGCGCGCCTCCAGGCCGACCGCGTCGACGCCGGGCAGCCCGTGGAGGAAGCGGCGCAGCGAGGTGTCTGACGACGTCACGTCCGAGAGGGCGTGTGCTGCGGTGGGTGCATTGGTGGGCATGGTCACCAGACGAGCATATCTACGCGCGTAGCGGCTGTACAGGGGGGCGGGTGCGCCTTATCGCCGTGGGTGGATTTGTCCCGTTCGCGTCTGCGGGTGGTCGTGGGTTGCTCGCGCAGTTCCCCGCGCCCCTTCAGGGACATGCACTGTGCCTGCTCAAGGGGCGCGGGGAACTGCACGATCGGCCACGGACGGTCCGCACCCGCGAACGCGCACAGACCCCCACGGCGAGGAGGCGAACAAAACCCCCAGGCATAATCGCGGGCATGACCACCAACGACCGGATCTACCGCTCGCCCATGGCCCTCGTCGGCGGCGTGCTGCTGCTCGCCCTCGCCGGCTGGCTCGGCATCGACGCGTTGATCCGGGGCGAGGGACGCACACCCTGGCTCGCCCTCGCCGCTCTGCTCACCTTCGTGCCGCTGGTCGTGGCCTACACCCTCAGGCCCGCCGTCTTCGCCGGCGAGGACCGCCTGCGCGTCCGCAACCCGCTGCGGGACGTCACCCTGCCCTGGGGCGAGATCGCCTCCCTGCGCTCCGGCTACACCAACGAGGTCGTGGCCAACTCCGGCGACAAGTTCCAGCTGTGGGCCGTCCCCGTCTCCCTGCGCGGCCGCAAGCGGGCCGCCCGCCGCCAGCAGCGCCGCGACGCCCAGGCCGCCGCCGCCAAGGCGGGCAAGCGGGTGCGGGGCAGCGCCTTCGGGCCGGCCGCCGACCTGGACGAGGGCCCGCTGCGCGACGAGGGCGACAAGATCATGGACGAGCTGCGCGCCATGCGGGAGGCCCGCGAGAAGGCGAAGACGTCGCAGGGCGAGGTCACCGTGCGCTGGGCGTACGAGATCATCGCGCCGGCCGTCGTGGGCGCGGTGCTGCTCGCGGTGCTCTCGGCGCTGGGGTGAGCCCGCAGCGCCAGGACAACCCCTTCCCCGGTTCGTCCGTCTGACCTTCGATGAGTACGAACGCCGACATCGAAGGTCCCCTGCCGCTGCCCGCCGGGCTCGTGCCCGAGGGCAGTCCGGCCTGGGACGGTGAGCGGGCCCGGCACTGGACGGCCGCGCTCGCGCCCCGCTGGATGCCCGGCCGGACACCCGACGCCGTGAACTTCTGCCTGCTCGTGGCCGCGCTCACCGCGAGCGGGGCCCTGCACCTGTACGCCGGCCTGCCCGCCTGGGTGGCCGCGCTCGCCGCGCTGCACCTGGTGTGGACGCCCCTGCGGCCGGAGGCCGTCGTGGTGTCCGCCCCGGTCGCGGCCGGACTGGTGCTCGTACAGGCGCAGGCACCGCTCGGCGCGCGGCTCGGCCTGGCCGTCGTACTCGCCGTGGCGTGGGCCCTCGTCCTGCCGCGGCTGCTGGCGCGCGGGCGGCAGCGGGCGGCGGCCCCCGGGGGAGTGACCGCGGTGGTGCCGGACGCCGCGGGGAAGGTCCTCCGCGGGCGGTTCCTGATCGGGGCGGGGGTGCTCGTCGCGGCGGCCGGGGCCACGCTGTTCGCCGTACGGGACTTCTGGGACCTGGCCGAGGACCGGCAGGTCACCCCGGCGCTGGCCTGGTGTGTCGTCGGGCTGGGCGTCACCGTGGTGCTCTCCGGGGTGCTGGCCCGCCGCCGTGCGCTCGCCCTGCGCGCGGGGCCCGTGCCGGTGCTGCGGGTGCTGGTGCGGGAGGGCGTCGACGTGGACCTGGAGGTCTTCGCGGCCGACGACCGGGCCGGACTGCGCCCGCTGTTCACGGTAGCCACGTCGTTCGCCGACGAAGACGACGAGGACGACGAAGACGACGAGGGCGACAAGGACGACGAGGACGACGACAGCGACGACGAGTTGCAGGCCCTCCTCGACCGGCTGGACGCCGAGGAGCCGGGCCCGCTGCGGGAGGCCGTCCTGTACGGCGCTCCCTGGGACGGGGCCGAGGTGGTCGTCGTCAGCGCCGCCGACCTGTCGGACGAGCCGCCCGTCACCGAGTGCTCGACCGGGCCGGTGCGGCCGCTGTCGGAGCGTGCCGTACGGCGCCGGGCCGCCCGGCAGAAGCGGGCCGTGACCGACGAGTCCGCCGACCGGCAGCGCCTGGACGACCTCGCCGCGTCCGTGGCGGGCGGACAGGTGCGCCGGTGGCGGGCCGGGCTGCGCGACTGGCTCTCCCTGCTCGCCTTCCTCGGGATCGCCTGCGTCTTCGTCTGGGACGAGCACGGGGTGCTGCGCTGGCCGGCCGGGGCGTTCGTCGCCGCGGTGGCCTACGGCGTGGCCCCGCACCTGGCCGCCTGGTACGTCGTCGCCGACCGCGAGGGACTGTGGCTGGACGGCCTGAAGGGGCCCCGGCACATCCCCTGGGAGCAACTGCGGCTGGTGAAGGTCGACAAGCACCAGCTGAAGATCGACAGCACCGACCGCGACTTCATGGAGTGGACGCTCAACGGCAACCGCTGGCGCCGCCTGGAGCGCCGCCTCGGCCGGGTGCACCGCCAGGACCGGATCGCCGCCGAGCTCACCGCGCTGTGGCAGGACCCGGCCAAGCGTCCGACCGAGGCCGTCGAGCCCCGCCACCGAGGCGGCCCGCACTGGCCGTACGGCCTGATCGCGGCCCTGGCCTGGGCGGCGCTGCTGCTGTTCGTGCTGCCGTAGGGGGACACATGCCCGGTGACGGCGACGACTCCGGCAGAGCGCGGTCCTGCACAAGATGGTGCCGAGCGTGCCCCACGAGCAGGGCGTCGGCGGCGCGGTGAAGTCACCCGGTGAGGCGCCCCGAGGCGGAGACGGCCGTGGGGCGCCCCCGGACGGTGGGGCGCCCCACGGACGAGGGGGAGGGCGGCGTCAGATGCCGGCCGCCGCCGAGAGGTCGCGCTTGATCGTGGCGAGCAGGTCGGCCGCCTTGGCGCGTGCCTCGGGCAGCCGGCTGTGGTCGGCGACCGGGACGACGACCTCCAGGTAGCACTTGAGCTTCGGCTCGGTGCCGCTGGGGCGGACGATGACGCGGGCGCCGTCCAGGGTGTAGCGCAGGCCGTCGGTGGGCGGCAGCGTCTCCGTGCCCCGGGTGAGGTCCTCGGCGCGGGTGATGGCCAGGCCCGCGAGCTCGGTCGGGGGCTGCTCGCGCAGGCGCCGCATGGCGTCGGCGATCAGGGACAGGTCCTTCACGCGTACGGAGAGCTGGTCCGTGGCGTGCAGGCCGTGCTCGACGGCGAGGTCGTCCAGGAGGTCCAGCAGGGTGCGGCCCCGCTCCTTCAGCTCCGAGGCCAGCTCGGTGATCAGCAGCGCGGCGGTGATGCCGTCCTTGTCGCGCACGCCCTCGGGGTCGACGCAGTAGCCGAGCGCCTCCTCGTAGCCGTAGCGCAGGCCCTCGACGCGGGCGATCCACTTGAAGCCGGTGAGGGTCTCCTCGTAGGGCAGGCCCGCCTTCTCGGCGATCCGGCCGAGGAGGGAGGAGGAGACGATCGACTCGGCGAAGGTGCCGCGCGCGCCCCGGGCGACCAGGTGGGCGGCGAGCAGCGCGCCGACCTCGTCGCCGCGGAGCATGCGCCAGTCACCACCTTCCGGGCCGTCCTTCACCGCGACGGCGCAGCGGTCGGCGTCCGGGTCGTTGGCGACGATCAGGTCGGGCTCCACCTCGCGGGCCTTGGCGAACGCCAGGTCCATCGCGCCCGGCTCCTCCGGGTTGGGGAAGGCGACCGTCGGGAACGCCGGGTCGGGCTCGGCCTGCTCGGCGACCAGGACCGGCTCGGGGAAGCCGGCGCGGGCGAACGCGGCCAGCAGGACGTCCTTGCCGACGCCGTGCATGGCCGTGTAGACGGTGCGGGCGCCGCGGGCGGAGCCGTCGGCGAGGACGGCGTCCGTGCGGGCCAGGTAGGCGTCCAGGACCGCGTCGTCGAGCACCGACCAGCCGCTGTCGGGCCGGGGCACGTCCGCCAGGGCCGCGATCGCGTCGATCTCGGCGGCGATCTCCGCGTCGGCGGGCGGCACGATCTGCGAGCCGTCGCCGAGGTAGACCTTGTAGCCGTTGTCGCGCGGCGGGTTGTGGCTGGCGGTGACCTCGACACCGGCGACCGCGCCCAGATGCCTTATCGCGAAGGCGAGCACGGGCGTGGGCAGCGGGCGGGGCAGCAGGACGGCCTTCAGGCCCGCGCCGGTCATCACGGCCGCCGTGTCGCGCGCGAAGTCGGCGGACTTGTAGCGGGCGTCGTAGCCGATGACGACCAGGCCCCCGGTCTCGCCCTTGGCCTTGAGGTAGCCCGCGAGGCCGGCCGCCGCGCGGATCACGACCGAGCGGTTCATGCGCATCGGGCCGGCGCCCAGCTCACCGCGCAGCCCGGCGGTGCCGAACTGCAGGGTGCCGCTGAAACGGGCGGTCAGCTCGGCGACGTCCTCGGCGTCGACGAGCGCGGCCAGCTCCTCGCGGGTCTCCGGGTCGGGGTCCTCGGCCAGCCACGCCTGGGCCCGTGCCATGAGATCGTCGGTCACGTGCGGTCAACCTCTCGTGTGATGGGGTGCGGGGTGGCCCACGGACCGCGGCCCGGGCCCACCCCTTGTGCGACTCAGATCCGGCCGAGCACCTGGGCCAGCAGGGAGCCCATCCGGGCCGCCGAGTCACGGCCGGCCTGGAGGACCTCCTCGTGGTTCAGCGGCTCGCCGGTCATGCCCGCGGCGAGGTTGGTCACCAGGGAGATGCCGAGCACCTCGGCGCCCGCCTCACGGGCCGCGATGGCCTCCAGGACCGTCGACATGCCGACCAGGTCCGCGCCGATGACCCGGGCCATACGGATCTCCGCCGGGGTCTCGTAGTGCGGGCCGGGGAACTGCGCGTAGACGCCCTCCTCCAGGGTGGGGTCGATCTCCTTGCACAGGGCGCGCAGCCGCGGGGAGTACAGGTCGGTGAGGTCGACGAAGTTGGCGCCGACGATCGGGGAGGTGGCGGTGAGGTTGAGGTGGTCGCTGATCAGCACCGGCTGGCCGGGGCGCATGCCCTCGCGCAGACCGCCGCAGCCGTTGGTGAGGACGACCGTCTTGGCGCCGGCGGCGACCGCGGTGCGCACACCGTGGGCGACGGAGGCGACGCCACGGCCCTCGTAGTAGTGGGTGCGGCCCAGGAACACCAGGGCGCGCTTCTCGCCGATCTTGTACGAGCGGATCTTGCCGCCGTGCCCCTGGACCGCCGGCGGCGGGAACCCGGGCAGCTCGGTGACCTGGAACTCGGCGTCGGGATCGCCCAGTGCGTCCACGGCCGGTGCCCAGCCGGAGCCCATCACAAGGGCGACGTCGTGGGACTCGGCGCCGGTCAGTTCGCGCAGGCGAGCGGCGGCGGCGTCGGCTGCGGCGTACGGGTCGCCCTGGATGTCGTCCGGAAGAAGAGATGCGTTCACGCCGACGAGAGTAGCCGGTTATCGCCTACGCGCGTAGATGACAGAGCTCACGGGATGGCGATCGTTGTCCTGTCGTTTCCTACGAACGGTGTGGCGTCAGGGGTCGGTGTGGCTGCCGGGACGGCTCAGCAGGGCCGCTTCCGCAGCTCCATCACATAGTCGTGCGGCGCCCCCGCCGACTCCGCCGCGTCGGCGACCTCGCCGAGGTAGCGGGCCGAGGGCAGGCCGCCCTCGTAGGCGTTCAGGACGTACACCCAGGCGGACTCCTCGCCGTCCAGGGTGTGCACACGCACCCGCATGCGGCGGTAGATGCCGAGGCCGACACCCTCCCAGCGGTCGAGGGAGTCCTCGTCCATCGGGGCCACGTCGTAGAGGGCGACGAAGACCTGGGCCGACGGGTCCTCGACGATCGTGGCGAGGGCGCCCTCCCAGCCCAGCTGCTCGCCCCCGAAGGTCAGCCGCCACCCGTTCAGCCAGCCGGTGGCGCGCATCGGCGAGTGCGGGGCGCGGCGCGTCATGAGCCGCGCGTCGAGGTTGCCGGCGTACGCGGCATAGAGCGACATGGGGAGAGGGTACGGCAGCCGGAACTCACACCACCGCAGTCCTCGGGCGTCCCCTTTGTAACGGACGTACCACGCCCGGCCCCCCTGGGCAGTAGCACCTTGAAGGGTGCGGGACAATGGGGTACGTGACTCGGATCGTGATCATCGGTGGCGGACCCGGCGGATACGAAGCGGCCCTGGTGGCTGCTCAGCTCGGCGCGGAGGTGACCGTCGCCGACTGCGACGGTCTGGGCGGAGCGTCGGTGCTGACCGACTGCGTGCCGTCGAAGACCCTTATCGCAACGGCCGAGGTGATGACCACCTTCGACTCCTCCTACGAGGAGCTGGGCATCATCGTCGCCGACGACACGCCTCCGCTGGAGCAGGCCGCCCGGGTCGTGGGCGTGGACCTCGGCAAGGTCAACCGGCGGGTGAAGCGGCTCGCGCTCGCCCAGTCGCACGACATCACCGCCGCCGTCACCCGGGCCGGCGCCCGTGTGATGCGCGGCCGCGGCCGCCTGGAGGGCATGCAGGCCCTCGACGGCTCCCGCAAGGTCGTCGTCACCGCCGCCGACGGCACCGAGGAGACTCTCACCGCCGACGCCGTGCTCATCGCGACCGGCGGCCACCCGCGCGAGCTGCCCGACGCCAAGCCGGACGGCGAGCGCATCCTGAACTGGACGCAGGTCTACGACCTCGACGAGCTGCCCGAGGAGCTCATCGTGGTCGGCTCCGGCGTCACCGGCGCCGAGTTCGCCGGCGCCTACCAGGCCCTCGGCTCCCGGGTCACCCTGGTCTCCTCCCGCGACCGCGTGCTGCCCGGCGAGGACCCGGACGCCGCCGCCGTCCTGGAGGACGTCTTCCGCCGCCGCGGCATGAACGTCATGGCCCGCTCCCGCGCCCAGTCCGCCAAGCGGGTCGGCGACCGCGTCGAGGTCACCCTCGCCGACGGCCGGGTCATCACCGGCTCCCACTGCCTGATGGCGGTCGGCGCCATCCCCAACACCGAGGGGATGGGCCTGGAGGAGGCCGGAGTCAAGCTCAAGGACTCGGGCCACATCTGGACCGACAAGGTCTCCCGCACCAGCGCCCCGGGCGTGTACGCGGCCGGTGACGTGACGGGCGTCTTCGCGCTCGCCTCCGTCGCCGCCATGCAGGGCCGTATCGCCATGTACCACTTCCTCGGCGACGCGGTGGCCCCGCTGAACCTCAAGACGGTCTCCTCGAACGTCTTCACCGACCCGGAGATCGCCACCGTCGGCTACACCCAGGCCGACGTGGACGGCGGTGTCATCGAGGCCAAGGTCGTGAAGCTGCCGCTGCTGCGCAACCCGCGCGCGAAGATGCAGGGCATCCGCGACGGCTTCGTCAAGATCTTCTGCCGCCCGGGCACCGGCATCGTGGTCGGCGGCGTGGTCGTCTCGCCGCGCGCCTCGGAGCTCATCCACCCCATCTCGCTCGCCGTCGACAACAACCTGACGGTCGAACAGATCGCGAACGCGTTCACCGTGTACCCGTCCCTGTCGGGCTCGATCGCCGAGGTGGCACGGCAGCTGCACACCCGTAAGACCGGCGACGCGTAAGGCATTTCCTCGTCCGCGAGGGCGACGGGGGTATGCCCGCATACCACTTCCCGTCGCCCTGTGCGCGCAATTTCTGTTATTCGGCGCAAACTGCTGAAACCAGACGGCCCTTGGGGTTACTGTCAGTTTCGTGTTCGCTGCAGAACGTCGCCAATTGATCCTCGAAATGGTGCGAGCCAACGGGGCCGTGTCGCTCCGTGAGCTCGCCCGCGTCGTCCAGACCTCCGAAGTGACCGTACGGCGTGACGTGCGGGCACTGGAGGCAGAAGGACTCCTCGACCGCCGGCACGGCGGTGCGGTACTGCCCGGCGGACTCACCCGCGAGTCCGGCTTTCCGCAGAAGTCACATCTCGCGACCGCCGAGAAGACCGCCATCGCCGACCTCGCCGCGAACCTCGTCGAAGAGGGCGAGGCCATCGTCGTCGGAGCCGGAACCACCACCCAGGAGCTGGCCCGCCGGCTGGCCCGTATCCCCGGCCTGACCGTCGTCACCAACTCGCTGCTGGTCGCCCAGGCCCTCGCCCACGCCAACCGCGTGGAGGTCGTGATGACCGGCGGCACGCTGCGGGGCTCCAACTACGCACTGGTCGGCTCCGGCGCCGAGCAGTCCCTCCAGGGGCTGCGCGTGTCGCGGGCCTTCCTGTCCGGCAGCGGCCTCACCGCCGAGCGGGGGCTGTCCACCTCGAACATGCTCTCCGCGTCCGTGGACCGGGCGCTGGTGCAGGCCGCCGCCGAGGTGGTCGTGCTCGCCGACCACACCAAGCTCGGGACGGACACCATGTTCCAGACCGTGCCCACGGATGTGATCACCCGGCTGGTCACCGACGAGCCGCCCGCACACGACGACCGCGCGGCGACCGAGTTGCAGGCGCTGGCCGACCAGGGCGTGCAGATCGCGGTGGCCGGCGGCTCGGGAAACGGGGCCCCTGCCGGGGGTGAGGCCGCGGGGGTGCGCCCTCAGCGGCGGGACGTGCCTCTGCCGGCGCCTCGGCGTGGAACGACCCTCCGTGCGGGGGTCCTCGGTGAACAGGGGGCGTCTGTGGAGCGGGCTGCGCGGGTGGCTGATATGCGGCGTAGGTGAGTTTCGCTCGCCTCTCGCCGTAGGACTTGCCGTTTGGGCGCGTCTTGCCGTTCGTTGTGGCTTGTCGCGCAGTTCCCCGCGCCCCTGAAGGCACGCGGGGAAACCCCGTCGAAAAGTGATCAGTCCTTGATCTCGCAGATCGCCGCGCCCGACGTGATGGACGCGCCGACCTCCGCGGTCAGGCCCTTGATCGTGCCCGACCGGTGGGCGTTGAGAGGCTGCTCCATCTTCATGGCCTCCAGGACGACGACCAGGTCGCCCTCCTCGACCTGCTGGCCCTCCTCGACGGCGATCTTGACGATCGTGCCCTGCATGGGCGAGGCGAGGGTGTCGCCGGAGGCGACGGGGCCGGACTTCTTGGCCGCGCGGCGCTTGGGCTTGGCGCCCGCCGCGAGGCCCGTGCGGGCCAGGGACATGCCCAGGGAGGACGGCAGGGAGACCTCCAGGCGCTTGCCGCCGACCTCGACGACGACCGTCTCGCGGCCCGCCTCCTCGTCCGTCTCGGCGTCGGCCGGGGCGGCGAAGGGCTTGATCTCGTTGACGAACTCGGTCTCGATCCAGCGGGTGTGGACCGTGAACGGGTCGGACGAGCCGGTGAGTTCGGGCGCGAACGCCGGGTCCTTCACCACCGCGCGGTGGAACGGGATGGCGGTGGCCATGCCCTCGACCTGGAACTCCTCCAGCGCACGCGACGCACGCTGCAGGGCCTGCTCACGGGTGGCGCCGGTGACGATCAGCTTGGCCAGCAGCGAGTCCCACGCCGGGCCGATGACCGAGCCGGACTCCACGCCCGCGTCCAGCCGGACACCCGGACCGGACGGCGCGTCGAACCGCGTGACCGTACCGGGAGCCGGGAGGAAGTTGCGGCCCGGGTCCTCGCCGTTGATGCGGAACTCGAAGGAATGGCCGCGGATCGCCGGGTCGTCGTAGCCCAGCTCCTCGCCGTCGGCGATACGGAACATCTCGCGGACCAGGTCGATACCGGTGACCTCCTCGGTGACCGGGTGCTCGACCTGGAGGCGGGTGTTGACCTCCAGGAAGGAGATCGTGCCGTCGAGGCCGACGAGGAACTCCACCGTGCCGGCGCCGACGTAGCCGGCCTCCTTCAGGATGGCCTTCGAGGCGCTGTACAGCTCGGCCATCTGCTCGTCCGAGAGGAACGGCGCGGGGGCCTCCTCCACGAGCTTCTGGTGGCGGCGCTGCAGGGAGCAGTCACGGGTGGAGACCACGACCACGTTGCCGTGCTGGTCGGCGAGGCACTGGGTCTCGACGTGGCGCGGCTTGTCCAGGTAGCGCTCGACGAAGCACTCGCCGCGACCGAAGGCGGCGACCGCCTCACGGACGGCCGAGTCGTACAGCTCCGGCACCTCTTCGAGGGTGCGGGCGACCTTCAGACCGCGGCCACCGCCACCGAAGGCGGCCTTGATGGCGATCGGCAGGCCGTGCTCCTCGGCGAAGGCCACGACCTCCTCGGCACCGGAGACGGGGTCCGGGGTGCCCGCGACGAGCGGGGCACCGGCGCGCTGGGCGATGTGCCGGGCGGCGACCTTGTCACCGAGGTCGCGGATGGCCTGCGGCGGCGGGCCGATCCAGATCAGCCCCGCGTCCAGGACCGCCTGAGCGAACTCGGCGTTCTCGGAGAGGAAGCCGTAGCCCGGGTGGACGGCGTCGGCCCCGGACTCCCGGGCCGCGTTCAGGATCTTGTCGATGACCAGATAGCTGGTGGCCGGGGTGTCACCGCCCAGGGCGAACGCCTCATCCGCCGCGCGGACATGCAGAGCGTCCCGGTCCGGGTCGGCGTAGACAGCGACGCTGCCGATCCCGGCGTCCCGGCATGCACGGGCCACGCGGACAGCGATTTCGCCACGGTTGGCGATGAGCACCTTGCGCACGATTGAGGCTCCCTCCTTGAAACAAGCCGAGTTTAGGGACTGCCGACACGGCAGTTCGACCCGTCCCCAATGGTGAGCTGTGCCACACGGAGCGTGATGCGAGGCCTGCTCCACCCGTGAAATCCCTTGTCGCACCTTGATACGCAGGACTCCTCCGGGAAACCCTAGCCCTCTCATGTGGCCAAGGTCTCTGTGCGAGCGTGCTGCGGCCCACTCTGTTTCTTTGTCGAGTCCCTACGAATGGCCCAATGATTCTTTGCCCGTCACCGAACCCTTGTCCGCTGGTTTACCCGTTAGTAGCGTTCGCGATGGCTCGAACGTCGCGTTCGGAAGAGGGTGGGGACCCGTGGTGCGCAGACCGGTGGCGTGGCTGTTGGCGCTCGTTCTGCTCGTGGAGGGCCTGGCGATCGCCGCGATCAACTGGTTCCTCGGAGTGGTCGTAGAACGCCAGCACATGTCCATGGGCGGCCTCGACCCGGACGTGATGTCCCTGTCCTCGAAGGTCGGCGGAATTCTGTTCGGGCTGTACTTCCTGCTGTGCGCCTACATAGCCCTGCTCGTCGCCCTGCGCGACCGCGCGCCCGCCGGCTTCGGCCGCATCACCCTGATCAGCGCGGCGGTCGTCCACGGCCTGCTGGCCGCCCTGACGTGGGGTCTGGTGGGCTGGCCGGCCTTCGCGTTCATGGCCGCCGTGCTGGGCCTGATCGTTCTGCTGCTCATGACGTACGACGCCCAGAAGGCCCCCGAGACGGCCGCGGGGCCGGAACCTACGGGTGAGGCCGCGCCCGCGTGAGGACGACGACCTCGTCGGCCATGCCGATGACGATGTCGGGGCCGTGGGCGGCGACCGTGTCGGTGGGCAGGGGCAGATGGATCGTCTCCACGAGGTCGAGGGTGGTCAGGTCCCAGATCTGAAGCGTCGGCTTCTCCTCGACGCCGTACTCGCCTCTGCCGGTGACCTCCGCGCGGAAGGCCACGACGGCATGTGGACGGCCGTCGATGGTGGTGTACGCCAGCGCCCGGACGTCATGCCGGGGGCTGCTGTCCAGGACGGTGCCGTGGGTGCTGCCGTCGAGGGCCTGCACCACGACACCGTCGTAGCGGGCGATGAGGGCGTGGGGGCGCCCGTCCAGTGGGAAGCAGACCAGCCTGTGCACTCCACCGACCGAGCCGCCGTACTGCTCCGTGCGCTCCGACCCGTCGGTCAGGTCCCAGACGCTCATGTCGTCCAGGGTGCTGGTCAGCGCGTGCGGGCGGCCTTCGAGGTCGGTGCAGGCCAGCCCCCGGGGGTTGTCGGAGATGGCGAGCTGCGCGCGCGGAGCCGCTCGCAGGAGATCCCAGACGTGGACGGCTCCGTCGACGGCCCACAGCGCGTGCGGGTGGCCTTCGAGCTCGGTGCAGGCCACCTTGTAGACCCAGCCCGTTCCGTCGGCGATCCGCTCCGGTTCGCGGTCACCGGCGAGGTTCCAGAGGTACACCCGTCCGGACGGGGTCCCCAGGACCGCGTGGGGTTCCCCGTCGATCGTGGTGCAGCAGGAGGCCGACACCCATCTGTTGATGTCTGCCGACTTAGTGGGCCCGGGCGTGTCGGTGGCGAGGGGCCACAGCAGGACCGTGCCCGACTGGTCGCCGGTGACGGCGTGCGGACGCCCGTCGATCGTGACGCAGGACACCGATTCCACCGCGTGGGTGTGGCCCGCACCCGGGGTGTGCGAGGTGGCGTCGGTCAGATCCCAGATCCGGACTCCGTCGCCGCCGCCGGTGACGGCGTGCGGGCGGCCGTCGAGGGTGACGCAGGTGATCGCTTTGACGTCCTCGGTATGACCGGTGAGTGCCGCCCGCTGTGTCCCGTCGAGCAGATTCCAGACGTGGACCGTCTTGTCGTAGGAGACGAGGAGATGTGGGCGGCCGTCGACCGGGGCGCAGACAGCGGCGGTGGGAAACCCGCTCTCGGACACCTGGCGAGCGAAGCGGCGGGCGCCGGTGGCGAGATTCCAGAGTTCGACCTGTTCGTAGCCGCACACGGCGACACAAGGGTCGCCGTCGATCACCGTCGAGGCCAGTGCGTACGGCTGTCCGGCGCGCCGCCTGAAGCGCCGGCTGCGCCATCGCCGCCACGGCTTTCCGGTGATCAGGTCCCGCACCTCGGCCCGCCGACCGTACCCGGGCGGGGCGACGAGGTGGGCGTGCCCGCCGAGGCTGACGACCGTGGCCGCCCCCAGGCCGAGTTCGAACTCGGCGGACCGGGAGTGAGGCGTTCCGTCGACGAGGTCCCAGACCCTGAGGGACGTCCGGGTGAGCACGGCGGCGCGGAGGCGTCCGTCCACGGTCGCGCATTTGAGGGTCTCGACGGGCCCACCCACCAAGCAGCAGAGCACCTCCCTCTCCTCGGCCAGGTTCCACAGCCGAACGGTCCCGTCCTCGCTGCCGGACACGGCATGCGGGACGCCGTCGACGTCGACGCAGCTCAGGGCGCTCACGGTGTCGGTGTGGCCGGTGAGAGTCATCCGGCAGGTGCTGTCGGTCAGGTCCCAGACACCGAGGCCCCCCTCGCCGAAGACGCCGGTGACGACATGCGGCCGCCCGTCGATGACGGTGTGGTCGACGGCTCTGACCAGGCGGGGATGGTCCCGCAGAGTGCCGCGCAGCGCCGGATCGATCAGCCCGCCCGTCGCCCACCGGGGCAGCCATGCCCGGCCCCGCGCGAACCGACCGCTCAGCGCGTTGTCGCCGTACCGGGCCGCGTCGATGGCGAGGATGTCGCGGCGCTCGTGGACCGCGGCGTCCGCGTGGGCGGCGTAGGACGCCCGGTAGACGGCGGCCCGGCGGCGGTGCTCCGGGGTGACGGCGCGGTCCAGCACCCGGACCAGATGCGCCGGCGCCGCGTGGAGCAGGAACTCCGTGTCGCCCAGCAGGTCGTCAAGGACGCCGCCCGCCGCCGCGTGGGTCGCCAGGTGGTCGCGCAGATAGGGATGAGCCGTCGCCCAGTCGCGTACGCCGGTCTCCGGGGCGGGACGGACCTGGCCGAGCAGGGCCTCGGTGACGGCCCGGTGGGCGGCCCGGTCGGCCGGGCCCCGGCGGCGCAGGTACTCCGCGAGGGACTCGTGGAAGAGGCGGAACGCCGAGTCGCCCGTCGCGGTCCTGGTCTCCACGACGTACGAGCCCGCGTGCTCGTGCAGCCAGCGCAGCTCCTCCTCGGAGCACGGCTCGCCGGAGAGCGCCTCGGCCACCGCGGACCACACCGTGGACCAGGGCAGGCCCGCGCCCTGGGCGTACGCCAAGGGCGTCAACAGGCGTTCCACGAGCGGGCGTCGGGACCCGAACTGCTTCAGGTACGCCTCGAAGGCGTCGTCCGCGCTGCTCGGCAGCCGCCCCTCCCAGCCGGGGACGGCCGTGTCGATGCGCTGCGGCTCCCGGATCAGGGCACGGGCCGTCATCCGGGCCACCAGGAAGGACGTCCCTGCCCGGGAGGCGATCCCGTGGGCCACCCGGCCGGCCGCCTCGGGGGCGCCCCGGTACGGGGAGGCCGACGTGGGGTCCGCCGCGTCCAGCAGGAGCTTGGTGGCGTACTCGGCGATCTCGTGGCCGCTGACGCGCTGGTCCAGGTCGATGACGTCGACGGCGGCGCCGAGCGCGGTGAGCAGGGAACGCCGGGTCCCCACGATCAGCCGTACGGCGGGTAGCGCGGACATCGGCCGCAGCAACCGCTGGGCGACCAGGCGCCCTTCGCGGGTGTCACCGGCGGCACCCGCCTCGTCCAGCGCGTCGACCAGGACGGTCACGGGATGGGCGGCGTCCCGTTCGCCCAGCGCCCCCAGCAGGTCCTCCAGGGCGGCGCCGGGCTTGTGCACGACCTCGGCGAGTACGGCGGTCAGGTCCTCCAGCGTCGCGTGCCGGGCGTGCAGCTGGACGACCTGGTGCTGGTCGGCGGTCCGGCCGAGGAGCCGGCCCAGGACGGCCGACTTGCCCGATCCGGGGTCGCCGGTGACGATCCGGGCCCGGCCGTCGTGGTGCGGCGCGTCCAGCCA
Organism: Streptomyces sp. NPDC096205; assembly: GCF_044763135.1. Taxonomy (NCBI): domain Bacteria; kingdom Bacillati; phylum Actinomycetota; class Actinomycetes; order Kitasatosporales; family Streptomycetaceae; genus Streptomyces; species Streptomyces sp. NPDC096205. The sequence continues at coordinate 497,547 of NZ_JBIWFS010000007.1, read as the reverse complement.
GTCGGTCAGCTCGTCCAGGACCGCCGTGCGGCCGGTGAAGTAGTCGCCCTTCTCCTCCAGGCTGCCCACTCCGCGCCCGCGGGTCTCGAAGTGGCCGCGGGTCTGGCGGCGCAGCCGGAGCAGGGTGTCACCGTCCAGCGCGCGGCCGGCCAGGGCGGGTATGTGGTCCTTGTTGCGGAAGAAGGGCGCGTAGCCGTCGCTCTCGATCGTCGACAGCCGGGCCTGCTGGGTCAGCCGCTCCGCCGCGAAGTACTTGTTGACCCGGTGCGTGACCTCCCGTACGCCGACGAACTCCGGCAGCACGCCCAGCCGCGGCTCGTGGAGCACTTCCGTGAGCGCGTCCACGAAGGCGTTCTCCCGGGCCCTGTCCTTCGAGCGGGCGGACGCCAGCAGCCAGCGGCCCGCCGCGCCCCGCCGGAAACGCGCGAGCTGGGAGGCCGTCCGGCCGATGTCCCCGGCGCCCTCGGCGGCGTAACAGGTGTCCAGGACGATCAGGAGCTGGCCCACCTCGCTCTTGACCAGCGCCCGGCCCAGATCCTCGCTGGGCAGCGCGGTCGCGTCCAGGGAGTCCGGCACGCTGGTGGAGCAGAGCAGATAGTGCCGGTCGAGGTCCTTCACCCCGTGCCCGGCGAAGTAGAGCACCACCACGTCGTCCGGCCCCAGCTCCGCCTCCGCCGCCCAGGTCCCGATGCCCTCGCGCAACTGCTGCGCCGTCGGGTCCGCCGCCAGCTCGGGCAGCACCGTCTCGTACCCCATCGGCTCCAGCAGACCCCGCAGCCGAGTCACGTCGTGGGGCACGCCGGGCAGTGGGGGGACGGTGGTGTCCGTGTATGTGCCGACGCCGATGGCGACGAGGAATCTCCGGCCCGTCGCCGGTGCGTCACCGGCGAGGCCGTCCGCCGGGCCTCCGACGGCCGCTTCGGCGGTGGTCATACGAGCCCCCGGGCCACCGCCGCCCCCGTCTTCGGTGCGGACAGATAGCGGGCGAAGTCGTGCATGCGGGCGCCGTTGTCGATCGTCTCGTCCGTCACCCGGTCGCCGAAGCGGTCGCGGAGACGGTCGGTCAGGGCGACGATGTCGCCCCGGTCGGCGATGTTGCTCCAGTGGCGGACCTGGCCGGGCCAGGCGCCGAGGCCGTCCGTCGGGAGGGGAGTGAGGCGGTCGAAGACGATCCCGCGCAGGCCGAGCGGCGAGCCCACGGTCACCAGGTCGAGCGGCGGCCACTCGGGATGCGCGCAGATCGTTTCGTACGCCACCACCGAGCCCAGCGAGTGGCCGACCAGCACCTTCGTGTCGGGCCCGACCTGCTCGGCGACCCGCCGCACGGCGGCGGCGCGCAGCTCCGGCTCGGTCAGATAGCGGCGCACCTGGCGCAGCGCGAAGATCAGCATCCGGTCGGACACCCGGCCGAAGAACGCCGACGCGGCGAGCGCGTCCAGGGCCGAGCGCACCCAGGTGTAGCGCAGCGCCCGGGAGACGGCGAAGGCGCCGGCGCTCCGGGTGCCCGGCTCGTCGGGGGCCGGTACCGCCGGGTCGACCTCGGCGGCGGTCTGCCACCACAGGGCGAGGAGTTCGGCCTCCAGGTCGTCCTCGACGTCGGTCTCGTCCCACGGGGGCAGGTCGATGGAGCGGGTGCCCGGCTCGAAGTACAGGTCGCCGTAGAAGGCGCAGGTCACGTCGTCGGGGTCCACCCGCACGCCGGCCTCGCTGAGCTGCACGCCGTCCTGGAGGGCGGGTACCAGGTCCCGGCGCAACTGCTCCGGGCCCAGGAACTCCTGCGCGATGCCGTGCACCATGACGATCCGGCTCATCAGCGGCTCCTGCCCCCCGTGCGGATGCCCTACATCGTCACCGTACGCCGTGGGACCTCAGGTCCACAGGTCGGTGATGGAAACCCCCAGGCGGCCCAGCAGACGGCGGACCAGGGGCAGGCTGATGCCGATGACGTTGCCGTGGTCGCCGTCGATGCCGTCGATGAACGGGGCCGAGCGGCCGTCGAGGGTGAAGGCGCCCGCGACGTGGAGGGGCTCGCCGGAGGCGACGTACGCGGCGATCTCCTCGTCGGTGGGATCGCCGAAGCGGACGACCGTGGAGGCGGTGGCCGAGGCGTAGCGGCCGGTGGCGGTGTCCCAGACGCAGTGGCCGGTCTGCAGGACGCCCGCGCGGCCGCGCATGGCCTTCCAGCGGGCGGTGGCCTCCTCGGCGTCGGCGGGCTTGCCGAGGGCCTGGCCGTCGAGTTCGAGCACCGAGTCGCAGCCGATCACCAGCGCGCCCTGCACCTCGGGCCGGGCGGCCACCACGGAGGCCTTGGCCTCGGCCAGGGCGAGTGCCAGTTCGGCCGGGGTCGGCGCGGTGACGGCGTCCTCGTCGACGCCGCTCACGATCACCTCGGGGGCCAGTCCGGCCTGGCGCAGCAGCCCGAGCCGGGCGGGGGACTGGGAGGCGAGGACGAGTCGGCGGCGCGGCTGATCAGTCATGCCGCCAGCGTATCGGCGCGGTCCCGTGGTGGCAGGCCGTGTCTCACCTCAGGCCGATCGCGATCATCGCCAGCACCATGGCCACGGCCATGAGAACGCCCAGCCGCCGCAACATCGCCTGCATCTCACGCAGTTCCTCGGGCGGCTCGTTCTCCGGGTCGGACCACAGCATGACCGCAATGGTCCGGCCGGCGGCCCGGGCGGCGCCTGAGTACGCGTACTCAACTTAACTAAATGGGACTCGGGTTCTGTTAGCCTAATGGTGCTTCGGTTCCATTAGGATCGATCCGTCAAGGCGAGGAGGACCCTGCCGTGTTCACCACTGTCTGGACCGCATCACCCCAGCTCCCCAGCGAGGGCTTCACCCCCAACTGGTCCCGCGAGGGCTTCTGGCGCCAGTCGCTGCGCCAGATCGTCCGGCTCTCCGCAGGCGGAGACCGGGTGCGGATACGGCTGTCCCACGCGTACGGCACCTCGCCGCTGCGGGTCGCGGCCGCGAGCGTGGCACGGGCGGGGGAGGGGGCCGGGATCGAGGCGGGGACGCTGCGGCCGCTCACCTTCCGGGGAGAGCGGGAGGCGGAGATCCCGGCCCGCGGCGAGGCCGTCAGCGACGCCGTCGAACTCGCCCTCGGCGCGGGTGACTCCCTCGCCGTCACCCTCTACTTCGACACCGCGACCGGGCCCGCGACCTTCCACGCGCAGGCCTTCACGCACAGCTACCGCGGCGAGGGCGACCTCACGGACGCGACGGCCGCCGGCTTCGACGCGGTCACCGAGTCCTGGTACCTCCTGTCCGCCGTCGAGACGGACGCGGGCCGCCGGGACGCCGTCGCCCTCTTCGGCGACTCGATCACCGACGGCTTCGGCTCCACCCCGGGCACGGACCGCCGCTGGTCCGACGCCCTCGCCACCCGCACCGGGCGGCCCGTGCTGAACGCCGGGATCGGCGGGAACCTGCTGCTCAACGACTCGGCGTGGTACGGCGAGAAGGGCGTCCACCGGCTGTCCAGGGACGTCCTGGCCCACCCGGGCGTGGACACCCTCGTGGTGCTGCTCGGGCTGAACGACATCGGCTTCAGCGAGACCGACGAGCAGCCGACGTACAAGCCCGCGCCCGTCCTGGAGGCGGACGAACTGATCGCCGGACACCGGGAGTTGATACGCCAGGCTCGCGGGGCCGGGCTACGGGTGATCGGGGCGACGCTGCTGCCACTGGGGGGCTCGGACCACTGGGGCGAGCACGCGGCGAAGGTGAGCCATGAGCTCAACGAGTGGATCCGGAACTCCGGGGAGTACGACGCCGTCGTGGACCTCCACCGGGCCCTCGCCGATCCCCAGGACCCCGACCGGCTGCGGGCGGCGTACGACTTCGGCGATCACCTGCACCCGAATGACGCAGGGTACGAGGTGATGGCCGAAGCCGTCGCGGCCGTGCTCCAGGGCCTATGAGGGCCAGTACGTGCGGGCCCAGGCCGAACGCCCCGGCTGGGGCACCGGCCGGGCCGCGATGCGGGACGGGTCGGACCAGGAGTCCCTCGGGGCGGGTGCGCCGGACGGCAGAGCCGATGCCGCCACGGCGCGGGCCCTGACCACCGCCAGGGCGGCGGCCAGCTCCTCGGGGGTCGGGTTGCCCCGTACGACCTTGATCGTCACAGCGGCTCCTTACAGGGGGATGTTGCCGTGCTTCTTCGGAGGCAGGGATTCCCGCTTCGTGCGCAGCTGACGCAGGCCGCGCACGATGTGGCGGCGCGTGTCGGACGGGGCGATCACGGAGTCGACGTAACCGCGCTCGGCCGCGACGTAGGGGTTGAGGAGCGTGTCCTCGTACTCCTGGATCAGCCGGGCGCGCACCGCCTCCAGATCCTCGCCGTTCGCCTCCGCCTCGGCCAGGGTGCGCCGGTGCAGGATGTTGACCGCGCCCTGGGCGCCCATCACCGCGATCTGCGCCGTAGGCCAGGCCAGGTTGATGTCGGCGCCGAGGTGCTTGGAGCCCATGACGTCGTAGGCGCCGCCGAAGGCCTTGCGGGTGATCACCGTGATCAGCGGGACCGTGGCCTCGGCGTAGGCGTAGATCAGCTTCGCGCCGCGGCGGATGATGCCGTCGTGCTCCTGGCCGACACCCGGCAGGAAGCCGGGCACGTCCACGAACGTCAGCACCGGGATGTTGAAGGCGTCGCAGGTGCGCACGAACCGGGCCGCCTTCTCGGAGGCCGGGATGTCCAGGCAGCCCGCGAACTGCATCGGCTGGTTGCCGACGATGCCGACCGGGTGGCCCTCGACCCGGCCGAAGCCGGTGACGATGTTCGGCGCGAACAGCGCCTGCGTCTCGAAGAACTCGGCGTCGTCCAGGACGTGCTCGACGACCGTGCGCATGTCGTACGGCTGGTTCGCCGAGTCCGGCACGATCGTGTCCAGCTCGCGGTCCTCGTCCGACACCGCCAGGTCGGCCTCCTCGGGGAAGGCCGGCGCCTCGGAGAGGTTGTTGGACGGCAGGTACGACAGCAGCTGCTTGACGTACTCGATCGCGTCCTTCTCGTCCCCCGCCATGTGGTGGGCCACACCGGAGACCGAGTTGTGGGTGCGGGCGCCGCCCAGCTCCTCGAAGCCGACGTCCTCGCCGGTGACCGTCTTGATGACGTCCGGGCCGGTGATGAACATGTGCGAGGTCTGGTCGACCATCACCGTGAAGTCGGTGATCGCGGGGGAGTACACCGCGCCGCCCGCGCACGGGCCGACGACGAGGCTGATCTGCGGGATCACACCGGAGGCGTGCGTGTTGCGGCGGAAGATCTCGCCGTACGCGCCCAGCGAGGCCACACCCTCCTGGATGCGGGCGCCGCCGGAGTCGTTGATGCCGATGACCGGGCAGCCGGTCTTCAGCGCGAAGTCCATGACCTTGACGATCTTCTGGCCGTAGACCTCGCCCAGGGCACCGCCGAACACGGTGAAGTCCTGCGAGAACACCGCGACCGGGCGGCCGTCGACCGTGCCGTAGCCGGTGACGACGCCGTCGCCGTACGGGCGGTTGGCATCCAGGCCGAAGTTGGTGGAGCGGTGACGCGCGAACTCGTCCAGCTCTACGAACGAGTCCTCGTCGAGGAGCAGTTCGATCCGCTCACGCGCCGTCAGCTTGCCCTTGGCGTGCTGCTTCTCGACGGCACGTGCCGAGCCGGCGTGCGTCGCCTCCTGGATGCGGCGCTGGAGATCCGCGAGCTTGCCCGCGGTGGTGTGAATGTCGATCTCTTCCGGCTCGGACATCGGGATGCGGCTCCCTGCCTGCTCAAAAGGGGGGACGATTACTCATCCGTAGCGTAGTGGTGGGCCTACCGATCGGCAGTGCGGCATACAACACACCTAGGGTGGCTTGCATGACGCCGCGAGAGCCTTCCGAGAACCGCTGGTCCGACCTGGACCGGCCGCCCCTGAACGTCATGTCCCTGCGCCGGGGACTGGTGCGCGAGGGAGGGCTGTGGCGGGGGGTGGAGGTGGTGCGCAGCACCGGCTCCACCAACTCCGACCTCGTCGCGCTCGCCGTCGCGGGCAAGGCCGAGGAGGGTGCCGTCCTGGTCGCCGAGGAGCAGACCGCCGGACGCGGCCGCCTGGACCGGCAGTGGAGCGCCCCGCCGCGCTCCGGCCTCTTCTTCTCCGTCCTGCTGCGGCCCGCCGAGGTCCCGGTGGCCCGCTGGGGCTGGCTGCCCCTGCTCACCGGAGTCGCCGTCGCGACCGGCCTGTCCCGCGCGGCGGGCGTGGACACGGCACTCAAGTGGCCCAACGACCTCCTCGTCACCGTCGGCGGCGAGGAACGCAAGGCCGGCGGCATCCTCGCCGAGCGCGCCGGCGACGACATGGTCGTCCTCGGCGTCGGCATCAACGTCACCCTCCGCGAGGACGAACTCCCCGTCCCGCAGGCGGGTTCCCTCGCCCTCGCGAACGCCGTCAGCACCGACCGCGACACCCTCCTGCGGGCCGTCCTGCGCACCCTGGAGGACTGGTACGGCCGCTGGCGCGCGGCCGGCGGCGACCCTGCGGCGTCCGGCCTCCAGGAGACGTACGCGGCGGGCTGCGCGACCCTGGGACGGACGGTCCGCGCCGAGCTCCCGGGCGACCGCTCGCTGATCGGCGAGGCCGTCGCGATCGACGGCGACGGAAGGCTGGTCATCGCAACGGAGGAGGGCGTACAGGAACCGGTAGGCGCAGGAGACATCGTGCACTTGAGACTGGCGTGAGGATGCGTAGTCGAAGGGGCGCGGGGAACTGCGCGAGCAACCAAGGACAACCCGCACCCGGCCGCGATCGGAAACCAGGCACACGCAGCCCCGACGCGGCGAAACCCAACGGAGTGAGGCCGTACAGTTGAGGCCGGTCGATACCTGACCGCGACAGATCGGAAGGGCAGCAGGCGTGACCGTCGACGACACCGGCACCGACCCCGGTGAGGACCCGCTCGCGCTGCGTCTGGAACAGCTCATCCTCGGCGCCGAGCGGCGCTACACCCCTTTCCAGGCGGCCCGCAGCGCCGGTGTCTCCATGGAACTGGCGTCCCGCTTCTGGCGGGCGATGGGCTTCGCCGACATCGGCCAGGCCAAGGCGCTCACCGAGGCCGACGTGCTGGCGCTGCGCCGGCTGGCCGGTCTGGTCGAGGCGGGGCTGCTGAGCGAGGCGATGGCCGTGCAGGTGGCCCGTTCCACCGGGCAGACCACGGCCCGGCTGGCCGAGTGGCAGATCGACTCCTTCCTGGAGGGCCTGACGGAGCCGCCGGAGCCGGGCATGACCCGGACCGAGGTGACGTACCCGCTGGTCGAGCTGTTGCTGCCCGAGCTGGAGGAGTTCCTCGTCTACGTCTGGCGCCGACAGCTCGCCGCCGCGACGGGCCGGGTCGTGCAGGCCGGCGACGACGAGGAGATGGTCGACCGCCGGCTGGCCGTCGGCTTCGCCGACCTGGTCGGCTTCACCCGTCTCACCCGCCGCCTGGAGGAGGAGGAGCTCGGCGAACTGGTCGAGGCCTTCGAGACCACGGCCGCCGACCTGGTCGCCGCGCGCGGCGGACGGCTGATCAAGACCCTGGGCGACGAGGTGCTGTACGCCGCGGACGACGCGGGCACGGCGGCGGAGATCGCCCTGCGCCTGATCGAGACGATGGCGAACGACGAGACCATGCCGGAGCTGCGGGTGGGCATCGCCTTCGGCACGGTCACCACCCGGATGGGTGACGTCTTCGGTACGACGGTGAATCTGGCCTCCCGTCTGACCTCCATAGCCCCCCGGGACGCCGTGCTCGTCGACAGCGCCTTCGCCGAGGAGCTGATCCGCACGGGCGAGGCGCCCGCCTCCGAGACGGAGGCCGCGGAGGCGGCTGCCGCCGCGGAGAAGGAGGGCGAGGAGCCGCCGGCCTACCGTTTCGCGCTCCAGCCGATGTGGCAGCGCCCGGTGCGAGGCCTCGGCGTGGTCGAGCCGTGGCTGCTGACGCGCCGGGAGGGCGCGCCTACGTTGTGATCACGGCTGCTCGTCCAGCACGCACAGCCCGATGACCGGCAGGCACAGCCCTGGCGGCGGGGTCGGCTGGGTGGTGGCCGGGGGCGGTGAGGAAGGCTGCGGCCGGGGCGTGGTCGGCGTCGGCTGCGGGGCCGGGGAGCGGGTGGCCGACGGCGGTTCCGCGGTCGGCTCGTCCGTCCGGGGTGTCGGGGTGCTCGGCGCCTGCGGGATGCCGGTGGCGGTCGGGGCGGCGGGCTCGGACGCGGCGGCGGAGTTCGGCGCCGTCGCCTTGTCGGGTACGTCCGCACCGACGCCCGGCACCGGCGAGGAACCGGCCGCGCCGAGCGGGACGGTCGCCGACGGGCTCGCCTGCGGCACGGTGGTGACGGTGGCCCCCGCGTTCGTCGCCCGCTCGGTCCCCCGGTACGGATTGATCCGCGGCTCGGCCTCCACCGCCCCCGGCCCCCCGATCCCCGTCTCCGGCGCCATCCGCACCAGGCTCAACGCCCCCGCCGCCAGCGCCAGTCCACCCACCGCCAGCACCGCCCTGCGCGGCCGCGGCCGCCGGTGCCGACCCCGCATTCTCCCGAGCCCGGCCGCGCCGGGTGCCGGCGTGGGCGTGAGGCTCGCCTCCTCCCGGGCGCCGTCCCTGGCCTCGGGCCCCACCGGTGCGCGGGACGCGCACGCCTTCGCGACGGCGTCGGACCCCGAGGCTGCTGCGAGGGCGCGGGGGTCGGTGAGGCGGCGGGCGGGGTGGGGCTCCGCGACGGGGTGGGACTGCGCGAGCGTGTCGGGCCCCGAGGCTGCTGTGGGTGCGCCGGGGTCGGTGAGGCGGCGGGCGGGGTGGGGCTCCGCGACGGGGTGGGACTGCGCGAGGGTGTCGGATCTGCGGAGCCCCGCCTCGGCGTCGAGGTCGGCGGTTGCCGCGGCGGCGTTCGGCGCGCCGGTCTCCGTCAGGGCGCGGGCCGCGTGGGACTGCGCGACCCCGCCGGACTTGCGGGTGCCCGCCTCGGTGTCGGTCGGGTCAGCCCCCGCTGCGGCTTCGGCGCTTGCCCCGGGTTCCTGCGTTGCGGCTTCGGCGTTCGCCCGGAGTCCCTGCGGCGCAGCTCCGGCGGTCGCCCCGGGTGCCTGCGCAGCGGCTTCGGCGTTCGCCCCAGGTTCCTGCGCCGTAGCTTCGGCGTGCGCCCCGGGTTCCTGCGCAGCGGCTTCGGAGTTCGCCCCGGGTTCCTGCCGCGCAGCTCCGCCATTCGCCCCAGGTCCCTGCGGCGCCGCAGCCGGTTGTTCGCCGGCCGCCTGTCGCGGGGCCGAGGGCGTCGTGGCCCTCGCGCGGGCGGCAGCCCTGCCGGCGGTCCCTGTGTCCCCGGTCGTGTCGTCCGTCATCGTGATGCCTCCCCGATGCGCTCGCGCCCCCGTGCGCCGTGGCCGTGCACGCTAGGCGCTCCGGCGGCGCCGGGTGGGGGAGTCGGTGGGGATGTCACTCGAACGGGTTGTCGGCGAGGTGCCCCGGGCGGCTCTTCCCCCGGAGGGACCCGGCTGCGATGATCGGGGCGAGAGTTGTTAACCCGCGTTAACCGGAGGGTGTTCATGAGCGAGGAGCGGTTCGGGGAGTTCGTGGCCGTGCGGCGGCACGGGGGCGGGGGCCACGTGGCCGAGCTGGCCCTGGACCGGCCGAAGGCGATGAACGCCGTGTCGACGGAGATGGCGCGCTCCATCGCCGGGGCGTGCGCGGCGCTGGGGGCGGACCGGAGTGTCCGGGCCGTCGTGGTCACCTCCACGCACGAGCGCGCCTTCTGCGTCGGCGCCGACCTGAAGGAGCGCAACTCCTTCACCGACGCCGAGCTGGTGCGCCAGCGCCCCGTCGCCCGGGGCGCCTACACCGGCGTGCTGGAACTGCCCGTGCCGACGATCGCCGCGGTGCACGGCTTCGCGCTCGGCGGCGGCTTCGAGCTGGCGCTGTCCTGCGACATGATCGTGGCCGACCGTACGGCCGTGGTCGGACTGCCCGAGGTCTCCGTCGGGGTCATCCCGGGCGGCGGCGGCACCCAGCTCCTGCCTCGCCGGGTCGGCGCCGCCCGCGCGGCCGAGCTGATCTTCACGGCCCGCCGCGTGGAGGCCGAGGAGGCCAGGGACCTCCGCCTGATCGACCTCCTCGTCGATGCCGGCCAGGACCGCGAGGAGGCCCTCGCGCTGGCCGGCCGTATCGCCGCCAACTCCCCCGTGGGACTCCGTGCCGCCAAGCGCGCCCTCCGCCTCGGCCACGGCCTGGACCTGCAGGCGGGCCTGGAGGTGGAGGATGCGGCCTGGCGGTCGGTGGCCTTCTCGGGAGACAGGGCGGAGGGGGTCAAGGCCTTCAACGAGAAGCGCAAGCCCCTGTGGCCGGGTGAGTGAATACCTAGTCAGGGGCGCGGGGCTGTATCCATATGCGGCTCCGCCGCGTGGGCGCGAGAAGCGACCACGGCCCTCAGGACGCACATCACGGAGCCACCCCCACCTATTCGCCACACAAACCCACCACACCGCCCCAAAGCTCCCTAACCTGGAGCAATGGGCGAGGACAAGCGACTCTCGGCGGTAGTCGCGCTGGCGCAGGGCATGGCCGCGGCACACACCCCCCGCGAGTCCTGGCGCGCGGCGGCGCAGGGCGCCTGCCACGCGCTCGCCGGCAGCTTCGCCGCGCTCTCGGTCTGGGAGCGTGAGCGGGGCCGGCTGAGGGTCCTGGTGAACGTGGGGGAGCGCACCTCCGGCGAGGTGGAGTACCCGGACGACGAGACCTACCCCGTCCACCAGTTCCCGGAGATCACCGAGTTCCTGCACGAGCGATGGGCCGGCGGCGGCGGCCCCAACGCCTGGGTGGAGACCGCCGACGGCCCCGCCGCGGGCCGCCCCGGCTACATCCATCAGCGCGTCGCGGCCCTGCGCCGCCGCGGCCGCGGCAGCTGTGTCGTCGCCCCGGTCGTGCTGCACGGCCGGGCCTGGGGCGAGCTGTATGTCGCCCGGCCCGTCGGAGAGCCCGTGTTCGAGCCGGCCGACGCGGAGTTCGCCACCGTGCTCGCCGCGGTCGTCGCGGCGGGCCTTGCGCAGACCGAGCGTCTCGAGGAGGCCCGCCGGCTGGCGTTCACCGACGCGCTGACCGGCCTCGCCAACCGCCGGTGCGTCGACATGCGCCTGGACGAGGCGATCGAGCGCCACCGCACCCAGGGCGTGGTCGTCAGCCTCGTCGTGTGCGACCTGAACGGCCTCAAGCGGGTGAACGACACCCTTGGGCACGCCGTCGGCGACCGCCTGCTGGAACGGTTCGGCTCAGTGCTGTCCTTGTGCGGCGCGATGCTGCCCGGCGCGCTCGTCGCCCGGCTCGGCGGGGACGAGTTCTGCCTGCTGGCGGTCGGCCCGGCCGCCGACGACGTGGTCGAGGTCGCCGAGGAGCTGTGCCGCAGGGCCGCCGAGCTGGAGCTGGGCGAGGGCGTGGCCTGCGGGGTGGCGTCCACCGAGGACCCGATCGGCGCGGTCGGCTCGGCCCGGCGCCTGTTCCGGCTGGCCGACGCCGCCCAGTACCAGGCCAAGGCCGTACGGGGCGGCAAGCCGGTGGTGGCCGGCCGCGAGGGCCCGGACGACCCCGTCGTACGCCTGGCCGACGAGCCCTCGCACGAGACCGGAGCCGAGCGGCGCCGCTTCCGCGGGCGTCACTGACGTAACGGGTGCGGCCCCTGACCTGTGTGACGTATTCGGTAAGGGGCGAACCGGGCTCCCACTGGTGACATCTTGGTCTTCACTGCGTACGCTCCTGAATATGGATATGCACACTGTGGTGGTGGGGACGTCCGGCACGACCGCGTCCGACGTCCTCGCCGTGGCGCGCGGCGGCGCCCGGGTCGAGCTCTCCGAGGAGGCGGTGGCGGCCCTCGCGGCGGCCCGCGAGATCGTCGAGGCGCTGGCCGCCAAGCCCGACCCCGTCTACGGCGTGAGCACCGGCTTCGGCGCCCTGGCGACCCGGCACATCAGCCCGGAGCTGCGCGCCCAGCTCCAGCGCAACATCGTCCGCTCGCACGCCGCCGGCATGGGCCCGCGCGTCGAGCGCGAGGTCGTGCGCGCGCTGATGTTCCTGCGCCTGAAGACGGTCTGCTCCGGCCACACCGGCGTCCGCCCCGAGGTCGCGCAGACCATGGCCGACCTGCTCAACGCCGGGATCACCCCGGTCGTGCACGAGTACGGCTCCCTCGGCTGCTCCGGCGACCTCGCCCCGCTCTCGCACTGCGCCCTGGCGCTCATGGGCGAGGGCGACGCCGAGGGTCCGGACGGGACCGTGAAGCCCGCCGCCGAGCTGCTCGCCGAGGCCGGCATCGCCCCCGTCGAGCTGCGCGAGAAGGAGGGCCTCGCCCTCCTCAACGGCACCGACGGCATGCTCGGCATGCTGATCATGGCCCTCGCCGACCTCGACACCCTCTACAAGAGCGCCGACATCACCGCGGCCCTCTCCCTGGAGGCCCTGCTCGGCACCGACAAGGTCCTCGCCCCCGAGCTGCACGCCATCCGCCCGCACCCGGGCCAGGGCGACTCCGCCGCCAACATGCTGGCCGTGCTCAAGGACTCCGGCCTCACCGGCCACCACCAGGACGACGCCCCGCGCGTGCAGGACGCCTACTCGGTGCGCTGCGCCCCGCAGGTCGCCGGCGCCGGCCGGGACACCATGGCCCACGCCCGCCTCGTCGCCGAGCGCGAGCTGGCCTCCGCCGTCGACAACCCGGTCGTGCTGCCCGACGGCCGCGTCGAGTCCAACGGCAACTTCCATGGCGCCCCGGTCGCCTACGTCCTGGACTTCCTCGCCATCGCCGCCGCCGACCTGGCCTCCATCGCCGAGCGGCGCACCGACCGGCTGCTCGACAAGAACCGCAGCCACGGCCTGCCGCCGTTCCTCGCGGACGACGCCGGCGTCGACTCCGGCCTGATGATCGCCCAGTACACGCAGGCCGCGCTGGTCAGCGAGCTGAAGCGGCTCGCCGTGCCGGCCTCGGCCGACTCCATCCCGTCCTCCGCGATGCAGGAGGATCACGTCTCCATGGGCTGGTCGGCCGCGCGCAAGCTGCGCACCGCCGTCGGCAACCTCACCCGCGTCATCGCCGTCGAGCTCTACGCCGCCGCCCGCGCGGTCGAGCTGCGCGAGGGCCTCACCCCGGCCCCGGCGACCCGCGCGGTCATCGACGCCGCCCGCGCGGCCGGCGTCGGCGGCCCCGGCCCGGACCGCTTCCTCGCCCCCGACCTCGCCGCGGCGGACGCCTTCGTCCGCGACGGCTCGCTGGTCGCGGCGGCGGAGAAGGTCACCGGGCCGCTGCGCTAGGCGGCAAGCCGAAGGGCCCCGTCCGGCGTTCCGGACGGGGCCCTTCCGTGCAGCCGGTTACTTCAGCTTGGCGCCCTGGGCGTTCACGACGACCGCGGGGACCGTGTAGTCCTTCTGCGACATCATCGCGCCGAGGTTCATCGTGAAGTACGAGGCGATGGTGTTGCCGTGACGCACGACCTGGGTGTGGACCGTGGCGGTCTCCCCCGTCGCGGCGTCCATCTCGCCGGTCGCGGAGAAGGCGACCGCCTCGTCGCCGGTGGCGCCGACGGCCTTCTCCTCGGTGACCTTGGTCATCTTCGTCGGCTCGTCCGAGCCGTCCGTGATCTCGAAGCCGCCCGCGCAGTCCTTGACCGCGTCGGAGACGGTCTTGAACGCGTCCGCGGCGCCCTCACCGTCGTACGAGGACAGCGCGACCACCGACACGTCGACGCTCATCGCGTCCGCGAGGGCGTCCTCGGTCTCGCCGTCGGTCAGGTCCTCCAGGGACTTGGAGGCCGTGTCGGAGGGCTTCTTGTCCTGCGTGGCCATGGTGTTCGTCTCGGCCGGCGCGTCCGTGGGCGCCAGGCCGCTCATCACGTAGGCCAGCGGCAGGCACTTCTCGTCGCCCTTGAGCTTGCCCTTCTCGGCGCTGAGCTCCTTGTCGACCGGCTCGACCTTGTAGCCGGTCACATCGCCCTGGGCGATGATCAGCTTCTCCAGCTCGGCCTTGGTGTACGTCTTGGCGTTCTCCGACGCACCACCCGAGCCGGTGTTCTTGGAGTCGTCCGAGCCACTGTCCGAGCACCCCGTGAGAAGTGCCAGAGACATCGCGCCCACGACAGCCGTGGCGCACAGGCGCGCCCCCGTTGATCTGTTCATGAGCGGACTATGAGTGTTCGGTCAAAGACGCGTCAAGCTTGGGTATTTAGAACCCAAGTCGCTCTCTACGCACCGAATATGTCACGAATCCGGCGCCGACCGCGAGGAAGAGCGTGCCGCCGACGACGTACGGCGTGCTGTCGAAGCTTCCGGTGTCGGCGAGTTCGGTGCCGCCCTGCGAGTCCTGCAAGGCCTCGGTGCTCGCCGCCACGGCCGCCCTGGCCTGGGTCGTCGTGGTCGTCGAGGGCTGCTGTCTCGCCGGGGAGCCGTCCGTGGCGTTGGCGGACGGGACGAACCACAGGGCGCCCAGCAGGGTGGCCGCGGCGGTGGCTGTCAGCAACGGACGACGAGCGGATGACACGGAATATCGATCCCCTTGTGACGCTGGCGAATTGGCCGTGTGGGGCGATGCTAGGGCCTGTCCGCCGGATCAGGCCAGCCGCGAGCGGAAGCGGTTGCCCGCGCAGGTCGGCGCGGCCCCGGGGGCGTCCGGCCGAAAGGCGCGGGTCGCGGGAAAGCCGTGGGCGCAGCGAGCCGTACCCTCGCGACATGAGCACTCCTGAGACATCACGTTTCGTACGGCTTCGCGTGGAACTCGTCCTCGAGGTGGACGACGTGGAGGCGGTGACCGGCGCGGCGCTCGCCCGCATCGCCGAGGACGACGAGATGCCCGACACCGAGCGCGCCCACGCCGAAGGCGCTGTGACGGAGGACACGGCGGAGGCCCTCGCCTACCTCGTGGACCCGTTCGACCTGGTGGGCGAGGTGCCCGGGGTCGAGCTCCAGCAGGCCTCGTGGAGCAGCGAGCTGATCGACTACGACCCCGATTCGCCGGACTGGGACCTCGGCGAGGATGATGTCGACGGCGATGAAGAAGAGGGCGACGACGGCGGGGAGCCGTCGGTCCGCTGAGCCGGACGTGGGGAAATCGTGACCTCGGACGGCAACCGCCGTCCGGGGTTTCTTCGTCTCACGGACGGCAACAGCCGTCCGGCAACGTGGTGTGCCCCACACATACGGGACATGTGGAACGGGACGGACCGGTCGTAGCGTTGAACGTTATTGGCGGGGAACTCTCGGGGTTACTGGGGATTCGGCAACGATGGAGAAGCGTGTGATGACGAACAGTAAGCGGCGCAAGGGCCTCACGGTCGCGTCCGCACTGCTCGGCGGGGTGCTGGTGCTCTCGGCCTGCTCCGGCGGCGACGAGGCCAAGGCCGACGGGGCCGAGGACACCTCGCAGGCCAAGGTCGACGAGGCGGCGGCCCAGAAGACCTCCGAGGCCCAGATCAAGATCACGCCGGCGGACGGCTCGAACAACGCCTCCATCAACAACTCGGCAGCCGTCACGGTGAGCAAGGGCACGCTCACCGAGGTGACGATGACCACCGCGGACGGCACCGCCGTCGCCGGTGAGATATCCGCCGACAAGACCAGCTGGAAGCCCACCGCCCAGCTGGAGCGCTCCACCACCTACAAGGTCGCCGTGACCGCGAAGGACGCCGAGGGCCGCGAGGCCCACGAGAACGCCTCCTTCACCACGGTCTCGCCGGACAACAGCTTCATCGGCTCCTTCACGCCGGAGGACGGCTCGACCGTCGGCGTCGGCATGCCCGTGTCGATCAACTTCGACAAGGCGATCACCAACAAGGTGGACGTCCAGAAGGGCATCACCGTCACCTCCTCCAGCGGGCAGGAGGTCGTCGGCCACTGGTTCAACGCCAACCGCCTCGACTTCCGCCCCGAGGACTACTGGCAGCAGAACTCGACCATCACGCTGAAGCTGGCGCTCGACGGGGTCGAGGGCGCCGAGGGCGTCTACGGCGTCCAGCAGAAGACGGTCACCTTCCAGATCGGCCGCAACCAGGTGTCGTACGTCGACGCCAACACCAAGCAGATGAAGGTCACGCAGAACGGCAAGGTCGTCAAGACCATCCCGATCTCCGCGGGCTCGCCCGACAACAAGACCTACGAAGGTCAGATGGTGATCTCCGAGAAGTTCAAGGAGACCCGGATGAACGGCGCCACGGTCGGCTTCACCGACGACGACGGCAAGGGCGAGTACGACATCAAGGACGTGCCGCACGCCATGCGCCTGACCACCTCGGGCACCTTCATCCACGGCAACTACTGGGGCGCCGACTCGGTGTTCGGCAACGTCAACACCAGCCACGGCTGCGTCGGCCTGAACGACACCAAGGGCGCCAACGACCCCGACACCGAGGCCGCGTGGTTCTACAACAACTCGATCGTCGGTGACGTGGTCGTCGTGCAGAACACCGGCGACAAGACCGTCTCGCCGGACAACGGCCTCAACGGCTGGAACATGAGCTGGGCGGAGTGGAAGGCCGGCTCGGCCGTCTGACCCTCCCGCTGGAACTCCTCCGCTGCCGCCGCGCCTTCGGGCCCGGCGGCAGCGGCGTTCGTGGGCTTCTCATGCGGCTCTTATGCGGGGCTCAACCGCCCATCACGGGGCGTGCCTAGCTTGCGGCGCATGTTCTTCACCTACCTGAGGCGCGAACTGCGCCGCCGTAGAAAGGCGGCCCTCGTCGTCGCCTCCGGCCTCGCGCTGGGCATCGCCCTCGTCATCGTGGTCACCTCCGTGTCCTCCGGCATGGGCAAGGCGCAGGACAAGGTCCTGCAGTCGCTGTACGGGCTCGGCACCGACATGACGGTCACCAAGGCCGCCTCCGCCCCCACCGGCGAGCAGGGCAGCGGCCCCCGCTTCCGCTTCGACGCGCGCGACAGCGACTCCGGCTCCGACGCGCAGGAGCAGAGCAGCGACCGCGTCATGGTCCAGGGCTTTGAGACCCTCGCCTCCTCCACCGTCGCGAAGGTCGCCGCGCAGGACGGTGTCGCGGACGCGGTCGGCGGACTGAGCCTCCAGGTCGTCCGGGTCAGCGGTGCGTTCACCCGCGGCCAGCTCCAGCAGGGAGAGGCCCCCGCCCAGGGGGGTCCGGGCGGCGGGGCCGCCGAGGGCCGTATCGAGGGCGGCGGCGCCGACTTCGACGTCGACAACTACTCCGTCTACGGCACCGACGTCACCGAGCCCGCTCTCGGCCCGCTGACCTCCTCGAAGATCACCAGCGGCCGCACCTTCAGGACGTCCGAGACGAACGCGAAGGTCGCCGTCGTCGACTCGGCGTACGCCAAGGAGAAGAAGTACAAGGTCGGTTCGACGGTCACCGTCAAGAGTGTCGAGTACGAGGTGATCGGCGTGGCCACCGCCGACAGCGGGGACGCGGCCGCCGACGTCTACCTTCCGCTGAAGCAGGCCCAGACCCTCGCCGGCTCCGCGAACAAGGTCACCACGATCTACGTCAAGGCCGAGGACTCCCAGCGGATCGACGCCGTGAAGGCGGCCGTCCGGAAGAGCATCGCGGGTACGACGGTGACGACGTCGGCCGATCTGGCGGACCGGGTGTCGGGGTCGCTGTCGACGGCGTCGAGTCTGGCGGCCGGCGTGGGCAAGTGGCTGTCGATCGTGGTGCTGGTCGCCGCCTTCCTGGTGGCGGGGCTGCTGACGTCGTCCGCGGTGTCCCGGCGGGTGCGGGAGTTCGGCACGCTCAAGGCACTGGGCTGGAGGTCCGGCCGCGTCACCCGCCAGGTGATGGGCGAGGCCGTGGTCAACGGGCTGGTGGGCGGCGCACTGGGCATCGCGCTGGGCCTTGCGGGCGCGTACGCCGTCACCGCGCTGAGCCCGACCCTGCAGGCCGAACTCGGTGGCGCGACGAGCGGCCCGCGCATGGTCGGCCCCGGCCGCGAGGCGGCGACGAAGACCCTGGACGTCGCCCTCACGGCCCCGGTGAGCCTCACGACGATCGTCATGGCGGTGGGCCTGGCGGTTGCAGGCGGCCTCATCGCGGGCACCTTCGGCGGCTGGCGGGCATCCCGCCTGCGCCCTGCAGATGCCCTGCGCCGTATCGCCTAGGGGCGCGGGGCTGTATCGATATGCGGCCCCGCCGCGCGGGCGCGACCAGCCACCGACAATCCGCAGACGAAGGACCACCATGTACGACCTCAAGGCAGTGACAAAGCACTACACGCGGGGCAAAGAAACCATCACAGCCCTCAACGCCATAGACCTCACCATCCAGGACGGAGACCGCCTCGTCATCCAAGGCCCCACCGGCGGCGGCAAGTCCACCCTCCTCCAGATGCTCGGCGGCCTCGACCGCCCCACCTCCGGCCAGGTGTTCCTCGACGGCACGGACCTCGCCGCCCTCCCCGAGGCCCGCCTCACCCGCGTAAGAAGCGAAAGCATCGGCTTCGTCTTCCAGAGCTTCAACCTCATCCCGACCCTTACCGCCCAGGAGAACGTGGAAACGGCCCTCGTGCCGCTCGGCATCAAGGCGAAGGAACGTCGAGAACGAGCCGCGGAGGCACTGGAGTCGGTCGGCCTCGGGGAGCGCCGGGGCCACCTCCCCGGCGAGATGTCCGGAGGACAGCAGCAGCGCGTCGCCATAGCCAGAGCACTCGTCAAGCACCCCAAGGTGCTGCTCGCCGACGAACCCACCGGCAATCTCGACGAGTCGATGCGCGACGAGGTCATGGAGGTCCTGGAGTCCATGTGGAAGGAGCACGGGCTGACCTTCGTGATGGTCACGCACGACACCGCGATCGCCAAGCGCGCTCCACGCCTCGTGACGATCCGCAAGGGCGCAGTCTCGGTCACGGAACGCGCGGTGTCCTGAAAGCGCTCCCGTCTCGCGGGTTTTATGACCGACTCGTGACGAACCCGTGTTGAGACGGCTGATCACCCCCCGGCATACTTCATCCTCCGGGGGGTGTACGCGCAGGTGTACGGGATGACCCCCGGCCGGGTGAACGGGGAAGTCGCCCGGCACTCCATCTCCCAGGGGGAGTCTTGCGCAGACAAGTGAAAAAGGTCGGCGCGGCCACAGTGGCCGGCGCCGCAGCCGTCGCCCTGGCCGCGGGTCTGACCAGCCCGGCCTCGGCCGAGGCCGGCACCCAGCACCACGGCACCGCCGCCAAGCTGACGGACCGTCATCGCGTCACGCTGATCACCGGCGACCGTGTCACCGTCGACGGCAAGGGCCGTGTGCTCGGCCTGCAGCGCGCGGAAGGCCGCGAGAACATACCCGTGGCCGTCCGCAAGTTCGACGGGCACACCCTGGTCATTCCGGCGGACGCGGCCCGCCTGGTCGCCTCCGGCAAGCTGGACCAGCGGCTGTTCGACATCACCGAGCTGAACAAGGCGGCGACCCGCAAGTCCCAGAAGAACGGGCTGAAGGTCATCGTCGGCTACCAGGGAGCCGCCACGTCCGCCAAGGCGGACGTCCGTGAGGCCGGCACCCTGCGCCGCACCCTGAACACCCTGAACGCCGACGCCGTACAGGCGACTCAGGCCGACACGCCCGAGCTGTGGGACGCGGTCACCGACGGCAGCAGGACCGCCGCCGGCATCGCGCACGTCTGGCTCGACGGCACCCGCAAGGTCACGCTCGACACCTCCACCACGCAGATCGGCGCCCCCACCGCGTGGGCGGCCGGCTACAACGGCAAGGGTGTCAAGATCGCCGTCCTGGACACCGGTGTGGACGCCACCCACCCGGACCTGAAGACCCAGGTGACGGCGTCGAAGAACTTCACCGCCGCCGCCGACGCCTCCGACAAGTTCGGCCACGGCACGCACGTCGCGTCCATCGCGGCGGGCACCGGCGCCAAGTCGGGCGGCAAGTACAAGGGCGTGGCCCCGGGCGCGACCATCCTCAACGGCAAGGTGCTGGACGACTCCGGCTCCGGTGACGACTCCGGCATCCTCGCCGGCATGGAGTGGGCGGCCGAGCAGGGCGCCGACGTCGTCAACCTCAGCCTCGGCGGCCCCGACGGTCCCGGTGTGGACCCGCTGGAGGCCGAGGTCGACAAGCTGTCCAAGGAGAAGGGCATCCTCTTCGCGATCGCGGCCGGCAACTCCGGCCCCGAGAGCGTCGGTTCGCCCGGCTCCGCGGACTCCGCGCTCACCGTCGGCGCGGTCGACTCCGCCGACAAGCTCGCCCCGTTCTCCTCGACCGGCCCGCGCGTCGGCGACGGCGCGATCAAGCCGGACGTCACCGCCCCGGGCGTGGACATCACCGCCGCGTCCGCCAAGGGCAGCGTCATCGAGCAGGAGGTCGGCGAGAACCCGGCCGGGTACCTGACCATCTCGGGCACCTCGATGGCCACCCCGCATGTCGCGGGCGCCGCCGCCATCCTGAAGCAGCAGCACCCCGACTGGACGTACGCCGAGATCAAGGGCGCCCTGACCGCCTCCACCAAGGGCGGCAACTACACGGCGTTCGAGCAGGGTTCCGGCCGTATCCAGGTCGACAAGGCCATCAAGCAGACCCTGATCGCCGAGCCGGTCTCGGTGGGCTTCGGCACCCAGCAGTGGCCGCACACGGACGACACGCCGGTCACCAAGGCGCTGACGTACCGCAACCTCGGTGACACGGACGTCACGCTGACCCTCAAGGCCAGCGCCAAGAACCCGCAGGGCACCGCTGCCCCGGCCGGCTTCTTCAAGCTGGGCGCCACCACGGTGACCGTCCCGGCGCACGGCAAGGCCTCCGTCGACGTCACCGTCGACACCCGCCTGGGCGGCACGGTCGACGGCGCGTACTCCGCGTTCGTCACCGCGACCGGCGCCGGCCAGAGCGTCCGTACGGCCGCCGCGGTCAACCGCGAGGTCGAGTCGTACGACGTGACGCTCAAGCACGTCGGCAAGGACGGCCAGCCGACGGGTCAGTACAGCACCCTGCTGATCGGCTACTCCGGCCTCGGCGAGGGCCGCATGGTGGACGTCCCGCTGGACAACAGCGGTGTCACCACCGTCCGTCTCCCGCGCGGCACGTACAGCCTGGACGGCTGGATCGTGAAGGACCTCACCTCCTTCGAGGGCGGCGTCGACTGGCTGGTCCAGCCGAAGCTGAGCGTCACCAAGAACACCACGCTGACGCTCGACGCCCGTACGACGAAGGCGGCCGACATCACGGTGCCCGACACCGCGGCCAAGCCGCTGTCGGCGACGATCAACTACGCCTTCGGCAACGACAGCTTCGGCATCGGCGTCAGCCTCATGGCGTCCTCCTTCGCCGACCTGCGCATCGCGCACCTGGGCCCGACCGTCACCGGTCTGTCCCAGACCTGGAGCGGCCAGTTCACCAAGGGCACGGCCACCGAGTGGGACGTGGCGCTGACCTCCGCCAACCTCACCAAGGTCGTGGGCGACAAGGTCAAGCACTTCAAGGCCTCTGAGCTCGCCACCCTGAAGAACGTCCTGGCCTCGGCCACCTCGGGCAAGACCGGCGCGCTCACCGTCTACGGCCTCCTCCCCGAGGACTTCGTGATGGGCCTGTCGGTCCCGCAGAAGCTGCCCGGCACGCGCACGGTCAACGTGTCCACCGCGAACGGCATCGCCTGGGGCCTGGACTTCGAGCAGTTCGGCGCAGCCCGGGACGCCGACGGCTTCCCGATCGCCGAGGCGTTCTACACCTCGGACGGCGTGAAGGCCTACCAGGCGGGCAAGACGTACGCCACCACCTTCAACAAGCCGGTCTTCGGCCCGCGCGTGACGGCCGACTACGGCCTCTACCGCAACGGCAACAAGATCGGCGGTCTGCTGCCGCTGTACGCCGACTCTGCGGGTCACCCGGGCACCTCCGACTTCACGTCGGTGGCGACCACCCTGTACCGCAACGGCGTCAAGGTCGCCTCGCACGACGACCCGCTGCTCGGTGAGAAGGAGTTCACGGTCCCGTCCACGGACGCCGAGTACCGTCTGACCACCTCGGTCAAGCGCAGCGTCCGCGTCGCCGCCGCCTCCACGCGGATCGACGCCAGCTGGACCTTCCGCTCCAAGAAGCCGACCACCACCGACGACGTGGCGCTGCCCGCGTCCACCGCCGTCTTCGGCGCCAAGACCGGCTCGGACGGCCGTGTCGCGGCCGGTGTGAAGCAGACCTTCCCGGTCACCGTCCTGGGTGCGGCGCGGGGTACCAACCTCAAGTCGCTGTACGTGTACGTGTCGTACGACTACGGCCAGACCTGGAAGAAGGTCACCGTGACGAACGGCAAGATCACCGTGAAGAACCCGGCGGCCGGCAAGGGTGTCTCCTTCCACGCCAAGATCACGGACAAGAAGAACAACAAGTCGACGGTGTCGATCTACAACGCCTACTACGGCAAGTGAGTCGATCCGTCAGCTCACTGAGCGTGGAGCTCACCGAGCCCTCGGCTCACTGAGCCCTCAGCTCCTTGAGCCCTCAGCTCCTTGAGCCCTCGGCTCACTGAGCCTTGAGCGAACGGCCTGTCGGAAGCCCTGCTTCCGGCGGGCCGTTCGTGCTTGTGTGACCCCATGACGGCTCACACGGTGGAGTACATCCGGTACCGCATTCCCGAAGAGCGCTCGGCGGAGTTCCTGGCCGCCTACACCCGCGCCGCGACGCAACTGGCCGCGGCCCCGCAATGTGTCGACTACGAACTCACCCGCTGCGAGGAGGACGCCGAGCACCACATCCTGCGCATCACCTGGACCTCCACCGCCGACCACCTGGACGGCTTCCGCAAGTCCGACCTGTTCCCGGCCTTCCTCGCCGAGATCAGGCCGTACATCGCGGACATCGAGGAGATGCGCCACTACGCCCCCACCCCGGTGCGCGGCCCCGGCGCGGCCGTCCCCAGCCTCTACGACTGGGCGGGCGGCGCGGCGGCCCTTACCCGCCTGACGTCGGTCTTCTACGACAAGGTCCTGAAGGACGACCTCCTCGCGCCGGTCTTCGCCGGCCTCGACCCCGCCCACGCCGAACACGTCGCCCTCTGGCTCGGCGAGGTCTTCGGCGGTCCGCCCCGCTACTCCGAGACCCAGGGCGGCCACAGCCACATGGTCGCCAAGCATCTCGGCAAGGGCATCACCGAGCCCCAGCGCCGCCGGTGGGTCAACCTCGTCCAGGACGCGGCCGACGAGGCCGGCCTGCCCACCGACGCCGAGTTCCGGTCCGCCTTCCTCGCCTACGTCGAGTGGGGCACCCGCCTCGCGCTGTACTTCTCCGGCCCCGACGCGGCACCCCCCGCCGAGCAGCCCGTGCCCCGGTGGACGTGGGGCTCCGCGCCGCCGTACCAGGGCTGAGCAGCCGCCGCGGGGTCGCGGTCATGGCCGTCGCACCGTCGTGTCAGGGGCGAGCGGGCCGCCGTAGAGTCGCCGTATGACCGCTGCCGTCACCGCCATGATCACCGCCGTCGTCGGTGTCCTCGGCACGCTCTTCGCGCCCGTCCTCAGCCAGCGGCTGACCGACCGCCGACGTGCCGAGGAGGCCGGCGCCGCCGTACGTGAGCGGCGGCTGGCCGAGCGGCGGGAGGCGTACGTCGCGATCAACCGGTCCGCCCGGCAGTTCCACACCCTGCTCAAGGACGCACTGCACCGAATCCGCGACGGCGTGTGGACCGAGCAGGACCGCGATCATCTCGAAGAGGTGCGCCGCGAGTACCGCGACCGGTACGCCGAGGCGCAGATGATCGTGCCCGAGCGGATCCTCGACGCCTCCCGGGCCGTCAACGAGGTCCTCGCCGGGAGCGACGCGGCCGTCAAGCGCCTCGACCGGGGCCTGGCCCGGCCGGGCGAGGATCCCGACGCGGCTCTGCTCGCGCTGAAGGAGGCCGAGCCGCGGCTGTCGGCGATGCGGCGGCTGATGCGGGAGGACCTGGGCGTGGCCGACTGACTCAGTGCTGTACGCCGCTGTCCTGGCCCGCGCGGGTCGCGTCCGTGCCCCAGCTGGCCAGCAGCCGCAGCGCCTCCGCGGAGGGTGTGGCCGGGTCGGCGTGATAGGTGACGAGGACCTGCTCGGAGTCGTCGGCGAGGCGGAAGGACTCGAAGCGCAGGGACAGCTCGCCCACCAGCGGATGGCGCAGCAGCTTCACCCCGTGCGACTTCTCCTTGACGTCATGGGTGGCCCACAGCCGCCGGAAGTCCTCGCTCTTCACGGACAGTTCGCCCACCAGCGCCGACAGCCGCGGATCGTCCGGATAGCAGCCGGCGTCCATCCGCAGATGGCACACGATGTCGATCGCCTTCTGCTCCCAGTCCTGGAACAGGTCGTGGTAGTCGGGCCGCAGGAACACCAGCCGCGCCCAGTTGCGGTGCGCGGGCGGCAGCTCCGCCCAGTCCCCGAAGAGCGCCGCCGCCATCCGGTTCCACGCCAGGATGTCCGAGCGCCGCCCCACGACGTACGCCGGGACCGCGTCCATGGTGTCCAGCAGCTGCCGCAGCGCGGGACGCACCTGCTGGCTGCGCGCGGCCGGCTTCTTCTTGTGCTGCTTGGGGTTGGCCAGGTGCGTCAGATGCGCGTGCTCGGCGTCGGTCAGCCTGAGCGCCCGGGCGATGGCGTCCAGCACCTCCGTGGACACATTGCGTCCGTTGCCCTGCTCCAGGCGCGTGTAGTACGCCACCGACACCCCGGCCAGCTGGGCCAGCTCCTCGCGCCGCAGCCCGGGCACCCTGCGCTGCCTGCCGAACTCCGGCAGCCCCACGTCCTGCGGCTTGAGCCGGGCACGCCGGGTGCGCAGGAACTCGCTGAGCTCGGCTCGGCGGTCCAGGGCGGTGCCGGACTCGGGCGCGACGTCAGGCGCGGACTCGGATGCGGGCTGTGCTTCCATACGGTCCAGTATTCCCGTACGTACGCCCACAAGCCTGACCTTGCCAGTGGTAGGCACAGCGTGCGTAGGCACAGCCGTGACCTGGGCGGATGCCGGTCGTTGCGGCAGGCTGGTCAGCGTGCCCGGCCGAAAGGCAGCCGGGCGCGGATCACTCTGCTAGGAGAACCCCCGGCATGACCACTGTTGCTGCGTACGCCGCCCCCGCCGCCAAGGCTCCGCTGGAGCGCACCACCATCGAGCGGCGCGAGGTGGGCGAGCACGACGTCCTGATCGACATCAAGTACGCGGGTATCTGCCACTCCGACATCCACCAGGCCCGTGAGGGCTGGGGCGAGGCGATCTTCCCGATGGTCCCCGGCCATGAGATCGCGGGCGTCGTCTCCGCCGTCGGCTCCGGCGTGACCAAGTACGCCGTGGGCGACCGGGTGGGCGTCGGCTGCATGGTCGACTCCTGCCGCGAGTGCGACAACTGCAAGGCCGGCCTGGAGCAGTACTGCACCGGCGGCGGCATGGTCGGCACGTACAACGCCGTCGGCAAGGACGGCGAGCCCACCTACGGCGGCTACTCCGAGAAGATCGTCGTCGACGAGAACTACGTGGTGCGCATCCCCGACGGCCTGGCGCTCGACGAGGCCGCGCCGCTGCTGTGCGCCGGCATCACCCTGTACTCCCCGCTCAAGCACTGGGGCGCCGGCCCCGGCAAGAAGGTCGCGATCCTCGGCATGGGCGGCCTCGGCCACATGGGCGTCAAGATCGCGCATGCCCTCGGCGCCGAGGTGACCGTGCTGTCGCAGTCGCTGCGCAAGAAGGACGACGGCCTCAAGCTGGGTGCCGACCACTACTACGCCACCAGCGACCCGAAGACCTTCCAGGAGCTGGCCGGCACCTTCGACCTGATCGTCTCGACGGTCTCGGCCCCGCTGGACTTCAACGCGTACCTCACGCTGCTGAAGACCGACGGCGCCCTGGTGAACGTCGGCGCCCCCGAGGAGCCGATCTCCCTCAACCTCTTCTCCGTCATCGGCAACCGCAAGACCCTCGCCGGTTCCATGATCGGCGGCATCGCCGAGACCCAGGAGATGCTCGACTTCTGCGCGGGGCACGGCTTCGGCGCCGAGATCGAGCTGATCCGGGCCGAGGAGATCAACGAGGCCTACGAGCGCGTGCTCAACAGCGATGTGCGCTACCGCTTCGTGATCGACGCGTCGACGATCTGACCTGACCCTGTACGAGGCCCCCGGGGAGCGACCCCGGGGGCCTCGGCGTACGTCCGGGGAAGACCAAGGCCCTACGCGCGCGGTAGGCCCATGGACCTACGCGGATCGTCCGGAGGTCTGTGGTGCGGGGCAGGGCCGCTGCCTAGCGTGGAAGCATGACCGTGCAGCTGAACCACACCATCGTCAGCGCCCACGACAAAAAGGCCTCGGCCCGCTTCCTCGCCGACCTCCTCGGCCTGGAGGTGAGCCCTCAGTACGGCCCCTTCATCCCCGTCGAGATACCCAACGGCGTGACCCTCGACTACATGGACTCACCCGGCGACATCACGCCCCAGCACTACGCCTTCCTGGTCTCCGAGACCGACTTCGACACCATCTTCACCCGCATCCGCGCCGCCGGCCTGCCCTACTGGGCCGACCCCTTCCACTCCCGCCCGGGCGAGATCAACCACAACGACGGCGGCCGCGGCACGTACTTCGAGGACCCGAACGGCCACAACCTGGAGATACTGACGCGGCCTTACGGGAGCGGTTCCTGACCGACGCCCGCCGCGCCGCTCAGCTGTGCAGCGTCGCCGGTGTGCCGCCGTTCGCCTCGTAGCCCGCGACCGCGAGGGCGCGGAATATCGCGAACTGGGCGGCCGGGTCGGCGGACAGGGTCCAGGGGAGGGCGCCGACGTGGCCGTCGACGTGGACGAGCTGGCTCATGGCCTCGGACC
The DNA here is from genome assembly GCF_044763135.1 of Streptomyces sp. NPDC096205. Lineage (NCBI taxonomy): Bacteria > Bacillati > Actinomycetota > Actinomycetes > Kitasatosporales > Streptomycetaceae > Streptomyces > Streptomyces sp. NPDC096205. The sequence continues at coordinate 470,819 of NZ_JBIWFS010000007.1, read as the reverse complement.
AGCGCTCGGCGCGGACCAGGAAGAACAGCAGCAGGTGGCGGACGTGGGCGAGCATCGGGTCGTCGGCGCGCGCAGAGTGCACCGCGTGCAGGGCGCCGTGCATCGCCTTGGTGACGACCTCGCTCCGGTAGAAGCTCGCGACCAGGTTGACCTCGGGCAGGTGCTCGAAGACGGCGAACAGCGGCATCGCCGCGAGCAGCGAACCCTGCGGGGCCCGCGCGGCCGCGGCCTCGGCGAAGGCGTAGGCCTGCTCGCGCGAGCCGTGCCACTTCTCGCACCAGTAGTGCAGGGCCGCCAGATGCGCGCCCATGTGCGCGGGCGCGTGGTCCAGGATCTTCAGCCAGAGCTGCTCGAACTCGGCCTGCGAGTAGGCCAGGCCGCGGGCCACCGAGAGCTCGATGATGTGGGGGACCGGGTCGCCGGGGGAGAGCAGCGCCGCGTCGGCGCACGCCGCCCTGGCCTCCTCCATGATGATCCGGAAGTCGTCCGTGCCCGGCGTCGACGTACGCCACGCCTGCTGCACCAGGAACTCGGCGTGCACCGCCGCACCGCCCGCGTCCTTCGGCGCCTCCGCGCGCCACACCCGCAGCCACTGCCCGCCGGGCGTCTCGCTGACCCCGCCCGGCTGCTGCTGGAGCTCCAGCGCCGCCGCGCCGGCGAAGGCCTGCACACGCTGCCAGCGCCGCTCGCCCTCCGTCTCGGTCCCCGCGAGCAGCTGGGCCGCCGCCCGGTAGTCCTGGGTGCGCTGCACCAGGTCCAGCACGTCCAGCAGATCCTGGTCGGGGCCGGGCATGCGCACGTCGAGCTCCTCCTGCCGCACGAACCCGTAGTTCGCGGGGTCGGCGGCGTCCGGGTGCTGCGGGGACACCAGCTCGATGCCGCGGCGCCTGCGCATGACGAACGGACCGAGCACGAAGCCCAGCATGAGCAGTGCCATCAGGACCCAGAGAATCTCCATGCCTCAAGCGAACCAGACGCCGCCGACAATTGGCCAACCTGGCCCCCCGGCCTGTGGAAAACCGAGGGGGAACCCTCGTGGCCGCCCACTCGTCCGGCACCCGCCCGTCAGGAGCACTACGCTCGGTGCACATGAGCGACAGGCACATCAGTCAGCACTTCGAGACGCTCGCGATCCACGCGGGCAACACCGCCGACCCTCTGACCGGCGCGGTCGTCCCGCCGATCTACCAGGTGTCCACCTACAAGCAGGACGGCGTCGGCGGCCTGCGCGGCGGCTACGAGTACAGCCGCAGCGCCAACCCCACCAGGACCGCCCTGGAGGAGAACCTCGCCGCCCTGGAGGGCGGCCGCCGCGGCCTCGCGTTCGCGTCCGGACTGGCGGCCGAGGACTGCCTGTTGCGTACGCTGCTCAGCCCCGGCGACCACGTGGTGATCCCGAACGACGCCTACGGCGGCACGTTCCGGCTCTTCGCCAAGGTCGTCGCCCGCTGGGGCGTGGAGTGGTCGGTCGCGAACACCAGCGACCCGGCCGCGGTGCGTGCCGCGATCACCCCGAAGACCAAGGTCGTCTGGGTGGAGACGCCCTCCAACCCGCTGCTCGGCATCACCGACATCGCCGCCGTCGCCCAGGTCGCCCGGGACGCCGGCGCCAAGCTGGTCGTCGACAACACCTTCGCCACGCCGTACCTCCAGCAGCCGCTGTCGCTCGGCGCGGACGTGGTCGTGCACTCCCTCACCAAGTACATGGGCGGGCACTCCGACGTGGTCGGCGGCGCGCTGATCGTGGCCGACGAGGGCCTCGGCGAGGAGCTGGCGTACCACCAGAACGCCATGGGCGCGGTCGCCGGCCCCTTCGACTCCTGGCTGGTGCTGCGCGGCACCAAGACGCTGTCCGTGCGCATGGACCGGCACAGCGAGAACGCCACCAAGATCGCCGACATGCTCACCCGCCACGCGCGCGTGACGCGGGTGCTCTACCCCGGTCTGCCGGACCACCCCGGCCACGAGGTCGCGGCCAAGCAGATGCGGTCGTTCGGCGGCATGATCTCCTTCCAGGTGGACGGCGGCGAGGAGGCGGCCGTCGAGGTCTGCAACCGCGCCAAGATCTTCACCCTGGGCGAGTCCCTGGGCGGCGTGGAGTCGCTGATCGAGCACCCGGGCCGCATGACCCACGCCTCCGCGGCCGGTTCGGCCCTGGAGGTCCCCGCCGACCTCGTACGCCTCTCCGTGGGCATCGAGAACGTGGACGACCTGCTGGAGGACCTGCAGCAGGCGCTCGGCTGACGGCTACCAGCCCTCGAGGGGTGGGGTCGTCTCCGACGGCGGCTCCACCCACGGCTGGACCATGACGGCCCAGACGGTGAACGCCACGACCGCCACGCACAGCAGCAGCCACATCAGGCGCCGGACCAGGACCTGCCGATGCAGCAGCCGGCTGCCGTGGCGCACGGCGTCGGCGTACAGCTCGGGCGGCACCGGCGGCGATGTCCGTTCCATGATCCGCCGTGCCGCCGCCTCCCGGTCGGCCCGGCTCATGACGCCACCGCCTTCGCGCCCACGACCGCCGGCGCCGGGCCCCGCGGCGGATGCAGCAGGGTCGCGGTCGCGCGGTCGCAGACGGCGCGCACACGCTCCACGGGCAGGCCCAGCAGAGCGGCGGCCTGTTCCTCCGCGACACCCTCGTAGAGCCGCAGGACGAGAATCAGCCGCTCCTGCGGGGCGAGCACGGCCAGGACGCTGCCGGGGTGCGGGCGGGCCCGCCCCAGACCGCCGTACTGATGCCAGGCCGTACGGGCGAAGCGGGTGGCGAGAAACTGGCGGGTGCGGTTGTACGGGTCCTCGCCGCGCAGTCGGTCCCAGCACGCGTACGTGTGCGCGAGGGCGAGTGTGAGCAGCCGCCGCGCGCGCGGGTTGTCGGCCGGGGTCTCCGCCGTCAGCAGCGTCGCGGTGTGCAGCAGCCGCCCCGAGGCGCCCGCGACGAACGCCTCGAACTCCCGGTCCCGGCGGGCGCCTCGGTCCGCTTGCCGTTCTCGCACCGCACCTCCCCCTGAGGGCGACCATGAGGAATCGGCCCCGGCGGCGTGCGGCCGCCGCGCGGGCGGAACGGCGTACGACGGGGCTCGGTCTCATATGAGGCCAGGGGTGCCCTTTCGGTCAAGAGCCGCGCAGCAGCCCTGTCACGCGGTACCGGCACCGGGAGGCGGGCGGGGCGAACCTGTGGTCGGCGTACAGGCAGCGGACGCGCGCGTGCGGACGGCCGGTCGCGGCGCTCAGGACGCGGGCGCGGACTCCGGCCCGGTCATGCCGTGGGTGGACATCCGCGCGGACAGGGCGTCATTGAAGCGGGTGAGGAGCGTGCAGAACGCCTCGCGCTCCTGCGGGCCCCAGTCGTGTGTCAGCTCGTCCATCAACTGACGCCGCGAGGAGCGCACTTCCTCCAGCCGCGACAGCCCGCGCGGGGACAGCTGCAGCACCACGGCCCGCCCGTCCTCGGGGTGCGAGGTGCGCTTGACGAGCCCGGTGTCGACGAGCGGAGCCACCTGCCGCGTGACCGTCGAGGAGTCGATGCCCATGCTCGCGGCGAGCGCCTTGACGCCCATCGGGCCCTCCTTGTCGAGCCGGTTGAGCAGCAGGTACGCGGCGCGGTCCATGGAGTTGCGCACCTGACCGACCCCACCGAGCCGGGTCTGTTCGGCACGGCGGGCGAACACCGCCACCTCGTGCTGCAGAGCGTCGAGGAGACCGGTGTCACCGACGGTCCTCATGTCCATCGACATTTCAGGTGTTGTGGGCATGGCCGGAGGCTCACTTCATGAAGGGACGGCTGAGTTGGGGGACAGAGTACGCGGATGGGGGACGGGCCGTACCGGCGCTGCGCAAACCGGTCTCGGAGGTTGGTCACAACCGCGCGCGCCGGGTGTGAACTGCGAGACTTGAGACATGAACCGCCTCAAGGCCGATCCCCTGCCGCCGGTCACCCTCGACGACGTGCGCGGGGCCCGGAAGATGCTCGCGGGGGTGGCGCGGGTGACCGCGATGGAGGGCAGCCGGCACCTCACGCAGCTGGTGGGGGCGCCCGTCCACCTCAAGTGCGAGAACCTCCAGCGGACGGGCTCGTTCAAGCTGCGCGGCGCCTACGTCCGGATCGCCGGGCTGCTCCCCGAGGAGCGGGCCGCGGGGGTGGTGGCCGCGAGCGCGGGCAACCACGCGCAGGGCGTCGCCCTGGCGTCGTCGCTGCTGGGAGTGCGGTCGACGGTGTTCATGCCCAAGGGCGCACCGCTGCCCAAGATCAGCGCGACCCGTGACTACGGCGCCGAGGTGCGGCTGCACGGCCAGGTCGTCGACGAGACCCTCGCGGCGGCCGAGGAGTACGCCGACGAGACGGGCGCGGTCTTCATCCACCCCTTCGACCACCCCGACATCATCGCGGGGCAGGGCACGGTCGGCCTGGAGATCCTCGAGCAGTGCCCCGAGGTGCGGACGATCGTCGTCGGGATCGGCGGCGGCGGGCTCGCCGCGGGCATCGCGGTCGCGGTGAAGGCGCTGCGGCCGGACGTCCGGATCGTCGGCGTGCAGGCCGCGGGTGCGGCCGCGTACCCGCCGTCGCTGGCGGCGGGGCGACCGGTGGCGCTCACGACCCCGGTGACGATGGCCGACGGCATCCGGGTGGGGCGGCCGGGCGATGTGCCGTTCGGCCTGGTCAGCGAGTTGGTGGACGAGGTGCGCACGGTCACCGAGGACGAGCTGGCCACGGCGCTGCTGCTGTGCCTGGAGCGGGCCAAGCTGGTCGTGGAGCCGGCCGGGGCCAGCCCGGTGGCGGCGCTGCTGAGCGACCCGGGCGCCTTCGAGGGGCCGGTCGTGGCGGTGCTGTCCGGCGGCAACGTCGATCCGGTGCTGCTGCAGCGGGTGCTGCGGCACGGCATGGCCGCGCAGGGCCGCTACCTCGCGGTCCGGCTGCGGCTGACCGACCGGCCGGGGGCCCTCGCGACGCTGCTCGGGGTGCTGTCGGCGGTGGACGCCAACGTGCTCGACGTGGGCCATGTGCGGACCGATCCGCGGCTCGGCCTCACGGAGGCGGAGGTCGACCTTCACCTGGAGACCAAGGGCCCCGTGCACTGCGCGGAGGTCGGCCAGGCGCTGCGCGAGGCCGGGTACCGGGTCATCGACTGAGGCCGGGACCGGGCCACCGGGTCATCGGCTGAGCCCAGGACCGGGCCACCGGGTCATCTGCTGAGCCCAGGACCGGTCGTCCACCTGGGCCGGGACCGGCCATCGACCGAGGCCGGACCTCCCCCGGTCACTCGTTCGAGCGAAGCCCATTGAGAGACGCGATACATCGCGATACCGTGAATGCATGGCCCCGCACTCGGCGGACCCCGCGCCTCACCTGCACAGCGCGAAAACTCCGAGCGGAGCGAAAAGCACGAACCTAGGCTTTCCGCAGAATCCCCAACGACGTGGAGACTCATATGCCAGGCGCCATTCACGCCGAGGGTCTGGTGAAGACCTTCGGCAAGGTAAAGGCACTGGACGGCGTCGACCTCGATGTCCCCGAGGGAACCGTCCTCGGCCTGCTCGGGCCCAACGGCGCGGGCAAGACCACGACGGTGCGCTGTCTGACCACACTGCTGCGCCCCGACAGCGGCCGCGCGATCGTCGCCGGCCTCGACGTGCTCAAGCAGCCCAACGAGGTACGCCGCTCCATCGGCCTGTCCGGCCAGTTCGCGGCGGTCGACGAACTGCTCACCGGCCGCGAGAACCTCCAGATGGTCGGCCAGCTCTACCAGATGAAGGCCAAGGCCGCGAAGGCCCGGGCCGAGGAGCTGCTGGAGCAGTTCCACCTCACCGAGGCCGCCGACCGCACCGCCAAGACCTACTCCGGCGGCATGCGCCGCAGGCTCGACCTGGCCGCGGCGCTGGTCGTCTCCCCGCCCGTGATGTTCATGGACGAGCCGACGACCGGACTCGACCCGCGCAACCGCCAGCAGCTGTGGGAGGTCATCAAGCAGCTCGTCTCCGGCGGCACCACCCTGCTGCTGACCACCCAGTATCTGGAGGAGGCCGACCACCTCGCCCACGACATCGCGGTGGTCGACCACGGCAAGGTCATCGCCCGCGGCACCTCCGACCAGCTCAAGGCCCGCACCGGCGGCGAGCGCGTCGAAGTCGTCGTCCATGAGCGCGAGGACATACCCACCGCAGCCGAGGTGCTCACCGGCCTCGGCAAGGGCGAGACCAGCTACGAGGAACACACCCGCAAGCTCACCGTGCCCGTCACCGGCGGCGCCAAGCTGCTCGCCGAGATCATCCGCGAACTCGACGTCCGCGGCATCGAGATCGACGACATCGGACTGCGCCGCCCCACCCTCGACGACGTCTTCCTCTCCCTGACCGGCCATGTCGCCGAGGCCAAGCCCGAGGACGAGGAGACCGACGAGGGGACCCCCGCCGACGCGCGGTCACGCAGCCGCACCCGCAGGAAGGAGGACGGCCAGTGAGTGCCGTCACCGACGCCGCACCCGTCGCGGCGGGCCAGAACCCGGTCGTCCAGTCGGTCCGGGACTCGCTCGTCGTCGCCAAGCGCAACCTGATCCGTATGTCACGGATCCCGGAGATGATCATCTTCGGGCTGATCCAGCCGATCATGTTCGTGGTGCTGTTCAGCTATGTGTTCGGCGGCTCCATGAACATCGGCGGCACCACCGACCCCGGCGTCTACCGTGAGTTCCTCATGGCGGGCATCTTCGCCCAGACCGTCACCTTCGCCACCGCCGGAGCCGGCGCGGGTATCGCCGACGACATGCACAAGGGCCTGATAGACCGGTTCCGCTCGCTGCCCATGGCGCGCGGAGCGGTGCTGACCGGGCGCACCCTCGCCGACCTGGTGCAGACGGCCCTGACCCTGCTCGTCCTCGCGACAGTCGCCCTGCTCGTCGGCTGGCGCACCCACACCAGCTTCGGTGAGGTGCTCGGCGCCTTCGCCCTGCTGCTCCTGCTGGGATACGCGTTCACCTGGGTCGGTGCGCTGATCGGCCTGTCGGTGCGCACGCCCGAGGCGGCCACCTCCGGTGGTCTGATCTGGCTCTTCCCGGTGACGTTCCTGTCCAACGCGTTCGTGGACTCCAGCCGGATGACGCCCTGGCTGCGGCATGTGGCGGACTGGAACCCGTTCAGCGCCACGGTGCAGGCCTGCCGGGAGCTGTTCGGCAACCCGGGGGTGTCGCCCTCCAGCGCCTGGCCGATGGAGCACCCGGTGTGGGCCTCGCTGATCTGGTCGGTCCTGATCATCGTGGTCTTCCGGACCCTGGCGGTGCGCAAGTACCGCTCGGCCGCGGCCTGAGCACGCCCGGGACGGCCCGGACATGACGAGCCCCCGGCGTCACGAGGGACACCGGGGGCTCGCCGGAAAGGCTCCGGAACGGCTCCGGAAAAAGCGGGGGACGGGCTCAGTTCTGGTACGGCTCGGCCTTGAGGATGCGCACGGAGGCCTTCTTGCCGTTGGGCATCTCGTACTCGGCGTCCTCGCCGACCTTGTGGCCGATCACGCCGGAGCCGAGCGGCGACTGCGGCGAGTAGGTCTCGATGTCGGCGCTGGCGTACTCGCGGGAGGCGAGCAGGAAGGTCAGCGTGTCGTCCTCGTCACCGTCGAAGGCGATCGTCACGACCATGCCGGGGGCCACCGCGCCGTCCGCCGAAGCCGGGGCTTCGCCCACCTTGGCGCTCTCCAGAAGCTGGGTCAGCTGGCGCACACGGAGCTCCTGCTTGCCCTGCTCCTCCTTGGCCGCGTGGTACCCGCCGTTCTCGCGCAGGTCGCCCTCCTCGCGCGCGGCCGCGATCTTGGCGGCGATCTCCGTGCGCGCAGGACCAGTAAGGTACTCAAGCTCGTCCTTGAGCTTGTTGTACGCCTCCTGGGTCAGCCAGGTGACGTTCTCGCTGGTCTGGGTCACAGGGTGCTCCTCGTCGGTACTGGGAATACAAAGCATCGCCCTACCCAGAAGAATGTTCCTTCATGAGTGGGCGAAACCACGAGCCTAACAATTCAGAGGCGGAAGGGGGAGGACATAAGTCACTAAAATCCCGTCAACGCAGGTCAGCGCCGGGTATTCCGAGGAAGACCGACAGCGCTCGGTTGACGTCAGTCCTCGTGGCAGCCGACCAGCTCGGCGGTGGTGCCCCGGGAAGTGGTACGGAGCGTGACGACCTGGTCGATACGCGTGGCGGAGCCGTCGAAGCGGAAGTCGGCCCGGCCGACCTCGGCGCCGTTCTCGGCCTGGGAGCGGACCGTGCAGTAGCCGCTGGTCCCGGAGTCCTTGTGCACCTCCAGATGCACCTTCACCCGGTCGTCCTCGGCCTGGAAGCCGATCACCTGGGCGCTGATGTCGGTGCCGGCCACATAGTGGTAGCCGAACCAGCCCACCGTGGCGAGCAGGGCCGCGCCGAGGGCGATGCCGACGACCTTGAGCCTGCGGTCGGCGCGCTCGTCCGAGGAACGGCCGTAACGGCCCTCGGGCAGTCGCGTGCTCGCCGTACTCATGATCGTCCTCTCGGCAGTGCGGGACGAACGTCCCGAAAGGGGCCCCGGACCCGGAGCTGGAATTATTCGCCCCCCGATTCGGTCACTATAGAAGCCGCCGTTCGCACCCGGTCACCCCGGGCGCCGACTTCGACTTGAGGATTGAGTCTTGACTGACCAGCTGCGACTTATGGCCGTGCACGCCCACCCCGACGACGAGTCGAGCAAGGGCGCGGCCACCATGGCCAAGTACGTGTCCGAGGGGGTGGACGTGCTGGTGGTGACCTGCACGGGCGGGGAGCGCGGGTCCATCCTCAACCCGAAGCTGCAGGGTGACACGTACATCGAGGAGCACATCCACGAGGTGCGCAAGAAAGAGATGGACGAGGCCCGCGAGATTCTCGGGGTCAAGCAGGAGTGGCTCGGATTCGTGGACTCCGGCCTGCCCGAGGGCGACCCGCTGCCGCCGCTGCCGGAGGGCTGCTTCGCCCTGGAGGACGTGGACAAGGCGGCCGGTGAGCTGGTGCGCAAGATCCGCGCCTTCCGGCCGCAGGTGATCACCACCTATGACGAGAACGGCGGCTACCCGCACCCCGACCACATCATGACCCACAAGATCTCCATGGTGGCGTTCGAGGGCGCGGCGGACGCCGGGAAGTACCCGGAGGACGAGTTCGGGCCGGTGTACCAGCCGCGGAAGCTGTACTACAACCAGGGCTTCAACCGGCCGCGCACCATGGCGCTGCACCAGGCGATGCTCGACCGCGGCCTGGACTCCCCGTACGCCGACTGGCTCAAGCGCTGGGACGACTCCGGTCACAAGGACCGCACGCTGACCACGCACATTCCGTGTGCCGAGTTCTTCGAGATCCGTGACAAGGCGCTGGTCGCGCACGCCACGCAGATCGACCCCGAGGGGCCCTGGTTCCGGGTGCCGATGGAGGTCCAGAAGGACGTCTGGCCGACGGAGGAGTACGAGCTCGCGAAGTCGCTCGTGGACACCACCCTCCCCGAGGACGACCTCTTCGCGGGCATCCGCGACAATGCCTGACATGAGCGCAAGCCTGGCACTGACGCACCTCGTCCCCCTCGCCGATGAGATCGACAAGGACAAGGTGACCCCCGGCGTCCTCGGTTTCATCGTGTTCGCGGTGATGGCCCTGGCCGTCTGGGGTCTGATGAAGTCGATGAACCGCCACATGGGCAAGGTCGACTTCCAGGAGACCCCCGAGCGGGAGACGACGCAGGCCGACGCCTCCGGCAAGGCCTCGCCCGCAAAGGGCTGAGCCGCACGCCGCCGTAGGCACCGGCGCGGCTCGGTGACCCGGGAGGGACCTCAGGTCCCTCCGGCGCAGGTCACGCCGAGCCGCGCCGCGGGCTGTCCGGCCGGCCCCGCGGCGCAGCTGCTCTACGACGCCGCCCGCGCCGCCAGCACCCCCATCACCTCGCGGGCGTGCCGGTCCGGCACCATGCGCAGGCGCCACGCCTGCCAGCCGGCCTCCAGGCTCACGCCGCGCTCCAGCAGCAGCTGGAAGGCCTCGATGAAGTCGTCCAGCTTCTCGTCGCGCAGCCCGTGCGTGTCACGGGCCAGCTGGGCGAGCTCCTCCTGCGCCACCGCCGTACCGACGTCGACACCGCCGGGGGCGGCGTACGGCAGGAGGGTGCAGCGCAGGAAGCGGGCCCAGTCCTCGCCGCGGCGGTCGCCGTAGCCGGCGAACAGGCCGAGCGCCTCGTCGCACAGGGCGAGGGCCTGCGCGGTGCGGGCGTTGCCCGCGTCCACCACCGCCAGCTCCAGGCACGTCCACGCCTCGCCGTGGGCGACGCCGATGCGCTGGAAGTCGGCGCGGGCGTCGACCAGCAGCTGGCGGGCGAAGCCGGAGTTGCGCAGGGAGCCCGTCTGCGCGGCCCGCTGGTCACGGGTCACGCGCGCCGAATGGTGCCGGGCGCAGGCGAGGCCGTAGACGTCCCGCATGCGGGAGAACATCGTGCGGGACCGTTCCAGCGCGCGCACCGCACGGTCCAGGTCGCCGGACTCCTCGAGCGCCTGCCCCAGGTAGTACAGCGTCCAGGCCTCCCCGCGCGCGTCCTCGTTCTCCCGGTGCCGTGTCTCCGCCTGCCGCAACCCGTCCACCGCGGGTGTGATGTCGCCCGCCACCAGCCGGGCCCGCGCCAGCTGCGTCAGCGCCCACGCCGTACCGCGGGCGTCGCGGGTACGGCCGTACAGCTCCAGGGCCGCGCGCAGCTCCGACTCCGCGCGCGGTACGTCGCCCAGGCGCAGCCGCAGCTGGCCGAGCTGGTAGTGCGCCCAGGCCTCGCCGTGCACGGACTCGCCCGAGCGGTGCAGCTCCAGGGAGCGGTTGAGCAGGTCCAGTGCCTCGGACAGGTGCGCGCGGTCGCGCTCCACCGCCGCCAGCGCGTGCATCGTCCAGGCCCGGTCGGTGGTCAGCTCGGGCGCGGCCTGGAGATCGAGCGCCTCGCGCAGCTTCGCCGACGCCTCGGTGAGATTGCCCTGGTGGTGCAGGGTGATGCCGAGCGAGCACAGGGCGCGCGCCGCGCCCGCGTCGTGATGCGCCTCCCGGTACAGGTCGACCACCGACGCCAGGGTGGTGCGCGCCCGGTCCAGCTCGCCCAGCTGCCGGGCCGCGATGCCCGTACGCCACTGCACCGAGCGCAGCAGCAGCCCCTGGTCCACGGCCTGCGCCAGCTCGCTGATCTCGCCGAGCCGGTACAGGTCGCCGCGCAGCAGGCAGTAGTCGCACAGCGCGCCCAGCAGGTTCAGCACGGCCGCCTGGTTCACGCCCTCGGCGTGCCGCAGCGTGGAGGTGATGAAGCTCGACTCGTCGTCCAGCCAGCGCAGCGCCTCGTCCAGCGACGTGAAGCCGTGCGGCCCGAAGCGGTCCGAGCGGGTCGACATGTTGCCGTCGACCAGGCGCAGCACCGAGTCGGCGAGGTCGGCGTAGTTCACGATCAGCCGCTCCTGCGCCGCCGTACGCTCCGCCGGGTCCTCCTCGTCCAGCAGCCGGGCGTGCGCGAAGGCGCGTACCAGGTCGTGCAGCCGGTAGCGGCTGCCGCGGACATGGTCGAGCAGGCCCGCCCGGGACAGCGCCTCCAGATGCCGGGTCGCCTCCGCCTCGTCTGTCGCGAGCAGCGAGGCGGCCGCGGCCGTGCCCAGTGAGGCCCGTCCGGCCAGCGCGAGCCGCCGCAGCAACCGCCGGGCAGGCTCGGGCTGGTCGGTGTAGCGCAGCCACAGCGCACGCTCGACCGGCTCGACGGGACCGTACGCGCCGAGATCCGAGGCCAGCGCCCGCGGCGACCGCGCCCCCGCGGCAGGCGAAGCGCCTGCGCCAGGCGAAGTCCCCGCGGCAGCCGAAGCCCCTGCGCCGGGCGAGGCCCCCGCCACCAGCGAAGACCCCGCGATCCGCAGTGCCAGTGGCAGCCCGCCGCACAGCTCGCGGATCTCCTCGGCCGCCACCGCGTCGTACGGGCCCCCGTCCGCCCCGTCCGCCCCCAGAAGTTCCTCCGCGCCCGCCGCGTCCAGCGGCTCCACCGCCAGCTGATGCACCCACGCCGGCAGCTCCCCCGGCAGCTCCAGCGGCCGCCGCGCGGTCACCAGCACCAGGCTGTCGGAGCGCTCCGGCACGAGCGTGCGCACCTGCTCCGGATCGGAGGCGTCATCGAGTACGACGGTGACGGGCACGCCCGTCAGATGCTGGTGGTAGAGCTCGCTGAGCCGCTTGACCTGCTGGTCCGCCGACGAGCGCTCCCGGAACAGCAACTGCTCGCGCGGCGCGCCCAGCCGGTTCAGCAGATGCAGCAGCGCATCGCGCGTGGACAGCGGAGGCTCCTCCGGGCTGTCGCCGCGCAGATCCACCAGGCAGGCCCCGCGGAACTGGTCGCGCAGATCATGAGCGGCCCGCACCGCCAGGGTCGTACGGCCGCTGCCGGACGCCCCGTGCAGCACCACCACGGTCGGCCGGGTGCTGGTACTGGCGCGGGCCGCCTGCACCCACTGCCGGATCCGCGCCAGCTCCTGGCGCCGCCCAGCGGACGGCCCCGACGGCTCCGGCAGATGCCCGAACGACTGCTCCAGCACACTCCGGCCCCGCGCCGCCGCGCTCTTGTCCGCGCCGAGCAGCTTGGGGCCGGTCTTCTTCGGGCCGGTGGACGCGGCCAGCACGCGCTGCTGGTCGAGGAAGGGCCGGATCCCGCGCACCTCCAGCGCGGTGAGCCACTGCAGCCGCAGCTGCTCGGGCCCGCCGGGCTGCCCGGCCGCGCCCGCCCGCCGGTGCGCGGCCGGCAGATGGGAGCCCGCCACCTTCACCACGGTCGCCGCGGCGCCCACCACCCCGACCGTCGCGCCCGCGCTCAGCGCGGTCCCGCCGCCGGTGCCCAGTGCCAGGTCGGCGACCACCGCGGCGCCCGCGGCGACGGCCGCCACCAGCAGCGGAGTGCCGCCGCCCTCGCGCGCGTAGCGCTGCCCGAACGTCAGCCGGCCGGCGTCCGACTCGTCCAGCGCGTGCACATAGGCGGCGTACTCGTCGGCCGCGGCGCCCGCCATCGTGTCCAGCGACGCGCGCGCCCGGGCCAGCAGCACCTTCCCGTCGCTGCGGCCGCCCGACCTGCGCACCTCCTCCTCCACGGCCCGCACCAACAACCGCTCGGCCTCCGCCCGATGACCGTCCCTCATGTCATGTCCCCCTCCGGCGCCAACGGCGTACGGGGTCAAGTGTGCGGCGCGGGGAGCAGCGGGGCGAGAGGGCGGCATGTGGCCGAACTGTGGCGGTGGAGCGGCGAGTTGGTGTTTCGGGCCGCTCACGTGGCTATCGTGATCGCAAACGGGCAGAGCGACATGGGGGAGCACATGACCGCTGGCGACGACGCGTCGACGAGGCCCGGGCCGGCATCGCTGCCGCCGCACCAGCCGCGCTGGGCCTGGTGGGTCGTCGGGATCGCCGTCCCGCTCCTCGGCATCCTCGTCACGATCCTGGTCGGCCGGCCGGGGGGCGTCGGACGCCGACCGCGGCAGGAACGCGGAGCCGGCGCCCGCCCCGCCCTCCGGGACACCGGCCGCCGTGGCCGGCGAGGCGGAGGCCGCCGTGCGGTACGGCCCCGTCGTCCTCGACACCGACCTGACCAGCGGCGGCACGGACGTCGACCTGGACGCGGCCGCACCGGTCAGTGCGAGCACTCTGCCGCGGGGCACGGACCTCTTCGTCTCCCCGACCACAGGCGTTCCGGGACTGGACTCCCCGGGCAGCGCTCTGACCCTCGCCCCGCTGCCCGGGTCGGGCCCCGCCCCCACCGAGGACGAGTGCGCCGAGGCTGTCGAGGACCGCGGCACCTACACCGTCGAGGCGCGCAGGGGCGCACGCTTCTGCCTGACCACGTCCGAGGGCCGTACGGCGTATCTGCGGGTCCTGTCCGCCCCGCCCGGGGGCACCACGCCGAGGTTCGAGGTGACGGTCTGGGACCCGCCCGGCGCGTGACCCCCAGCCCCCTGCGGCAGGATGGGGGTATGCCGAACCGACTGGCTCATGAGACGTCCCCGTATCTCCTCCAGCACGCCGACAACCCGGTCGCCTGGTGGCCCTGGTCGCAGGAGGCGTTCGAGGAGGCGCGCAAGAGCGGGAAACCCGTCCTGCTCAGCGTCGGGTACGCGAGCTGCCACTGGTGCCATGTGATGGCGCACGAGTCGTTCGAGGACCAGGACACCGCCGACTACCTCAACGAGCACTTCGTGAGCGTCAAGGTCGACCGCGAGGAGCGCCCGGACGTCGACGCCGTCTACATGGAGGCCGTGCAGGCGGCGACCGGGCAGGGCGGCTGGCCCATGACCGTGTTCCTGACGCCCGAGGGCGAGCCGTTCTACTTCGGGACGTACTTCCCGCCCGCCCCGCGGCACGGCATGCCGTCCTTCCGGCAGGTGCTCGAAGGGGTGCGGCAGGCCTGGGACGAGCGCCGGGACGAGGTCGCCGAGGTCGCCGGGAAGATCGTGCGGGACCTGGCCGGGCGCGAGATCGACTTCGGCGGCACCGCGGCGCCCGGCGAGCAGGAGCTGGCGCAGGCGCTGCTCGGGCTGACCCGCGAGTACGACGCGCAGCGCGGCGGCTTCGGCGGGGCGCCGAAGTTCCCGCCGTCCATGGTGATCGAGTTCCTGCTGCGCCACCACGCGCGCACCGGCGCCGAGGGCGCCCTGCAGATGGCGCAGGACACCTGCGAGCGGATGGCCCGCGGCGGCCTCTACGACCAGCTCGGCGGCGGCTTCGCCCGCTACTCCGTCGACCGCGACTGGATCGTGCCGCACTTCGAGAAGATGCTGTACGACAACGCCCTGCTGTGCCGCGTCTACACCCACCTCTGGCGCGCCACCGGCTCCGAGCTCGCACGGCGGGTCGCGCTGGAGACCGCCGACTTCCTGGTCGGCGAACTGCGCACGCCCGAGGGCGGTTTCGCCTCCGCGCTGGACGCCGACAGCGACGACGGCACCGGCAAGCACGTCGAGGGCGCCTACTACGTCTGGACGCCCGCCCAGCTCCGCGAGGTGCTCGGGGACGACGCCGACCTCGCCGCGCAGTACTTCGGCGTCACAGAGGAGGGCACCTTCGAGGAGGGTGCCTCGGTGCTCCAACTCCCGCAGCAGGAGGGCGTCTTCGACGCCGGGAAGGTCGCCTCGATCAGGTCCCGCCTCCTGGCCGCCCGTGCCGGGCGGCCCGCTCCAGGCCGGGACGACAAGGTCGTCGCCGCGTGGAACGGGCTCGCGATCGCCGCGCTCGCCGAGACCGGCGCCTGTCTGGAGCGGCCGGACCTCGTCGACGCGGCCCTCGCCGCCGCCGACCTGCTCGTCCGCGTCCACCTCGACGACCACGGCCGCCTCGCCCGGACCAGCAAGGACGGCCGCGTCGGCGCGAACGCCGGTGTCCTGGAGGACTACGCCGACGTCGCCGAGGGCTTCCTGGCGCTGGCCTCGGTGACCGGCGAGGGCGTCTGGCTGGACTTCGCCGGGCTGCTCCTGGACCACGTCCTGACCCGGTTCGTCGACGCGGAGTCGGGCGCCCTGTACGACACGGCCGTGGACGCCGAGCAGCTGATCCGGCGGCCCCAGGACCCCACCGACAACGCCGCCCCCTCCGGCTGGACCGCCGCCGCGGGCGCCCTGCTGTCGTATGCCGCGCACACCGGGGCCGAGCCCCATCGGGCCGCCGCCGAGCGGGCGCTGGGCGTGGTCAAGGCGCTCGGACCGCGGGTGCCGCGGTTCATCGGCTGGGGCCTGGCCGTCGCCGAGGCGCTGCTGGACGGGCCGCGCGAGGTCGCCGTCGTCGGCCCCGCGCTCGGCGACCCGGCGACCCGCGCCCTGCACCGCACCGCCCTGCTGTCCACCGCGCCCGGCGCCGTCGTGGCGTACGGCGTCCCGGGCAGCGAGGAGTTCCCGCTCCTCGCCGACCGCACGCTGGTGGGCGGCGCGCCGACGGCGTACGTCTGCCGCAACTTCGTCTGCGACCTGCCGGTGACGGACGGCCAGGCCCTGCGGGAGAAGCTCAGCCAGTAGGAGAGGGGCCCCGTGCGGACGGGGCCCCTCCAGCCCCTCCATCCGCCACGTCAGCCCACCGGCTCCGGCGCCGCCACCCGCACGGGCACAGTTCCTGGCGCGTGCGGCCGGCGGTACAGCAGGCGGTCCACGACCAGGAAGCGGGCCGTGAAGACGAGCACCATCGCGAGCGCCGTCGCCGGTACGGCGGTCATGCCCGTCGTGCTCATCAGCAGCGCGGCGAGCGGGATACGGGCGACCAGGTCGACGTTGCCCACCGCCGCGAAGGACAGCAGGCGTACGGCGCGTCGGCGATGGCGCCGCTGATCGCGGTAGACGAGGGAATCGATCAGCGCGAAGTTCCACAGCAGCCCGGCCTGGTTGGCCAGGATCTCCGCCGGGGTGTAGGCGAGTCCCCAGCCGTGGAGCAGCCACAGCAGGAGCAGGTTGGGCGCGAACCCGGACAGCCCGATCAGCCCGAAGACGATCGCGCGGGCCCTCGGGTCGGCGGTGCGCAGGGCGACGAGGTGGCGCAGGAGGTGCTGCCCCTTCGACCTGGCCTCCCGGGTGTGCCGCCCGCCGGACACGTACGGCACCTCGGCGATGCCGAGCGGACGGCAGCGTACGGCCGGCTCCAGCAGGATCCGGTGGCCGAGCGGCTGAGGGCCGTCGGCCGAAGGGGCCGCCCGTTCGACCGCCGCCCTGCGGATCGCGAAGAGCCCGCTCATCGGGTCGCTCAGCCCGCGCAGGGCGCGCGGGAACAACGACTTGGTGAGCAGCCGCCGGTGGCCGCCGCCCGCGCTGGAGCCGCCGGCCACGACGAGCTCCGCGCCGGTGGCCTCCCCCTGGGCGATCAGCGCGGGTATCAGGTCCGGCGGGTGCGGGAGGCCGGCGTCGAGGACGACGATCCAGGGCGCGGTGGTCCGCTGGATCACCTGCCGGATGTCGTCGGCGGACACGACCTCGAAGCGCAGGCCGGCCGGCATCGCGGCGCGGACACGGGTGAGCAGTTCGGGGAGGTCGGCGGATCGGTCGGAGGCGGGGACGACGACGGACACATCGGCGGTCTGCGCCGTCACCGGACCTCCTGGGGCCGGGGCGCCGGCTGCGCGAGGTGGGCGCCGACGTGGGAGGTCAGCTCCCAGTCGCGGCGGCCGGTGTACTCGCGCCACACGGCCCGCAGCGCGGCGGCCGCGAGGATGACGGCGTAGACGGGTCCACCGAGGATCAGCTTCGCGTAGTGACCGAAGCCGATCCGGAAGCCGTACTCGCGGCCGAAGTCGTGCAGCGCGACCGCCTCGAAGACGATCATCGCGGCCATCGGCAGCATGGGCAGCCAGGCGAACATCGAGAACGGCAGCGGGACGCCGCCGATGACGGCGAACAGGATGCCGAGCGGGATCATCACGCCGGTCGCGGCCTGCACGAAGGGTGTGCTGAGGGTGTAGCGGGCCAGCAACCGCTGCCCCACGCCCGGGAGTTGACGCCATTCGCCTTTGCGCAGCACCTGGAGGAAGCCCTGGTTCCAGCGGGTGCGCTGCTTGTAGAGCGCCTTGACGGAGCCCGGCGTCTCCTCGCGGGTGACGAGCGCGGAGTGGTAGGCGACGACGACCTTCGCGCCGCCGGAGGAGAGGCGCACGCCCAGGTCGCAGTCCTCGGCGAGGCAGTTGCCGTCCCAGCCGCCGGTCCCGCGCAGCAGATCGGATCGTACGAAGACGGTATTGCCGCCGAGCGGGATGAACCCCTTGCGGGCGTGCAGATGCAGCCGGCTGCGGAACCAGAAGAAGTACTCCAGGCAGTTGCGCAGGCTGTACCAGCTGCTCTCGTAGTTGATGAGCTGGACTCCGCCCTGCACGACGTCGGCGTCCTCCCGGCGGAAGGCGAAGTCGACGTGGGCCAGCAGCTCGGGGTGGACGACGTCCTCCGCGTCGAAGACGCCGACGACCTGGCCACGGGCGTACGGCAGGGCGGTGTTGAGGGCGCGGGGCTTGTTCTTCTTCTCGTGGGTGTCGACGACCGTGCGTACGACGCCGGGGTGCTCGGCCTCGAGCTCGTGGGCGATGGCGGAGGTGCCGGGGTCGTCGTGGCCGACGATCAGGATGATCTCGTAGGCGGGGTGGTCGATGCGCAGCATCTGCTCGACCGTGTGTCTGAGGACCGCCTCCTCGTGGCGGGCCGGCACCAGCAGGGTGAAGGACAGTTCGGCGCGGCCGTCGGGTGCGGCGAAGGCCGTCGACTGAAGTGTCTCGGGCGTGCGCCAGGCGTGCAGCATCCACCACAGCGTCACGCCGGCGGCGGCCATGAGCACGATGGAATCGATGAACAGCACAACGGAGACCATGAATTCCCCCCTTGGTCTTTCTGGTCATCCTTGCTGTGAAACGGTGGTGCGAATCGGCCGAAGCTAGCAGGTCGTTATTTCCCCCGCAATGGCGCCTTGAGGTGCTGATCCTCGCCTCGCCCGGAATTTGTTGTTCCCCTCAACCTTGGCCGGAACCTGTGTCATGCTGTGCCGGCATGCCTGATTCCGGGGGGTTTCAAGGTGGGGACAGCCGTGTCGCACACTCGTGTGCGCGTGAGATCCGAGTTCGAAGCTTCCGAAAGTTCTCCTTCCGTTTCCCGGCCTCGGCGCCGGGATTTGTTTCACCGCGATTATTTCTGGGTCACACCTGTGCTCGCCGTCGGCATTCTGGTCCGAGCCCTGGGAATAGGGAATTTCCCCTTCCCCAACGACGACGAGGGCACCTATCTCGCGCAGGCCTGGGCCGTACGGCACGGCGAACTCGCGCATTACACCTACTGGTACGACCACCCGCCGCTGGGCTGGATACAGCTCGCCGGGGTGTCCTGGCTGCCCGAGTGGCTGCTGCCCGATCTGCCCGCCTATGTCCAGGGCCGGATCGCCATGCTGCCCGTGGCCGCCGCCGCGAGCGTCCTCGTCTTCGTGATCGGCCGGCGCCTCGGACTCGCCCGGCCCACCGCCGCCGCGGCGATGCTGCTGTACGCGCTGTCCCCGCTCGCGGTCGTCCTGCACCGGCAGATCTACCTGGACAACTTCGCCGTCCTGTGGGTGCTGGCCGCGCTCGCCTTCGCGCTCTCGCCGCGCCGCCATCTGTGGCACCACGTGGCCGCCGGTGTCGCCTTCGCGCTGGCGGTGCTCTCCAAGGAGACCATCGCCGTCCTGCTGCCCGTGCTGGTCGTCGCCCTCTGGCAGGGCAGCCATCCCAGCACCCGCAAGTTCTCCCTCGCCGGGTTCGGCTCCGGCTTCGTACTGACCGTCCTGTTCTATCCGCTGTACGCCCTGCTCAAGGGCGAACTGCTGCCCGGCGCGGGACATGTCTCGCTGCTCGGCACGCTGAAGTTCCAGCTCGGCGGCCGCGAGGGCAGCGGCTCCGCCTTCCAGGACGGCACCGACGCACACCGGCTGTTCACCGACTGGCTGGACCGCGACCCGTACCTGCTGATCGGCGGAGCCGTGGCCGCCCTGGTCGCGCTCGCCGTACGACGGCTGCGGCCCGCCGCGCTCGCCGTGCTGGTCCTCGCCCTGGTCGCGCTCAGGCCCGGCGGCTATCTGCCGCAGATGTACATCGTCCAGGCACTGCCGTTCCTCGCCCTGACCGCCGCCGGACTCGCCGAGGCGCTGGTCACCCGGCTGCCCCGGACGACCGGGCGGGCCTGGCTGCGGCCGGCCGCGGCGGTCGCCGTCCTCGCCGCAGGAGCCGTACTCGCCGGACCGCACTGGTACGAGCACGACCGCGCGGCCGCCACCGCCGACGACAACAGCGTCTACCGCGAGGCGGCGCGCTGGCTGCACGACGCCGAGGTCGGCGACCGCGGCGAGGTCCGGGTCGTCACCGACGGCGTGCTGTGGCTGGACGCCGTCGACGCCGGCCACCGGCCCGGCACCGGTGTCATCTGGCACTACAAGCTCGACCAGGACCCGGCCGTCACCGCGACCCTGCCGCACGGCTGGAAGGACATCGACTACGTCCTGTCCACGCCCGCCCTGCGCGGGGAGCGCGAGCATCTGCCCACCCTGCGCGACCTGTTCGCGCACGGCACGCCCGTCGCCACCTTCGGAGAGGGCGCCGGCCGCATCGACGTCCTGCGCATCCGCGACGACGGCTGACCAGGGCCTCTTCAAGCACCAAGGGGGGACGAACCTGTGCAGTACCCATCCCGAAGGCCGGCACGCGGAAGAACCACCCGCCTGCTGACCACCGCCCTCATCCTGTTCGCCGCCGCGCTCGGCCTCGGCCCGCTCGGCGCCCAGCCCGCCACCGCCGCCACGAACCTCGTCAGGAACCCGGGCCTGGAAGTCCTCGACGGGCCCTCCCAGTTCCCGCAGTGCTTCGAGAAGTCGGGCTGGGGCGACAACGACTACAGCTTCACCGTCACCGACGACGCCCACGCGGGCGACCGCGCCGTACGCATCGCGCTGACCCGGCGCGCGAGCGGCGACCGCAAGACGATGATGCTGGAGAACTCCTGCGCCCCGCAGGTCACTCCGGGCCACCAGTACGACCTGTCCTTCTGGTACAGGTCGACGACCCCCGACGTGGCCTTCACGATCTTCCGCCACGACACCCGCCTCGGCTGGGTCTACTGGACCGACCTCAAGACCCTGACGCAGTCCGCCGCCTGGGCCCGCACCGAGGTGCGCACCCCGGTCATCCCGCCGGACACCGACCAGGTGACCTGGGGCGGCGCCCTGTACGGCGTGGGCACCCTGACCACCGACGACTACGCGATGACCGACGCCACCGTCCCCTCCGGGTCCGACCCCTGCCAGGCGGGCGGCACGGGCCCCGAGTGCAAGGGCGAGTGGACCGTCCAGACGCTCCGGTCGCCGGTGCGCGCCATCCACTCCGTGCTGCTGCACAACGGCAAGGTGCTGCTGATCGCCGGCTCCGGCAACGACCAGGACGCGTTCCGCGCAGGCACCTTCAAGACCTCGCTGTACGACCCGGTCGCCGGCACCTACACCGCCATTCCCACGCCCGAGGACTTCTTCTGCGCCGGGCACGTCCAGCTCCCGGACGGCCGCGTGCTGGTGATGGGCGGCAACAAGGACTACGCGGCGCCCGACGGCAGCGTCGGCTACAAGGGCCTGAAGAGCTCGTACGTCTTCGACCCGGCGCTCAACCGGTACGTCAAGGTCAACGACATGCTGGCCGGCCACTGGTACCCGTCGGCCACCGCGCTGGGCAACGGCGACGTCCTCTCCCTCGGCGGCCTCGGCGAGGACTCCTCCGGCACGGTCGTCAACGAGCACTTCTCCTACGCCCAGAACAAGTGGCTGCCCATGGGCGAGGCCAAGCAGGCCTGGTCCTTCTGGGGCCTGTACCCGTCGATGATCCTGCTCCAGGACGGCCGCCTCTTCTACACGGGCAGCCATGTCTTCGGGGGCGGCCTGCCCGGCTCCGGCGCGTCCGTGTACGACTACGCGGCCGGCACCGTCGCCGACGTGCCCGGCCTGCGCAGGAAGGACGAGCGCGACCAGTCCATGTCGGTGCTGCTGCCGCCCGCCCAGGACCAGAAGGTCATCACCATCGGCGGCGGCAACCACACCGTCTCGCCCGACGCGCACCGGCTCGTCGACGTCATCGACATGAAGGCCGACTCCCCGGCCTACGTCCCCGGGCCCGACCTGCCGCAGGGCCGCTACCAGAACGGCAGCCCGCAGACCGGCGCCCAGGGCAAGGTGTACGTCTCCGCGGTGATCCTCCCCGACGGCAAGGTCCTGGAGACCGGCGGCGCCGTGCACACCTACCGCGAGGACCCCGTCTTCGAGGCGTCCCTGTACGACCCGGCCACCAACGCCTTCGAGCCGGGCCTGGCCACCGACCCGGTCCCGCGGACCTACCACTCCTCGTCGGTGCTGCTGCCCGACGGCCGCGTCATGAGCATCGGCAACAACCCGGGCGACGGCTCCTTCGACCAGCGCGTGTCGATCTACAAGCCGCCGTATCTGTTCAAGGGCCCCCGGCCGCAGATCACCTCGCTGCAGAACACCGCCTGGGCGTACGGCAGCACCCAGCGCATCACCGTCGACGAGCCGGTGGTGAAGGCCTCCCTGATCCGCCCGGCCGCGGTCACCCACTCCTCCGACCCCAACCAGCGCTATGTCGACCTGCCGATGACCGTCGACGGCACCGCGATCGACCTCAGCCTGACCAGCAACCCCAACCTGGCCCCGCCCGGCTGGTACATGCTGAGCGTGGTCGACGCCGACGGCGTGCCCTCGGTGTCCAAGTGGGTCCGCATCGGCGCCGCCGGCCAGGTCGCCGAGGCCCGCGTCCAGGCGTACGCCACGGACCTGGAGGAGGAGGCGGCCACCACCGGCGGCCACGACCACCAGCACCACCAGGGCATGAAGATGCCCCAGGGCTACGACGGCTGCGACCACTCCTACGGCACCATCAGCCAGTGCGTGCCCTGGAAGTTCCCGGCGATGCCCGGCTCCGAGCGCTGCACCTGGCTGAAGCAGAAGGGCTACGGCACGAAACTCACGGTCCACGGCCGCGACCGGCACCGCCTCGACCGCAACGGGGACGGCATCGCCTGCGGCAAGGGCGACACCGTCAGGCGCCGCTGAGGATCAGCGCGCTCAGCGTGAGCTGAGCGCCCCACTGCACCAGCACGGCCCCGGACCTGGCGTACGACCACCGGGTCCGGGGCCACACCAGTGCCAGCACCCCGGCCCCGGCCGCGGTCCAGAAGAAGCCCCACACCACCGCACCCGGAACCGGCGAGCAGTGCTCTCCGTACATCAGGCAGCGGCCGCCCCGATCGGTGCTGAGCACGACGATCCAGCTGACGACGACCGTCGGCAGGAGCAGCAGGAGTCCGTACGTGGACCAGCGGGTCAGCTGCCGGGCGGGGGACGGGGACACGGTGTTCATGCCGCCCATTCCAGCGCACCGGCCGGGCGCTCGGGATCGTCGCCGCTGCTCAACCCCGCTGAGTACGCATACTCAGGGCGCCCTCCACGATCGCCTCCAACTGGTCGTGGTGGGCGCCCTTCCAGTAGGCGCGCCCGCAGTCGCGGCACTGGGCGAACACGTCGTAGGTGCGCTGCGTGCCGTGTTCGAGCTGGTCGGCGACCTCGTCCTTGGTGGCCTCGCGCAGCAGCCCGTTGCAGGCGGTGCACCGGGTCCAGGGGCGCAGCTCGGGGTCGAAGCGGTCGAGGACGTCGCGGAGTTGCTCCTCGGGGCGGGTGCTGTAGATGTAGGCGCCCGCCCACAGCTCGCGGCGCCGCAGCAGGCCCCGGTCGCGGCTGAGCATGACCCGCTGCTGGGCGGCGGAGCGCGCGGCGAGCGCCGGGTCGCCGATGTCGGTCGACTCGTACGCCGTGTCCACGCCGAGCAGGCGCAGCCGGCGGGCGAGGGTGCCGAGGTGCACGTCGAGCAGGAACCTCAAGGGGGCGCCGGGTACCTGCTGGGGCCGGTCGACCGGGCGGACGCTGACCCTCTCCCCGTCGCGCGGGACATGCCGGACGGGGGTGTCGCGGCCGTCGACGAGCAGCGCGCCGACCTCGGTGAGCGGCACGCCGAGGGACTCGACGACATGACCGAGGGTCGAGACGCCGTCGGTGCGCAGGGCGGTGGGCCCCTGGCGTCGGTCGGACGGGACGAACAGGGCCAGTTCGGGGGCGAAGTCGACGTGGATCTCGGGTGCGTTCACCTGATCAGGATGGCACGCGGCCCCGGGCCGGCTCTCAGGATTTCAGGCTGGGCAACCCGTGCTGCAGGACGTTCAGCGCGCGGTCGACGAGGTCGGCGAAGTCGTCGCGGTGGTCGTTCTCCGCCCAGTACAGCGTGGTCTCCATCAGGGCGCCGACCAGCGACATGGCGGTCACCCGGACCTCCAGGCTGTGCGGGTCGCGGCCGGTGCGCTCGCCGATGGCCTGGCAGAGCGTACGGCCGGTGACCGACATGCTCTCCATCATCCGTGAGCGCACCGCGGGCACCTGCACCATGAGGTGGGTGCGCAGCCGTGCGATCTCCGCGTCCTCCTCCACGCCGGTGCGCACGGCCTCCCGCAGCATGTACCGCACCGAATCCGGCCAGGGCTCGTCCGCGGGCCGCGCCAGCAGCTCCTCCAGCAGGAGCGGGTCGTACTCGTCGGTGAGGACGATGTCCTCCTTGGTAGGGAAGTAGCGGAAGACGGTCGACGGGGACACCTCGGCGCGCTCGGCGATCTGGTCGATCGTGGTCGCGTCGTAGCCCTGCTCCCGGACCAGCGCGTACATCGCGTGGCGGATCGCCTCGCGCGTCTTGATCTTCTTGCGCTCGCGCAGGCTCAGCTGGGGGCGGTCGGCGGGGGAGGTGCTCTGTGCGGCCGTCATGCTGGTCATTGTCGGGCATCCGCCTTCGCCGCGGCCATCTCCGGTGCGGCCACCCGCACCACGCTGCGGCCCGGCAGGAACAGCGCCGCCCCCAGCGCGGCGACCAGGGCGGTGACCCCGCTGACCAGCAGGGCCAGGTCCATGCCGTGCACATAGGCGCGGTCGGCGGACGCGGCGAGGCTCGCCGCGTCCAGCTCACCGGCGAGCAGGCTGCCCAGCAGCGCGATGCCCAGCGCGGCGCCCACCTGACGCAGGGTCATCAGCAGCCCGGAGCCGCTGCCGGCCCGGTCGGCGGGCAGCGCGCCGATCGCGCCGGACATGGCCGGGACGACCGCCAGGCCGAACCCGGCCCCGGCCAGGGTGAGCCACAGCGCGGTGAAGCCGTAGCCGGACTCCACCGTCGTACGGCTGCCCAGGAGCCCGGCGAAGGCGAGGACCACCATGCCGACGCCGACCACGCCGCGCGTCCCGAAGCGCACGACCAGCGGCTGCGCGGCCCGCGCGGTGACGAGCAGCCCGCCCATCATCGGCAGCAGCCGCACCCCGGTGCCGAGGGCGTCATGGCCGAGCACGGCCTGGAGGTACGCCGGCAGCACGAACAGCAGGCCGGACAGTACGAACATCACCACGGTCGCGGCGAGTGCGGGGAGCAGGAAGCCGCGCTGGGCGAGCAGCCCCATGTCGAGCATCGGCCGCGCGGAGCGCCGCTCACGCAGCACCAGCAGGGTGATGAGTACGGCGGCCACCGCGAACCCGGCCAGGACCAGCGAGTCGCCCCAGCCCCGGGTGGGGGCCTCGATGATCGCGTAGACGAGGGCGCCGAGGCCGGTCGCGGTGAGCGCGGTGGAGAGGAGGTCGACCCGCGGGGAGGCGGGGTCGCTGGTCTCCGGCAGCAGGAAGACGCAGGCCAGGATGCCGATGGCGGCCATGGGCACGTTGACCAGGAAGACCGAGCCCCACCAGAAGTGGTTCAGCAGCCAGCCGCCGAGGATCGGGCCGACCGGCAGGCCGAGTGTGGAGGCGGCGGAGACGATGCCGACGGCCTTGGTGCGCTCCTCGGCCGCGAACAGCGAGGGCAGCACCGACAGCGAGAGCGGGGTGACCAGCGCGCCGCCCACGCCCATGACCGCGCGGGCGGCGATCACCCAGGTCACGTCGTCGGCGAGGGCGCCGAGGAGCGAGCCGGCGAGGAAGATCCCCAGTCCGGTGATCAGCATGCGGCGCCGCCCGAAGCGGTCGCCGAGGAGTCCGGCGGGCAGCATCAGCGCGGCGAAGACGACGACGTACGCGTCCGCCATCCACTGTGCCTCACCCGTGCTGGCACCGAGATCGGCGGCCATCGTCGGCAGGGCGACGTTGAGGATCGTCATGTCGAAGCCGAGCGTGAGCATGCTCGCGACCAGAGCACCGAGAGCCCACCAGCGGCGTGGATTGAGAGTAGCCATGAAATGAGAGTAGCTCTCAAAATCTAGGGACTGTCAATCGATAGGTGGTTTCCGGGCATACGAAAGAGGCCACGGCTCAGGTGAGCCGTGGCCTCGTCGAGGAGGGTGTGCGGGTTACGTGTGCTGGTAGGCGACCAGCGAGATGCCCACGTAGTGGGTGATGAAGGCGGCCAGCGTGAACGAGTGGAACACCTCGTGGAACCCGAACCAGCGCGGTGAGGGGTTGGGGCGCTTGATGCCGTAGATGACGCCGCCGGCGCTGTAGAGCAGACCGCCGACGATCACCAGGACCAGCACCGCGATGCCGCCCGCGCGCATGAAGTCGGGCAGGAAGAAGACCGCGGCCCAGCCCATGGCCAGATAGCAGGGGGTGTACAGCCAGCGCGGGGCGCCGACCCAGAACACCCGGAAGACGATCCCGGCCGCGGCCGCGGCCCAGATGCCCCACAGCAGCCACTGCCCCTTGGCGCCGGGCAGCAGCAGCATCGTCAGCGGGGTGTAGGTGCCCGCGATGATCAGGAAGATGTTGGCGTGATCCAGCCTGCGCAGGACGCCGTCCATGCGCGGGCTCCAGTTGCCCCGGTGGTACAGCGCGCTCACGCCGAACAGCAGACAGGCGGTCAGGGCGTAGATGCCGCAGGCGAGGCGGCCGCGCGGGGAGTCGGCCAGCGCAGTGAGTGCCAGGCCCGAGATGAGCGCGGCCGGGAACATGCCGAGGTGGAGCCAGCCACGGAGCTTCGGCTTGATCGGATGCGACGGAGAGGGCGCGACGGAACCGCGGCCGGCGGCCGGCGTGTCCAGAGGCGCGTCGGTGGCGGACGCAGTCATACACCGAATCGTACCTACGGAGCCGTAAGTTACGGGCCTTTGTGGGCAGATGAACCGGTGAAGAGTGGCCATCGTCTCATGCCCGTCCACCCCGTGTCTGCGGCCTGTCAAGGCAAAGAACTTTCTGCCGAACGCCATGTGGACGCAAAGAAGCGGCGCTACACGTGGCGATCCTCACTCTGCTCACCTGTGAGCTCCTCTGGACAGATGGGCGCGAACGTCGGATGATCAAATGAGTGCGGTCGGCACCGGATGAGCGCTGCGAAGCATCCGGGTCGCGGCCCCCACGGGGCAGACAGGACAAAAAACCCTCTTTCTAGGAGCAATCGTGGCGCGAGACATCGCGGCTCCCTCCGTCGTCCCCACCAACCACCAGGAACTGGTCACCTGGGTCAACGAGATCGCCGACATCACGCAGCCGGACAACGTGGTCTGGTGCGACGGATCCGAAGCCGAGTACGAGCGGCTCTGCGAGGAACTGGTCGACAAGGGCACGTTCCGCAAGCTCGACCCGATCAAGCGCCCCAACTCCTACTACGCGGCCTCCGACCCCACCGACGTGGCGCGCGTCGAGGACCGCACCTTCATCTGCTCCGAGAAGGAGGAGGACGCGGGCCCCACCAACCACTGGAAGGCCCCCGCCGAGATGCGGGAGATCTTCGCCGGTGAGAAGGGCCTGTTCCGCGGCTCCATGAAGGGCCGCACGATGTACGTCGTGCCCTTCTGCATGGGCCCGCTCGGCTCTCCGCTGTCCGCGATCGGCGTCGAGATCACCGACTCCGCCTACGTCGCCGTCTCCATGCGCACCATGACCCGCATGGGACAGCCGGTCCTCGACGAGCTCGGCTCCGAGGGCTTCTTCGTCAAGGCCGTGCACACCCTCGGCGCCCCCCTGGAGGAGGGCCAGGAGGACGTGCCGTGGCCCTGCAACTCCACCAAGTACATCTCGCACTTCCCCGAGTCGCGCGAGATCTGGTCCTACGGCTCCGGCTACGGCGGCAACGCCCTGCTCGGCAAGAAGTGCTACGCCCTGCGCATCGCCTCCGTCATGGCCCGCGACGAGGGCTGGCTCGCCGAGCACATGCTGATCCTCAAGCTGACCCCGCCGCAGGGCGAGTCGAAGTACGTCGCCGCCGCCTTCCCGAGCGCCTGCGGCAAGACCAACCTCGCCATGCTGGAGCCCACCATCTCCGGCTGGACCGTGGAGACCATCGGCGACGACATCGCCTGGATGCGCTTCGGCGAGGACGGCCGCCTCTACGCCATCAACCCCGAGGCCGGCTTCTTCGGCGTCGCGCCCGGCACCGGTGAGCACACCAACGCCAACGCGATGAAGACGCTGTGGGGCAACGCGGTCTTCACCAACGTCGCCCTCACCGACGACAACGACGTGTGGTGGGAGGGCATGACCGAGGAGGCCCCGACCCACCTCACGGACTGGAAGGGCAACGACTGGACGCCGGCGTCCGAGACCCCGGCCGCCCACCCCAACGCCCGCTTCACCGTGCCCGCCTCGCAGTGCCCGATCATCGCGCCCGAGTGGGAGGACCCCAAGGGCGTGCCGATCTCCGCGATCCTCTTCGGCGGCCGCCGCGCCAGCGCCGTACCGCTGGTGACCGAGTCCTTCGACTGGAACCACGGCGTCTTCCTCGGCGCCAACGTGGCCTCCGAGAAGACCGCCGCCGCCGAGGGCAAGGTCGGCGAGCTGCGCCGCGACCCGTTCGCCATGCTGCCGTTCTGCGGCTACAACATGGGCGACTACATGGGCCACTGGGTCGACGTGGCCAAGGGCAAGGACCAGTCCAAGCTGCCCAAGATCTACTACGTCAACTGGTTCCGCAAGAACGACGAGGGCAAGTTCGTCTGGCCCGGCTTCGGCGAGAACTCCCGTGTCCTGAAGTGGATCGTGGAGCGCCTGGACGGCAAGGCCGAGGGCGTCGAGACCCCGATCGGTGTGCTGCCGACCAAGGCCGCCCTGGACACCGACGGACTCGAACTGTCCGAGTCCGACCTGGACTTCCTGCTCACCGTCGACAAGGACGTGTGGCGCGAGGAGGCCGCCCTGGTGCCCGAGCACCTCAACACCTTCGGCGACCACACGCCGAAGGAGCTGTGGGAGCAGCACCGCGCGCTCGTGGAGCGCCTGGGCTGACGACCCCCACCGAAGGGGCGTCCGAGCGGCGCCCCACCGGGTGGCTGAACCCACCCCCACATTCCCCCGCGGCCGGCCCCGATGGGAGCCCTGACCAGTGATCGTCACGGCCGGCCGCGGGAGGCGGCACATCGTCACGAACCGTGGCCCCGCACAATGGCGTGCGGGGCCGTGCTGCTTGCCCGCCGACGGCGGGCAACTCACCCACCGGGATGGATTCCTGCGTCCGGTGAGGGCAATGCCGGTCGTGGCGTGCGCCCGTGCGGGGGAGCGGCGCAAGGCTGTCGCCCATGCTCACACCCCACACGCGAAGGGCGCGGCGCCACCCCGGGTCCCTTCCGACCCGGGCCGGAACCGTCGCGGCGACCGTCCTGGCACTCGTCCTGACCCTCCCCGGCGCCGCGGCCGCGGCACCGGGCGACCTCGACACCACGTTCAGCGGTGACGGCAGGGTCGCCACCGACTTCAACGGCGGCTCCTACGACGAGAGCCGTGACATGGCGGTCCAGGCCGACGGCCGGATCGTCACCGTAGGCCTCACCCAGAACCCCGGGACCGGCGAGACCGACTTCGCCCTGGCCCGTTACCGCACCGACGGCAGCCTGGACCCCGAGTTCGGCGGGGACGGCCGGGTGATCGCCGATGTGCGCGGCGGGGAGGACGTCGCCAACGGGGTCGCGGTGCAGCCGGACGGAAAGATCGTCGTGGTCGGCCGCAGCGCGGACCCGGAGACCTTCGAAACCAGGTTCACGGTGACCCGGTTCAACCCCGACGGCAGCTTCGACACCGGCTT
Organism: Streptomyces sp. NPDC096205; assembly: GCF_044763135.1. NCBI lineage: Bacteria > Bacillati > Actinomycetota > Actinomycetes > Kitasatosporales > Streptomycetaceae > Streptomyces > Streptomyces sp. NPDC096205. Next base: position 441,253 of record NZ_JBIWFS010000007.1, on the reverse strand, counting down.
CGGCTCGGGCGGCGTGGTCCTCACGAGCCTCCCGGCGACGCAAGGCTCGGGCGAGGCGCACGCCGTGCAGCTGTACGGCGACGGCCGGATCCTCGTCGCCGGGCTGAGCGGCTTCGAGTACGGCCCGTCCGACTTCGCGGTGGCCCGCTACCACTCGGACGGCAGCCTCGACACGGACTTCGCCGGCGACGGCACGGTGACCACCGCCTTCGCGAACGGCGCCTCGGCCGCGTACGACGTGGCGCTGCAGTCCGACGGGAAGATCGTCGCCGCCGGCCGCGGCAGGTACAACTACCCCGCCAACGCCTCCGACTTCGCGGTGGTCCGCTACAACGCCGACGGCGGCCTCGACACCGGGTTCGACGGCGACGGCAAGGTCATCACCGGCTTCGGTGAGGCCGACTCGGCGGGCGGCGTGAAGGTGCAGTCCGACGGGAAGATCGTCCTCGCCGGGAGCAGCGACTTCGACTTCGCCCTGGCCCGCTACGCCTCCGACGGCGCGCTCGATCCCGGGTTCGGCGGCGACGGCAAGGTCCTCACCGACTTCGCCGGCGGCACGCTGGACGGCAGCTCCGACCTGGCGTTGCAGTCTGACGGCAAGATCGTCGCCGCCGGCATCAGCCAGGCCGACTTCGCGGTGGCCCGCTACAACCCCGACGGCAGCCTGGACCCCGCTTTCAGCGGCGACGGCAAAGTCACCACCGATGTGGACAACGGCTTCTTCGACGTCGCCAACGCGGTGGCGATCCAGTCCGACGGCAAGATCGTCGCGTCGGGCAACACCGGCGACGACGGCGGTCTGGTCCGCTATCAGGTCGCCGCGGCGCCGCCAGGCGCGGACCTGTCGGTCACCAAGACCGGCACCACCACCATGAGCATCGGCAGCCGTGCCACGTACACCGTGACCGTCACCAACAACACCGCCGGCACCTCGGCGACCGGCGTCACCCTCACCGACACGCTCACCGGCCCGGCCGGCTCGGTCATCTCCGCCACCACCAACCGGGGCAGCTGCACCACCAACGCCGACGGCGCCGTCTGCGGCCTCGGCACCCTCGCCCCCGGCGCCGCGGGAGCCGCCACGGTGACGATCGTCGTCGAACCGCGCGCCACCGGCACCCTCACCGACCGGGCCACCGTCACCTCCACCACGTCCGACCCGGTGGCCGGCAACAACACGGCCACCAGGACGACGACGATCGACAACGCCCGCGGCTGCACCCGAATCGGCACCAGCGGCAACGACACCATCACCGGCACCTCCGGCACCGACGTGATCTGCGCCCTCAGCGGCGACGACACCGTCAACGCGAGCTACGGCACCGACACCGTCTACGGCGACTACGGCAACGACCGCCTGGACGGCGGTTTCCAGGACGACCGGCTCGTCGGCGGCCCGGGCAACGACACCCTGACCGGCAACTACGGCAACGACCGGCTGGAGACCGTCGACGGCGTCTCCGGCAACGACACCGCCAACGGCGGCCCCGGCTCGGACACCTGCACCACGGACTCGGGCGACGTCCGCATCAGCTGCCCCTGACCCTCACCCGGTGCCGCCGCCACGCTCCTCCAGATAGCGGGTGTGCGACTCCTGGCGGCGGGCCTCGCTCTCGCGCAGGTCCGCCGCCAGCCCCGTCAGCTCCTTGTGCAGCGCGGAGAGCTGCCGTTCCAGGTGGTTCTCCGGCGGCTCCTGCCCCGGCGCCAGCCGGGTCCACCAGCGGGTGCGGACATACGCGTCGACGGCCTCCGGCACGTCCTGCCGTACCGCCCGCGACAGCGCATGCAGCCTCTCGGGGTCCCGGGCCAGGAGCTCGGCCCCCCGGTCCGAGTCGAGCAGGGCGGCCAGCAGCACCATCAGGTCGTCGAGCCGCTCGGCGGCGCCGGACGGCAGCTCGACCGCCAGCAGATAGTCGCCCAGCCGGCCCAGGTCGGCCCGCACCTCCTCCAGTTGCTCGGTCGGCGTGGGGAAGCGCGGCACCGCGGGCCGCTGCGGCGGCGCGACCAGCGCCCCCGCCCCGTACAGCCCCGCCACCACCACCGGCCAGTACGCGCCCGCGAGCCCCGCGAACGTCAGAGCGAGCCCGAGCAGCCCGCACACGCTGCCGGCGATGTGCTTGCGGGAGCCGAGATACTCACTGATAGCCACGGATCTCCTTGAAGGCGCCGTCCAGCGAGCCCTCCTGGGCGTCGAAGAGCCGGCCGCCGGTCAGCTCGGCGATGTGCTCCAGCTCCCCGCGGTCGGAGTCGCCGAAGAGGATGGGGAAGACGGGCGTGGCCCGGCGCCGTGCGTCGAGCCCGGCGTAGAAGGCGTCGAAGTCCCCGGCCGTCGCGCCGCTGGTGTTCTCGCCGTCCGTCATCAGCACGATCGACGTGAACGTGTCGCGTCCGCCGCCCAGCTGCTCGTACGCCTTCTGCAGCGAGGTGAAGATCGCGGTGTCGCCGTCGGCGTCCAGCGCGTCGGTGTCCCGGCGGATCGCCTCCAGACCCTTCCCCGGGTCCGCGGGATCCACCACATGGGTGCGCACGCTCTTCACGTCCGACCCGAACGGCATCAGCGTCACCTCCTCGCGCTCCCGGAAGTCACCGGTCAGCCCGGCCAGGGCCGTCTTCAGGCTCGCCAGCCGGTCGCCCTCCATCGAGCCGGAGGTGTCCAGCACGTACACCGTGCGCGAGGGCCTGCGCAGTTCGTTCTCGTACGACTCGAGCAGCCCGTCGGCGACCGACCGGCTGCCCGGGAACGGCAGTTCGCGCCGCCGGTCGGTGTCCAGGCCCGGGCCCGGCGGCACGGACGGGACGACCGGGCGGCGGTGGGTGCGGGCGGTGATCTCGCGCTGGATCTCCGGCGCGCGCAGCGCCTCCGTCAGCCGCCGCACGTCCTCGCGGGCACCCGGCTCGGACGACTTCAGCGAGGACAGCGGATAGTCGGCCGTGACGACGCCGTCGCGCGGCCGGATCACGGTCAGACCGAGGGTGCCCTTCAGCACGGACTCGTAGTTGAGCAGCGCGTCGACGTCCCCGCGCCGCTCGTAGGCGGAGGCCAGCCAGCCCGACGACCCCGAGGTGAGCTGCTGTCCCTGGAAGAACTCCTTCAGCCGCGGCGTGGCCTTCGCCACGTCCGCGTCCGTGAGCGCCGACTGGGCGCCCGACAGCGCCGACGCCACCGAGATCAGCGTGGAGAACCCGGAGTTGGAGCGCGCCGGGTCGGTCATGCCGTACGTCAGCTTCCCGTCGGCGACCGCCCGTTCGACCTGCGCCCAGGTGACGTCACCGGGCTTCCAGCCGAGCCGGGTGACGGTGGCCGGCCGCACACCGATCGCCAGCGGGCTGGACATCACCGGCGTCTCGGAGACGATCTCCCGCGCCGCCTCCGGGCGCAGCCGCAGATAGTCGTCGGAGGCCAGCCACAGGGCGTCGTACGCCCCCTTCGCCTTGCCTGCGGCCAGCAGCTCGACCGCGTCCAGCGTGCCCATGTAGGTCGGCTCGACGGTGATGCCGGTCTTCTCGCGGACCCGGTCCAGCACCGGCTCCATGTCGGCGAGCTCGCTGGAGGCGAGGACACGCAGGGTGCCCGGCTCGTACGTGGACCGCGCGGCGGGGGTCTCCTCGGTGGTGCAGCCGGTCAGCAGGGCGAGACCGGCGAGCACGGCGGCCAGCGGGCGTCTCATCCGAGGCCCCCTTCGAGCGCACTCTGCGACCGGCTGCGGGCCAGGTGGTCGCCCGCCTGCTGGAGTTCGGCGGTGAGGTTCTCCACGGTCGCCGCCATCACCTCGGTCGCCTGCACCTTGTAGGTGTCGATGGCGTCCAGCGTGCGGTAGATCTGCTGGAAGGCGGTGCGCAGGGTCTCCGCGCCGACGGCCGGGTCGGCGGCGATGCGCTGGATCTCGCCGGACTGCGAGGCGAGCATCTCGGCGTTGCCGCGGATGAGGTCCTCGGTGGTGCCGCGCAGCGCATTCACCTGCTCGGTCACCTTCTTCTGGTTCTCCAGCGCGGACGCCAGCATCACCGAGATCCGCAGCGCCGACACGGTCGTGGTCGCGGCCCGGTCGACGCCCTTGATCAGCTCCTCGTTGTTGCGCCGTACGACGTCCATGGCGAGGTAGCCCTGCGCGCACACCGCGAGCTGGGTGAGCAGGTCCTGGTGCTTCTGCCGTACGGGGAACAGCACGTCCGCGCGCAGCGCGTCGGCCGCCTGCGGGTCGGCGACCTGGGCGATGTGCTGCTCGACGGCCTCGTCGAGGGCCTCTGTCAGCACGACGTACTCCTGGAGCTTGCCCATGGTCTCCCACAGGCGCACCCGCTCGGTCTGCAACGCGGCGTTGTCGCGGCGCAGTTCGTCCTGCCCGCCGCGCAGCGCGCCGACGATGGTGTTCAACGTCCCTTGCGCAGAGGCGTACTTGGCGAGGTGGTCGCGCAGCCTGTTGCCGCCGGGCAGCCGGGAGAGGAACCTGCGCCCCTTGTTCGCGGGCAGGTCCCGCGGGTCGAGGTCCTCCACCACCCGCCGCAGCTCGACCAGCGATCCGGCGACCTTGGTCTGCGCGTCCCCGCCCTTGTCCGGGAGCGACCGTACGGTGCGCTCCAGCATGCGGTTGGACTGCCCGGCAGCGCTGCGCATCTCGCCCGCGCCCAGGGCCGTGATCTCGCCGACCCGGTCGGCGAACTCGGGGGAGCGGGCGTCCAGCGCGGCGAGCCCGGAGACATGGTCGGCGGCCCTGCGGGCCATGTCGGCGCGGACGGAGTCCTCGACGGGCACCAGCCCGCCGGCCTTCTCCCGCGGCACGGCGGCGACCGGCTCGGGCGGGGTGAGCGTGAAGTCGTTCTCGGTCATGGGTCCCCCTACGACCGGGCCCGGCGCGCCATCTCGTGCAGCACCGCGGAGGTGGGCACGGGCGCCTGCCGGACACCGGTCAGCGTCTGGTCGAGGTGGGCGGAGCGGCCCGCGGTGGCGGCGGTGAACTCGGCGGCCGCGCCCTGCGGGCGGAAGCCGTGCCGGGCCGCGAGGCGGCGCAACTCCTTGTCGTTGCTCAGCAGTTCACCGACCGCCCGGCCGTCCTCGGTGAGCGGTACGACGGTGTGGTCGCTGCTGACCGTGGTGTCCGGGTAGAGGACGACCAGGTTGCCCGGGTCCTGCTGCTCGGCGAGCAGCGCCGCGACCTGCGACTCGTAGACCAGCACCAGCGGATTGCCGACCCCGCTGACGAAGTCCCGGAACGCCGCGTCCGAGCCGGACTGCTGGGCGCCCTGCACACTGACGAGCTTGTGCAGCAGCGGGGCGGTCGCGTCGAGGTCCTCGTCCCCGGCGACGACCCGGCCGCCGTTGGCGACATAGGAGGCCGCGGCGAGGTAGAGGGCGCCGGAGTTGGAGGTCTCCGGGTCGGTGCTGGCGATGTAGAGCGTGCCGGTCAGCTCCCCGTACTTCTCGGCCCCCTTCAGCTGCTGCCAGGTCCGGTCGGAGTCGGCCGCGTCGAGATAGGCGCCCATCTTCAGCACGCCCCGGCGGGTGCCCTTCTCCAGCTCGGCGAGGCCGTTGCCGGCCAGCACCTGAGCGGCGTTCTCGTGGGCGACCACGACGAGGGGCGAGTAGAACGGCCGCGGCAGGGTCTGCCGTATCCCGCGCTTCTTCGCCAGCTCGTCGGCCGGTGCCCTGCTGGAGGGAAAGGCGAGGTCGTAGCCCTTCAGCTCCAGCCCGTCCATGGCCCAGGACCCGCTGGTCTCGGCCTCCACGGTGTAGCCCTTGGCGGCAAGGGCGTCCACCACCCGTGGGTCGGCGAAGAACTCCGCCTTCTCCGACCCGATCACCGCGCGCACGGTCTTCGTTGCCGTGCTCTGCTCCTCACCGTTCTGACCTGCGACGACGGCCACCACCACACCGCCGGCCAGCAGAACCGCGAGGACGATTCCCAAGATGCGTCTCACGTCGCGAAGCGTGCTCGCGGAACGGAACGTTCCTGGTGTTCCCAGGTGAACGGAGGATGAGGCGACGGTCCCGGTACTCAACCGGAACCCCGCCTTTCCCTCCGGCCGGACCACGACCCCCCGCCAATCGGCCATCCCTGCCCGGCCGCGGGCCCCCGAGACCGCCTTCCGGTACGCCCCACAGATCGCGAACGCCCAGCACGGTTGTCCGCTGTGCACCGCTCCGGATCGGACGGCCTCCCCGGCCGCCGGGGATACGGCCTCGGCCACTCTCCCCGGCCGCCCTTGCATCGGTGGCCCATACACGTGATGAACTGATGCGGCCGGAGCCCGATCAGGCGCCCGAGTCGGCGCGGCTCCGGACCTCAAGTCGAAGAGCGCATTCGCCCGGACCGGCGCAGCGGCGTGAGCACACATGCCCGCCGGCCGCAGACCACCCTTTGGACTTCCCTTGGAGGGAATCCTGATGCACGGCGTCGACATGCTCGAAACGCTCCGGGACCACGAAGAGGTGGCCGTCACCGGAGGAGCCGGCTTTGTCGGCCGGCACCTCGTCGCGGCCCTCAGCCTGCTCGGCAAGAAGACCACCGTCGTCGACCACGCCCCCCTCACCGAGGACGTCGCCACCCTGCCCGGCGTCCGCCACGTCCGCGCCGACCTGCGCGACTACGGCGAGACCCTGCTCGCGCTGCAGGGCACCGACGTCGTCTTCCACCTGGCCGGGAACGCCAGCGGCACCGAGTCGGTGGAGAAACCCCGGCACGACTTCCACCTCAACGCCCTCGGCACCTGCAACGTGGGCAACGCCTGCCTCGAACTGGGCGTGGCCCGCCTGGTCTACCTCTCCTCCGCCATCGTCTACGGCACCCCGCTGCACGCCCCGATCACCGAGGACCACCCGACCGCGCCCTTTCTGCCGTACGGCGCCTCCAAGCTGTCCGGCGAGCTGACCCTGCGCGCCCTGCACGCCACCGCCGGGCTGCCCGTCGTCATCGGGCGCTCCTTCGTCGTCTACGGGCCCGGCGAGGACCCGCGCAGGGCGGGCGGCGAGGTGTCGCAGTTCCTGCGCTGGCACCTGGGCGAACGGCCCATCCCCGTCGTCGGCGACATCGACCGCAAGCGGCGCGACTTCATCCATGTCGAGGACCTGTGCCGGGCGATGATCACCCTGGCCGGCCGGGGCGAGGCCGGCGGCGTCTACAACCTGGGCACCGGCACCGCCGTGTCCATGCGGGAGCTGGCCGAGGCGGTCGGCGCGGCCACCGGACGCCCGGCGAAGCTGGAGGCCGACACCTCCAGCCTGGAGGACAGCTTCACCCTGCTCGCCGACGTCACCCGGCTGACCGGGCTCGGCTTCATGCCCCGCGTCAGCCTGGCCGAGGGTCTCTCCACGCTGGCGGCGCTGCTCGGCCCGTACCCCGAACTGCCCTCCGCCAGGGCCGTGTTCCGCAGAGAGACTCCGGTCCGGCGCAGGCGGCTGAGCCCGGTGGACGAGATGGCGGAGGTGACCTCGTGCTAGCCCTCGACGGAGGCCCCCGGCTCGTCCCCGAGGGTGCGGTGGCCCCCTGGCCGCACATCGTCGACGACGACCGCAAGGCCGTCCTCGACGCCCTCGACTCGGCCACGCCCTGGCACTGGCCCATGCGCACGGTGCAGGAACTGGAGCGGGCCTGGGCCGAGTTCACCGGCATGCCGTACGTCCTGGCCGCCAACTCCGGTACCGCTGCCCTGCACATGGCGATCGCCGCGGCCGGGGTCGAGCCCGGCGACGAGGTGCTGGTGCCCGCCGACACCTTCCTCGCCTCCGCGTCCTGTGTGCTCCAGGCCAACGCGATCCCGGTGTTCGTCGACACCGACATCGAGACCTTCGCCGTCGACCCCGCGCGCGTCGAGGAACGCATCACCGACCGCACCCGCGCGATCGTCGTCGTCGACCTCAACGGGCTGCCCGCCGACCACGACGCCCTGCGGGCGATCGCCGACCGGCACGGGCTGACCCTGATCGAGGACGCGGCCCAGGCGCACGGCGCCACCTACAAGGGCAGGCCGGCCGGGTCGCTGGGCACCCTGAGTGGGGCCAGCCTGAACGGCTCCAAGACCCTGTCCGCGCTCGGCGAGGGCGGGCTGTTCGCCACCCGCGACGAGGAGCAGTACCGGCTCGCGCGGCGGGTGCTGATGTTCGGCGAGGAACTGCCCGGCCAGAGCCGTGACTACAACGCCCGGATCATGGGCTGGAACTACCGCATCGACGTCCTCGCCGCCGCCTTCGCCCGCTCCCAGCTGGCCCGGCTGCCGCAGATGTCCCGGGTGCGGGAGGAGAACGGGGCCGCGCTCACCGCCCGTCTCGCACAGATCCCCGGCATCCGCCCGCCGGTCGTCCCCGAGGACCGCACCCACGTCTACTTCTTCTACCCCCTGCTGGTCATGCCCGAGGAACTGGGCCTCGACGACATCCCGGTCCCCGCCTTCCGCGACGCCCTCGCGCAGGCCGTGAACGCCGAGGGCCTGGGCATCATGCGCTGGCAGCCGCGGCCCGTGCCCGCCCAGACCCTCTTCCAGGAACAGCGCGGCTACGGCCGGGGCTGCCCCTGGACCTGCGGCCATGCCCGCCCCGGCCACACCTACGACCCGCGCGACCACCCCGTCGCCGAGGAGATCTGCGCCCGCCGCCTCGTCCTCGGACAGAGCTTCAGCTCCCTCGGCCCGCCCAACGACACCGGCACGATGGGCCTGTTCGCGGACGTCTTCCACAAGGTCCTGGTGGAGGAACGGGACGCCCTGGTGGCGCTGGCCCGGCGGACGGCGGACGCGATGGGGTGACGGGGCGGCGGTTCCGCGACCGGGGCCCGCCGGGGTGGGCGAGGCTGGAAGAGGCACGTCAGTGACGGAAGGACCGTAGGACCGATGCAGAAGGATCTGGACGTCGACCACGGGCGCGTGGCTCGCTCCGGGGACGACGACCGCCGCAGGCGCACCCTGCGACGGCAGCGTCTGTCGGTCAGCGCGGTCTTCTTCCTCACCGGCGCCGCCTTCGCCACCTGGGCCTCCCGGGTGCCGGCCGTCCAGGACCGCCTGGACCTGTCCGCGGGCGAACTGGCGATCGCCTTGATCGGCCTGAGCGGCGGCGCCTTCGTCGGACTGCCGCTGGTCGGCGGCCTGGTGGCCAGGTACGGCAGCCGTACGGTGCTGTGCGCCGGGCTCGCCGTCTACCTGGCCGCCCTCGCCGCACTGGCGTACGCGCCCGGCCTGGCGGCGCTGACGGTGCTGCTGGCGTTGTTCGCCTGCGGCAACACCGCGGTCGACGTGGCGATGAACACCCAGGGCGTCCTGGTGGAGCGCGCCTACGAACGGCCGGTCCTCGGCGGCTTCCACGCGATGTTCAGCCTGGGCGGCATCGCGGGCGCGGTCGCGGGGGGCCTGGCCGCGTCGGCGGACATCGGCATCGGCCGCCACTTCCCGCCGGCCGCGCTGGCCCTGAGCGCGGTGGCCGCGGCCGCGGCCACCTCCATGGCCCCGGACCCCCCACGGGACACCCGCGACAGCGGCCCCATGCTGGCCCTGCCCGGCCCCGGCCTGTGGATCCCCGGCCTGGTCGCTTTCTGCGCCCTGATGGGCGAGGGCGTCGTCAACGACTGGGGCGCCGTCTACCTCCGCGAGGTGACCGGCTCCTCCCCGGGCGCGGCGGGCCTCGGCTACGCGGTCTTCTCCGCGGGCATGGTCCTCGGCCGCCTCTCCGCCGACCGCATCCGCACCCGCCTGGGCACGGTCCGCTTCACCGTGGCCTGCGCGGCCCTGGCAGGCGCGGGAGCCGTGACCCCGATCGCGTCCCCCACCACCCCGGCCGGCTTCACCGGCTACGCCCTCCTCGGCCTGGGCATGGCCGCCGTCATCCCGGTCGTCTTCGCCCACGCCGCCGCCCGACGCCCCGACACTCCCGGCCCCGCCATCGCCGCCGTCTCCGCCATCGGCTACGTCGGCTTCCTCGCCGGCCCCCCACTCATCGGCGCCCTCGCCTCCACCACGACCCTCCGCACCGCCATGCTGGTCCTGCCGACCTTGATGCTCACGATGGGCATCCTGGCCACGCGCCTCCGACGCCCGGGGTCCCCGCCTTCATGACGTCACCTGCGGACCGTGGAGGGCTGGTCGCGCAGTTCCCCGCGCCCCTGGCTGGGCCCACCCAGGGGCGCGGGGAACTGCG
>NZ_JBIWFS010000007.1:295316-431128 GCF_044763135.1 Streptomyces sp. NPDC096205 | reverse complement strand
ACCTGACGACCCAGGGGCCGCCTGAGCGCCTCCTCCGCCTCACCCCACCGCGGGCCGGGGGGGGGGGGGGGGGGCCCCCCCCCCCCCCCCCCCCCCCCCCCCCCGCCGGGCCCCCCCCCCCCCCCCCCCCCCCCCCCCCCGCGACCAGCCACGGACAACCGAAAGCCGCCCACCATCGGCAGCCCCAACGGCGATACCCGGCTCGAGCCAACGCAGTGTGTGGCACCCGGTCCGCGCGTCGCTGCGGTCGCACGCGGACCGGGGCCGTGGAGGGGAGCCCCGGGGGGGCTCAGGAAAGGGCCGGCTCGCGGGACGCGAGGGCCTCGGTGTGGGCGTCCATGCGCTCGGCGGCGAGGATCGCGGACGCCGTGTCCGCACGGGACGCGGCGACGACCAGGGCGCGCCCGGCGAGGGTGTGGGCCCGCTGGTGCAGGGCCGTGATCTCACCGGTGGCGGCCGGGACCGCGCGGACCGGCGCCGGGCCGCCGCGCAGGCGGGACACCTGCTCGGCGAGACGGGCCGCCGCCTCGTCCAGGTCGGCGGACGGCGTCAGGGCGCGCAGTTCGTCGGTGACGGCGAGCAGCGCGCCGAGATGGCCCGCGAGCTGGATGTCCAGCTCTTCCTCCCGCGAGCGGTGCGGGAATTCCGAGGACGTGCCGGCCATCGTCGTGCTGTGGACGGACCTGCGGGAAGGCTCAGTGCGGATCGGTTCGTACATGGATGGCCTCCTGCTCTCTACAGAAGCCATCCTAGCTTGGATTCAGTCTAAAGTTGAGCCGTTCGCAAAACAGGGCCGTCAGGGCTGGCTGTAGCCGTCCAGGAAGTTCCCGATCCGGCCGATCGCGTCCTGAAGGTCGCGCGCCGTCGGCAGGGTCACCACACGGAAGTGGTCCGGCTCGGGCCAGTTGAAGCCCGTCCCCTGGACGACCATGATCTTCTCGCGGCGCAGCAGATCCAGCACCAGCTGCCGGTCGTCCTTGATCTTGAAGACCTTCGGGTCCAGCCGGGGGAACAGATACAGCGCCCCCTTCGGCCGTACGCACGTCACGCCCGGGATCTGCGTCAGCATCGAGTGCGCCACGTCCATCTGTTCCTTCAGCCGCCCGCCCGGCAGCACCAGGTCGTTGATCGACTGGCGTCCGCTCAGCGCCGCGACCACCCCGTGCTGCCCCGGCATGTTCGCGCACAGCCGCATGTTCGCCAGGATCGTCAGGCCCTCGATGTAGGACTCGGCGTGCGCGCGCGGGCCGGAGATCGACATCCAGCCCACCCGGTAGCCGGCCACCCGGTACGCCTTCGACATGCCGTTGAAGGTGAGGGTGAGCAGGTCGGGGGCGACCGACGCGGTCGGGATGTGCGTGGCGCCGTCGTAGAGGATCTTGTCGTAGATCTCGTCCGAGCAGACCAGCAGGTTGTGGCGGCGCGCGATGTCCGTCAGGCCCTCGATCATCGCCCGGTCGTACACCGCACCGGTCGGGTTGTTCGGGTTGATGATGACGATCGCCTTGGTGCGGTCGGTGACCTTGCGCTCCACGTCCGCCAGGTCCGGCATCCAGTCGGACTGCTCGTCGCAGCGGTAGTGCACCGCCGTACCGCCCGACAGGGACACCGCCGCCGTCCACAGCGGATAGTCCGGGGCCGGCACCAGCACCTCGTCGCCGTCGTCCAGCAGGCCCTGCATCGCCATCACGATCAGCTCGGAGACGCCGTTGCCGACGAAGACGTGCTCGACGTCCGTCTCGATGCCGAGGGTCTGGTTGTGCATGACGACCGCCCGGCGCGCGGCCAGCAGGCCCTTCGCGTCGCCGTAGCCGTGCGCGGTGGAGACGTTGCGGAGGATGTCCTCCAGGATCTCCGGCGGGCACTCGAAGCCGAAGGCGGCCGGGTTCCCGGTGTTCAGCTTGAGGATGCGGTGGCCCGCCGCCTCAAGCCGCATGGCCTCTTCGAGAACCGGGCCCCGGATCTCGTAACAGACGTTGGCGAGCTTGGTCGACTGGATCACCTGCATGTCTGGGAGCTTACGGCCCGCTCCGGCACCTCGGGTCGTGTTTTCCGCCACGTGAGACGCCCGGTTTGCTCGGTTATCGCCGGTAGCTGTCGCAACCTACCCGCCAGTCTCTAAAATGCGCGCCCATGTCTGAGTACCGTCAACCCGACCCCGGGCCGTACCCCCCGAGCGCGGCCGCCCCCGCCACCGGCGGGTACGACGGGCAGGCCGTGCTCGGGACGCCGCCGAACGTCTACCACCCGCAGGTGGCCGGTGCCGTCCCCGCCTACGACGAGTACGCGGACCCCGCCGCCGCCCACGGCTGGCAGAACGCCTACGACGAGACGGCGCAGCTCCCCCAGGTGGCCGACGACTCGACGGGTGTCCCCACCGGCCTCCCCGCCGGCCGTGCCGCCACCCGGCGGGACGCGCGCCGGGCCGCCGCCCGCCGCGACCGCCGGCTGCTGTTCGCGGGCGGCGCCATCGGTGTCGTCTCCCTCGCCGCCCTCGTGGCGGGCTTCTCCTTCGGCGGGTCCTCGGACGACGACCCGGTCGGCCGTGGCGACCGTACGGGGCCGACGGTGCAGGACGCGACGGACGCCGCGGACTCCTCGGACTCCTCGGGGTCCGGCGCCACCGAGGGCCCCGACGGGCCCGCCTCCCAGGCGACCGGCCCGTCGGCCGCCGACGCTTCCTCGGCCGCCTCTCCCGGCGCCTCGGCGAGCTCCTCGGTCGAGCCCGGAGCGCAGGACCCCACGGAGAGCGGGCAGCCCACCGCCTCCACCGCCCCCACCGCAGGCCCCTCGGCCCCCGAGGCCTCGCCCACGGCCACCGACGCCAAGCCCGGCCGCGGGCAGGGCAGGCCGGAGACCAAAGGACCCAAAGGCTAGGCCCGAGGCAGTCAGTCGCCAATCGGCCAGCCGGGCCGGAAACGACTCCTTGTCCCCTCCCGTCACCGCATTAACAATGCGCATGACAAGAACGGGGCGGCCGGAAGATCTCCGGCCGCTCACGTCCATAGAGGGGACCCCACATGAACAAGCCTCTCCTCGCCGCACTCGCCGCCCTGGTGATCACCGGGGCGGGTGCGGCACCCGCCGTCGCGGCCACCGAGACGGACAGCGGGAGCGCGGCGCCCGCCGTCAAGGCCGTCAACTTCGCCGGCACCGTGGCACTCAGCAACTGCTCAGGCTCCGTGATCCGCATGCCCGACTCGGCCGACGACGACCCGGCGCTCGTCCTCACCAACGGCCACTGTCTGGAGACCGGCATGCCGGACCCGGGCGAGGTCGTCGTCGACCAGCCCTCCACCCGCTCCTTCAGCCTGCTGAACTCCTCGGGCACCCGCGTCGGCACCCTGCGCGCGAGCAAGATCGCCTACTCGACGATGACCGACACCGACGTCGCCGTCTACCAGCTCACCCGCTCCTACGCCTCGATCCGCAGCACCTACGGCATCAACGCCCTCACCCTGAACGACACCCACCCGGTCGCCGGCACCGCCATCAGCGTCGTCTCCGGCTACTGGAAGCGGATCTACAACTGCTCCGTCGACGGCTTCGTCTACCGCATGCGCGAGGGCGGCTGGACCTGGAAGGACTCCGTCCGCTACACCTCCGCCTGCAACACCATCGGCGGCACCTCGGGCTCGCCCGTGATCGACCAGAGCACCGGCCGGGTCGTCGCCGTCAACAACACCGGCAACGAGGACGGCCAGAGCTGCACCGTCAACAACCCCTGCGAGGTCGACGAGAACGGCAACGTCACGGTCCGCCAGGGCATCAACTACGCCCAGCAGACCTACCTCCTCGCCGCCTGCTTCGGCCTGGACAACAAGCTGGACCTGTACGCGAGCGGCTGCGCGCTGCCCAAGCCGTAAGTGCACCTACACGGGCGTCCTGCGCACCGCCCGTCCCGCCAGCACGTCCGTCCGCCGCCCCTCCTCGATGACGAACCTCCCGTCCACCAGGACGTACGGGATGCCCGTCGGCAGGGCGCGCGGGCGGTCGTAGGTGGAGCCCGCGGCGACGGTCGCCGGGTCGAAGAGCACCAGGTCGGCCCGGTGACCCTCGCGCACCAGACCGCGGTCCGGCAGTCGCAGCCGGGCCGCGGGCCGCGAGGTGAGGTGCGCGACGCACTCCTCCAGCGACAGCACGCCCAGCTCACGGACGTAGGTCCCGAGGTAGTGCGGGAAGGTGCCGTACGCCCGCGGATGCGGCTTGGCGCCCTGCAGGATGCCGTCCGAGCCGCCGGTGTGCACCCGGTGGCGCATGATCGCCCGGACGTTCTCCTCGTGCCCCACGTGCTGGAGGATCGAGGTGGCCAGCCGGTCCTTCAGGAGCAGCCGGCGGGCCGTCGCCCAGCCGTCCAGGCGGCGGCCGACCTCACCGGACAGGGAGGGGTCGCCCACCCCGGAGATCTCGATGGTGTTCCAGTCGACGGGCACCCCGTGGCAGCCGTCCGAGCCGGTGACCTCCAGGTCGTGCCGGATGCGCTCGGCGGTCCCGTCGCCCCTCAGCCGGTCCAGCAGCGCCTGCGGGCCGCCCTCGCTCGCCCAGCTCGGCAGCAGCGCGGCGAGCGTGGTGCTGCCCGGGGTGTAGGGGTACGTGTCCAGGCTGATGTCGGCCCCCGCCGCCAGGGCCTCGTCCAGCAGGGCCAGCAGCTCGGGCGCCCGGCCCTCGTTCACGCCGAAGTTCATCGTCGCGTGCGCCAGATGCAGCGCGCAGCCCGCCTGCCGCGTCAGCTCCACCATCTCCGCGTACGCCTCCAGCGCGCCCGCCCCGTAGGAGCGGTGGTGCGGGCAGTAGTAGCCGCCGTACGACGCCACCACCCGGCACAGCTCGGTGAGTTCGGCGTCCTCGGCGTACATGCCCGGCGTGTAGGTGAGCCCCGACGACAGGCCCACCGCGCCCTGCTCCAGGCCCTCCGCGACCAGCCGCCGCATCCGGTCCAGCTCCTCGGGGGTGGCCGGGCGGTCCTCCCAGCCGACGACGAGCGCGCGGACCGTGCCCTGCGGGATCAGATAGGCCGCGTTGACGGCGATGCCCCGGTCGAGGCGGTCCAGGTACTCGCCGACCGAGCGCCAGTCGAAGTCGATGTCGTCGCCGTGGCCGTTCCAGCCGGTGATCGCCCGGCGCACCTCCTGAAGCGTGCGGTCGTCGACCGGGGCGTACGACAGCCCGTCCTGACCGAGGACCTCCAGCGTCACGCCCTGGGCGGCCTTGGCGCTGTGGTCGGGGTCGCGCAGCAGCGCGAGGTCGCTGTGCGCGTGCATGTCGATGAAGCCGGGGGAGAGGACGAGGCCCTCCGCGTCCAACTCCCGTATGGCGCGAGGCCGTTGGCAGCCGGCGGCCGCCGCCTCCTTGACGATCGACACGATCCGGCCGCCGTCGACCACGACGTCCGCCCGGTAGGAGGGCCCGCCGGAGCCGTCGACGACGTCCGCGTCCCGGATGACGAGGTCTTCCACGGGGCCTCCTAGAAGAACGTACGGATGTAGTCGACGACCGTGCCGTCCGCCTCGGCCACCGGGATCAGCTGCCACTTGTCGAACGACGTGCACGGATGGGACAGCCCGAGCCCCACCCAGTCCCCGACCTCCAGATCGGCTTCCTCGGTCGTGCGCAGCCACGCATGCTGGTCGGACAGGGCCGTCACCGAGACGCCGGTGGCCGGGCGCTCGATGCCGTCCCGGCGAACCACCTGCGCGAAGGGCAGATCGAGGTCGTACGCCGCGTCCCGCTTGCCCGCGTTGACGAACGCCTGGTCGGGGGCGGGCCGCGAGACCACCTGCGTCCACAGCCGGAAGGCGGGCTCCAGGGCGCCCTCCTCGGGGACCCGGTTGAAGGGGGTCAGCCTGCGGTAGTGCCCGTCGTCGTGCGAGACGTACGCGCCGGAGCGCAGCAGCTTCAGCACCGGCCGGGACAGTGCGGGGATCTCCGCGAACACCTCGGCCACCGCGTCGAACCAGGCGCTGCCGCCCGCGCTGACGACGATCTCCTCCGTACGGTCGAACCGTCCCGCCTTGTCGAGGTCGACGGCCAGCGCCACCAGCCGCCGCAGCCAGGCGTGCACCCGCTCAGGCGTCGCCTGCGGCACCTCGCCCTCGTATCCGGCGACGCCGACCAGACGCAGCGTCCCGGTCGCCGCCACCGCCTCGGCGACGGCCGCGCACTCCGCCTCGGTACGGACCCCGGTGCGGGCGCCCTCCCCGGCGGCCAGCTCGACGACGACGTCCACCGGACGCGGGGTGCCCCGCAGGGCCGCGTCCATCAGCTGCACCCCGCGTACGGAGTCGACGTAGCAGACGAGACGGAAGTCCGGGTCGGCGGCGAGCTCGGCGGCGATCCAGCCGAGGGCGGCCGGGTCGACGAGCTCGTTGGCGAGGAAGACGCGCCCGAACCCGAACGCCCGGGCCACACGGACCTGGTGCGGCACGGCCAGCGTGATGCCCCACGCCCCGTGCTCGATCTGCCGCTGGAACAGCTGGGGAGCCATGGTGGTCTTGCCGTGCGGGGCGAAGGCGAGGCCGTGGCGTTCGGCGTACGTCTCCATCAGCCGCAGATTGTGCTCCAGACGCTCGGCGGACAGCGCGAGCACGGGCGTGGTGAAGCCGCCGGTGAAGAGGTTGCGGCGCTGGGCGGCCAGCTCGCCGACGGTGAGGCCTTCGGCGTCCGGCGGGAGGCCCTTGAAGCGGTGGTCCACGCGTTCCGCGGCCAGTGCGGTCGGCGACTCGATGCTCATGGGGCCTCCTGATCTGGGCCGTTGCATTATGTGCAACATCCGTTGCGTATGGCGCTTGCTGCTGTCTAACATCTCGGCCGACGCGGGGTCAACGGAGCGGCCGCGCACCCCGAAGGAGCATCCGACCATCGTGACTGTCACCGGACCCACCCCGGACGTCGTGGACGTCGTCGCCCTCGGCGAGTCCATGGTCACGTTCCTGCCCACCCGGCCGGGACGGCTCGCCGACGTGCCGTCGTTCGAGCGCGGCATCGGCGGCGCGGAGTCCAACGTGGCGTGCGCGCTGGCTGCCGCCGGCCATGCGGTGAGGTGGGTCAGCCGGGTCGGGGTGGACGGGTTCGGGGACCATCTCGTGCAGGCCGTGGGCGCGTACGGCGTCGACGTCACGGCCGTCGGACGGGACCCGGAGCGGCCGACCGGGGTGTACTTCCGTACGGCGGGGGATCGGTCGACGGACGCGCACGAGGTGGCGTACTACCGGGCCGGGTCGGCGGCGTCCGCGATGAGCACGACGAACGTCGACCTCTCCGTGGCCCTTTCGGGGCGGGTGCTGCACCTTTCCGGGATCACGGCCGCGCTGTCGGGGAACTGTCTCGATCTGCTGTGGGAACTGACCGCTCCGCGGGGTGGGCGGCCGCTCGTGTCCTTCGATGTGAACTTCCGCGAGGGGCTGTGGGGTGGATCGGCGGGGCCGGAGGTGCTGCTCGATCTCGCCCGGCGAGCGGATGTGGTGTTCGTGGGGGCGGATGAGGCTCGGGAGGCGT
The DNA here is from genome assembly GCF_044763135.1 of Streptomyces sp. NPDC096205. Classification (NCBI taxonomy): domain Bacteria; kingdom Bacillati; phylum Actinomycetota; class Actinomycetes; order Kitasatosporales; family Streptomycetaceae; genus Streptomyces; species Streptomyces sp. NPDC096205. The sequence continues at coordinate 423,634 of NZ_JBIWFS010000007.1, read as the reverse complement.
GGGGGCTGTGTGACGAGAGGGCGCTGGTCGAGGCGCTGGACGGGCCTGAGCTGGTCGTCGTCAAGCAGGGGGCGGCGGGGGCTGCGGCCTATGAGCGGGGTGGTCGGCGTCGTCTGCCGTCTGCGGGTTCTCGTGGGCTGGTCGCGAAGTTCCCCGCGCCCCTTGAGGGCACGCACTTCAGCCCCGCCCCAGAAGTTCAGGTCGTAGCCGCTGTCGGTGCCGGGGACGCCTTCGCCGCTGGGTTTCTCTCCGCCACTCTGCGGGGGCTGCCCGTGCGGGAGCGGCTGCGGCACGGGCACCTGTGGGCCGCGGCCGTGCTCACCGTCCCCGGGGATCTCGCCGTGCCCCCTTCCCGAGGCCACGCCGATCGGCTCGCCGCCCTCGGAGAGGACGCGTGGGGGAGACTTCGACTCGGCCCCGGCTGGACGCGTGCCGGTAAGGCCTTGGAGGAGGTACGTACGCCATGAGCCAGACCGTCGACCGGGCACTGAGCATCCTGCCGCTGCTCGCGGAGGGCCCCGCCGACCTGGGGCAGGTCGCCGACCGCCTCGGTGTCCACAAGAGCACCGCGCTGCGGCTGCTGCGCACCCTGCACGAACACGGGCTGGTCTACCGCCAGTCCGACCAGCGCTACCGGCTCGGCGCCCGGCTCTTCGCGCTCGCCCAGGAGGCGATGGAGAACCTCGACATCCGCGAGATCGCCCACCCCCACCTCCTGCGCCTCAACGAGGAGTGCGGGCACACCGTGCACCTCGCCGTGTACGAGGAGGGCGAGGTGCTCTACATCGACAAGGTCGACAGCCGCTACCCGGTGCGCATGTACTCCCGGATCGGCAAGCCCGTCGCGATCACGGTCGCGGCCGTCGCCAAGCTGCTGCTCGCCGACCTGCCCGAGGCCGAGCGCCGGGCGGTCGCCGAGAAGCTCGACTACCCCCTGTACACGGCCCGTTCGACGCCGAACGCGGAGGCTTTCCTCAGGGAACTCACGCAGGCGCGCGAACAGGGCTGGGCCTCCGACCTCGGCGGCCACGAGGAGTCCATCAACTGCGTCGCCGCGCCGATCCGCGGTGCCGACGGCCGGGTGGTCGCCGCGATGTCGGTGTCCGCGCCGAACGTCGTCGTCACCGCCGACGAACTCCTCACCCTGCTCCCGCTGGTGCGCCGCAGCGCGGACGCCATCAGCGGCGAGTACTCCGGACGAACGACCGTAAGGGACCCCGCATGACGGACAAGATCGCGCTCACCCCGAAGACCCACACCGTCCCGCCCGCGAAGTTCTCGCACGGCGTGAAGAAGGGCAACATCCTGCAGGTCGCCGGCCAGGTCGGCTTCCTGCCCGCCGAGGACGGCAAGCCCCCCACGCCCGCCGGGCCCAGCCTGCGTGAGCAGACCCTGCAGACCCTCGCCAACGTCAAGGCGATCCTGGAGGAGGGCGGCGCCTCCTGGGACGACGTGATGATGATCCGCGTCTATCTGACGGACGTGGCGCACTTCGCCGAGATGAACGAGATCTACAACGTCTATTTCGAGGCGCAGAACCTCACCGCCCCGCCCGCCGCCCGCACGACCGTCTACGTCGGCCTCCCCGCCGGGCTGCTCATCGAGATCGACGCGCTCGCCGTCCTCGGCTGACGCCACCCTCCCCGGCTGACACCGCTGTCCTCGGCTGACGCCGCTTCTTCTTCGTACGCCGCACCCGACGGCACGGCACCCACCGCGGTGCCGTGCCGCGATCCCCCCTGCCCGAAAGCTCCATGCCCTTACGTAGAGGACCCCCGTATGTCCTATTCGCTCGCCGCTCCCGCCCCCGAGGCCCCACCCCACACCGGTGGCCTTCTGACGTTGATCGACGGCACGGCCGGGCTGCTGACCGTCGCCGCCGTCGGTATCGCCCTGCTGCTCTTCCTGATCATCAAGGTGCGGCTCCAGCCGTTCGTCGCGCTGCTCGCCGTCTCCATAGCCGTCGGCCTGCTCGCCGGCCTCTCGGTCACGGAGCTCTTCGGCACCGTCCAGCGCAGCGACGCCGTCTCCACCATCGAGTCCGGCATGGGCGGCATCCTCGGCCATGTCGCGATCATCATCGGCCTCGGCACCATGCTCGGCGCGATCCTGGAGGTCAGCGGCGGGGCCGAGGTGCTCGCCTCACGCCTGCTCGGCCTGTTCGGGGAGAAGCGCGCCCCGCTCGCCATGGGCGTGACGGGTGTCGTCTTCGGCATCCCGGTCTTCTTCGACGTGGGCATCTTCGTCCTCGCGCCGATCGTCTACGCCGCCGCCAAGCGGTCCGGCCGGTCGATCCTGCTGTACTGCCTGCCGCTGCTCGCGGGCCTGTCCATGACCCACGCCTTCCTGCCGCCGCACCCCGGCCCCGTGGCCGCGGCCGGACTCCTCCACGTCGACCTCGGCTGGGTCATCCTCATGGGCGTCGTCTGCGGCGTCCCCGCCGTGCTGGCCGCGTGGCTGTTCTCGGCGTGGATCGGACGCCGGATCTTCGTGGCCGTGCCGCAGGACATGGTGGAGGCGGCCGAGGACGCCAAGCGCGCGGTGCGGGCCGAGCAGGCCGAGCCCCGTGAGCAGCCCGTCGCCCTCGGCACGGTCCTCGCCGTCATCGGTACGCCGCTGATCCTGATCCTCGCCGCGACCTTCTCGTCGATCGCCCTGGACCCCTCCACCCCGCGCTCGGTGATCGAGTTCTTCGGCCATCCCTTCGTGGCCCTGACGATCGCCCTGCTGCTCGCCTACTACGTCCTCGGCGTCCGCCGCGGCTGGTCCCGCAAGTCGCTGGAGACCGTGTCCACTTCGTCCCTGAAGCCGGTCGGCAACATCCTGCTCGTCGTCGGCGCGGGCGGGGTCTTCGGCGCCGTACTGAAGGCGAGCGGGGTGGCGCAGGCCCTGTCGGACACCTTCCACGACGTCGGCCTGCCGGTGATCGTGCTGTCGTACCTGATCTCCGTGGTGCTGCGGGTCGCCCAGGGCTCGGCGACGGTCGCCATCGTCACGACCGCGGGCATCGTCGCCCCGCTGCTCGCCGAGGGCGACCACTCCCAGGCGTTCGTCGCCCTCGTCATCATGGCCATCTCGGCCGGCTCCATCTTCGCCTCGCACGTCAACGACGGAGGCTTCTGGATGGTCGCCAAGTACTTCGGCATCAGCGAGCGGGACACCCTGCGGACCTGGACCGTGCTGGAGTCGGTGCTCTCGGTGGTGGGCTTCGTGATGGCCGCCGGGTTGAGCATCTTCGTATAACGATGCCGGGGCTGGCTGTGTGCGGCACAGGATCGTCGACCATACTGCTCCGCTGTGGAGCAGCGCATAGGTTCGAGCAGTCAGCCCCTGGACGCCGGAGTGAACCCGGCGCACATCCCCGGACTCACGGGCCCCGTGTCCAAGGAGGAGCCGGAGGACGCCCGGCCCGAGGCCGAGGCCGAGATCGAGGCCGCCGCCGAAGAGGCCGAGTCCGCCGCCGAAGAGGCCGCGGTCGACGCCGAAGAGGCCGCGGCCCCCGCCGAGGAGGCCTCCGTCGAGGCGCCCGTCGACGGCCCCGTGTTCGAGGCCGCCGACCGGCGCGCGCGGATCGTCGCGGACGCCACCGGTGTCCGGCTCGCCCTGGACGACCAGGAGTGCGAGTTCCGGTGGGACGAGATCGGCGCGGTGGAGACGGAGACCGGCCGCTTCGGCAAGCGGTACACGGTCACCGTCCACACCCCCGACCGCCGCTGGTACCCGATCGAGATCGAGGCCAAGTCCCGTGCCCAGCACAAGGACTGGGACACGCAGCTGGACGCGGTCCTCGACGCGTACTTCGAGGAAGAGGCCACGGGCGAAGGGCCCGCGGGCGAAGAAGCCGCGGACTAGGCGCAGTACTGCGCGGCCTTGCCGATCGACCGGTACATACAGTCGGAGTTCTCCAGCAGTTGGAGCACCGCGTCCCGGTTGCGGGACGTCTCCCGCTCGATGACCTCGTCGGGCGGGTAGAAGCCGCCGCCGCCGGACGACGGGTACATCTCGAAGGTGTAGCCGAAGATCTTGTGGGCGCCCCACAGGTAGTCGTCGATGGACCCGTCGGTGATGTACAGGTCGCTCGACTGCTCGGGCGTGTAGCCGTTGCTGGCCGCCATCTTCTGGCCGACGGTCGCGAAGGCGTTGCGGTCGTCGGCCGTCATGCCGGTCGTGGTGTCCGAGTAGGTGTAGCCGAACGGCCACAGCACCAGCTCGCTGTACGTGTGGAAGTCGATGGCCGCCTTGATCTGCTGCACGCCTCCGACGACCCGGCTGCGCACGAAGTCGGCGACGACCTTCACCTCGGGCGCCGACTCGGCCGCCGTGCCGCGGTAGGTCTCCGAGGACGTCGAGCCGGAGGAGCCGCCGCAGCAGCCCCAGCGGTAGTTCCAGTTGCGGTTGAGGTCGGTGCCGACGTACGAGGAACCGGAGTTGGGCTGCCGGTTCTTGCGCCAGGAACGGTAGGAGCCGGAGGCGATGTCGTACTCGCCGCCGTCGGGGTTGAGGTCGGGCACGATCCAGATCTCGCGGCCGTTCACCATGCTCGTGATGCGCGAGTCGGAGCCGTAGCCCGCGCCGAGCTCGCGCAGCAGGTACAGCGCCATCTCCACGGTGAGGTGTTCGCGGGCGTGCTGGTGGTGGGTGAACAGCACCTCCGGCTCGGCCTCGTCGGTGGCCACGTTGTCGCTGATCTTGATGGCGACGATGTCGCGGCCCTGGTAGGACTTGCCGATGACCCGCTTGCTCATGATGTTCGGGTAGGCCGCGAGCCGCTGGTCGATCTCGGCGTTCATCTCGGCGTAGTTGTGGTACCGCGAGTCGGCCGAGGGGAAGTCGTAGAGCCGGATGTCGTCCTCGGCGATCCGGGCGGAGGCGTCGGGCAGTGCGGTGACCTGGTAGCCCTTCGCCCGCAGCCGGCGGATCTGGTCGGCCCGGCCGGAGACGACCAGGCCCTCCTCGTCGGTCTGGTCCACGGTCACGCCGGCCGCGGTGACGGCGGTGCGCTCGGCGGCGGTGCTGTTGTGGACGTGGACCTCGTACTGCCGGATGTCGTCGGCGGAGGGGGCCGCCTTCGCGGCGCTGTCGGCGTCGGCGACGGTCGCCGAGACGGGGGCGGCGAGCGCGAGGGCGAGGACGGCGGCCAGCGCGGCGGACCTTCTGGTGGGGCGGGCGCCTGAGCCGCGTATGCGGAGTCGCATGAAGTCTCCTTGGTTCTCCAGGGATTCCGGGGTCTTCCGGAAGTGGGGAGTGGAGCTGGGGGGTGGTGCTTCCGTGCGACAGGTGCGGGTGTGGCGCCCATGGTGCGCGGGTGGCATGTTCAGGTCAATATCAGAACCGGCCGTATGGGGACCCGCGCCTTGCGCGCATCGGGTGCAGATCCGGGCAGGCCCTCTTGCCCCGCACCCGCCCTTGCGCTTTCTTGACGCTCATGGCGGACACCACGGGACACCCCACGGAACCAGGCGTCACATCCGAGACCGAATCGCCGATGCGGCCGTCGAGTTGGCGCCACATCGGACCCGGCATCGTCGTCGCGGCCACCGGCGTCGGCGCCGGCGACCTCGTCGCCACCCTCATCGCGGGCAGCAGCTTCGGCTACACCCTGCTGTGGGCCGCGATCGTCGGCTGCCTGGTCAAGATCTCCCTCGCGGAGGCGGCCGGCCGCTGGCATCTGTCCACCGGCCGCACCCTCTTCGACGGCTGGGCGAGCCTCGGCCGCTGGACGACCTGGTTCTTCGCGGTCTACGCCGTCGTCTGGGGCTTCGTCTACGGCGCCGCCGCGATGTCCTCCAGCGCGCTGCCGCTCCAGGCGCTCTTCCCGGACGTGATGGACCTGAAGTGGTGGGCGATCGCCTGCGGCCTGACGGGCCTGGTGTTCGTCTGGTTCAACCGGTACGCCGTGTTCGAGAAGGTCATGACCGTCCTGGTCGGCGTCATGTTCCTGGTGACGGTCTACCTCGCGATCCGGGTCACCCCCAACCTCCCGGACGCCTTCGCGGGCCTGCTGCCCGTGCTGCCCGACGAGAAGGACTCCGTCCTCAACACCCTCGGCCTGATCGGCGGCGTCGGCGGCACCATCACCCTTGCCGCGTACGGCTACTGGGTCAACGCCAAGGGCTGGACCGACACCGGCTGGATGAAGGTCATGCGCCTGGACAACCGGGTCGCCTACGCCACCACCGGCATCTTCGTCGTCGCCATGCTGTTCGTCGGCGCCGAGATGCTGCACTCCGCGAACGTGGCCATCGCCAGCGGCGACAAGGGGCTGATCCAGCTCGGCGACATCCTGGAGGCCGAGTACGGCTCCGCCACCGCCAAGTTCTTCCTGATCGGCTTCTTCGCCACCTCCTACACCTCCCTGATCGGCGTCTGGCACGGAGTGAGCCTGATGTTCGCCGACTTCGTCGCCCGGCTGCGCCCCGGCACCGAGGCCGCCCGCGGCGAGGAGGTCGCCTCCGGCGCCCGCGAGCGCTCCTGGCCCTTCCGCGCCTACCTGCTGTGGCTGACCTTCCCGCCGATCGTTCTGCTCTTCCAGGACCAGCCCTTCCGTCTGGTCATCATCTACGGCGTCCTGGGCGCGGCCTTCCTGCCGTTCCTGGCGGGCACGCTGCTGTGGCTGCTCAACTCCGCCCGGACCCCGCGCGCCTGGCGCAACGGGCCGCTCAGCAACACGATGCTCGCGCTCGCCGGGCTGCTCTTCCTGGTGCTGTGCGTGAAGCAGATCTGGGACCAGCCGTGGTCGGAGTTCTTCTGACCCTCCGGCCACGGCTGTCGCGGGCCTACGGCAACGCGTGCACGTGCGGCCCCACCGCGTTCGACCACGCGTTGCCCGCGGTGGCGTCCCAGTTGGTGGACCAGGTCATCGCCCCGCGCAGGTCGGGGTAGGTGCGTGACGGCTTGAAGGTGCCGCAGCCGGTGCCGCGGGCCAGACAGTCGAGGGCGTTCTTCACCACGGCCGGCGACACGTAGCCGCTGCCCGCGCCGCGCGTGGAGGCGGGCAGCCCCAGCCCCACCTGGGACGGGGCGAGCCCGCCCTCCAGCTGGATGCAGGCCAGCGCGGTGAGGAAGTCCACCGAGCCCTGTGAGTACACCTTGCCGTCGCAGCCCAGCATCGAACCGCTGTTGTAGTACTGCATGTTGACGACCGTGAGGATGTCCTTGATGTTCAGGGCCGTCCGGAAGTAGGCGTTCGACGTCGACTGCATGTCGATCGTCTGCGGAGCCATCGTGATGATCAGCGACGGGCCCGCCTTCGCCGACAGCGACCGCAGCGCCTGGGTCATGTAGGTGGCGTTCAGCCCGTTCTCCAGGTCGATGTCGACGCCGTCGAAGCCGTACGTCTGCATCAGCGTGTAGAGCGAGTCGGCGAAGTTCGTGGCCGAGGCGGAGTCGTTGACGCTCACCGTGCCCCGCTCGCCGCCCACCGAGACGATGACCTTCTTGCCGGCGGCCTGCTTGGCGCGGATGTCGGCCTTGAACTGGTCGACGGTGTAGCCGCCGAGCCCGGCCGAGTCGAGGTTGAAGGTGACGGCCCCCGGTGTGCCGGTCGCGTCCGCGAAGGCCACGGCGATGATGTCGTACTGACCCGGCACGTCGGAGATCTTCTGGACGGTCGCCCCGTTGTTGAAGTTCTGCCAGTAGCCGGTCACCGCGTGCCTGGGCAGGCTCCCGCCCCCGCCGCCGCCCGTGGGCGCGGTCGTGCCGGTCACGGCCGCCGACTTCGGCGACTCACCGGCCGCGTTGGTGGCGGTGACCTGGAAGGAGTACGCGGTGGAGGCGGCCAGTCCGGTCACGGTCGCCGAGGTGCCGGTGACCGCGGTGACCCTGGTGCCGTCGCGGTAGACGCTGTACCCGGTCGCGCCGGACACGGCGTTCCAGGCCAGCGACACCGACGACGACGTCGTACCGGAGACCGCGAGGCCCGTGGGGGCGCCGGGGACCGTCGGGCCCGGGTCGGTGCCCCCGCCGCCGTCGGGGCCGAAGACCGAGACGTCGTCGGCGAGATAGGCGGCCTGGCCGTACCAGCCGTGCAGATAGACGGTGACCGAGGTGGTGGAGGCGCCGGTGGTGAAGGTCGTCGACAGCTGCTTGAAGGAGGACGAGTCCGGCGTCCAGGTCGACACATCGGTGGTGCCGGTGCCGGTGGCGCCGAGATAGGTGTAGCCGCCCTGCACCCAGGCGCTGAGGGTGTACGTCGCGTTCGGCCTGACCGCGACGGTCTGGGAGCAGCGGGCGTTGTCCTGCCCGGCCGGGGTCGCCCGCAGCGCGGCCGAGCCGCCGTGCACGGGCGAGGAGACGGTGGTGCCGCTGTTCGCGCTGCACGTCCAGTTGGCGAGGCCCGACTCGAAGCCGGCGTTCTTCGCGTTGTTGATGTCGGCCGCGGATGCCTCGACGGCGGCGGTGAGGGACAGGGCCAGGGCGGCGGTGACGGCACCGGCCCACAGGCGGGTCCGTCTCGGGCGTGTTGCGCGGTCCACTGGGGCCTCCGGTGGGGGAGTGGGATGGGGACGGTGGCCACCGCTGGACGTCCAAGTTGGTCCAGACCAATAGGACGTGTCAAGAGGTCCAGACCAACTCGCCAACAGAAGCGCCAGTTGAAGGCCTGAGCGCGCAACCTGACCCGTTTTGACGCGACTTGTGCGCCAGCAGTTCCACCGGAGCTCACCAAACGCTGTTCTCCGGTCACAGGGCCGTGGGTACAGTGCCGAGGTAGTCACGCAATGAAGTCATCTCGGTGCTCCGGAGTAACTCCCGGCGAGCCGACTGGCGGGGATTCGGGGAGCTGCGCGTGCCAACTGCCGTTGCCGTGACCGGTGCCGACCTGGCGCTGCCGCCGCTGGACGAACGCACCCTGCCCGCGGCCGTCCTGGCCGGCCTCGACCGCGAGCCGCTCGACCAGTCCGTCGCCCGCCTGCACACGCTCGTCGAGCAGCACGGCCATGTGATCGTCGTCCACACGCCCGGCGTCTCCCCGGCCGTCGAACGGCGTCTGCGTACGGTCCGCTCCCTGCTGGAGAGCGACCGCATCGCCCTCTTCGGCCCCGATCTGCCGCCGCTCGCCGTCGCCGTCCTCGCCCGGCAGCTGCGCCAGCTCGCCTCCTGCGACCTCGCCCCGGGCGTCCTCGCCTGCGCCGGCCGGCTGCTCACCCACTACCTGCACGCCGGCGCCGTCCTCGGCTCCGTCGCCAAGCTCGACCGCGTGCCCGTCACCCTCAAGGCGCACGCCAAGTCCTGGATGCCGGGCAGCCAGTTCGCCGTCGTCGCCCACCCCGCCCCCCAGCTCGTGCGGATCGGCCCCGAAGCCTCCCTCGCCGGACCGGAGTTCGCCACCTCGATGCTGGTCGCCAAGGGCCAGCACCCCACCGACTGGGTCACCGCCACCCTCGCCCCGGCCTGGAACACGCAAGGCCTGCGCGAGACGCCGCTGCCCGCCGAGTCGCCCGCCTGGTGGGGCACCGGCCGGCTGACCGAGTTCTGCAGCTTCCTGCCCGACCTGTCCGTGCTCTACCAACTGGTCGCCTCGGTGCGGCAGAGCGTGTGCCACTGGTGCGGGCTCGACGTCATCGGCGACCGCTGTGTGTTCTGCTCCGCCGTCCCGCCCGCCTCGGAGAGCCGCATGCTCACCGGCTGACCCGCGCAGTGAAGTCCCCCGACCCCACCCCCCATAGAGGTTGCTCGGTCCATGAACTCCCGTCAGCGCCGTGGCGTGATACTCCTGCTCCTGTCCGTCCTGGGCGCCCTCGGCGCCTTCGCCGGCGTGCTCTCCGTCGTCGACGACGTGAAGTCCAAGGTCGGCCCCGAGGTCACCGCGTACGAGCTGAAGAGCGACGTGGACCCCTACACCGCACTGAACCCCGGGCAGTTCAGGAGGATCAGCCTGCCCGAGCGCTGGCTGTCGGCCACCGCGGTCACCGACCTCGACGACATCCGCGGCAAGATCGCGATCACCACCCTGAAGAAGGGCTCCCTGCTCCAGAGCGACATGATCGTCGACCGGCCCGAGCTCCGGCCCGGCCAGCAGGAGGTCGCCATCATGATCGACGCGGCGACCGGTGTGGCCGGCAAGATCACCCCGGGCTCCACCGTCAACGTCTACGCCACCTTCGAGGGCGAACGCGAAGGCGCCCCCGACCAGTCCAGGATCGTCGTCACGGGCGCCCGCGTCCTCGACGTCGGCGAACTGACCCCCCTGGAACCCGGCGCGAGCGAACGCACCCGCCGCGCCGGCGAGGCCGTCCCCATCACCTTCGCGCTGTCCACCCTCGACGCCCAGCGCCTCACCTACGCCGAGTCCTTCGCCCAGCGCGTCCGCCTCGCCCTGGTCGCGCCCGGCAGCGACACCGCCGTCCCCGACAAGGACCGCACCTACGAACTCGCCCAGGACAAGTGAGAGGCGGCCGCGCATGCCCACGAGGATCCTCCCGGCCGTCGGCGACGCGGACGCGGTCCGGTCCCTCACGACGCTCCTCAGCCAGCTCCCCGACGCCGAACCCCTCGCCCCCGTCGTCGACTCCACCCAGCTCGTCGACACCCTCGCCCGCCTCGCCGCCGACTCCGTCGACGAACTCCCCGAGGTCGTCGTCGTCCACGAGCGCATCGGGCCCGTGCCCGCCCTGGAGCTGATCCGCGAGGTCGCCCTGCGCTTCCCCGCCGTCGGCGTCATCCTCGTCACCAGCGACGCGAGCCCCGGCCTGTTCTCCGCCGCCATGGACTCCGGCGCCCGCGGCGTGATCGCGCTGCCGCTGTCGTACGACGAACTCGCCAGCCGCGTCCAGGCCGTCGCCACCTGGTCCGTCGGCGTCCGCCGCCACCTCGGCCACGGCGGCACGGATGTGTTCACCGGGGCCGGCGGCACCGTCGTCACCGTCAGCGGCGCCAAGGGCGGCGTCGGCACCACCCTGGTGGCGCTCCAGCTCGCCCTCGCCTCCCAGGCCTCCGGCCGCTCCACCGCACTCGTCGACATGGACCTCCAGGCCGGCGACATCGCCTCCTTCGTGGACGTCCAGTTCCGCCGCTCCGTCGTCGACCTCGCCGCCATCACCGACATCTCCCCGCGCGTCCTCGCCGACGCCGTCTTCCGCCACGACACCGGCCTCGCCCTGCTCCTCGCCCCCGCCGAGGGCGAACGCGGCGAGGAGGTCACCGACCGCGCCGCCCGGCAGATCGTCAGCGCCCTGCGCTCCCGCTACGAGACCGTCGTCATCGACTGCGGCGCCCAGACGAGCGGCGCCTCCGCCGCCGCCGTCGAGATGGCCGACACCGCCCTGCTCGTCACCACCCCCGACGTCGTCGCCGTACGCGGCGCCAAACGGGTCGTGCGCATGTGGGACCGGCTCCAGATCCGCAAGGCCGAGGAGACCACCGTCGTCGTCAACCGCACCAGCCGCAGCGCGGAGATCCAGCCGCCGCTGATCCAGAAGATCACCGGCACCGCCCTGGCCACGACGGCGATCCCGGCCCACTTCAAGGAACTCCAGGCCGCCGTCGACGCCGGCCGCCTCCACGAACTCGACCCCAGGGGCCAGATCCGCCAGGCCCTGTTCGCCCTCGCCGGCGAACTCGGCCTGGTCAAGGCGCAGGCCGGCAGCCAGAAGCACGGCCGGCTGCGCGGGGACCGACGGCGCAAGGACGGTGGGGGATGAGGGCCCGGCTCCGGGGGGACCGGGGGCAGGTCACGATCGAGTTCCTCGGCATGACGCCGACGATCCTGGTCACGCTGGTGGTGCTGTGGCAGTGCGTGCTGGTCGGTTACACGTACACGCTGGCGGCCCACGCGGCGGACGAGGCCGTACGGGCGGGGACGGCGTCGGAGGGGCAGGCGGCCTGCGAGGGGGCGGGGCTGGAGGACCTGCCGGGCGCGTGGCAGAGCGGTGCGCACGTGTCGTGCGGCGCGAGCGGTGGTTTCGTCACGGCCGACGTCCACCTGGAGGTCCCCATCCTCTTCCCGGGCGTGATCGGCTTCCCGCTCCCGGTCGACGGGCACGCCGGAGCCGTACAGGAAGAGGAGGACTGAGGTGAAGCTCCGGGACCGCGGCCAGGTCGCCCTCGAATACCTCGGGTTCATCCCGATCCTGGTCCTCGTCGCCCTCGCCGGCGTCCAGATCGGGTTCATCGCGTACGCCGGTCAGCAGGCGGGTACGGCGGCGCGGGCGGGAGCGCGGAACGCCTCGCTCCAGGAGAGTGCGCAGGACGCGTGCACCCAGGCGGTCAGCGACTGGCTCTCCGTGAGCTGCGTTCCCGCTTACGGCGGCGACGAGGTGACCGTCACCGCGACGGTCGAGATCCCGTCCCTGGTCCCCGGCTGGGAGTTCGGCCCGGCCACCAAGACCGCCACCATGCCGCTCGACCACACCGACGAGGAGCTGGTTGTGCCATGAGCCTGCGGGCACGCATCAACGTCCCCGAGGAGAACGGCAGCCGGGGCGAGGACGGCCATCTGGTCGCCTCGTACCGGGCGAAGCTGCTGGAGGAGATCGACCTCGCCGAGATGAGTTCGCTGGCGGCGGCCGAGCGGCGGGCCCGGCTCGAGCGGGTGCTCGGGCACATCATCAGCCGCGAGGGACCGGTGCTGTCGACGGTCGAGCGCTCGCAGCTGATCCGCCGGGTCGTCGACGAGGCGCTGGGCCTCGGCATCCTGGAGCCGCTGCTGGAGGACGCGTCGATCACCGAGATCATGGTGAACGGCCCCGACGCGATCTTCGTGGAGCGCGGCGGCCGGGTGGAGCAACTGCCGCTGCGGTTCGCGTCCGTGGACCAGCTGATGCAGACCATCGAGCGGATCGTGTCCACGGTCAACCGCCGCGTCGACGAGTCGAACCCGATGGTCGACGCCCGGCTGCCGTCCGGCGAGCGCGTCAACGTGATCATCCCGCCGCTGTCCCTGACCGGCCCGATCCTCACCATCCGCCGCTTCCCGCGCTCCTTCACCCTCCAGGAGCTGATCGGCTTCGGCTCGCTCGACGAGCACATGCTGTTCCTGCTGGCGGGCCTGGTGCAGGCGAAGTTCAACATCATCGTCTCGGGCGCCACCGGCACCGGCAAGACGACCATGCTCAACGCCCTGTCCGGCCTGATCCCCGGCGGCGAGCGCATCATCACCATCGAGGACTCCGCCGAACTCCAGCTCCAGCAGGCCCACGTCATCCGCCTGGAGTCCCGCCCGCCGAACGTCGAGGGCAAGGGCCACGTCACCATCCGCGACCTGGTGCGCAACTCCCTGCGCATGCGGCCCGACCGGATCGTCGTCGGCGAGGTCCGCGGCGGCGAGTCCCTCGACATGCTCCAGGCGATGTCGACCGGCCACGACGGCTCCCTGGCGACGGTGCACGCCAACAGCGCGGAGGACGCGCTGACCCGCCTGCAGACCCTCGCCTCCATGTCCGACGTGGAGATTCCCTTCGTCGCCCTGCACGACCAGATCAACAGCGCGGTGGACGTCATCGTCCAGCTCGCCCGGTTCGCGGACGGCGCCCGCCGTATCACCGAGATCGCGATCCTCGACAGCCACGGCGGAGAGCCGTACCGGCTGGCCACCGTGGCACGTTTCGACGCACAGCCCATGTCCCCCGACGGCCGCGTGCACGGCACCTTCCGCTACTTCCCGCTGCCGCGCCGCACCGCCGACCGCCTCTACATGGCGAGCCAGCCCCTCCCACAGGCCTTCGGCGTCGCCCAGCACGCCGAACAGCTCGCCGCCCGAGAAGCCAGGTAGAACCATGGAACTAGGCACGCTCGTCCAGCTCACCACCGGCCTCACCCTGCTGACCTGCCTCCTCGCGGTGATCGGCGTGCACTCCTACGCCACCGGCCGCGCCCAGCGCCAGGCCCTGGTCGACCGGCTCGCGCTGGAGGCGGGCCGCGGCTCGGCCCCCGGACGCAGGCGCCACTTCCGCGGCCTCGACCGCCGCCTGCGCCGCACCCGGCTCGGCCGGCTGCTGGAGCTGCGCCTGGCCTCCACCGGCCTCGACATCACACCCGGCGAGTTCTTCGCCGCCATGCTCACCGCGGTCGCCGCCCTCTGGCTGATCGGCCAGGCCACCCTCGCCCCGTTCTTCGGCCCCCTAGCAGGGCTCCTCGGCATCTGGGCGGCCTGGCAGTTCCTCAACTGGCAGCGGCAGAAGCGCATCGAGAAGTTCATCAACCAACTCCCCGAACTCGCCCGCATACTCGCCAACGCCACCCAGGCCGGCCTCGCCCTGCGCACCGCCATCGGCATGGCCGCCGAAGAGCTGGAGGCGCCCGCGGGCGAGGAACTGTCCCGGGTGGCCGACCAGTTGGCGATGGGCGCCGCGATGGACGACGCCCTCGGCGAGCTGGCCGACCGGCTGCCCTCACGCGAACTGGTGGTCCTGGTGACGACCCTGGTGCTCTCCAGCCGGGCGGGCGGCCAGGTGGTCGGCGCCCTGCGCAACCTCACCGAGACCCTGGAGGAGCGCAAGGAGACCCGCCGCGAGATCCGCACCCAGCTCTCCCAGGTCAGCATGACCTCGTACGCCGTCCCCGTCATGGGCGTCGGCTCGCTGTTCCTCATGAACGGCGTCAAGGACGGCGCCCTGGACCGTATGACCGGCTCCCCGGTCGGCCAGGCCTGCGTGATCATCGCCTTCGCGCTGTACGCCGTCGGCTTCGTCCTCATCCGCCGCCTGTCCCGCATCGACGTCTGAGGAGGCCTCGACATGGCTGTGCTGCTCGCCCTGCTGATGGCCCTGAGCGTCGGGGGCATGTTCGCCGGCATCCGTATGTACCGGGCCGAGGCCCGGCTCCCCGGCGACCTGGCCCTCGCCCTGGAGGTCGGCGCCACCCGCACCGGCGCCGTCGACTCCCTCATCGACCGCATGGGCATGCGCTACGCCCCCGCGGTCCTGCGTCTGATGGGCCCCAGGCAGGTCGCCCGCTACCGCCGCAAGATCGACCTGGCGGGCAACCCGGGAGGCCTGACCCTGGACCGCTACGCCGCGCGCAGGGCGGTCTACGGCGCCCTGGGAGCCGTAGGGGCGCTGGTGTTCCTCCTGCGCGGGGATGTGCTGGTGGCTCTGCTGCTGCTGGCGTTCGGGGCCTTCTGGACGGAGGTCGGCATCTGGTCGGCGATCCGCGTCCGCAAGGACGTCATCGAACGCACCCTCCCGGACTTCCTGGACGTCCTCGCCGTCGTCGTCAGCGCAGGGCTCGGCTTCCGCCAGGCCCTGGACCGGGTGGCCTCCCGCTACGAGGGCCCCTGGGCCGACGAGATCCGCATCACCCTGCGCCAGATGGACCTCGGCATGAGCCGCCGCCAGGCCTTCGCGGAGCTGCGGCGGCGCAACGACTCCGAGCAGGTGGCGATGTTCGTGACGGCCCTCCAGCAGGGCGAGGAACTGGGCGCCCCGATCGTCGACACGCTCGTGGCGCTGGCCAAGGACATGCGCCGTACGGACGCCCAGAACGCCCGCCGCAAGGCGGCCCGAGCGGTCCCCAAGGCCACCATGATGATCACCACCTTCATGGTCCCGGCCACCATGCTGCTGCTCGGCGCCGGCCTGATCCTCGGCTCCGGCACCGACTTCGGCTCGATCACGGGCCGCTAGGAGGACCGGTGGCGACGATCGCGACGACGGGCCGGGGGACGGGCCGCGGGCCGGCGTATGCCGGGCTGCGGGAGTGGCGCCAGTGGTGCCATTGGCGGCAGCGACGGGACGGGGCGGCCGCGGGGGCGCCCCCGCTGCCCATCCAGGTGAACGCCGTCCAGGCCATGTGCCGCCAGGTCTTCGGCTTCCGCCTGGCGATGATCGCCGTGGCGTCCCCGGCGGCGCTGCTGAACGCGAGCCCCGGCCTGGGCGTACGCCTGGTCGGCGCGGCGGTGGTGGTCACCTTCATGGGCTCGTACGCCCTCTTCCGCGACTGGGAACGCTTCGGCCCCCTGCTGCTGCGCCACCCGTCCCTGCTCGCCGTGGACACGCTGTTCGGCGCGCTGCTGCTGATCTCGGCGGGCCCGGACACGACCCTGGCCTACGTCAGCGTCTGTACGCCCCTGCTGGCCGGCATCGTCTACGGCTGGCGCGGCGCCGCCTTCTTCGCCTCCCTCCAGGGCCTGATACTGCTCCTCGTCCACGCCACGCTGGGCCCCGACGAGGACATGGCCGAGTCCCTCCTCCTGCCCGGCCTGTGCGTCATCACCGGCGCGGTCGGCTCCACCCTGCGCAATCTCATGCTGGGCTTCGGCGAGGCGACCGAGGCCCTGTCGGCCACCCGGGCCCGCCTGGCGGTGACCGAGGCGGTCGGCGCCGAACGCGCGGAGCTGGCCCGCGAGTTGCACGACACCGTGGCCAAGACCCTGCACGGCGTCGCCCTGGCGGCCGAGGCCCTGGTTGCCACGGCCTCGACCCCTTCCCCCGACCCGGCGACCCTGCGCGCCCAGGCCGGCCTCATCGCCCGCTCGGCCCGCAGAGCGGCAGCGGAGTCCCGCGAACTGCTGACGGACCTGCGCCGGGTGGCGGGCGAGCAGGACGACGCGGCCGAGGTGGACGTGGCCGGAGAGCTGGCGGCGAGGGTGGCGGAGTTCGCGGAACGGTCGGCGCTGAAGGTCACGTACGAGGCTCACCCGGCGGAAACGGCGGTACCGATGCCCCGCCCCAGGGCCCGCCACCTCCTGACGATCGTGACGGAGGCCCTGGACAACGCGGCACGTCATGCGGAGGCGACGCACGTACGCGTGCGGTCGGAGACTTCGCTCGACGGCCTGCGGGTACTGATCAGCGACGACGGCCGGGGCCTGCCGCTCGGCGCGACGGTCGAAGCCCTGCGCCACTCCGGCCACTTCGGCCTGCTCGGCATGACGGAACGTGCGGCGTTCCTGGGCGGCACCCTCACCCTCGGCCCCGGCGACGACGGCCCGGGCACGGAGGTACGCCTGGAGGTACCGCTGGGTGCGAGGAAAGGGCAAGGAAGCCGATGCTGAACCCGGAACCCGCCCTGCGGGTGATCGTGGCCGACGACAACCCGGTCGTCCGCGCGGGCCTGACCGCCCTCCTCTCGGGCCGCGACGACCTCACCGTCGTCGCCCAGGCCGCCGACGGCCACGAGGCCCGCGAGGCAGCCGCCCGCCACCACCCCGACGTCATCCTCCTCGACGTCCGCATGCCCGGCCTCGACGGCCTCTCGGCCCTGCCCCACCTCGTCCGCCACGCGCCCGTCCTCATGCTCACCTACAGCCGCGAATCGGAAACGGTCCAACAGGCCCTGCGCCTGGGCGCGGTGGGCTACCTCGTCCACGGCGAGTTCACCCCGGACGAACTGGCCACCGCGGTACGCGACGCGACCCGGGGCCGCCCCCACTTCACCCCGAGCGCGGGAGCGGTGGTCCTGGCGTCACTGCGGGGAGGTGCGACTGCAATGGACGTAGAGGAAGTACGCGCGGAGGCAAGGACTTTACCGCGAGAAGACGTTTCGCAACTGCAACGAGATATGAGACAGTCGACAACGTCGACCACATCCTCGAACCGGGACCCCTCCGTCCACCACCTGAGCCCCAGGGAGGCCGAGATCATGGACCTCATCGCCTCCGGCCTGACCAACCACCAGATCGCCGCCGCCTGCTTCATCACCGAGAAGACCGTCAAGAACCACATCAACCGCATCTTCGCCAAACTCCACAGCACAACCCGCGGCGAAGCCGCAGCCAAGTGGCTGCGCACGACCGCCGACCCTCAAGGGGGCCCACGATGACCCCCGGTTGGGCCCCCGATTGGGCCCAGGGGCCCTCTTCCTGGTCGCCCACGCCGGGTACTGCTGACGGAGACATTGTTTCCGGCGCGGCAGGAGGGCATCGCCATGCGCAACGACAAGGGTCAGACCGCGGTGGAGTACCTGGGGATCATCGCGGTGGTGGTGGCGATCGTGCTGGCCATTACGGGGACGGACATCGGGCAGACGATCTACGACGCGATCGTGTCGAAGATCGACGAAGTCATCAGCTGACACTCGTCCGCAGGCGCGGCGACAGCGGGCAGGCTTTCCCCATCTACATCACGGTGGTGGCGGGCCTGCTCTTTCTCGCGCTCGCGTACCTCGCGGTCGGCCAGGCGGCGGCAAATCGGAACGGAGCCCAGACGGCAGCCGATGCGGCTGCACTTGCAGCGGCGCTGGAAGCGCGGGACCAACTGGCCCAGGCATGGGCAGAGGATGTGCTCGACCCGACCAAATGGCAGGACATCTTCAACGGCACAGGACCGGCCGTCGATGCGTGCTGGCGTGCCTACGACCTGGCGGCGGTCAATGACGCCACGGCGAACGGCTGCGGACATCCGGACGGCCCCTTGAGCTTCGAGGTGACGGTCACGGCTGCGGAGGCGGTCGGCGATTCCATCGTTCCGGGCACGGAGGGCATGAAGTCGACGGCGTCGGCCAAGGCCGTGATCGAATCTCGCTGCACCTATCCGCCGGCAGAGGAGCCCGCGGACGACGCGCTGCCGGAGCTGACATGCGACGGCGAGGTCTGGGAGCTGGACCCGGAGGATCTGGACGAGCTTCCGAAACCCGAGGACCTTTTCGACGTCCATCTGGCTGACTGATGAGAAGCGAACGGCCGAGCGAGTGAGAAGGAAGCGAAGTCATGAGCCAGCGGTTCACAACCAAGGCCCGCCGGGGGATGGCCGCGATGACGGTGGCGGCCGCTTTGGCCCTCGGTGTGGTCGGCTGCGGGGGAGGGGGCGACGACGACAAGAAGCCCGACCGTTCCGCTCCCGCTTCCCGTGACGAGGGATCCAAGCCGAATGCTCAAGAGGGGCAGTCAGACGCGCCCTTGGCCGAACTCAAGGGTGAGGACGGCCTACTCCTCAGGATCCAAACCGCCGCCAGAGACAGCGGCGGTTTCGTCACCGTGACCGGCGAGCTCAAGAACGACGGAGACGACGCGGCTCGCGTATCGGTACGTGCTGCCGGCGACGAAACAGAGATCATCCGGCACGGTTCGTCGCTCGGCGGTGCCACGCTGGTGGATTCGACGGGCAAGAAGCGCTACTACGTGCTGCGCGATACGGACGGTCGGCCCTTGACGACAACGGGCATGCCCAGACTCGAGGCCGGCGCCTCGATCCCCGTCTTCATGCAGTTCCCCGCACCCCCCACCAACACCACAGAAGTCACCTTCCAGCTCCCCACATTCGCCTCGGCCCCCATCCAGATCACAGGGTGAGGCCACCGATGACCCCGACCCGTCTCACCCTGACCCTCACCGCGACCACGCTGATCCTGCTCACGGCGACCGGTGCTCACGCGGACGACAACCCCAGCGTCCCTCCAGGCACGGAACCCACCGCGGTGGCGCCGGTGGAGGTCGACGGCAACGACCCGGACCTGAAGCTGCCGGAAGGGGCCACGCTGGCGGAGCCGAAGGTGCTGGACATCAAGCAGGTCGTCGAGGAGGAGAGCGGAGACGAACGCCGCGAGGACACCAACGCGGACGTGAAGTTCGCGCTCCAGGCCGAGGTGCTGTTCGGCAAGGACAGCGCAAGGCTCGGCCCGGAGGCCAAGGCACGCATCGCGGCGATCGCGGAGGAGATCCGAGCCCAGAACGCGACCAAGGTCAGAGTCTTCGGCTTCACCGACGACCTCGGCTCCTCCGCCCACGGCGACATCCTGTCCAAGCAACGAGCCAACGCCGTCCACGCCATCCTGGGCGACACCCTCAACGACCCCGACATCACCTTCGAGGTCCGCGGCTACGGCGAGCAGTACCCCATCGCCTCCAACGCCACGGAAGCCAGCCGCAAGAAGAACCGCCGCGTGGAGATCTCCTTCCCGCGGGGGTAGGGGCCTGCGGCTAGGTCGGGCTCCCCTCCACCCTCACCACGCCTCCCACCCGGAGTCCCCAGGAGTGCATCACCCCGGCCTCGGCCTCCAGTACGTGGCGGGCGCGCAGGCGGGGGAGGCCCAGGCGGTTGGGGGGCATGGTGTGCAGGGACAGGACTCTGAGGTGGCGGTCCAGGTAGGCGACGTCGATCGGGATGCGCATGCCGAAGGTGTGGATGCTGTTGGCCGGGGTGAGGAGGAGGGCGCCGGTCAGTGAGGTCCGGCGCAGGAGGCCTTTTCGGCGGGCGCGGTAGGACCTCGCTATCTCCAGGGGGAGCCGCACGGGCAGGCCCGTGTCGCTGTCGAACGTCAGATGGGCGTGGCCGTCCCGCCAGCCGGAGCCCGCTCCCGCCATGATCTTCCTCCTCTGTCCCCCCATCAAACTAAAGGAGTTGTTCCTCCACGCGGCCCCGGATAGGAAAGCCCCATGACTGAACTCGGTGTCGTCTTCCGCCCGCAGCTTCCGCCCGAGCGGCTCAGGGAGGTGGTCGGCGTCGCGGAGGAGAGCGGCCTTGAGCAGCTCTGGTTGTGGGAGGACTGTTTCCTGGAGGGCGGTGTCTCCACCGCGGCGGCGGCGCTGGCGTGGAGCGAGCGGGTGCGGGTCGGGGTGGGGCTGCTGCCGGTGCCGTTGCGGAATGTGGCGGTCACCGCCATGGAGGCCGCCTCGCTGCACCGGATGTTCCCGGGCCGGGCCGTGCTCGGTGTGGGGCACGGTGTGCAGGACTGGATGCAGCAGGTCGGCGCGCGGGCGGAGTCGCCCACGACGCTGCTGCGGGAGTACCTCCTCGCCCTGCGCGCCCTGCTGCGCGGTGAGCGCGTCACCACCGACGGCCGGTATGTGAAGCTCGACGACGTCGCACTCGACTGGCCCCCGACCGGCCCGGTCGAGGTGCTCGCCGGCGTCACCGGACCGCGCTCGCTGCGACTGTCGGGTGAGGCGGCCGACGGCACCATCCTCACGGCGTCCACGCCACCGGACGGCGTACGACGGGCCCGGCGGCTCATCGACGAAGGGCGCGCGTCGGCCGGGCGCACCGAGCCGCACCGCGTCGTCGTCTACCTGCTCACGGCCACCGGACCCGACGCCGCCGCCCGCCTCCGCGCCGAGCTGGAGGCCGAGAAACTGGCCGACGTGCCCGGCCTCGGAGTCGCCGGAGGCGCCGAAGACGTCGCCGAGGCGGTGCGACGCCTCACCGACGCCGGCGCCGACACCGTCGTCCTCCAGCCGACCGCCGACGAACCGGACCCGGAGGGCTTCGTACGGTTCGCCGCACACCAGGTCCGGCCGCTGCTGGGCTGAGCTGCCGTCCCTCCGGACGGAGCCCAAGCGCGCCCCCTGATCAGCCGGCCCGGCCCGCCCCGACCCGGCAGACACCAGCCACCCCGCCGCACAAAAATCCGCAACCACCTCCCCCCACCCCTGACACCATCACCCCATGACCCCCCGCACATTCGAAGACCTCATCGCCGAAGCCGTCGCCGAGCCCACCGAAGGGTGGGACTTCTCCTGGTTCGAGGGGCGGGCCACCGAGGAGCGGCCCTCGTGGGGGTATGCCGTCTCCCTGGCCCGGCGGCTGGGTGGGGCGGAGGCGGCGGTGGATGTGCAGACGGGGGGTGGCGAGGTGCTGGACTTCGCCCTGACCCGTGCCGGCCGTAGGCCTGCGTACGTCGCGGCGACCGAGGGGTGGCCGCCGAATGTCGAGAAGGCCGCCGCGCTGCTCGGTCGATGGGGCGTCGAGGTGGTGGCCGCGGAGGAGGACGCGCCGTTGCCGTTCGAGGACGGCACGTTCGACCTCGTCTCCAGCCGCCATCCGGTGCGTCCGCACTGGGAGGAGATCGCCCGGGTGCTGGCTCCCGGAGGCACGTACTTCGGTCAGCACGTCGGACCCAGCAGCGTCTTCGAGCTGGTCGAGTTCTTCCTGGGGCCGCAGACCGACGAGGTGCGCGGCGCGCGGAATCCCGAGCGGGAGCGCGCCGATGCCGAGGCCGCCGGGCTGGAGGTCGTCGAGCTGCGGGCCGAGCGGCTGCGGATGGAGTTCCACGACATCGGCGCTGTCGTGCACTTCCTGCGCAAGGTCGTCTGGATGGTGCCGGGCTTCACCGTCGAGGCCTACGGGCCCCGGCTGCGCGCGCTGCACGAGCGGATCCTGACGGAGGGGCCGTTCGTGGCGTACAGCAGCCGCCATCTGTTCGACGTACGGAAGCCGGAGCGCTGAGGCGCGGGAGTCGAAGATGGCCGGGAACCGCTGTCCGGCGCAGGCTGTGCATTCCGCTTTGCAGCTGAACTCCTACAGCCGTGACAAAAGGCGCAGGTGAGGACCTTCACACCTCTCCAGCCTCACTATTCACAGGTTTTCCACATCGTTACCCCGAACGGCTCGCTTTGGGCCACCGGTCTCGCGTAAGTTCAGACCAAGGTAATTCGCGTGAGCAAAGCTGCGCGGGCGGTACCGCGCAGTGGAGGGGGCTGCGCGGTGCCCTGCCTCCTCTTCCTGCGGCGCTACGGCCGTCAAGTGCGGGTTCTCGGCCCGGTTAGCCCGTCGGAGGGACGCGCCGCGCCCGGGCCGGCCGCCGTGTTCTGGCCATGAACAGCCCGTGAACCCCGTATTCCGGGGCCTTCCAGGCGTTGCCGCCCGATTCCGGAGAGTAATTGCGGCACGCCGATGCACGCAGCATCACTTACAAAGGGTTATGGTGGAAACCCCCCCTCGGGCCGGTCCGTCTCCCCCCCACGGACCGGCCCGTTTTTTGTGCCCACGCGCGCATGAACGCCCCCGGAGCTCCGGCCCCGGCGCCCGTCCGGGCCCCCTCAACCCCCGCCCGCACGGCCAAAACAACAGCAGGGGTAGGCTGTCGGCCCCGCGGGGACCGCATCCGCACAGGAGGGGCTGACAATCACGTGAACCTGCGCGACAAGCTGCGCGGCCTGCTGGTCAGGCTGTACACGCGCCGGGTGGAGGGCCACCTGGACCACGCTCAGGTGCCCAAGCACATCGGCGTGATCATGGACGGCAACCGCCGCTGGGCGAAGGCCTCCGGCTCCACCACCGTGCACGGTCACCGCGCCGGTGCCGACAAGATCGGGGAGTTCCTCGGCTGGTGCACCGAGGCGGACGTCGAGGTCGTCACCTTCTGGATGCTGTCCACGGACAACTTCACCCGGCCCGAGGAGGAGCTCGTCCCGCTCCTCGGCATCATCGAGGACGTCGTCCGCACCCTCGTCGCCGACGGCCGCTGGCGGGTGCACCACGTCGGCACGCTCGACCTGCTGCCGGCCGGCATGCAGCGCACGCTGAAGGAGGCCGAGGAGGCCACCGCCCACGTCGACGGGATACTCGTCAACGTCGCCATCGGCTACGGCGGCCGCCAGGAGATCGCCGACGCGGTGCGCTCGATGCTCCTGGACGCGAGCGAGCAGGGCGCCTCCCTGGAGGACCTCGCCGAGTCCGTCGACATCGACATGATCGGCCGCCACCTCTACACCGGCGACCAGCCCGACCCCGACCTCGTCATCCGCACCAGCGGCGAACAGCGGCTGTCGGGTTTCATGCTGTGGCAGACGGCCCACTCGGAGTACTACTTCTGCGAGGTCTTCTGGCCGGCCTTCCGCAAGGTCGACTTTCTCCGGGCCCTGCGTGACTACGCGGCGCGCCACCGCCGTTACGGCGGCTGACGCACCGGCACACCCGGCACACACCCGGCACGCGCGGACGTACCTCCGCGCGTGCGGACGTATCCGACCTAACGGCCGGACGTATCTGGCGTAACAAGGAGTTCACCGGTCCGCCGTCATATGCCGTGGCATGGCAGCGGGTGTTCGAGGGCATAAGCCAAGCAGGTCGACACCCGAACCACGGGTGTCGGATCTCAGCGGGCGGCACGAGTCCGTCCGCCCGGGAGGCCCTTTGCACCAGCCCCACCGTGCGTCCACCGCACGGAAGCAGCCGCGGAGGGCCGGTTCTCGACCCGCGGCGCGCGCAAGGGTCGTCGACCGGCTGGAATTCCCGCCCGCCCGGCTGGGACGTTCCCGCCCGTCAGGCCGGAATCTCCCGCCCAACTGGCTGGAATCTTCCCGTCCGTCCGGCTGGAGCCTTCCCGCCCACCCCGGCCCAGTTTCCACCTTCGTCGCTCCCCGACCTCATCCGAGGGGGTACGTCCTTCCGTGGTGACCAGCGCAAAGCGCCACAAGTCAGACCGGCGCACCTATGTTCTCGACACCAGCGTCCTGCTGGCCGATCCCAACGCCATGAGCCGCTTCGACGAGCACGAGGTCGTGCTCCCCGTCGTCGTGGTCACGGAACTGGAGGCCAAGCGGCACCATCCCGAGCTCGGCTACTTCGCCCGCCAGGCACTGCGCCTGCTGGACGACTTCCGGGTGCGGTACGGCCGTCTCGACGCCCCGATCCCGACCGGGGATCTGGGCGGAACGCTCCGTGTCGAGCTCAACCACTCGGACCCCAGTGTGCTGCCCAGCGGCTACCGGCTGGGGGACAACGACTCCCGCATCCTCGCGGTCGCCCGCAATCTGCAGGCCGAGGGGTTCGACGTCACGGTCGTGTCGAAGGACCTGCCGCTGAGGATCAAAGCGTCCTCCGTGGGACTCCAGGCCGAGGAGTACCGGGCCGAACTGGCCATCACGGAGAACTCCGGCTGGACCGGGATGGCCGAACTGACCCTGCCCGCCGAGCAGGTGGACATCCTCTTCGAGGAAGGACGGGTGTACGTCCCGGCGGCCTCCGATCTGCCCGTGCACACCGGCCTGACCCTCCACTCCGAGCGCGGCAGGGCGCTCGGCCGGGTCACGCCGGACGGCAACGTCCGGCTGGTGCGCGGCGACCGGGAGGTGTTCGGCATCCACGGCCGCAGCGCCGAGCAGCGGATCGCGCTCGATCTGCTCCTCGACCCCGACATCGGCATCGTCTCGATGGGCGGCCGGGCCGGCACCGGCAAGTCGGCGCTCGCGCTGTGCGCGGGGCTCGAGGCCGTGCTGGAGCGGCGGCAGCACCAGAAGGTGATGGTCTTCCGTCCGCTGTACGCGGTCGGCGGGCAGGAACTGGGCTATCTGCCGGGCACCGAGGCGGAGAAGATGAGCCCCTGGGCCCAGGCCGTCTTCGACACGCTGTCCGCGGTCACCAGCCGCGAGGTCATCGAGGAGGTCACCGCGCGCGGGATGCTGGAGGTCCTGCCGCTCACCCACATCCGGGGCCGTTCACTGCACGACGCGTTCGTGATCGTGGACGAGGCGCAGTCGCTGGAGAAGAACGTCCTGCTGACCGTGCTGTCCCGGATCGGCGCCAACTCCCGGGTGGTTCTCACCCATGACGTGGCACAGCGGGACAATCTGCGCGTCGGGCGCTACGACGGTGTCGTCGCGGTCGTGGAGAAACTGAAGGGGCATCCGCTCTTCGCGCACGTCACCCTGACCCGGTCCGAGAGGTCCCAGATCGCCGCACTTGTGACGGAAATGCTGGAAGACGGCCACATCTGAGGCCTGTCACCTCTGTTGGCGCCGCCCCGCAAAAGGCCGAGAGCCTAGCGGGGCGGCGCCTTCACATGTGGGCGTTCGATGAAATCGCCTGGGCCGAACGGGATGTGAGCTTTCACACGCAACACAGAATTGCCTTGCGCCGTCGTGTTACGGCAGAGTCTCACTCCTGTCAGGCCCCGCATACGGCACACGTGTACCCCCAGCGGTACGCAACAACCTGAGCACCACCCAACTCCATAGCGCCGCCGTATGCCGCCCGAGCACCACGCGGCGCTCCCTTTGCGGGAGTTGCCCACCGGGCCCGTGCCTCCCGTGACCCGTGCAGTGGGGAGGCCAGCGCCAGGGGCACGATTGCGTCCGCCAGGGTCACCGAAGCGGGCGATGCTGGAAGGAAAACCGTGTGAGCCGGATTTCGGTCCGGGGATTCGCAGTGGCCTCGGCCACCGCGGTCACCGCTGTCGGAAGCGTCGTCGGCGTTGCCTCGGGCAGCACCGCGCAGAACAACGACGCCGAAGCGACGGCAGCCGACGCGACGCTCCTCGCGGACATCCCCGCGGGCGAATACGCCCAGGTGCAGACCGCGTCCCTGACGCAGCAGGCCGACACGCAGGCCATCGCCGCCGACTTCACCGCGAAGAAGGACGCCGAGGCCGCGGCCCGCAAGCAGGCGGCCGAGACCGCGATCGCGAAGAAGGAAGCGGCCGTCCAGGCCGAGAAGGAGGCCAAGGAGCGCGAGGAGGCCGAGAAGGCCGCCGCCGCGAGCCGCAGCGCCTCTCGTGCCGACGCCTCGACCTTCGCCGTCCAGAGCTCGTACAGCGTGTCGCAGATCCAGTCGATGGCCCGTCAGATGGTGCCGGGCGACCAGTTCGGCTGCTTCAGCAACATCGTGGACCACGAGTCGAGCTGGAACTACCAGGCGGTCAACCCCTCCTCCGGCGCGTACGGCCTCTTCCAGGCCCTGCCCGGCTCCAAGATGTCCTCGGTCGGCTCCGACTGGCAGACCAACCCGGCCACGCAGATCCAGTGGGGCCTGAACTACATGAACGAGCGCTACGGCAGCCCGTGCGGCGCCTGGTCGTTCTGGCAGGCCAATCACTGGTACTGAGCCGCAGAGCTCACCCTCTCAACCCTGTGGAGCCCCTCCCCGTCTTAACGGAGAGGGGCTTTCGCCCTGTACGGTCGGACGCGACGACTCCGGGGGAGTGGTGGGGAAAGACGGGGGAAGAGGACGGATCATGTCGCGAGTGCCAGGCTGGCTGGGCCGGATCGGGTCAGGACTGACCGAGATGGGACAGCGGTTGGACGAGCGGCGCGCCGAGGCGGAGCAGGAGCACGCCGGGCACGCCGAGCACCGGCCCGCTCAGGACGGTGAACTTCCGCACCGGCCGGCCCCGCCCGCGCATCCGCCGGTCGCGGGCCCCCGCCCCGACCCGGTGCAGGCGGTGCCCTGGGGGATGCGGGTCGCCGCCGAGGCCGGCTGGCGGCTGCTGGTGCTGGCCGGCACGCTCTGGGTGCTGATGCGGGTCATCAGCGCCGTACAGCTGGTGGTGCTCGCCTTCGTCGCCGCGCTGCTGATGACCGCGCTGCTCCAGCCCTCCGTGGCCTGGCTGCGCCGGCACGGCGTACCGCGCGGCCCGGCGACCGCGCTCACCGCGATCCTCGGCTTCGTCATCATGGGTCTGATCGGGTGGTTCGTGACCTGGCAGGTCATGGAGAACATCGACGACCTCTCCGACCAGGTCCAGGACGGCATCGACGAGCTGCGGCGCTGGCTGCTGGACAGCCCGTTCCATGTCACCGACAAGCAGATCAACGAGATCGCCAAGAACCTGCGCGAGGCGGTCGGCGCCAACACCGACCAGATCACCTCGGCGGGCCTGGAGGGCGTCACGGTCGTCGTCGAGGCGCTGACCGGCATCCTGCTGACCGTCTTCTCGACGCTGTTCCTGCTCTACGACGGCCGGCGCATCTGGGAGTGGACGCTCAAGCTCGTCCCGGCCGCGGCCCGGCCGGGTGTGGCGGGGGCCGGTCCGCGGGCCTGGCGGACGCTGACGGCGTATGTGCGGGGCACGGTGGTGGTCGCCCTGATCGACGCGATCTTCATCGGCCTCGGCATCTACTTCCTCGATGTGCCGATGGCGGTGCCGCTGGCGGTGTTCATCTTCCTGTTCGCCTTCATCCCGCTGGTCGGCGCGGTGGTCTCGGGCGCGCTGGCGGTGGTGGTGGCGCTGGTGACGCACGGCGTGTTCACGGCCGTGATGGTGCTGGCCGTGGTGCTCGCCGTGCAGCAGATCGAGGGGCACATCCTGCAGCCGTTCATTCTCGGCCGGGCCGTGCGGGTGCATCCGCTGGCGGTCGTGCTGTCGGTGGCCGCGGGCGGCATGGTGGCCGGGATCGGCGGCGCCGTGGTCGCGGTGCCGCTGGTGGCCGTGACGAACACCGTGGTCGCCTATCTCCGCGCCTACTCGCACGAACGGGCGCCGGCGCACATGGCCGAGCCCCGGGGCGCGACCGCACTGGACGCCTCGCCGGCCGACACGTCCGGCGTCCGGGCAAGCGAGAGCCCCGCTCACCAGGAAGGGTGAACGGGGCCTCGTAGAGCAGCCGTTACTCGGCGAGGACGGCCTCGGCGTCGAGGGTGACGCCGACGGCCTGGACCACCGAGGCGATCTTGAAGGCCTCCTGGACGACCTCGCGCTCCAGGCCCGCCTTGCGCAGCACCTGCTCGTGCGAGTCCAGGCACATCCCGCAGCCGTTGATGGCGGAGACGGCGAAGGACCACAGCTCGAAGTCGACCTTGTCGACGCCGGGGTTGCCGATGACGTTCATCCGCAGACCGGCGCGCAGGTTCCCGTACTCGTGGTCCGAGAGCAGGTGGCGCGTCCGGTAGAAGACGTTGTTCATCGCCATGATCGCGGCGGCGGACTTGGCGGCCTGGTACGCCTCGGGCGTCAGGTTCGCCTTGGCCTCCGGCTCCAGCTCACGCAGCACGATGGGGGAGCGCGAGGCGATGGCGGTGGCCAGCACCGTGCCCCACAGTTGCTGCGCCGGCAGGTCGGAGTTGCCGATGACCGAGCCCAGGTTGAGCTTCAGGTCCTTGGCGTAGTCCGGTATCCGGGACTTGAGGGAGTCGAGGGACATGCCTCACTCACCGGCCAGCAGCTTGACCGGGTCCAGGGTCTCGTCGCCCTTGCTCCAGTTGCAGGGGCACAGCTCGTCGGTCTGCAGGGCGTCCAGGACCCGCAGGACCTCCTTGGGGTTACG
Source organism: Streptomyces sp. NPDC096205 (assembly GCF_044763135.1). Classification (NCBI taxonomy): domain Bacteria; kingdom Bacillati; phylum Actinomycetota; class Actinomycetes; order Kitasatosporales; family Streptomycetaceae; genus Streptomyces; species Streptomyces sp. NPDC096205. The sequence goes on along the minus strand of NZ_JBIWFS010000007.1, from coordinate 395,061 downwards.
GCCGACGGAGCCGGCGGTCACCATGGAGAACTGGATCTCGTTGTTCGGGTCGACGATGAAGACGGCGCGCTTGGCGAAGCCGTCCTCGCCCTCGATGCCGAGGTCGCGCATCAGCTCGTGCCGGGTGTCGGCCAGCATCGGGAAGGGCAGCTCGCGCAGGTCGTCGTGGTCCTTGCGCCAGGCGTGGTGCACGTACTCGGAGTCACCGGAGAAGCCGAGGATCTGGGCGTCGCGGTCGGCGAACTCCTCGTTCAGCTTGCCGAAGGCCGCGATCTCCGTCGGGCACACGAAGGTGAAATCGGCAGGCCACGCGAAGACGACCTTCCACTTGCCCTCGTAGGACTTGTGGTTGATCTGCTCGAACTCCGCGCCCTTGTCCAGCGAGACGCAGGCGGTCAGTTCGAACTCGGGGAACTTGTCACCGACAGTGAGCACACGCTCTCCTTGCAGCGAAGAAACACCCCTTTTGGGGGCGTTTCCCATGGGTTGGACGCTGTCGATGTTGGCACAGGCAGCATTGATTACGGAAATAGCTACACTCGGACGTGTTGATCGGAGGTGGTTATCAGTGACGGTGAGTGTCGCCGGGGCCAAGAGGCGCCAGCCCAGTCTGTCCCAACTGCGGGCCTTCGCGGCCGTGGCCGAGCAGTTGCACTTCCGGGACGCGGCCGCCGCGATCGGCATGAGCCAGCCCGCCCTGTCCGGCGCCGTCTCCGCGCTGGAGGAGGTCCTCGGCGTGACCCTTGTCGAGCGTACGACGCGCAAGGTGCTGCTCACGCCCGCGGGTGAGCGCCTCGCGATCCGGGCCAGGGCCGTCCTCGCCGAGGTCGGCGCGCTCCTGGAGGAGGCCGAGGCGGTCCGCGCCCCCTTCACCGGAGCCCTGCGCCTCGGTGTCATCCCCACCGTCGCGCCGTACCTCCTCCCGACGGTCCTGCGCCTGGTCCATGACCGCTATCCGCACCTCGACCTCCAGGTCCACGAGGAGCAGACCGCGAGCCTCGTCGAGGGCCTGAACACCGGCCGCCTCGACCTGCTCCTGCTGGCCGTGCCGCTCGGTGTGCAGGGCGTCGTCGAACTCCCCCTCTTCGACGAGGACTTCGTCCTCGTCACCCCCCTCGACCACTGGCTCGGCGGCCGCGAGGGCATTCCGCGCGAGGCCCTGAAGGAGCTCAATCTGCTGCTCCTCGACGAGGGCCACTGCCTGCGCGACCAGGCCCTCGACATCTGCCGCGAGGCCGGCCGCGAGGACGCCGACGTGACGACGACCGCGGCCGGCCTGTCCACCCTGGTCCAGCTGGTGGCGGGCGGCCTGGGCTGCACCCTGCTGCCCCGCACGGCCGTCAAGGTCGAGACCAGCCGCAGCAACCAGCTCCTCACGGGCTACTTCGCCGAGCCGGCCCCCACCCGCCGTATCGCACTGGCGATGCGGGCGGGGGCGGCGCGGGGGGAGGAGTACCGGGAACTGGCGGGGGCCTTGAGGGAGGCGATGAGACCCCTGCCTGTAAGGGTGGTCGACGGTGAGACGCCTTAGGGGCGCGGGGAACTGCGCGAGCAACCACGACGGCGCCGCACCCGGCAACACCACCGCACCCCCACGGCGCTACTCCGTACGCAACCCGTCAGGCCGCATCAACCGAAGCAGCGGCGGCAGACTGAGCAACGTCACCACCAGCACCACCCCGGCCCCGATCCCCGTCATCGCCAGCACACTCGCCCAGTCCACCCGCACCGACGCCGCAGCCATCCGCAACAGCACCGCCCCCAGCGTCAGCCCCACCACACACGCCAGGACGAGCCCCAGCGCGACCGGCACAGCCGTCTGCCACAACACGGACAGACTCAGCGTCGAGCGCCTCGTGCCGAAGGCGACCAGCGACGACAACAGCTTCCGCCGCTCGCGCAGTTGCTCCAGCTGGGACACCAGCAGACTCAGCCCGATCAGCGCCAGCACACACGCGGCCCCGACGAACAGGCCCCGGCGGATCGCGGTGAAGCGGTTGTTCTGCTTGGAGTCGACCCAGGTCATCGGCTGGGCGTACGGGTCCATCCGGGCCGCGGCGTTGCGGACGTACTCGCGCACGTCCGGCACCGACTCGTCCAGCCGCAGATACAGCTGCCCGGGCACGAAGGAGGCGGCCGCGCGCGGCAGTGCGCCCGGCGTCAGCAGGATGCCGCCGCGCAGGATGCCGTTGGGGTCCCGGATCGAGCGCGCCTCCTGGAGGTCGCGCGGCACGGGCCAGGCGACCGGCTCGGGCCGCCGTTCCTCGGACGTCTCCTCGAAGTACAGCGTCCGGCCCTGCTTGGCCATGACCGGGGTGTCCTCGTCGAACTCCCCGCCCCGCAGGGCGAAAGAGTCGCCGTCACGGCAGGAGGGCAGCGCGGCCAGCTCGCGCAGGGACACGCAGTCGCCCACGGTCACCGGCGCCATCCGCTCGGGCCCGTCGGGGCGGTCGCCGAGGTAGCCCTCGGAGAAGCCGTACACCCGCTGTACGCCCTCGGTGGCCTCGAACCGGGCCCGGGCCGCCGCCAGCGGCATCCCCTCCGGCACGGACACCTGCATCTGGACGCGGGATACGTCCTGGCCGGTTTCCTGCGTGTAGTCGTCGTCGACGCCCGCGAACAGCATCTGCAGGGCGATCGCCCCGGCCACCGCCACCGCGATGCCGTTGACCATGCGGGCCGCGGTGCCGCTGCTCAACTGCAGCCGCCGTACGGCCAGTTGCCAGGCCACGCCGCCGGCGCCGAGCCGGGCGACGACCGCCTCGACGACCCACGGCAGCAGCGCGGTCACGCCGACCAGCAGCAACAGCACGCCGCCGGTGACGAGGTACTGGTTGAACTCGCCGTTGTCACGGCCGTTGCCGACCATCGGGTAGAGCATCGCGAGACCCGCCAGCGGCAGCAGCAGCCGCCACCACAGCCGGCGCCGCGCCGGGCGGGCGGTGCGCACCACACCGAGCGGCTCGATCACCACACCGCGCAGCGCGAACTGGGTGACCAGCACCGCGGCGGCCGGTACGGCGACGGCGACCAGCAGCGCCAGCACCGGCGAGGGGTCGAGATAGCTCGGGAACGCGCTGAAGTGGAACACCTCCACCGACCCGGCCCACTGTCTGCCGAGCAGGAAGAAGCCGGTGCCGAAGACCAGGCCCAGCAGGGACCCGGCCATCGCCTCGCCCGCCGCCACCCGCCGGGTCATCCGGCTGTCGGAGCCGACCAGCCGCAGCGCCGCGAGCCGCCGGTCCCGGCGCTCACCGCCGAACCGTACGGCGGTGGCGATGAAGACACCGACCGGCATCAGCAGCACCACCACCACGACCAGGAGCAGCAGGAGCAGCACCGGGTCCATCCGCTCCGAGGACGGCAGCGGATCACCGAAGCGGTCGAGACGGTGCGCGCCGGAGTCCAGCCGCGCCTCCAGCCCCTCGCCACCCGCGTAGTAGGCGAGTTCGGCCGAGCCGACCAGGCCCTCCTCCGCGATGGTGCCGGTGATCCGTTGCGGCAGCCGCTCACGCAGCAGCTTGCCGTCGTCCGATTCCAGCAGCCGTTTCAGCGCGGGGGACACCACCATCTCGCCCACGCCGGGGAACTTCTCGACCCCCGGCGGCAGGGGAGCGCGCGGCCCTTCGGGCTCCAGCACCCGTCCTCGTACGTCCTTGTCGCGGAAGACCGTGTAGGTCTGCAGGAGGAGCAGGGTGTCGTCGGCGCTCTTCGTCAGCTCGGTCTGGTTGAACAGCAGGTCCGAGCGGGCGGCCTCCCGCTCGTGCCGGACCGCGAGCGCGTTCGGGATCGCGGTCGTGAGCAGCAGCACCGCCACGCCGAGCCCGACGCCGACGGCGGTGAGCAGGGTGCGGGTCCACCCCTCCCGCCCGCCGCCGAACGCAAAGCGGAAGCCCAGCCTCAGGTCCCTGGACCACTGGCGCAGGTTCATACGATCCGCTCCATGTCCCGCGACCTGCCGTCCCGTACGACGATCTCGCGGTCGGAGTAGGCGGCGACCCGCGCCTCGTGCGTGACCAGCACGACGGCCGCGTTGGTGGACCGGGCCGCCTCCGTGAGCAGCTCCATCACCCGCTCGCCGTTGAGGGAGTCGAGCGCGCCGGTCGGCTCGTCGGCGAACAGTACGCGCGGGCCGGTCACCAACGCGCGGGCGACGGCGACGCGCTGGCCCTGGCCGCCGGAGACCTCGCCGGGCCGCTTGCCGGCGATGTCGTCGACCTCCAGGCGGGCCATCCACTCCCGTGCCGCGCGTTCGGCGGCCCTGCGGGGCGTGCCGTTCAGGCGCAGCGGAAGGGCCACGTTCTCGACGCAGCTCAGCTCGGGCACCAACTGGCCGAACTGGAACACGAACCCGAACTCGCTGCGGCGCAGCGCACTGCGCTCGGAGTCGCTCATGGTGGCCATCTCGCGGCCCGCGTAGCGGATCGACCCGGCGTCGGGCGGGACGATCCCGGCGAGGCAGTGCAGCAGGGTCGACTTGCCGGACCCGGAGGGGCCCATGACGGCGACGACCTCGCCCGGGTGGATGGAGAACCCGGCGCCGTCCAGCGCCGTCGTCGGCCCGTACGTCTTGTGCAGCCCCTCGGCCACGAGCAGGGCGCCGTCGGGGGCGGTCACTGCGCCACCACCGCCTCCGCCAGCTTGTCGAGGCGCGCGGCGGTCAGCTCCAGCCAGCGCAGGTCGGCCTCCAGATGGAACAGGGCGTGGTCGCAGATCAGCTGGTCGGCGAGGTCGCCCTTGCGCTTGCGGTCGGTGAGGATGCGCATCATGCGCAGATGCTCCGAGCGCTGGGTGTCGAGGATCTCGGCCGCGTCTCGATGGGTGAGCAGCGCGAGGACGACCTTCGTGTAGAGGGTCGACTGGAGGTAGGGCTCCGGCTTCTCCGGGGTGGCGAGCCACTGGGCGACGTCGGTGATGCCGGCGTCGGTGATGGCGTATCGCTTGCGCTCGGGGCCGTCGCCGGCCTCGATGCCGTCGACCTCGACGAGGCCGTTCTTCAGCAGGCGGGACATCGTCGAGTAGACCTGGCCGTAGTGCAGCGGCCGGTCCTGACCGAACTTCGCGTCGAAGGCGCGCTTGAGGTCGTAGCCGTGGCGTGGACCGGACTCCAGCAGGCCGAGAAGGGTGTGACCGATGGACATGGCTCGACTCTACACACCATGTATACGCGCCATGTATACGCGGAGTGTGCACTGTCCTGCGGCGAGTGCTGCGGCCCAGGTCAGGGCCGATTGTCACAGTTGCGCTACTCGCTGCGCGGCGGCCGGCCCCGGCGGGCGATCGGCCCGGCCTCGCCCGGCAGACGCCCCGCCTCCGCGAGGGCGCGCCGCAGCAGGAACTCGATCTGCGCGTTGGCCGACCGCAGTTCGTCCGAGGCCCAGCGGGCGAGCGCCTCGTACACTGCCGGGTCCAGCCGCAGCAGCACCTGCTTGCGCTGCTGCGGCCGTCGCTGAGGGGCCGGCCCCTCGGAGGGGGTGCTCACTGGTAGAGGGTCCCGGTGTTGAGGACCGGCTGGGCCGCGCGGTCCCCGCACAGCACCACCATCAGGTTCGACACCATCGCCGCCTTCCGTTCCGGGTCGAGCTCCACGATGTCCTGCTCCTCGATCCGCGCGATCGCCGCCTCGACCATGCCGACCGCGCCGTCCACGATCTGCCGCCGCGCCGCGACGACCGCCCCGGCCTGCTGCCGCTGGAGCATCGCGGAGGCGATCTCGGGAGCGTACGCGAGATGCGTGAACCGTGACTCGATGATCTGCACGCCGGCCGCCTCCACGCGCGCGTGCAGTTCGACGGCGAGCTTCTCGGTGATCTCCTCGGCGTTGCCGCGCAGCGACAGGCCGTCCTCGTCGTGGGCGTCGTAGGGGTACTCGATCGCGATGTGCCGGACGGCCGCCTCGGTCTGGGTGGAGACGAACTCGATGTAGTCGTCGACCTCGAAGGTGGCCTGCGCGGTGTCCTCGACCCGCCACACGACGACCGCGGCGAGCTCGATCGGGTTGCCGTAGGCGTCGTTGACCTTCAGGACGGCGGTCTCGTGGTTGCGCACCCGCGTGGAGATCTTGGTGCGCGAGGTGAGCGGGTTCACCCAGCGCAGGCCGTCCTGGCGGATCGTGCCCCGGTAGCGGCCGAAGAGCTGGACGACCCGGGCCTCGCCGGGCGCGACCATGTTCAGCCCGCACATGGCGACGAAGGCGGCGATGCCGATCAGGACGCCGGGGACGATCAGCGCGGCCTGGGCGCCGCCGGAGGAGACGGCGCTGGAGGCGACGACCACCATGGCGACTCCCGCCAGCAGCCCGAACAGGCCGAGCAGCAGCGCGAGTCCGCCGCCGATGCTGTGCGCGGCGAACTCTCTCACCCGCGGCTCGGGCATCTCGGGCACGTCGGCGGCGGGCGAAGTGTGTGCGGACATGGTGGTCCCCCGTATCTCTGCTCTTGCTGTGATGCTTAGCTTCGGTCTATCTAAGTGATATCACTTTTCGCCGAGACGGCAACCCTGAGCGCCTCTCGGACGTCGGTTCCCATGAGGTGGGTGCTCATTGTCACGTCCGGAAAGGACCGGATCGGACGGACTTCGTCACATAAACCGGTGTTAGCTTTCTGAGCTGACCTGAGCGAGCGCACGTGTGTGACACCCGAGACCGAAGCGGAGCAGACGGACTGATGGGACGAGCGGAAGACAGACGAGCGCGACAGCGCGGTGGCCGCCGCGCGGCGCCGGGGCGCCGCCGTTCGTCGCGGGCGGCCGGCCGCCCGAGCGGCATACGCCGGTTCTTCACCTGGAAGAAGATCCTCGGCACGTTCCTGGGCCTGTGCCTGCTCGGCATCGGCGCGTTCATCGTGCTCTACATGGTCGTGGACGTGCCCCAGGGCAACCCGGCCGCCCAGCGCCAGAGCAACATCTACCAGTTCAGCGACGGCACCATGCTGGCCCGCGACGGCAAGGTCAACCGCGAGATCGTCGACCTCGCCAAGATCCCCGAGCCGGTGCAGAAGACCTTCGTCGCCGCCGAGAACAAGTCCTTCTACCAGGACTCCGGCATCGACCTGAAGGGCACCGCCCGCGGCCTGCTCAACACCGTCACCGGCAAGGGCAAGCAGGGCGGCTCGACGATCACCCAGCAGTACGTCAAGAACTACTACCTCAGCCAGGAGCAGACGGTCAGCCGCAAGCTCAAGGAGCTGGTGATCTCGCTCAAGGTGGACCGCAAGATGTCCAAGGACGACATCCTCGCGGGCTACATCAACACCAGCTACTACGGCCGCGGCGCCTACGGCATCCAGGCCGCTGCCCAGGCCTACTACCGCGTCGACGCCGAGGAGCTCGACGTCGAGCAGGGCGCCTATCTCGCGGCACTGCTCCAGGCACCGAGCCAGTACGACTGGGCGGCCGCCTCCGACACCAGCAAGAAGCTGGTGACCAACCGCTGGAACTACGTCCTGGACAACATGGTCGAGGAGCACTGGCTGGACGCCTCCGAGCGCGCGTCCATGGAGTTCCCGGTGCCGAAGGAGCCCAAGGGCGCGCCCGGCCGGGAGGGCCAGAAGGGCTACCTGATCGACCTCGCCGACCGCCAGCTCCAGGACCGGCTGATGGCCGAGGAGGGCATCTCCCGCTCCGAGGCCGCGGCGCAGGTCGACCAGCAGGGCTGGACCATCACCCTGAACATCGACCCCAAGAAGCAGGCCGCGCTGGAGAAGGCCGTCAAGACGGAGCTGCTCGGCAAGCTCGACCCGAAGGAGCGCGAGGTCGACGCCGACGTCCAGCCGGGCGCGGTCTCCGTCGACCCCAGGACGGGCAAGATCGTCGCCCTCTACGGCGGCCGCGACTACTTCAAGCACTACTTCAGCAACGCCACGCGCCGCGAGTACCAGCCCGCCTCCACCTTCAAGCCGGTCATCCTGGCCGCCGCCCTGGAGGAGGGCTCCGAGACCCAGGACGGCGAGCCGATCACCGCGAGCACGGTCTACGACGGCGACAGCCGCCGCCCGGTCGTGGACGACGGCCGCAAGGTCGGCTTCGCGCCGCCGAACGAGGACGAGGAGGACTACGGCGACATCACGGTCCAGACCGCGATGAACAAGTCCGTCAACTCGGTTTTCGCCCAGATGGGCGTCGACGTCGGCATGGACACCGTCATGGACACCGCCCAGCGGCTCGGCATGGACACCGAGGGCATGCAGGCCGTGCCCGCCCAGACCCTGGGCTCCATGGGCGCGAGCCCCCTGGAGATGGCCGGCATCTACGCCACCTTTGCCAACCACGGCGAGAAGGTCACCCCGACCATCATCAAGTCGGCGTCGAAGAAGGGCCGCACGGTCCAGATCCCCGACCCCATCGGCGAGCAGGTCATCAGCCGCAACACCGCCGACGCCGTCACCTCCGTCCTCACCGGCGTGGTCGACGACGGTACGGCCCAGCGGTCCGTGCGCGACAACCCCATGCGCGACGGCCAGCAGGTCGCGGGCAAGACCGGCACCTCCGACAACAACAAGTCGGCCTGGTTCACCGGCTACACCCCGAGACTCGTCACCTCAGTCGGCCTGTTCGGCGAGGACGACAAGCCCCCGCACCGGCAGGTCCCGATGTACGAGGCCGGTGGCGAGGACCGGGTCAACGGCGGTGGCTTCCCGGCGCAGATCTGGGCGGCGTACACCTTCGGCGTCATGGACAAGGTCACCGAGTTCGACCTGGAGACCGACCAGGGCGCCGCGGTCGAGCCCACCTGGACGCCGACGGTCACTCCGTCGCAGAAGCCCAGCGAGACGCCGTCCGAGGAGCCGACCACCCAGGCCCCGACGACGAAGGCCCCCACGACCCGGCCGCCGACGACCGCGCCGACGACCGAGGAGCCGACGACGCAGCCGCCCACGACGACGGCCCCGCCCACGACGGCACCCCCGACGACGGCACCTCCGACGACGGAGATCCCACCGGACCCGGCCGATCCGGGGAACCTGGACGAATAGACACGAGGGGGCCCGGCATCTCGGATGCCGGGCCCCCTCCATGTCCCCAGGGGCGCGGGGAACTGCGCGAGAAACCGAGAAGGACCCGCACCCGCCAGACGGCCGCAACCACCCGGCGGGCAGGCGGGATCAACTCCGGTTCAGCTCGAACCACACCACCTTGCCGGTGCTCAGCCGGGTCGCACCCCACCGCCGGGCCAGCCTGTTGACGAGGTAGAGCCCGCGCCCGCCCTCGTCCGTGGCCCGGGCCTGCCGCAGCCGGGGCAGCTGCGGTACGTCGTCGCCCACCTCGCAGCGCAGGACGTCCGTGCGCAGCAGCCGCAGGGTGACCGGCCGCGAGGCGTACCGCACGGCGTTGGTCACGACCTCGCTCACCAGCAGCTCCACCGAATCGGTGAGCTCCTCCAGCTCCCACCGGGCCAGCGCGCCCCGGGCCAGTCGGCGCGCACGGCTCGGCGCGGAGTCCTCCGGCTCCAGCGACCAGTACGCCACATCGCTCGGCGCGATCCCGTCGAACCGCGCGGCGAGCAGCGCGATGTCGTCGTCCCGGTCACCGGGACCGAGCATGTCGAGCACCTCGTCGCACAGCGCCTCCAGCGGAGGCGGATGATCCGGACCGGTCAGCTGCGCGGTCGCGGCGAGGCGCTCGCGCAGTTGCTCTATGCCGGTCCACACGTCCCGCAGCCGCGACTCCACCAGCCCGTCGGTGTACAGCAGCAGCGTCGCCCCGGCGGGCGCGTCCAGCTCGACCGCCTCGAAGTCGACGCCGCCCACGCCGATGGGCGCGCCCGGCGGCACCCGCAGCACCTCCGCCCGGCCGCCCAGATGCAGCAGGACTGGCGGCGGATGCCCGGCGTTGGCGATGGTGATCCGATGGGTGACCGGGTCGTAGACGGCGTACAGACAGGTCGCCATGCGGTCCGTGCCCAGGCGCTGCGCCTGCTCGTCGAGGTGGTGCAGCACCTCCTGCGGCGGCAGGTCCAGCCCCGCGAGGGTCTGCGCGGTCGTGCGCAGCTGGCCCATGATCGCCGCGGACGTCATGGAGTGCCCCATGACGTCACCGACCACCAGCGCCACCCGCGAACCCGGCAGCGGGATCGCGTCGTACCAGTCGCCGCCCACCCGCGCGGTCTCCGCCGCCGGGAGGTAGCGGGACGCCAGCCGGACGCCCGTGGGGCGCGGCAGGGTCTCCGGGAGCATGGTGCGCTGCAACTCGTCGGCGATGTACGCCTCACGGCCGTACAGCACCGCCTTGTCGATGCCGAGCGCGCTGTGCGTGGCGAGCTGGGCCGCGACCAGCAGGTCGTCGGTCTCGAACGGGATGCGCTCGGGGCGGCGCAGGAAGACGGCCGCGCCGATCACCCGGCGCCGGCCGCGCAGCGGCGCGAGGATCGCACGGCGGCCGCCCGGCACGATCGCCTCGCCGTCGTCGCCGAGGAGTTCGGGCAGCGCGGCACGGGCCGCGGGCGCGTCCGCGAACACCGGCCGCACCCCGCGCAGCACCTCGGCGAGCGCCCCGCCGGGCCGCACCTCGCACAACTCCGAGGTCACCGAGGACAGTTCGGTCGGCTCCGGGGCCTGGGCGGGCAGGAGGCCGCCGTCGGTGTCCCGCTCCTCGGGTATCCGGTCGGTGCGGCGCAGCCGCAGCACCACCGGGCCGGTGGGCCGCTCGTCGCCGACCGGCAGCGGATCGCGCAGATACACCAGGATCGCGTCGGCGAAGGTCGGCACGGTCGCCCGGCACAGCCCCATCACGATCTCGTCGAGGTCGATGCCGCGGGCGATCCGCCGGGTCGCCGCGCCCACGAACCGCAGCCGGTCGCCGTCGCGCCGCATCGGCGTGGGCCGGCCGCCGGGCACACCCGCGCCGCTGCGCCGCTCCTTGCCGCCCGGACCGCGCCCCGCGCCGTCCGGGTCGGTGCCGGGCTGGGCGGGGATCGCCTCGGGCACCGGGCGGGGGCGGTGGGTGCCCGTCTCCGCCGAGGCCGGCTGGGAGTGCTCCGGGCCGCTGTCGCCCTCGGGCGTCACGGACGTACCCGCCGGCGGGCTCTCACCGGAACCGGACCGGGCCTGCGCCGGTAACCCGGAACTCGGGGTGCGGCCCGTGGCCGGGGTATGCAGGAGCGCCCCGCGGGGGTCCGCGGGGTCGACGCCCGCCTGGGGGCGTTCATAGGAGGTCGGGTTCTCCGTCACGCGTATGAAATCCGTCCGTCCGGGGCTGCGCGCCGCGCGTGCAGTTCTTCCCGCAGAAATTCCGATACCCGGAATACGTGCCCCAGGAACGGAGTTCCCGCGTGGTCAGAGACTGTTCCTGTGTCACCGGCGGGCCTGCCGCGGCCCGCACGGGTGTTGCCGTCGTACCCCTCGCTCACGCCCTGCCGCCCCTCGGTGACATCCGGTCAGACTCGCTGTGCGCGCCGGTGGTTGCCCCCGCGCGCCCTTGCGGAGGACGATCCTACGTTTCATGCCCGGGGGCGCATCAAGGGTCTCATGAGGACATGTACGCGGGCGTACGGTCCCAGTCGTCCGGCAGAGACGGTACCGCCCAGGACGGATCCGGGCGCCAGTGCTGCCAGCCGTCCTTGAACGGAGAGCCCCACGAGCGGATCGCCTCCAGCGCGTCGCGGCCCGCCGCGCGGACCCGCCCGGCCAGCTCGGCGCCGACCAGCCCGTCGCGCTGGGCCTGCGCGAACTCGTCCTCGTCCCGCCAGTGCCAACTGCGGTCCGGGTGCACGGAGATGTCCAGGAAGTGGTCCTCGGAGTCCACGCCGCCCTGCCAACGGGTCAGCGGCTCCTCGAGGTTGACGTACCAGTTCTTGAACTGCCAGCCCGGCTCCCAGAACAGCCACACCGACCAGGGCCGGCCCGGCTGGGCCAGCTTCAGCACGCCCGTGCCGAACCAGCGGTCGCGCTGCACCGTGCGCGGCTTGGTGTAGCGCGACTCCAGAGGTTCCACGTGCACGGGCGTGCCGTCCGCCAGCACCGGCTTCACGCACTCGGTGCCGGGCGCCAGCCACACGGCGAGCAGGTCGGCGTCGTCCCGTACGACGGTGACGGGGCGCGCGATGTGGAACCCGTCCCCGGCGTTCTCCCGGTACCGCCACAGGATCCGGCTCCCGGGCGCCCAGAAGGCCGCCGCGCCGTCCGCCGTACCGCCCGCCGTCCCGCGTCTCACCGCTCCACCGTCTGCCATGCACAGATATTAGGTGTCACGGAGGTACGACGCTGCGGTGCGCGTCACGGTTCGTACGGTCGGACCCACGCGGTCACGGGCGGGTCATGCGCAGCACGTCCAGCGCCGCGTCGAGCTGCTCCAGGGTGAGGTCGCCGCGCTCGATGTAGCCGCCCTCCAGGACCACTTGACGGATCGTCCTCCGCTCGGCGAGCGACTTCTTGGCGACCTTCGCGGCCTCCTCGTAGCCGATGTACTTGTTCAGCGGCGTCACCACCGACGGCGACGACTCGGCGTACTCGCGGGCCCGTTCACGGTTCGCGGTGATGCCGTCCACGGTGCGGTCGGCCAGCAGCCGGGAGACGTTGGCCAGAAGCCGTACGGACTCCAGGACGTTGCGGGCGATCACCGGCAGCATCACGTTCAGCTCGAAGTTGCCCGCGGCGCCGGCCGCGGCGACGGCGGCGTCGTTGCCGGTGACCTGCGCGGCGACCATCAGCACCGCCTCCGGGATCACCGGGTTGACCTTGCCCGGCATGATCGAGGAGCCGGGCTGGAGATCGGGCAGGGTGATCTCGGCGAGGCCGGTGCGCGGCCCGGACGCCATCCACCGCAGGTCGTTGGCGATCTTCGTCAGGCCCACCGCGATCGTCCGCAGCTGCCCGCTGGTCTCCACGATCCCGTCGCGCGCGCCCTGCGCCTCGAAGTGGTCGCGCGCCTCGGTCAGCGGCAGCCCCGTGACCCGGGCGACCTCCTCGATGACGGCCGCGGAGAAGCCGGGCGGGGTGTTGATGCCGGTGCCGACGGCGGTCCCGCCGAGCGGCAGTTCGGCGAGCCGGGGCAGGGACGCGGTCAGCCGCTCGACCCCGTAGCGCACCTGGGCGGCGTACCCGCCGAACTCCTGGCCCAGCGTGACGGGCGTGGCGTCCATCAGATGCGTACGGCCCGACTTCACGACATCGGCGAACTCCTCGGACTTGCGGGAGAGCGCGGCGGCGAGGTGCTCCAGGGCCGGGATCAGATCGCGGGTGACGGCGGCCGTGGCGGCGATGTGGATCGAGGAGGGGAAGACGTCGTTGGACGACTGGGAGGCGTTGACGTGGTCGTTCGGGTGCACGGGCCGGCCGAGCCGCTCGCTCGCCAGGGTCGCGATCACCTCGTTGGTGTTCATGTTGGACGACGTTCCGGACCCGGTCTGGAACACGTCCACCGGGAAGTGCTCGTCCCAGCGTCCCCCGGCGACCTCGGCGGCCGCGTCCTGGATCGCCCCGGCGATCTCCTTGTCCAGCACCCCCAGCTCGGCGTTGACCTTTGCCGCGGCGCCCTTGATCCGGGCCAGCGCCTCGATGTGCGCGCGCTCGATGCGCTGCCCGGACACGGGGAAGTTCTCGATCGCGCGCTGGGTCTGCGCCCGCCACTTGGCGTGGGCGGGGACCCGTACCTCGCCCATCGAGTCGTGCTCGATCCGGTAGTCCTGCTCTTCGTCGGCCACTGCCGATCACCTCCACCTGTCACAGCATCCGGGACGTGACAGCTGTTCCCCTCGCGGCGCGATCTTCACCGTCGGAGAATCGGGAGGGGGAGGTGTGCAACCGGGTTCCGGTTGGGCGGCACTCCACAGCAGGCACAGGAGGCAGATCATGCTCCGCAGCATCAGGACGCTTCTCGCGCTCGGGGCCGGGCTAGCCACGGCAGGCACCCTCGTCGTCGCCGCGCCCGCCTCGGCCCAGGACGAGGACTTCACCCTCTACGCCAAGGAGGTCCCCGGCGAACAGGACGACCAGGGCGAGCAGCAGGCCCCCGAGGTCGGCGACAGCTTCTCCTTCGCCGACGACCTCTTCCGCGAGAAGGGCGGCAAGCAGGTCGGCCGCGACGGCGTGGTCTGCACGGTCGTCCGCGCCGGCAACCCGATGGACATCCTGTGCGTCGGCACCTTCGACCTGGCCGGCGGCCAGCTCACCGCCCAGGTCCTGCAGACGGTCCCGCTGGACGAGTCCGCCGCACTCGCCGAGTTCGACGCGGCCGTCACCGGCGGCACGGACGACTATTCCGGGGCGAGCGGCCAGATCCACTTCAGCGACGACGGGGACTATCAGCGGCTGGACTTCCAGCTGGGCAGCTGACCTTCAAGCCCGTCCGGCGTTTGAGGACGAGGCCCGTTCAGGGCCGACGGGGGTCCAGGGGGCGGAGCCCCCTGGGGATGGGGCGGCGGGGGCGAGAAAACCCCCGCCGCACCCGAAGGCGTTACGCCAGCCCAGGCCCCCGAACCGGAATCGAGGTGAACGTCGGCGCGGGCGCCGGGTCCTGGAAGAAGTCGTTGCCCTTGTCGTCCACGACGATGAACGCCGGGAAGTCCTCGACCTCGATCTTCCAGACGGCCTCCATGCCGAGCTCCTCGTACTCGACGACCTCGACCTTCTTGATGCAGTCCTGCGCGAGCCGCGCCGCGGGCCCACCGATGGACCCGAGGTAGAAGCCGCCGTGCGAGCCACACGCGTCGGTGACCTGCTTGCTGCGGTTGCCCTTGGCGAGCATCACCTTGGACCCCCCGGCGGCCTGGAACTGCTCCACGTAGGAGTCCATGCGCCCGGCCGTCGTAGGCCCGAACGACCCCGACGCGTACCCCTCGGGCGTCTTCGCCGGACCGGCGTAGTACACCGGGTGGTCCTTGAGGTACTGCGGCATCTCCTCGCCCGCGTCCAGCCGCTCCTTGATCTTCGCGTGCGCGATGTCACGGGCCACGACCAGCGGACCGGTCAGCGACAGCCGCGTCTTGACCGGGTACTTGGTCAGCTCGGCGAGGATGTCGTCCATCGGCTGGTTGAGGTCGATCTTCACGACGTCGGAGGACTCGTCCAGGTGCTCCTCGGTCGTGTCCGGCAGGAACCGCGCCGGGTCCGTCTCCAGCTGCTCCAGGAACACGCCCTCGGCGGTGATCTTCGCGACGGCCTGCCGGTCGGCCGAGCAGGACACGGCGATGGCGACCGGGCAGGACGCGCCGTGGCGGGGCAGCCGGACCACACGGACGTCGTGGCAGAAGTACTTGCCGCCGAACTGCGCGCCGATGCCGATCTTCTGCGTGAGCTCGAAGACCTTCTCCTCCAGCTCCTTGTCCCGGAAGCCGTGCCCGAGGGGCGAGCCCTCGGCGGGGATCTCGTCCAGGTAGTGCGCGGAGGCGTACTTGGCGGTCTTCAGGGCGTACTCGGCGGACGTACCGCCGACCACGATCGCCAGGTGGTACGGCGGGCAGGCGGCCGTGCCCAGCGAACGGATCTTCTCCTCCAGGAACTTCATCATGGAGGCCTCGTTCAGGACGGCCTTCGTCTCCTGGTAGAGGAACGACTTGTTGGCCGAGCCGCCGCCCTTGGCCATGAACAGGAACTTGTAGGCGCCGCCGTCGGTGGCGTACAGCTCGATCTGCGCCGGCAGGTTCGAGCCGGTGTTCTTCTCCTCCCACATGGTGAGCGGAGCCATCTGCGAGTACCGCAGGTTCAGCTTGGTGTAGGCGTCGTAGATGCCCTTGCTGAGCGCCTTCTCGTCCTCACCTTCGGTGAGGACGTTCTGCCCGCGCTTGCCCATCACGATCGCCGTGCCGGTGTCCTGGCACATCGGCAGCACGCCTGCGGCAGCGATGTTCGCGTTCTTCAGCAGGTCCAGTGCGACGAACTTGTCGTTGCTCGACGCCTCGGGGTCGTCGATGATCCGCCGCAGCTGCGCCAGGTGGGCCGGGCGCAGGTAGTGCTGGATGTCGTGGATGGCCTCCTCGGCCAGCTTGCGCAGCGCCTCCGGCTCGACCTTGAGGAACGTCCGCCCGTCGGCCTCGAAGGTGGAGACACCCTCGGAGGTCACCAGCCGGTAGGGGGTGGTGTCCTCTCCCATGGGGAGCAGATCGGTGTACGCGAACTCAGGCATCTCAGCCCATTCCTCACTGTGACGGACGGCGCCCGCCGACGCTGGCGAGCCTCACCAGCGTAGAACCTGCCACCGACAGCGAGCTTGTGAGGTAGGGCTCAGTCGACGGCCGCCCATCGGCGTGGGGTCACTCGCGCGGGGGGTGTCGCGATCTATCGTGTTTCGGTACGCTGCTGTCGTGGACCTTCAGAAGCAGACCGAGGACCCTCCCGGCGGGACCGCCGCCCCCGCGCCCGCAGCCGAGCTGCGCGCCTCCGACGCCGACCGCGACCGCGTCGCCGACATCCTGCGCGAGGCCCTGGCCGAGGGCCGGCTGACCGCCGAGGAGCACGCCGAGCGCGTCGAGGGCGTCCTGGCCGCCCGCACGGCCGGTGACCTGGAGGTCTTCATACGGGACCTGCCCGCGGCGCACGCACCCCGCACCGCCTCCGCGTACACCGCCGCCTACACCGCCCCGAACCGCCCGACGACCGGCGCCATCCCGGTCGACCCGGACGACAACGTGGTCGCTGTGTTCGCGAGCGCTGTCCGCAAGGGCCGCTGGCGCGCGGGCCGCCGTATCCACGCCTACGCGATCTTCGGCAGCGTCGAGATCGACCTCAGCGAGGCGCTGTTCGAGTACCAGCAGGTCGTCATCAAGGCGTTCTCGGTGTTCGGCAGCGTCGAGATCCGCGTCCCGGAGAACGTGTCGCTGCGCGGCACCGGCGGCGGAGTCCTCGGCAACTTCGAGGTGGCCCCGCTGGACGCGACCGACCCGCAGGCGCCGGTGGTCTTCGTCGACGGCTGGGCCGTGCTCGGCAATGTGGAGGCGCGGCCCAGGCGCGGCAAGGTCGTCGCGGACATCCTCGATCGCGTCCAGCGCAAGGTCGACCGGAGTTTGCGCAGGCATCTCGGTCATTGACGGGTGCGAACCGGTCCTTTCCGGCGGTTGTGAACTCCCTGCATAGGCGCGCGCACAGCGGGTAGACCTTGCTGCATCGTCGCTCGCTCGCGAAGCCGTCGTCAGGAGTAGACCGTGCTGCAACCGCCGCATTCGTCCCTGCAGGTAGCTGCCGTTCCGGCCCAGCGGGTGCCGGTGCGGGACAGGGACCAAGACGCACCCTGGCACACCGAGGCGGTGTGCCGGCGCGACGAGGCCGGCCTGTTCTTCGCTCCCTCCAAGGAACCCACCGCCGCCCGGCTCTCCCGCGAAGAGGCGGCCAAGCGCGTCTGCGCCCGCTGTCCCGTCATGGTCGAGTGCCGCGAGCACGCCCTCCTCCAGCCCGAGCCCTACGGCGTCTGGGGCGGCCTCACCGCCGCCGAACGCCGCGTGGTCCTGGCGCGGCGCCGCCGCCGCGAACTGGAACTCCAGAAGGCGCGAGCGGCGACCCGCATACCGCAGGCGGGCTGACACATACGAGAAGGGGCGCCCTCCTCCGCACAGGAGGGCGCCCCTTTGTGATGCTGCTGGGGGTCATGTACCCAAGGGGCGCGGGGAACTGCGCGAGCAACCACCCACGACCCGCACCCGAAGGCGGCGTCAAACCCCCACGGCGCTACTTCGCCCGGTCGAAGTCGATCGCGCTGTACGCCCGCAGCTTGCTCAGCCGGTGCTCGGAGTCGATCCTGCGCACCGTCCCCGACTTCGACCGCATCACGATCGAGTCGGTCGTGGCCGTCTCCGACCGGTAGCGCACGCCCCGCAGCAGCTCACCGTCGGTGATGCCGGTCGCCACGAAGAACACGTTCTCCCCGGTGACGAGGTCCTCGGTGGTCAGGACGCGGTCCAGGTCGTGCCCGGCGTCGATCGCCCGCTGCCGCTCCTCGTCGTCCTTCGGCCACAGCTTGCCCTGGATCGTTCCGCCGAGGCACTTCACCGCGCAGGCCGAGATGATGCCCTCCGGCGTACCGCCGATGCCGAGCAGCAGGTCCACGCCCGTGCCCTCGCGCAGCGCCAGGATCGAGCCGGCGACGTCACCGTCGGAGATCAGCTTGATGCGCGCGCCGGTCTCCCGGATCTCGTTGATGATGCCCTCGTGCCGCGGCCGGTCCAGGATGACCACGGTCACGTCCTCCGGCGTGGCCCGCTTGGCCTTGGCGACCCGGCGGATGTTCACCGACACCGGAGCGTCGATGTCCACGAAGTCCGCGGCCTCGGGGCCGGTGACCAGCTTGTCCATGTAGAACACGGCGGACGGGTCGAACATCGCCCCGCGCTCGGTGGCCGCGAGGACGGCGATCGCGTTCGGCATGCCCTTGGCGGTCAGCGTGGTGCCGTCGATCGGGTCGACGGCGATGTCCACCTCCGGCCCGGTGCCGTCGCCGACGCGCTCCCCGTTGAAGAGCATCGGGGCCTCGTCCTTCTCGCCCTCGCCGATGACGACCACGCCGTTCATCGACACGGTCGACACGAGGGTCCGCATGGCACGCACCGCGGCACCGTCGGCGCCGTTCTTGTCACCGCGCCCCACCCAGCGGCCCGCGGCCATCGCGGCGGCTTCGGTCACCCGGACGAGTTCCAGGGCGAGGTTGCGGTCGGGGGCCTCGGAGGGGACGTCCAGCTCGGACGGCAAGTGATGATGCTCGGTCATCGGAGCGCACCTTTCTGATACGACGACGGCCGGATGAGGGTTGTGCCTGACGACTCTATCGTCAGGCCGACAAACTGAGCAGGGGGCCCCACGGATGAGCAGAGGGGGTCACCTGCGACCATAGGGGGCGTGGCAGGTACGTACGGCAAGCAGAAGTCGGCCCGGGACATGATCCTTTCCCTGGGCCTCATCGTCCTCGCGGCGTTGGTGGTCTACGTCTTCATCCCGCACGAGGACAGGGAACCCGACCTCCAGCGCGTCGACTACCGCGTGGAGCTGCTGACCGCGCGCCGCGCCGCCGCGTACCCGGTGGCGGCGCCCGAGGGTCTGCCGAACACCTGGAAGGCCACGTCCGTGCGCTTCCGCGGCGACAAGTTCGACGCCTGGCACCTGGGCTTCCACGACCCCGACGGCGAGTACGTGGCGGTCGAGCAGTCCACCGAGCGGCAGGCCGCGTTCGTCGACCGGGCCAGCCAGGGCGCCGAGGAGACGAAGACCACCGAGCAGATCGGCGGCCGCACCTGGGTCCGCTACACCGGAGGCCGCTACGACGCGCTGGTCCTCAAGGGTGAGGACGGCGCGACCACGATGGTGACCGGCACGGCCTCCTTCGCCCGCCTGACGGAGATGGCGCGGGCGCTGAAGCAGGGCTGAGCGGCACTTTTCCGCTCCGCGGGCTCCGTCAGGTGGGCCGCGGGACTTCCGGAGGTCGCCTTCGGGGCAGTCGTACGAAGAGGCGCCGAAGAGGATAAGACGAAGAGGCGCCGAAGAGGACAAAGAGGTCAGAAGAGGGCAAAGAGGCAAAAGAGGCCCCTGGCATCAGCGCCGGGGGCCTCTTCGCCTGCGTACGGCCTACGGCCTACTCCTCGCCCTCGGCGGGGCCCTCCGCGGACTCGTCCTCCGCCGCCAGCGCCGCGTCCAGCCGCGCCCGGGCGCCCTCCAGCCAGCGCCGGCACACCTTGGCCAGCTCCTCGCCGCGCTCCCACAGCGCGAGGGACTCCTCGAGCGTCGTACCGCCGGCCTCCAGCCGCCGTACGACCTCGATCAGCTCGTCACGCGCCTGCTCGTAGCCGAGCGCCTCATCCACCTTGCTGGTCATCCGCCCACCCTATGCATCCACTCGTACGGAGAACTCGCCCTCGGCGACCCGCGCCCGCAGCGTCTCGTCGGCCGACACCTCGCCCGGGTCGCGCACCACATGCCCGTCGGCCCGCTGGAGCACCGCATACCCGCGCTGGAGCGTCGCCGCGGGGGACAGGGCCACCACGCGCGCGTGCGTGTGCGTCAGCTCGGAGTCGGCGCGGTCCAGGAGGTGGCCGAGGCAGCGCCGGGACCGCTCCATCAGCGCGTCGACCTGGTCGGCGCGCTCCTCGACCATCCGGTGCGGGTCCTCTATCGACGGACGGGCCAGCGCATGGGCGAGCCCGCGCTCCTCGCGCGCGAGGTAGCCCTCGACGCAGCGCCGCGCCCGGTCGCGCAGCTGCCGCACCCGCTCCAGTTCCTCGCCGACGTCCGGCACGACCTTCTTGGCCGCGTCGGTGGGCGTGGAGGCGCGCAGGTCGGCGACGTAGTCGAGCAGCGGGGTGTCCGGCTCGTGGCCGATCGCCGACACCACCGGCGTACGGCAGGCGGCGACGGCCCGCACCAGCTGCTCGTCGGAGAACGGCAGCAGGTCCTCCACGCTGCCGCCGCCGCGCGCCACGATGATCACGTCGACCTCGTCGAGCGCGTCCAGCTCCTTGACCGCCTGCACCACCTGCGGCACCGCGTGCACGCCCTGCACGGGGACGTTGCGCACCTCGAAGCGGACGGCCGGCCAGCGGTGCCGGGCGTTCTCCAGCACGTCCCGCTCGGCGGCCGAGGCGCGCCCGCAGACCAGCCCGATGAGCTGCGGCAGAAAGGGCAGCGGCTTCTTGCGCTCCGGCGCGAACAGCCCCTCGCCCGCGAGCGCCTTCTTCAGCTGCTCGAGCCGCGCCAGCAGCTCGCCCACGCCCACGGGCCGTATCTCGGCGGCCCGCAGCGACAGCTGGCCCCGGGGCGCGTACCACTCGGGCTTGGCGAGCACCACGACCCGCGCGCCCTCGCTGACCACGTCGGCCACCGCGTCGAACACCTGCCGGTAGCAGGTCACGCTCACCGAGATGTCGTACGACGGATCGCGCAGCGTCAGGAACACGACCCCGGCGCCGGGCCGCCGCGACAACTGCGTGATCTGCCCCTCGACCCACACCGCCCCGAGCCGGTCGATCCACCCACCGATGAGCCGCGACACCTCGCCGACGGGCAACGGGGACTCGGGAGTCGTGTTCACAGCCATGCCGCCGAGCGTAACGGCCACCACCGACAATCCGGCCCGGCGCGGGCGGGGCGCCGCTACGCCGCTGCCGGGCGTGCCCGCTGGGCGAGCAGCACCCCGAGCCCGGCCACGCACCAGATCGCGCCCACCACCTGGGCCGTGCCGGAGGCCTCCACGATCACCGCGACGGTGATCGCCGCTCCGGCCACCGGCACGAGCACATGCCGCCACCAGCTGACCGGCCCTCCCCGGCGGCGTACGGCGAACCAGCTCACCACGCTCGCGTGCAGGAGCGTGAAGGCGGTCAGGGCGCCGATGTCGACGACCGAGACCAGGTGGTCCATGCCGTCGTCGCGGCGGGCCGCCCACACCGCGGCGACCAGGGTGACCACCGCCGCGCAGGACAGCGCGACGCGCGGCACGCCGCCGTCGGTACGGGCGAGCGCACGCGGGAGCCGTCCGTCGCGGCCCATCGCGAACAGCAGCCGCCCCGCCGCGGCCTGCCCGGCCAGCGCGGCGAACGCGGCACCGACGGCCTTGCTGACCGCCACCAGGTCGTGCAGCCAGCTGCCGACGGAGACGTCCACGGCGTCGTAGAAGGCGGCACCCTGCCGCGCGGGATCGGCGGCCAGCTCGGCCGAGGACACCGGCTCCAGCAGGGCGACCAGATAGGCCTGCGTCACGAACAGCACACCCGCAAGGGCGAGGCAGAACAGCACCGCGCGGGCGACCTTCTCCGCACCGCCGGTGACCTCTTCCGCGAAGGAGGCGATCGCGTCGAAGCCCAGATACGACAGCACCGCGATGGACACCGCCCCGAGGACGGCCCCCAGCGCGAAGCCGCCCTGGGTGCCGTCCCCGGACAGCGGCGACAGCCAGCCGCGCTCGGCTCCGTCGCGCGCGAGCACCACGACCGCCGAGACGACGAACACCAGCAGGACCACGATCTCCAGTGCCAGCACCAGGAAGCCCACGCGCGCGGCGACCCGTACGCCCCACAGGTTGAGCAGCGTCGTCACCACGACCGCGAGCGCCGTCCACACCCAGCGCGAGACCTCCGGGACCAGCGCCTCCATGGCGATGCCGGAGAACAGATAGGCGACCGCGGGGATCAGCAGGTAGTCGAGCATCGCCATCCACCCGGCGACGAACCCCGCCTCCTTCCCGAGCGCCACGCGCGCGTACGCGAAGACGGAGCCGGCCTGCGGCACCACCCGCACCATCTGCGCGTACGAGAACGCGGTGAAGGCCATCGCGACGGTGGCGACGAGATACACGAGCGCGACCGCGCCGTGCGAGCGGGCGTCCAGGGTGCCGAACACACCGACCGGTGCCATGGGCGCGATGAACAGCAGCCCGTAGACCACCAGGTCCCGGAAGCCCAGGGAGCGCCGCAGCCGATGATGCTCGTCCGTCGCCGGAACCTGTGTGCCGGTCTCGGACATCGGTTCCTCCGCCCGTCGCTGGTCGGCCGCCTTCTGGCCAGTTTCCCCGGCGCCCCGCCGGGCACGCGATCTTTGGGCGCCCGAACGCGGCCTTACGATGGGACGCATGACTTCTTCGCCTGGCCGTCGTGTCCTGCTCGCCGCCCCCCGCGGCTACTGCGCGGGTGTGGACCGCGCCGTGATCGCCGTCGAGAAAGCCCTCGAGCAGTACGGCGCTCCGGTCTACGTGCGGCACGAGATCGTGCACAACAAGTACGTCGTGCAGACCCTGGAGAAGAAGGGCGCGATCTTCGTCGAGCAGACGGAGGAGGTGCCGCCGGGCAACATCGTGATGTTCTCCGCGCACGGTGTCGCCCCGGTCGTCCACGACGAGGCCGCGCGCGGCAAGCTGGCCACCATCGACGCCACCTGCCCGCTGGTCACCAAGGTCCACAAGGAAGCCGTCCGCTTCGCGAACGAGGACTACGACATCCTCCTCATCGGCCACGAGGGCCACGAGGAGGTCATCGGCACCTCCGGCGAGGCCCCCGAGCACATCCAGCTCGTCGACGGCCCCGAGGACGTGGCGAAGGTCGAGGTCCGCGACGAGTCGAAGGTCGTCTGGCTGTCCCAGACGACTCTCTCGGTCGACGAGACCATGGAGACCGTGGACGCGCTCAAGGAGAAGTTCCCGCAGCTGATCTCCCCGCCGAGCGACGACATCTGCTACGCCACGCAGAACCGCCAGCTCGCGGTGAAGCAGATGGGCGCAGAGGCCGACCTCGTCATCGTCGTCGGCTCGCGCAACTCCTCGAACTCCAAGCGGCTGGTGGAGGTCGCCAAGCTGGCCGGCGCCCGCGACGCCTACCTGGTCGACTTCGCGAGCGAGATCGACGAGGCCTGGCTGGAGGGCGTCTCGACCGTCGGCGTCACCTCGGGCGCCTCCGTGCCGGAGGTGCTGGTCGAGGAGGTGCTGGCCTGGCTCGCCGAGCGCGGCTACGAGGACGTGGAGCTGGTCAAGGCCGCCGAGGAGTCCATCACCTTCTCCCTGCCCAAGGAGCTGCGCCGCGACCTGCGCACCGAGGCCGCGGCTCTGGTGGCGGAGCGGGGCGGCAAGGGGCCGGAGGGCTCCGCAGGGGCCTGACTGTCAGTGGTCCGTCGTAACGTAGGGCCATGCAGATCTTCGGCGTGGACATCGGCGGGTCCGGGATCAAGGGCGCCCCTGTGGACCTGGAGAAGGGCGACCTGGCCCAGGAGCGCCACAAGGTGCTCACACCTCATCCGGCGACCCCGGACGCGGTGGCCGACGGCGTGCGCGAGGTCGTCGAGCAGTACGAGTGGGCGGGCCCGGTGGGCATCACCTTCCCGGGGGTCGTGACGGGCGGCTCCACGATCCGCACCGCGGCCAACGTCGACAAGGGCTGGGTCGACACCGACGCGCGCGCCCTGCTGAGCGAGCGCCTCGGCGGCCTCCCGGTGACGGTCGTCAACGACGCGGACGCGGCGGGCGTCGCCGAGATGCGCTTCGGCGCCGGGCGCGACCGCAGCGGCACGGTCATCCTCCTCACCTTCGGCACCGGCATCGGCAGCGCCCTCTTCGTCGACGGCGTCCTCGTCCCCAACTCCGAACTCGGCCATCTCGAACTGGGCGGCCATGACGCGGAGAAGCGCGCCTCCAGCAAGGCCAAGGAGGACGCCGACCTGACCTGGGAACACTGGGCCCACCGCGTCCAGAAGTACCTGGCCCACGTCGAGATGCTGTTCTCCCCGGAGCTCTTCATCATCGGCGGCGGCGTCAGCCGCAAGTCCGCCAAGTTCCTCCCCTTCATCGACGGCATCAGAGCGGAGATCGTGCCGGCGCAGCTGCAGAACAACGCGGGCATCGTGGGGGCGGCCATGCGGGCGGCGGAGGAGGGGACGGCCGGGGGCGCGGGGCGCTAGACCTTTCGGCGTGCTGAGGCGGCCGGCCGAGGAACCTGCCGGTGGCCGGTGCCTAGGAACCTGCCGGTGGCCGGGTTCTCGCCTGGGGTCCCGGGCGTCGGCCGGTCGGCTGGAACCTGCGCACGGTCACGATGACACCGGCCGCCAGCGTCCCTCCGTACAGCCAGGCGGCCTGCGTGGCCAGCGCGGTGAAGAGGCCCATCAGCCGCCCGCCCACCCCCTCCCCGCCCGTGACCGTCAGCAGCCCCGCAGCGAAGGCGATCGGCACGACGACCGGCCCGGTCATCAGGTCCCCCCGCCGCA
The DNA here is from genome assembly GCF_044763135.1 of Streptomyces sp. NPDC096205. Classification (NCBI taxonomy): domain Bacteria; kingdom Bacillati; phylum Actinomycetota; class Actinomycetes; order Kitasatosporales; family Streptomycetaceae; genus Streptomyces; species Streptomyces sp. NPDC096205. The sequence goes on along the minus strand of NZ_JBIWFS010000007.1, from coordinate 370,471 downwards.
CCCACAGCGCGGTCAACACGCTCACCGGCAGGAACAGCACGCCGTACACCGTCAGGGACGCCCCGAACAGCAGCCGGTCCAGCGAGCCCAGCGCAAGCATCACCGCCGAGCAGAACAGACCGCCACCGAGCCCGGTCAGTCGCGGATCGGGCAGCCGCCGCAGCGCAGGCGGGCGCGGGGGAGCGGGCCGCCGTGCTCCGGCGGGGCGGGGCCGGGTCATACCGGGGGGACGGGGGCGGCCGACCGGCAGGCGGGGGCGGCGGCGGCCATCCTGATCGGGACGGCCGCCATCCGGCTGGGGACGTGGGCTGCCCGCTTGGGGGCGTGGACCGCCCGGTTGGGGACGCGGACCGCCCGGTTGGGGACGGGGGTCGGCCGGCTGGGGACGTGGGCCGCCCGCTTGGGGGCGTGGACCGCCCGGCTGAGGACGAGGGCCGCCCGGCTGAGGTCGAGGGCCGCCCGGCTGAGGTCGAGGGCCGCCCGGCCGGGGACCGTCGGTGCGCGGCTGCGGACCGCCCGTGCCCGGCTCGGGGCGGCCGAAGGGCAGGTCCGGACGGGCGTCCGCTCGGCCACGGGGCCCTGCGCCCTCCTGCTCCCGGAACTCTGGGACCCCGTGCTCACGGGCCGCTGGGGCCCTCTGCTCCCGGGGCCCGACGGCCGGCGTCCGTGGCTGGCTGGGGGCCGGACGGGTGGGCCGGGGCGGGCGGGCCCCAGGGTCGGCGGAGCCGGCCTGCGGCGGCAGCGGGGGCGTGCCGGGGCGCGGTCCGGGCCGGTCGGGGCGAGTCCTGTGTTGCTCCACTGGACCAACTTAGGTCGGTTTATGTGCTGAATGGCCCTCCAGACACGCCGGGGGACCGAGCTTGGCCAAGCGTTCGACAGATCGCCCGGGCCCGCGCCGGGCACCCCGTAAACTGGTGGATCGGCCAGCCCTGTCCTCTGGCCCTGGCCCGAAGGCCCCCAGGCCTCGAAGGTCCCCTGGCCCCTCTCACGTAACGGGAAGTCGCAACGTGTCGCTCACGATCGGAATCGTCGGTCTGCCGAATGTCGGCAAGTCGACCCTGTTCAACGCCCTGACCAAGAACGACGTGCTGGCGGCCAACTACCCGTTCGCCACGATCGAGCCGAACGTCGGCGTGGTCGGCGTCCCCGACACCCGCCTGGCGAAGCTGGCCGAGATCTTCTCCTCGGAGCGGGTCCTCCCCGCGACGGTCGACTTCGTCGACATCGCCGGCATCGTGCGCGGCGCCTCCGAGGGCGAGGGCCTGGGCAACAAGTTCCTGGCGAACATCCGCGAGTCCGACGCGATCTGCCAGGTCATCCGCGCCTTCAAGGACGAGAACGTCGTGCACGTCGACGGCAAGGTCTCGCCCAAGGACGACATCGAGACGATCAACACCGAGCTGATCCTCGCCGACCTCCAGACGATCGAGAAGGTCCTGCCGCGCCTCCAGAAGGAGTCCCGGATCAAGAAGGACGTGGCTCCGAAGGTCAAGGCGGTCGAGGAGGCGAAGGAGATCCTGGAGAAGGGCGACACCCTGTTCTCCCAGGGCATCCTCCAGGGCACGGAGCGCGCCGAGCTGCTCCACGACCTGCACCTGCTGACCACGAAGCCCTTCCTCTACGTCTTCAACGTCGACGAGGACGAGCTGACGGACGACGCCTTCAAGGACGAGCAGCGCGCCCTGGTCGCCCCCGCCGAGGCGATCTTCCTGAACGCCAAGCTGGAGGCCGACCTCGCCGAGCTGGACGAGGAGGAGGCCATGGAGCTCCTGGAGTCCGTCGGCCAGCACGAGCCCGGCCTCGCCACCCTCGCCCGCGTCGGCTTCGACACCCTCGGCCTGCAGACCTACCTCACGGCCGGCCCCAAGGAATCCCGCGCCTGGACCATCAAGAAGGGCGCCACGGCCCCCGAGGCGGCCGGCGTCATCCACACGGACTTCCAGAAGGGCTTCATCAAGGCCGAGGTCATCTCCTTCACCGACCTCGTCGAAACCGGCTCGGTCGCCGAGGCCCGCGCCAAGGGCAAGGCCCGCATGGAGGGCAAGGACTACGTCATGCAGGACGGGGACGTGGTGGAGTTCCGCTTCAACGTGTGACGGCTGCCGACCCACCACCACGTCGCCGATCTGGCAAGCAGGCCGGTCACAAGGGGTCCGACTCTTCGGGGTCGGACCCCTTGTTTTTCCCGACACCCGGCCGCAAGTCGTGTTGACGGATCTCGGTCCGGCGGGCTGAAGCTCGCCCACAAGGGGGATGCTGGTGGGCGCTGCGACTGGCGGGCTCTGTCACTAACGCCTATGTTACTAACATTATTGTTAGTTCCATGGGTGGGAAGGTCGGCAGGTCGTGGTGGATTTCGTAGGCCGTCGGCAGGAGCTGGCGACGTTGGAGCGAGAGCTGCGGAAGGTGGCGGCCGGGGTTGGCGGGGAGCGACCCGGTCGGTGCGTGATGTTGCGTGGGCGGCGCCGGGTGGGCAAGTCGCGACTGGTCGAGCGGTTTGCGGAGCGCTCCGGAGCCCCGTTCTTGTTCTACGCGGCGACCGGTGCGTCCCCCAGGGACGATCTGGCACGGCTGGCCAGGGACGCCCAGGCGTCGACGCTGCCGTTGGCGGGTCTGGTGGCCGCCGCACGGCCGGAGAGCTGGGACGCCGCGTTCGATGTGCTGGCTGCGGCGCTGCCCGCCGACCGGGCGAGCGTGCTGGTCATCGACGAGGTGCCGTACCTGATGGGTGCCGATGGCGCCTTTGAGGGGATGCTGCAACGAGCCTGGGACCGGGTGCTGGAGACCAAGCCGGTGCTGCTGGTCCTCATCGGCTCCGATCTGTCCATGATGGAGGCTCTGAACAGCTATGGACGCCCCTTCCATCAGCGCGGCCGGGAGATGGTGCTGGGGCCGCTGAACCCCGCCGAGGTAGGGAGGATGCTCGGGTTGGAGCCGGCGGAAGCCTTCGACGCCGCGCTGGTCACCGGCGGGCTGCCGCTGATCTGTGCGGAGTGGCCGCGGGGCGCGGGGCTGTGGGACTTCCTCGGCGAGACGCTGAGTGATCCGGTCTCGGCCCTGTTGGTGTCGGCTGAGCGCTCGCTGGCTGCCGAGTTTCCCCCGCAGGCTCAGGCACGTACGGTGCTGGCGGCTGTCGGTAGTGGCGAGCGGACCTTCACCAACATTGCCCGTGCGGCCGGCGGAATCGGAGCCACCCCGCTGCAGCGAGCGCTGGAGCTGCTCACGGACAAGCGGATCGTCGCTGCGGAGCTTCCCGTTTCGCTGCGTCCGTCGAAGGACCGCCGCTACCGGGTGGCAGACCCTTACCTGCGGTTCTGGCTGCACCTGCTGGGCCCCTCCATGGAGGAGATCGAGCGAGGGCGGGGTGATCTGACCTTGGCGCGGATCCGGGAGAGCTGGACCAGTTGGCGCGGCCGGGCGATCGAGCCGCTCATCCGGGAGGCGCTGGTCCGGATACTGCCCGACGACCAGCTCCCCGCAGCCCCCGCAGTGGGCGGCTACTGGACCCGCACCAACGACGTCGAGATCGACATCGTCGGTGCGGACCGTGCCCCCATTGCCAAGGAGCTGCTCTTCCTCGGCTCCATCAAGTGGCTGGAGCAGTCGCCCTTCGACCGGCACGACCTGGCAGCTCTCCATCGACATCGGGCCGCCCTTACCGACCAACCTGTTCCAGTCGTGGCGGTCTCGCGCAGTGGAGTCGACTCTCCGGGGCTCGATGCTGCCTACGGGCCCGGCGACCTGCTGGACGCCTGGCCGCTGTGAGTGGCGGATCGCAGGCGAGGCAGGGGAGTTGGTACGTGCGATCAGGCCGAGGGCGTTGCGGAGATGTCCCCCCAGACCTCGGCCCTTCCCGTCCCGCCGCCCTCAGTCCCCCATGTACTTCACCACCGCCGCCCCCACCTGCTCCCCCGTGACCGGAAACCCAGGGAACCGGGTCAGGCGGATGAGGGGGATGGCGCGGAGCATGGGGCCGGTGTGCGGGTCGGACAGGAGGGCGGCGAAGCCGTTGGTGCCGAAGGTGGTGCGGAGCCAGGGGCCGGCTGTGGGGTGGGTGAGCCACTGGTCGGCTGTGGAGTCGGCGGTGAGGGGTGGGGTGTAGGTGTCGCCGGGGAGGGTGATGGTGGTCTCCAGGCGGATGTCGCGGGAGGACGCGCCGAGGCGGAGGCCGAAGGTGCCGGCTTCGATGATCCAGTCGGCGGCGATCTCGTGCCAGAAGGCGAAGGCACGGCGCCCCAGGGGCAGGGTGACGCGTTCGCTCTGGCCCGGTTCGAGAGGGACTCGGGTGAACGCGCGGAGTTCCTGCGCGGGACGGTGGACGGACGCCTCGGGGTCGGTGACGTAGAGCTGGACGGTCTCGGTGCCGGCCCGCTCGCCGGTGTTGGTGACGGTGAGGGTGATGTCGACCTGGGGGTCGTCGCCGTCCGACCGGACGGTGACCTCGAGGTCGCTGTAGGCGAAGGCCGTGTAGGACAGGCCGTGTCCGAACGGGTACGCCACCGGCATGCGGCGGGTGTCGTACCAGCGGTAGCCGATGAGCGGGCCCTCGGCGTAGCGGACGCGGCCGAACTCCCCGGGGAAGGTGCCGACCGCCGGGGTGTCCTCGTAGCGCTGGGGGATGGTCTCGGCGAGCTTGCCGGACGGGTTCGCGTGGCCGAGCAGCAGGTCCGCGCAGGCCGAGCCGCCGGCTTGGCCGAGCAGCCATGCCTCCAGCAGGGCGGGGACGCGGTCCTGCCAGGGAGCGACGGTGACGACGGAGCCGTTGGACAGGACGACGACGGTGCGGGGGTTGGCGTCGAGGACGGCGTGCAGCAGGGCGATCTGGGGGGCGGGCAGGTCCATGTGGTCGCGGTCGTAGCCCTCGGACTCGTACGACGGAGGCAGCCCGAGGAACAGGACGGCGATCTCGGCGTCCGCCGCCGTACGGACGGCCTGCGCGACGAGGTCGGGATCGGCTTCCGCGGACTCGATCACATAGCCGGGGGCGAAGGTCACCTCACGCCGGCCGTCGAGCGCGGCCCGCAGGGCGTCCAGCGCCGAGTCGAGGCGGGTGGGGTTGACCTGCGACGATCCCGCGCCCTGGAATCGGGGCGTGCGGGCGAATTCGCCGATGACGGCGACGGCGCCGACGGCGTCCGGGTCGAGGGGCAGCAGGGCGCCGTCGTTCTTCAGCAGTACGGCGCTCGCGGTGGCGGCCTCGCGGGCGAGGGCATGGTGGGCGTCGGCGTCGAAGCCGTCGGCCCCCTCTGACCCCTCTGACCCCTCTGACCCCGCGCACCACTCGCCGAGGGCGGGCAGCGCGCGGTCGACGAGGGTGAGCACACGGGTGACCGCCGTGTCGATGTCGCTCTCGTCGAGCCGGCCGGCGGCCAGGGCGTCGAGGATCGCGCGGGTGCCCGCGCCGCTGGAGGAGGGCATCTCCAGGTCGACTCCCGCGGCGACGGTCTCCGGGCGGTCGCCGACGCCGCCCCAGTCGGAGACGACCAGGCCCTCGAAGCCCCACTCCTCGCGCAGGATGCCGGTGAGCAGACGGCGGCTCTCGGCGACGTAGGTGCCATTGATCTTGTTGTAGGAGGACATGACGGTCCAGGGCCGCGCCTTGGTGACGACGGTCTCGAAGGCCGTCAGGTAGATCTCGCGCAGGGTGCGCTCGTCGATCTCGGCGGAGACCGTCATACGGTCGGTCTCCTGGTTGTTGGCGGCGAAGTGCTTGACCGACGCACCGACGCCCTGGCTCTGCAGGCCGGTGACCAGAGCGGCGCCGAGTTCGCCGGCGAGGTGCGGGTCCTCGGAGAAGTACTCGAAGTTGCGCCCGCACAGCGGCGAGCGCTTCATGTTGATGCCGGGGCCGAGCAGCACCGAGACGCGCTCGGCACGGCATTCACGGCCGAGGGCCTCGCCGACCCGGCCGAGGAGGCCGACGTCCCAGCTGGACGCCAGGCCCGCGGCGGGCGGGAAGCAGGTGGCCCGGACGCTGTCGAGGAGCCCCAGATGGTCACCGTCGTCGGGCTGTTTGCGCAGGCCGTGCGGTCCGTCCGACAGCATCACGGACGGGATGCCGAGCCGTTCGACGGGCTGGGTGTGCCAGAAGTCCGAGCCGTCCAGCAGCGCGGCCTTCTCCTCCAAAGTGAGCGCGGCGAGCAGAGCGGGGATGTCGAGTCGCGGGGCGGCAGTGGTCATACGTCAACTCCAGGTGGGGTGGGGAGGCTTCGGTGTCTTCATCGCCCTGGGGAGAGGTGCGCCCAGGTCTCCCGTACCGGGCGCAACGGGTCGGACTCGACGCGCGGGGTGTCGTCCCAGAGCATCGTTTCCCGCCCTTCGGCGGTGTACGGCGGCCAGGACGGGCCCGGATCCAGATCGCGTACGAAGGCGACCCAGGCGGCGTGAAGGGTGTCGGCCAGCTGCTGCGGCGGGTCCTCGCCGAGGGCGGCGGTGACGCCTTCGGCGTCGAGCAGGTCGAAGGCGAAGGGCAGGTCCGTGCAGTGGTACGCCAGGCCCTCGAAGCCCGGTGCGGTGGCCGCTCGCGTGAACTGGTAGAGCCAGGTGGGCCGTCCCCGCCGGGCCCGGGCCTCGGCGACGGCAAGCGTGGGCGCGCGGAAGACCGTGTCGGTGACCGCCTGGCCCCACAGGAGACCCGGCCGGCTCGCGTACGCGGCGTGCGTGTCGAGGAAGAGCCGGGCGCGCCGTTCGTCGAGGCCGAAGGCGGCGAGCATGCCGGACGGGTCGTCGGCGACGGGGCCGGGGTGCGGTACGGCGTTGAACTCGTGTGCCGTGAAGCCGGCCATCAGCGGGATGTCCGCCCCCATGTCGCCGTCGGCGAGCGTCTCGGGCACCGGACGCGGGACGAGCTCGCCGTCGGCGAAGGGCGCGAGGGCGAGCATCTGCAGCTGTGCGCGGTCGGGTCCGGGAGCGCAGAGGGCGTCTTGGTGGGCGAGCAACTCGGTGTCGGTGAGGCCCTGGAGCGCGGCGGCGGTCGCGGGCACACCGGTCCGGGCCGTGAACAGCCGGCCGACGGCCTCGGCCGTCGCCCGGTCCTGCGGCTCCATCACGGCGCCGGACACCGAGATCGCCGCCCTGAACAGGCCCTGGGCGGCGGGCGTGGCGAGCAGCGTCTGGACGGCTCCACCGCCCGCCGACTGGCCGGCGACGGTGACCTTGGCGGGGTCGCCGCCGAAGCAGGCGATGGTGTCGCGCACCCACTCCAGGGCGGCGATCCAGTCGCGGACGCCCCGGTTGTCGGGCGCGTCGGGCAGGTGGAGGAAGCCCTCGATGCCGAGCCGGTAGCCGAGCGAGACCAGGACGACGCCGTCCCGGTTGAAGGACCTGCCGTCGTACCAGGGACTCGCGGCCGACCCGGCGACGAAGCCTCCGCCGTGGATCCAGACGAGGACCGGCAGGCCGGCGGTGGGGGAGGGGTCGGGGGTGAACACGTTGAGGTTGAGCGTGGACGCACCGGGGACGCTCGGCTCGGGGATGGTGGTGACCTCGGCGAACGGCCGGCGCTGCGCGGTCGGCCCGTAGGAGGTGGCGTCGAGGACGTCGGTCCACGGCTCGGCCGGCCGGGGTGCGGTGAACCGGAGTGCGCCGACGGGCGGTTGGGCGTAGGGAATGCCGAGGAAGCGTACGCCGGTGGCGTGGCGCTCACCGCGTACGGGGCCGTGGGGCGTGCGCACGGTCACGGCGGGTGTGGCGGAGGGGTCGGGCATGAGGGTCTCCACGGTGGGTGGGCGGGTCAGGAGCGCGGGGCGTCGTGGGTGACGTAGTGCTTCAGCCGGGCGAGGTCCCTTGCGCCGTCGGTCCGGGCGCCGTAGGTGCGGTCGGCGGTGATCGGGGCGACCGTGATGTGGCCGCGCTTCAGCAGGGCGGTGGAGTCGGCGTCCGGGACGGTCTCGGTGCACGGGTCGCCGGGGCGGTCCGGGCACACGCCGAGCGTGATGTCGTAACTGTCCACGTCGCTTCGCGGCTGGGGCTGGTAGGCGTGCCAGACGACCTGTCCGTGTCCGACGCTCGTCCACACCGGGGCCTCGGCCGGCCGGCCGGCGCTCACGTCCGGGTGGTCGACCTTGACCGCGAAGCGGTCGGTGAACAGGTTCCGGTCGCGCATCCCCGCGAGGAAGGCGGCGGCGAAGCGGGCGTGCGCCCGGTAGTTGACGACCGGGAACCGCGTCTGGGAGGCGTCGCCGGACGAGGAGAGGGCGACCGCGGGGACGCCCTGGTCGATGGCGGCGAGGGCGGCGCCCACCGTGCCCGAGTCGTTCACCTGGGCGCTGACGTTGGGCCCGGAGTTGATGCCGGTGACCACCAGGTCGGGGCCGTCCGTCCAGCCGGCCTTCGCGGCGAGGCCGGTGCGCAGGGCGAACTTGACGGTGTCGGCGGGGGTGGCGCTCGGGGTGTCGGGGCCGCAGGGTCCCGCCGACAGGCAGATGCCGTAGACGGGCGACCCGGAGGGGGTGCCGGCGCAGTCGTTCTCGTAGCCCTCGGGCATGCGGGTGCGCCGGGCGAGGGTGAGGGTGCCGCCGTTGGTGACGGCGGTGCCCTTGCCCGACTGCACCTGCCAGGGCGCCATGACGACGACGTCGGCGCCGGCGTCGCACAGGGCCTTGCGGATCTCGTACAGGCCGAGACCGTCGGCGTGCGAGGGTCTCGCGGCCTGCATCGAGTCGTCGTTGGACACCAGCACGCGCAGGCCGGCCAGCGGCTGTGAGGCACGGCTGGAGGTGCCGGCCGCCGTGGTGGCGGCGAGGTCGTCCGGGCCGGCGGCCGCACCGAGCGACGACAGGACGGCGCCCGTCACGCCGGCGAGGACGAGGGTGGTGCGCAAGGTGGTGCACAAGGTGGTGCGCAGGGTGCGTGCCATGAGCGGTCTCCTTGGCGTCGAGCGGGACCGGGGGCGGCTCCGGGTCAGGGCGGCGCCGCCCCCGGTGGTCGGGTGGGCGGCCGGGACGGTCAGATGTCCGGGCCGGTGTCGTAGGGGAAGAGCGGGTCGGGACGGTTGAGACGTCCAGGCCGGCGTCGTAGGGAAAGAGCGGGTTGGGACGGTCAGATGTCCAGGCCGGTGTCGTAGGGAAAGAGCGGTCGGGACGGTTGAGACGTCCAGGCCGGCGCCGTAGGGAAAGAGCGGCCCGGGAAGGTCAGACGTCCAGGCCCGCGCCGTACGGGAAGAGCGGGTCGGCGGTGTCGTGCGGCACGTCGGGGCGGGAGTTCTCGACCGCGGCCATCGAGCGGGGCATCTCGAACGGAAGGCGTCCCTCGGCACGCGCGCGCCCGAAGGCGACGTCCAGCAGCGCCTCGTCGCTCGCGCCGTAGTCGGCGACGAGCGCGGCGCACCGCTCGGCCACCTCGGGGACGACGGCGGGCCGTTCGAGGTGGAGGAACACGATGGTCGGCACGGTGTCGAGCAGCCGCAGGACCGGCTTGAGCTCCTCCTCGGTGAAGTCCAGCCGCCCGGAGTGGAACAGCGCCTCGAAGCGGTTGTCCCGCCGCTCGTACGGCGTGTGCAGCCGCAGTACCGCCAGGTCCGCCTCGGCCGCGTCGCCGACCACGTCCCCGTACCGCGCCGCGGTGCGGGCGTTGATGCCCTCCACGTACAGCTTCGGGCGCCGCGAGGTGACCGGCAGGGTCCGGTCGCGGTTCACCAGGACGGTCAGCGAGCGGCGCTGCGCGGCCTCGCCGGCCCCGCGGAACTCGCTGTTCCCTACGATCTCCTCGGCCAGGTCGGGGTCCACGTAGGGGTGGTCGAAGAGGCCCAGGACGAACTTCTCGCGCAGCAGGCGGCGTACGGAGAGGTCGAGGCGCTCCTCGGCGATACGGCCGGAGCGGACCAGGTCCACCACGACCTCGGGGCACGCCTCGCCGCCGAACTGGTCGGCGCCCGCGTCGAGGGCCTTCGCCGCGCGCTCGGCGACCGTGAGGTGCTCGACGCCCCAGGCGCGGGCCTGATGCACCTCACCGAAGATCTCGTGGTCGGTGAGCAGGCCCCAGTCGGTGCAGACGATGCCGTCGAAGCCCAGCCGCTCCCTCAACAGCCCGGTGACGACACCGCGGTTGAAGCCGAAGCCGACCTCTTCCCAGTCGGTGCCGACGGGCTGCCCGTAGTACGGCATGACCTGCGAGGCTCCGGCGGCGAGGGCGGCCTTGAACGGCTCCAGGTGGTACTCGCGCATACCGCCCGGGTAGATCTGCTCCTTGCCGTGCGGGAAGTGCGGGTCCTCGCCGTCCTTCTGGGGGCCGCCGCCGGGGAAGTGCTTGACCATGGTGGCCACGCTGGACGCGCCGAGCGTCTCGCCCTGGAAGCCGCGGATGTACGCCTGGACCAGCTCGCTCGTCAGCGCGGCGTCGGCGCCGAACGTGGCCGACTGACGCGACCAGCGCGGCTCGGTCGCCAGGTCGATCTGCGGGTGCAGGGCGACGCGCAGGCCGACCGCGAGGTACTCGCGGCGGGCGATGTCGGCGAAACGGCGGACCAGTTCGGGGTCGCGGACGGCGGCAAGCCCGGTCGGCTCCGGCCAGGCGGAGAACGCCCCGGCGCTCATCGACGCGCCGATGTTGGTGGTGAAGGAGTGCCGGGGGTCGGTGGAGACGGTCACCGGGATGCCCAGACGGGTGCCGGCGGCGAGCTCCTGGACGGTGTTGTGCCACTGAGCCATCTGCCGGGGCGCTGCCGTGCCGAACAGGTTGAAGTGGCTCATCAGCTTCGAGCGGATCGCGCCGGTGGTGTCCGCGGGCACGAACGCCTCGTCGCCGTCCTCGACGGGACGGCCGTCGGGGTGCATCGGGAGCACGGTGTGGAAGAGCAGCCCGGCCTTCTCCTCCAGGGTCATCCGGGCGAGGAGGTCGGCGACACGGTCGTCGACGTCGCGGGAGGAATCCTGGTAGGGATGACCGTCGTTGCGGGCAGGGGGAAGCAACTGTTTCTCCGATGGTGAGGTGGTCGGCGCGTGGGTCAGCGCACGCCGCGGATGGGGACGACCGCGAGGGCGCCCAGGATCGTGATCACCGCGCCGGTGACGAAGAGCGCGGCGTAACCGCCGGGCGAGGCGACGACCAGCGAGGCCATGAACGGGGCGATGATCTGGGGGCCCGCGTTGGCGATGTTCAGTACGCCCATGTCGCGGGCGGCGTCCTCCGCGCTGGGCAGGACGAGCGTGACCAGGGCCGTGTCCACCGCCATGAAGCAGCCGAAGGACAGACCGGTCAGGACGCCGAAGACGAGCATGCCGGGCCAGGTGGGGCTGAGTACCGGGATCATCATGCCGATCGCGGTGAAGGCGCAGGACAGCGCGATGAACGGCTTGCGCCGGCCGATGCGGTCCGAGAGCGTCCCGCCGATCACGGTGGACAGCAGGGTGCACACCGCGCCGATCGGGGAGAGGATCGCCACCGCGCCGGCCGGGGACAGTCCCTCGGGCAGGTCGATGTGGTCCTGGAGGACGTACAGCTGGTAGAGCACGACGGCGAAGTAGCCGAGCATCAGCAGGAACCTGCCGATGAACGCCCACCGGAAGTCCCCGGACCTCATCGCGGAGCCGAACGCGGCCAGTTGGCGCCCCAGAGCGGCCGTGCGGGCGGCGGGGAGCTTCCTTTCGCGGACCAGGGCGGTGAACAGCACGGCCACGGCGGCGACGACCGCGCCCAGGACGAGATAGCCCGTGCCGACGTCCTTCGGCACGAACGCCGACGCGACGGTGACGCCGATGATCGTGCCGACCGGGGTGCCGATGCCGACCATGGCGGAGGCCAGGCCCCGGCGTTCCATCGGCACGCGGTCGGGGACGACGGCGGTGATGGCGGCCTGGTAGACGTTCATCGTCGCCTGGACCAGACACCACCCGACGGTGACCAGCAGGATGCCGCGCACCGAGCCGAGCAGGGCCAGAGCGCCGAGGGCGGCGAGTCCGCCGCCGAGTATCCAGGGATTGCGCCGCCCGGAGCGGTCGGACAGCAGTCCGGCCAGCGGGTTGAAGAGGGTCGCGAACACGGCGGCGACGCCGGAGACCAGGCCGAGGTTGGCGACCTTGTCCGCCGGGTCCAGCGCCTCGACCTGCACGGGCAGCAGCACCTGGCCGACGCCCATGTAGACCATGAACATGGCCGTGTTGCCGAGGGCGAGGAGGCTCAGCAGCCCGCCGAGTCGCCCGGCGGGCCGCTGGACAGGGGTCTCGGCCTCGCCGGCCGGCTCCTGCGGTTCCGTCGCGGGTACGTGGTGGGTCTCGGGTCTGGATGTGCTCATGTCCAGCCTCCTCAGTGGCGGCTCTCGCGGGGCGGGGCAAGCAGAAGGGGTGACCGTGACGTCGACGGCGCCCGGTGCAGGTGACACGTGTCATCTCCGGGCCGGGGCGTACCACGGTCATGGGGGACGGGAGAGGTGCGTCACACCGTGTGGGCGAGCACAGAAAACCACGAAACCCGAGTGGCTAGTAGGTTTTCGGAAAGTGACCCACGTCACGTCGTCGCGGGTGGTGCGACCGCCGGACTACGGTGATCTCCATGGATCGGACGAACGGCGGTCACGCCCAGAACGGAGCCAGGACGCGCGGCCCCTATGCCGTCGGCGACGAGCGGCGGCGGCGCATCCTCGACGCCGCCGTCGAGCACTTCGCGCAGTGGGGCTTCCACGCCTCCTCCCTGGCCCGCATCGCGAAGGAGGTCGGCGTCACCCAGGGCGGTCTGCTGCACCACTTCCGCAGCAAGGAGGACCTGCTCGTCTCCGTCCTCGAACGCAGTGAGGAACACGATGTCGAGCAGTTCTTCACCACGGAGTTCGACTCGGCTGCGGACTGCTTCCTGCGGCTGATCGACCTCGTCGCCTACAACAGCCGCCGCCCCGGCCGCACCCGGATGTTCAACGTCCTGGTCGGCGAGTCCTCCGAACCCGGGCACCCCGCCCACGCCTTCTTCAAGCGCCGCTACGACACCGTCGTCACCCGGCTGGCCGACACCCTGCGCACCGCGGTCGGCACGGGCGAGCTCCTCCCGGACACCGACTGCACGGCGACAGCCCAGGAAGTCCTCGCCGTCATGGACGGACACCAGCTCCAGTGGGCCCTCGCCCCGGACTCCGTCGACATGGCACAGCGGCTGCGCGTCTACCTCGACCGGCTGTACCGGTCGATCTCCGCCAGCGGAGCGGCGCTGCCGACGCAAGGGGCCTGAGTCGGAGAAGCGATGGCACGATGCCTCGAAGCACAGGGCGTACAGCGGGGAGCGGGGCGGGATGGGGCGTGGGGAGCGGGAGGTCGTCGGGCGGGCGCTGGGGCTGGCGGAGGCTGCCGGGCGGGTCGTCGGGGATCACGAGCGGGCTCTGGGCGGGGTGCGGGAGGCGCTGCGGCCGATCCAGGAGGAGCTGGTCGAGCGGGAGTTGGACACCATCTCCGTCGCCCGGCTCAAGGAGGTGACCGAGGGGCGGCTGCGGCTCGGGGAGCTGGAGAAGGGCGGGTTCCGTACGGTCCGGGCCGTGCTGGACGCGGGGCCCTATCGGCTGCGGCAGACGCCCGGGGTCGGACAGCGTACGGCGGACCAGGCGTTCGCGGCGGCGCGGCAGATCGCCGACGCCGTGCGCGAGACGGTCGCCGTACGCATCGATGTGGACCGGCCCGAGCCGCGGACGACCGCGCTGGTGCGCGCCCTGCACGTGCTGGTGGAGGCCGGACCGCAGGCCCGGCGCGCGGCCGAGACCGGTACGGCGCTCGCCGCGCGGCTCGGCGGACTGCTTCAGGAGGCCAAGCCCGCGACGGGCGCGCTGCGGATGCTGTTCGCCGGGAGGGCCGGACGCCGGCGGGCGCTCGAGGCCGTCGACGAGCTGCGGCACCTCGTCGACGAGGCCGAACGGGACGGCGTACCGGAGCTGTTGGCGCAGGCCTCCGTCGACCTGCTGCGCGGCCCCGACACCGAACTCGCCGCGTGGGTCGACTTCGAACTGCGCGCCTCCGAGTACTACGGCCTGCTCGCGGAGATCTCCGGCCGCGGCCCCGACAGCGCGGCGGCCGAGGGCTTCCTGCCCGACGACGTCGCCGCGCGGGTGCGGGAGCAGCGGCTGGACGACGGGCATGTACGCGTGTCGCTGCGCGGCTACCAGGCGTTCGGGGCGCGGTTCGCGCTCGCCCAGCGCCGGGTCGTCCTCGGCGACGAGATGGGGCTCGGCAAGACCGTCCAGGCCATCGCGGCGCTCGCGCACCTCGCCGCCGAGGGGCAGAGCCACTTCATGGTGGTCTGCCCCGCGAGCGTCCTCATCAACTGGACCCGCGAGATCGAGGCCCGCAGCAGCCTGCGGCCGATGCCGCTGCACGGGCCGGACCGGCAGGAGGCGTTCGCCGACTGGAAGGGCCGCGGCGGGGTCGCCGTCACCACGTTCGACGCCCTGCGCGGCTTTCCCACGCCGGGCGGCGGCGAACTCGGCATGCTCGTCGTCGACGAGGCGCACTACGTCAAGAACCCGCAGACACGGCGTACGGCGACGGTGACCGCGTGGGCCGAGCGGTGCGAGCGCGTGCTGTTCCTGACGGGCACGCCGATGGAGAACCGGGTCGCCGAGTTCCGCAACCTGGTGCGGATCCTGCGGCCCGACCTCGCCGAGGTCGTCGACGGCCAGGACTCACCGGCCTCGGTGGCCGGCTCCAAGGCGTTCCGCAGGGCGGTCGCGCCCGTCTATCTGCGCCGCAACCAGCAGGACGTCCTCACCGAACTGCCCTCCCTGCAGCGCACGGACGAGTGGGAGGAACTCAGCGCCTCCGACGAGGACGCGTACCGGCAGGCCGTCCGGGACGGCAACTTCATGGCCATGCGGCGGGCGGCGTACGCACGCCCCGAGCGGTCGGCGAAGCTGCAACGGCTGCGCGAACTGGTCGGCGAGGCCGCCGACAGCGGGCTGAAGGTGGTGGTCTTCTCCACCTTCCGGGACGTGCTCGGCACGGTCCAGCAGGCGCTCGACACGGCCCCCCTCTTCGGGCCGATCACCGGCAGCGTGCCGCCCGCGCGGCGGCAGGGAATCGTCGACGAGTTCTCCGCCGCGTCCGGGCACGCGGTGCTGCTCGCGCAGATCGAGGCCGGCGGGGTGGGCCTGAACATGCAGGCCGCGTCCGTGGTGGTGCTGTGCGAGCCGCAGATCAAGCCGACCGTCGAGCACCAGGCCGTCGCCCGCGCCCACCGCATGGGCCAGGTCCGCCCGGTGCAGGTGCACCGGCTGCTGGCCGCAGGAGGTGTCGACGAGCGCATGGTCCGCATGCTGGAGAACAAGTCCCGCCTGTTCGACGCCTACGCCCGCCGCAGCGAGGTCGCCGAGTCGACGCCCGACGCGCTGGACGTCTCCGACGTGTCGCTGGCCCGCCGGATCGTGGAGGAGGAGCAGGCCCGGCTCGGCATGACGGCGACGGAGCCGGTGTAGAGCACCGCGAAAGCGCCCCTCACACCGGGCACCTCAACCCCGCACCCCTCACCCGCACCCCCTCACCCCCCTCACACCCGCCCCGTCACCTGCCGGCACGCCTCCGCGTACGCCCGTACCAGCGGCCTGCGCCCCTCCTCGCGGCGCCACGCCAGGGCGTACCGGGTGGGGCCGAGGCCGGTGACGGGGCGGGTGGTGACACCGCCGAGGGTGATCAGGGGGGCGTTGCCCTCGGCGATCAGACAGACGCCGAGCCCGCCGACCAGCGCCTCGTACGTCTCCTCCGTGCTGGCCACCTCGGCACCGATGCGGGGCGCGCCGCCGTCGCGGGCGTCGACGCCGAGCCAGAAGTCACGCAGCCGCCCGGCACTGCGCGGCAGCGCCAGGAACGGCTCGTCGGCCAGCTCGGCGAAGTCCACCTCGGTGCGCCCGGCGAGCGGATGGCCGTCGGGCAGGGCGAGCAGCCGCCGCTCCTCCACCACCACCGTCCAGGCGTACCGCTCCTGGTCGGGCAGCGGCAGCCACACGAACGCCACATCGGTGTCGCCCTCGGCCAGACCCGCTGTCGGGTCGTCCCAGGTGATCTGCCGCAGCCGTACGGCCGCCTCGGGGTGGGCGGCGGTGAAGCGGGAGCGGATCGCCGGCAGCAGGCCGCCGCGCCCGGGGCTGGTGCTCATGCCGACGCGCAGGGTGCTGCGCTCGGCCTCCCGGGCCTGGGCGACGGCGGCCGAGCCCGCCTCCCAGGCGTCCAGGACCCGCCGGGCGTGGGGGAGCAGCGCGCTGCCTGCGGCGGTCAGTTCCACGCCCTGGGTGTCGCGGCGGAACAGCTTCACGCCGAGCTGCCTCTCCAGTGCCCGGATCTGCTTGCTCAGGGCGGGCTGCGACACGTACATCCGTTCGGCGGCACGCGTGAAATGGAGTTCTTCGGCGACCGCGACGAAATAGCGCAGGTCGCGTCCGTGTACGTCCGTCGTCATAGCCATCGGTTATCACGGTAGATCTTGGACGTCCGGCTGTCTGCGGAGCAGGGTGGTGCGTGAGGGGGAAGCACGGGTAACCGACAGCAAGCGACAGGACCAGGACAGCCGGCCCGAGCGCCGGCAACGAGGAGATCCCCATGAACAAGGTGTGGTTCGTGACGGGCGCGACCAGCGGGTTCGGCCGGGCGATCACCGAGGCGGCCCTCGCCGACGGCGACATCGTGGTGGGCGCGGCGCGCCGGCCCGAGGCCCTCGACGACCTGGTGGCCGCGCACCCGGACCAGCTGGAGACGCTGGCCCTCGATGTGACGGACACGGTGGCCGCCGAGGAGCTCCTCCAGGACGTCGTGGTCCGGCACGGACGGATCGACGTGCTGGTGAACAACGCGGGCCGCACCCACGTGGGCGCCTTCGAGGAGACCACCGACGACGAGCTGCGGGACCTGTTCGACCTGCATGTCTTCGGTCCGGCGGCGCTGGTGCGGGCGGTGCTGCCGTACATGCGGGAGCGGCGGTCGGGCGCGATCGTACAGATGTCCAGCATGGGCGGGCAGATGTCGGTGGCGGGCTTCGGGGCGTACAGCGCGACCAAGTTCGCGCTGGAGGGCATGTCCGAGGCGCTCGCGGACGAGGTGCGGGAGTTCGGCATCAAGGTGCTGATCGTCGAGCCGGGCGCGTTCCGCACCTCGTTGTTCGAGGGCGGCCGGGCCGGGGAGAGCGAGGACACCGGCGTCTACGGCAAGGTCAACCAGACCCGCGCCTTCGTCTCCGGCGGCCACGGCGCCCAGCCCGGCGACCCGGCCAAGCTGGCCTCCCTGCTGATCGCCGCCCTGGAGGCCCCCGTGACCCCGCTGCACCTGCCCGTCGGCGAGGACGCCGTCTCCGCGGTCCTCGACCACCTCGACCAGGTCCGCGTCGATGTCCAGGCCTGGGAGAAGCGCGCCCGGGACACGGCCTTCGACGACGACTGAGTCCCGGTCAGATTCCGCGCACCCAGGCCACGCTGAAGGGCTTCTCGGGCACCCCCGGCCCGAACGGGCCGCCCTTGTCGAACTGGGAGCGCACCACCAGCAGGCGCCCCCGGTGCCGTACGAGCGTGGTCGGGATCTGCAGCGCCGGGTCGGTGAGGGTGCGCTCCAGGCGGGCCGTGCGGCCGTCCGGGGAGAGGTGCCAGCGGGTGAGGGTGTTGGTCGCGTTGTGGGCGACCCACAGCGTGCCGTGGGCCAGGGCGAGCCCGTCGCCGTGGCGCAGGTCGCCGCCCAGCAGCTCGACACGGCGTACGGCACCGGTCGCGGGGTCCACCCGGAACAGCTCGCCCACGGGCATGTCGACCACGAACAGCCGGCGGCCGTCGGTGTCGATGCCGTTGAGGCTGAAGGGCGAGTCGGCCGGGCGCGGGGTCAGAGCGCCGCTCAGGTCGTGGGCGACGCGCAGCACACCTCGGCCCCCGCGCGCCACTTCGGCCGGAGTCACGCGGTAGAGCACGGCGCGCACGCTGTCGGTCAGATACGCCGTGCCGTCCGCGGTGACGGTGAGGTCGTTCACGAAGAACGGCGCCGTGCCCGGCACGTCGAAGCGCGCCAGCAGGGCCCGGGTGCGCGGGTCGTAGACGCATACCCCGGCGGTGGAGTCGGTCACCCACAGCCGGCCGGCCCCGTCCACCCGCAGCCCGTTGGCGGTGTGCCGCCCGTCGGTGCCGGCGGGCAGCAGGATCTCGGCGGTGCGGTGTCCCGGCCGGGCGCGATACACGGTCCCCTCGGCGTACGAGCCGACGTAGACCTCTCCCGTGCGCGGGTCGAGGGCGATGCCCTCGGGATAGACGCGGTCGCCGGGGAGTTCATGGGCCGTGGTGATCCCCGTAACGGCGGCTCGGGCGGAGCCCGGTACGGCGACCGCGGCGACGGCTGCCGCGGTGGTGGTCAGGAACGTGCGGCGGTGGATCGTACGGGACACGTCGGTGCCTCTCGTGAGAGCTGCTCGCTGATGACGAACACGAACTTAAGTTAGAACTCTAATCCTCGTCAATGTATTAACCCCAGTAAAGGCATTAACCCCTGCATGCGCGACTACCATGCCCGGATGACCTCCATGCCCGCCTCCGAGCGTCTCGGCTCCCACCTCAAGCGGGCCGAGCAGGCGCTCAACGCGACCAAGAACGCGGTGCTGAAGCCGGCGGGCCTCACCGTCGCGCAGTACGCGGCGCTGCTGTATCTGTCGGAGAACCCCGGCATCTCGGCCGCCGCGCTCGCCCGGCTGTGCGGGGTCACGCCGCCGACGATGAACACGGTGCTGAAGAACCTCCAGGACCGGGCCCTGATCGAGCGCACCCCGCACGCGTGGCACCGCAATGTGCTGGAGACCCGGCTGACCGACGAGGGCCGCACGGTGATGCGGGACGCGGACGAGCGGGCCGTACGGGTGGAGCGGGCGCTGGCCGCCGAGTTCACCGAGGAGGAGCGCGAGGCGCTCGTCGGGCTGCTCGGCCGGTGCGTGGAGCTGCTGGAGCGTGAACGGCCGTAGCTGACGGTCGATCATGTCCGGTGCATGGCACGCCTGTTACATCCGTGCAGGACCCTTGTGCAATTCCTGCGGAACCCTCAATCTTTCGGCTGACGCACAGGAGCGCCACAGCGGATTGACATGTCCCTGCCGCGCCCGCGGGTGTCTGCTCGATGAACCATCCCCCACCAGCAGCGCACCACCGATTGAGGAGGACCCCTCAGATGGCAGCGATGCGTACTCCCGGCGGAACCCCCCGACGAAGACTGGCCGCGATCGGTGTGGCGGCGAGCGCCGCGCTCACCGCGGGTCTCGTCTCCGCCCTGCCCGCCGGAGCGGCCCCCACCGCCCCCGAGGGCCGCATCCAGTACGAGGGCGCGGCGAACGCCGTCGCCGACAGCTACATCGTGACCCTCAAGGCCGACCGCGCCCGCTCGGCCACCGCCGCCGGACGCGCCGTGGCCGCCAGGTACGGCGCCGAGATCGAGCGGACGTACACCAAGGCCCTCAACGGCTACGAGATCCAGGCGAGCGAGGCCGAGGCCAGGCGCCTCGCGGCCGACCCGGCGGTCGCCTCCGTGGTGCAGAACCGCACCTTCCACATCGACGGCACCCAGCCCAGCCCGCCCTCCTGGGGCCTGGACCGCATCGACCAGCGCGCGCTCCCGCTGAACAGCTCCTACACCTACCCGGACTCCGCCGGGCAGGGCGTCACCGCGTACATCATCGACACCGGTGTCCGCATCACCCACAGCGACTTCGGCGGCCGCGCCTCCTACGGCTACGACGCCGTCGACAACGACAACACCGCCCAGGACGGCAACGGCCACGGCACCCACGTCGCCGGCACGGTCGCGGGCACCTCCTACGGCGTGGCCAAGAAGGCGAAGATCGTCGGCGTCCGGGTCCTCAACAACTCGGGCTCCGGTACGACCGCCCAGGTCGTCGCCGGCATCGATTGGGTGGCCCGCAACGCGGTCAAGCCGGCCGTCGCCAACATGTCCCTGGGCGGCGGCGCCGACTCCGCGCTCGACACCGCCGTACGCAACGCCATCGCCGCCGGTGTCACCTTCGCCGTCGCGGCCGGCAACGAGACCACCGACGCCTCCACCCGCTCGCCCGCACGCGTCACCGAGGCGATCACGGTCGGCGCCACCACCAGCTCGGACGCCAAGGCCAGCTACTCCAACTACGGCTCCGTACTGGACCTGTTCGCGCCCGGCTCGTCGATCACCTCGTCCTGGAACTCCGGCGACACCGCCACCAACACCATCTCCGGTACGTCGATGGCGACCCCGCACGTCGCCGGAGCGGCGGCGATCTACCTCGCCGACAACCCGACGGCGACCCCGTCGCAGGTGAGCAGCGCGCTGGTGAGCGCGGCCACCCCGAACGTGGTCACCAGCCCCGGCAGCGGCTCGCCGAACCGGCTGCTCTACGTCGGCGGCGGCAGCACGACCCCGCCCGGGCCGCGCTTCGAGAACACCGGCGACTACGCGATCAACGACAACGCCACGGTCGAGTCGCCGCTCACCGTCTCCGGCGTGTCCGGCAACGCCCCCGCCACGCTGGCCGTCGAGGTGCACATCGTGCACACCTACATCGGCGACCTCCAGGTCCAGCTGATCGCCCCCGACGGCACCGCCTACACCCTCAAGGGCTACGGCACCGGCGGCAGCTCGGACAACATCAACACCACGTACTCCGTGAACGCCTCCTCGGAGGTGGCCAACGGCACGTGGAAGCTGCGGGTCAGCGACAACGCCAACTACGACACCGGGCGCATCGACGCCTGGGCGCTGCAGTTCTGACGGCCTGACGGTCAGCCGCCACTGACCGCGTCACACTCGTCCTCGCGGAAGGGCTCGGGTTCCTCGACCCGGCCCGCCGCGAGGACGAGCCGTTTGTCCGGTTCGTCACCCGTGTTCCGCCTTCGGTCGTGCCACCCGTACGATGCGCCCAGCCGTACATCAGTTCTGCCGCCGAACCAGGAGCACGGTAGCCGTGTCCATACCTCCGCCGCCCGGGCCCCAGGGCCCGTACCAGCCGCCCGGGCCGCAGGGCCAGTACCCGCCGCCTCAGTGGCCGTACGGGCAGCAGCCGTATCCGCAAGTCCAGCCGTGGCCGCCGTACGGCCAGGGCGGCAGCCCCTCGGTCAACGGGCTCGCCGTCGCGGCTCTGGTGCTGGGCATCGTGTGCCTCCTGCCGGGGCTGGGCCTGGTGTTCGGGCTCGTGGCGCTGCGGCAGATCAAGCGGGGCGGCCAGCGCGGGCGGGGCATGGCGATCGCCGGAAGCGTGCTGTCCGCGGTGGGGCTCGTGCTGTGGGTGCTGTTCTTCACGACCGGCGCCGCCTCCGAGTTCTGGGACGGCGCCAAGGAGGCCGCGCGGGACAACTCCGCGGTGTTCTCGGTGAAGAAGGGCGAGTGCTTCGACACCCTCACCGGCTCCCTGGAGGGCATGGCCTACGACGTCGACAAGGTGCCCTGCTCCGGACGGCACGACGGTGAGGTCTTCGCCGTGGTCGAGCTTCCCGGCGGCGCCTTCCCCGGGGACAGCCGCGTCACCGACATCGCCGACGACAAGTGCTTCGCGCTGGAGAGCGACTACGTCCTCGACACCTGGGCCCTGCCCGAGAACGTCGACGTGTACTACCTGACGCCGACCCGGCAGAGCTGGGCGATCGGCGACCGCGAGATCACCTGCATCTACGGCAACACCGACGCCGAGGGCTCCCTGACCGGCTCGCTGCGCGCCGACGAGACCACCCTGGACGCGGACCAGCTCGCGTACCTGGAGACGGTCCGCGCCCTCGACGCCGTGCTGGAGAAGGAGCCCGAGGACTACCCCGACGAGGACCTCGAGGCGAACACCGGCTGGGCCGAGGACATGGAGGGCGCCCTCGTCGAGCAGGCCGCCGCCCTGCGCGCGCACCCCTGGCCGGCGGGGGCCCAGAAGCCCCTGGAGGCGCTCGCCGCCGAACTGGAGGCCTCCGCGGACGACTTCGGCAAGGCCGCCGGCGCCACCGACCCGGACGTCTTCTTCGAGCACTACGAGTCCGGCTACGAGGTCGTCGACGGCCCCGCCACCATCGACGCGCGCGAGGCGCTGGACCTGTCCACGACCCCGCCGGCGTACGACTACGACGACAGCTCCGGCGAGGACGGCGAGGCGGGGGACGGCTCCCTGAACGCGTAGGCGTGATCGCGCAGGTGAGAGCGTGCAGGTGTGAGCGCGGCCATAGCGGGGAGAAAGTGCCTGCGTAAAGCCCTCCCGCGGGCCTTGTCATCACATCGAGTGATTCTCTGGCCTTTGCTTGCACGGCTCAACCCACGGTTGCCACGCTGTTGCTGTCTGTACAACCTGATGGGAGCGGCCAGTGACATTCGGTGAGCAGCCGGCCTACCTGCGCGTCGCGGGAGATCTCCGCAAGAAGATCGTCGACGGTTCGCTGCCACCGCACACCCGCCTGCCCTCGCAGGCCCGCATCCGCGAGGAGTACGGCGTCTCGGACACCGTCGCCCTGGAGGCGCGCAAGGTGCTCATGGCGGAGGGCCTGGTCGAGGGCAGATCCGGCTCCGGGACGTACGTCCGCGAGCGCCCCGTGCCACGCCGTATCGCCCGCTCCGGCTACCGCCCGTCCGGCGGGGCCACCCCGTTCCGGCAGGAGCAGGCCGACGCGGGCGCCCGCGGCACCTGGGAGTCCAGCAGTCGGCAGGCCGAGGCCGGCCGCTGCGTCGCCGAGCGGCTCGCCATCCAGCCCGGCGACCGCGTGATGTGCACGCGCTACGTCTTCCGGGAGGCGGGCGAGCCGATGATGCTCTCCACCTCCTGGGAGCCCCTCGCCGTCACCGGCCGCACTCCGGTGATGCTGCCCGAGGAGGGCCCGCTCGGCGGCATGGGCGTCGTCGAGCGCATGCGTGCCATCGACGTCATCGTGGACAACGTCACCGAGGAGGTCGGCGCCCGCCCCGGCCTCGCCGAGGAACTGCTCGCCCTCGGCGGCGTCCCCGGTCATGTCGTCGTCGTCGTCCAACGCACCTTCTACGCCTCCGGGCGCCCGGTGGAGACCGCCGACGTGGTCGTCCCGGCCGACCGCTACCGCGTCGCGTACCACCTTCCCGTGAAGTAGCGCACACCAGTCCGCACGCCCGGTGAAGTGGGGCGCGCCCGTGTGGAGTTCGTCCTGCGGTGCGCCCGACGCGCCCCGGTGTGCGCCCCGTTGGTTTCGGTCGTTCTCGCAGGTCGTCCAGGGTGAGTGCGAGGGGCCGCCCGGCGGATGAGCCGCAGCGCGCGGGCGCCCTGCTCGCCGTTGTGCGCCCCGGAGTTACTGGCCGGTTGCCCACCCTTGCCATGTCTCTTTGTGAAAAGCCGTATTCGCTCCGTGAAGGTTGGGCGTAGGCTCGGGCATATGCGGAGTGCGGTTTCCTCAGCGGGCGGGCCGCGGCGTGGACCGCGGACGGGATCTGGAGGGGTGCGATGACCGAAGGCGGCACCATCGCGCTGCCCTGGCTCGTCATACGCCAGGACGACAACGGCAACCGCTACCGCGTGGGGCGTTACGCCACCAAGGCCGAGGCCCAGAAGATCGCCGACAGCCTCGACACCCGCGGCCACAAGCAGCTCTACTGGGTCGAACGGATCGGGCAGAACGGCAACGGCTCGCGGAACTGAGCCGGCGCACGCTCCCGTAGGCTCCGGCGCATGAAGGAACAGACCGTGGTCGTCGGCGCCGCCCTGATCGAGGGCGGCCGCCTCCTCGCTGCGCGCCGTAGTGCGCCCCCTGAGCTGGCCGGGCGCTGGGAGCTGCCCGGTGGGAAGGTCGAGCCGGGGGAGTCGGCGGAGGCCGCGCTGTGCAGGGAGCTGCGGGAAGAACTCGGCGTCGAGACCGAGGTGCTCTCGCGGGTGCCGGGGGAGTTTCCGCTGAGGTCGCCGTATGTGCTGCGGGTGTGGACGGCCCGGTTGGTGCCAGGGTCCGGCGAGCCTGAGCCGCTACAGGATCATGACGCGCTGCGGTGGCTGTCGGTCGAGGAGCTGTGGGACGTCGAGTGGCTGCCGCAGGATGTGCCGGCTGTGCGGGCCGTCGTTGCGATGGGGGTTTTCCCGGAGTCCCGCCGTTAAGGGTTGCTGTTCGGTCCCGGGTGCGGGTTGTCGTGGGTTGCTCGCGCAGTTCCTCGCGCCCCTATAGGGCGCCCCCCTGAAAGGGACGCTCCCCCCGTGCGCCGTTCGTGTCACCGTGCGCCTCCTTGGGCGGTAGCGAGGTCGGCATATCGGGTATGTGCCCATTAACCCCCTGAAAACGGACAGGGTGGGCTCGCTGGCTGGGAAGTGATCGGCGTGATCGACACCGAAGGCGACCGCGCCGAGTGGACGTTCCCGGCGGACCCCGGAGCCGTCCGCACCGCGCGGGCCTGTGTGCGCGGCCAGCTGCACGGCTGGGACCTCGACAGCGTCGGCGACATCACCGCCCTGCTGGTCAGCGAGCTGGTCACCAATGCGCTGCGGCATGCCACCGGCCCCATCGGGGTCCGCCTGGTGCGCCCCGCCGGGCTCCCCGAGACCCTGCTCGTCGAGGTCTCCGACCCGCTCCCGGACATGCCGCGCGAGCGCGCCCCGCGGCCCGACGACGAGAGCGGCCGGGGCCTGCAACTGGTGGCCTCCACCTCGCGCCGCTGGGGCACCCGCCCGGGGGAGACCGGCAAGACGGTGTGGTTCGAACTCGCCGTGCCGCGCTGAGGCGGCCCGCTGGACACGGCTCCACGGGGGTGGCACGGGTGTACAGCCGGAGCACTTCCGTCGGGGGCGCGATCCGGCCGCCGAGAGGTGCCCGTCGGTGGGGTTCGACGACGTGTGCGCTGGTTAGAAGTCTGGAAGTGTTCTCGCAGCACGGTCCGAAAACCAACTGGACCATGCTGTGATCGTGAACACCGTGTTGTGCGGCCCCGTTGTACTGGATACTGCGGGCAGCCGCCGCCGGTGACCGGTGCCGGACGCGGTGAGCTGGAGGGGACGGTTCGCGTGAGCGAGATACCAGCGAAGGCCACGGAGTTCGAGGATCCGTCGGACGGCGCGAGGACGGCGCCCGAGGCGGGCCTCGGCACGGGTGTGCCGGCCGGTGATCCGATGTGGCAGTCCAGTCCGCCCGGCTCGATGTACGACTACATAAAGGTCGCCTCCTTCTCCATCGGCCCCGACGGGCTCGTCGAGCAGTGGAGCCTGCGTGCCGAGCAGGTCTTCGGCATCCCCGCCGAGCGGGCCCTCGGCATGGACCCCATCGAGACGTTCATCCACCCCGACCGGCGCGAGCGCGGCCAGCGCAAGATGGCCGAGATCCTCGACGGCCGGGAGTGGACCGGGGTGGTCCCCTTCCGGCTGCCGGACACGCCGGACGGCACCCGCGGGACCGACGGGCTCGCCGAGGTCTATGTGATGCCCACCCGCACGGAGGAGGGCGCCAAGGCCGCCGTCTGCATCGTCGTGGACGTCCGGGTGCTGCGCACCATCGAGACCGACCTCGCGGCGTCGCAGGCGATTTTCGGCCAATCGCCGTTCGGTTTCCTGCTGATCGACACCGACCTCAAGGTGCGCCGCGCCAACCAGCGGTTCGCCTCCATCTTCGGCGGCACCCCCGACGACCACCGCGGCAAGGGCGTGCACGACTATCTGCCGCGCGCCGAGGCCGACCGGGTCTCCGCCACGCTGCGCCGCGTCCTGGAGACGGGCGACTCCATCACCGACATGCACGTCACCGGCTATGTGCCCGGCTCCGAGGAGCGCCGGCACTGGTCGATCAACCTCTACCGCGTGCACAGCGGCAGCGGCCGCCCCATCGGCGTCGCCTGGCTGGGCACCGACATCACCTCACGGCGCGCCGCCGCCCGCGAGGCCGCCGCGGCCCGCCGCAACCTCGCCCTTCTCAACGAGGCCGGCGCGCGCATCGGCAACTCCCTGGACCTGGAGACCACGGCCCGCGAACTCCTCGACGTCGTCGTCCCCGGCTTCTGCGACCTCGCCACCGTCGACCTCTACCAGGGCCTGCTGGCCGGTGACGAGACGCCGCCCGGCCTCGCCGACGGCAGCGCCGAGCTGCGCCGCGTCGCCTACGCCAGCGCCGTCTCCGACGCCCCCTTCGACGGGGCCGACACCCCCGTCACCGTCGGCGCGGTCCACCACTACTCCTTCAACTCGCCCTGCGCGGACGCCCTGCGCACCGCCCGGCCGCGTGCCGTCCCCGCCGAGGACGGCGGCCTGGTGCAGTCCACGCTGGCCGTGCCGATGGTCGCCCACGACACCGTCGTAGGACTCGTGCAGTTCTCCCGTACGAAGGGCAGCGAGCCGTTCGGCGACCGGGACCGCGACCTCGCGGTGGAGCTCGCGGCGCGCGCGGCGGTCTGTATCGACAACGCCCGGCTCTACCGGCGGGAGCACGAGCGGGCGTTGATACTGCAACGGTCCCTGCTGCCGCCCGGCGACCCCGTCGCCTCCGGCCTGGACATCGCCTGCCGCTATCTGCCCGGCAACGCCTCCACGGGACGGCCCAGCGAGGTCGGCGGCGACTGGTTCGACGTCATCGAACTGCCCGGCCACCGCACAGCGTTGGTGGTCGGCGACGTCATGGGCCGGGGACTGCGCGCGGCCGTGGCGATGGGCGAACTCCGTACGGCGGTGCGGACGCTGGCGCTGCTGGATCTGGAACCGGCCGAGGTGCTCTCGCAGTTGGACGAGATCGCCCGCGGTCTCGGCGCGCCCGGCGGCGTCCAGCAGGCAACGAGGGCCGCGCGGCGCCCCCGCGAGGCGGACCTGTCCGAGGTGTACCTCGCGACCTGCGTGTACGCCGTCTACGACTCGGTGACCCGGCGCTGCACCTTCGCCAACGCCGGCCATCTGCCGCCGGTGCTGGTCGAACCGGGCGAGGCGGCCCTCATGCTCGACGTGCCGCCGGGCATGCCGCTCGGCGTCGGCGGCGAGCCCTTCGAGGAGGTCGAGGTCGAACTGCCGGAGGGCGCGCTGCTGGCCCTCTACACCGACGGCCTGGTGGAGTCCCGCGACCACCCCTTGGACGAGGGACTGCAGGCGTTCGTCGGAGCGCTGACGGACCCCGCCCGGCCGCTGGAGGACGTCTGCGACCACGTCCTCAACACCCTCGACACCCATCACGGCGAGGACGACATCGCCCTGCTCATGGCCCGCGTCCAGGGCCTGCCCGCCGAGTCCGTCGGCGACTGGACGCTGCCGCGCGAGCCGCGCAGTGTGGGCCGCGCCCGGGAGTACGCCCGCGGGCAGCTGCTGTCCTGGGACATGGAGCCGCTGGTCGACACGGCCGAGCTGCTGGTGAGCGAGCTGGTCACCAACGCCCTGCGCTACGGCGAGGGCGAGATCAGACTCCGGCTGCTCCTGGACCGCACGCTCGTGTGCGAGGTCTGGGACTCCGGCCTCGTCCAGCCGCGCCGCCGCCGCGCCCGCGACACCGACGAGGGCGGCCGGGGCCTGCAGCTCGTCGGCCTGCTCAGCGCGGCCTGGGGCTCGCGCCGTACGCCGCGCGGCAAGACGGTGTGGTTCGAACTGCCGCTGCCCGACGGCGAGAACGGCCCGGTGGACCCGGCGGAGGCGCTGCTCAGCCTGTTCTGAGGCGCTCAGGGCGCCGACGTGCGGCGGCCGCGGCCGGCCGGGCCGCCGAAGCTCGCGGGGGTGTCGTCCGGGGCGTCGTCGAGCAGGACGCCTCCGACGTGGGCTCCGCCCTGGCCGCTGCCGGGGGCGTCGGTGCCGGCGAGCGGGTGGCCGTGCACACGGACGTCCTGTTCGGCGAGGTGCCGGGCCTGCCGGGCCAGTTCCTCGGCGTCGGTCCGGCCCTCGGGCCCGGTGCCCAGGAGCCGCCGGGCCTCCGCGAGCCGGGTGCGGGCCTGCGCGCCCACCGCGCCCCGGTGCGTGGCGACGAAGGCGTCCGCGTCCGCGACGGACTCCTCAGCCACCAGCCGCGCCGCCGCCCCCAGCACCCCGTCCTCCCCGCCCCCCAGCGGCACCACCGCCCGCACGATCCGCCGCAGCGCGTCGAGCGGGTCGTACGCCCCACCCGCCCGCTCCTCCCCCACGGCGGTCAGCACCAGCTCCAGCCGCAGCAGCCGGGCCCGCACCTCACCGACCGGCACGTCCACGGCGTCCTCGGCGGAAGCCGTGTCGCTGCCGATCTCCGCCGCCTCCGTCAGGGCGTCCGGCACCAGGGCGGCCGCCTCGGCGAGCGAGGTGTCGAGACGGTGGAGGGCGTCGAGGAACACGGCCGCCTGCGCGATCGCGGACTCGGCGGCGCGCAGGTGGGCCGCGGCACGGGCGGGAGCGCCCAGGTCGGCCGACTGGCGGGCCTGGTTGAGCCGGGTGGTGGCGAACACCAGGCGGTCCTTGGCCTGTTCGGTGTACCCGGTGACCGGGTTACGGGTGCTCGGCGGGAAGCGGCCGGCCAGCTCGGCGAACATCGACTCCGCCGTGACCGTACGCCCCGCCAGCTCACGGAACCTGGTCTCGGCCAGCTCCAGCGCGCGGGGGAGTCCGTCCCCCTCCAGATCGCGCAGGGCGTCGAACCCGGCGCTCTCCGCGTCCAGCCGCCGCCCCGCCTCCGCGCACCGCCCCACGATCCCGGCCAGCGCGTGCCGCCGCTCGGCCGGGTCGGCGGGCACGCCCTCGTCATACCGCTGCCGTATCCGGAAAGCGGCTGTCAGCTCCTCGCGGGCCTCGGCGACCGCCCGCGCGAACGGCTCGACGGCCTCTTCGCCCACCTGCTCCCGTGCCCAGCCCAGTTCCTCCTCGCTGGTCCGCACGCTGTCGTCCGCCGCGATCAGCGCGCGCCGGCAGCGTTCCTCCAGCTCGGCGACGGGCGGGGGAGCGGCGGGCCCGGGAGCGGGACGGGCCGGCACGGCCGGGGTACGGGCGCGGCGGGTCCGCCGTACATAGCCGTACGCCGCGAGGGCGCCCGCCGTGCCCACGGCGACCAGCGGCAGCACCAGGTCGGCCGTCGCCGTCTCGTCCTCCTCGGGCCCCTGCGCCACCGCACGGGTGCCCGGCCCGGCAAGGTCGGACCCGGCCCCGGCCGGCACCGTCGGCAGCACCAGCCACACCAGCCCCGCCGCACCGCCGAGCACGGTGTGGGCCACGCGCACGGATATGTGGCTCCGGCCCGGCCCGGGCCGCCCGCGGAAGGTGGAAGGCGTCACATTCGGGAGCGTATGGCCGGTTTCAGGCCCTCGCTACCGGGGTGCGCCGGGAGGCTTGGCTACCGCGACCGCCGTCCGATCTTCGAGCCCAGCCACACCAGCGGGTCGTACTTGCGGTCCACGGCCCGTTCCTTCAGGGGGATCAGGGCGTTGTCGGTGATCTTGATGCCCTCGGGGCAGACCTCGGTGCAGCACTTGGTGATGTTGCAGTAGCCGAGGCCGTGTTCGTCCTGGGCGGTGCGTTTGCGGTCCAGGCCCGTGTCCTCGGCGGCGTCCAGCGGGTGCATGTCGAGTTCGGCGATGCGCATCAGGAAGCGGGGGCCGGCGAACGCGGACTTGTTCTCCTCGTGGTCGCGCACCACATGGCAGGTGTCCTGGCACAGGAAGCACTCGATGCACTTGCGGAACTCCTGCGAGCGGTCCACGTCCTCCTGCATCATGCGGTACTCGCCCGGCGCCAGGTCGGCCGGCGGCACGAAGGCCGGGACCTCGCGCGCCTTGGTGTAGTTGAAGCCGACGTCCGTCACCAGGTCCCTGATCACCGGGAAGGCCCGCAACGGCGTGATCGTGACGGTCTCCGCGCGGTCGAACACCGACATCCGGGTCATGCACAGCAGCCGCGGACGCCCGTTGATCTCCGCCGAGCACGAACCGCACTTGCCCGCCTTGCAGTTCCAGCGCACCGCGAGGTCGGGCGCCTGGGTGGCCTGGATGCGGTGGACGATGTCGAGGACGACCTCGCCCTCGTTCACCTCGACCTCGAAGTCCGCGAGGCCGCCGCCGTCCTGGTCGCCCCGCCACACCTTGAACCGGGCCTGGTAGCCGCTCACTCGTACAGCTCCTCTTCGGCGAGGTACTTGACCAGCTCGTCCTTCTCGAAGAGGGCGAGCAGGTCCGGGCGGATGGGCGGGGTCGTCTCGCGCTCCAGGGCGATCTGCCCGCGCACCGGATCGGTCGCGGCGAGCCCGCCCGTCGGGTCGGTGAGCCGGCACAGCAGATTGACGTTGCGCCATCTGCGGTCCATGCCGGGGAAGTCCTCGCGGGTGTGCCCGCCGCGCGACTCGGTGCGCTCCAGCGCGGCCCGCGCCACACACTCGCTGACCAGCAGCATGTTCCTGAGGTCCAGGGCGAGGTGCCAGCCCGGGTTGAACTGCCGGTGCCCCTCGACGCCGGCCCGCCGGGCGCGCAGCCGCAGCTCGGCCAGCTTCTCCAGGGCCTGCCCCATCTCGGCCTCGCGGCGGATGATGCCGACCAGGTCGTTCATGGCCTGCTGAAGTTCCTGGTGCAGGGTGTACGGGTTCTCCGGCGGCCCGGTCTCGCCCTCGGTCTCCGCGGAGAAGGGCCGCAGCGCCTCCGCGGACGCCGCGTTGACCTCGGCCTCCGAGACCGACGGGCGCACCGTCTGCCCGGTGGCGTACTCGGCGGCGTGCCAGCCCGCCCGGCGCCCGAAGACCAGCAGGTCGGACAGGGAGTTGCCGCCCAGCCGGTTGGAGCCGTGCATGCCGCCGGCCACCTCACCGGCCGCGAACAGCCCCGGCACCCCGCGCGCGGCCGCCGTGTCGGAGTCGACCGCGACACCGCCCATCACGTAGTGGCAGGTGGGCCCGACCTCCATCGCCTCGGCCGTGATGTCGACGTCCGCCAGCTCCTTGAACTGGTGGTACATCGACGGCAGCCGCCGCTTGATCACCTCGGCCGGCATCCGCGTCGACACATCCAGGAAGACCCCGCCGTGCGGGGAGCCGCGGCCCTCCTTCACCTCGGAGTTGATCGCGCGGGCGACCTCGTCGCGGGGGAGGAGCTCAGGGGGACGCCGGTTGTTGTCGGGGTCCTCGTACCAGCGGTCGGCCTCCTCCTCGCTCTGCGCGTACTTCTCCTTGAAGACGTCCGGGATGTAGTCGAACATGAACCGCTTGCCGTCGGAGTTGCGCAGCACCCCGCCGTCGCCGCGCACCGACTCGGTGACGAGGATGCCCTTCACCGACGGCGGCCAGACCATGCCGGTCGGGTGGAACTGCACGAACTCCATGTTCAGCAGCGGGGCTCCGGCCAGCAGCGCCAGCGCGTGGCCGTCGCCGGTGTACTCCCAGGAGTTCGACGTCACCTTGAAGGACTTGCCGATGCCGCCGGTGGCGATCACCACCGCGGGCGCCTCCAGCACGAAGAAGCGGCCCGACTCACGCTCGTAGGCGAAGACCCCCGAGACCCGCCCGGCCTCGTCCTTGAGCACCCGCGTGACCGTGCACTCCTGGAACACCTTCAGCCGTGACTCGTAGTCGCCGGTCTCGCGGTGGTCCTCCTGCTGGAGCGAGACGATCTTCTGCTGGAGCGTGCGGATCAACTCCAGGCCCGTTCGGTCACCGACATGCGCGAGGCGCGGGTACTCGTGGCCGCCGAAGTTGCGCTGGGAGATGCGGCCGTCCTTCGTACGGTCGAACAGCGCGCCCCAGGTCTCCAGCTCCCACACCCGGTCCGGGGCCTCCTGGGCGTGCAGCTCGGCCATCCGCCACTGGTTGAGGAACTTGCCGCCGCGCAGGGTGTCGCGGAAGTGGACCTGCCAGGTGTCGTGCTCGTTGGCGTTGGCCATGGCCGCGGCGATGCCGCCCTCGGCCATCACCGTGTGCGCCTTGCCGAACAGCGACTTGCAGATCACCGCCGTACGCGCGCCGCGCTCGCGGGCCTCGATCGCGGCGCGCAGCCCGGCGCCGCCCGCACCGACCACGACGACGTCCCACTCCTGGCGGTCCACCACGGGCATCAGAACAACCTCGGATCGTCGAAGGCACCGGACGCGACGAGATACACGTAGAAGTCGGCGAGCGCCACGCTCACCAGGGAGGACCACGCCAGCAGCATGTGCCGGGCGTTGAGCTTCCCGACCAGCTGCCACATGCGGTAGCGCACGGGGTGCCGGGAGAAGTGCTTGAGCTTGCCGCCGACGATGTGCCGGCAGGAGTGGCAGGACAGCGTGTACGCCCAGATCAGCACGATGTTGACGACGAACACGAGCGTGCCGAGGCCCATGTGGCCCCACGCGTAACTCTCGTCGCGGAAGGCGAGCACGGTGTCGTAGGTGAGGATCCCGGCGACGGGGATGGCCGCGTAGAAGAAATACCGGTGGATGTTCTGCAGGATCAGCGGGAAGCGCGTCTCACCGGTGTACTTGCCGTGCGGCTCGGCGACCGCGCAGGCGGGCGGCGACGCCCAGAAGCCGCGGTAGTACGCCTTGCGGTAGTAGTAGCAGGTCAGCCGGAAGCCCAGCGGGAAGATCAGGATGATGATCGCGGGGGAGATGCCCCACCAGCCGCCGAACAGCTCCCAGTTGGGGCCGTGGCGCATCGGCGCGCAGTTCTCCGCCAGGCACGGCGAGTAGAACGGCGAGACGTAGGGCGCCGCGTAGTAGTCGGAGTTGGCGAAGGCCCGCCACGTCGAGTAGACGACGAAGGCGAGCAGACCGGCGGCGGTGGCGGCGGGCGCCAGCCACCACCGGTCGGTCCGCAGATGCCGGGCGCTGATCGCGGCGCGCGTCGCGGACCGTACGCCGCCGCCGAGCGGATGGGGTTCTTCTGTTCCTGGGGGTTCCGTACCTGTGGCCAAGGAGGGACTCCGTGTCTCACGGTGAGGGGCTCAGGGGGCGCGCCGATCGCGGGCGCCGAGGCCCTCGTCGTCGATGTCGACCCACAGGCTGTCGTCGTACGGGGTGTCGGGGATGGTGACCAGCTCCGGCTTGCGGGGCTGCCCCTGCGCCGAGGTCGCCTCCCTGAGCAGGGCGACGCTCTCGCGCAGGTGCTCGGCGTCGGCGCGGACCCGGCGCATGTCCAGGCCGGTGCTGCCGAGCTGCTGTTCCAGTCGGCCCACCGACCGGGACAGATCGTCGAGGCAGCGCTGGACCGACGTCAGTTCGTCGTGCACGGACATGACGTGACCTCTTTTCCATCGGCTGTGCGGCCGGGGGCCTTGCTCTCGATGGTGACGTTCATGCGCCTGCGAGTGTTGCGCGTCACACCGGTGGGTGGGAAGGGATGTGCACCGATTGGCCGAGGCGTACTGGTGCATTCCCCGGTGCGTTGCGCCGCACGGGTGGGCTTGTGGGCCGTCGCCGCCGTGTCGCCCCCTGCTGCCGAACCCTTTCCTCTTCAGTGGCAGCGGATATCCGAAAACATGTGATCAGCTCCAAATACCGCCAAACGTGATCATAACCCGCGGCTTCCGGAGGTAACCAGAGATGTCTCACGTCGGTGTCGGACCACGGGCGGTCATGCGCTCGGTCGCTTTCCTCACGTCGGGCGCCCTCGCGGTGACCCTGCTCGCCGGGTGCGGGTCGCCCGACGAGGCCGGAAAGCCCCTGGCCGGGCAGGACATCGGCCGTGCCGCCCGGGCGCAGATCGCCGACGGCGGCACCCTGCGCTGGGCCGTGGACGCCGTCCCCGAGACCCTCAACACCTTCCAGTCCGACGCCGACGCCGCCACCACCCGCATCGCCCAGGCCGTCCTGCCGTCGATGTACCGGCTCGACGCGAGCGGGCGCCCCGAGCGCAACGCCGACTTCCTCGAGTCCGCCAAGGTCGTCGAGACCGAGCCCCGCCAGGTCGTGCTGTACAAGCTCAACCAGCAGGCCGTCTGGAGCGACGGCCGCGAGATCGGCGCCGCCGACTTCGCCGCCCAGTGGCGCGCCCTGTCCGGCAAGGACAGCGCCTACTGGACGGCCCGCAACGCCGGCTACGAGCGCATCGAGAAGATCGAGCGCGGCGCCAACGACCTGGAGGTCAAGGTCACCTTCGCCCGGCCCTACGCCGACTGGAGGTCGCTGTTCTCGCCGCTGTACCCCAAGGAGGTCATGGGCACCCCGGACTCCTTCAACGACGGCGCCCGGCGCAAGCTCAAGGTCACCGCGGGACCCTTCTCCCTGAAGAAGGTCGACCGCAGGGACGACGAGGTCACCCTGACCCGCAATCCGCGCTGGTGGGGCGCGCCCCCCAAGCTCGACAAGATCGTCCTGACGGCCGTGCCGCGCGAGGAGCGGACCGCCGAGCTCGCCGCGGGGAAGATCGACCTGGCCGAGATCGACCCGGAGGCGGCCGCCCGTGTCGAGGGCGCCGCCAAGGGCTCGGCCGGGCCCCTCGCCGGTCCGGGCGCCGGGCGTACGGCGGCCAGGGCGCTGCGCTCCTGGGCCCTGGCCAACGGCTCCGACGAGGAGGCCGCCGAGGACGAGGTGTACGCCCGCACGAAGCTGCGCAGGGCGATCGCCCGGTGGGAGAAGGAGCGGCAGGCCCTGCGCGGCGTCGAGATCCGCAAGTCCCTGGAGCCCGCCTACACCCAGCTCGCCCTCAACGGCTCCGGAGGCCCCCTCGCCGACGAGCGGGTCCGCCGGGCGGTGGCCCGTGCCCTGGACCGCGACGAACTCGCCCGCGTGGTGCTGGGGCCGCTCGGCCTGCCCACCGAGCCGGTCGGCAGCCACCTCGCCCTGGCCGGGCAGGCCGCCTACGCCGACAACAGCGGCGCCCTCGGCGGCCAGGACACCAAGGAGGCCCAGGCCCTGCTCGCCGACGCCGGTTGGGAGCGGGGCGGCCCGCTGAAGGAGCCGGAGAAGGCCGAGGAGGCGGCCGGGGCGGCGGGCCGCAAGGCCAAGGAGGACAAGGCCAAGGAGGACAAGGCCAAGGAGGAGAAGGCCGAGAAGGACAAGGCCGAGAAGGACAAGGCCGGGGACTCCGAGCGCCCCGACGAGGGCGACGACGAAGGCACGTACATCGTCGGCGAGGACAGCGGGGACAGCGGGAACAGCGGGGACAGCGGGAACAGCGAGGACAGCGGGACCAGCGGGGACAGCGAGGACAACAAGGCCGACCAGGACGACCGCCGGCACAGCCGGGACGAGTCCCGCAACCTCGCCCAGGACGGCAAGCAGTACGCCGACGGGCGCCTCCAGCGGGGCGGGGCGCCGGGAGCGTACGCGCCGAAGGGCACCGCCGCGCCCGCGGGCGCGAAGCCCGGGACGCTGGCGAAGGACGGCGAGCCGCTGACCCTGCGGTTCGTGGTGCCCTCCGGGGACGGGTCGCGGTCGCTGCGGACGGTCGCCGAACGCATCCGGCGGATGCTGGACCGGGTCGGCATCCGCACGCAGATCACGAAGGTGTCCGACGAGAGCTACTTCAAGGACCACATCGCGTCCGGGGAGTACGACCTGGCCCTGTACTCCTGGCCCGCGTCCGCCTTCCCGGCCACCGACGGCAGGCCCATCTACGCCAAGCCGGTGCCCGCAGCGGACGGGTCGCTGAGCGTGGAGCAGAACTACACGCGCGTCGGCACCGACCAGGTGGACCAGCTCTTCGACCAGGCCGCCGCGACCCTGGACGAGGAGGAGAGCCGGGGGCTGATCCGCAAGGCGGACTCCCGGATCTGGGCGGCCGCGGGATCGATCCCCCTGTATCAGCGGCCCCAGCTGGTGGCGGTCCGCAAGAACCTCGCCAACGCCGGTGCCTTCGGCTTCCAGACGCCCGTGTACGAGGACATGGGATTCCTCGAGAAGGGCGTGAAGCTCTCGCCCTCGTCCTCCCCCTCGTCCCCGGGCAACTGATCATGGAACAGCCCCTGCGGAGGCCGTCTCCCGCAGGGGCACGTACGATGGGGTGAGGCCGTGGCGTGTCAAGCCCGGCAGGGCCCGCGTCACACGGACGTACGCGCGCGCCACCCAACACTCCGGGAGAACGCCTCACTATGGCCACGCGCCACGACATCCGCAACGTCGCCATCGTCGCCCACGTCGACCACGGCAAGACGACCATCGTCGACGGCATGCTGAAGCAGGCCGGTGCCTTCGCCGCCCACCAGCTCGACTCGGTCGACGACCGCATGATGGACTCGAACGACCTGGAGCGTGAGAAGGGCATCACGATCCTCGCCAAGAACACGGCGGTGAAGTACCACCCGAAGGACGGGGGGGACGTCATCACCATCAACATCATCGACACCCCCGGTCACGCCGACTTCGGCGGCGAGGTCGAGCGCGGTCTGTCGATGGTGGACGGTGTCGTGCTGCTGGTGGACGCCTCCGAGGGCCCGCTGCCGCAGACCCGCTTCGTGCTGCGCAAGGCGCTGCAGCAGCGCCTGCCCGTCATCCTGTGCATCAACAAGACGGACCGCCCGGACTCCCGTATCGACGAGGTCGTGAACGAGACCTACGACCTCTTCCTCGACCTGGACGCGGACGAGGAGCAGATCGAGTTCCCCATCGTCTACGCCTGCGGCCGTGACGGCATCGCCTCGCTGACCAAGCCGGAGAACGGCACCGTCCCGGCGGACTCCACCAGCCTGGAGCCGTTCTTCTCCACGATCCTGGAGCACATCCCGGCCCCGACCTACGACGAGGAGGCCCCGCTCCAGGCCCACGTCACCAACCTGGACGCGGACAACTTCCTCGGCCGTATCGCGCTGCTGCGCGTCGAGCAGGGCGAGCTGCGCAAGGGCCAGACGGTCGCCTGGATCAAGCGTGACGGGTCCATCACCAACGTCCGCATCACCGAGCTGATGATGACCGAGGCGCTCACCCGCAAGCCTGCCGAGAAGGCCGGCCCGGGCGACATCTGCGCCGTCGCCGGTATCCCGGACATCATGATCGGCGAGACCCTGGCCGACCCCGAGAACCCGGTGGCGCTGCCGCTGATCACGGTCGACGAGCCCGCGATCTCGATGACCATCGGCACCAACACCTCCCCGCTGGTCGGCCGCGGCGGCACCGGCAAGGGCGCGGACGCCAAGGCGGCCGTGAAGGACCGCAAGGTCACCGCCCGCCAGGTCAAGGACCGCCTGGACCGCGAGCTGATCGGTAACGTCTCGCTGCGCGTCCTCGACACCGAGCGGCCCGACGCCTGGGAGGTCCAGGGCCGTGGCGAGCTGGCGCTGGCCATCCTGGTCGAGCAGATGCGCCGCGAGGGCTACGAGCTGACCGTCGGCAAGCCGCAGGTGGTCACCAAGGACGTCGACGGCAAGACGTACGAGCCGGTCGAGCGCATGACCATCGACGTGCCCGAGGAGCACATGGGCGCCGTCACGCAGCTCATGGGCGTCCGTAAGGGCCGTATGGACAACATGTCGAACCACGGCTCCGGCTGGGTCCGCATGGAGTTCGTGGTGCCCTCCCGCGGCCTGATCGGATTCCGGACGGAGTTCCTGACCCAGACCCGCGGCACCGGCATCGGTCACTCCATCCACGAGGGCTTCGAGCCCTGGTTCGGCAACCTCCAGACCCGTAACAACGGCTCGCTGGTCGCCGACCGCTCCGGTGCCGTCACGGCCTTCGCGATGACGAACCTCCAGGAGCGCGGCGTGCTCTTCGTGGAGCCGGGCACCGAGGTGTACGAGGGCATGATCGTCGGTGAGAACTCGCGTTCCGACGACATGGACGTGAACATCACCAAGGAGAAGAAGCTCACGAACATGCGGTCGTCCTCGGCCGACTCGTTCGAGGCGATCGTGCCGCCGCGCAAGCTGTCGCTGGAGCAGTCCCTGGAGTTCTGCCGCGACGACGAGTGCGTGGAGGTCACCCCGGAGGCCGTTCGCATCCGCAAGGTGAACCTGGACGCCCGCGAGCGCGCCCGCGCCGCGAGCCGCGCCAAGCACGGCTGACGCCGACTCAACAGCAGTCCCAGAGGACCCGGTTCTCCCGGAGCGGAGGGCCGGGTCCTCGGCGTGCCCGGCCGGATCTGTTCAAGCCGCGGTCGAACACCGCTGGAACGCTGTTCGGATATCGGAGATCCAGCGATCAAGTTTCGGACATGTAAACAAAAATCCCTACCCGAATGTCCGAAATGCCGGGTCAGCGTCTCACCTGTCAAGCGCGCCTAGGTGTCAATCTTCGCAATTTTTGCTCAAAAATTTGAAGTTAGGGAGATCCCTATGTCTTCCGCCCTTGACGCGCGTTGATGCACTTGGCGAAAGTTCCCCCAAACCACAGAACCTGCCGGTATCTGTGCTGCGCTCAACTCTCCAACCCCCCGGGGGAAGAACACACATGACCAGTCCGACGAAGGCCGAGGGCTCCGGGTCCGCGGTCGCCTTGGACCCTGAGCTCGAGGCGACCTCCGAAGTCGCCAAGGGTGAGAAGAAGCTTGAGGGTCGTTCCCCTGGGCAGTTGATGTGGCAGCGCTTCAAGCGTGACCGTACAGGCATGGTCTGCGCCGGCGTAGTCATTTTCTTCTTCGTCGCGGCCCTCGCCGCTCCGCTGCTGACCATGCTCAGCGGGAGCGACCCGTACACCCTGTACGGGCAGGACCCGACCTACGCGGACAAGCCGGTCCTGGACGACTTCGGTCTGCCGCTCGGCTACTTCGGCGG
Organism: Streptomyces sp. NPDC096205; assembly: GCF_044763135.1. Taxonomy (NCBI): domain Bacteria; kingdom Bacillati; phylum Actinomycetota; class Actinomycetes; order Kitasatosporales; family Streptomycetaceae; genus Streptomyces; species Streptomyces sp. NPDC096205. The sequence continues at coordinate 332,084 of NZ_JBIWFS010000007.1, read as the reverse complement.
CGTCTCCGGCGAGCACTGGTTCGGTGTCGAGCCGCAGTACGGCCGGGACCTGTTCGCGATGCTGATGTACGGCATGCGGACCTCGCTGCTGATGGCGCTCGGCGTGACCGTGCTGGTGATGGTCACCGGCGTCGTCATCGGCCTGATCGGCGGCTACTTCGGCGGTCGCGTCGACTACTGGCTGGGCCGGGTCACGGACTTCTTCCTGTCCTTCCCCTCGCAGCTGTTCTTCATCGCCTTCATGCCCGTCGTGACCGCGTTCTTCGTGGACCCGCGGGAGGAGACGCCCACGTACTTCCGGGCGCTGGCGATCCTGATCGTGCTGTGGGTGCTCGGCTGGATGGGCATGGCCCGCCTCGTGCGGTCCACCGTCCTCTCCCTGCGCGAGCGCGAGTTCGTGGAGGCCGCCAAGGTCGCGGGCGCCTCGCCCTGGCGGATCGTCCGCAAGGAGATCCTGCCGAACATCGTCTCGCCGATCCTGGTGCAGTTCACGTACCAGCTGCCCAGCACGATCCTCACGATCGCGTTCCTGTCCTTCGCGGGCGTCGGCTTCGTCGAGCCGACCCCGGACTGGGGACGGCTGTTCGCAGCGGGTGCCCACTACGCCGAGCAGGACCCGGCGTTCATGTTCTTCCCGGGCACGATGCTGGTGATCTTCATCCTGGCCTTCAACCTCCTCGGAGACTCGGTCCGGGATGCCTTCGACCCCAAGTCCGGGCGGTAACCGTCCCATTGGTGGGGGGTGGCTGCCGCCCCCGCGTCGGCCTACCAGCCGCGTCAGGCAGTACTCATGGATAACAACCGACAGGTAGGTGCATTCACCGCTATGAAGCTCACCTCGCGCAGAGCGCGTGCCATAGTCGTCGCGATCGCGGCCGGCTCCCTCGCGCTCACCGGCTGCTCGGAGAACAAGGGCACGAGCTCCAACAAGGACTCCAAGAAGGACCAGCAGGAGGCGGCGGGCCAGTCCAAGGCCGTCGTCTACGCCGACGCCGCCGCCTCCACCGGCCCGGCCGAGGAGGTCCCCGGTGCCAAGCCCGGCGGCACGATCACCGCCTACCAGGAGTCGGGTCTGACCCACCTGGACCCGGGCCAGATCTACGTCTCCGACGCCGGCCAGGTCGCCAACCTGCTCTTCCGCGGGCTGACGAACTTCGAGGAGGACGGCAAGGGCAACGTCTCGGTCGTCGGTGACCTCGCCACCGACTCCGGCAAGTCCTCCGACGGCGGCAAGACCTGGACGTACACGCTGAAGGACGGCGTCAAGGACCAGAACGGCAACGAGATCACCTCGGCCGACATCCGCCACACCTTCGAGCGTCAGTTCGCGAAGTTCATCTTCGACGGCCCGACCTACATCCAGACGTGGCTGGCCGGCCCGGACTACCGCAAGGCGCTCCCGGACGGCGGTTTCGGCAAGAAGCACCTGCCGGACACCATGCTGGAGACCCCGGACGAGAAGACGGTCGTCTTCCACTTCGACACGGCGCGCCCCGACCTGCCGCAGACGCTGGCCATGCCGGGCTACACCGTCGTGCCGGAGAAGACCGACACCAAGGAGAAGTACGACAAGGCCCCGGTCTCGACCGGCCCGTACAAGATCTCCGAGTACAAGGTCGGCAAGGTCCTCAAGCTCGTCAAGAACGAGAACTGGGACCCGAAGACCGACTCCGTGCGCCACCAGTACGTGGACGGCTGGGACTTCCAGTTCGGTGTCACCGAGTCGACGCAGACCAAGCGTCTGATCTCCGACCAGGGCGACGCCAAGAGCGCCATCCAGTTCACCGGCTCCGTGGACGCCACCCAGATCCAGGACGTCATCTCCGACGCCTCGGTCAACAAGCGCACGATCAAGGGCTACCAGCCCTACGTCATGTCGCTGACCTTCAACCTGGACCGGGTCAAGAACAAGGCCGTCCGTGACGCGGTGGCCTACGCGGTCAACTCCAAGTCGCTGATCGCCGGTGAGGGCGGCGCCTACGGCGGCGACGTGGCCCCGAACCTGTTCGCCCCGACCCTGCCGGGCTACGAGCCCACCTACGACCCCTTCGGCCGTCTGAAGACGCCGCAGGGCAACATCGCCAAGGCGCAGGAGCTGCTCAAGGGCGTTCCCGCCGCGCAGAAGAAGCTCGTCTTCGCGTACTCCAACTCCGAGGCGGGCCAGAAGCGCAAGGTCGCCGTCGAGGACGCCCTGACCAAGGTCGGCTTCGACGTCGTCTCCAAGGAGGTCGACTCGGCGAGCTTCTACGAGCAGATCGCCAAGCTCGACAACCCGTACGACATGTACATCACCGGCTGGGGCCAGGACTGGCCGTCGCCCGGCACGGTCGTCACCCCGATCTACGACGGTGACCAGGTCGCCGACGGTTCGTCGAACTACTCGCACATCGACGACCCGAAGGTCCAGGAGCTGATCAAGAAGGCCCTGACCCAGGAGCCCACCGAGGCCGCCAAGACCTGGCGCGAGGCGCACCACTACATCATCGAGAAGATCAACCCGGGCGCCCCGCTCTGGTACACCAAGCAGTTCCAGCTCTACGGCTCGAACATCGGCGGTGCCCGCTACAGCACCGAGTCGAGCTACATCGACGTCACCCGTCTGTTCCTGAAGTCGTAACTCTCTACGGCTGATCGCGGGAGTGCGCCCCCGGCGGAGCGCACTCCCGCGGTTCCGTGAAACCATCCACCGTCTGTCGCAGAGAGCAGCCTCCCCGCCATGCTTCAGTTCATCCTCCGGCGCTTGGTCGGTGCCGTCGTCACCCTGTTCCTCATCGGCGCCGCAACCTTCTTCCTGTTCGTCGCCGCGCCGTCCGACTACGCCTCACTGGCCTGCGGCAAGGACTGCTCCCCGGCGAGACTGGCGGACATCCGTGAGGCCCTGGGCCTCAACCTGCCCATCGCGCAGCAGTTCTGGGACTTCATGTCCGGCGTCGTGATGGGGCGTGACTTCCCCACCGGTCACTGCCCGGCGCCGTGCCTCGGCCAGTCGTTCTACTACGACGACGGCGTCTGGGACATCATCATGGACCGCTTCCCGGTGACGCTGTCGCTGACCCTCGGCTCGATCCTGGTCTTCCTGACCATCGGCATCGGCGCGGGCATGATCTCGGCGTACAAGCGCGGATCGGTGCTCGACAAGGTCGCCACCGGCACCTCGATGGTGCTCAGCTCCTTCCAGATCTACTTCCTCGGCCCGATCGTGCTGCTGATCTTCGTGTACAGCACCGGCTGGGTGGAGGACCCCAAGTACGTGCCGTTCACGGACGACCCCGCCGGCTGGCTGGCCGGTCTGTGGATCCCGATGATCGTGATGGCCACCATCTTCACCGCGCAGTACACGCGTATGGCGCGCGCTTCCCTGATCGAGCAGCTCGCCGAGGAGCACGTGCGCACCGCGCGGGCCAAGGGCATGTCGAAGAAGTACGTCTTCTTCCGCTACGCCTGGCGCGGCTCGCTCATCCCGATCGTCACCGTCCTCGGCATCGACATCAGCTCCCTGCTCGGCGGTGGTGTCGTCACGGAGATCACGTTCTCGCTGCAGGGCATCGGGCGCCTGGCCGTGGCGGGCGCGACCCAGAAGGACCTCCCGCTCACGATGGGCGTCATGCTGTTCGGAGCCTTCTTCATCCTGCTCCTGAACATCCTCACCGACATCGCGTACGCCTGGATCGACCCGCGCGTCCGGCTCTCCTAGGAAGAACCAACCACCGTGACCACACTGACCAAGACCGAGGACGCCCCGGCCCCGACCGGGCCCGAGAGCTTCCTCTCGGTCCGTGACCTGCGGGTGCAGTTCTCCACCGAGGACGGCATCGTCAAGGCGGTCGACGGCCTCTCCTTCGACATCGAGCGCGGCAAGACCCTGGGCATCGTCGGCGAGTCCGGCTCCGGCAAGTCCGTCACCAACCTGACGGTCCTCGGCCTGCACAACCCCCGCAGCACCACCGTCGACGGCGAGATCGTCCTCGACGGCCAGGAACTCGTCACCGCCACCGACAAGGAGCTGGAGAAGCTCCGCGGCAACAAGATGGCGATGATCTTCCAGGACCCGCTGACCGCGATGTCCCCGTACTACACGGTGGGCCGGCAGCTGTCCGAGCCGTACATGAAGCACATGGGCGCCTCCAAGAAGGAGGCCAAGGACCGGGCCATCCAGATGCTGGAGAAGGTCGGTATCCCGCAGCCCAAGGTGCGCTTCGACGACTACCCGCACCAGTTCTCCGGCGGTATGCGCCAGCGCGCCATGATCGCCATGGCCCTGATGTGCGACCCCGAGCTGCTGATCGCCGACGAGCCGACCACCGCGCTCGACGTGACCGTGCAGGCCCAGATCCTGGACCTGCTCAAGGACCTCCAGCAGGAGTTCGGCTCCGCGATCATCTTCATCACCCACGACCTGGGCGTCATCGCCAACATGGCCGACGACCTGCTGGTGATGTACGCGGGCCGGGCCGTGGAGCGCGGCACCGTCAAGGAGGTGCTGGGCGCGCCCAAGCACCCCTACACCTGGGGCCTGCTCAGCTCGATGCCGCGTCTCGACGGCGACATCCACCAGGAGCTGTCGCCGATCCCGGGCACCCCGCCGTCCCTGCTCAACCCGCCGTCCGGCTGCCGCTTCAACCCGCGCTGCACCTTCACGGACAAGGTCGAGGGCAACCTCTGCACCACGACCCGGCCGCCGCTCGGCGAGGGCCGCGCCGCCGCGTGCCACCTGACGGCCGAGCAGAAGCAGTCCATCTTCATCGACGAGATCCAGCCCCGGCTGCGCTAGGGAGAGACCGAGATCATGAGCGAGAACCTCACCCTCCCCGCACAGCAGGGCTCCGCCGACACCACGCCGGAGACGCTGCTCGAGGTCAAGGGCCTCACCAAGCACTTCCCGATCTACGGCGGCTTCCCGATCAAGCGGAAGGTCGGCGCGGTCCAGGCCGTCGACGGTGTCGACCTGACCGTCGGCGTCGCCGAGAGCGTCGGTGTGGTCGGCGAGTCCGGCTGCGGCAAGTCGACCATGGGCCGGCTCGTCACCCGTCTGCTGGAGCCGACGGCCGGCCAGATCACCTACCGGGGCCAGGACATCACCCACGCCTCGCGCCGGCAGATCGCGCCGGTCCGGTCCGAGATTCAGATGATCTTCCAGGACCCGTACTCGTCGCTGAACCCGCGGCAGACCGTCGGCACGATCATCAAGTCGCCGATGGAGGTCAACGGGATCAACCCCCCGGGCGGCCGCGAGACGCGTGTGCGTGAGCTGCTGGAGCTGGTCGGCCTCAACCCCGAGCACTACAACCGCTTCCCGCACGAGTTCTCCGGCGGCCAGCGCCAGCGCATCGGTGTCGCCCGTGCGCTCGCGCTGAACCCGAAGCTGATCGTGGCCGACGAGCCGGTCTCCGCGCTCGACGTGTCGATCCAGGCGCAGGTCGTCAACCTGCTGCAGAAGGTGCAGGACGAGCTCGGTATCGCGTTCGTCTTCATCGCCCACGACCTGGCGATCGTGCGGCACTTCTCGCAGCGCGTCGCGGTGATGTACCTCGGCAAGGTGGTCGAGGTCGGTGACCGGGACTCCATCTACAACCGGCCCCGCCACCCGTACACGCACGCCCTCCTGTCGGCCGTGCCCGAGGTGGACGTCTCCGACGACGCCGAGCCCCGCGAGCGCATCCGCCTGGCCGGCGACGTGCCCTCGCCGATCCACCCGCCGTCCGGCTGCCGCTTCCGCACCCGCTGCTGGAAGGCCCAGGACAAGTGCGCCACGGAGGAGCCCCCGCTGGTCCAGCTCTCCGGCAACCGTGCGGGCCACCTGACGGCCTGCCACTTCCCGGAGGACCCGACGGCGGAGCGCTCCGAGGCGGTCATCCTGGACCCGGCCCTGAAGGCGCTGGAGGACGCGGAGTGAGTTCCCGCTAGGCCCTTCGGGCCACGGTGACGATCTCGCGGCTGGCGGCGGGGGCATACGGCCCTCGCCGCCAGTCGCCGTATCGGGCCGCGACCTCGAACCCGGCCTCCGCCAGGAAGGCGTCCAGCGCGTCCGCGTCCAGGAACCGCAGGACGCTGCGGCTCACCCGGTCGCGGTCCCAGCGCTCGCTGGAGAACGTCTCGGTGAAGGTCACCCGGTCCCCGACGACCGGCCCGGCCACCTCGTGCCACACCCGCACCTCGGCGCCGTACGGATCGGCGATCTCGTGCACCCGGTCCGGCGTCCAGGCCTCCCACGCCCGTGCCGCGGGGTTGCGCGTCTCGAAGACGAAGCGGCCTCCCGGCGCCAGAGCCGACCGCACCCCGGCCAGCAGCCGCCTGACCGCCTCGTTCCCCAGCAGCTCCTGGAAGGCGTGTCCGGTCATCACGGCGAGGTCGAACTCGCCCTGCCAGCGGACCGACTCCAGGTCCCCGAGCACCCACTCCACGTCCGGCGCGGCCCGGCGGGCCTGCACCAGCATCGCCGCGGCCGGGTCGACGCCGGTCAGCCGCCCGGTGTGCCCGGCCGCCCGCGCGCCGCGCAGCAGCCTGCCCGTCCCGCAGCCGACGTCCAGCACGGCCCGCGCGGACATCACCAGGTCCAGGTAGAAGTCGTCGTCGGGCCCCCAGCCGTTGAGGGCGTCGTACAGCCGCGCGAGCTCCAGGTCGGCGTAGGAGTGATCAACCATCCCGGCAGTGTGCCTGCTGAATCGTCGGTCAGTACAGAAAACGCGGATTTACGCCCGGTGAACGCAGGGTGTACGCCCATCAGGACGCACGCGTCGCCCAAAGGGCCCCGTGCGTGTGCGGTGTGCACCGAATGCCCCGATATTGGCCGATGACGGGTCAGCGCCACGGCGCTGGCGGCACAGCGCACGACAGCGCATCACTGCGCATTCACGAGGAGGCACTCCATGCGCGGAGCCACGCACGCCAAATGGGCCGCATGCGCGACGGCGGTAGTCCTCGCGGCGACGGCCTGCGGAGGCGGCGACGACGGGGGCGGCGGCGGTGGCGAAGCCGACAGCGGCGCGGTGCTCTCCTCCTCCTGGACCGACCCGCAGAACCCGCTGGAGCCGGCCAACACCAATGAGGTGCAGGGCGGCAAGGTGATGGACATGGTCTTCCGGGGCCTCAAGCGCTACGACCCGAAGACCGGCGAGGCCAAGGACATGGTCGCCGCGAAGATCGACACGAAGGACTCGCAGAACTTCACCATCACCATCAAGGACTGGACGTTCTCCAACGGCGAGAAGGTCACCGCCCAGTCCTTCGTGGACGCCTGGAACTACGGCGCGAGTCTGAAGAACAACCAGAAGAACGCGTACTTCTTCGGCTACATCGAGGGTTACGACAAGGTCCACCCGGACAAGGGCAAGCAGACCGCCGAGACCATGTCCGGCCTGAAGGTCGTCAACCCGAAGACCTTCACCGTCAAGCTCACCCAGAAGTTCTCGAGCTTCCCCGACACCCTCGGCTACACCGCCTTCAACCCCCTTCCCCGCGCCTTCTTCGACGACCACTCCGCCTGGCTGTCCAAGCCCGTCGGCAACGGCCCGTACACCGTGGAGTCGTACACCAAGGGCTCCGAGATGCGGCTGAAGACGTGGGACGCCTACCCGGGCCCGGACGGCGCGCAGAACGGCGGCGTCACCCTCAAGGTGTACACCGACAACAACACCGCCTACACCGACCTGATGGCCGGCAACCTCGACCTCGTCGACGACGTGCCCGCCGCCCAGCTGACCAACGTCAAGGCCGACCTCGGCGACCGCTACCTCAACACCCCGGCGGGCATCATCCAGACGCTCGCCTTCCCGTTCTACGACAAGAACTGGAACAAGCCGAACGGCGACAAGGTCCGCAAGGGCCTCTCTCGCGCCATCGACCGCGACCAGATCACCAAGACGATCTTCCAGAACACCCGCACCCCCGCAACCGACTGGACCTCACCCGTCCTCGGTGAGGAGGGCGGCTTCAAGGAGGGCCTGTGCGGTGAGTGGTGCGAGTACGACGCCGACGAGGCCAAGAAGCTGATCAAGGAGGGCGGCGGCCTCCCCGGCGGCCAGGTCAAGATCACGTACAACGCGGACACCGGCTCCCACAAGCTGTGGGTCGACGCCGTGTGCAACTCCATCAACAACGCCCTCGACAACGAGAAGGCCTGCGTCGGCAACCCCATCGGCACCTTCGCCGACTTCCGCAGCCAGGCCTCCACCCAGAAGCTCCACGGCCCCTTCCGGGCCGGCTGGCAGATGGACTACCCGCTCATCCAGAACTTCCTCCAGCCGCTGTACTACACCAACGCCCCCTCCAACGACGGCAAATGGTCCAGCCCGAAGTTCGACGACCTCGTCGACAAGGCCAACGCCGAGACCGACATCGCCAAGGCCGTGGAGACGTTCCAGCAGGCCGAGGAGGTCGTCCGCGACGAGATGGCCGCGATCCCCTTGTGGTACCAGAACGGCAGCGCGGGCTGGTCCGACCGGCTCTCCAATGTGGCGCTGAACCCGTTCAGCGTCCCCGTCTACAACGAGATCAAGGTGGGCTGAGCGCGCCATGGGGCGGTACGTCGTCCGCCGACTGCTGCAGATGATCCCGGTGTTCATCGGGTCCACCCTGCTGATCTTCCTCATGGTCAACGTGATGGGCGACCCCATCGCGGGCCTGTGCGGCGACCGGCAGTGCGACCCGGCGACCGCCGCACAGCTCCGTCATGAGTTCGGCCTCGACAAGCCCGTGTGGCAGCAATACCTGACCTACATGGGGAACGTCTTCACCGGCGACTTCGGCACCGCCTTCAACGGCCAGGAGGTCACCGAGCTGATGTCGACGGCCTTCCCCGTCACCATCCGGCTCACGATCGTCGCGATCCTCTTCGAGATCGTCATCGGCATCACCCTCGGCGTGGTCACCGGACTGCGCCGGGGGCGGCCCGTCGACACGGCCGTCCTGATCGCCACCCTCGTCGTCATCTCCGTGCCCACCTTCGTCACCGGCCTGCTGCTCCAGCTGCTGCTCGGCGTCGAATGGGGCTGGATCCGCCCGTCCGTCTCCTCGGGCGCGCCCTTCGACGAGCTGATCCTGCCCGGCCTCGTCCTGGCCTCGGTCTCCCTGGCGTATGTCACCCGCCTGACCCGCACCTCCATCGCGGAGAACCGGCGCTCCGACTACGTCCGCACCGCCATCGCCAAGGGCCTGCCGAGGCGCCGGGTCATCTCCCGGCACCTGCTGCGCAACTCCCTGATCCCCGTGGTCACCTTCATCGGCGCCGACGTCGGCGCCCTGATGGGCGGCGCGATCGTCACCGAGCGGATCTTCAACATCCACGGCGTCGGCTACCAGCTCTACCAGGGCATCGTCCGGCAGAACACCCAGACCGTCGTCGGGTTCGTGACCGTCCTCGTCCTGGTCTTCCTGGTCGCCAACCTGCTCGTCGACCTCCTGTACGCCGTACTCGACCCGAGGATCCGCTATGCCTGACCCCCAGGACACCGGCGCACACGACGGCGCCATCGCCGGCACCGGCATGGGCGGCGCGATGGACCTCGCCGCGAGCGAGGCGACCACGCTGGAGAAGGCACCCGGCCCCGGCGGCACCGGCCCCACCGGCAAACCCCGCAGCCTGTGGTCCGACGCCTGGCACGACCTGCGCCGCAACCCCGTCTTCATCATCTCCGGCCTGGTCATCCTGTTCCTGGTCTTCGTCTCCCTGTGGCCCTCGGTCATCGCCTCCGAGAGCCCCCTGAAGTGCGACCTCGCCAAGGCCCAGCAGGGCTCCCAGTCCGGCCACCCCTTCGGCTTCGACGGACAGGGCTGCGACGTGTACACGCGCACCGTCTACGGCGCCCGTACGTCCGTCACCGTCGGCGTGTGCGCCACGCTCGGGGTCGCGCTCCTCGGCTCGGTGCTCGGCGGGCTCGCCGGGTTCTTCGGCGGCGTCTGGGACGCGATCCTGTCCCGCATCACCGACGTCTTCTTCGCCATCCCGGTCATCCTCGGCGGCCTGGTGCTGCTGTCCGTGGTCACCAGCAACACCGTCTGGCCGGTCATCGGGTTCATGGTGCTGCTCGGCTGGCCGCAGATCTCCCGCATCGCCCGCGGCTCCGTCATCACCGCCAAGCAGAACGACTACGTCCAGGCGGCCCGCGCGCTGGGCGCGTCCAACTCCCGCATGCTGCTGCGGCACATCACGCCCAACGCCGTCGCCCCGGTCATCGTCGTCGCCACCATCGCGCTCGGCACCTACATCGCGCTGGAGGCCACCCTGTCCTACCTCGGCGTCGGCCTGAAGCCGCCCAGCGTCTCCTGGGGCATCGACATCTCCGCCGCCTCCCCGTACGTCCGCAACGCCCCGCACGCGCTGCTGTGGCCCTCCGGCGCGCTCGCCGTCACCGTCCTGGCCTTCATCATGCTCGGCGACGCGGTGCGCGACGCCCTCGACCCGAAGCTGAGGTGACGGCCCGATGCTGCTCGAAGTGCGCGATCTGCACGTGCAGTTCAAGACCCGCGACGGCATCGCCAAGGCCGTCAACGGCGTCAGCTACGCCGTCGACGCCGGCGAGACCCTCGCCGTGCTCGGCGAGTCCGGCTCGGGCAAGTCGGTGACCGCCCAGGCCGTCATGGGCATCCTCGACATGCCGCCCGGGAAGATCACCGGCGGCGAGATCCTCTTCCAGGGCAAGGACCTGCTCAAGCTCAAGGAGGAGGAGCGGCGCAAGGTCCGCGGCGCCGAGATGGCGATGATCTTCCAGGACGCGCTGTCCTCGCTGAACCCCGTCCTGTCCGTGGGCGACCAGCTCGGCGAGATGTTCGTCGTCCACCAGGGCATGTCGAAGAAGGACGCCCGCGCCAAGGCCGTCGAGCTGATGGACCGCGTCCGTATCCCCGCCGCCAAGGAACGGGTCCGCCAGTACCCCCACCAGTTCTCCGGCGGCATGCGCCAGCGCATCATGATCGCCATGGCGCTGGCCCTCGAACCGGCCCTGATCATCGCCGACGAACCGACGACAGCCCTCGACGTCACCGTCCAGGCCCAGGTCATGGACCTGCTCGCGGAACTCCAGCGCGAACTGCGGATGGGCCTCATCCTCATCACCCACGACCTCGGCGTCGTCGCCGACGTGGCCGACCGCATCGCGGTGATGTACGCGGGCCGCATCGTGGAGACGGCCCCCGTCCACGGCATCTACAAGAACCCCGCGCACCCCTACACGAGGGGCCTGCTCGACTCCATCCCGCGCCTGGACCAGAAGGGCCAGGAGCTCTACGCCATCAAGGGCCTGCCGCCGAACCTCCTCCACATCCCCCCGGGCTGCGCCTTCCACCCCCGCTGCCCGATGGCCAGGGACGTCTGCCGCACCGACGTACCACCCCTCTACGAGGTCGACGAGGACCGGCGCAGCGCCTGCCACTTCTGGAGGGAGTGCATCGATGGCTGATGCCTCAACGACCGAGCCGATCATCGAGGTGCGCGGACTCGTCAAGCACTACCCGCTCACCCAGGGCATCCTCTTCAAGAAGCAGATCGGCGCGGTCAAGGCCGTCGACGGAGTGGACTTCACCCTCCACCGCGGCGAGACCCTCGGCATCGTCGGCGAGTCCGGCTGCGGCAAGTCCACCGTCGCCAAGCTGCTGGTCAACCTGGAGAAGCCGACCGCGGGGGAGATCCGCTACAAGGGCGAGGACATCACCAAGCTGTCCGGCAGGGCCCTCAGAGCCGTCCGCCGCAACATCCAGATGGTCTTCCAGGACCCGTACACCTCCCTCAACCCCCGTATGACGGTGGGCGACATCATCGGGGAGCCCTACGAGATCCACCCCGAGGTGGCCCCCAAGGGAGACCGCCGCAGACATGTCCAGGACCTCCTGGACGTGGTCGGCCTCAACCCCGAGTACATCAACCGCTACCCCCACCAGTTCTCCGGCGGGCAGCGCCAGCGCATCGGCATCGCCCGGGGCCTGGCGCTGCGCCCCGAGGTGATCGTGGCGGACGAGCCGGTGTCGGCGCTGGACGTCTCCGTCCAGGCCCAGGTCATCAACCTCATGGACCGCCTCCAGGCGGAGTTCGACCTCTCCTACGTCTTCATCGCCCACGACCTGTCGATCGTCCGGCACATCTCCGACCGGGTCGGGGTGATGTACCTCGGCCGGATCGTCGAGCTCGGCAGGGACGCCGAGATCTACGACCACCCCACCCACCCCTACACACAGGCCCTGTTGTCGGCGGTCCCGGTGCCCGACCCGGAGGCCCGGGAGCACCGCGAGCGCATCATCCTCACCGGAGACGTCCCGTCCCCGACGAACATCCCCTCCGGCTGCCGCTTCCGCACCCGCTGCTTCAAGGCCCGCCCCCGCTGCGCCGAAGAGGTCCCCCTGCTCGCGATCCCCTCCCATCTGGCCCCCGCCGGCGGCCCGGGCGCCCATGACTCGGCCTGTCTGTTCGCGGAGGAGAAGCAGGTGGTGCCGCCGGAGGACCCGGGCCCCGCGAAGGGCCGGGTGCCGGAGTAACACGGGCGCAACTCGGCCGACCCTGTTCCGATATACGGACGCGCGAGGCTGAACAGCGTACGGCCGTGCGGGTGCCGTAAGCGGGCCGGGATGCACCATGTCATCCCGGCCCGCCGCCGTGCGGTCAGGCGAGTCCCAGGGACCGCTTGAGGAAGTCGACCTGGAAGAGAAGCAGGTTCTCGGCGACCTGCTCCTGCGGGGTCATGTGGGTCACGCCGGACAGCGGCAGCACCTCGTGCGGGCGTCCCGCGGCCAGCAGGGCCGAGGACAGCCGCAAGGCGTGCGCGAAGACCACGTTGTCGTCGGCGAGCCCGTGCACGATCATCAGCGGCCGGTGCGGCTCCGCGGGGGCGGACAGCCCCTCGTCGGTGACCAGCGAATTCAGCGCGTACACCGCGGGGTTGGCGACCGGGTCGCCCAAGTACCGCTCGGTGTAGTGCGTGTCGTACAGCCGCCAGTCCGTCACCGGCGCCCCGGCGATCCCCGCGTGGAACACGTCCGGCCGCCGCAGCACAGCCAGCGCCGCGAGCCAACCGCCGTACGACCAGCCCCGGATGGCCACCCGCGACAGATCCAGCGGATGCGAGCGGGCGAGGTCCTGCAGCGCGTCGATCTGGTCGTCGAGGGAGGCGGTGAAGGCGTGCTGGACGCTCTTCTCCCAGGCGGGCGACCGCCCGGGCGTGCCGCGTCCGTCGGCGACGAGCACGGCGAACCCCTGCTCGGCGAACCACTGCGAGGTCAGATGCGCGTTGTGCGCCCCGACCACCCGCGGCCCGTGCGGACCCCCGTAAGGGTCGAGCAGCACCGGCAGGGGAGTGACTCCGTCGTAGTCCGTAGGCATAAGCAGGGCGCACGGGATGCGTCGTGCGCCCCCCTCGGTCAGCAGCATGCGCGGGGACAAACCGGGATCTTCGGCGTACGACATGACAGTCGCGGCCGGCTTCCCGTCCCGCAGCACCCGCACCCGGGACCCGGGCCGGTCGGGGGTCGCCGACACCAGCACGGTCACGCCCCCGGCGCGCACCGCCGCGTGCACGCCGGGCTCCTCCGACAGGCGTTCCACGCCGAGCTCGTTGACCCGGTAGACGTGCACCTCGCCGACCTCGGGGTCGGCGGCGCCGGCCCCCGCGGAGGCGGAGACCAGGACATCGTGGTCCCCCACGTCGAGTACAGCCCGCAGATGCAACTGCGCCCCGGTCAGCGGCCGTTCCCCGACCGCCAGCACCCGCGCGCCGCCCTCGTCCGCGATCCGCACGAGCTGCCCGGAGGGCGACCAGCAGGGCACCCCGGCGAAAAGATCAAGCCAAATCGGGTCCTCGTCCGCGTGCACCATCCGGGTCGCGCCGGTGTCCGGGTCCACAGCCAGATACAGCTGGCTGCGCTGGTCCCGGGCCTGCACCAGAATCAGCGGCGCACCCGCCCCTGACCAGTGCACATGCGCGAGATACGGGTACCGCGCCCGATCCCAGACGACTTCGGTCCGCACCCCGTCGAGCCCGAACACGAACAGCCGCACGTCCGCGTTCGCCGTCCCGGCAGCCGGATAAGGGACGTGTTGTGGGTCACGTTCCGGCTGCGCCGGATCCGAGATCCACCACCGCCGCACCGGCGTGTCGTCCACCCGCGCCACCAGCAGCCGATCCGACTCCGGCGACCACCAGAACCCCCGCGAACGCCCCATCTCCTCGGCCGCGATGAACTCCGCGAGTCCGTACGACACGCCGTCCGACTCCGCCGCCGCCAGCACCCGGTCCTCCTGCCCCTCGGCCCCGACCACCCGCAGCCCGCCCGCGTGGACATAGGCGACGAGACGCCCGTCCGGGGAGGGCCGCGGATCGATCACCGGCCCCGGCACGGGCAGTTCCCGGGTGGTCCCGGCCCGCAGCTCGGCCGCGAACAGCCGGCCGGACAGCGCGAAGGACGCCAACTCCACGGCCCTGTCGGTGGCGTACCCGACGATCCCGGCCCCGCCCTCCCGGCTGCGCTCACGCCGCGCCCGCTCCTGCGGGGACAGCTGCTCCCGGCTGTCGCCGAGCAGGGCGCGAGGATCGGCGGCGACCCGCTCCCGGCCGTCGGCCTGGTTGTCCGCCAGGTCCAGCACCCACAGGGAGTTGGCCCGGTCCGTGCCGGAGGCCGACCGCAGGAACGCGACACGCGAACCGTCCGGCGCGACCGTGAACGAACGCGGCGCGCCGAGCGTGAACCGCTGGGTCCGGGCGTGCCGGCGGGGGAAGGAGTCAGCAGGCTCGATCGTCATGAGCCGACCCTATGGGGGACGACGCCGATGATTGGCCATGCGCTCCCTTGCGCATCCGTGCGCCCAACTATGCGCGCGCACGGATAGCTATGATCACTAACGCTATGTGGGTATGAACCTGCTGGCTCCGGTATGGATTTACGGCTGTACGGATGTACGGCTTCCCGGTCAATGTGCTCCGAGTGGATCTGAGTGGAGGTGAACCGCCGTGGCACTCTCGATTTCGGCGGTGGTGCTGCTGGCGATCATCGTCTTCATCCTGATCAAGAAGTCGGGACTGAAGGCCGGACATGCTGTCGTCTGCATGCTCCTGGGCTTCTACCTCGCCTCCTCGACCCTGTCACCCACGATCAACGAACTGACGACCAACATCGCCGACATGGTCGGCAGCATCAGCTTCTGATCCGGGCCGGGCGGGGCCTGCGCGCTGCACCGAGGTCCGCTGCCTCGGCCGCGGCCCCCCACCTCGTACCCTTACCCCATGACCCACCTCCCTGCCCGGCGTCTTCTGCTGGTGCACGCGCACCCGGACGACGAGTCGATCAACAACGGCGTCACGATGGCGAAGTACGCCGCGGACGGGGTCGGGGTGACCCTGGTGACCTGCACGCTGGGGGAGCTGGGGGAGGTCATTCCGGCGGAGCTGGCGCACTTGAGCGGGGACGCGCTGGGGGAGTACCGGCGGCGGGAGCTCGGGGCTGCCATGGAGGCGCTCGGGGTGTCCGACTTCCGGCAGCTCGGCGGGGCCGGGCGGTACCGGGACTCCGGAATGATGGGCCTGGCCGACAACGAGCTGCCCGGTGCCTTCTGGGGGGCCGATGTGGACGAGGCCGCGGGGCATCTGCTGGAGGTCATCCGGGAGGTGCGGCCGCAGGTGATGGTCACGTACGACCCGAACGGCGGCTACGGCCACCCCGACCACATCCAGGCCCACCGCGTCGCGATGCGAGCCGTCGAGCTGGCCGACGCCGAGGGCGTGCCTGTCGAGCGCGTGTACTGGAACCGGGTCCCGCGGACCGTCGCCGACGAGGCCTTCGCGCGGCTGGACGACGAGCTCGCCGGGCTGCCGTTCGACAAGAGCGCGGTCGTCGCCGACGTACCCGGTGTCGTGGAGGACGAGCAGATCACCACCCGCGTCCACGGCGCCCCCGCCCACGTCGCCGCGAAGGCCGCCGCGATGCGCGCGCACGCGACCCAGATCGCTGTCGCGGAGCCCTGGTTCGCGCTCTCCAACGAGCTCGCGCAGCCGCTGTTCGCCGACGAGTACTACGAGTTGGTGCGCGGCGAGCGCGCCGAGGGCGACGACCGCGACCTGTTCGCCGGAATCGGAGAGGCACCGTGAACGACCGTCCCTCGATGCTCGCGCAGCCGCTGCGCGCGCCCTCCGCCGCGCGGATCGCCGTCTACGTGCTGCTGCTCGTGCTCGGCGCGGTCGTCGGCGCGGCCGGGGCGCTGGTGCAGTCCGGCTGGTTCCCGGGCGGCCTGCTGCTCGCGCTGCTCGGCGCGGCCGGGCTGTTCCTGGGCGCGGCCCGGGCCACCGGCGGGCGCGGCGGGGCCGTGGCGGGCGCGGCCGGCTGGATGGTCTCCGTGGTCCTGCTCACCGCCAGCCGTCCGGAAGGCGACTTCGTGTTCGCGGCGGGTGCGGGCTCGTACCTTTTCCTGCTCGGCGGCATGGCCGTCGCTGTGATGTGCGCCACGCTTGCGCAGGGACGGCAACCGGACGGCCCCGCCGTCCGACTTGGGAAGTGACGTACCACTTCGCCGTCACGCGCGCGTGGGAGTCCCGTGTGGGTTTCCACAGCGGTCGTGGGATACGCGCCACAAGCGGCCAGTATGGTGGTGCGCGCCGCCGAGCCTCCCCCAGCGCTCGACTTCCACTCGGGCCGGGGGGACCCCCAAGCAGAGTGAGGTCGCAACGGGCGGCGGAGCCAACCGGGAGAACCTGCCTTGAGTCGTGAAACTGACAGTCCGTCCTCCGGGCCCAACGGGCGCGGCGGAGCCGCATACCCCTCGGGCACGCCGCCGTACGGCACCCCTGTGGTCGCCGACGGGGGCGCGGGAGCGGGCCGTTCGCCCGCGCCCGAGGAACGCAAGACCGAGACCACGCTGACCACCCGGATCCGGATCAACATCCCCGGGTCCCGGCCCATCCCGCCGGTCGTGGTGCGCAAGCCCGTCGGTGACAGCGAGGCCGGCGACACCTCCGCCGAGCCCGAGGCGCCCGCCGCACCGGCCGCGCCCGCCGCCGAGGCTTCCGCCGAGCCCGCGCAGGGCGGCGCGGAGGAGAAGACGAGCGAGTGGTTCGCCCCGCGCAAGTCCGGTGCCGCCAAGCCCGGTCCGACCGGAGGCTCCGGCAACGGCGCCCCGCCGCCCGGCACTTCGGGCGCGCCCTCCACGGGCCCTGCTGCGGGCGCCGCACCCGGTGGCGCGCGCCCCGGTGCCGCTCCCGCCCCCGGCGGGCCGCGTCCCGGCGCGGGTCGTCCCGGTGGTGTGGTCGGCTCGATGAACATGCCCGGCGGCTCCCGCCCCGGTGGCACCAACGGCGCCGGTCTGCCCGGTGCGACCGGCGGCCCCGTGGCTCCCGGCCACGGCGGCGGCACCGGTTCCTTCGACGTCACCGAGGCGCTGGCGGCCGGCCCGCTGGGCGGCGGCACCCGCCCGGGCGCCGACGAGCCGCGCCGCGACGACCTGCCGTACTTCGCCGACGGCCAGGACGGGCAGGCCCCGCAGGGCACCCGTCCCGGCTACGGCGGCCCCGACCAGCCCGGACCCGCCGGCCAGGGCCCGGGCGGCCCGAACGGCTTCAACGGCCCCGACGGCCGAGGCGGCCGCGGTGGCCCCCAGGGCCCCGCGGGCCCCACCACCGGCCCGGTCACCGGCGACGGCCCGGTCGTCCCGCCGGTCGCGGGCGCCCCCGGCCCCAACGGCGGCCCGGGCAATGGCCTGGCAGGCCCCGGCCCCCACGGCGGCCCCGGCCCCAACGGCATCCCGGGCAATGGCCTGGCGGGCCCCGGCCCCCACGGCGGCCCCGGCCCCAACGGCATCCCGGGCAACGGCCCGGCAGGCCCGGGCCCCTTCGGCGGCCCCGGTGGCCCCGGCGGCACCCCTGCCACCCACCGCGTGCCCGGCGCCCCCGGTGCCCCCCGCCCGCCCCAGTCCCCCCACGCCCCGACCGGCCCCGGCGCTCCCACCGCGCCGGGCGGCACCCCGTACCCGGGTGGCGGCCCCGGCGGTGGCATGAGCGACGACACCGCGATCCTCACCCCGCAGAAGCCGGCCCCCGAGCCGCCCGGCGGCTTCGCGAGCCCCGCGGACAACATCTCCGGCCACACCGTCACCAGCGGCATCCCGGTCGTCCCGCAGGACGCGCACGACTTCGCCGGCCCCGGCACCGACGGGCCCCTGCACCACGCCCCGCCGAAGCTGCCCGAGCCGGTGCAGCAGAACGTGCCCGCGGCGGCGCCGGCCCGCGGCAAGGGCGCCAAGAAGAAGGGCCGCAACAAGCTGGTGCTGCTCGGCAGCGGCGTGATCGTGATTGCGGCGGGGGCGTACGGCGCCGGCCTGCTGATGAACCACTCCGACGTGCCCAAGGGCACCACCGTGCTCGGCGTGGACATCGGCGGCGGCACCCGCGACGACGCCGTCAAGAAGCTCGACGAGGCCTTCGGCGACCGGGTCGACAACCCGCTCAAGCTCACCGTCGGCGACGACACGGTCGCGCTGAAGCCGGACCAGGCGGGTCTGCAGTTCGACACCCAGGCCACCGTCCGCGAGGCCGCGACCAGCGACTACAACCCGGTCTCGGTGATCGGCTCGCTCTTCGGCAACGAGCGGGTCGTGGAGCCGGTCATGCCGGTCGACGAGGAGAAGCTGCACTCGGCCCTGTCCACGGCCGCGGGCGGCTCCGGCTCGGTGACCGAGGGCACGATCAGCTTCGCGTCCGGCAAGGCGGTCGCGGTCTACGGCAAGCCGGGCAAGGGCATCGCCGTCGACCAGGCCGGCCAGGCCGTCGAGGACGCCTTCCGCACCCAGGTCGAGTCCGGTGCGACCACGCCGGTGCGGGTCCCCACCACGACCCGGCAGCCGACGATCAGCAACGCCGAGGTCGACCGGATGATGAAGGAGTTCGCGCAGCCCGCGATGTCCGACCGCGTCACGGTCAAGGTCGACGACGCGCACAGCATCGACTTCGGCTCGCTCTCCCTGCCCAAGATCCTCGGCGTCAAGGCCATCGACGGAAAGCTCGTCGACACCTACGACCTGGACGCCCTCAAGGAGGCATACGGCAGCACCTTCGAGGGCGTGGAGATCCAGACGGCCACCGGAAAGCGCGGCGTCCTGCCCGAGGACGTGGTCGGCGCCCTCCGCCAGGCGCTGCGCGGCAAGACCAAGGCGGAGCGCACGGCGACGATCGACACCAACCCGAACTGAGGCAAGCGGCACAAGGAGGGGCACCCGCACGAAAAAGCGGGTGCCCCTCGACGTGCCCCAAAGGGGCGCGGGGAACTGCGCGCAACCACCCGCGACCCGCACTCGCAGGACGACGAAACCCCCCACGGCGAGGCGCACACCCACACGCCTCAGTTCAGCAACGCCCGCGCAGCAAGGGCCTCCCCCCGCACCCGCTCCGCCAGCGACTCGTCCACGACCTCCACCAGCTCGGCGTAGGTCTCCATCTCCTCGGCCCCCGCGACGAACTCGCCGCGCCGCACGAGCACCTGCCCCCGCTCGTACCGCAGCCGCGCCGGATGCGAAGGCAGCAGCAGCGCCAACTCCACGGCCCACAGCGCCACGTCCGACCGCTCGGGCCGCGCGGCGGCCCACGCCCGGATGTTGTTGAGGATCCGCGAGATCACCTCCAAGGGCGCCGCGGGCACCAGCATCGACGGCTCCAGCGGCGCCCCCGTCGCCCCCACCACCAGCAGGTCCGCGTCCGTCCCGGTGAGCACCCGCCCGGCGTCGAACGGGTCGGCGAGCACCTGCCCCTCCACGGGCCCGAAGCCGACGACGAAGTGCCCCGGCAGGGCGACCCCGTACACCGGCGCCCCGGCCCGCCGGGCCACCTCGATCCACACCACGGACAGCAGGATCGGCAGCCCGCGCCGCCGCCGTACGACCTCGTGCAGCAGGGACGACTCCAGGCGCTGGTAGTCCGCGGGGGAGCCGGCGAAGCCGTAGCGCTCGCCCAGCAGGTCGCGCACTGCAGCGGCCCAGGCCTGCGGGGAGCCCGGCCGGTAGGGCAGCTGTCCGGCCAGGTCGTCCAGCTCGGCCTGGACGGCGTCCATGCCCGCCTCGTCCAGCGTGCTGTCGGCCTCCGCGCCCACCAGCAGGCACAGCAGCGACAGGTCGGGCCGCTCGGCGCGGGCCTCCTCGGCGAACCGGCGGCGCAGCTCGGCGGAGCGTTCGCGCATATCTGGCTCGTGCCCTCTCTTCGTGATCGCTACCGGCCCGCCGGGGACGTTCCGGGCTCGCGGTAGTGGTGGTAGGCGTGGTGCGCGGCGAAGCCCATACGGGCGTACAGGGCGCGTGCCGCGGTGTTGTCGGTCTCGACCTGGAGCCATGCGGCGGAGGCGCCCTCGTCGAGGGCCTGGCGGGCCAGCGCGGCCATGACGGCGGTGGCGAGGCCCTCGCGCCGCCGCTCGGGGGCGACCTCGACGGCGGCGAACCCGGCCCAGCGGCCGTCGACGACCAGCCGCCCGATCGCGGCGGGAGCACCGCCCTCACCGGGCACGGACGCGAACCACACCGACGGGCCGCTGCCGAGCACCCGCAGGGCCACCTCGCTCAGCCCCTTGCGCTGGTAGCGGGCCAGCCAGGCCGCGTCGGCGGTCCGGGAGAGCGTCACCCCGCCGGGCTCGCGCAGGTCCGCGACCGGTGCGAGCGCCCCGATCCACAGCTCGGCCGTCACCTCGCGCACCCAGCCGCGCTCCGCCAGCTCCGCGCACAGCAGCTCCTGCGTGCCCGCGGCGCCGGTGGCCGTCTGGAGGTAGGCGGGCAGGCCGCGGTCGCCGTACCAGCGGCGTACGGCGGTCAGGGCGTCGTCGAGCGGCAGGCCCGGATCGCCGAGCGGCAGCACGGAGTTGGCGCGCCGGGTGAATCCGGAGGCCGCGCGCAGTTCCCACTCGCCGAGCCGCTCGCTCTCCACAGGCCGCCAGGCGCGCGCGGAGATGTGGGCGAGTTCCTCGTAGGTGGCCGCGGGGCCCTTGCGGCGAGCCGGTGCGGCGGGCACGATCTTGCCCGCGACCAGCGAGGATGCTGCGATCCGCACCTGTTCGCCGTCCCGGCGTGTGATCACCAGCACATCCTTGTCCCATGATGTGAGAACACCCACCGTGTCGGTGAATTTCTCTACCGAGGCGCCCGAGTCGCTCAACCGCCGTACGGAGACGCGTTTGCCCACGTCAGCAGCGGTGATGCGGACCTCGAGGCGCCCTGCCGCGGAGATTTCCACAGGTCGGTCCACCCCTCCTGTTCGGATCGTGCCCAGGAACGGAGATACTAGGGGCGGGCATCGACGACGCCGCGCTCCCGCGCGCCAGGCGGCGGAGCCTGAGGAGGCCCGCCAGCGCCCTATCGAGGAGGAACGACAGCGTGACCTACGTCATCGCGCAGCCTTGTGTCGACGTGAAGGACAAGGCGTGCATCGAGGAGTGCCCGGTCGACTGCATCTACGAGGGCCAGCGGTCCTTGTACATCCACCCGGACGAATGCGTCGACTGTGGTGCCTGTGAGCCGGTCTGCCCGGTCGAGGCGATCTTCTACGAGGACGACACTCCGGAGGAGTGGAAGGACTACTACAAGGCGAACGTCGAGTTCTTCGACGACCTGGGCTCCCCGGGCGGCGCCAGCAAGCTCGGTCTGATCGAGCGGGACCACCCGTTCATCGCCGCGCTCCCGCCGCAGAACGGCTGACGGCGGCACGCACCACCCGCGCCGCCTCGGTCCCGTACGGCCAGATCAGCGTCCTGATCGCCGTACGGGACCGAGGCGTTTGCCGTGACAGCCCTACGGCGGCCCGTACGACCAGAAAGTGAGCCAAGCACTCGTGTCCGCAGTCTCCGACCGCCTGCCCACCTTCCCCTGGGACAAGCTGGAGCCGTACAAGAAGACGGCCGCGGCCCACCCGGACGGCATCGTCGACCTGTCGGTCGGCACGCCGGTCGACCCGGTGCCGGAGCTCATCCAGAAGGCGCTGATCGCCGCGGCGGACTCGCCGGGCTATCCGACCGTGTGGGGCACGCCCGAGCTGCGGGACGCGCTCACCGGCTGGGTGACGCGCCGGCTGGGCGCCCGTGAGGTCACCCACCGCCATGTGCTGCCGATCGTCGGCTCCAAGGAGCTGGTGGCCTGGCTGCCGACCCAGCTGGGCCTCGGCCCCGGCGACAAGGTGGCCTATCCGCGGCTGGCGTACCCGACGTACGAGGTCGGCGCGCGGCTGGCCCGCGCCGAGTACGAGGTCTACGACGACCCGACCGAGCTGGACCCCGCCGGGCTGAAGCTGCTGTGGCTGAACTCGCCGTCGAACCCGACCGGCGAGGTGCTGCCCAAGGAGGAGCTGACCCGGATCGTCGCCTGGGCCCGTGAGCACGGCGTGCTGGTCGTCTCCGACGAGTGCTACCTGGAGCTGGGCTGGGAGGCCGACCCGGTCTCGGTGCTGCACCCGGACGTCAACGGCGGCTCGTACGACGGCATCGTGGCGGTCCACTCGCTGTCCAAGCGCTCCAACCTGGCCGGTTACCGTGCCGCGTTCCTGGCCGGCGACCCGGCCGTGCTCGGCCCGCTCCTGGAGATCCGCAAGCACGGCGGCATGATGACCTCCGCGCCGACCCAGGCGGCCGTGGTGGCCGCGCTCGGCGACGACACGCATGTGGCCGAGCAGCGCGAGCGCTACGCCGCCCGCCGCACCGCCCTGCGCGAGGCGCTGCTCGCGCACGGCTTCCGCATCGAGCACAGCGAGGCCAGCCTCTACCTGTGGGCGACCCGCGACGAGTCCTGCTGGGACACCGTGGCGCACCTGGCCGAGCTCGGCATCCTCGTGGCTCCCGGTGACTTCTACGGCACGGCGGGCGAGAGGTTCGTCCGCGTGGCGATGACGGCGACGGACGAGCGGGTCGCGGCGGCGGTGAAGCGCCTCACCGCCTGAGGCGGGCATGACGACGGGGCCGGAGGCGAAGATCGCCTCCGGCCCCGTCGCCGTGTTCAGATCCGGCTGTCTCAGCCCAGCGGCAGGTCCTTCACCGGCAGGGTCTGCGCGGGGATGCCGCCGCCGGTGACGGAGTCGGTGGGCAGGCCGCCCTTGGTGAGGCCGTCGGTCGGCAGGCCGCCCTTGGTGGCGGAGGAGGCGGTGTCGCCGACGATGTCCCCGGTGGTGCCTGCCGCCTCACCGGCGGCCTTCTGCATCGCGGGCGTGGCCTTCTTCACGGCCTTGCCGCCGGTCTTGCCCGCGGTCGGGACGGCCTGCTCGACCGCCTTGCCGCCGGCCTGTCCCGCGATGCCGGTGACGTCCTGCGCCGCGCGGTCCGCGGTGTTGCCGACGTGCGCGCCGTCCAGGGCGGTCAGGCCGCCCAGGTTCGGGGTGGCGGGCAGGTCGGGGGCCGCGCTGGCGGAGCCGGCCGCACCGACCCCGGCAGCCGCCCCCGCAGCGACGAGCAGCGCGGCACGGGCGATCCGGCGGGTCAGGGGGAGGGACATGGTGCTCCTTTGACGGGAGGGAACGTGTGAAGTGTCCGACCGCGCCCGCCGGTTGACCGGGCGCGGACACCGTGACTACCGCTCGAACCCCGCCGAGGTTGCGGCGAGATAACGTAAAGAGTTGGTAATGCGTCGCATTATCTGCTGTGGATAAAAACGGGCAAAGGGCTTCCGCCGCGGGAATCTGCTGAATCCTTACAGCTCTTGATTCCCAAGGGCTGTGGCAGCCGTGAGGGTGACGCCGCGAAAACCTGCGCACCCCCTCGACCCGGAGGCGGCCGCATAACCCCTGCGGGTGAGGGCTCGTACTACTGCGCGGTGACGATCCGTACGGCGTCCGAGTCGGCGGACGGGCGCCACTCGCTGTCGGTCGTGCCGGCGGTCCACTCCCGCCCGGCGTACGAGACGCGCTCTATGCGCAGCGCCGAGGCGTTGGCCACCGCCCAGTGCGCCAGCTGCCAGCCGCGCTGCCGTGAGCCGGCCGGCACGGTCACCGTGCGCCCGCTGGTCCGCGCCGCGACGACGGAACCCGCCGCCCCGCGGGCGCCCTCGGCGGCCACCTCCGCGCCCGCCGGCGCCATCGCGTCGCGCCCGAAGTCCCGTACCAGCGCCGAGCGCACCGCGTCCGGGCCCTTCGCCGCCGCGCCGCCCGCCGGACGGCCCTCGCAGGTCAGCGTGGCCGCGGCCCGGCCGGTCAGGGCGGCGGCGAGCAGCGAGGCGTCGTGCTCGTGCTTGGCGTACGCCAGCGGATAGCCGCTGCGCTGCACGCGCTGGGCGGCGTCGGTGAGCGGCAGCTCCGTGTAGTCGGGAACCTTCTCCAGGTGCGCGTAGAAGATGCCCGCCGCGTAGGCCGGGTCCATGATCTGCCGCGGGGTGCCCCAGCCCTGGGAGGGCCGCTGCTGGAACAGGCCGAGGGAGTCCCGGTCGCCGTGCTCGATGTTGCGCAGCGCCGACTCCTGCAGCGCGGTCGCCAGCGCGATCGTCACCGCCCGCTCCGGCAGGCCCCGGTCCACGCCCACCGCGGTGATCGTCGCCGCGTTCACCGCCTGCTCCGGCGTGAACTCGTACGCCTCACCCCTGCCGTCGGCCGCGACGACCCGGCAGTCGGGCTCGCCCGCGCCGCCGCTGACGTACTGGACGACGAGATAACCCGCGAGCGAGAGCAGCACGAGGAAGGCCGCACCGGTGCGGCTGCGACGCCTGGGAGTGGGGGACGGCTCGGACACGCCGTACAAGGTAGCGGAGGATGTTCGGTTTCTGTCCGGCCGGTCGGACGGAGGTTGTTCGGATCGCCGCGCGCCGGTCGGACGGAGGCTGTTCGGATCGCCGAGCGCCGGTCGGACACATCGCGGATGGGCGGAGCAGGAGGCGGGGCCCCGGCGTTAGGGTCGAGGCCATGGCCGATACCCCGCTTGACCTCACCCTGGACGCCGCCCGGCTCACCGCGCAGCTCGTCGACTTCCCCTCCGAGTCCGGCACCGAGAAGCCGCTCGCGGACGCCGTCGAGCACGCGCTGCGCGCCCTGCCGCACCTCACGGTCGACCGGCACGGCAACAACGTCGTGGCCCGCACGAACCTGGGCCGGGCCGAGCGCGTGATCCTGGCCGGGCACATCGACACCGTGCCCATCGCCGGCAACGTCCCCTCGCGCCTGGACGAGGACGGCGTGCTGTGGGGCTGCGGCACCTGCGACATGAAGGCGGGCGTCGCCGTCCAGCTGCGGATCGCGGCCACCGTCCCGGAGCCCAACCGCGACCTGACGTTCGTCTTCTACGACAACGAGGAGGTCGCCGCCGACCTCAACGGGCTGAAGCACGTCGCCGAGACGCACCCGGACTGGCTGGCCGGCGACTTCGCGGTGCTGCTCGAGCCGTCCGACGGACAGGTCGAGGGCGGCTGCCAGGGCACGCTACGGGTGCTGCTGAGGACCACGGGCGAACGCGCCCACTCGGCCCGCTCCTGGATGGGCTCCAACGCCATCCACGCCGCCGCCCCGATCCTGGCCCGCCTGGCCGCCTACGAGCCGCGCTATCCGGTCATCGACGGCCTGGAGTACCGCGAGGGCCTGAACGCCGTCCGTATCGAGGGCGGGGTCGCCGGCAATGTCATCCCCGACGAGTGCGTGGTCGCGGTCAACTTCCGTTACGCGCCCGACCGCACGCCCGAGGAGGCCGTCGCGCACGTCCGTGAGGTGTTCGCCGACTGCGGGGTCGACGAGTTCGTGATCGACGACCACAGCGGCGCCGCCCTGCCCGGCCTGTCCCACCCGGCGGCCGCCGCCTTCATCGAGGCGGTCGGCGGCACCCCGCAGCCCAAGTACGGCTGGACGGACGTCTCCCGTTTCAGCGCGCTCGGCATCCCGGCCGTCAACTACGGCCCCGGCAACCCGCACCTCGCGCACAAGCGCGACGAGCGCGTCGAGACGGCGAAGATCCTCGCGGGCGAGGAACGGCTGCGGAACTGGCTGACCGCCTAGTTTCGGATACGCCGACGTCCCCCGCGCGTAACCCGCGTAGATCTACGCTGAGGCGGAAAGACCCGAGCGGAGGGAGCGCACATGGCCACCGGGATTCCTGAGGACGGCACACAGCCGGAGGAGCAGCGCCTGGGTCCGGTGCTCCGGCGGCGCGGTCAGGTCACCTCGAGCACCACCGACCAGCGCCTGCTGGACGCGGGCGGGCCCTCGGACTGGGTGCACACCGACCCCTGGCGGGTCCTGCGCATCCAGTCGGAGTTCATCGAGGGCTTCGGCACCCTCGCCGAACTCCCGCCCGCGATCAGCGTGTTCGGCTCGGCCCGCACCCGCCCGGACTCCCCGGAGTACGAGGCGGGGGTCCGGCTCGGCCGCGGGCTGGTCGAGGCGGGCTGGGCCGTCATCACCGGCGGCGGCCCCGGCGCGATGGAGGCCGCCAACAAGGGCGCGTGCGAGGCCGGCGGCATCTCCGTCGGCCTGGGCATCGAGCTGCCGTTCGAGCAGGGGCTCAACCCGTACGTCGACATCGGCCTGAACTTCCGGTACTTCTTCGTCCGGAAGATGATGTTCGTGAAGTACGCCCAGGGGTTCGTGGTCCTGCCCGGCGGACTCGGCACCCTGGACGAACTCTTCGAGGCGCTGACCCTGGTGCAGACCCAGAAGGTCACCCGCTTCCCGATCGTCCTGTTCGGCAGCGCCTACTGGGGCGGCCTGCTCGACTGGCTGAGGAACACGCTGATCGCCGAGGGCAAGGCGTCCGAGAAGGACCTGCTGCTGTTCCACGTCACCGACGACGTCGACGAGGCGGTCGCCCTGGTGTCCAAGGAGGCGGGCCGGGACTGAGGCGCCTCCCGGCGTGATCGCGGCTACGCCAGGCCTCTGCGGGCCACCGCCGGCTGCCGGTGGCCCGCGATGGCCGCGACCATGTCCAGCACCTGCCGGGTCTCGGCCACCTCGTGCACCCGGTACACCTGCGCGCCCAGCCACGCGGACACGGCGGTGGTGGCGAGCGTGCCCAGCACCCGCTCCTTGACCGGCTTGTCCAGCGTCTCGCCGACGAAGTCCTTGTTCGACAGCGACACCAGCACGGGCCACCCGGTCTCCACCATCTCGGGCAGCCTGCGCGTCGCCTCCAGACTGTGCCGGGTGTTCTTGCCGAAGTCGTGCCCGGGGTCGATCAGCACCGACTCGCGCGGCACACCGAGCGCCACGGCCCGCTCGGCCAGCCCGACCGTGACCCGCAGGATGTCCGCCATGACGTCGTCGTACGTCACCCGGTGCGGACGTGTCCGGGGCTCCGCCCCGCCCGCGTGGGTGCACACCAGGCCGACCCGGTAGCGCGCGGCGACCTCCGCGAGCCGGGGGTCGACCCCGCCCCAGGCGTCGTTCAGCAGGTCGGCGCCCGCCTCGCAGACGGCCTCGCCGACCTCGTGCCGCCAGGTGTCGACGCTGATGATCACGTCCGGGAAGCGCCGCCGCACCTCGGCGACGAAGCCGACCGTGCGCCGCGCCTCCTCCTCGGCGGTGACCTCCTCGCCGGGGCCTGCCTTCACGCCGCCGATGTCGACGACGGCCGCGCCCTCGGCGATCGCCTGCTCGACCCGCGCGAGCGCCGGCTCGTCGTGGAAGGTGGCTCCCTGGTCGTAGAAGGAGTCCGGGGTCCGGTTCACGATCGCCATGATCACCGGCTCCTGCGGGTCGAACTCCCGCTTGCCCAGCCTGAGCATCCCCTGTGACCTCTCCTCGTACGCGCTGGTCTTCGGCCGTCTGCGACCCTAACTGTCAGCGTCGCATGGCACGATCGGAGCCTGACACATTCGGCGCCGACCCCCGGGACTTAAGCGATGGTCATGTTCTTGTTCCTGGTTCTCGCGCTCGCCGTCGTGGTCGCCGCGGTGACACTCGCCGTGGTGGGCGGCGGCGAGGGCGGCGGACCCCTGCCCGAGGCGGCGCCCCAGCGGCTGTGGGACCAGCTCCCGCCGGACCGCCCGCTGCGCCGCGCCGACGTCGACGCCCTGCGCTTCCCGCTCGCCGCCCGCGGCTACCGCATGTCCGACGTCGACGACGCCCTGAACCGGGTCGCCGTGGAGCTCGCCGAGCGCGACGCCCGCATCGCCGAACTGGAGTCCGCGCTGGCCGGCGCCCGCGCCGCCACGCCCCGGGTGCCGCTGGACAAGCCCGAGCCGGAGGACCAGCAGTGACCGAGGCGATCCCGGGCCCCGACGGCGCCCTGCGCTGCCCCTGGGCCCTGTCCACCGAGGACTACGTGGCGTACCACGACGAGGAGTGGGGCCGCCCCGTCCACGGCGACGACGCCCTCTTCGAACGCCTCAGCCTGGAGGCCTTCCAGTCCGGCCTGTCCTGGATCACGATCCTGCGCCGCCGCCCCGGCTTCCGCGCCGCCTTCTGCGACTTCGAGATCGCCAAGGTCGCCGCCTTCACCGACGCCGACCGCGACCGCCTCCTGACCGACGCCGGCATCATCCGCAACCGGGCCAAGATCGACGCGACCCTGGCCAACGCGAAGGTGCTCGCGGAGTGGGGCGAGGGCGACCTGGACGCGCTGATCTGGTCCTACGCCCCCGACGCCGCGGCCCGCCCGATACCGCGGACCCTGGCCGACGTCCCCGCGGTCACCCCGGAGTCCACCGCCCTGTCGAAGGCCCTGAAACAGAGAGGTCTCCGCTTCGTGGGCCCGACGACGGCATACGCCCTGATGCAGGCGTGCGGCTTGGTGGACGATCATTTGGAGGGTTGTTCAAGGAGAGGTACCTCTTAGGGGCGGACCCGAGTCCTACCGCCCCAAATACTTGGGCCGCTCCTTGTTCACGAACGCCTGCACAGCGATGGTGTGATCCTCGGAGGACCCGGCCCGCTCCTGAAGCTCGTCCTCCTTCTCCAGCGTCTCGGAGAAGGAGTGGGTGAGCCCGTACGCCACGGACTCCTTCAGCGCCGCGTACGCCACGGTCGGCCCCTCGGCCAGCCCCCGAGCCACCTTCTCGGCCTCACTGCGCAGGTCCGCGGCCGGTACGACTCGGTTGGCGATCCCCAGCTCCAGAGCCTCCTGAGCCCGGACATTGCGCGGGAAGAGCAGCAGATCCATGGCACGGCTCGGCCCGATCACCCGCGGCAGCGTCCACGAGATCCCGGAGTCCGCGGTCAGCGCCACCCCCGCGAAGGACGTGTTGAAGGAAGCCGTGTCGGCCACGACCCGGTAGTCCGCGGCGAGCGCGAACCCGAACCCGGCCCCGGCGGCGACGCCGTTCACCGCGGCGACCACCGGCTTGGGCGCCTCCACCAGCGCCCGAGCGATCGGGTTGTAGTGCTCACGCACCGTACTCATCGTCCGCCCCTCACCCGCCGTCTCCCGGTCAGCTGCCAGCAGGCCCACGTGCTCCTTGAGGTCCTGCCCCACACAGAAGGCCCTCTCGCCCGCCGCGGTCAGCAGGATCCCCCGTACGGCGGTGTCGTCGGCGGCGGCCCGCGCGGCATCCCGCAGCGCCACCTTCGTGGCGATGTTCAGCGCGTTCATCGCCTCCGGGCGATTCAGCGTGATCGTCGCCAGTCCGTCGCTCACCTCGTAGAGCACGGTGTCGGCCATGGGGCGTCCCCTCCATCGGTCGCGGATCGGCGTACCGGTCGGTACGCCCTGAGGTCCGAAGGACAGCATGGCGGACACGGACCTCGGGGGAGGTGTGACCTGCGTCAAAGAAAATGAGGCGGTTCTCGGCCGCCGGATGTCCTGAGGGCGGCGCAGTATCGCAGCCACATCGCCGAATTGAGTGGTTTTGCTCGCGCGCGTTGCCCAAGCGATGCGGACCGATGTTGGTCATCGGGTCGTGGGATGCGGGATAATGGCTTGGAAGCAATGTGTTCGATGCCGGTGTCGCGTGTCCTGCGCAGGATCCCGCGTGCCCTCCCAACGGGGCGGAGCCCCGTCTGTGGGCCGTCGGCTTTGACGATGAGCTGGTTTCAGGAAGGGGAACGAGCATGGCGGCCATGAAGCCGCGGACGGGCGACGGCCCGCTCGAGGTGACCAAGGAGGGGCGGGGCATCGTCATGCGCGTTCCGCTCGAAGGCGGCGGTCGGCTTGTCGTCGAGCTGACCCCTGACGAGGCCGACGCGCTCGGCGATGCCCTCAAGAAGGTTGTGGGCTGACGCGCAAGCGACCCTACTCGTTCGGCCGCCCCGGTACCGCAAAAGGTGCCGGGGCGGCTGCGTTCTCTCGGGTCGGTCTGTCAGACGCAGACGCCGGTCATCTTTGACGGGCACCTTTAGGCGGGCACCTTTGGACGGGTCACCTTTAGAGGGGTCACCTCAAGACGGGTCACCTTTTGACGGCGCACAGCAGCCCGTCGCCCACCGGCAGCAGGGACGTCACCAGCTCCTGGCTCTCCCGGACCGCCCGCAGCAGCTCCCGCAGCCGCACGACCTCCGTCGGCTGGGGCCCGGAGTCGACCGTGCGGCCGCTCGCGAAGACGCCCTCGAAGGCCACCAGGCCACCCGGACGCAGCAGGCGCAACGATTCAGCGAGGTAGTCCAGGACCTCCTGCCGGTCGCCGTCGCAGAAGACGAGGTCGTAGCCGGCGTCGGCGAGGCGGGGCAGGACGTCCAGCGCGCGGCCGGGGATGAAGCGGGCGCGGTTGCTGGCGAAACCGGAGGCGCGGAAGGCCTGGCGGGCGAACTGCTGGTGCTCCGGCTCGGGGTCGACGGTCGTCAGGACGCCGTCGGGGCGCATCCCGTGCAGCAGGTGGATGCCGGAGACACCGGTCCCGGTGCCGATCTCCGCGACGGCCTTGGCGTCCACGGACGCGGCGAGCAACCGCAGCGCGGCGCCGGTGCCCGGCGTCACCGGGCGCAGCCCTGCCTCCAGGGCCCGCTCACGGGCCCAGTGCAGCGCTTCGTCCTCGGCGACATAGGCGTCGGCGAACGCCCAGCTCGTCGGCCGGTTGCCGGTAATGACCCTCTCCTGTCCCCTGATTGCCTCGGCGTGACTGTATCCGTTGGCGCCGGGAACCCGCAGATGGGACCGGGCGTTTAGAGGGGTGTGGACGAGTACGGGGGGACACAGTTGGATCACGACGACGGGCGGGGCGTCGAGCAAGTACTGACGCAGCCGCATGAGCCGGACCAGCGCAGATCAAATTCTCGTAAAACCGCTTATCCGGTCCTAACGGGCGAGGTGGCTATGGTAGGGGCTCCGCTGGACACCACCAGAGCCGATAGGGGAGGTGCGGCTGCGCCTGTGGATCGCGGAGGAGCGCTGCGGCGCTTCCTCGGATCGGCGGGCAGGCCGAAATCCGTGAACGACACCGCTGCTGACCCCAGCCACGCCGCTGGCCAGACCCAGACCGCGACCTTCTCCACCGACGCGGACGGGCAGGCGTGGACTCCGCCCACCTGGGAGGAGATCGTCAGCACGCACAGCGGCCGTGTCTACCGGCTCGCCTACCGCCTCACCGGCAACCAGCACGACGCCGAGGACCTCACCCAGGAGGTCTTCGTCCGCGTCTTCCGCTCCCTGTCGACCTACTCGCCGGGCACGTTCGAGGGCTGGCTGCACCGCATCACCACGAACCTGTTCCTGGACATGGTCCGCCGCAAGCAGCGCATCCGCTTCGACACCCTCGGCGAGGACGCGGCCGAGCGGCTGGCCGGCCGTGAGCCGTCGCCGCAGCAGGTGTTCAACGACGCGCACTTCGACGCCGACGTCCAGCAGGCCCTCGACACCCTGGCGCCCGAGTTCCGCGCCGCCGTCGTCCTGTGCGACATCGAAGGACTGTCGTACGAGGAGATCGCCGCGACCCTGGGCGTGAAGCTCGGCACCGTCCGCTCCCGCATCCACCGCGGCCGCTCCCAGCTGCGCAAGGCCCTCGCGCACCGCTCCCCTCAGGCGCGCGCCGAGCGCCGCTCCTTCGCCGCCCGCATTCCCGCACTGGGAGGAGGGGGCGCGTCCGCGTGAGTGGATCATGGCCGAAACCCGGCGAGGAGCGCCTCGCGGAGCAGCATCTGGGGGACCGACTCGCCGCCCTGGTGGACGGCGAGCTCGGTCATGACACGCGTGAGCGTGTGCTGGCGCATGTGGCCACCTGCCCGAAGTGCAAGGCAGAGGTCGACGCCCAGCGCCGACTGAAGAACGTCTTCGCGGAGGCGGCCCCGCCGCCTCCCTCCGAGAGCCTGCTGGCGCGGCTCCAGGGGCTCCCCGGGGGAGGTGACCTGGACGGTGGTGGCTCGCCGTCGGTCGGGGGAGGGTTCCCCGGAGGACTCGGCGGACGGCCCGCCGGGGTGTTCGGCATGAGGCGCGGCGAGCGCTTCGAGTTCGACTACGTCCCCGCGGGCTCGCACGCCCTGCTGCCGTCCGACCCCGCGTCCGGCCGCGGCTTCCGTATCCATGACGTCGGCCGCTCCGACGCCGACCGCTCCGCCTCGCGCGGGCGCCGCTTCGCGTTCGTCGCCGCCGGGGCGGTGTCCCTCGCCGCGATCGCGCTCGGCGGGGTCACCACGGGCGTGCCCGCCGACACGGCCGAGGCACGCGGCGGCTCGGGCGGGACCAATGTGACTCCGGCCCGCACCGGCGGCACCGGCGCGGCCACGGCCCCCGAGAACCAGCGCCGGCGTGCGGGCGGACACCTGCTCGCCCAGGGACAGGGCGGCCGGCAGTCCGTCGGTGGCTCCGGCGTCGCCCCGACCCAGGTGTCGGCGCCCCTGCTGCCCGGGTTCACGGCTCCCGACGAGCAGTCCTCGCAGCAGCAGGCCGCCACACCGGTGATGGCGGACGCGGCGGCGATGTCCCCTTTGATACGGCCGTTCGCGACGACGTCCTCGCTCGGCCTGAACACCTGGCCCACGGTTCCCGGCCTCACCCCGCCCGGCCTGCTCACCGCGCCGGTCACCGACCCGACGGCCTCTCCCTCGGCCTCCCAGGACGGCTGACCGTCCTCTGCGCGCCGGCCCGCGAACCTGGTTGAATCCAGGGTGGGCCGTGCCCGCGGCAGGCGGCCGGGTGCGGCGGCGGAGTTCGACGAGCCGCGGCCAGCGCCTGCACACGCCGTGCCGCGGCCAGCTGTGGGGAGAGCATGAACGAGGGCAGGCCCACGCAGGACCCTTCGGGACAGCGGACCGAGGCGGAAGACGACTTCCACCTGGAACGCCCGTCCGGGACGGCAACCTCCGACGACGGGGACTTCGAGCTGCGACGGCCTGGGGAGGACGCTGCGCCTCTGGGGTCGGCCGTGGGGGGCGCCGCGCCGGTCGAGGGTGCCGGGCTGTTGGCGGCGGCTGCTGAGGAGGGTTCGGCTGCGCAGGAGGGCCCGGCTGCTCTGGAGGGGCCGGCCGTGCAGGAAGCTCTGCCCGCGTATGAGGGTCTGGCCGCTCAGGACGGCCCGGCTGCTCCGGAGGGTCCAGCAGTGCAGGGAGCTACGGCCGCGCAGGACGTGCCGGCCTCACTCCACGTCCACCAGGAGCCCCCCGCCGCCCCAGCCGCACCCTCCGCCCACCACGAGCCTCCCGCCGGGCAGCAGCACCCCGCCGCCCCGGCCGCACCCTCCGTCCACCAGGAGCCTCCCGCCGGGCAGCAGCATGCTGCTCCGGCCTCACCCCCCGCCGCCCAGCAGGGCCCTCCCGTCCACCAGGAGCCCCCCACCCCGCGCCAGCCCCCCACCCCCGTCGGCGCGCAGCAGATGAAGCCCCTGCACGACCCCGACCCCTACAGCACTCCCCCCTACGGCGAGCCCGGTCCCTGGGCGCCCGCGCCGCCGGTGCAGCATCCGGCGACGACCCCGGCGCACGGCACGGCCGTACCGGCACCGGCGCAGCCGCCGATGGCTCACGGCGGCGAGCTGCCTCCAGCGGTGGCGCTGCCGCAGGGCACCGAGACGGCCGCCCCGGCGGTGTCCCACGGCACCGAAATGCCCGCCCCGGCGGTGTCCCACGGCACCGAAACGGCGACCCCGCCCCCGCCCCCCGGCACAGAGCTGCCCGGGCTCGTGCCCGGCACCCCCGCAACGCCCGCTGCCCAGGACGGCGCGGCAACCACACCACCCGCCGCCGCCCCGGCTGGCGCCGTACCCACCCCACCCCCCGGCGCCGTACCCACCCCACCCCCCGGCCCCTCCATACCCGGCGCCCCCGCCGACCCTTGGGCGCGCTACGACCCCTGGGCCACCGCGCCCGCAGGGCCGTTGCAGCAGACCGGGCAGGCCGCGCCGAGTGTGGCGCAGCGCAGGCGGCGGGCCAGGAAGGCGCTGGTGCTGGGAGCCGTGCTGCTGGCGCTGGTGTCCGGCGGCGTCGGTGGGGCCGTAGGGGCGTATCTGGAGCGCAACGGCGGCATCGGCGGGGTGGAGCTTCCGCAGGCCGGGAAGGAGCCGGCCGGGCGGGACCCGGACAGCGTGGCCGGGATCGCCGCGCGGGCCCTGCCCAGCGTCGTGACGCTGCATGTCAGCGGTAGCGAGCAGTCGGGCACCGGCACCGGTTTCGTGCTGGACGACCAGGGCCACATCC
Organism: Streptomyces sp. NPDC096205; assembly: GCF_044763135.1. Taxonomy (NCBI): domain Bacteria; kingdom Bacillati; phylum Actinomycetota; class Actinomycetes; order Kitasatosporales; family Streptomycetaceae; genus Streptomyces; species Streptomyces sp. NPDC096205. The sequence continues at coordinate 297,702 of NZ_JBIWFS010000007.1, read as the reverse complement.
TCACCAACAACCACGTCGTCGAGCCCGCGGGCGAGGACGGCGAGATCACCGTGACCTTCCACAGCGGCGACACCGCCGAGGCGGAACTCGTCGGCGGCGACACCGGCTACGACCTCGCCGTCGTCCGGGTCAAGGGCGTCAGCGGCCTGCAGCCCGCGCCCCTCGGCAACTCCGACAACGTCCAGGTGGGCGACCCGGTGGTCGCGATCGGCGCCCCCTTCGACCTCGCAGGCACCGTCACCTCGGGCATCATCAGCGCCAAGCAGCGCCCGATCACCGCGGGCGGCGAGAGCGGCGACGGCGGCGACATCTCCTACGTCGACGCCCTGCAGACCGACGCGCCGATCAACCCCGGCAACTCCGGCGGCCCGCTGCTGGACTCCCGCGGCCGGGTCATCGGCATCAACTCCGCGATCCGTTCCGCGGGCGGCGGCTCCGAGGCCGAGGGCGAGCAGGCCGGGTCGATCGGGCTCGGTTTCGCCATCCCCGTCAACCAGGGCAAACGCGTCGCCGAGGAGCTGATCAACACCGGCCGGGCCACCCACCCGGTCATCGGCATCACCCTCGACATGGACTACAGCGGCGACGGCGCCCGGGTGGGCACCGAGAAGAGCGGCGGCCGCGCCCCGGTGACGGCCGGCGGACCCGGCGACCGGGCCGGTATCGAGGCCGGGGACGTGATCACCGAGGTCGACGGGCAGCGCGTGCATTCGGGTGAGGAGCTGATCGTGAAGACCCGCGCCCACCGGCCGGGTGACCGGCTGGAGCTGACCGTGGAACGCGGCGGCAAGGAACGGACGGTCTCGCTGGTGCTCGGCTCGTCGGACGACGGGTGACAAACCGTACAGACGTGCTCCAAATCTCACAGGTCCGGCCGCATACACGCAGTCGGACGTCACGGGACGGTACCGGTCGGACAGGATCGGCGGGTACCGTGGACCCGGCCCGGGACATCGCAAGGAGCTTCAGGTGTTCAATGACATAGGACCGCTCGAGCTGGTGACGCTCATCGTCCTCGCCGTGCTCGTCTTCGGTCCCGACAAGCTCCCCAAGGTCATCCAGGACGTGACCCGCACGATCCGGAAGATCCGCGAGTTCTCGGAGAGCGCCAAGCGGGACATCCGCGACGAACTCGGCCCGGAGTTCAAGGACTTCGAGTTCGAGGACCTCAACCCCAAGACGTTCATCCGCAAGCAGCTGGACAACGACGACCTGGGGCTGAAGGAGATCCGTTCCGGCTTCGACTTCAAGAAGGAGATGGCCGAGGTCTCCGACGTCGTGCACGGCCGCGACGGCGAGTCCTCGTCCGGCGCCGCCGACTCCTCCGGCGGCCGGGTCGACATGGTCAAGAAGCCCGAGTCCGGCGGCGTCGAGCGCCCGCCCTTCGACGCGGACGCCACCTGATCCCGTAGCGCGCGCAGGCCGTGCGCGCGGCCCGCGCGCGACCCACGCGCCCGGTGCTTTCCCGGCTGCCCCCGGTGGTGTGGATATGCTGCCGAGTTGTTGTGCGGACCGTACGCAGATGAGCAACGCCGCCCGAAGGGGGGCGGGCCGCTCGGTCCGACGAGAGCGAGGAGGCGTCCGGGCACATGGAGACGACGAGTCGGGCAGTCGCGCAGGCGCCGGCCGCGGAGGGTGGACAGCAGGTCCCCTCCGCCCGGCGTACGGTCGACGGCTACCTGAGCGCGCCCTTCCCGTGGTACGGCCTCGACGAGGCGTTCACGGGACCGCGCTGGCTGATGCAGGTCGGGACCGCCGCCGACGGGGCGGTGGAGCACGGGTCCATCGGACACGGTGACGAGCCCTCGGTGCGGGCCGATGCGGAGGACCGGGAGAAGTTCGCGGTCGTGGTGACCGTCGCGGCGAATCCGTCGCGCAGAAGTGCGGACGGTACGGGCCTGCTGGAGGCCACGTCGGTGTCGTCGGCGGCGTGGCTGGCCGGGGTGGGGCTGCTGTCCTTCACCTGGCCCGGCCAGATGGACCACGCGCTGCGGGACGACTGGCTGGAGCAGCAGACGGAGACGGCGTGGGCGCTGGCCGACGACCTCGACGGGTCCGAGTGGTCGACGCTGTCCCTGCCCGTGGACGGCGCGCCCACGCCCTTCCACTACCGGGAGTCCGAGTTCGGCTGGGTGCTGGCCGGCTCCACTCAGGAGGGGGTGCACGTGGGGGCGTACGGCAGGGGCATGAGCGCGTACGGGCTCGGCTTCGCCATGATCAAGGACATCTCGGCCTACGCGTAGGCCGGGGTGACGACGAGGGGGGGGGGGGGGCGGGGGGCCCCCCCCCCCCCCCCCGGCCCCCCCCCCCCCCCCCGGTTTTGGGGGTTGTCCAACAACACCCCCCCCCCCCCCCCCGGCGGGCCGCCCCCCCACCCCCCCCGGGG
>NZ_JBIWFS010000007.1:0-295306 GCF_044763135.1 Streptomyces sp. NPDC096205 | reverse complement strand
TGTGGGTTTGGGGCGGTCGGCCGGGGGGGGGGGGGGGGGGGGGGGGGGGGGGGGGGGGCGCCCCCCCCCCCCCCCCCCCCCCTCGTCGTACGACGCTCAGAACTTGTTCTTGGGCGTGATTCCCAGCGACAGGCCCGACAGGCCGCGCTGGCGGCCGCCCAGCTTGCCGGCGATGGCGCGCAGGGCCGAGCCCGCCGGGCTGTCCGGGTCCGTCAGGACGACCGGCTTGCCCTCGTCGCCGCCCTCGCGGAGGCGGACGTCGATGGGGATGGAGCCGAGGACGGGGACGTTGGTGCCCGTCGTACGGGTCAGGCCGTCGGCGACGAGCTGGCCGCCGCCGGTGCCGAAGACGTCGACCATCTCGCCGCAGTGCGGGCAGGGCAGGCCCGACATGTTCTCGACCACGCCCACGATCTTCTGGTGGGTCTGGACGGCGATGGAGCCGGCCCGCTCGGCGACCTCGGCCGCCGCCTGCTGCGGGGTCGTCACGACGAGGATCTCGGCGTTGGGGACCAGCTGGGCCACGGAGATCGCGATGTCACCGGTGCCGGGCGGCAGGTCCAGGAGCAGGACGTCCAGGTCGCCCCAGTACACGTCCGCGAGGAACTGCTGGAGCGCGCGGTGGAGCATCGGGCCGCGCCACACCACCGGGGCGTTGCCCGGGGTGAACATGCCGATGGAGATGACCTTCACGCCGTTCGCCGACGGCGGCATGATCATGTTCTCGACCTGGGTGGGCCGGCCGTCGGCGCCCAGCATGCGGGGCACGGAGTGGCCGTAGATGTCGGCGTCGACGACACCGACCTTGAGGCCGTCGGCCGCCATCGCCGCCGCCAGGTTCACCGTCACCGAGGACTTGCCGACGCCGCCCTTGCCGGAGGCGACCGCGTACACGCGGGTCAGTGAGCCGGGCTTGGCGAAGGGGACCTCGCGCTCGGTCTGGCCGCCGCGCAGCGCCGTCGCCAGCTCCTTGCGCTGCTCGTCGCTCATCACGTCCAGCGTGACGTCGACGCGGGTGACGCCCTCGACGCGGGAGACCGCGTCGGTCACGCGCTGCGTGATGGTGTCGCGCATGGGGCAACCGGAGACCGTCAGGTACACGGTGACCGCGACCGCTCCGTCCGCACCGATCTCCACCGACTTGACCATCCCGAGTTCCGTGATGGGCCGGTTGATCTCGGGGTCGTTGACTGTCGCCAGTGCTTCGCGCACCGCGTCTTCCGTAACCATAAGGACGATGGTACGGCTCGGTAGCCCCGCTTCGGGAAGGGTGTACATCACTCCTCTCGGGCGCCCGCGCCGGGAATACCCGGCGGTTCCCGGTCAGGTCCCAGGTCTGCTTTCTGGCGGAACTCCTCGTCCCGGTACTCTGCGGTAGCCGCTGAAGGACACGTCGGAAAGGCACCGCACCTGTGACTGCGATTCCCCAGGGCCGTATCCGCCGCAGGGTCGGACTGGCCGGCGCGGTGTGCGCGCTGGCCGTGACCGGCCTGGGGCTCACGGGATGCAGCGAGGAGGACCCGGACGCGGGCACCAACGGGGTCGGCAAGCTCCCCCCGGCCAAGATCCAGGCCGAGACCCGCACGGCGGCCGGTGCCGCGGACGCGGTGCATCTGTCGGGGACCGTGGTCGCGGGCGGGAGCACGTACGAGCTGGACATGCGGCTGAAGGACGACGGCGGCTCCGGCTCGCTGACCGCGCAGGGCGCGACCTTCGAGCTGCTCCGCATCGACGACGAGCTCTACCTCAAGGCGGACGCCGCCTTCTGGGACCACGAGGACGGCAAGGACGGCACGGACGGCTCCGACGAGGACGACTCGGCGGCCGCCGCCGACAAGCTCGGCGGCAAGTACGTGAAGGTCCCGCAGGGCGACCCCGCCTACAAGCGGTTCAGCGGCTTCACCGACATGGACGTCCTGCTGGACGGACTGCTCACGCTGCACGGCGCGCTGGCCACCGACGGCCATCACGAGCAGGCGGGCGTGCGCACCATCCGCATCACCGGCGACAAGGGTTCCGGCGGCACCCTGGACGTCTCCCTCCAGGGCAAGCCGTACCCGCTGCGCCTGATCCGCGCCGGCGACGCGGGCACGCTCCGCTTCTCCGACTGGGGCGAGGACTTCGCGCTGAAGCAGCCGCCGAAGGACGAGACCGTGGACTACGGCCGGCAGCTGCCGACGTCCTAGGGCCTGTCTGGCAAATTCCCGGCGTCGCCAGGAGGCGGAAGCGCCTCGCAGCCGGCCTGATCCGGAAGACAGGCCCTAGCGCCGCCTCTGTCAGCGCTTGGCGCGCCTCTTCTTCAGCAGCAGGCGCGGCAGAGCCGCCGGAATCGGCTGACGGGTCGTCGCCGGTGTCGGCAGCGGCGCCTCGGCGAGGGAGCCGTCGGGCAGGTCGCTGGTGGCGCCGGTGGGCTCCAGGCGCAGCACTCGGCACTCGCGGGCCCAGCGGCCGGGCATGGCCTCGCCGTCGGGGGCGTTGAGCCGCTTGCCCTTCAGCTCGGCGACGGCCGCCTCCCACGCCTCGGAGCCGGGCGCGAGCTCGACGGCCTTCGCGGACCAGGCGACGAGCCGGCCGCCCTTGTCCTTGCTGCGTACGGTGACCTCGGCGGCGGCCCCGTCGGCCAGCCCCGGCAGCGGCTGTTCCCCCGGCCCGTCGCCGACCACGCAGGCCGCGCCCTCGTGCCACACGTGCCACAGCGCACGGCCGGCCGGGGCACCGGCGCCCCGGACCCAGATGAGCCCGGACTTCTTGGTGGCCTCCTCGACGAGGGCCCGCTCGAGCAGCTCGCTTGTCATGCGCCCAGCCTATCGGGGCGCTGTCACAGCCAGCCGTTGCGCTTGAGGGTGCGGTGGATGCCGAGACAGATCATGGCGGTGACGCCCAGCACCATCGGGTAGCCGTACTTCCAGCCCAGCTCCGGCATGTGCTCGAAGTTCATGCCGTACACGCCACAGACCATGGTCGGTACGGCGACGATCGCGGCCCACGACGTGATCTTGCGCATGTCCTCGTTCTGCGCGACGGACGCCTGGGCGAGGTTGGCCTGGAGGATGGAGTTGAGCAGCTCGTCGAAGCCCATGACCTGCTCCTGCACCCGGGCGAGGTGGTCGGCGACGTCCCGGAAGTACTTCTGGATGTCCGGGTCGATCAGCCGCATCGGCCGCTCGCTCAGCAGCTGCATGGGCCGCACCAGCGGGGACACGGCCCGCTTGAACTCCAGCACCTCGCGCTTGAGCTGGTAGATCCGGCCGGCGTCGGTGCCGCGCGGGCTGCCCTTGCGGCCCGGCGAGAAGACCTCGGTCTCGACTTCCTCGATGTCGTCCTGCACGGCGTCGGCGACCGCGATGTAGCCGTCGACGACATGGTCGGCGATGGCGTGCAGCACGGCGGAGGGGCCCTTGGCGAGCAGCTCCGGCTCGTCCTGGAGGCGGTGGCGCAGCGCGCGCAGCGAGCCCTGGCCGCCGTGCCGGACGGTGATGAAGAAGTCCCGGCCGGTGAAGCACATGACCTCGCCGGTCTCGACGATCTCGCTGTTGGGGGTGAGCTCGTCGTGCTCGACGTAGTGGATGGTCTTGAAGACGGTGAACAGCGAGTCGTCGTAGCGCTCCAGCTTGGGCCGCTGGTGGGCCTGCACGGCGTCCTCGACGGCCAGCGGGTGCAGCCCGAACTCGCTGGCGATACCGGCGAATTCGGCCTCGGTCGGCTCGTGGAGCCCGATCCACACGAACCCGCCGTCGCGGCGCACCTGGCGCATCGCCTCGTGCGGTCCGACGGGCTTGCCGAAGTCCACGCGGGCGCCGTCTCGGTAGACCGCGCAGTCGACGACGGCCGAGGGGGTGCCGGGGTCGCGCGTGGTGTCGTAGCCGCCGGTCTCCTTGCGCAGGGTCGGGCGGGCGGGGCGCACTACGGACCGCAGGTCGCGGATCATCGACATGGCAGGCTCCTTCGCGGGCGGGCAGCGCATGGCGGCCTGCGAACGGGTGGAACTGCCCGGAATGGGGACGTCCTGACGCTGGGATGTTTGGCACGTCCACAAAGCGGGGAGCACCGCACCGTCGCGGTGGCTGACTTCGCTGCCGGTCAGATCAGGTCAGATCAGACAGTTCTGGCAGAACGAAACGAAGTGCTCTTCCGTGGTGACGCGCGGGAGCGGCGGCGGAAAGGCTTGAGCCGGAAGAAGGACAGCTACTTCAGCGGCCGGAAGAGCGGGTGGTACTGCACGGTCGACTTCGGTCCATCGCAGCCCCACCTCCTCCGGTCGGTCCCTCGTAAGGGAGATCCATCGGCGTCGGGCGAAGATGCGCGACGCTTCTGCGTGCTGCCCGACCGGCCAAGAGTATCAGCCGACTGAAGTGTCAAGGCGCCGCTTTGCCTTGTACTGACGAGTTCTATGCTCGCCGCATGGTTGATGTTCTCGCTCTGGTCGAGGCCCGGTTGCGTACCGCGCTCGGCGAACCGGACGCCCGCGCGGCGGTCACCTTCCTCGGCACCGACCGTGTCGAGGTGCTCCGCTTCCAGGGCGACGGCATCGTCCGCTACGCCACCCTCGGCATGTCCGCTCACCCCATGACGGACCCCACCGCGATGGTCGCCGACCCCGTCAAGGGTCCGCGCGCCGAGCTGGTGCTGTCCGTGCGCGCGGGGCTCGCCGACACCGACAAGGTGCTCAGGCCGCTCGCCGTGCTGGCCGCGTCGCCGCAGGTGGAGGGCGTGGTCGTGGCGCCCGGTGCCTCGCTGGACGTCGGTGAGCCGCTGTGGCCGGGCGCGCCCTTCAGCTCGGTCCTGGTCGCCGAGCCGGGCGGCCTGGTGGAGGACCTGGAGCTGGACGAGCCGCTCGACCCGGTCCGCTTCCTGCCGCTGCTGCCGATGACGCCGAACGAGGCCGCCTGGAAGCGGGTGCACGGCGCCCAGGCCCTCCAGGAGCGCTGGCTGAACCACGGCACCGACCTGCGCGACCCCGCGCGCGCCTCCGTACCGCTGGCGTGAGCGAGGACCCGGGCGGCGCGTGAGCGATGTCACCAACCGCCGGATCGATTGGGCCGGTTGGTGGACCCCGCGACACTGCCTGAAGGTGAGCGTTCCCTCCGGACGGGTGATCGTCCTTGACGAGACGGTGTCGGGGTAGGAGCGTGGAGCCCTATGAGGGGCGAACCCAGTTGCCCGAAGTGCGGTGGCCGGGTCAGGGCTCCCGGTCTCTTCGCCGATTCCTGGCAGTGCGGCCTCCACGGCACGGTGCATCCGGTGCAGCCCGTGATCCCGCCGAGCGTCGAGGCTCTCGGCGTGGTGGTGCACCGCACCAAGGTGCCGGTGTGGATGCCGTGGCCGCTGCCGGTCGGCTGGCTCTTCACGGGCGTGGCCAGTGCAGGTGACGACCGCAGCGGCGGTCGCGCGACGGCCGTCGCGTGCTCCGGACCCGGTCCGCTCGGCGGTATGGGCGAGCTGATCCTGGTCGCGGAGGAACTCGGCGTCGGCCTCGGCGCGCGCTACGCCGGTATCGACGGCCCCGATCCGGGCCCGTATCTCGACGTGGAGAAACCACCCCAGGCGAAAGTCCTCGCGGCCGGCCGCCCGACCTCGCTGTGGCATGTCTCCGGCACCCCGGACGACCGCGCCGTCTTCGCAGGAGAGGCCCTCGGCCTATGGCTCTGGGCCGTCGTCTGGCCCGAACAGTCCGGCCTCCTGATGTACGAGGACATGGTCCTGGCGGACCTGAGGGAGGCGGGCGCGGAGGTGGAACTGGTCCCGTGCGGGGCCTTGTCGCCGCGCTTGCTGAAGCCGTAGGTGGTGCCCGCGGTCCGTGGGCGGCTGCGGGTTCGTTGTGGCTTGTCGCGCAGTTCCCCGCGCCCCTGAGGGCGTCGATGTAAAGGTCACTTCCCCTGTACGGGTGTGACGGGGTATCCCGAAAACCCAGTTATCCTGAGGTGTCCCCGTCCGCCCGTCACCGCCTGGAGTCCGCGTGCGTATCGACCTGCACACCCACTCCACCGCGTCCGACGGCACGGACACCCCGGCCGAGCTGGTACGACGTGCGGCCGCCGCCGGCCTGGACGTCATCGCCCTCACCGACCACGACACCACGAGGGGCCACGCAGAGGCGCTCGCCGCACTGCCGCAGAGCCTCACGCTGGTGACCGGCGCCGAACTGTCCTGCCGTATCGACGGCACGAGCATGCACATGCTCGCCTACCTCTTCGACGCCGCCGAGCCCGCGCTGCTCGCCGAGCGGGAGCTGGTGCGCGACGACCGGGTGCCGCGGGCCAAGGGCATGGTCGCCAGGCTGAACGAACTGGGTGTGCCCGCCACCTGGGAGCAGGTCGCGCGGATCGCAGGGGACGGCTCGGTCGGTCGGCCGCACATCGCCACCGCGCTGGTCGAGCTGGGCGTCGTCCCCACGGTGAGCGACGCCTTCACCGAGCAGTGGCTCGCGGACGGCGGCCGGGCGTTCGTGGAGAAGCACGAGACCGACCCCTTCGAGGCGATCCGGCTGGTCAAGGGCGCCGGCGGAGTCGCGGTGTTCGCGCACCCCGCGGCCGTCAAGCGGGGCCGTACGGTGCCGGAGTCCGCGATCGCCGCGATGGCGGAGGCCGGGCTCGACGGGATCGAGGTCGACCACATGGACCACGACCCGGACACCCGCGCCCGGCTGCGCGGACTGGCCAAGGAGCTGGGCCTGCTGGTCACCGGCTCCAGCGACTACCACGGCAGCCGCAAGACCGTCGCGCTCGGCGAGTTCACGACCGACCCCGAGGTGTACGGGGAGATCACCCGGCGCGCGACGGGCGCGTTCCCGGTCCCGGGTACCGGCGGAGCCTGAGGGCCCTGAGGGCCACCCCGCGCTCACCTCCGTACACCCTCTTCTTCAGCAAGGCCTGTGTCACACCCATGTTCGACATCGCTGTCTTCGGCTCACTCTTTTTGACCCTGTTCGTCATCATGGATCCCCCCGGGATCACCCCGATCTTCCTGGCGCTGACCGCCGGCCGTCCGGCCAAGGTGCAGAAGCGGATGGCCTTCCAGGCCGTCTGTGTGGCGGGCGGGGTCATCGCCGTCTTCGGGGTCCTCGGCCACCAGATCCTGAACTACCTGCATGTGTCCGTCCCCGCGCTGATGATCGCGGGCGGGCTGCTGCTCCTGCTGATCGCCCTCGATCTGCTCACCGGCAAGACCGACGAGCCGAAGGCGACCAAGGACGTCAATGTGGCGCTCGTGCCGCTGGGCATGCCGCTGCTGGCCGGGCCGGGCGCGATCGTGTCCGTGATCCTCGCCGTGCAGAAGGCCGACAGCGTGGCCACGCAGCTGTCGGTGTGGACGGCGATCGTCGCCATCCATGTCGTGCTGTGGCTGGTGATGCGCTACTCGCTGCTGATCATCCGCGTCATCAAGGACGGCGGCGTCGTGCTGGTCACCCGGCTCGCGGGCATGATGCTGTCCGCGATCGCCGTGCAGCAGATCATCAACGGCGTCACCCAGGTGATCCAGGGCAGCTGAGCCCCGGTGGATGCGGCGGAGCCCCGTACGGCAGTGGCCGTACGGGGCTCCGAAGCTTCTGTGGGTAGGGATCCGCGTTATGAGGCCGCGGTGTCGGCCGGGCGGATCCACAGGCGCTGTCCGATGGCGGCGGCCTGCTGAACGATCCGGTTGACGGAGGCGGCGTCCACGACGGTGCTGTCCACGGGCGTGCCGTCGACGTCGTCGAGTCGCATGATTTCGAAGCGCATGGGCTTCTCCCTTCGTCTGGTCATCCTCCTGAGGAGAATTGCTGCGTACGTAGGTATCCAACGAGGTGCGTGTTACAAACATTCCCTACGCTAAAGAAATTTTTCGAACAACTAATTACTAGCGAGTAAGGGGCGTCCTGGCGAGCATCTCGTGGACCCTACGGGACCAGTTGTACTCGCAGCGTGACGATAAGGACAATGGGCAGCGATGAACGACGACCTCGCGGCCCTCGCGGCCCGCATCGACCGCACCAACGAACTGCTCCAGCGCATGCTCGCCGAGGTGGCGAAGACCCCCTCGACGCACGCGATCTTCGTCGACGCGGGGTACCTCTACGCGGCCGCGGGCCGGCTCGTCGCAGGCACCGAGGACCGGCGCGCCTTCGACGTGGACGCCGAGGGGCTGATCGAGGCGCTCATCGACCGCGCCCGCCAGGTCTTCGCCGACAGCCGGCTGCTGCGCGTCTATTGGTACGACGGTGCCCGGCGCCGCATCCACACCCTCGAGCAGCAGTCGATCGCCGAGCTGCCGGACGTCAAGGTCCGCCTCGGCAACCTCAACGCCAACAACCAGCAGAAGGGCGTCGACTCCCTCATCCGCAGCGACCTGGAGTCCCTGGCCCGGCACCGCGCCATCAGCGACGCGGCCCTCCTCGGCGGCGACGAGGACCTGGTCTCCGCCGTCGAGGCGGCCCAGGGCTACGGAGCCCGCGTGCACCTGTGGGGCATCGAGGCCCCGGAGGGCCGCAACCAGGCCGAGCCGCTGCTGTGGGAGGTCGACAGCCAGCGCACCCTCGACCTCGACTTCTTCAAGCCGTACGTCAGCCGCCGTACGGCCGCCCCCGCCTACGACCCGGCCGGCACCGTGAACCGGCCCACCCGCGAGAAGGTACGGTTCGTCGGGGCGCAGATCGCCGCCAAGTGGCTGGCCGAGCGCGGCCGCGAGGCACTGGTCGAGCTGCTGCCGGGCCACCCCTATCTGCCCGGCTCGGTCGACCAGGACCTGCTGGTGGAGGCCGAGGGCATGCTCCAGTACTCCCTGCGCGGCCAGGCCGACCTGCGGCGGGCGCTGCGGGACGGGTTCTGGGAGCACATCCAGACGCAGTACTAGACGGGGTCGCCGTCCCAGAAGCCGGCGAGGGCCTCGGCCGTGCGCAGCGGCTGGTCCACGTTCGGGGAGTGCTCGGCGCCCTCGACGACCGTACGGTGCGCGTGCAGCCGTACGGCCATCTCGTCCAGCAGCGGCACCGGCCAGGTGTCGTCGAAGGACCCCGACAGCACATGGAACGGCAGCGGGAGCGCGGCCAGTTCGGCGACCCGGTCCGGCTCCGAGCACAGCTGCCGGCCCGTCGCGAGGAGCTGGGCCGGCTGGTGGCGCAGCCAGCGGCGGCGCAGATGGTCCTGGCCGGCGGAGGGGCCGTCGACGTCCTCGGGCGGGTCCGTCGCGCGGATCGCCTCCCAGACCTCCTCCATCGTCATCACCGCGAGCGCGTCGTGCAGCAGCTTCACGCGCGCCTGCTGCGACGCGGAGATCCGCGCCGGGCCCGAGGCGACGAGGGTCAGCGAGGCGAAGGGGGAGTGGTCCAGCAGTACGGCCGCGCGGGCGATCTGGCCGCCCAGGGAGTGGCCGAGCAGGTGCAACGGGCCCGCGTCCCGCAGCGCGGCCGCCTGGGCGAGCACGTCCCGCGCCAGCTCCTGCTGGGCGTACGCCGACTCGTCGTCCCTCGGTCCCTCGGACTCGAACTGTCCGCGGCCGTCCACCGCGACCGTGCGGTAGCCGCGGGCCGCGAGCGGCTGGTGCAGGAGGTGGAAGTCCTCCTTGCTGCCCGTGAATCCGGGCAGCAGCAGGGCGACGCCCTTGCGGGGCCGGCCGGGCTCCGCGTCGTGATCGACGACCGCGAAGTCGCCGCGCGCGGTGTGCAGACGGTAGGCGCGGGCGCCGACGGGCGGGTCCAGAGTCGGGGGCTTGCTCACGGGGTGAGCGTAACGGGAAGGCCGAGCCGCGAAGACGCCGACGGCCCGGCTCCCCGGGTGAGGGGAGCCGGGCCGTCAGGCGTTCGGATCAGCCTTCGACGGGCTCGGCGGCAGCCGTGGCCTTGCGGGTGCGGCGCGGCTTGACCTCCGCGTCCGTGGCCGTGGCGGCCGTCTTCCGCGTGCGCCGCGGCTTGGGCTGCGGCTCCTCCGTGGCCTGCGCCGGGATCTCGGCGGTGGGCGCGGCGGCCGTGGCCTTGCGGGTGCGGCGGACCTTCGGCGCGGCCTCGGCCGTCTCCGTGACCTCGGCCTCCGCGGCCTTGGCAGCGGCCGTCTTGCGCGTGCGCTTCGGCTTGGCCTCCACGCCCTCGGCCGTGTCGACGGTCTCGGTCGCGGCGGAGGCGGCGGTCTTGCGGGTGCGCTTCGGCTTGGCCTCGGCGGTCTCCGCGGTCTCGGCCTCGGCGGCCTTGGCGGCGGCCGTCTTGCGGGTGCGCTTCGGCTTCGCCTCGGCGGTCTCCGCGTCGGTGGCCGGTGCCGGTGCCGTGGCCGCGGTCTTGCGGGTGCGGCGCGGCTTGGCCTCGGCGGCCTCGGCCGTGTCGACGGCCTCGGTCGCGGCGGAGGCGGCGGTCTTGCGGGTGCGCTTCGGCTTGGCCTCGGCGGTCTCCGTGACCTCGGCCTCGGCGGCCTTGGTGGCGGCCGTCTTGCGCGTGCGCTTCGGCTTCGCCTCCGCGCCCTCGGCCGTGTCGACGGCGGTGGCGGCAGCCTTGCGCGTACGGCGCGGCTTGGCCTCCGGCTCCTCCGTGGCCTGGGCCGGGATCTCGGCGGCGGGCGCCTCCGGCTCGGCCGTGGCGGCCTTACGGGTACGGCGGCGCGGCTTGGCCTCGGCGGCCTCGGCGGTGTCGACCGCGGCCTCGGCGGACGCGGCCGCCTTACGGGTGCGACGCGGCTTGACGACGGGGACCTCGGGCGCCTCGACGGCAGGCGTCTCCACGACCTGCGCGGCTTCCACGGCCGGAGCCTCCACCACAGCGGCCTCGGCCGCCATCTCCGCCGAGCGGCGGGTGCGGCGGCGGCGCGGCTTGGCCTCCGCGTTCTCCTCGGCCACCGGCGTCACCGGCGCCTCGGGGGCGTCCAGCACGGCCGGGGCCTGCGCCTCGACGACCTCGGCGGCCGGGGCCGTGGTGGCGACGACCGGCGCACCGGAGGCACCGCCACGCGTACGGCGACGGCGGCGCGGGGTGCGCGGCGTGCTCACGCCCTCGGCGGCAGGGGCCTCGACGGCCTCCTGCGCCGGAGCGGCCGTACCGGCGACGGCCGCGGTGCCCTCCTCCAGCGTCGCTCCGCCGCGCGTACGGCGGCGACGGCGCGGCGTACGGGCCGGACGCTCGCGCTCGGCGGCGCGGGGCTCCTCACGGCCGCCCCGGCCACCGCGACCGCGCGGACCGCGTCCGCCCGGCTCGCCCAGGTCCTCCAGCTCCTCCGCAGCCAGCCCGGCGCGCGTGCGCTCCGAGCGCGGCAGGACACCCTTGGTGCCGGCCGGGATGCCGAGGTCCTCGAAGAGGTGCGGGGAGCTCGAGTACGTCTCCACCGGGTCGTTGAAGCCCAGGTCCAGCGCCTTGTTGATCAGCTGCCAGCGCGGGATGTCGTCCCAGTCGACGAACGTGATCGCCGTGCCCTTGGCGCCCGCGCGGCCCGTACGGCCGACGCGGTGCAGGTACGTCTTCTCGTCCTCGGGGGACTGGTAGTTGATGACGTGGGTGACACCCTCGACGTCGATGCCGCGCGCGGCGACGTCGGTGCAGACGAGGACGTCCACCTTGCCGTTGCGGAAGGCGCGCAGCGCCTGCTCGCGGGCACCCTGGCCGAGGTCGCCGTGGACCGCGCCGGCCGCGAAACCGCGGGTCTGGAGCTGCTCGGCGATGTCGGCGGCGGTGCGCTTGGTGCGGCAGAAGATCATCGCGAGCCCGCGGCCGTCGGCCTGCAGGATGCGGGCGACCATCTCCGGCTTGTCCATGTTGTGCGCGCGGTAGACGAACTGCTTGATGTTCGCGACCGTCGCGCCCTCGTCGTCCGGCGCCGTGGCGCGGATGTGCGTGGGCCGGGACATGTAGCGGCGGGCCAGGCCGATGACCGCGCCCGGCATGGTGGCCGAGAACAGCATGGTCTGGCGCTTGGCCGGGAGCATGTTGATGATCTTCTCGACGTCGGGCAGGAAGCCCAGGTCGAGCATCTCGTCGGCCTCGTCGAGGACGAGGGACTTCACGCTGCTGAGGTCGAGCTTCTTCTGGCCCGCGAGGTCGAGCAGCCGGCCCGGGGTGCCGACGACCACGTCGACGCCCTTCTTCAGGGCCTCCACCTGGGGCTCGTAGGCACGGCCGCCGTAGATCGCGAGGACGCGCACGTTGCGCACCTTGCCGGCGGTCAGCAGGTCGTTGGTGACCTGCGTGCACAGCTCACGCGTGGGGACGACGACGAGCGCCTGGGGCGCGTTGGTGAGGTCCTCGGGCTTCGCGCGGCCGGCCTCGACGTCGGCGGGGACGGTGACGCGCTCGAGGAGCGGGAGGCCGAAGCCCAGCGTCTTGCCGGTGCCGGTCTTGGCCTGGCCGATGACATCCGTGCCGGAGAGGGCGACGGGGAGGGTCATCTCCTGGATGGGGAAGGGGGTGACGATGCCGACGGCCTCCAGGGCCTCGGCGGTCTCGGGAAGGATTCCGAGCTCTCGGAACGTCGTAGTCAGGGTGCTGCCTCTTCTGTGTGCGCGGCGCGAGGCGAGCGCGGGGGTCGTGTCTGACCGTGCCGGGGGACGTCGGCCGCCTCACGGGCTGGCCGTGGGGCACGGGACCTCTGCCGACGCTCTAGCGCTCGTACCGCTGAGGGTGTCCCCCTCCGGGGGCCGTACGCACAGTGCCGTACGGTCGGGGAGGGCTGTCGGGTCGGAGCCGATCGGGCCACCGACCGGGCATCCTCATACGTGCGGCCTGTCGAGGTACGGTGCGCCCGACGCGTCGGCATGACGTGTCGAACGTGCCTACGTACCAGCAGGCGCATTACCACCATACCCCGGATTGGCGCACACGTGATGGCCGATTCGGTCACGTTGTCGTCGTCACACTCCTGGGCGCGGTCCTTCGCGTCGTCGTGGTCACACTGACTGACCAGGGACTTCCCCCATGCGGCGAGCGGGCTATTGTGCGCTTCATGACGACCTCTGACAAGCCTGACAACGCCCCCGAGAACGCTGCCGAACCCACCGGCGTCGCCGCCCAGGACTGGGCGAAGGCGTCCGCCGAGCCGCAGTACCGCGCCGCGGTCGTGGACCTGCTCGGCGCGCTCGCGTACGGCGAGCTCGCGGCGTTCGAGCGGCTGGCCGAGGACGCGAAGCTGGCGCCGACGCTGGAGGACAAGGCGGAGCTGGCGAAGATGGCGTCGGCGGAGTTCCACCACTTCGAGCGGCTGCGGGACCGGCTGACGGAGATCGGCGCGGAGCCGACGGCGGCGATGGAGCCGTTCGTGGCCGCGCTGGACGGCTTCCACAAGCAGACGGCGCCGTCGGACTGGCTGGAGGGCCTGGTCAAGGCGTACGTCGGTGACTCGATCGCCAGCGACTTCTACCGGGAGGTCGCGGCCCGGCTGGACTCGGACACGCGCTCCCTGGTGCTGGCCGTCCTCGACGACACGGGGCACGCCGGGTTCGCCGTGGACCGGGTGCGCTCCGCGATCGAGGCGGACCCGCGCGTGGGCGGGCGCCTCGCGCTGTGGGCGCGACGGCTGATGGGCGAGGCCTTGTCGCAGTCGCAGCGGGTGGTCGCCGACCGGGACGCGCTGTCCACGATGCTGGTGGGCGGCGTGGCCGACGGGTTCGACCTCGCCGAGGTCGGCAAGATGTTCTCGCGGATCACCGAGGCGCACACCAAGCGGATGGCTGCGCTGGGCCTGGCGGCGTAACGCCCTGTGGGGGCGCTTCTGTTGTCTCGCGGCTGCGGGTCGTCTGTCTTGCGGCTGCGGGGCGTCCGGGGTTGCTCGCGCAGTTCCCCGCACCCCTGAAGGACCTAAGCCGTCACTGATCGTCGGCGCATTCTTCCCGCCGGGCGGACCAGCAGGGACAGGGACGCCGCCGAGACGATCAGGGCGCCCAGGAGGCTCAGGGGAATCGCGGCGGCGTCCAGGGCGGTGTGGGTGATGAAGTCACCGAAGAGGGCGCCGGCCACGCCGGTCGACAGGACCAGCGGACGGGACGGCAGGCGATGGGCCAGGCGGTGCGTCGCGGTCCAGGCGAGGGCGAGGCCGAGCAGAGCGGAGCCGAGCGCTTCCAAGATCATGAAGGGTCCCTCCCACGCGGCCGGCAGTGTGCTTCGCGGTCCTCGTCCGTCATACCCCTGACCTGCGGAATCCAATCCTCCCTCACAGGGGAGGACCTGCTCCGTCCGTGCACCGACACGCATGAGGGGCCCGGCAGCCGAAGCCGCCGGGCCCCTCATCCGGGCGTATCGCTTACAGGGCGCCGAAGCCCACCTTGCGGGGCGCCGGCTCGCCGAGCTCGACGTAGGCGAGGCGCTCGGCCGGGACGAGGACCTTGCGGCCGTGCTCGTCCACCAGGCTCAGCAGCTGCGACTTGCCGGACAGCGCCTCCGCCACGATGGCCTCGACTTCCTCGGCAGTCTGACCGCTCTCCAGAACGATCTCGCGCGGCGCGTGCTGCACGCCGATCTTGACCTCCACGGCTAAGTCCCTCCGAACGGTCAGTGAAGTGCGCGGACATCCGCGCCGTACCCAGCACACATTAGCCCGGTGAGGGGACGGACACGGTCCGGGCGGCCACGCCAACAGCGAACAGCCGCCGGGAACAAAACCCGGCGGCTGCCCTTGCCGCTTGTCTCTTGCTTCTCTTCCACGAACCTCAGTGGTGCTGATCCGTGCCGTGCAGCGGGAAGCCCGCGATGCCGCGCCAGGCCAGCGAGGTCAGCAGCTGCACCGCCTGGTCGCGCGGGACGCTGCGGTCGCTGTGCAGCCAGGAGCGGGCGACCACCTGGGCGAGGCCGCCCAGACCCGACGCCAGCAGCATCGACTCGGCGCGGGACAGCCCGGTGTCCTCGGCGATGACGTCGCAGATCGCCTCCGCGCAGTCGTTGGTGACCTTGTCGACGCGCTCGCGCACGGCGGGCTCGTTCGTCAGGTCCGACTCGAAGACCAGACGGAACGCGCCGCCGTCGTCCTCGACGTACGCGAAGTAGGCGTCCATGGTCGCCCGTACGCGCTGCTTGTTGTCGGTCGTCGACGCCAGCGCGCTGCGCACGGACTGGATCAGGGACTCGCAGTGCTGGTCCAGCAGTGCGAGATACAGGTCGAGCTTGCCCGGGAAGTGCTGGTAGAGCACCGGCTTGCTGACGCCGGCGCGCTCGGCGATGTCGTCCATCGCGGCCGCGTGATAGCCCTGCGCCACGAAGACTTCCTGAGCGGCGCCCAGCAGCTGGTTCCGTCGGGCACGGCGCGGCAGGCGCGTGCCTCGCGGGCGTGCCGCCTCTGTCTGCTCGATGGCTGTCACGCCGCCTCCCAAAATCGTCCACATGCGGTGTGCGCCGCGCCGCCATCGTACTTTTGGGTAACCCTGGTGTGCGCGGTGCGAGCGCAGAATTTCACGTACCGGACGGCGGCGAAAGCCGCGCAGACGGTTTTGAACAGGGGCTAAAGGGGCAGAGTTCGGCCTCTTGCCTGGTCAGCGGTAGTCGTCCTCGTCGAGGGAGACGACCCGGGCCTGTTCCGCCAGGTCCGCCTCGTTGCCCGCCCCCGGATCGATGTCCTTCAGCGAGTCGTCGCGGTCCGGTGCGACGTCGGTGTGCTGTTCGGCCGCGTCGGCTTCCGGCGCCTCGACGTCGTACTCCTCGCTCTCCCGTGTCTCCTCGTCCTCGAACGTCTCGGGATCGGTGGGGTCGACGGTCATGGCTGGGCTCCCTTCCTGCGTACGCCTACGAACGTCCCTGGGAAATGCAGGGGCCACACGCGGGTGCCCTCTGTACGAGCCTAGGAGACACCCGATCCGCACGCTATGCGATCCGCGTTCGGAGGGTCACGCGGTGCATGCGGTACGCGAGCGCATGCTGTGACGCCGAACACAGGGACACGCATGGGCCGGTGCGTGATCACCTCGTAACATTGCCGCATGTCTTCGACCGAGCTGCCGTCCGTGCCGACTGCCACCGTGCTCCCGAAGGTGGCGCCCGTCCGGGTCGCGGAGGGCGAGCGGCTGCGCTCGGTCGGTTTTCCCGGGATCACCCTGTCGGTGCGCTCGCGGCCGCCCGCGCGCGAGGGTCTCCCGCCCGCGCTGTACGTCCACGGCCTCGGCGGTTCCTCGCAGAACTGGACCGAGCTGATGCGGGTGCTCGACGGGGTCGTCGAGAGCGAGGCGCTCGACCTGCCCGGCTTCGGCGACTCTCCGCCGCCGGACGACGGCGACTACTCGGTCACCGGGCACGCGCGCGCGGTCATCCGCTATCTCGACGCCGCCGGACGCGGTCCCGTGCACCTCTTCGGCAACTCCCTCGGCGGCGCGGTCACCACCCGCGTCGCCGCCGTACGACCGGACCTCGTGCGCACGCTCACCCTGGTCTCGCCCGCGCTGCCGGAGTTGCGCGTGCAGCGCACCGCCGTGCCCACCGCGCTGCTGGCGCTGCCGGGCGTCGCCGCCCTCTTCGCGCGGTTGACCAAGGAGTGGACGGCCGAGCAGCGGGTCCGCGCGATGCTGGCGCTGTGTTACGGCGACCCCGGACGGGTGACGCCGGAGGGCTTTCGCAACGCCGTCGAGGAGATGGAGCGGCGGCTGCAGCTGCCGTACTTCTGGGACGCGATGGCGCGTTCCGCGCGCGGGATCGTCGACGCGTACACCCTCGGTGGCCAGCACGGACTGTGGCGTCAGGCGGAACGGGTCCTCGCGCCGACCCTGCTGATCTACGGCGCACGCGACCAGATGGTCGGCTTCCGAATGGCCCACAGGGCGGCCCGTGCTTTCCGCGACTCGCGCCTGCTGACGCTTCCGGACGCCGGGCACGTGGCCATGATGGAGTACCCCGAGACGGTGGCCACCGCCTTCCGGGACCTGCTCGCCTCCACGACCAGAGCCGAGGGCGGTGCCGTGAACACGACCGAGACCAAGAGGAGCTGAGGCGCGGGTGGGACGCCACAGCCGCCGCGGCCCTGCACCCAAGGGCACCGCTGCGGATATAGAGGGGCGCCGGAAGTTCCTGGGGGCGGGGGCCTCGGGAGCCGCGGGGGCGCCGCCGGAGCGGGAGCCGCGTGAGGCGCGTGAGCGGCCTCAGGAGCCTCAGCGACAGCAGCAGCCTCAGCGACAGCAGCAGCCTCAGCGACAGCAGCAGGCTCAGTACCAGCAGCAGCCTCAGCAGCGCGGTCAGTATCAGCAGCCGCAGCCGCAGCCGCAGCCGCAGTACCAGCAGCAACCTCTGCGGCAGCCTCAGTTTCAGCGGCCCGGAGGCGGGGCGCCCGGTTTCGGGGTGCCTCCCAGACCGGACGGGACGCCTGCGCAGGGCGTACCGCGCTTTCCCGATGGCACGCCCGCGCACGGCACGACGCGTTTCGACGGGACGCCTGCGCACGGGATGCCGCAGGTGCGTGGAGGGCATCCGGAGCAGCGGGAGGCCGGTGGGGGCTGGGGTGAGGTGAGGGGCGCGTCGGCGGGTGGCGGGCCCACTCTGCCTCGGCAGCGGCAGGCGCCGCCCGGCGGACCGCGGCGGGAGTACCTCGCGGCGTTCGACGCCGAGGGCGCCGGCGGCGGCAACGGGGGCGACTTCGGGCGTCGTACGGCCATGCCGGCCGCAGACTCGTACGCCTCCGGCACGCAGCGGGAGGGCGCGCCGCCGCAGCCCCCCGTAGAGGAGGAGTCGGTGCGGGGCAAGGGCGGCAAGGGGCGCGCGTTCACCGGGATCGCGGCGGCGGCCGTGACCACCGTGCTGGCGGTCGTGGTGACGGGCCAGGTCACCGACCGGGGGAAGGACCCCGCCATGGGGCCCCAGTCGGCCACCCAGCAGGGGCGAGGCGTCGCCGGCTCGGCCTCGCGCGGGGACGGGCGGCCGACGCCGTCCACGTCGGCGAGCGCGGCACCGTTGACGTACGAGCAGAAGATGGACAAGAAGTACCCGCTGAATCCGGAGCTCACCGGCTCGGGGGAGTTCGACGCGATCCGCGGCATCGACAAGGCGCCCGGCCAGGGGCAGAAGTTCACCTACCGGGTGGACGTCGAGCAGGGGCTCGGCCTGGACGGCGAGCTGTTCGCGCAGGCCGTGCACAAGACGCTGAACGACGACCGGAGCTGGGCCCACAATGGCGGCCGCACCTTCGAACGCATCTACTCCGGACAGCCCGACTTCGTCATCACCCTGGCCAGCCCCGGCACGACCGCCGAGTGGTGCGCCGAGTCCGGCCTGGACACGACCGTCGACAACGTCTCGTGCGACTCGGCCGCCACCGAGCGCGTGATGATCAACGCCTACCGGTGGGCGCAGGGCTCGAAGACCTTCGGCGACGAGATCCACGCCTACCGGCAGATGCTGATCAACCACGAGGTCGGACACCGGCTCGGCTTCCACCATGTGACCTGCGACAAGGACGGCGATCTCGCGCCGGTCATGCAGCAGCAGACCAAGTTCCTCGACCACGACGGCGTGCACTGCCTGCCCAACCCCTGGGCGTACCCGAACAGCTGACGCACCCTGCGTCGGCGGTCACGTTCCGTAGATCCGTGATCTCTTAGCGCGACGGAACGCGCTCCGCACGCGAAAGTTACGACCGTTCACCCCTTTTGGTGGTGCGACGGACAACCGTCCGTCGCACCACCACCTTGTCCGCTTACGTTCGTCCCGCTGCGAGCCGCCGGGTCAACGGCGGCTCCTGATACGGGAGAACGGGGGTGCACGCGTGCGCATCGGACTGCTTACGGAGGGTGGCTATCCGTATGTGAGCGGTGACGCCAGGCTGTGGTGCGACCGTCTCGTGCGCGGACTCGGGCAGCACGAGTTCCACGTGTACGCGCTCAGCCGTGACGCGCGCCAGGAGGCCGAGGGCCTGATTCCGCTGCCCCCGCAGGTCAGCCGGGTGCGCACGGCGGCGCCGTGGACGGCCGAGGAGGACGGCGTGAGCCATGGCCGCCGGGCGCGCCGGCGCTTCACCGAGTGCTACGCCGAGCTGGCCGCCGCCCTGTGCGAGGCGGTCTCCGCGGGTGCCTCGCCCCCTTCTTGCGCCCCTGAGGCGGACCGTTTCGCCAGCGCGCTGTACGGGCTCGCCGAGCTCGCTCGCGACGAGGGCGGCCTGGTGGCGGCGCTGCGCTCCGAGACCGCCGTACGCGCCCTCGAACGCGCCTGTCGTGCGCCCGGCGCCCCGCGCGCCGCCCACGAGGCACGCGTCCCCGACCTGCTCGCCGTCGCGGCGCACCTGGAACGCGCCCTGCGCCCCCTTTCGTTGCACTGGTACGAGGACGACGGGCTCGGCGCGGTCGACCTGTGCCACGCCGCGTCCGGCGGCACCGGCGCCCTGCCCGGGCTGCTCGCCCACCACCTGTGCGGCGTGCCCCTGCTGGTCACCGAGTACGGGGTCCGGCTGCGCAGCCACTACCTCGCCTCCGGCACGGACGAGGCGCCCGTCGTGCGGGCCCTGCTCGCCGCTTTCCACGGTCGGCTCGCCGCCGAGACCTACCGGCGGGCCGCGTACGTCACCCACGGCAACGCCCATGCCCGCCGCTGGCAGGAACGGTGCGGCGCCGACCGGGCCAAGCTGCGCACGGTCTACCCCGGCATGGACGCCGACCGGTTCGCCGAGGTCGGTGAGGCGCCCGAGGGCGCGGACCCCGACACGCTGGTCTGGGTCGGCCGCGTCGAACCCACCAAGGACCTCGTCTCCCTGCTGCACGCGTTCGCGGAGATCCGCAAGGAGGAACCGAAGACGCGGCTGCGGGTCATCGACACGGGCGACGGGGGTGCCGACGGGGCCGCCTACCTGGAGCACTGCCGGGTGCTGGCCGCCCAGCTCTTCCCCGACGAGGCCGCGGGGCTGCACTCCGTCGGCGACAACCCCGTCTCCTTCGAGGAGCTCGGCGGCCCGGAGGCCCCCGACCTCGCCGAGGCGTACGCGTCCGGCGCCGTGATCGTGCTGTCCAGCGTCGTCGAGGGCTTCCCGCTCGGCCTCGTCCAGGCGATGCTCTGCGGCCGGGCGACCGTGTCGACCGACGTCGGCGCGGTCGTGGAGGTCATCGGCGGTACGGGGCTCGTGGTGCCGCCGCGCAATCCGCGGGCGCTCGCCGAAGCGTGCGTGGCGCTGCTGCGCGACCCCGAGCGCCGTGCGCGCCTCGGTGCCGCCGCGCGCGCCCGCGCACTGGAGCTGTTCACCGTCGAGCAGAACATCACGGCATTTCACGGTATTTACCTGGAGATCGTCGCGCAGTGCCCCGTCCGCCGGGTCGTCCTCGACGACACCGGTGAGCCCCTGCCCTTCGGCGTACCCGCCGAGGCCCACGTCCCGGGCCACTGGCCCGCGCCCGCCTCCGGACCGGTCCCCGGCTGGGCGGCGGGGCCGCCGGTGCGGGCGACGTCGGTACCGGGGGCCGCACGGGGTGCCGTGACCGAGGGGGTGCGATGAGCGACACGGAGAGCCGGCTCGGTATGCCCAGCGGGGCGGGGGCGTGGGACGAGCGGTCGGAGAGGTGGCTGGGGGAGGCTGCTGTCGGGGGAGCGTCTGGGGTTGCCGGGGGTGGCGTGGAGGCTGCTGCCGGGGGAGCGTCCGGGGTTGCTGGGCGGGGCGCGGAGGACGCTGCCGGGGGAGCGTCCGGGGTTGCCGGGCGGGGCGTGGAGGCTGCTGCCGGAGGAGCGGCCGGGGTTGCCGGGCTTGGCACGGAGGCCGCTGCCGGGGTGGTGCCGCCTCGGGCCGCCCCTCGGCGGGGGGCCGTGGATCCGGTGAAGGCGCTGATGCACCGTCATCGGGAGCTGTGCAAGCGGGCGGTGGATCCGCTGGAGATCGCGGCCGGGCTCGAGGCGCACGGGGTCACCGACCGGACCGCCGCGCGCTTCCGGCACCGGGATGTGTTCTCGCTGGCCGAGGAGATGTTCGCGCGGGTCCCGCGCGACGGGGACTCGCACGTGCGGTCTGCGGAGGGGGCCGTGTCTCAGGGGCTGCCTTCGGCATCGGCATCGGCATTGGCTTCGGCATCGGCATTGGCTTCGACTTCGGCTTCGGCGGCGCGTGAGCGCGGCTGGGCTCTGCGGGTGTTGCTGCCCGGGGCACTGTGCGCGGCGGCGGTGGCCGGGCTGCGGCTGACCGAGGGGCAGACGCGTCTGCTGGTGGCCGCCGCCGGGGTGCTCGCCGTAGGACTGGGGCTGCGCCTCGCCCTCGCACGCGGCCCGCTGAGCCGGCACGGCGCCCCGTCGGCCGCGCGTCCCGCGACCGGCGTCTGGACCAGCTGGCTCCTCGGATACGCCGCTCTCGGCGACGGCCTGCTGCGGACCGCGGCCACCGGCGGCCCCGACACGCTGCCGACCGGCGCCCCCGACGGCCCCTGGCCGCTTGCCACGGCACCGCTCCTCGCCCTGGCTCTGTCCTGCGCCCCGGCCGCCTGGAGCGCCCGCCTCCTCGCCGGCCGGGCCCGGCGCAGGCTCATCTCCAGCCGGGGCCTGGAGGAGTTCGCCTCCGCCGTACGGCCGCTGCTGCTCGGCTCGTTCGCCCTGTACCTGGGCGCTCTGGCCGCGCTGCTCGCGCTGTGCGCCACGGTCCTGGACGAGCCTGCCGGGTACGCCCAGACCCTCGCCCTGGGCGCGCTCGTGCTGCTCGCGCGGCTGCTGACCGCACACGGCTTCACCCACGCGCCCGCGGTCGTCCTCACGGCGTGCGCGGCCGGCGAGGCCATCGCCCTGGCCGGCGTCTTCGCCGGCCGCCTCCCGGGCTGCGGCTTCCTCTCCGTCCCCGTCGAGGAACTCCTCGACGCCTGGGGCGCCGGGAGCGTACCGGCCCTGATCTGCGCGGTCGGCGCCCTCACCCTGCTGATCCACGCCGGCCGCACCCTGACCCGCGCCTCGGCCCATGCGCACCCGACGCCGTCGCCGTGACCGGCGGTGACCCGGGCCGCCGCCGTCAGCGGCGGACAGCGCCGCACGCCGGACCGACCGGTCGCGCAGCCGAAGGCACCCGCACTCGCACCACCCTGTTGTAAGGAGAACACCAGATGACCACCTCCCGACCCGGAGCACACGGCGCCACGGGCGTGTCCGTAGCCGCTGCACGTGCCGGGGCCACCGGAGCCACCGCGCCTGCCGGGGCTGGCGCGGGTGTCGGAGCCGGCTCAGCCGCCGCGGGTGCCCAGGCGCCCGGAACCGTCGGAGCGCACTCCCAGGGGGGCGCGCGATGAGGGTCCTGCTGATCGGAGCCAACGGCTACCTCGGCCGCTTCGTCGCCGACCGCCTGCTCGCCGACCCGGCCGTCCAGCTCACCGCGCTCGGCCGCGGCGACGACGCCGACGTCCGTTTCGACCTCGCCTCCGGCAGCCCGGGAGCGCTCACCCGCTTCCTGGACGCCGTGCACCCGGGCGTCGTCATCAACTGCGCCGGAGCCACCCGCGGCGGTGCCCGCGACCTCACCCGGCACAACACCGTCGCCGTCGCCACCGTCTGCGAGGCCCTGCGCCGCAGCGGCTGCGGCGCCCGCCTCGTCCAGATCGGCTGCGCCGCCGAGTACGGCCCCAGCCAGCCCGGCTCCTCCACCGCGGAGGACGCCGTCCCGCGCCCCGGCGGCCCGTACGGCGTCAGCAAGCTCGCCGCCACCGAACTCGTCCTCGGCTCCGGCCTCGACGCCGTCGTGCTGCGCGTCTTCTCCCCGGCCGGCCCCGGCACCCCGGCCGGGTCGCCGCTCGGCCGGCTCGCCGAGGCCATGCGCCGGGCCATGCAGTCCGGCGACGGCGAGCTCAAGCTTGGCGGCCTGGGCGCCCAGCGGGACTTCGTCGACGTCCGCGACGTGGCCCGTGCCGTGCACGCCGCCTCGCTGTCGGCCGCCCAGGGCGTCATCAACATCGGCTCCGGCCGTGCCGTGCGGCTGCGCGACGCCGCGGCCGTCCTCGCCCGGGTGGCCGGCTACGGCGGCGCCCTGCACGAACTCGACGGCCCGCCCGGCGCCCTGCGGACCTCCATCGGGCACCCGCGCGGCGACGCGGACCACCCGGGCCACGCGGCACCTGTCGCGTACCCGTACCCGGACGGCTGCGGCAGTTGGCAGCAGGCCGACGTGCGCACCGCGCGCGACCGGCTCGGCTGGCGGCCCCGCATCAACCTGGAGGAATCGCTGGCCGACATCTGGATGGAGGCGGCATGCCGTATCTGACCAGGACGAAGGCCGGCAGCGCGAGCACCGACGTCCGCACCGGCCTCGGCGTCCCCGGCTATGCGCATCCGCTGGTCGCACCTGCCGAGTGGGCCGAACTCACCCGCCCCGGAACGCCCGTCCACTGGGCCGTCCTCGACGTCTCGGACGGGCCCGGCGTACGCCCCGACCCGCACTGCCTGCAGACCGCGAGTCGCCTGCGCACCGCGGGCGTCCGGGTCCTCGGCCGGCTCGACACCACCTATGGCGCCCGGCCCTTCGGCGAGGTGATCTCCGACGCACACCGCTATCTGGAGTGGTATCGGGTCGACGGCTTCCTCCTCGACCGCAGCCCCACCGAACGCGGCGCCCTGCCGGAGATCCGCCGCACGGTCACCACGCTGCGCTCCATGGCCGACAGCCCGCACATCGTCCTCGGCCACGGCATCCACCCGTATCCCGGGTACGCCGAGAGCGCCGACCAACTCGTGACGTTCTCCGGGCCCTGGAGCGACTACCGCTGGTCGCAGGCGGCCGAGTGGACCGCCGAGTATCCGCCCGAGCGGTTCTGCCACTTCGTCCACGGGGTGCCCCGCGGCCATCTCGACGAGGCACTGCGCATCGCCCGCTGGCAGGGCGCGGCCACGATCTGGTTCACCGACCGCACCGAGCACGGCGGCCAGGAGGACCCCTGGGAGGCCATGCCCGGCTACTGGGACGAAATCGTCTCGCGGATCGGAACAGGTGTCTCGGAATGAAAAAGGCCGTGGCACTGTTACGGGGAGAACAACCGTACTTATTGACCGACCAACGGAGTCCCCGTGTCGCTGCCACCCCTGGTCGAGCCCGCCTCCGAGCTCACCGTAGACGAGGTCCGCAGGTACTCCCGCCACCTGATCATCCCCGACGTGGGGATGGACGGGCAGAAGCGGCTGAAGAACGCGAAGGTGCTCTGTGTGGGCGCCGGTGGACTGGGCTCGCCCGCGCTGATGTACCTGGCCGCCGCGGGCGTGGGCACCCTCGGCATCGTGGAGTTCGACGAGGTCGACGAGTCGAACCTGCAGCGCCAGATCATCCACAGCCAGGCCGACATCGGCCGCTCCAAGGCGGAGTCCGCGCGTGACACCGTCAAGGGCATCAACCCGTACGTGGACGTGATCCTTCACGAGGAGCGGCTCGAGGCCGACAACGTGATGGACATCTTCAGCCAGTACGACCTGATCGTCGACGGCACGGACAACTTCGCGACCCGCTACCTCGTCAACGACGCGTGCGTGCTGCTGAACAAGCCGTACGTCTGGGGTTCGATCTACCGCTTCGACGGCCAGGCGTCCGTCTTCTGGTCCGAGCACGGCCCCTGCTACCGCTGCCTCTACCCGGAGCCCCCGCCGCCGGGCATGGTCCCCTCCTGCGCCGAGGGCGGCGTCCTGGGCGTGCTGTGCGCGTCCATCGGCTCCATCCAGGTCAACGAGGCCATCAAGCTCCTCGCGGGCATCGGCGAGCCGCTGGTCGGCCGCCTGATGATCTACGACGCCCTGGAGATGCAGTACCGCCAGGTCAAGGTCCGCAAGGACCCGAACTGCGCGGTCTGCGGCGAGAACCCGACCGTTACCGAGCTCATCGACTACGAGGCCTTCTGCGGCGTCGTGTCCGAGGAGGCCCAGGCGGCGGCCGCCGACTCCACGATCACTCCCAAGCAGCTCAAGGAGTGGATCGACGACGGCGAGAACATCGAGATCATCGACGTCCGCGAGCCGAACGAGTACGAGATCGTCTCCATCCCGGGCGCCAAGCTGATCCCCAAGAACGAGTTCCTCATGGGCACCGCCCTGGAGGGCCTCCCGCAGGACAAGAAGATCGTCTTGCATTGCAAGACGGGTGTCCGCAGTGCGGAAGTCCTCGCCGTCCTGAAGTCGGCCGGCTTCTCCGACGCCGTCCATGTCGGCGGCGGTGTCATCGGGTGGGTCAACCAGATCGAACCCGCCAAGCCGGTCTACTGAGCCCAGACCGGGCCCGCCTTCGCGGCGGCCCACTGAGCCGAGCCCCGGCTCGCCTTCCCGGCGGGGGTCCCGTGCACCGCAGGTGCCCGGGGCCCCCGCCGGTGTCATGAGCAGACCTTGCCGTCCTTCGGGACCGCGCCGTCCAGCAGGTAGTCGTCCACCGTCGAGTCGACACAGTCGCTGCCGCTGCCGTACGCGCCATGGCCCTCGCCCTTCCAGGTGAGGAGCACACCGACGCCCTTGCCCAGCTCGTCGGCCATCCTGCGGGCGCCCTCGTAGGGGGTCGCCGGGTCGCCCGTGTTGCCGACGATGAGGATCGGCGGGGCGCCGGGAGCACGGACCTCCGGCGTGTCGTGCTGACCCGGCACCGGCCAGTCGTGGCACCAGCCGGCCGTGTCCCAGCCGAGGAAGGGGCCGAAGACGGGGGAGATCCGCTCGAAGTCCGGCAGGGCCCGTTTCGTCTCCTGGAGCGTCGGGCGCTGCCGGTCGTCCAGGCACGATATGACCCGTTGGGCGTGGGTCGATGTGCCGTAGTGCCCCGAGGGGTCACGCTCGTTGTAGTCGTCGGCCAGGGCCAGCAGCTCGGAGCCGTCGCCCTCCTGCGCCGCCTCCAGCGCGCTGGTCAGGCTCGGCCAGTTGCTCTCGCTGTACAGCGGCACCACGATGCCGGTGATCGCCAGGCTCTGCGTCAGCTTCCGTCCGGCCGACGCCGGCAGCGGTTCGGCGTCGATCTGCTTCAGCAGCTCCGCGATCCTCGCCGTGCCCCGCTCGGGATCCTCGCCCGTGGCCTTCAGGTAGTTGTCGAGCGCGCGCTGAAAGCCCCTGGCCTGGTTCTCGGCGTGGCCCATGGCGTCGGCGGTCGGATCGACGACCGCGTCCAGCACCATGCGGCCGACCTGACCCGGGAACAGGTGCGCGTACACCCCGCCGAGTTCGGTGCCGTAGGAGAAGCCGAGGTAGTGCAGCTTCTCGTCGCCGAGCACCTGGCGCATCAGATCCATGTCCCGCGCGGTGTCGGTGGTCGACACATGCGCCATCAGCTGCCCGGTGGCCCGCGCGCAGTCCTTGCCGAAGTCCGTCGCGTCCGCCAGGTAGGCGCGCTCCTCCTGCGGCGTGTCCGGGGTGACGTCCACCGTCTCGGCGGCCTGGATCTCCTTGTCGTCGCGGCACCGGACTCCCTCGCTCGAGCCCACCCCGCGCGGGTCGAAGCTCACCAGGTCGTAGCGCTCGCGCAGGGAGGAGAACGTCGAGGCGTACGACGGGATCGTCGACACCCCGGAGCCGCCCGGCCCGCCGAAGTTGAACACCAGCGAGCCGATGCGGTCGTCACCGCTCGCCTTGGCGCGGATCAGCGCGAGGTCGATCGCCTCGCCGCCGGGTTTCGCCCAGTCCAAGGGCACCTTCAGTGTCGCGCAGCTCCACTCGTCGCCCGGCGCGGGGGAGTCGGCGGTCTCCTCGCACCTGCCCCAGTCCGGCTTCTGCCCCGTGAGGGACGACGGCAGCGCGGACGCGGAGGGCGGCGCGAGGCCGGTCCCTGTCGCGTCCGGGTTCTTGTCGTCCCCGTCGTCCGACGAGCCGCCCGTGCAGCCCGTCACCAGCAGCGCGCCGGCGGCACTCGCAGCCGCCCACCGTAGGAATCGCCGCATGACCCATCCCCCCTCTGGCCGTCCGCGCTTCGACGGGCGAACGGCGGTCAGGCCATGTTAGGACGGTTGCGCGGAAGTTCGCCGAGGCCTGTGGATAACCTTCTGACCTGCGGATTCTTGGGTTCTGGGGCCGGGTCCCGCCGGCTGGCTCACGAGCAGACCGTGCCGGTCGCGGGCAGCTTGCCCTCCAGCAGGTAGCCGTCCACCGCGGCGTGGACACACTTGCTCTTGCTGTCGTAGGCCCCGTGCCCCTGCCCCTTGTACGTCACCTCCACCCCGACACCCTTGCCCAGCGCCTGCGCCATCCGGTGCGCGCCCTCGTAGGGGGTCGCCGGGTCGCCGGTGTTGCCCACGACGAGGATCGGCGCCGAACCGGGCGCGCTCACATCGGGATGGTCCGCGGCGCCCGGCACCGCCCAGTCGGTGCAGCTGACCATGCCCCAGGCCAGGGAGTCGCCGAACAGCCGCGAGGCGGCCCGGAACTCGGGCAGCTTGCGCTGGACGTACGCGCCGTCGTAGCGGGCCTTGTCGTCGGCGCAGTTGATGGAGATGTTCGCCGCGGTGATGTTGCTGTACTCGCCGTTGGTGCTGCGCCCGTTCATCGAGTCGGACAGCACCATCAGCAGCTGGCCGTCCCCGTCGTAGGCCGAGTCCAGCGCCTCGGCGAGGAACTGCCAGAGGTCCTTGGAGTACAGGGCCTGGAGAATGCCGCTGGTGGCCGCGGACTGGGTCAGCTCCCGGGGGAAGGCGCCGGGGATCGGCTTGGCGTCGAGGTCCGTCAGCAGCTTGGCGATACGGTTCTGCACGTCCTCGACGCTGTCACCGGCCGGGCAGTCCTCGACCTTGGACACACAGTCCTCGGCGAAGTTCTCCAGGGCCAGCTGGAACCCCTTGGCCTGCCCGAGGGAGCCCTGCTCGGCCGTCTCCGTCGGGTCGACCACCGCGTCGAAGACGGCCCGGCCCACCTTCTTCGGGAACAGGTGCGCGTAGACGCCGCCGAGCTCGGTGCCGTACGAGATGCCGAAGTAGTGCAGCTTGTCGTCGCCGAGCACCTCGCGCATCAGGTCCAGGTCGCGGGCGGCGTCCGTGGTGCGCACATGGGGCAGGATCCGCTTCGAGTGCTTCTCGCAGGCCTCGTTGAAGTCCTTGGTGCCCTCCAGCAGCGCCCCGCGCTCGGCGGCGTCGTCCGGAGTGGCGTCCTCCTGGAACCACGCGTCGAGCTGCCGGTCGTTGAGGCAGGTCACGGGCGAGCTGCGGCCGACCCCGCGCGGATCGAAGCTGACCAGGTCGTAGCGGGTGCGGAGTTTCGTGTAGTCGGCGCCGAAGGAGGGCAGCGTGTAGACGCCGGAGCCGCCCGGGCCGCCGAAGTTGAAGATCAGCGAGCCGATCCGGCTGTTCTCGTCGCCGCTCGACTTCGCCCGGATCAGCGCCAGGTCGATGGTGTCGCCCTTGGGGTCGTCCCAGTCGAGGGGCGCCTTCATGGTGGAGCACTGCCACTCGTCGCCGTCGGGCAGGGGCGAGGGGGTGCCTCCGCCGCCCTCGGCCTGGGACGGCGCGGGGCAGTCCTGCCAGTCCAGTTCCTGTGCCGTCAGATCCTCGTCGTTGTCGCCGTCGTCGTCGCTGCATCCCGCCAGCACGCAGGAGAGCAGCAGAACGGTGGTGGCCAGGGCAGCGGCGCGCAGGCGGGAGGGCTTCGGCATGATCCCATCGTGCGGCCGCGCGGGACGGCCCGCGCGGGGCGCGGGCCGTACGAGGGACGCAGGCCACGGGCCTGCCGGGCTGCACGCGCGCGTGAAGCGCTAGGCCACGCCCGGGCCCCCTACAGCGCGCCCTTGCGCGTGAGGTGGTTGAACGCCAGCCAGCCCGGCAGCACCGGCAGCCACAGCGTCAGCAGCCGGAACAGCAGCACGGCCGGGGCGGCGACCTCCTTGGGCAGGCCGACGGCGATCAGACCGACCGTCAGGGTCGCCTCGACCGCGCCCACGCCGCCCGGTGTCGGCGCGGCGGAGCCGAGCGCGTTGCCCGCCAGGAACACGACCGCGACGCTGGCGAGGCTGATGGAGGTCGACTGGTCGCCGAAGGCGCGGATGGAGGCGTCCAGGCACATCACGAAGCAGGCGGTGAGCAGCAGCATGCCGCCGATGCCGGTGACCAGCTTCTGCGGCCGTTGCAGCACGTCGAGCATGCGCGGCACGACACCGGCGAACAGCGACCGCACGCGCGTGACGACGAATTTCCGCAGGAACGGCACCGACGTGACCACGAGCACCAGCACCGCCACCGTCAGCAGACCGGCGATGACGGTCCGGGACGGAGACAGCGACGGCGTCTTCTCGGTGCCGGTCAGATAGCCGAAGGACAGCAGCATCAGGATGTGGCAGCCGAGCCCGAACAACTGGGACGCGCCGACACTGGCGACCGCGAGCCCGGGGCGCACGCCCGCGCGCTGCAGGAACCGCGTGTTGAGGGCCACACCGCCGACCGCCGCCGGGGCGACGATCTTCACGAACGACCCCGCGACCTGCGCGGCGACGGTCCGCGGGAACGGCACCCGCTCCGGCACGAACCCCAGCAGGCTCATCGCGGCGGCGACATAGCTCAGCGCCGAGAACAGCACGGCCGCCACGACCCAGCCCCACTCGGCCTCGGCGAAGAGCTTGCCGAACTCGATGTGGGTGAGCTGCGACAGCAGGAAGTACGCGCCGAAGGCCCCGGCGATGAAGCTGATCAGCGTGCGCGGCCGCACCCGCTCCAGACGGGCCGGTTCGACGGGTGCCTGGGGCCGGATGCGCAGCACCTCGTGCCGGATCTGCGTCAGCAGATCGTCCTCGCGCGCCTCCTCCAGTGCCTCGTCCATGGCCCGCTTCTCGGCCCGCGCCTCCGCGCGGACGGCCTTCTTGTCGGCCTTGTCGAGCTGTACGGTCTTGCCCGCCTTGTCGAGCCGTACGGGCTCGGCGTCGCTCTCGGACGCCTCCGCGCGGGCCTGCTTGGCGTGCCGGGACGCCTCCAGCACGGCCTCGCGTTCGCGTTCGGCCCGCTCACGGTTCATCCGGCGCAGTGTCGCGCGCGTGGAGCGGGTCAGCGCGATGGGCTGGAGCATGGGCAGACAGTCGGCGACCGTGTCGGGCCCGAGCACCTCGACCGCGCAGGCCACGGCACGCTCGGCGCCCACGCGTAGCGCGAGGGTGGTCATCAGCTGGGCGACGTCCATGCGCAGCAGCAGATCGCCGGCCGCGATCTCGCCGCCGCGCAGGTCGGTGAGGATCACCTTGCCGGAACGATCCACCAGAATCGCGTCACCCGCGAGCCTGCGGTGCGCGATGCGCCGCGACTGCAGGGCCTTCACCTGGAGCCAGGTGCTGCGCAGCAGCTCGTCGGTGATCTCCTCGTCCGCCAGCGAGTCCAGCGTGCGCCCGCCGGTGTGCTCGTAGACGAGCATCACGGCGTCGGGGCCGAGCTCGGACGTGGCGATGAGCTTGGGCGCGTTGGCGCCCGCGGCGATGGCGGCGTAGGCGAGCAGGGCCTCCTGCTCCAGCGCCTGCCGCAGCGACTGCAGGCTGCGGCGGGTGGCGAAGCCGCGCAGGGTGAGGTTGCGCCACACCCGGTAGAAGAAGCCCTGGGCCTGCTGTTCGCGGTCGACGACGGTGACGTCGAGGGGTGGGCCGTCCTCCAGGGTGACGAAGTAGCGCCGGCCGCGGTCGGTGCCGTCGGAGGTCTCGGAGACGTCCTCGCGGGCCGCGCCCACCGGGCGGAAGCCGACCGTCCGCAGGCCCGCCATCAGCGTCTGCCCGGTGGGACGGACATTGGGCGAGCCGACGGCGTAGAGGGTGCCGTAGGCCACGCTCCAGCCGATGAGCACCGTGAGGATGATCGAGAACGGCGTCGTGTAGCCGGTCACCAGCATCGAGAAGGCGTCCAGCATCAGCACGATCCACAGCACCGCGCGCCAGCGGGGTCTGCGGGACATGCCGACGGCCGTCATGTACGCGATGACCGGCGCGAGGTAGCCGTGCACCGGGTCGGTCAGGGCGTTGATGTCACCGGGGGAGGGCTGGGTGAGCGCCTCCTGGATGGAGTCCGGAGCGGCGCGCGCGACCCACAGGTCGGTGGCGAGGGTCACGCCGTGCGCGAGGACGGCGGCGAGCACGCCATCGGCGATCCGCAGCCCGTCGCGTTTGATCAGGCGTTCGATCGCGAAGGCGACAGGGACGAGCAGGATCGCGATGCTGGACGCCAGCCCCGCGATCTTGATCAGGAGGTCGGGAGCCTGCCCCGTGCCCTTGTTGATGTCCTGTTCCAGGCCCGAGGTCGTGCCGTGCGCGAACGCGGCGATCGCCAGCAGCACGATGATGGCGAGCACGCCCACCAGCAGCCGCATGAGGTCGGAGGGGCGGTGCACGCGCGCGGGGAGCAGCGGTTCGTCGCCCTCCACCTCCTCGGCGCGGACCTCGCCCTCGTCGTTCCCGTGCGGTGGATCCTCGTCCCGCCGGCCGGCCTTCTCGTCCGTCGTGGCGGCGTCCGGGCGCGACGCAGCGTCAGAGTTGCCCTCCGCGTCGTCGGGGTGCACACCCTGCTGCTTCATCGTCTCTTCTTGATCTCGTATCAACGGTCACCGCCCGCATGATGGTGGCATGCCGCACCGACACACGGGGGCATCAGGGTGCAAACGCGGGGGCGCACAGTCTGCCGGATGCGCCGTTCCCGGGCGAGGGATACCCGCGGTGGCGGGCCGCTCACATTGTCGGTGGGGTGGTGCAGGATGGGGCGAATGAGCGAGGAGAGCCTGCCGCGAGACGCCCGCGCGGAGTACGCGGACGAGCTGCCGGAGTACGCCGAGCGGGTCCTTGAGGTCGCGGAACTGATCCCGCCGGGGCGCGTCATGACGTACGGCGACATCGCGGAGTGGCTCCAGGAGGGCGGGCCGCGCCAGGTCGGCCGGGTGATGGCGCTCTACGGCGGGGCCGTGCCGTGGTGGCGCGTGACCCGCGCGGACGGCGTCCTGCTGCCCGGCCACGAGCTGCGGGCGCTGGCCCACTACCGCGCGGAGGGCACCCCGCTGAAGGAGGCGGGCAGGGCGGCCGAGGGCCATCTGCCCCGCCTGGACATGAGGCGGGCGCGATGGGACGGCGGCGAACACGCGCAGGGTCACACCTGACAGCTTCGGCCATCGGACGCGGACGCGGGGGACACGTGATCCGTACGGGGGAAACGGGGCACTTCCGTGACATGACGTACGTTCGTGGGGTGAGGGACGTACGTGGCGCACGGGCCGCGAGGGAAGAAGCGGAAGCTCTGCTTCCGGCCTTCTCGTCGGCGTAGCGTCGGCTGCGCGCGTCCCTCTCACCTCCCGGCCACCTTCCTTCCTCGGAGGCGGCCCGGCAACCAGCACACCCACCAGGACCGGCGAACCACGTGAGCTCCTCTTCCTCCACCAGGCGCCTGTCGCACCACCCGGTGCGACAGGGGAGCCGTGGCGCTTACCGACTGGTCCGTACCCCGCCGGCCCAGCCCGCTCCCCCTCGTCTGGACGCCGCACAGCGGTCCGTGGTTGACCACACCCACGGACCGCTGCTCGTCCTCGCCGGCCCCGGCACCGGCAAGACCACCACCCTCGTCGAGTCCGTCGCCGCCCGTGTCGCACGCGGCGGAGATCCCCGGCGCATCCTGGTGCTCACCTTCAGCCGCAAGGCCGCCGTCGAACTGCGCGACCGCATGGCCCTGCGCATAGGGGCCGCCCGTGCGCCCCAGGCGACCACCTTCCACTCGTTCTGCTACGCCCTGGTCCGCGCCCACCAGGACAGCGACCTGTTCGTCGAACCCCTGCGGCTGCTGTCCGGCCCCGAGCAGGACGTCGCCGTACGCGAGCTGCTGGCCGGCCAGACCGACCTGGAGCGGCTCGGCCTCGCGCATGTGCGCTGGCCCGAGGAACTGCGCGCCTGCCTGACCACCCGGGGCTTCGCCGACGAGGTCCGCGCGGTCCTCGCCCGCAGCCGCGAGCTGGGCCTGGAGCCCGGCGCGCTGGACGCCTTCGCCCGCCGCATCGGCCGCCCCGACTGGCGCGCGGCCGCAGCCTTCCTCGCCGAGTACCTCGACGTCCTCGACCTCCAGGGCGTCCTCGACTACGCCGAACTCGTCCACCGCGCGGTGCTCCTCGCCCGCCGCTCCGACGCTGCCGAGAAGCTCGCCGCGCAGTACGACGCCGTGTACGTCGACGAGTACCAGGACACCGACCCCGCGCAGGTACGCCTGCTGCAGGCCCTGGCCGGCGGCGGTTGCACCCTGGTTGCCTTCGGTGACCCCGACCAGTCGATCTACGCCTTCCGGGGCGCCGACGTGAACGGCATCCTGGACTTCCCGCACACCTTCCCGCGCGCGGACGGCAGCCCGGCCCCCGTCGAGGTCCTGCGCGCCTCCCGCCGCTCCGGAGCCACGCTGCTCGCCGCGACCCGGCTGCTCACCCGGCGCATGCCCCTCAACCGCCTCCCCGCGGACAAGACCCGCGCCCACCGCGAGCTGACTCCCGCGCGTGAGGGCGGCCGCGTCGAGGTCTTCACCTACCCGACGCCGGGCACCGAGCTCGACAACATCGCCGACATCCTGCGCCGGGCCCACCTGGAGGACGGCGTCCCCTGGAGCGACATGGCCGTACTGGTCCGGGCCGGCTCCCGCACCATCCCGGCCGTCCGCCGCGCCCTCACCTCCGTCGGCGTCCCCCTCGACATCGACGGCGACGACCTGCCCCTGCGCCACGAACCGGCGGTGGCGCCCCTGCTGACGGCGCTGCGGGCGGTGGCCACGGCGGAGGCGGGGGGTGCGGCCGAGGAGGTGGCCAGGGCCGAGGAGGCGGCCATGGACGACGACGTGGCCACGGTGGCCGCGGACGGCGACGTGGCCACGGTGGCCGCGGACGACGAGGAAGGCTCTGCCCCTGGTGACGAGGCGGGCCAGACCGCCGAGCCCTGCTGGCTCGACACCGAGACCGCGCTCACGCTGCTCACCTCCCCTCTCGCCGGCATGGACGCCGCCGATCTGCGCCGGCTCGGGCGGGCCCTGCGGGAGGAGGAGCGGGCCGCGGGGAACCCCGTGCCGCCGCCGTCGGACGAGCTGCTCGCGCGGGCGCTGGCCGAGCCGGAGCGGCTGGCCGTGCACGACCCGGCCTACGCGCGCGGGGCGCAGCGCCTGGGCGCGCTGCTGCGCAAGGCCCGCGAAGGCCTGGCCGGCGGCGGTACGGCCGAGGAGGCGCTGTGGGACCTGTGGGACGGCACGCCCTGGCCCGCGCGGCTGGAGCGGACCTCCCGGCGCGGCGGGGCGGCGGGCCGTAACGCCGACCGCGACCTGGACGCCGTCTGCGCGCTGTTCGCGACCGCCGCCCGCGCGGAGGAGCGCACCGGAGGGCGGGGCGCGCTGAACTTCCTGGAGCAGATCGACGCCGAGGACATCGCCGCCGACACGCTCACCCGGCGCGCCCTGCGGCCCGACGCCGTGCGCCTGATGACCGCGCACCGCTCCAAGGGCCTCGAGTGGCGTCTGGTCGTCGTGGCCGGGGTCCAGGAGGGGCTGTGGCCCGACCTGCGCCGGCGCGGCTCGCTGCTGGAGGCCGACCGCATCGGCCGCGACGGACTCGCCGAACCGCTCACCCCCGGTGCCCTGCTCGCCGAGGAGCGGCGCCTGTTCTACGTCGCCGCCACACGCGCGCGTGAACGGCTCGTCGTCACCGCGGTGAAGGCCCCCGCCGACGACGGCGACCAGCCCTCCCGCTTCCTCACCGAGCTCGGCGTCGACCCCAAGGACGTCACCGGCCGCCCGCGACGCCCCCTGTCGGTCGCCGCGCTGGTCGCGGAGCTGCGCGCCACCACCGTCGACCCGCGCGTGTCCGACGCGCTCAGGGAGGCCGCCGCCCGTCGGCTGGCCCGGCTCGCCGCGCTCACCGACGACGACGGACGCCCGCTGGTGCCGTCCGCGCACCCCTACCGCTGGTGGGGCATGTTCGATCCGACCGAGTCCAAGGTGCCGCTGCGCAACCGTGACCAGCCCGTCGTGCTCTCCGGCAGCGCCCTCGACCAGCTCGCCAACACCTGCGCCCTGCAGTGGTTCCTCGGCCGCGAGGTGAAGGCCGACGCGCCCGCGACCGCCGCACAGGGCTTCGGCAATGTCGTGCACGTCCTCGCCGACGAGGTGGCCTCCGGGCACACCCCCGCCGACCTCGACGTCCTGATGGAACGCCTCGACTCGGTGTGGAACGCGCTCGCCTTCGACGCGCCCTGGAAGTCGTCGCAGGAGAAGGAGCACGCGCGCGTGGCGCTCGAACGCTTCCTGAAGTGGCACGTCATGGACCGCACCGGCCGCACGCCCGTGGCCAGTGAGCACGACTTCGACGTCACCCTCGGCGCGGGCGAGTACGAGGTCCGCATCCGGGGCCAGATGGACCGCGTGGAGGCCGACGGTCAGGGGCGGGCGTACGTCGTCGACTTCAAGACCGGCAAGCAGGCGCCCACCGCGCGCGAGGTCGAGCGCCATCCGCAGCTCGCCGTCTACCAGCTCGCCGTCCGCGAGGGGGCCGTCGACGACGCCTTCGACGGGGTGCGCCCCGAGCCGGGCGGCGCCGAACTCGTCCACCTCCGCCAGGGCGCGGCCAAGCGCGACGGCGGCGAGACG
This sequence comes from Streptomyces sp. NPDC096205, assembly GCF_044763135.1. NCBI lineage: Bacteria > Bacillati > Actinomycetota > Actinomycetes > Kitasatosporales > Streptomycetaceae > Streptomyces > Streptomyces sp. NPDC096205. The sequence continues at coordinate 259,978 of NZ_JBIWFS010000007.1, read as the reverse complement.
CTGCCGAAGGTGCAAGCCCAAGAGCCGCTGGAAGGCGAGTGGGTCGGAGACCTGCTGGCCACGGCCGCCGGAAAGGTCCTCGACGAGCGCTTCACCCCGTCGGCCGGCCAGCACTGCACGCACTGCGCCTTCCGCGCCTCGTGCAGCGCACGGCCGGAGGGACGGCACGTGGTCGAGTAGCGGTCGGTCCTCAGGCGCTCACGTCAGCACGTGACGGATCGCACCACCTCCGCCGACCTGCGCTTCTCCCGCCCTGGAAGGGCATCGCGGCCTGCGCTGTCAGTGGCCGCCGCTAGCCTCTTCTCTCATGTCCGCCCGTATCACCGACCCCGAGCAGCTCAAGGAGCTCCTCGGCATCCCGTTCACCCCGGAGCAGATGGCCTGCATCGTCGCGCCGCCCGCCCCGCAGGTGATCGTGGCCGGAGCCGGGTCGGGCAAGACGACGGTGATGGCGGCGCGTGTGGTGTGGCTGGTCGGCACCGGCCAGGTCGCCCCGGAGCAGGTCCTCGGCCTGACCTTCACCAACAAGGCCGCGGGCGAGCTCGCCGAGCGCGTCCGCAAGGCGCTCGTCCGCGCGGGTGTGACCGACCCCGACGTCATCGACCCGGACAACCCGCCGGGCGAGCCGGTGATCTCGACGTACCACGCCTTCGCCGGCCGTCTGCTGACCGACCACGGTCTGCGTATCGGCCTGGAGCCCACCTCCCGGCTGCTGGCCGACGCCACGCGCTATCAGCTGGCCGCGCGGGTGCTGCGCGAGGCGCCGGGGCCCTACCCGGCGCTCAGCCGGTCCTTCGCCGACCTGGTCGCCGACCTCCTCGCGCTGGACTCCGAGCTGTCCGAGCACCTCGTACGGCCCGAGAGCCTGCGCGCGTGGGACGCCGGGCTGCTGCTCGCCCTCGACGGCGCCAAGCTCAGCAACGCCGACCTGCGCAAGGTCCCCGAGGCGGCCGCCGCGCGGCGGGACCTCGCCGAGCTGGTGCTGCGCTACCGGACCGCCAAGCGGGAGCGGGACCTGCTCGACTTCGGCGACCAGATCGCCCTCGCCGCGCATCTCGCGCAGCTCCCGGAGGTGGGGCGGATCCTGCGGGACGAGTTCCGGGTGGTGCTGCTCGACGAGTACCAGGACACGTCCGTCGCCCAGCGCGTCCTGCTCGCGGGCCTGTTCGGCGGCGGCACCGGCCACCCCGTGACCGCCGTCGGTGACCCCTGCCAGGCGATCTACGGCTGGCGCGGAGCCTCCGTGGCGAACCTCGACGACTTCCCCGAGCACTTCGCGCACGCCGACGGCCACCTCGCCACCCGCCAGGCGCTCAGCGAGAACCGCCGCAGCGGCGGCCGCCTCCTGGAGCTCGCCAACGGCCTCGCCGAGCCCCTGCGCGCCCTGCACGCGGGCGTGGAGGCCCTGCGCCCCGCCCCGGGCGCCGAGCGCGACGGCGTCGTCCGGTGCGCGTTGCTGCCCACCCATGCCGAGGAGATGGCCTGGATCGCCGACTCCATCGCCCACCTGGTGCGCACCGGCACCGCGCCGGGCGAGATCGCCGTCCTGTGCCGTACGGCGACCGACTTCGCCGAGATCCAGGGCGCGCTCGTCGCCCGTGACGTGCCCGTCGAGGTCGTCGGGCTGTCCGGGCTGCTGCATCTGCCCGAGGTCGCCGATCTGGTCGCGGTCTGCGAGGTGCTCCAGGACCCGGGTGCCAACGCCTCGCTGGTGCGGCTGCTGACCGGCCCGCGCTGGCGCATCGGCCCGCGCGACCTCGCCCTGCTCGGCCGCCGCGCCCGGCTGCTGGTGTCCCACGCGCGCGTGGGCGACGAGGACGACCCCGACCGCAGGCTCGCCGCGGCCGTCGAGGGGGTCGACCCGGCCGAGGTGATATCGCTCGCGGACGCCCTGGACACGTTCCTGGAGGGCGCCGCGGAGGACGACGAGCTGCCCTTCTCGCCGGACGCGCGCGTGCGCTTCGCCCGCCTCGCCGCCGAACTGCGCGACCTGCGCCGCTCCCTGTCCGACCCGCTCATGGACGTCCTGCACCGCGTCCTGGCGGTCACCGGCCTGGAGGTCGAGCTGTCGGCGTCCCCGCACGCGCTGGCCGCCCGCCGCCGCGAGACCCTGTCGAACTTCCTCGACGTCGCCGCCTCCTTCGCCGCGTCCGACGGCGAGGCCACCCTGCTGGCCTTCCTCGGCTTCCTGCGCACCGCGGCGCAGTACGAGAAGGGCCTGGACAACGCCCTGCCCGGCGGCGAGAACACCGTCAAGGTGCTCACGGCGCACAAGTCCAAGGGCCTGGAGTGGGACGTCGTCGCCGTGCCCGGCCTGGTCACCGGGAACTTCCCCAGCGGCCAGGGCCGCGAGAAGTGGACCGCCCAGGCGAAGGTGCTGCCCCACGAGCTGCGCGGCGACGCCGACACGCTGCCCGACGTCGAGACCTGGGACGCGCGCGGGATGAAGGCCTTCCACGAGGCGATGAAGGAGCACCAGCACACCGAAGAGCTCCGCCTGGGCTACGTCACCTTCACCCGGCCCCGCTCGCTGCTGCTCGGCTCCGGCCACTGGTGGGGGCCCAGCCAGAAGAAGCCGCGCGGGCCGTCCGACTTCCTCATGGCGCTGCACGACCACTGCGCCGCCGGGTACGGCGAGATCGAGGTCTGGGCGGCGGAGCCGGAGGAGGACGCCGAGAACCTGGCCCTGCACCGGGACACCGTCGAACAGGCCTGGCCGCTGCCCCTGGACGAGACGGCGCTGGCCCGCCGCCGCGCGGCCGCCGAGACGGTCCTGGCCCACCTGGAGGCCCTTGCCACGGCCCCGTACGACCCGGACGGCCAGGAGGACCCGGACTGGCCCCCGCCGCCGGAGGACGAGGAACCGCCGTACGAGGAGGAGCCGCCGCAGGACGAGGAGGAGCCGCCGCCCTACGAGGACGAGCCCCTCTTCAAAGACGACCCCGACGACTGGGACACCCTCAGCCCCGAGCGTCCCTCGGTCCCGCACCAGGCCGGCCCCCCGGAGCCGGTGACCGAGCCCCTAGGCACCCCCCGGGACCCGGCCCCCCTCACTCCCGAGGAGGCCCGCACCATCGCCTCCTGGGACCGCGACCTCGACGCCCTCACCGGAGAGCTGCTGCGCGCCCGCCGGTCCGTCACGGAGGTGCCGCTGCCGGCCGCGCTGACCGCCTCCCAGTTGCTGCACCTGGCGGCCGACCCGGACGGCTTCGCCCAGGAGCTGGCCCGGCCCATGCCGCGCCCGCCGCAGCCCGCCGCCCGCCGCGGCACCCGCTTCCACGCCTGGGTGGAGACCCGTTTCGAAGCGCTGACGCTGCCCATGCTGGAGCCCGACGAGCTGCCCGGAGCCGACGCCGAGATCGCCGACGAGCGCGACCTGGAGGCGCTCAAGGAGGCCTTCGAACGCACCCCGTACGCACAGCGCACGCCCTACCGCGTCGAGGCGCCCTTCCAGCTCGCCGTCGCGGGCCGGGTGATCCGGGGCCGTATCGACGCCGTCTACAAGGACGGGGACGGCGAAACGGCGACGTACGAGATCGTCGACTGGAAGACCGGCCGCGAGGGCACGGCCGACCCCCTCCAGCTCGCCCTGTACCGCCTGGCCTGGGCCCAGCAGCAGGGCGTGCCCATGGAGTCGGTGACGGCGGCGTTCCTGTACGTGCGCACCGGTGAGGTCGTACGCCCGCAGTCGTTGCCGGACCGGGCGGCGATCGAGCGGCTGCTGCGCGAGGCCGGGCCGGCGCAGGACGGCATATGACGAACCGCCCAAGAGGGACGTCCGTATGTGACGAACCGCCCAACAAGGATGTCGGTGCGGGCCGATAGGCTCGTGACCATGAGCCAGACCCCGGACAGCGCCGTCCGCCAGTACATCCAGCACCACCGTGCCGCCTTCCTCGACGACCTCGCCGAGTGGCTGCGCATCCCGTCGGTGTCGGCCCAGCCCGACCACGCCCTGGATGTACGGCGCAGCGCCGACTGGCTCGCCGCCAAGCTCAGCGAGACCGGCTTCCCGGCCGTCGAGGTCTGGGAGACCCCGGGCGCGCCGGCCGTCTTCGCCGAATGGCCCTCCGGCGACCCGCAGGCGCCCACGGTCCTGGTCTACGGCCATCACGACGTGCAGCCCGCCGCCCGCGAGGACGGCTGGGACAGCGAGCCCTTCGAGCCGGTCGTCCGGGAGAACCGCCTCTACGCGCGCGGGGCGGCCGACGACAAGGGCCAGGTGTTCTTCCACACCCTGGGCGTCCGTGCGCACCTCGCCGCCACCGGCCGCACCGCCCCGGCGGTGAACCTGAAGCTGCTGATCGAGGGCGAGGAGGAGTCCGGCTCCCCGAACTTCCGCGCTCTTGTCGAGGAGCACGCCGGCCGGCTCGCCGCCGACGCGGTGATCGTCTCCGACACCGGCATGTGGTCCGAGGACACCCCGACCGTGTGCATGGGCATGCGGGGCCTCGCCGAGTGCGAGATCCGGCTGCACGGCCCCGACCACGACATCCACTCCGGCTCCTTCGGCGGCGCCGTGCCCAACCCGGCGACCGCCGTGGCCCGTCTGGTCGCGGCCCTGCACGACGAGCACGCGCGCGTGGCGATCCCCGGCTTCTACGACGGTGTCGTCGAGCTCACCGACCGCGAGCGCGAGCTGTTCGCCGAGCTGCCCTTCGACGAACCGCGCTGGCTGCGCACGGCCAAGTCGTACGCCGCCCACGGCGAGGCCGGGCACACCACGCTGGAGCGGATCTGGGCCCGCCCCACCGCCGAGGTCAACGGCATCGGCGGCGGCTACCAGGGCCCCGGCAGCAAGACGATCATCCCGTCCTCGGCGATGGTGAAGCTGTCCTTCCGGATGGTCGCGGGCCAGGACCCCGGCCACATCGAGAAGGTCGTCCGCGCCTGGGCCGCCGAGCAGGTGCCGGCCGGAATCCGCTGCGAGATCGACTTCGGCGCGGCCACGCGCCCGTGTCTGACGCCGCTGGACCACCCGGCCCTGCAGTCGGTGGTGCGCGCGATGAGCCGGGCCTTCGAGGGGCCCGTCCGCTTCACCCGCGAGGGCGGCTCCGGGCCGGCCGCGGACCTCCAGGAAGTCCTCGGCGCCCCCGTGCTCTTCCTCGGCATCTCCGTGCCCTCCGACGGCTGGCACGCACCCAACGAGAAGGTCGAGCTGGACCTTCTGGTCAAGGGTGTGGAGACCAGCGCCTATCTGTGGGGCGATCTGGCGGAGAGCTGGCGCCATGAAAGCTGACCGGCCGGCGCCGTCCGGGGCGCCCTCGCGCGCGGGGCACACTGGAAAGGCCACCCCGCAGCGCGAAGCCCCGCCGGACCCGGTCACCGCCTGCCGCACGTCCCGCTGAACCGCCGCCGAACCCAACCGTTGCCCCCGGGGGAGTTGGAAGCACCCGTGACCACCTGGACCGACCACACCGCCGAACGACCCATCTCGCTCACCGCCCCGAGCGGCATCGACCGCGCCGCCCACCACCGGCTCGACGAAGCCTGGCTCGCGGCGGCGTGGAGCCACCCCACGACCCGCTGCTTCGTGGTCTCCGGCGGCCAGGTCCTCATCGACGAGACGCCCGACGGCCGGACCGAGCTCGTCATGACGCCGTCCTTCGAGGCGCCCCTCACCGAGGCGCACCGCTACTTCCTGGGCACCGACGCCGACGGCGTCAGCTACTTCGCCCTGCAGAAGGACTCGCTGCCCGGCCGTATCGACCAGTCCGCCCGCCCGGCGGGCCTGCGCGAGGCCGGACTGCTGCTGTCCCCGCGCGACGCCGGCCTGATGGTGCACGCCGTGGGCCTGGAGAACTGGCAGCGCACGCACCGCTTCTGCTCCCGCTGCGGCGAGCGCACAGTCATCGCCGCCGCCGGTCACATCCGGCGCTGCCCGGCCTGCGGCGCCGAGCACTACCCGCGCACCGACCCGGCCGTGATCATGGCCGTCACGGACGAGGACGACCGCATCCTGCTCGGCCGCCAGGTCCACTGGCCCGAGGGCCGCTTCTCCACGCTCGCCGGTTTCGTCGAGCCGGGCGAGTCCATCGAGCAGACCGTGCGCCGGGAGGTGTTCGAGGAGGCCGGCGTGACCGTCGGCCAGGTCGAGTACGTCGCCAGCCAGCCCTGGCCGTTCCCCTCCAGCCTCATGCTGGGCTTCATGGCCCGTGCCACCTCCACCGAGATCAACGTCGACGGCGACGAGATCCACGAGGCCCGCTGGTTCTCCCGCGACGAACTGGGCGCCGCCTTCGACTCCGGCGAGGTGCTGCCGCCCTACGGCATCTCCATCGCGACCCGGCTCATCGAGCTCTGGTACGGCAAGCCGCTGCCGACGCGCAGCGTCTGAGGACGGTCACAAAGAGGACGGCCATAAAGAGGACGGACACAAAAGGGCGGAGGCCCCCGACCGGGGGGCCTCCGCCCTTTTCACAAGCCCTGTTCAGACGCTGATCTTCTGCTTCACCTGGGCCAGCGACGGGTTGGTGAGCGTCGAACCGTCCGCGAAGAGAACCGTCGGCACGGTCTGGTTCCCGCCGTTCGCCTTCTCCACGAACGCGGCGGACGCCGGGTCCTGCTCGATGTTGATCTCGGTGTACGCGATGCCCTCGCGGTCCAGCTGCTTCTTCAGCCGCTGGCAGTAACCGCACCACGTCGTGCTGTACATCGTCACAGTGCCCTGCATGTCTCGCGCGCTCCCTTGGCTCGGGGATCAGGTCGTCCGTTGAGGGAACATACGCGAGCGGGTCACCATTCCCGCCGGGGGTATGCCCGTCGACGTGACGCCTGTCGCATCGGTACGACTATCAGTGCGCCCCTGTGGACAACCGGCTCGTGCGTCTCCGGCGACCTGGCAGCATGGCTGTGTGACAGCAGCAACGCACTCCCCTCTCTTCCCGCAGACACCGGACTCGGCCGACGCGGTGCTCGAAGGGCTCGACCCGGAGCAGCGCGAGGTCGCCACCTCCCTGCACGGTCCGGTGTGCGTACTGGCCGGCGCCGGCACCGGCAAGACCCGGGCGATCACCCACCGGATCGCCTACGGGGTGCGGGCGGGCATCCTCCAGCCCTCCAGCGTGCTCGCCGTCACCTTCACCAACCGGGCCGCGGGCGAGATGCGCGGCCGGCTCCGCCAGCTCGGCGCGACCGGCGTGCAGGCCCGCACCTTCCACTCCGCAGCGCTCCGCCAGCTCCAGTACTTCTGGCCGAAAGCGATCGGTGGCTCCATGCCCCGGCTCGTCGATCGCAAGGTCCAGCTCGTCGCCGACGCGGCCGCCGCGTGCCGCATCCGGCTCGACCGGGGGGAGCTGCGGGACGTCACCGCGGAGATCGAGTGGTCCAAGGTCACCCAGACCACACCCGCCGACTATCCGCTCGCAGCCGCGAAGGCCGGTCGCGAGGCCCCCCGCAGCCCCGCGGAGATCGCCCAGCTGTACGCGGCCTACGAAGACGTCAAGCGCGACCGTGCCGTCATCGACTTCGAGGACGTGCTCCTGCTGGCCGTGGCCGTCCTCCAGGACCGCCAGGACATCGCCGACCAGGTGCGTGCCCAGTACCAGCACTTCGTCGTCGACGAGTACCAGGACGTGAGCCCCCTCCAGCAGCGGCTGCTGGAACTGTGGCTGGGGGAGCGGGACAGCCTCTGCGTGGTGGGGGACGCCAGCCAGACGATCTACTCGTTCACGGGCGCAACCCCGGACCATCTGCTCGACTTCCGCCTGCGCCACCCGGGCGCCACCGTCGTCAAGCTCGTCCGGGACTACCGCTCCACCCCGCAGGTCGTACGGCTCGCCAACGGACTGCTCGCCCAGGCCCGCGGCCGCGCCGCCGACCACCGGCTGGAACTCGTCTCCCAGCGCGGCTCCGGACCCGAGCCCGTCTTCACCGAGTACACCGACGAGCCCGCCGAGGCCGAGGGCGCTGCCCGCCGTATCCGCGAGCTGCTGGACGCCGGGGTCCCGGCCAGCGAGATCGCCGTCCTGTTCCGCACGAACGCCCAGTCCGAGATCTACGAGCAGGCCCTCGCCGACGTCGGTGTGCCCTACCAGCTGCGCGGCGCCGAGCGGTTCTTCGACCGGCCCGAGGTGCGCAAGGCGGGCATCGCCCTGCGCGGCGCGGCCCGCTTCGGCGGCAACGACTCCCTGCTGGACGATGCCGTCGACCTGCCCTCCCAGGTCCGGGCGGTGCTGTCGGGCGAGGGCTGGACGCCGCAGCCCCCCGCGGGGTCCGGTGCGGTCCGCGAGCGCTGGGAGTCGCTCGCCGCGCTGGTCAACCTCGCCCAGGACTTCGCCGCCGTCCACCCCCGCGCCACTCTCGCCGACCTGGTCGCCGAACTGGACGAGCGGGCCAACGCCCAGCACGCCCCGACCGTGCAGGGCGTCACCCTCGCCTCCCTGCACTCGGCGAAGGGCCTGGAGTGGGACGTGGTGTTCCTGGTCGGCGTCGCCGAGGGCATGATGCCGATCACCTACGCGCGCACCGACGAGCAGATCGAGGAGGAGCGCCGCCTGCTCTACGTCGGCGTCACCCGTGCCCGCGAGCGCCTGCATGTCTCCTGGGCGCTGTCCCGCTCGCCCGGCGGGCGCCCGAGCCGCAGACCCAGCCGCTTCCTCGACGGCCTGCGTCCTGGCACGACCACCGTCGCGGGCCGCACCGGTGCAGCGGCCGCGGGCGGCGTCGAGCGGGGTGTCGTGGGCGCCGCGCAGGCCGCCCCGAGACGCAGACAGCGCACCCCTGCCCGGTGCCGTGTGTGCGGGCGCACCCTCACCGACGCCGGTGAGATGAAGCTGATGCGCTGCGAGGACTGCCCCTCCGACATGGACGAGGCTCTCTACGAGCGGCTGCACGAATGGCGGGAGATCCAGGCGAGCCGCAGCGGCCAGCCGGCGTTCTGCGTCTTCACGGACAAGACGCTGATGGCCATCGCCGAGGCCGCCCCGGCCGACCCCGTCGAACTCGCTCGTATCCCGGGCGTCCTGACGCGTAAGCTCAACCGCTACGGGGCCGACGTCCTGGCCATCTGTGCCGGTCAAGAGGTCGTCGCGGGGGCCGAGGACGACTGATACGAACTCGTCGAAAAAATAGTTTGCGCATGCCCCAGCAATCCCCATAGGTTCTTAGGCGTGGGAACGGCGGCCTTCTCGGAGGCGCCGATTCCGTGTTGTACTTGCATATCCGTCGGACTGGTTCACCCCAGTCCCCCTAGACGCCGAGAGGAGGCGAGTCCAGTGATCAGCATCAACGCCAGCTCCATCAGCACCGCCAAAATGACCGATCGCTCGGTCGTCGCTTCCCTGTGCATGCTCGGCGCCTCGGACCATGGCACCGGTCTGTCCGGCATTCCTGCCGTCCGTCCGGCGTCCTCCCTGTCTCTCGCGGGCCTTCCCGTCCGTGAGCGCAATGAGCGACCGACCAAGGCACTGGAAGCAGCAGTAGTGGCAGAGGCGCAGGCCTATGCCTTTACCGCGACCGGTGCCGGATTCCGGACGCAGCAGACGACGCAGCACCACCTGATGTGGGCCTTCCGTGGGCCAGAACCCTGGAGTGATCCAGCCTGATCGTCGATCAGGCCGGCGCCTTCAGGGCCGCGGAACCCCATCCGGGATCCGCGGCCCTTCTGTTTTCCCCGAACGGGGAGAGCGGAACGAAGGAGCCTCGGGACAAGAAAAGAACCCGGTACCAGCCGCACCCGGCCCAACAGGGCCGGAACGACCAGACGAGGAAGACGAAACCGTGCAACTCGAAGCGCACGCCCCGTCCGTACCGCCTTCCGAAACGATCCCCCCGCCCGGCCTCACGGAGGACTCCGCCTTGACCCCCCTCACCGCGCTCACCGCGCTCGACGACGCGATCGAGAACCTCGGTGTGCCCGTCCCCTGCCGCTCCTACGACCCGGAGGTCTTCTTCGCGGAGTCGCCGGCGGACGTCGAGTACGCCAAGTCCCTGTGCCGCACCTGCCCGCTGATGGAGGCCTGCCTCGCCGGCGCCAAGGAGCGGCGCGAGCCCTGGGGTGTCTGGGGTGGCGAGCTGTTCGTCCAGGGTGTTGTCGTCGCCCGGAAGCGGCCGCGTGGCCGCCCGCGCAAGAACCCGGTCACAGCATGAACACCGCAGGAACGATCGACCGCCCCCTCACGCACGACCCCAAGAAGCAGGCCCCGATGAAGCCGTCCACCAGCGAGCTCACGAGCTCCGTGATCGAAGACGTCACCACCACCGGCGCGAACGACTCGCGTCAGAACAGGACCCGCGAGATGCAACTCATCCCAGAAGCCCTGGCACGTGCGCATATGCACGACCGCCTGCGTGACGCGCAGGAGGAGCGCCGCGCGCTGAGCGTGGCGACCGCGCGTCGCATGCAGCGCCGGGCCGAGCGCGCGTCGCTGCGCGCCCGCCGCGCGCTGGCGATCGCCGTCATGCAGTGACCCTGACCACCTGAAAGCGGTGGCCTCCCGCACCGGGAGGAGAGAGCTTCCCCGCGGGGGCCGGTCCGTCCGAACGGACCGGCCCCCGCGGTGCGTTGTGCCCGGTGATCGACGGGCCACGGGGATATCGTCGGCAGGTGACGAGTCTTCCCGGAAGTGGGGACGACGGCGGCTCCGCCGCGCAACCCCAGACCCTTGTGTGCGCCCGCTGCGGTACCACGGAGCAGGCACCGCAGCCGACCTGGACCTGTTCCGTGGAGAACGGCGCACGCCGCTACTTCTGCGACCGGTGCTCGCGGGAGAACCTCCGGGCGATCGAGGGGCGGCTCGACTCGGCCTGGTGGTAGAAGACCGGGCGGGCCGCCGCGCTCAGGCCTCGACGGCGGCCTCCAGATCGTCGCCGGCCTCCGCGGTGTCCTCGTCCGAGGCCTCCTCGGTCCCTTCGGCGTCTGCCACGAACCCCGGAAGCCACTCCTCCAGCTCCTCCCGCAGCCGCACGGTCGCGCCCAACTGGCACAGCACGCCGATGGTGCTCAAGGTCACCCGGTGTATCAGCAGGTACGCCGGGGGCAGGTTGAGCTGCTTGCCCAGCTGGTAGGCGGGGGAGCGGGGGTCGGCGATACGGGCCGCCTGGCTGCGCATCCAGCCGCGGGTGAAGGTGAAGTCCTCCACCTGCGCCGGCTCGATGATCGGCAGGAGGTAGTCCAGAACGGCGTCGGGGTCGAGGTCGATCGACTCCTTCACGAACCCCTCGGTACACAGCAGTTCGTAGACGGCCTCCGCCTCACCGGCGAGGGTCAGACGCAGCGAGTGCCCGATCGGGGTGGGCAGCCCGCCCGGCAACCGGTCGACGGTGCCGAAGTCCAGCACGCCCAGCCGCCAGTCGTCCTCACCTTCCGGGCCGCCCGGCAGCAGGCGGAAGTTGCCCGGGTGCGGGTCGGCGTGCAGCAGGCCGGTGCGGGCGGGGCCGGAGAAGAGGAAGCGGGCCAGGAGCTGGCCGGCCCGGTCGCGCTGGGCCTGCGTACCGCCGGAGATCACCTCCGACAACGGGACGCCGTCGATCCACTCGGTGACCAGCACCTGCTCGCCCTGATGCACGACCGCCGGGACGACCACGTCCGGGTCGTCCGCGAACTCCTCGGCGTGTGCCTGCTGGGCCTGCGCCTCCAGGGCGTAGTCGAGCTCCTCCGTGACCCGGTCGCGCAGCTCGGTGATCAGCGGCTTGATGTCCATGCCTGGGATGAGTGGCCCCAACAGCCGGGCGAACCGGCTCAGTTGGGTCAGGTCGGACAGCAGGGCCTCGCCCGCGCCCGGGTACTGCACCTTGACGGCGACCTCGCGGCCGTCGTGCCACACCGCCCGGTGCACCTGGCCGATCGAGGCGGCCGCGGCCGGCTTGTCCTCGAACTCCAGGAACAGCTCCCGCCAGTCCTCGCCCAGCCGCTTTTCGAGCACCGAGTGCACGGTGCTCGTCGGCATCGGAGGCGCCGCCTCCTGGAGCTTGGTCAGGGCGGCGCGATAGGGGCCGGCGACCTCTTCGGGCAGCGCCGACTCGAAGACGGACAGCGCCTGCCCGAACTTCATCGCGCCGCCCTTGAGCTCGCCGAGCACCTTGAACAGTTGCTCCGCCGTGCGCTGTTGCAGCTCGCGGCCGACGATCTCCGCGGACTCGCCCACGATCCGCTTGCCCAGGCCCCAGGTCGCCCGGCCGGCGAAGCCGAGCGGAAGCGCGGCGAGCTTGGCGGTCCGGGTGACCGCCTTCCGGGGAAGATCAGACATGCGCCCTCCAAGTGCCGGCCGGCCGTGCCGCGCCTGCCGTTCGGCCCGACTCCGCTGACGACCGTTGCACCGCCATTGTCTCGTGCGAACCCCCTGTCTCCGAGATGTGTTCCTCATTACCTTCGCCGGATCGCCGCTCCGCGGCACCGCAGGGGCAGGCCGGATGCCCCTGCACGGGACGGGCATGCCAGTGGAGGGTGGGCAGCGAGACTTCCCAGCGCGCCCCCGCGCTGGAGGGGGTGCGGCCGTCGAGGAAGGTCAGCGCGTGCGCCGCGGCCAGTCCGGCGACCGTGGTGGCCAGGGTCAGATCGCAGGCGCGCACCCGGCGAGGCCGGCCGGAGTGCCACTGCGCGACCAGGCGGGGCCAGGTCGGGTCCCGGTCGGCGCGGGCCTCGTGCAGACAGCCGGCGCAGCCCGTGTCACCCGGCAGCACCAGCGGGCCGACGACGCCGGTCGCCTCCACCACACCGGCGTATAGATGAGGTGTGCCGGAGGCCATCAGGGAATCCGCGGTGGAGGGCACGGGCGCGTGGAGGGCGGCGTCGTCGCGCGGGGCGAGGATCACCAGCGACAGTCCCCGCTGGGGCTCCTCCAGGCGCGAGCGGGGGCCGCGCCGCGGAGGGCGGTCCGGAGCGGCGCTGCGCACGGCCTGCCGGGCGGCCTCCTCTCTGCGCTCACCGACCGCGTCGGCGGGAAGGCCGCCGGGCCCGACGTCCTCCGGCTCGACCCGGCCGACGTCACGCACCTCCACCTCGCCGACGCCCGCACCGGACAACAGGGACGCCAGCAGCGCGCCCACCCGACCGGCGCCCAGCACCCGCACCCGCAGGGAGCCGCGGGCGGCCAGCAGCTCCATGGCCTCACCGGGCGCGGACGTGGTCAGGGACAGGGAGGCCAGGTCGGGCCGCAGCCGGTCCATGACGGGCTGTTTCTCGCGCAGTGCCTGAGCCGCCGGTCCGCCGCCGCGGGAGTCGTCGAGCAGGCCGGCCCGGGCCAGGCCCTGGACCAGGGCGTCCACCTGGCCGTCCGGCAGATCCATACGCCGCCCCTCCTCGCGCAGCAGCGGCAGACCGCGGGTGCCGTCGAGCAGGTCCAGGAAACTTCCCGTGGCTGTGTCCATCGGACCCAGCGTCATCGCGTGTGTCGGCGTCATGCCGAACTGCACGGTGTTGAGGTCGCGCCAGCCGCGCCGCAGCGCGGGTTTCACCATCGGATGCATGACAGGCCCCCGTAGCCCCGGAATGAACAGGTGTGTCGGCGGAGCGGGGGCGTGGGGGTCACCCCGCTCCGCCGACGAGTGCCAGAATGCCGCGGCCGGGCGAGGCGCCGTGAAAGTTGTCCACAGGTGACAGTAAGTAGTCATCCGAGCTGCTTGTCATACAAATCCGGCGGGTGGGTCAAGCCTGCGGCACGGGATCCACACGGAAACGGTCCGGAGCCGGGACTTCCCCCGTGTGCAGCGGGTAACGTCGGGGCGTGTCCGCCGACCCACTGAACCGTGCCGGAACACCGCAGCGCCGCACGACCGGCCAGCCGCCCAGCGGCTCGCAGGCCGACGCGATCGAGGTCCGCAGGAGCGCCCGCCGACGAAGGACGGTCTCCGCGTACCGCGAGGGCGATCGCACCATCGTGCTCATCCCCGCCCGCATGTCCGAGGCGGAGGAGCGACGCTGGGTGAACGTCATGCTCGACAAACTCGCCGCCCAGGAGAGCCGCAAGCTCCTGGGCGACGCCGAGCTGGCCGAGCGTGCCGAGCGGCTGTCGGCGCAGTACTTCGACGGCCGCGCCCGCCCCGCCTCGGTGCGCTGGGTGACCAACCAGAACACCCGCTGGGGCTCGTGCACCCCCGCCGAGGGCAGCATCCGGCTGTCGCACCGGCTGCAGGGCATGCCCGAGTACGTCATCGACTACGTCCTGCTCCACGAACTCGCGCATCTGCTCGTGCCCGGTCACGGCCCCCGCTTCTGGCGGCTGCTGGAGGCCTACCCGCGCACCGAGCGCGCCCGCGGCTACCTCGAAGGCGTGGTGGCGGCCGACCGGCTGCCGCACCTGCCCGGCGCGCGGGGGGAGTGAACGAGGGATTCCGCCCCCTCTCGTGCCCCGTGGTACGGCTGAGCTGTGGTTGTGTACCGGGTCTGTACCGACATCGTCCGCTGTCGGAGTTTGCCGTTAGCCTGGCGCGACGAACTCACTTCGGGATGGGGGACGGTCGTAACGCATGGCCAGGGAATTCCAACGCGGCCACAAGGCCAGGATCAGTGACCTCACCGCGGGCACGGATCTGTACGTAGGCGTGCAGATCTCCGGCCCCGGGCTGACCTTCGACATCAGCTGCTTCGGGCTCGACGCCGACGAACGGCTCTCGGACGACCGGTACTTCGTCTTCTTCAACCAGCCGAAGTCCCCCGAGGAGTCCATCCAGCTCCTGGGCGCCCAGGCGGGTGACACGGAGTCCTTCCGGATCACGCTCGACCGTATCCCGGCGCAGATCCAGAAGCTGTCCTTCACGGCGACGATCGACGGCGCCGGGCAGATGTCGCAGATCGCTCCCGGCTACATCCGTATCGTCGCGGGCGGCGAGGAAGTGGCCCGCTACGCCTTCAACGGCTCGGAGTTCTCCACCGAGCGGGCCGTGATGCTGGGCGACTTCTACCTGAAGGACGTGTGGCGGTTCGCCGCCGTCGGACAGGGCTTCGACGGCGGACTCGAGGCGCTGCTGAAGAACTTCGGCGGCGAGGTCGCCGAGGAGGAGGCCCCCGCACCGCAGGCGCCGCAGGCCGGGGCCACGCCCGGTTTCGCACCCCCCGCCCAGGCCGCCGCAGCCCCCGCCTTCAACGCCCCGGCACCGGCCCCCGCGCCCGCCCCGGCCCCGGCACCCGCTCCCGCCGCGCAGGGCTTCGCGCCGCCGCCCGGAGCCACGCCGCCCCCGGCACCCGCTCCCGCCCCCCAGGTGCACACCGCGCCGACCATCGTCGCGCCCTTGCACACCCCGCCCGGCGGCACCGTCCCGCCTCCGCCGCAGGCGCCGTACGGCCAGCCGCCCCAGCCGCAGCAGCCGTACGGGCAGCCGCCGCAGCAGGCGTACGGCCAGGCCGCCCCGCCGCCGCCCGGCTACGCCCAGCCGCAGGCCCCGCAGGCGCCCGCCCCGCCGCCCGGCTACGGGCAGCCGACCCCGCCTCCGGGCTACGGCCAGCAGCCCGCCTTCGGGCAGGTCCCCGGCCAGCAGGCCGCTCCTTACGGCGCCGCGCAGGGCGGCACCCCGGGCGTGGCGGGCGCGCTCCAGCAGTTCCGGGAGACGCCCACCGGGCAGCGCTGGACGCAGCAGAACAAGAAGCTGGTCCGCGTCGACCTCGGCATCGGCGGCCAGCCGGTCCTCGCCCGCCAGGGCAGCATGGTGCTCTACCAGGGCAAGGTCGATTTCAGCTACAAGGGCGCGGGCTTCGCCGGCCGGATCACCGGCAATGCCACCGGCCAGGAGATGCAGCTGATGCGCTGCACCGGCCAGGGCCAGGTGTTCCTCGCCGAGAACTCCACGATGCTGCACCCGATCGAGCTCCAGGGCGACGGCATCTGCGTCTCCGCCGAGAACGTGCTCGCCTTCGACGAGAGCCTGCAGTACGAGGTCCGCCGCATCGAGGGGCACGGCATCCCCGGCGGCGCGCTGTTCACGATGCAGTTCACCGGCACCGGCACGATCGTCGTCAAGACGCACGGCACGCCCGTCGTGCTGCCGGTGACGCCCACGACCTTCGCCGACTGCAACGCGGTCGTCGCCTGGTCGTCGGCGGCCCAGGTGGTCGTCTCCAGCCAGGTCCGCATGCGCCGCAACGCCTACCCCGGCGACACCGGCGAGAGCGTGAACCTGCAGTTCCGGGCAGCGCCCGGCAACTTCATCGTCGTCCAGCCGTACGAGGTCTGAGGGAGAGCCCGACATGAATCAGCCACTCGCGGGCTTCGCTCCCGCACCCGTCACCGCCCGCATGGAGAACCACGGCAACCACATGCTGAAGGTCGCCATGCAGACCGGAAACGACCTTCTCGCGCGCGTGGGGTCGATGGTCGCCTACGAAGGGTTCGTCCAGTACGAGCCCAACCCGCCGGCCGTCCGCCAGATCGCCAAGGACTGGATGACCGGCGAGGGCGCACCCCTGATGAAGTGCTCCGGCGACGGCCTGCTCTACCTGGCCGACTACGGCGCCAACGTCGTCGTGATCAACCTCAACGGCGACGGCATCTCCGTCAACGCCACCAATCTGCTCGCCTTCGACGCGCACCTGAGCTGGGGCGTGGAGCGGGTCAAGGGGCTGGCGAAGTTCGCCGGCCAGGGCCTGTGGAACACCAAGATCTCCGGTCAGGGGTGGGTCGCCCTCACCTCCCGGGGCAAGCCGATCGTCGTGGACTGCGGCGGCGGCGAGGACGAGACCTACGTCGACCCGGACGCGCTCGTGGCCTGGTCGCCGAACCTGAAGGTGAAGGGCAAGCGCAGCTTCAAGGCGCAGTCGCTCATCGGCCGGGGCAGTGGCGAGGCCTACCAGATGGCCTTCTCCGGCCAGGGCATCGTCGTCGTCCAGCCCAGCGAGGACAGCACCGACCGTCTCCGGGTCCGGGGCTGAGGGGGAGCACCACACCATGCAGAGTCCGCTTTTCGCCTACAACGACCAGCAGACCCAGGAACGCTGGGCGCTGCAGAACAAGCAGATGCTCCGCGTCACCATGGAGGGTCACGACGACATCCTCGCCCGCAAGGGCACGATGGTCGCCTACCAGGGCCTCGTCGAGTTCGACGCCGAGTACCAGAGCAACAGCTCCTCACGCGCGCGTGCGCACACCGGTGAGGGCCTGGACCTGATGCGCTGCCACGGGCAGGGCACCGTCTACCTGGCCAACCTCAAGCAGCACGTCCACCTCATGGACGTCGAACAGGACGGGCTCACCGTCGACAGCAGCTACGTGCTGGCGATGGACTCCTCCCTGCACCACGAGGTCATCGCCGTCGACAGCCTCTACGGCATCTCCGGCTCGGGGAAATACCAGCTCAACATCACCGGCCGTGGCAAGGTCGCTCTGATGACCTCCGGCATGCCGCTGCTGATGCAGGTCACCCCGGACAAGTACGTCAACTGCGACGCCGACGCCATCGTCGCCTGGTCCACCTCGCTGCGTGTGCAGATGCAGGCCCAGACGCACTCCTCCGGCGTGTGGCGCCGGCGCGGCAACACCGGCGAGGGCTGGGAGCTCAGCTTCATGGGCAGCGGCTACGCCCTGGTCCAGCCCAGCGAGCTGCTGCCGCCGCAGAACGCCCAGATCGGCTCGGGCCTCGCCGCGCAGTACGGCATGGGCCAGCAGGGGGTCCGCAACCAGAACCAGGGCAACGTCTGGAGCTGACCGTCCGGAAAGCAGACGTAAGGGGTGGCCACCCTGGTGGCCACCCCTTACCTGTTCAGAGCCTTGCTCTATCTGTTCAGAGCCGTGCTCTGGTCGCTTCGAGCAGTCGTACGACCGACTCGTCCGCCACGTCCGCCACCTCGTCGTAGGCGAACCAGCGCAGGTCCAGCGACTCGTCGCTGATGGCCTCGGCGGCTCCGGCGGGTGCCAGGGCCGCGTACTGGACGTCCAGGTGCCAGTTGCAGGGGGCCGGGATGGGATGGCGGTCCAGGCGCACCGGGCCGCCCGCCAGCAGGGTCAGGCCGGGGATGCCCGACTCCTCGGTGCCCTCACGCAGGGCGGCGGCCTCCAGGGAGGTGTCCTGAGGCTCGCAGTGGCCGCCCATCTGCAGCCACATCCGCAGCTTCCTGTGCAGGGTGAGCAGCACCCGCCCGCGCGAGGGGTCGACCACCAGGGCGCTGGCGGTGAGGTGGCCCGCGTGGCAGGCCTTCCACATGCCGTCCGGGTGGGCCGCGAGATGGTCCAGGTAGGCCTGGCGCAGGTCGGGCTGGTCCTCGTAGCCCTTGAGCACGAGGACCGCGTCGTCGTACAGGCTCACTCGGTGTCGTCGCCCTTCTTGTGCAGGTCGGGCTTCTTCGTGGAGCCGTCCGCCGCCTCGCCGAGCATCTTGTCCAGCTCGGAGAAGTCCAGGTGCTCGCGGTGCACGAAGCCGTCCGGGTCGTCGAGGTCCGTCGCGGTGGGCAGCATGTCCGGGTGGGCCCACAGCGCGTCGCGGCCGTCCACCCCGCGCGCGTCCGTCAGGGACGCCCACAGGCGGGAGGCGTCGCGCAGCCTGCGCGGGCGCAGCTCCAGGCCGATCAGCGTGGCGAAGGTCTGCTCCGCCGGGCCGCCGGTGGCGCGGCGTCGGCGCAGGGTCTCCCGCAGCGCGTCCGCGGACGCCAGGCGCGGCTTGGCGGCCGCGTGGACCACCGCGTCCACCCAGCCCTCCACGAGCGCCAGAGCGGTCTCCAGACGGGCCAGGGCGGCCTTCTGCTCCGGGGTGTCCTCCGGCTGGAACATGCCCTGCTGGAGCGCCTGCTGCAGCTCCTCGGGGTTCTGCGGGTCGAACTGGCCGACCACGTCCTCGAGCTTGGCGGTGTCGACCTTGATCCCGCGCGCGTAGCCCTCGACGGCGCCGAACAGGTGCGAGCGCAGCCACGGCACATGCGCGAACAGGCGCTGGTGGGCCGCCTCGCGCAGGGCGAGGTACAGCCGCACCTCGTCCTTGGCGATGCCCAGGTCCTTGCCGAACGCCTCGATGTTCACCGGCAGCAGCGCGGCCTTGCCGGCCGGCCCGAGCGGCAGGCCGACGTCGGTGGAGCCGACGACCTCGCCCGCCAGCACGCCCACGGCCTGGCCGATCTGCGTGCCGAACATCGCACCGCCCATCGAGCGCATCATGCCGATCAGCGGGCCGGCCATGGCCTGCATCTCCTCCGGCAGGATGTCGCCCATGGCGCCGCCGACCCGCTCGGCGACCGGGTCGACCAGCTCCTTCCAGGCGGGCAGGGTGGCCTCGACCCATTCGGCACGGCTCCACGCCACGGCGGTGCCCGCGCCGGACGGCAGCGAGGTGGCGTCGTCCAGCCACAGGTCGGCGAGACGGACGGCCTCCTCGACCGCGGTCCGCTCGGCCGGGCCGACGCTGGCGTCCTTCACGCCGTCCGCGGTGCCCTGGGCGACCGTCTGGCGCGCGATCTGCTTGGCCATGTCCCAGTTCACCGGGCCGCCCTCGTAGGAGAGCATCTGGCCCAGCTGCTGGAACGCGGCGCCCAGGTCGGTGGGGTTCAGCGAGCCGAACATGGCAGCGAGCGGATTGTCCGCTCCGGGGCCGCCAAAGCCTCCGGCGCCGGGCAGCCCGAAGCCGAACGGGTTGGCCGGTCCCTGCTCACCACCGCTCTGCTGGTCCTTCTTCTTGCCCTCGTCGCCGTTCTCCGGCTCCTCCGGCGGAAGGCCGAATCCGAATGGGGTGTCACTCACGGGATTCCTCGGCTGGTAAGGCCGCCGGTTCTTTCCCGACGGCACGACTGCCCGACAACACCACCCAGCGTAGACACCGTGGGCGGTTGGGGCCTCGGTGCTTCGCCGACAGAAGGCCTGCGGCAGGATGGATGCCACCTGGTACGTACGCGTCACTCGCGCTCGTATTGAAGACAACCGCTGGAGACGCCCGGTGAGTTCCCCAGACCCGCAGGTTCGCGCAGCGCGAAACCCGTCAACCTCTCCCGCCGCGCGCGGGCCCGTCGTCGCGGTCACCGGTGCCGCGTCCGGCGTGGGTGCCCTGCTCACCGAGCGGCTCGCCGCGTCGGAGGAGATCAAGCAGGTCATCGCCATCGACGAGCGGCGCGGCCCGTGCGCGGACGCGCAGTGGCACATCCTCGACGTGCGCGACCCGGCGATCGCCGACAAACTGCGGGGCGCCGACGTGGTCGTGCATCTCGCCCTCGACCTGGATCTGGAGACGGATCCCGCCGCCCGGACGGCGTACAACGTGCGGGGTACGCAGACCGTGCTGACCGCGGCCGCCGCGGCCGGGGTGCATCGCGTGGTGCTGTGCACGTCCTCCATGGTCTACGGCGCCCTGCCGGACAACGAGCTGCCGCTGTCCGAGGACGCCGAGCTGCGCGCCACGGCCGAGGCGACCGGCGTCGGGGACCTGCTGGAGATCGAGCGGCTCGCGCGGCGCGCCCCGCGCGCGCATCCCGGGCTGAACGTCACCGTCGTACGGCCCGCCGTCCTGGTCGGCGGCACCGACACCGCGCTGACCAGGTACTTCGAGTCGCCGCGGCTGCTGGTCGTCGCCGGGTCGCGGCCCGCGTGGCAGTTCTGCCACGTCGAGGATCTGTGCAGCGCTCTGGAGTACGCCGTCCTGGAGAAGGTCGACGGGGAGCTGGCCGTCGGGTGCGACGGATGGCTGGAGCAGGAGGAGGTCGAGGAGCTCAGCGGGATCCGCCGGATGGAGCTGCCCTCCGCGGTCGCGCTCGGCGCCGCGGCCCGGCTGCACCGGATCGGGCTGACGCCCTCGCCCGCGGGTGACCTCGCCTACACGATGTACCCCTGGGTGGTGAGCGGCAGCCGGCTGCACGACGCCGGGTGGCGGCCGCAGTGGACCAACGAGGAGGTGCTCGCGGAGCTGCTGGAGGAGGTCTCCGGGCGGCACACCGTTGCCGGACGGCGGCTGGGGCGGAAGGACGCGACGGCTGCGGGGGCCGCCGGTGCGACGGTGGCTCTGCTGGGCGCGGCGGCTGTCGTACGGCGCGCCCGGAAGGCTCGGCGGCGTATCTGAGCGGGCTCTGGTGGGCCGTCCTGTCAGGTGCTGCGGCGTTGTCGCTGGACCCGGGGCGTTCGCGCACCTCGGCGCTACGACGTGCCGCTTCTTTGGGCCGGGAGCCGCCCCAGCGGCCCGACTGCCCGCAGCTAGGACCACCTACGCCCCAGGGGCGCGGAGAACTGCGCGACCGACCCACCACGGCCTGCGGCCGGACGCGATGCCGAGCCACCCCCGCACCCCCCTGCCCCGTCCCTCCGTACGTATCTCCAAATCCGCCCCCACGCGCGCGGGGCGATGACGGTATTCCCCCTGCTCCCGCGTGTGCGGCACGATGGATGTATGGCACTCACGAACGATCACCCCGGCGAGCAGGCCGCGCAGGATCCGATCAAGCTGATCGGGATCAGGGAGACGCCGCTCTCCCTGGACGAGGTTTTCGCGGCGGTGGGGGACGACGCCGCCGGCGGGACCGCTCTCTTCGTGGGGACCGTGCGGAACCACGACGGGGGTGCCGATGTCGACGAGCTCGGCTACTCCTGCCACCCCTCCGCGGAGGCGGAGATGCGGCGGATCGCCGAGAAGGTCGTGGCGGAGTACCCGGTGCGGGCGCTGGCCGCCGTCCACCGGGTGGGGGATCTGCAGGTCGGCGACCTCGCTGTCGTGGTCGGCGTGTCGTGCCCGCACCGCGGCGAGGCCTTCGAGGCGTGCCGGAAGCTGATCGACGACCTCAAGCACGAGGTGCCGATCTGGAAGCACCAGAAGTTCTCGGACGGCACCGAGGAGTGGGTCGGCGCCTGCTGAGCTCCGGCACACCTGTCACACGCACAGTCACCCACCCCTCCGGTTGCGTAACCGCACCCCTGCCGTGAGCGTTGTCAGTGCGGATGTTTAATCTGCTGATCAGTCAGTTGCGGACGCTCATGGGGTTGGGAGGTCGGCATGGCGGCGCTCGCCTGGTTGCTGATTCCGCTGGTGGCTGCGATCGGCGCCGGTCTGTGGGGCAGTTGGGCCAACCGGACACGCAGGACACGGGGTGACGGTCCGGAGCTCGACGGGTATGCCCGGTTTCGCGCGGCCATGGAGAAGTCCCGCACCAGCGGCTGATCGCGGCCCTGACGGTGTTCCGACAGGCTCGTCACGTACTGTCGTGGCATGCCACGCCGCACCACGACGATGCTCGCGTCGACCCTGATGCTGATCGTGCTCCTGTGCGCGGGAGTGCTCATCAAAGTGCCGTACTCGGAGATGTCCCCGGGTCCGACGGTGAACACCCTGGGCGAGCACGACGGCGAGCCGGTGCTGCAGATCTCCGGCCGCAAGACCTACCCGACGACCGGCAACCTCAACATGACCACCGTCCGGGTCACCAGCGCCGACTACCGGATGAACCTCGTCGAGGCGGTCTACGGCTGGCTCGCGCACGACAACAAGATCGTGCCGCACGACACGCTGTACCCGGACGGCAAGACCGAGGAGGAGTCCACGCAGGAGAACGCGGAGGAGTTCAGCCAGTCCCAGGAGAGCGCCAAGGTCGCCGCCCTGAAGGAGCTGGACATCCCCGTGAAGTCCTGGGTGGTCGTCTCGACGGTCGTGAAGGACGAGCCCGCCGAGGGTTCGCTGCACGCCGGTGATGTGATCAAGGCGGTCGACGGCACGGCCGTGAAGCAGCCCGGGGACGTCGCCGAGCTGGTGACGAAGCACAAGCCGGGCGAGGACGTCGTCTTCACCGTCGTGCCCGCCAAGGAGCAGGCCGCCGCGGAGAAGGAGCACCGCACCGCGACCGGCACCGAGGACGTCACGATCACCACGACGGCCTCCGACGACGACGGCGGGAAGCGCGCGATCGTCGGCATCACGGCCGGCACGGACCACACCTTCCCGTTCACCATCGACATCAAGCTCGCCGACGTCGGCGGCCCCAGCGCCGGACTGATGTTCTCGCTCGGCATCTACGACAAGCTCACCCCGGGCAGCCTGACGGGCGGCCAGTTCGTGGCCGGTACGGGCACCATCGACGACGACGGCAAGGTCGGCCCGATCGGCGGCATCGAGATGAAGACGGTCGGCGCCCGCGACAAGGGCGCGAAGTACTTCCTGACGCCCGCCGACAACTGCGCGGCCGCCGCCAAGGACACCCCGTCCGGGCTGCAACTGGTCAAGGTCGACACCATCGGTGACGCGCTCGACGCCCTGCAGGACATCCGCAAGGGCGACACCGCGGACCTGCCGAAGTGCACCACCGGCTGAGCCGCACCGGCTACGGAAACGGCCACACCGCTGCGGAACAGGCCGGGGGCGCCCCTCGAGCAGGGGCGCCCCCGTCGCCTTACGAGCCGTACGAACGCCGTGAGGCCTCAGTCCTCGAACGTCGCAGCCAGCGCCTCCGCCAGACCCGGCACCAGGTCGGGGCCGGTGAGCACCTCGGTCGGCGAGTCCTTCTCGCGCAGCCGCAGCGCCGACTCGCGGGCACCGTCACGCAGCACCGCGACCGTCATGCGGACCTCCTGGCGCTCGGGGTGCCGCGCGACCCACTTGGCGAGCTGGGCCTCGCCCAGACCGTCCGGAACCTGAGCCTCCGCGGACGGCGGCAGCATCAGCCGCTCGACGGTGAGGGCGCAGCCGACCACCGCGTCGGGCCAGGCGATGGTGCCGAGGAACTCGTCGAGCGCCTTGTCCGTTGGAATCTCGTCCTGCTCGATCGGGGTGAGACCGGTGGGGGTCTCCGGCTCGTCCCCGAGGCCGAGCTGCGCCGCGAGCGCGGGCTCCTGGGTCCGCAGCCGAGCGGTGTCTACGAGGGCGAAAAGGCGGGCGGGCTGGTCCCAGCCGAGGCCGGAGGCGTACTCGTCGATCTCGAGTACGGCCCGGGTGAGCGGGCTCGCCGCCATGGGAGTGTTGGACATGGTCACAATCCTGCCTGGTTCCTGACCCGAATCGGGAACCGAGTAAAGCGTGAGTAAGTTGCATAGGTGTGGGCCTACGATCACGGGGCCCGACCGAGGGCCCGCGAACCCGGGGGCCTGACGGACCAACAGCGAACTTCGAGGTGCGCACCTTGGCTTTCCAGATGCCGGACCGCGGCGGAGGCCCGACGGGGCCACGGATCAGAGTGGGCCGCCCGTCCCGGCGTGTCCGGACCCTGCTCATGACACTGGGCGTGCTTGCCGTTCTCGGCATGGCGTTCACCATGTTCGCGGGCTTCTGGACGGACTGGCTCTGGTACCGGTCGGTGAACTACTCGTCCGTCTTCACGACCACGCTGTCGACCAAGATCGGACTGTTTTTCGTCTTCGGCCTGCTCATGGCCCTCGCGGTCGGCTTCAACATCTGGCTGGCCCACCGGCTGCGCCCGCCGCTGAGCGCGATGTCGATGGAGCAGCAGAGCCTGGACCGCTACCGGATGGGCATCGCGCCCTACAAGAAGTGGCTGCTGCTCGCGATCACCGCCCTGGTGGGCCTGATCGCCGGCGCGTCCGCTTCCGGTCAGTGGCGGACCTGGCTGATGTGGGTCAACGGCGTGTCCTTCGGCCAGGAGGACCCGCAGTTCCACCTGGACGTCTCCTTCTACGCCTTCGACCTGCCCTGGTACCGCTTCCTGCTGGGCTTCGGCTTCGCCGCCGCGATCCTGTCGCTGATCGCCGCCACGCTGACGCACTACCTGTACGGCGGGCTGCGCGTCACCAGCCCGGGCGCGCGCGCCACGGCTGCGGCCACCGGGCACCTGTCGGTGCTGCTGGGCATCTTCGTCGCGCTGAAGGCGGTCGCGTACTGGCTCGACCGGTACGGCCTCGCGGTGAAGTCCAGCGACTTCAAGGCGACGGACAACTGGACCGGCCTCAGGTACGTCGACGCCAACGCCTATCTGCCGGCCAAGACGATCCTGTTCTGCATCGCCGTCATCTGCGCCCTGCTGTTCTTCGCCACCCTGTGGCGGCGCACCTGGCAGCTTCCGGTCATCGGCTTCGGCCTGATGGTGCTCTCCGCGATCCTCATCGGCGGCCTGTACCCGGCGATCGTCCAGAAGTTCCAGGTCCAGCCCAACGAGCAGGCCAAGGAAGCCCCGTACGTCGAGAAGAACCTCGAGGCGACGCGTGAGGCCTACGGCATCGACGGCGCCCAGGTCACGGACTACACGGGCAAGAGCCAGACCGAGGACAAGACGAAGCTGCGCGACGACGTCGACGCCGCGGCCAGCATCCGCATCCTGGACCCGAACATCGTCTCGCCGACGTTCCAGCAGCTCCAGCAGATGCGGAAGTACTACGCCTTCCCGAACAACCTGGACGTGGACCGCTACAACGACAAGGGCACCGACCAGGACACCGTCATCGGTCTGCGCGAGCTGAACCTCGGCGGCGTGGACAAGCAGAACTGGATCAACAGCCACTTCCGCTACACCCACGGCTACGGCGTGGTCGCCGCCAAGGGCACCACCGCCGACTCCGAGGGCCGTCCGGTCTTCACCGAGTCCGACCTGCCGTCCCAGGGCGACCTGCCCCGGTACCAGCAGCGCATCTACTACGGCGAGAAGACCGACACCTACTCCATCGTCGGCGGTCCCCAGAAGGAGATCGACTACTCCGACGACAGCGGCGAGAAGACGTACAGCTACGAGGGCAAGAGCGGCGTCAACCTCTCCAACCCGCTCAACCGCGCGGCGTACGCGGTCGCGTTCAGCGAGCCGCAGATCCTGTACTCCGGCGCCATCGGCGAGGGTTCGCGGATTCTGTACAACCGCACGCCGAAGGACCGGGTCGAGGCGGTCGCCCCGTGGCTGACCATCGACGGCGACGCCTACCCGGCGGTCGTGGAGGGCCGGATCCAGTGGATCGTCGACGCCTACACCACCACCAACGGCTACCCGTACGCCTCCCGTACGACGCTCGGTGACACCACGGCCGACTCGCTCACCGCGACGAACAACTCCCGCGCGGTGGTGGCCCAGCAGAACCAGGTCAACTACATCCGCAACTCGGTGAAGGCGACCGTCGACGCGTACACCGGCGAGGTCAAGCTCTACCAGTGGGACACCGAGGACCCGGTCCTGAAGACCTGGATGAAGGCGTTCCCCGACACGGTCGAGCCCAAGAGCGCCATCTCGCAGGGCCTGATGGCCCATCTGCGGTACCCGCAGGACCTGTTCAAGGTCCAGCGCGAGCTGCTCGCCCGCTACCACGTGGACGACGCCGACACCTTCCTCAGCGGCAGCGAGGTGTGGCAGGTGCCGGACGACCCGACCAACAAGTCGGGCAACGCGGTGCCGCCGTACTACCTCAGCATGAAGATGCCGGACCAGAAGGAGCAGGCGTTCTCGCTGACGACGACGTTCACGCCCAACGGGCGTGACAACCTCAGCGCGTTCATGGCGGTCGACGCCGAGGCCGGCACCAGCGGCTACGGCAAGATCAGAATCCTGAAGCTGCCGACGAGCACCACGGTCGACGGACCCAAGCAGGTGCAGAGCCAGTTCAACTCCGAGCAGGACATCGCCGAGTCGATCAGGCTGCTCAGAGGCGGCGACTCCGAGGTCGAGTACGGCAACCTGCTCACGGTGCCGCTCGACGGCGGACTGCTCTACGTCGAGCCGGTCTACGTCCGCGGTGGCGGGCTGAAGTACCCGCTGCTGCGCAAGGTGTTGGTGACGTACGGCGGTCAGACCGCGTTCGAGGACACCTTGGACGAGGCCCTCAACAAGGTGTTCGGAGCGCAGGGTTCGACGCCGGAGCCGCCGGACGAGGGCGACGACGGCACGACCAAGCCGCCGACCTCCAAGAACCCCACGGTCCAGCAGGCGCTGGACGACGCCCAGAAGGCCTTCGACGCGGGCCAGGAGGCCCTCAAGAAGGGCGACTGGGAGGCGTACGGCCGGGCGCAGAAGGATCTGGAGGACGCACTCCAGCGTGCCGAGGCGGCGCAGACCAGGGCCGGCTCGGGCGGAGCCGGAGGCGACAGCGGGGGCAGCAGCCCGAGCCCCCGCCCGAGCGGCAGTCCCGGCAGCAGTCCCAGCCCCAGCCCGAGAACATGATCAGAGGCCGGCAAAGGGCCTGATCAAGGGCCGGTCAGAAGGTCACCCCGCGCCGTGGTACGGTTGCAACACAACGGCGCGGGGTGGAGCAGCTCGGTAGCTCGCTGGGCTCATAACCCAGAGGTCGCAGGTTCAAATCCTGTCCCCGCTACTGAAGTCGACGGTACGCCGTGCGACACCGAAGGCCCGGATCCTCAACAGGATCCGGGCCTTCGTGGTGTGCGAACGCATGTGCCGATGCCCGGGGATCGTCGTGCCGCGGTGGGGAGTTGGGCGAACTGTGTTTGACTTGTCTCTCTGTGGGCATGTCGACAAAACGCTGAAGTGACCTCACGGACTGCGGTATACCGGGTGTACCCAGGTTGCAGGTGGTGCGACGATGGACGTTATGGGGGACAAGGCAACTCTGTTGGAGACAGGGCGTTTTGTGCAGCCTTCCGGCCGCGAGGAACCCAGCCCCGTACGGGACGAAACGGGCGAGGCGGTCGAGGAGGCGCGGCACCGGATCGCCGCCGAGGCCGGCGACGTCGAGGCCATGAGCGTCCTCGGGGCCATGCTGCTGCGCCGCGGTGATCTCGACGGAGCCGAGCCCCATCTGCGTGCCGCCACCGCCGAGGGCGACCGGGCCGCGGCCAACAACCTGGGAGTCCTCCTCCACCAGCGCGGTTACGCCGACGAGGCCGCCGGATGGTGGCGTATCGCCGCCGTCGCCGGGTCCGCGCCCGCCGCGCACGCGCTGGGTCGGCACCACCGTGAGCGCGGGGACGAGCCCGCCGCCGAGTACTGGCTGCGCCAGGCCGCCGAGCAGGGGCACACCCTCGGGGCGTACGCGCTGGCCGATCTGCTGGAGCACCGCGGGGACGCCGGGGCCGAGAGATGGCTGAGAGTGGCGGCCGAGCGGGGGCACCGGGAGGCCGCGTACCGGCTGGCCAGGGCGCTTGACCGCAAGAGCGCACCAGAGGGCGGGACCGGGCCTGACAACGGTGTCAGCACGGGCAGTTTCCGGACGGACACGGCGGCGGTGGGCGCCGGCGCGTCATGCGGTGTCACGGACTCCTTCGTGGGCGCCTCCGCGGAGGCCGAGCAGTGGTACCGGCAGGCCGCCGCGCGCGGGCACCGTCGGGCCGCGCTGCAGCTCGGCGCGATCCTGGAGCGCCGGGGCGAGCTGAAGGAGGCGGGGCGCTGGTACCTGACCTCGGCCAAGGACGGCGAGCCGCGGGCCGCGTGCGCGCTCGGGTTCCTGCTGCGGGACGCCGGGGACACCGAGAGCGCCGCCGTCTGGTGGCTGCGGGCCGCGCAGGACGGCGACGGCAACGCGGCCAACGCACTGGGCGCGCTGCACGCCGAGCGCGGCGAGACGCAGACGGCCGAGCGGTGGTACCGGGCCGCGATGGACGCGGGCGATGTGAACGGGGCGTACAACCTCGGGCTGCTCTGCGCCGAGCAGGGCCGGATCGCGCAGGCCGAGCAGTGGTACCGGCACGCGGCGTACGCCGGGCACCGGGAGGCGGCGAACGCGCTGGCCGTCCTGCTGCTCCAGGGCAGCGACCCGACGGGTGCGGAGCCGTGGTTCTCCAAGGCCGCGGAGGCCGGGAGCGTGGACGCCGCGTTCAACCTGGGCATCCTGTACGCCGGGCGCGGCGAGGGCGAGACGGCGCTGCGCTGGTACGAGCGGGCCGCCGCGGCCGGGCACACCGAGGCGGCGCTCCAGGTCGGGATCGCCCGGCTGCGGGAGGGCGAGGAGCAGGAGGCCGAGCGGCATCTGCGGTGCGCGGCGGGCGGGGGCAGCGCGGAGGGCGCGTACCGGCTGGCAGCGCTGCTGGACGCGCGGCGTCCGCCGGTCGCCACGCACGAGCTGGGGGAGCCGGTGCGGGAGCGGAGCGAGTGCGAGGAGTGGTACGAGCGCGCCGCCACGCAGGGGCACCGGCGGGCCCAGGTGCGGGTCGGAATGCTGGCCGCCTCGCGGGGCGACGTCGTCGAGGCGGCGCGGTGGTACCGGGAGGCCGCGGAGGCTGGGTCCCGGAACGGCGCCTTCAACCTCGGCCTGCTGCTGGCCCGCGAGGGCAGTGAGCCGGAGGCGGCGGTCTGGTGGACGCGCGCGGCTGACGCCGGGCACGGCCGGGCGGCGTTGCGGCTGGCCCTGGTCTACGCGCGTCGCGGAGAGCTCGCGGAGGGGCAGCGGTGGGCGGACCGGGCGGTGACGCTGGGTCCGGCGGAGGTCGCCGAGCGGGCGGCCCGGCTGCGGGACGCGCTGCGGGAGGAGCTGTCGGCCTGAGCTCGGCCTGAGCTCGGCCTGGCTGGGTCGAGCTGGGCCCTGCTGTGGGGCGCGGGGCGTGGGTGCCGGGGCCGGGGCGTTCGCGCACCTCGGCGCTGACGAGGTGCCGCTGCGCCCACCCGTGCCGCCCAGCGGCACGATTGCCCGCAGCTGGCGCGGCAAGCAGGCCCGCAGCTGGGGCGGCAAGCAGGCCGGCAGCTGGGGCGGACGACATCCTGCGGCGTCTCGCCGAGCGGTTGCCCGAAGCCAAGGGGCGGACGGGGGCCTGTAATGGATTTGCCTCCGTACGGTTCCTTGACGTAATGTTGCATTCATCGACGCGGGGTGGAGCAGCTCGGTAGCTCGCTGGGCTCATAACCCAGAGGTCGCAGGTTCAAATCCTGTCCCCGCTACTGAAGGCCGAGGGCCGGAATCCGAAAGGGTTCCGGCCCTCAGTCGTATGCCCGTGTGCGCGGCATGCGGAGACAAGAAAAAGGCCCTGGCTAGCGAGCCAGGGCCTTATGTGTGTGAGGTCACGCCTTTGCGCAGTCCGGGCAGACGCCCCGGTAGGTGACCTCGACGTCCGAGACCGTGAAGCCGAAGCGTTCGGAGTCGGGGAGGTCGGCGAGGGGGTTGCCGGCGGGGTGGACGTCCCGGATGGCGCCGCACTGGGCGCAGACCAGGTGGTGGTGCGGCCGGTGGGCGTTCGGGTCGTAGCGCTTGGCGCGCTTGTCCGTCGACACCTCCAGCACCTCGCCGAGGGAGACCAGCTCACCCAGGGTGTTGTAGACGGTCGCGCGGGAGATCTCGGGCAGCCTCGTCACCGCGCGCGCATGGACCTCGTCGGCCGTCAGATGGACGTGCTCGCCGTCCAGGACCTCGGCCACGACACGACGCTGCGCGGTCATCCGCCATCCGCGTCCGCGCAGCCGTTCAAGAAGGTCACTCATGAGACCAGCCTAACAGCAAGGGGGACCAGGTCCCGACCCGGTGTGAATTTGGATCTCTGCTTGTTCTGGACTTAGTCCAGTGTAGGATCGGGAACGGCTTTGGCCAAGGGACAGGACAGGCAAGAAATGGCGCAGCAGCAGGAGGCCCACGTGACTCAGGGACCGCTTACGACGGAGACCGGTGCTCCGGTCGCCGACAACCAGAACAGTGAGACCGCGGGTGCCGGGGGCCCGGTCCTCGTCCAGGACCAGCTCCTGCTGGAGAAGCTCGCGCACTTCAACCGTGAGCGCATCCCTGAGCGGGTCGTGCATGCGCGCGGCGCGGGCGCCTACGGCACCTTCACCGTCACCGCGGACGTCACCCCGTACACCAGGGCGGCCTTCCTCTCCGAGGTCGGCAAGCAGACCGAGGTGTTCCTGCGCTTCTCCACGGTGGCCGGCAACCTCGGTGCCGCGGACGCCGTGCGCGACCCCCGCGGCTTCTCGCTGAAGTTCTACACCGAGGAGGGCAATTACGACCTCGTCGGCAACAACACCCCGGTGTTCTTCATCAAGGACGCCATCAAGTTCCCCGACTTCATCCACACCCAGAAGCGCGACCCGTACACGGGCAGCCAGGAGGCGGACAACGTCTGGGACTTCTGGAGCCTCAGCCCCGAGTCCACGCACCAGGTGACCTGGCTGTTCGGCGACCGCGGCATCCCGGCGTCGTACCGTCACATGGACGGTTTCGGTTCGCACACGTTTCAGTGGAACAACGAGGCGGGCGAGGTCTTCTGGGTCAAGTACCACTTCAAGACCGACCAGGGCATCAAGAACCTGACCGCCGAGGAGGCCGAGCTCCTCGCGGGCAAGGACCCCGACTCGCACCAGCGCGACCTGCGCCAGGCCATCGAGCGGGGCGAGTTCCCGAGCTGGACCGTGGGTGTGCAGATCATGCCGGCGGCGGACGCGGCGACGTACCGCTTCAACCCGTTCGACCTGACCAAGGTGTGGCCGCACGCGGACTACCCGGTCGTCGAGATCGGCCGGCTGGAGCTCAACCGCAACCCGCAGAACGTCTTCGCCGAGGTCGAGCAGAGCATCTTCAGCCCCGCTCACTTCGTGCCGGGCATCGGCCCGTCGCCCGACAAGATGCTCCAGGGGCGGCTGTTCGCGTACGGCGACGCGCACCGCTACCGCGTCGGCATCAACGCCGACCACCTGCCGGTGAACCGCCCGCACGCCACCGAGGCGCGTACCAACTCCCGTGACGGCCACCTCTACGACGGCCGGCACGGCGGCGCGAAGAACTACGAGCCGAACAGCTTCGGCGGCCCGCAGCAGACCGGCCGTCCGCTGTGGGGGCCCGTCTCCGTCAGCGGTGTCACGGGCGACCACGTGGCCCCGGTGCACGCCGAGGACGACGACTTCGTGCAGGCGGGCAACCTGTACCGGCTGATGGCCGAGGACGAGAAGGAGCGCCTGGTCGGCAATCTGGCCGGGGTGATGGCCGGGGTCTCGCGCGACGACATCGTCGAGCGGGCGATCGGCAACTTCCGCAAGGCCGACGAGGACTTCGGCAAGCGGCTGGAGGTCGCGGTCCAGGCGCTGCGCGGCTGACGCGGCACGGATCGCCTGCCGCGGGGCGGGCCGGACTTCCCTGGGGAGTCCGGCCCGCTCCGTCGTACGACGGTGGGTCAGGCAGGCACCTGCTGCCTCGCCGGTGCCCAGCAGCGGATGATGTCGCGGACCGAGACGACGCCGGTGGGCCCGCCTCGGTCCAGCACGATCAGATGCCGGAAGCCGCCGTGGGTCATGGCGGCGGCCGCCTCCTCCAGGGTCCAGGACGGCGCGGCGAACACGACGTCGGTGGTGGTGTGGTCGTGGGCGCGTTCGGTGTCGGGGTCCTGCCCCCGGCCGAGGGAGTTGAGGATGTCGCGTTCGGTGAGGATGCCGAGTCCGCCGGCGTCGGGGTCGAGGACCACGGCCGCGCCCACCCGGCGGGCGGACATGAGGGCGGCGGCCTGTCGAAGGGTGTGGTTGGGGCCGATGGTGAGGACCATCGTGCTCATGGCGTCACGGACGAGCATGGGCTGGAGCCACCTCCTGGGAGTGTCCCGCCCCCTTGTTCATTGTTTCACAAGTTCACAAGTGGGGGGACTCTCAGAGTGGCAGGCAAAGAACGGGTCAACAAGGGGGCGCGCGCGGCCCTTTGAGGGCGCGTGAGGCAGTACGGCGTGAGTCAGGAGCGCCGGTCGAGGTGGTCGAGCAGCTCGTCGTGGAGCAGGCCGTTCGACGCGGCCGCGTTGCCGCTGTGCGGGCCCGGGCGGCCGTCGAGGCCGGTGAAGGTGCCGCCGGCCTCGGTGACGACGATCGCGTTGGCGGCCATGTCCCACAGGGACAGCTCGGGTTCGGCGCAGATGTCCACCGAGCCCTCGGCGACCATCATGTACGGCCAGAAGTCGCCGTACGCGCGCGTGCGCCAGACCTCGCGGGTGAGGTCCAGGAAGCCGTCGAGGCGGCCCTGCTCCTCCCAGCCGGAGAGCGAGGAGTACGCGAAGGAGGCGTCCGCGAGGCGGGAGACGCCCGAGACGTGGATGCGGGTCGCGCTCGACAGGCTGCGGCCCGTGTACGCGCCGTGGCCCTTCGCGGCCCACCAGCGGCGGCCGAGCGCGGGGGCGGAGACGACGCCGACGACGGGGTGGTAGCCGCCCTCGCCGGCCTCCATCAGGCTGATGAGCGTCGCCCAGACCGGGACGCCGCGGACGTAGTTCTTCGTGCCGTCGATCGGGTCGATCACCCAGCGGCGGGGGCCCGTGCCCTCCAGGCCGTACTCCTCGCCCAGGATCGCGTCCCTCGGGCGGGCCCGCTGGAGCTGGCCCCGGATCAGTTCCTCGGCCGCCTTGTCCGCCTCGCTCACCGGCGTCATGTCCGGCTTGGTCTCGACCTTGAGGTCGAGGGCCTTGAAGCGGTCCATGGTCGCGGCGTCTGCCGCGTCCGCGAGGACATGGGCGAGGCGGAGGTCGTCGAGGTAGTCCGGCATGGACGAACCGTATCCGGCGCGGTCCGCACGGTGCCAGCGGGGCCGGAGTGTGGACAGCTCGGGGCATTGACGGTCCGGGTCGCCGAGGGCAGGGGCAGGCGGGTCTTCGCCGGCCGCGCTGACGGGTGCCGCTGCGCCCACCCGTGCCGCCCCAGCGGCACGACTGCCCGCAGCGGCGGCGCACGTTGCTCGCGGCTGAGCGGCGACGCCCCAGGGGCGCGGGGAACTGCGCGACCGGCCCACGACGGCCCGCGGACGGCAGGCGACCGCGAGCCCCCGGACGGCGGGCGACCGCGAGCCCCCGGACGGCGGGCGACCGCGAGCCCGCGGACGGCGGGCGACCGCGAGCCCGCGGACGGCAGGCGACCGCGAGCCCCCCCGGACCGTCGCCGCAACCCTTGACAGTGCTCTCATCCGCGTCAAATCTGAAGCGCAGAGCCGGTCTCCCCGGGAGGCGATGATGCCTGCAGCGCGGGAATCTCTGCTGGACGCCGCTTTCGCGGCGCTGGTCCGTAGGCCATGGGCCGCGGTGCGGATGGTGGATGTGGCGGCGGCGGCCGGGGTGTCCCGGCAGACGCTGTACAACGAGTTCGGCAGCAAGGACGGCCTGGCCAGGGCGCTGCTGCGCAGGGAGGCCGACGGATATCTCGCCGGAGTCGACCGCGCGCTCGCCGCGGAGCACGACGCCCGGGGCAAGCTCACCGCGACCGCCGAGTGGACCACCACCCTCGCCCGGGAGAACGCGCTGGTGCGGGCCATGCTCACCGGCTGCTGGAACGAGCGCCTGCCCGCGCCCGCCACCGCGGCGGTCGCCTCGTCCTCGGCCGTGCCCGCGCAGCGCCGGGCGGACCGGCCGCTGCCCTCTCCCGCCGACTTCGTCGTCATCGTCCGCGACCGGGCCGTGGCCGCCCTCGCCGGGCACGAGTCCGCCGACCTGGCCCGCTCCTGCGAGCTGGCCGTCCGTCTCGCCCTGTCCTGCGTCGCCGCCCCGCCCGGCGAGGGCGGGGTCGCCGATCTCGTACGCGGCGCCCTGGACACCGTATGAGGTGCGAGAAACACCCCGAACCGTCTAGTGCGCCGAACCCGACAGCTGCAGCCCGATGACCCCCGAGATGACCAGGCAGATCGACACGATCTTCAGGGTGGAGACCACGTCACCGAGGAAGGCCATGCCGTAGATCGCGGTGCCCGCCGCGCCGATGCCCGTCCAGACCGCGTACGCCGGGCCCACGTCGAGTTTGCGCAGGGAGAGGGTGAGCAGGCCGAAGCTGCCCAGTGCGAAGACGGCGAAGGCGATGGTCGGCCAGAGCCGGGTGAAGCCGTGCGACAGCTTCAGACACACGGCGAAGCCGGTTTCGAGCAGCCCTGCCACGACGACCAGCAGCCACGCCATGTGCCTGTCCTCCCGTAACTCCACGCCCTGTGGCGCTCAGTGACCGCTTGTCAGGCTTTACCCGCTCTTGGGGCCCGGCTTTTGTGATTATGCCCTTACCGGACCCCCGGGGCGGCAAACAACGCGGGAGTCAGTCACCGTCCGTGCGTTCGCGGGTGGCGAGCAGGCGGCGCAGGGAGTACAGCCGGGCGGGGTCGGCGTGGCCGTCGGCGACCCACGCGTCCAGCGCGCAGTCGGGCTCGTCGTGGCTGCACGCGCGCGGGCAGCCCTCGGTGCCGCCTTCCAGCTCGGGGAAGGCGTGGATGACCCGGGAGGGGTCGACGTGGGCCAGGCCGAAGGACCGTACGCCCGGGGTGTCGATCACCCAGCCGTCCGCCGCGTCGAGCGGCAGGGCCAGCGCCGAGGTCGTCGTGTGCCGGCCGCGACCCGTGACCACGTTGACATGGCCGGTCAGACGCCTGCGCTCCTCCGGCACCAGCGCGTTGACCAGCGTCGTCTTGCCCACGCCCGAGTGGCCCACGAAGGCCGTCACCTTGCCGTCCAGGTGCTCGCGCACCCGGTCCGCCGCGCCGCCCGTCTCCAGCTCCTCGCGGCTGGTGACGACGTACGGGATGTCGAGCGCGCCGTAGAGCTCGAGGAGCTTGTCCGGCGGGGCCAGGTCCGACTTGGTCATGACCAGCAGCGGGGTGAGACCGCCGTCGAACGCCGCGACCAGGCAGCGGTCGATCAGCCGCGGGCGGGGTTCGGGGTCGGCCAGGGCCGTGACGATCGCCAGCTGGTCGGCGTTGGCGACGACCACCCGCTCGAACGGATCGTCGTCGTCGGCCGTGCGGCGCAGCACCGAGGAGCGCTCCGCGATGCGGACGATCCGTGCGAGCGTGTCCTTCTTGCCCGACAGGTCGCCGACCAACCACACCCGGTCGCCGACCACGGCGGCCTTGCGGCCCAGCTCGCGGGCCTTCATGGCCAGGACGGGCCGGTCGTCGACCAGGCAGGTCAGCCGGCCCCGGTCGACGGTGAGGACCATGCCCTCGGCCGCGTCCTCGTGCTTGGGCCGGATGTTGGTCCGCGGCCGGTTGCCCTTGCGGTTGGGGCGCTGGCGGATGTCGTCCTCGTCGGTGTGCTTGCCGTAGCGGCGCATGGTGTTTCCCCGCGTCCCTACGCCCCGAGCATCCCGGTCCAGAGTTCGGGGAAGTCCGGCATGGTCTTCGCCGTCGTCGCCACGTTCTCGATCTGTACGCCCTCGACCGCCAGGCCGATGATCGCGCCGGCCGTCGCCATGCGGTGGTCCTCGTAGGTGTGGAAGACGCCGCCGTGCAGCGGGCGCGGGCGGATGTGCAGGCCGTCGGCGGTCTCGGTGACGTCACCGCCGAGTTCGTTGATCTCCTTGGTGAGCGCGGCCAGCCGGTCCGTCTCGTGCAGCCGCAGATGGGCCACGCCCCGCAGGGTGGACGGGGAGTCGGCGAGGGCCGCGACCGCGGCGATGCCCGGGGTGAGTTCACCGACCTCGGAGAGGTCCACATCGATACCGTGGACGGCACCCGAACCGGTGAACACCAGACCGTAGTCGGTCAGCTCGCAGGTGCCGCCCATCTCGGTGAAGATCTCCCGCAGCCGGTCACCCGGCTGGGTGGTGCGGGCTGGCCAGTCCGGGATCAGCACCTTGCCGCCGGTCACCAGCGCCGCCGCCAGGAACGGCTGGGCGTTGGACAGATCCGGCTCGATCACCAGGTCCCGGCCGAGCAGCGCGCCCGGCGTGACCCGCCAGACGTTGGGCTCGCCGCCGGACTCCGGGGTGTCCACCTGGGCGCCGACCGCGCGCAGCATGTCCACCGTCATCCGGATGTGCGGCATCGACGGCAGGTTCGAGCCGGTGTGGCGGACCTCGACGCCCTGGTTGAAGCGCGGGCCGGAGAGCAGCAGGGCGCTCACGAACTGCGACGACGAGGACGCGTCGATCTCCACCGGGCCGCCGTCCAGGGCACCGCCGCCGTGCACGGTCAGCGGCAGCGCGCCGCGGCCGTCGTCGTCGATCCGGGCGCCCAGGACCCGCAGCGCGTCGATGACGCCGTTCAGGGGACGCTCGTACGACCTCGGGTCGCCGTCGAAGCGGATGGGGCCGTCGGCGATCGCCGCGACCGGGGGCAGGAACCGCATGACCGTGCCCGCGTTGCCGACGTCGACCGTGGCCGGGCCGTGCAGCGCGGTCGGGATGATCCGCCAGAACTCGCCCGTCCCGTCGGGGCCGACACCCTCCTCGATGCCGACGCCCATCGCCCGCAGGGCGCCCGCCATCAGCAGGGTGTCGCGGGAGCGGAGGGGGCGGCGCAGCCAGCCCGGTTCTCCGGCGAGGGCGGCGAGGACGAGGGCGCGGTTGGTGACGGACTTGGACCCCGGCACATGGACCGTTGCGTCGACGGCCTCGCGAGCGTAGGGGGCCGACCAGAGGGCGGTTTCTGCGGGGGTTCGGGACATGGGTCCACTCTATAAGGGTGGGGTTATGTGGGTTGTCTGTCGGGTGCGGCGCCATCGTGGTTGATCGCGCAGTTCCCCGCGCCCCTTAAAAGAGCCACCGTGTGCCGCCCACCAGCGAGCTCAGGGACACCACGTGGAAGAGGAAGAGCCACAGGGCCGCCGGGGTGTGTGTCAGCCTCGCCAGCTGGTCCGCGTCCGAGTCTCCGGCTCCTCCCCTTGACCTCTTTGACTGGAGCTCGAAAGCCGGTCGTACGCCCCCCAGCAGCAGGAACCACACCACCGCGTACGCGAACCCCGCCTGCACCTGGGGTCCCGCCAGCCAGGACACCAGCAGGAAGGCACCGCCGGTCAGGACCACCGTCAGGACGCCGTAGGCGTTGCGGATCATGACCAGCATCACCAGCAGCAGGGCCGTCGCCAGCCACAGCAGCAGCGTGATGCGGCCGGCGGCCAGCAGGGCGGCGCCGCCGAGGCCCAGCAGGGGAGGTGCGGTGTAGCCGGCCGCGGCGGTGAGGATCATGCCCAGGCCGTACGGCTTGCCGCGGCTGACCGTGAGGCCGCTGGTGTCGGAGTGCAGCCGTATGCCGGTCAGGCGGCGGCCGGTGAGCAGCGCGACCAGGCCGTGGCCGCCCTCGTGGGCGATGGTGATCGCGTTGCGGGCGACGCGCCAGACGCCGGGCGGGACCACCACCGCGAGGGCCGCGACCCCGGTCGCGATCACCACCCACAGGTCCGGGTCGGACTGCGTGCCGACGAGCTCGTCCCACAGGGAGGTCGCTGTGCTGGTGTCCATGTTTCCGGGCTGCTCCCTGTGTCGCGGCGGAGTCTGGCAGTGTGGCACGCATGTGCGGACGGTATGCAGCGAGTCGGAGGCCCGAGGATCTCGCCGGGATCTTCGAGGTCGAGAAGTGGGAGCCCGAGGAGACGCTGGCTCCCGACTACAACGTGGCGCCGACGAAAGAGGTCCACGCCGTCCTCGACCGTCCCCTGAAGGACGCGGCCGACCCGCGTCCGGTTCGCCAGCTGCGCAGGCTGAAGTGGGGGCTCGTGCCCTCGTGGGCCAAGACGCCCGAGGGCGGCGCCCGGATGATCAACGCGCGCGCGGAGACCGTGCACGAGAAGCCGGCCTTCCGCCGCGCCTTCGCCGCCCGGCGCTGCATCCTGCCCGCCGACGGCTACTACGAGTGGGTCACCGGCAGGCAGGAGCGCGACCTGGAGGTCGAGGGGAAGAGGAAGCGGCCGCGCAAGCAGCCGTACTTCGTGCTCCCGGCCGACGGGTCGGTGTTCGCCATGGCCGGGCTGTACGAGTTCTGGCGCGACCGCACTCTGCCCGATGACCACCCGCAGGCCTGGTGGGTGACCTGCTCGGTGATCACCACCGAGGCCGAGACGAGCCCGCTGGCCGAGGCGCCCGCCGAGGGCCCGCACGCGCTGGCCGACATCCACCCGCGGATGCCGCTGATGCTCACCCCGGACCGCTGGGACGCCTGGCTGGACCCCGCCCGCACCGACCCCGACGACCTGCGCGAACTCCTCGCGGCCCCGCCGGCCGGACTCATGCGCGCCTACCCGGTGTCCACCACGGTCAGCAACGTCCGCAACAACGGCCCGGAGCTGCTGAAGGAGCTGGAGGGGCCCGAAGAGGGCACACTCTTCTGACGTGACCCGAGAGATCACCGAGATCATCAGCACGGACGCGGGGGACGCCCGCGTCACCTGGCACAGAGCGAGGAAGGCACGCCTCGTCCTCGCCGTCAGCCATGGTGCGGGCGGCGGCATCGAGGCCCGCGACCTCCAGGCACTGGCCGCCGCCCTGCCCGCGCACGGAGTGAGCGTCGCCCTCGTGGAGCAGCCCTGGCGGGTGGCGGGCAAGAAGGTCGCGCCCGCGCCGAAGACCCTCGACGTCGGCTGGCGGGGCATCTGGCCCGCGGTGGCCGAGCCCGGGCTCCCGGTGATCTCCGGCGGGCGCTCCGCCGGGGCCCGCGTGGCCTGCCGTACGGCGACCGAGCTGGGGGCCGCCGCCGTCCTCGCGCTCAGCTTCCCGCTGCACCCGCCCGGCAAGCCCGAGAAGTCCCGCGCCGACGAACTGCTCGGCGCCGGGGTGCCCACGCTCGTCGTCCAGGGCGGCAACGACCCCTTCGGAAAGCCTGAGGAATTCCCGAAGGGCGCTCATGAACTGGTCGAGGTCCCCTACGGCGACCATGGCTTTGCCGTGCCCAAACGGGCCGGCATCAGCCAGGAAGAGGCGCTGGCGCTCCTCACCGACGCGGTCGTCGAGTGGACCCGGTCACTCGGCTGAACGGCCGGGAATGCGCAGGCCCCGGCCTTGGTTGAGGCGGACAGATGTGCCGAGAGCCACCGGCACTTCACCGTCGTAGGAGAGGAAGTCCGCCGCATGGGTTCGACCTACTGCCCGAGCCGCAGTGCCCGCGCTGACCTGGACTGGACGGTGCTGCACGCGGCGAAGACCGCCCCTATTCGGGCGGCGGCAGGTGGGGATAGTCGTCTATTCTCCGATTCCAGTGGGACCGGCCTCGGTCCCGCCCGGGATCTTGAGGAGGTGGGTCCGGTCACTGGGACCGACGCAGGGACCGACAACGGCCAGGCGGAGCTGCCCGAGGGCCAGGGCACAGGCGCGGACGCGAGCGACGAGTCGGCCGCGGAGCGCACCGCGCGCTTCGAGCGGGACGCGCTCGAGTTCCTCGACCAGATGTACTCGGCCGCGCTGCGCATGACGCGCAACCCGGCCGACGCCGAGGACCTGGTGCAGGAGACCTACGCCAAGGCGTACGCGTCCTTCCACCAGTTCCGCGAGGGCACGAACCTCAAGGCGTGGCTGTACCGGATTCTCACCAACACCTTCATCAACTCGTACCGCAAGAAGCAGCGCGAACCGCAGCGCTCCGCGGCCGAGGAGATCGAGGACTGGCAGCTCGCCCGCGCCGAGTCGCACATGTCGACAGGTCTGCGCTCCGCGGAGTCGCAGGCGCTCGACCATCTGCCCGACTCGGACGTGAAGGAAGCACTTCAGGCGATCCCCGAGGAATTCCGCATCGCCGTCTATCTCGCGGACGTAGAGGGCTTTGCGTACAAGGAGATCGCGGACATCATGGGGACACCCATCGGTACGGTGATGTCCCGGCTGCACCGGGGCCGCCGGCAACTGCGCGGCATGCTCGAGGACTACGCGCGCGAGCGCGGACTGGTCCCGGCCGGCGCCGGAGAGTCGAACGAAGCGAAAGGTTCGGGCTCATGAGCTGCGGAGAGCCGCACGAGACGGACTGCAGTGAGGTACTCGATCATCTCTACGAGTTCCTCGACAGTGAGATGCCGGACGTCGACCGCGACAAGTTCAAGCAGCACTTCCAGGAGTGCTCGCCGTGCCTGGAGAAGTACGGCCTGGAAGAGGCCGTGAAGAAGCTCGTCAAGCGCTGCTGCGGACATGACGACGTGCCCACCGACCTGCGTTCCAAGGTCCTGGGCCGGCTCGACCTGATCCGCTCCGGGCAGGCCGTGCCCGAGCACGACGTCACGGCCGCCCCGCAGGAGTCCTGACTCCCGGAAGACCGAACACCCCCCGGGTCACCCGAATGTGCTAATCCGCGGGCTTTCTGCCCGCGGACGCCTCCCTCCCCGCCCTAGGCTCCGAGCCTGGACAGGCACGGGCGTGCCCGGGGAGGGGCGGTCATGGAGGCGATACCGGGGCGGGCGCGCGTGTACGTCGCCTGTGTCGTCTGTCTCGTCCTCGTCGCCCTGAGCGGGCTGCTGCCGCTGCCGGGCGTGCGCGTGCCCTGGTGGGCGGTGGCCCTCCTCGCCGGTCTGTACGCCGCGGGGGAGCGGATCGCCCGCCGCCGGCTCGCCGGCCCCTTCTACCCCGTGCTGCTCGCCGGGGCCTTTCTGCTGCCGCCGCCCGCCGCCGTGCTCGTCGCGCTGCCCGGGGCGCTGCTCTCCGGCACCGACCGGCGGCCCGTCCCGCTGCGCCGGATCTGGCGCGCCGCCCAGCTCTCCCTCGCCGTGTGGGCCGCCTCCCGGGTGCACCGGGCGCTCGGCGGCCCGGACGCCGTCGCCGGCTCCGGCCTCCCCTCCGCGCTGCTGCCCGCGGGCGCCGCGGTCGTCGTGTTCTGCCTGGTGCTGACCGCCCTGGACGGCGGCATCCTCGCGCTCGCCGAGCGGGTGCCCGTACGACGGGCCTGGCGCGGGCTGTTCCTGCGCTCGCTGGGCCCCCTGGCGGTGCACGGGCTCGCCGGGCTGATGATGGCCGTGCTGTGGCGCAGCCCCTACGGGCCGGTCGCCGCGCTGCTGGTGCTGCTGCCGATGTGCGTGTCCTGGTGGGTGTTCGCCCAGTACCACCGCGAGCGCGCCGCCCACCAGGCGACCATCCGCGCCCTCGTGCAGGCCGTCGACCTCAAGGACGGCTACACCCGCGGGCACAGCGAGCGGGTCGGCCGGGCGTCGATGCTCATCGCGCGCGAGCTGGGCATGGACGACGAGCGCGTCGAACTGCTCCGCTTCGCCGGCATCCTGCACGACGTCGGCAAACTCGGCGTGCCCACCCGGCTGTTGCGCAAGGAGGGGCCGCTGACGCCCGAGGAGCGGCGGGTGATCGAACTGCACCCCGAGTACGGCCACGAGATCGTGCGCGGCATCTCCTTCCTCGGCGAGGCCCGGGCCGCCGTCCTGCACCACCACGAACGCCTCGACGGCAGCGGCTACCCCTACGGGCTCGTCGGCGACCAGATCCCCGAACCCGCACGGGTCGTCGCCGTCGCCGACGCGTTCGACGCGATGACCTCCACGCGCTCCTACAGCCAGGCCCGCCCGGTCCAGGCCGCCCTCGCGGAGCTGGAGCGGTGCGCCGGCGCCCAGTTCGACCCCCGGATGGTCAGGGCCCTGTGCCGGGTGCTGCGCCGCGACGGCTGGCACCCGGCGGTCACCTCCGACGAACCCCACCCGCCCCGGCCCCGCGCATCCGCCGAGGGGCGGACAGGGGCCCACCGGTGAGCCCCAGGTGCGTCCGGCGGCCTCCCGTCCTGCTCGTGCTGGTGCACGGCGGCGCCGCGCTCCTCGCCGTCGCCTCGCTCGCCGTCACCGTGGACGCCGGGCTCACCGAGCGGCCCGTCGCCGTCGCCTTCGGGGTGCTCGTCGCGGTGGGGGAGCTGGCCCGGTGGACGGGCGCCCGGGTGCGCGAGGCCGCGCCGCTCGGGGGCGCCGGGGCGCTGGCGTACGCGCTGCTCGGGGAGCACGCGGGCCGGCACACCGAGCACGGTGCCGCCCAGGTCGTCGGCGTGGTCCTCGCGGGCGCGCTGCTCGGCAGCGTGCCGCACATCGCGCGGGGGCGCGGCCCGAGCGCCGACCAGCTGGCCCGGCGGTTGCTCACCGTCGGCTTCGCCGCCGTGTGCTTCCAGCCCCTGTACAACCAGGGCGCGTTCGACGGCTGGAGCGGCTCCGCGTACGCCCTGCTGCTGGTGGCGCTGCTCGCCCTGACCGCGCTGTGCGACGCCGTGCTCGCCGCCGCGCTGGCTCACTCCCGCACCGGCTGGCCGTTCGCCCCGCTGCTGCGCGAGGAGCTGCGGGCCATGCCGGGCATCGGCTCCGCCGTCGTCGCCACCGGCGTGGTGATGGCCCTCGCGGTCGCCGTCGTCGGGCTGTGGGCGCTGCCCGTGTTCAGCCTGCCGCTGCTGCTCACCCAGCTGTCCTTGCGCCGGTACGCCGCCGTGCGCACCACCTACCGGCAGACCATCGCCTCCCTGGCGCGGGCCACCGAGATCGCCGGGTACACCCCGGCCGGCCACGCCCGTCGCGTCGCCGCGCTCAGCCTCGCCGTCGGCCGGGACCTGGGGCTTTCCGGACCGGAGCTGACCGTCCTGGAGCACGCCGCCCTCATGCACGACATCGGGCAGCTCAGCCTCGTCGACCCGGTCCCGGACGGCGCCACCGCCGGCCTGCCCGCCGCCGAACAGCGGCGTATCGCACTGCTCGGCGGGGCCGTCGTACGGCAGACCGGGGTGGACGCGGCGGTCGCCGTGGTCGTCGAGCGGCAGGCCGACCCCTACCGGGAACAGCCGCCGGCGGCGAGGATCGTACGGGCGGTGAACGCGTACGAGGAGAAGGCGCACGGCGCGGGACCGGGCGGGCCGCTGAAAGCGCTGGAGGCGCTGGAGGAGCTGCGGCTCGGGACGGCCGGGGACTACGCGCCGGAGGTGGTGGAAGCGCTGGCCCGGGTACTGGCCAGGGACTGTCTGACCC
This sequence comes from Streptomyces sp. NPDC096205, assembly GCF_044763135.1. Taxonomy (NCBI): domain Bacteria; kingdom Bacillati; phylum Actinomycetota; class Actinomycetes; order Kitasatosporales; family Streptomycetaceae; genus Streptomyces; species Streptomyces sp. NPDC096205. The sequence continues at coordinate 216,730 of NZ_JBIWFS010000007.1, read as the reverse complement.
TGCCCCTGGCTGGGTAACCCATGGGTAATGAGCGCCCTTCCGGCCGTACGTGGTTGGATGCGAAGGAGAGGGAGTGTCCGGGGGCACTGGCCAGCCCACTCCACGGAACTGGCAGGCGGGAATCGTGAGGATCTTCGGCAAGGGACGGCACCGGCCCTCCGCCTCCTGGCGGCAGGCCACGGACCGTGCGTTCACGCTGATCGGCGACGGCCGGTACGAGGACGCGGGCGCGCTGCTGACACGGGCGGCCGATCTGGAGCCGTGGCTGTCGGAGTCCTGGTTCAACCTCGCCCTGCTGCACAAGTTCCGGCACGACTGGGAGCAGGCCCGCACCGCCGGGCTGCGCGCGGTCGCCCTGCTCGACCGGGAGACCGGCGCACCCGACTGGTGGAACGTGGGCATCGCCGCGACCGCCCTCCAGGACTGGCCGCTGGCCCGGCGCGCCTGGCAGGCGTACGGGCTCGCCGTGCCGGGGGGTGCGGCCGACTCGGGCGAGCCCGTGGGGATGGACCTGGGCAGTGCCGCGGTGCGGCTGTCGCCGGAGGGCGAGGCCGAGGTCGTGTGGGGGCGCCGGCTGGACCCGGCCCGGATCGAGGTGCTGTCGATCCCGCTGCCGTCCTCGGGGCGCCGCTGGGGCGAGGTCGTCCTGCACGACGGCGTGCCGCACGGCGAGCGGACCACCTCCGCCGGGCACGCCTACCCGGTCTTCGACGAGATCGAGCTGTGGGCGCCGTCGCCCGTGCCGACCTGGGTCGTTCTGCTGGAGGCGGCGACCGAGGCGGACCGGGACGCGCTGGAGCAGCTGGCCGCCGACGCCGGGTTCGCCGCGGAGGACTGGTCGTCGTCGGTGCGGCTGCTGTGCCGGATGTGCTCGGAGTCGCGGATGCCGGCGGACGAGGGCGACGGGGAGCATCTCGACCCGCACGATCACAGCGAGCCGGGGCATCCGGGGCCGCTGGGGCATCGGACCGACGGGCAGTTGTGGGTGCCCGAGCGGGAGTGTGGCGTGGCCGCCCCCGCCTCGTTGGTCAGGGGGCTGCTGGACGGGTGGGTCGCGGACAGCCCGGACTCCAGGGACTGGCGTGATCTCGAAGAGGTCTGCTGAGAGAGCCGTACGGCACCTTTAGGCTGTACTCGGATCCATTTCTCCAGCTTGCAGGAAGGCATACGTCGGTCATGGCGCAGCAGGACACCGATCAGCAGCACGCGGGCGTGCTCCCCGTGGACGACGAGGGCTTCGTCATCGACACCGAGGACACCGAGGCCCGGGAGAAGGCGTGGCGCGAGACGGGGACCTCGCGGCCGATCACGGTCGTGGGCAACCCGGTGCTGCACAAGGAGTGCGAGGACGTCACCGAGTTCGGTGAGGAGCTGCGGCAGCTGGTCGCGGACATGTTCGCCAGCCAGCGCACCGCCGAGGGCGTGGGCCTGGCCGCCAACCAGATCGGCGTGGACAAGAAGGTCTTCGTCTACGACTGCCCGGACGACGAGGGCGTCCGGCACGTCGGCGTCGTCTGCAACCCCAAGGTGGTCGAACTGCCCGCCGACAGGCGCCGGTTGGACGACAGCAACGAGGGCTGCCTGTCCGTGCCGACGGCGTACATGCCGCTCGCCCGCCCCGACTACGCCGAGGTGACCGGGCAGGACGAGAAGGGCAACCCGATCAAGGTGCGCGGCACGGGCTACTTCGCCCGCTGCCTCCAGCACGAGACGGACCACCTGTACGGGTACCTCTACATCGACCGGCTCTCCAAGCGGGACCGCAAGGACGCGCTGCGGCAGATGGCCGAGAACGAGCCCCGCTACCCGGTCGTCGCCAACGACTGAGCCGACGGCCGAGCCGACGACTGAGCCGAGGCCGAGCCGGCCACCGAGTCGCTGATGTGTCAACGGACGGCGTCCGTCCGGGAGTTGATCCCAGGCGGACGCCGTCCGTCTTCTCCCGTTCGTCTGTCCGTCGCACGTTCGCTCCCATAGCACCCCGAGGCTGCTGCACACCAGTCACACAAGGGGTGCTTCTCAGCATGCTGGGGTAGTGAATGGAGCAAATCCGTTCCCAGAACGGTCAGTTGTGGTGCTGAATGGGAAGTGCGGGGATACGCAACGGCGCACGCCCGGCACAGCGGGAGGGGTGTGCGCACTCTGGTCGGCTGAGAGGGGTTTGTTCGTGTCTTCTTTCCCACACGGCACCACATCGACGACGGCGCTCGCGGTACCACCATCACTCTCTCTGCCGGTGATCGAGGCGGCGTTTCCCCGGCAACTGCACCCGTATTGGCCCCGGCTCCAGGAGAAGACCCGCACCTGGCTGCTGGAAAAACGGCTCATGCCCGCGGACAAGGTGGAGGAATATGCCGATGGCCTGTGCTACACCGACCTCATGGCGGGGTACTACATCGGCGCCCCGGATGCGGTCCTCCAGGCGATAGCGGACTACAGCGCGTGGTTCTTCGTCTGGGACGACCGCCACGACCGCGACATCGTGCACGGCAGGCCCGCCGCCTGGGAACGGCTGCGGCAGCGCCTGCATGTGGCTCTGGACTCCCCGGCGTCCCATCTGCACCACCCTGACCCCCTGGTGGCGGGGTTCGCGGACAGCGTCCAGCGGCTGTACGCCTTCCTGCCCGACACCTGGAACGCGCGCTTCGCCCGGCACTTCCACGAAGTCGTCGAGGCCTACGACCGGGAATTCCACAACCGCACCGAGGGATACATCCCGACGGTCGAGGAATACCTCGCCCTGCGCCGGCTCACCTTCGCGCACTGGATCTGGACCGATCTGCTGGAGCCGAGCGCGGAACTCGAACTCCCGGACACTGTAAGGAAACACCCCGCATATCGGCGGGCGGCACTGCTCAGTCAGGAATTCGCCGCCTGGTACAACGACCTCTGCTCACTGCCCAAGGAAATCGCGGGCGACGAGGTCCACAATCTCGGAATCAGTCTCGTCACCCATGAGGGACTGACGCTCGAAGAAGCAGTCGTGGAACTGCGCCGGCGCGTACTGGAATGCATCGACGAATTCCTCGTCGCCGAACGGGAGGCGCTGCGCTTCGCCGACAGCCTCGCCGACGGCACTGTACGGGGAAAGGAACTGAGCACTGCCGTACGCGCTTGCCTGGGAAATATGCGGAACTGGTTCAGTTCCGTGTACTGGTTCCACCACGAGTCCGGCCGTTACCGGGTCGACAGCTGGGACGACCGCGCCACACCCCCGTACGTCAACAACGAAGCGGCAGGTGAGAAATGACCGTCGAGTCCGTCAGGCCCGCACAGGCCGAAAATCGCGCATGGCGTGAGCCGCCCCTGGCCGGTGGCGGGGTACCGCTGCTCGGCCACGGCTGGAAACTGGCCCGTGATCCGCTCAGCTTCATGTCCCGGCTGCGCGAGCACGGCGACGTCGTCCGCCTCAAGCTCGGCCCCAAGACGGTCTACGCCGTCACGGCCCCGGACCTCACCGGAGCGCTCGCCCTCAACCCCGACTTCAAGATCGACGGGCCGCTGTGGGAGTCGCTGGAGGGCCTGCTCGGCAAGGAGGGCGTGGCCACCGCCAACGGGCCGCGCCACCGCCGGCAGCGGCGCACCATCCAGCCCGCCTTCCGGCTGGACGCGATCCCGAACTACGGCCCGATCATGGAGGAGGAGGCGCACGCCCTCACCGAGCGCTGGCAGCCCGGGCAGACCGTCGACTGCACCGCCGAGTCCTTCCGTGTCGCCGTCCGCATCGCGGCCCGCTGTCTGCTGCGCGGCGACTACATGGACGAGCGCGCCGAGCGGCTGTGCAACGCCCTGGCCGTCGTCTTCCAGGGCATGTACCGGCGGATGGTGGTGCCGCTCGGCCCGCTGTACCGGCTGCCGCTTCCGGCCAACCGCGAATTCAACCGCGCCCTGGCCGATCTGCATCTCCTCGTCGACGAGATCGTCGCCGAGCGCCGCGCCTCCGGGCAAAGGCCCGACGATTTGCTGACGGCATTGCTGGAGGCGAAGGACGAGAATGGCGACCCCATCGGGGAACAGGAGATCCACGACCAGGTCGTCGCCATTCTCACGCCCGGAAGCGAAACCGTCGCCTCCACGATCATGTGGCTGCTGCAGGTGCTCGCGGAACACCCGGAGCACGCCGACAAGGTGCAGAAGGAAGTTGAATCTCTGACCGATGGCGCTCGTCCCGTCGCATTCGACGACGTCCGCAGGCTCACCCACACCAACAATGTCGTCGTCGAGGCGATGCGATTGCGACCGGCCGTGTGGATATTGACCCGGCGGGCGGTCGCCGACACCGAACTCGGTGGCTATCGGATTCCGGCCGGGGCCGACATCGTCTACAGCCCGTACGCGATCCAGCGCGACCCGCGTTCGTACGCGCACAACCTGGAGTTCGACCCCGACCGCTGGCTTCCGGAACGCGCCAAGGAGGTGCCGAAATACGCCATGAGCCCCTTCAGCGTGGGCAATCGGAAGTGCCCGAGCGACCACTTCTCGATGGCCCAGCTGACGCTGATCACGGCGGCGCTGGCCACCAAGTACCGCTTCGAGCAGGTGCCCGGCTCCGACGACGCCACCCGGGTCGGCATCACCCTGCGGCCGCAGAAGCTGTTGCTCAGGCCCGTCCTGCGGTGAACCCCCAGGCCCTCAGGCCGCCTCCGGTCCCCGGAAGGTGCGCCGGTAGGTCTGCGGGGTGACCCCCACCGCCCGGACGAACTGATGCCGCAGCGCGGCCGCGGTGCCGAAGCCGGTCCGGCTCGCGATCGTGTCCACGGTCACGTCCGTCGCCTCCAGCAGCCGCTGGGCCAGCAGCACCCGCTGACGCAGGACCCAGCGGTACGGCGTCGTCCCGGTCTCCTGCTGGAAGCGGCGGGCGAAGGTGCGCGGGGACATGTGCGCGCGCTCGGCGAGCTGCTCGACGGTGACCTCCTCGTGGAGGTTGCGCTCCATCCAGGCGAGCACCTCGCCGACCGTGTCGCACGATGCGGCGGGCAGCGGCCGGTCCACGAACTGCGCCTGGCCGCCGTCCCGGTGCGGCGGCACCACCATGCGGCGGGCGATGGCGTTGGCGACCTCGGGCCCCTGCTCCTTGCGCACGAGGTGCAGACAGGCGTCGATGCCGGCGGCCGTGCCGGCCGAGGTGATCACCGGATCGTCGTCCACGTACAGCACATCGGGCTCGACGGCCGCGCGCGGGAAGCGCCGGGTCAGCTCGTCCACATGCCGCCAGTGCCCGGCACACCGCCGCCCGTCGAGCAGCCCGGCCGCGCCGAGCACGAAGACACCGGAACACACGCTCAGCACCCGGGCACCCCGCTCCACGGCCCTGACCAGGGCGTCGAGCAGCGCGGGCGGATAGTCCCGGACCGCGAAGTCGCTCCCGGCCGGCACCGTGATCAGATCGGCCTCCTCCAGCCGGTCCAGGCCGTAGGGCGTGGAGACGGTGAGGCCCGGGACATGGGTGGTCAGCGCCGGGCCCTCGGCCGAGACGACGGCGAAGTCGTACACCGGAAGGCCCTGGTCACTGCGGTCGAGGCCGAAGACCTCGCAGACGACACCGAGCTCGAAGGGATGCACGCCGTCGAGCAGGACGGCGGCCACGTTCTGCAGCATGCCCCCAGTGTGCCGCCCGGCTGGCAGTAAATCGAGGGTGTACGGCAGTCCTGCCACTGTCAGTGGTGTTCATGCGGAATGACACTGACGACATGAACGCACTCATGGAATACGCGGGAGTCGTCGTCCTCTTCCTGATCCTTGCGGGACCGGCGCTCGTGGGGGCGGCCCACGAGCGCCGGATCGACCGCCAACTGCGAAAGGCCGAGGCTCAGAAGTCCTCGTCCAGGTCGACGGTGCCCTCCACCGCGACCTGGTACGCCGACGGGCGCCGCTCGAAGAAGTTGGTCAGTTCCTGAACGCCCTGGAGCTCCATGAAGGAGAACGGGTTCTCCGAGCCGTACACCGGCGCGAAGCCCAGCCGCGTCAGCCGCTGGTCGGCGACGCACTCCAGGTACTGCCGCATCGACTCGGTGTTCATGCCGGGCAGGCCGTCTCCGCACAGGTCGCGGGCGAACTGCAGCTCGGCCTCGACCGCCTCCCGCAGCATGTCGGTGACCTGCTGCTGAAGCTCGTCGTCGAAGAGCTCCGGCTCCTCCTTGCGGACGGTGTCGACCACGTCGAACGCGAACGACATGTGCATCGTCTCGTCGCGGAACACCCAGTTGGTGCCCGTGGCGAGACCGTGCAGCAGGCCCCGGCTGCGGAACCAGTAGACGTACGCGAAGGCGCCGTAGAAGAACAGGCCCTCGATGCACGCGGCGAAGCAGATCAGGTTGAGCAGGAAGCGGCGCCGGTCCGCCTTGGTCTCCAGCCGGTCGAGCTTCTCGACCTCGTTGATCCACTTGAAGCAGAAGCCGGCCTTCTCGCGGATGGAGGGGATGTTCTCCACCGCGTCGAAGGCGGCCGCACGGTCCTCCGGGTCGGGCAGGTAGGTGTCCAGGAGCGTCAGATAGAACTGGACGTGGACCGCTTCCTCGAAGAGCTGCCGGCTGAGGTACAGCCGCGCCTCGGGGGAGTTGATGTGCTTGTACAGCGTCAGCACCAGGTTGTTCGCCACGATCGAGTCGCCCGTCGCGAAGAACGCGACCAGACGGCCGATCAGATGCTGCTCGGCCGGCGTCAGCTTCGCCAGGTCGGCGACGTCCGAGTGGAGGTCGACCTCCTCGACGGTCCAGGTGTTCTTGATGGCGTCCCGGTAGCGCTCGTAGAAGTCGGGGTAGCGCATGGGGCGCAGGGTCAGCTCGAAGCCCGGGTCGAGGAGATTGGTGTTGCGTTCGGACATCACTGGCAGGCCTCGCAGGACTCGGGGTTCTCAAGGGAGCAGGCGACGGCGTCGGGGTCGGCGGCCTGCTGGACGGGGATGGGGGCTTGCGCCTGTGCCGCGCGGGCGATCCTCGTCGCCGGGCGCGAGCGCAGGTAGTACGTCGTCTTCAGCCCGGACTTCCAGGCGTACGCGTACATCGAGGAGAGCTTGCCGATGGTCGGCGTCTCCAGGAAGAGGTTCAGGGACTGGGCCTGGTCCAGGAACGGCGTACGCGCCGCCGCCATGTCGATCAGGCCGCGCTGCGGGATCTCCCACGCCGTGCGGTACAGCGCCCGGACCTCCTCGGGAATCCACGCGAAGCCCTGCACCGAGCCGTTGGAGTCCCGCAGCGCCTCCCGCGTGCGGGCGTCCCACACGCCGAGGTCCTTGAGGTCCTGCACCAGGTAGGAGTTGACCTGGAGGAACTCGCCCGACAGCGTCTCGCGCTTGAACAGGTTGGACACCTGCGGCTCGATGCACTCGTACACGCCCGCGATGGAGGCGATGGTCGCGGTCGGCGCGATGGCGAGGAGCAGGCTGTTGCGCATGCCGACCTCGGCGATACGGGACCGCAGCGCCGCCCAGCGCTCCGGCCAGGTCAGCTCCACGTCGTAGTGGTCGGGGTGCAGCACGCCCTGCGCGGTACGGGTCTTCTCCCAGGCCGGCAGCGGGCCGTTGCGCTCGGCGAGGTCGGCGGACGCCTCGTACGCGGCGAGCATGATCCGCTCGGCGATCCGGGTGGACAGTGCGCGCGCCTCGGGCGAGTCGAACGGGAGCCGCAGCTTGAAGAAGACGTCCTGCAGGCCCATCGCGCCGAGGCCCACCGGGCGCCACTTGGCGTTGGAGCGGCCCGCCTGCTCGGTCGGGTAGAAGTTGATGTCGACGACCCGGTCGAGGAAGGTGACGGCCGTGCGGACGGTGGCGTCCAGCCGCTCCCAGTCGATGTCCCCGGTCGTCTTGTCGACGAACGCCCCCAGGTTCACCGAACCCAGGTTGCACACCGCCGTCTCGCCGTCGTCGGTGACCTCCAGGATCTCCGTGCAGAGGTTGGAGGAGTGCACGACGTGGCCCGGCAGGGCCGTCTGGTTGGCGGTGCGGTTGGCGGCGTCCTTGAAGGTCATCCAGCCGTTGCCGGTCTGCGCGAGGGTGCGCATCATGCGGCCGTAGAGGTCACGGGCGGCGATGGTCTTCTTCGCGAGGCCCTGCTCTTCCGCCTTGCGGTACGCCGCTTCGAACTCCTCGCCCCACAGGTCGACCAGCTCGGGCACGTCGGCGGGCGAGAACAGGCTCCACTGCTCGTCGGCGTTGACCCGGCGCATGAACTCGTCCGGGATCCAGTGCGCGAGGTTCAGGTTGTGCGTACGGCGGGCGTCCTCGCCGGTGTTGTCGCGCAGCTCCAGGAACTCCTCGATGTCGGAGTGCCAGGTCTCCAGGTAGACCGCGGCGGCGCCCTTGCGGCGGCCGCCCTGGTTCACGGCGGCGACCGAGGCGTCGAGGGTCTTCAGGAACGGCACGATGCCGTTGGAGTGGCCGTTGGTGCCGCGGATCAGCGAACCCCGCGAGCGGATGCGGGAGTACGACAGCCCGATGCCGCCGGCGTGCTTCGACAGGCGGGCGACCTGGTGGTAGCGGTCGTAGATGGAGTCCAGCTCGTCCAGGGGGGAGTCCAGGAGGTAGCAGGACGACATCTGGGGGTGCCGTGTGCCGGAGTTGAAGAGCGTGGGGGAGGAGGGCAGGTAGTCGAGGCGGCTCATGAGCCCGTAGAGCGCGGCGACTTCGTCGACGGAGCGGACCGTGTCGTCCTCGGCGAGGCCGGAGGCGACCCGCAGCAGGAAGTGCTGGGGCGTCTCGACGACCTTGCGGGTGATCGGGTGCCGCAGCAGGTAGCGGCTGTGCAGGGTGCGCAGGCCGAAGTAGCCGAAGCGGTCGTCGGCGGCGCGGTCGACCAGCGCGTCGAGCCGCTCGGCGTGCACGCGCACGAACTCCGCGGTCCGGTCCGCGATGAGCCCCTCACGGTGCCCGACGGCGACGGACTCGGTGAAGGAGGTGACACCCTGCGAGGCGGCCTCGGCGGCGATGGAGATCGTCAGCAGTCGCGCGGCCAGCCTGGAGTAGGCCGGGTCCTCGGAGATCAGCCCGGCCGCCGCCTCGGTGGCCAGCTCGCGCAGCTCCGCCTCGTCGGCCCGGGCGGAACGGCCCCGCAGCGCGGCGGCGGCCACTCGGCCGGGGTCGGCGTCGGGCAGGTCGGCGGTCAGCTCGGTCAGGGTCCGCAGCAAGGCCGTTCCCGGGGCGTCCTCGTCGGTCGGGACGGCTGAAGCCGGGTCTGCTGGCGCGATGGTCACGTGGAGGCTCTCCCTCGCTCGGCACGGGGCCTTCGCGAGGGGTACGGCAGCACACGAGCGCACGCGGCGTCGCGTCCACCGGCCCATTCCACGAGGCCCGGACGTCGGGGCACCCGACCGGTCGGCCGGTGCCACTGTCGGCAGGTCCTCGGACTGACGCTTATGCATGCATAAGTACACCGTTGCGGGACAGTTCCGGATTCGCACCGGATTCCCCTGCGACGACAGCGAGCATGAGCATACATCTTGTGCCGGGTGCGGGTGACGCCCCTATATGTTGTGTCGGCATGACTTCATAGCGTGTCAGGTGCGATGCAGTCCGCTGTCTGGCGAAAAGCCCGAACGGGGAGCTGTTTGCCGATGGGTCGCTCGATCGGGTGATCGATCTCGAATGAACTGCGTCCCGTCGTGCATGTGTCTACTTTGAATGACCGTGAAGTTGGTAACGCAGATCAGGCTGCTGCCGACGCCTGGGCAAGCGGCGGCACTTGAGGCGACCCTGCGCGCCTGCAACGAGGCGGCCAGCTGGGCCAGCGAGTTCGCGTTCGACAAAGGCGTGCAGCGGACCTTCGCGCTGCGCGAGCACACCTACCGCGAGATCAGGGCACGGTGGAACCTCGGAGCCCAGGCGGCCCAGCACGTGATCAAGAAGACCTGCGACGCGTACGCCGCGCTGAAGGCGAACCTGAAGGCCGGGAACCTGGGCAGGCCCGGCACGAGGCGGTACCGGAAGGCCACCGGGAAGCCGGTCGCCTTCCGGGCCGGCAGCGCGCAGCCCTACGACGACCGGATGCTGTCCTGGCAGATCACCGAGCGGAGGGTGTCGATCTGGACAACGGTCGGGCGGATCAAGGACGTGGTGTTCACCGCCTCGCCGGAGCAGTTGGTCACGCTGGCGCTGTACCGCAGGGGTGAGTCCGACCTCGTGTGGCGGGACGGGATGTGGTTCCTGCTGGCCACCTGCGAGGTTTCAGAAGCCCCACTGAACACCGCGCCGGTGGACTTCCTCGGCATCGACCTGGGCATTGTGAACATCGCCACCACGTCCGACGGCGAGATCCTGGCCGGACGCGAACTCAACCGGATCCGGGTGCGGGAACGGACGCTGCGCACCAAGCTCGAGAAGAAGAACACCCCGTCCGCCAAGCGTCGGCTGAAGAAGCGGCGCCGCAAGGAGGCCCGGCGGGCGAAGGACATCAACCACAAGATCGCGAAGCATGTGGTGGCCGAGGCGGAACGCACCGGTCGCGGGATCGCCCTGGAGGACCTGACGGGCATCCGTGAACGGGTACGGCTTCGAAAGCCCCAACGGGTTACCCACTCCAGCTGGGCCTTCGCCCAGCTGGGCAGCTTCATCGCGTACAAGGCCCGCCGGGCGGGAGTGCCGGTGGTGTACGTCGATCCGGCATACACCTCGCGCACCTGCGCCGAGTGCGGACACATGGAGAGGGCGAACCGGGTCTCGCAGGCCTGGTTCGAGTGCCGGTCCTGCGGATTCGTTGATCACGCGGACCGGAACGGCTCCCGCAACATCCGGGCTCGTGCCTGGCAGTTGTGGCGACGCGGGGCGCAGTCAACCGCCCCCGACCCACCTCCCGGACAGGGCCGTGGGACAGGACGCAAACGCAGCGCCACAGCCAGTGGCGCCCGTTGTGCAAGCCCGTCGCTTTAGCGACGGGTAGTTGACAGCGTCAACTCGTAGGTGAGCAGAGTGAAGTCGCTGCCCGGGATCGGCTGCCAGTCGCGGTGCGGGGCGCGGACGAAACCGAGGCGTTCGTAGATGCGGTGGGCTGCGCGCATGGCCGGCTGGGTGGACAGGACGATCGCCGTGCAGCCCGGGGTGGCCCTCGCACGGTCGACGCAGGCGCGTACGAGTGCCTCGCCGACTCCTCGGCCCCGGGCGGCGTGGGCGACGGCCAGCATGCGGATCTCGGCCTCTCCGGGGGCGGCCAGGTCGGCCATGGGGCCGGGGGCCGGGACGAAGGTGACCGTGCCGAGCAGTTGGTCCGCGTCCGTCGCGGCGAGGACCTCGGCGGCAGTGGCCCGTTTGGCCACGTTCTTGAGTTCGCCCAGGTACCAGTCGCTCTCGCCGAAGGTGAGGAGGGCGTCCTGGAGGTAGGCCTGGGCGGTGATCTCGCCGATCTCGTCGTATTCGGTCGGCTGTGCTTCACGGATCACGATGTCCATGGTCGTCAGTGTGTACGACAGCGGGCCGCCGTTGGTGCTTCTGTCGGCGGCCCGCTGCGGGTTGTGTGTGGCTGGTCGTGCCCACGCGGCGGAGCCGCATATCGATGCAGCCCCGCGCCCCTGGGTGCCCTTAGTGAGCTGCGTCCAAAGGCAGATCCTTCTTCACGCCCGGGTCGCCCGCGTCCGCCGTGTAGTCCTCGGGGCGGGTCTCGTCGATGCCCTCGGGGGCCTTGGCGGCCTTCAGGACGAAGGTGAGGACCACCGTGACGGCCACGTTGAGGACGAACGCCGTGAGGCCGATGTAGCCGATCTCGCCGATGCCGGGGATCTCCTTGGCGGAGCCGCCGAAGTGCTTCTGGGTCGGGGAGGCGACGCCGTACGCGGCGATGGTGCCGTACAGCATGCCGACCGCCCAGCCGGCGAGGAGGGCCCAGCGGTGGAACCAGCGGGTGAACAGACCGCCGACCAGCGCGGGGAAGGTCTGCAGGATCCAGATGCCGCCCAGCAGCTGGAAGTTGATGGCGACCGTCTTGTCCATGGTCAGGACGAAGACCAGCGCGCCCACCTTCACCAGCAGGGACACCAGCTTGGAGACGCGCGTCTCTTCGGCGGCTGTCGCGTCCGGCTTGATGAAGTCCTTGTAGATGTTGCGGGTGAACAGGTTCGCCGCCGCGATCGACATGATCGCCGCGGGGACCAGCGCGCCGATGCCGATCGCCGCGAAGGCGATGCCCGCGAACCAGTCCGGGAACATGTCCTCGAACAGCTGCGGGATGGCCAGCTGGCCGTTCTGCACCTTCACCCCGGCCGCGATCGCCATGAAGCCCAGCAGGGCGAGCAGGCCCAGCATCAGGGAGTACAGCGGCAGGATCGTGGTGTTGCGGCGGATCACGTCACGGCTCTTGGAGGAGAGCGTCGCGGTGATCGAGTGCGGGTACATGAACAGCGCGAGGGCGGAGCCCAACGCCAGCGTGGCGTACGTCCATTGGCCCGCCTCGGCCGGCACCAGCGCGCCGCGTGGCTTGCCCGTGGCCGGATTCGTCTGGCCGAACGCCTCGGAGGCCTTCGCGAAGATGTCGTCGAAGCCGCCCAGCTTGATCGGGATGTAGATGATCGCCACCGCGATGACGATGTAGATCAGCGTGTCCTTGACGAACGCGATCAGCGCCGGGGCGCGCAGTCCCGAGGAGTAGGTGTACGCCGCCAGGACGCCGAAGGCGATCAGGAGCGGCAGGTCCTTGACGAACCAGTTGGTGTCCTCGCCGCCGCCCACGCCCATCACGTCCAGCACGGCCTGGATGCCGACGAGCTGGAGCGCGATGTACGGCATCGTGGCCAGGATGCCGGTGACCGCGACCGCCAGCGACAGGCCCTTGGAGCCGAAGCGGCCGCGCACGAAGTCGGACGTCGTGACGTAGCCGTGCTTGTGGGAGACCGACCACAGGCGGGGCAGGAACGTGAAGATCAGCGGGTAGACGAGGATCGTGTACGGCACCGCGAAGAAGCCCGCCGCGCCGGCCGCGTAGATCGCCGCCGGCACCGCCACGAACGTATAGGCCGTGTAGAGGTCGCCGCCGAGCAGGAACCAGGTGATCCAGGTGCCGAAGGACCGGCCGCCCAGGCCCCATTCGTCGAGGCTGTGCTCGTTCTCGGCCTTGCGCCAGCGCGCGGCAAGGAAGCCCATGACCGTGACGGCCAGGAAGAAGATGATGAAGACGGCGAGCGCGACGCCGTTGACCCCGTCGTTCACCTGGAGCCTCCCCGACGGGCGCGCTGGTCACGCTGCCACAGCTTGTACGCGATCATCGTCAGCGCGGTCGAGATGACCACCCAGGCCATCTGGTACCAGTAGAAGAACGGGATGCCGCCGATGGACGGGTCGGTCTTGGCGTACGAGCCGACCCACAGCATGGCCACGAACGGTGCGACGAGACAGAGGCCGATGACGACGCGCACTGGCGTCACCACCGGGCCTCTGTTCACTTCTGGGGCTTGCGACATCGGGCGACTCCGTCCCCTCACTGATCACCTGCGTAATGGGCTGGCAATCTAGGTCACGGTGTCGCGGCTGCGGAACCCCTCGTCCGTATATCGGTATCGCCTTTACAAAGTCGCTACTCGGCGGGCCGCTTCAGCCTGGCCACGAACTTGTACCGGTCGCCCCGGTACACCGAGCGCACCCACTCCACCGGCTGGCCGTCGCGGTCGAGGGAGTGCCGGGACAGCATCAGCATCGGCAGGCCCACGTCGGTGCCGAGCAGGCCCGCCTCGCGCGGGGTGGCCAGGGAGGTCTCGATGGTCTCCTCGGCCTCGGCGAGATGGACGTCGTAGACCTCGGCGAGCGCGGTGTAGAGGGACGTGTACTTCACCAGCGAGCGGCGCAGGGCGGGGAAGCGCTTGGCGGAGAGGTGGGTCGTCTCGATGGCCATGGGCTCGCCGTTGGCCATGCGCAGCCGCTCGATGCGCAGCACCCGGCCGCCCGCGGTGATGTCGAGGAGCTGGGCGAGACGGTCGTCGGCGGTGATGTAGCCGATGTCCAGCAGCTGGGACGTGGGTTCCAGACCCTGGGCGCGCATGTCCTCGGTGTAGGAGGTCAGTTGCAGCGCCTGGGAGACCTTCGGCTTGGCCACGAACGTGCCCTTGCCCTGGATGCGTTCGAGCCGGCCCTCGACGACCAGTTCCTGAAGGGCCTGGCGCACGGTGGTGCGGGAGGTGTCGAACTCGGCGGCGAGCGTGCGCTCGGGCGGGACGGGCGTGCCGGGCGGCAGCGTCTCCGTCATGTCCAGCAGGTGCTTCTTCAGGCGGTAGTACTTGGGCACACGCGCGGTACGGACGGTCGCCCCACCCTCGTTCTCCGCACTGCTGACGTCGGTGCTCATGCTCTGCCTTCCCGGCTCCGGGTGCCGAAGCGACCGACATCCCGTCGGCCGCGGCTCACATCGTGGCACGGCTTCGTGGGTGGGTGACCTGTGTGGGTGTCCTCCGCACGCTCCGTGATCTCTCTGTATACCGGCGGGGCCCCCGTTGGTCTAGTCCAGCGCGCCACTCGGGGGCAGTGGTCCAGTGGCAGTGGTCCGTCCGTTTGGTCGCTTGCGGAATGAAAGGTCCCTGCATATCTCGGTCCCATCACGGACGCCTGGAGGCCGCTTGAACACCCTTGACAGCCCTATTGGTCTGGGCCAAGCTCCCCGTACTGGTCTACACCATTGGTCCAGGTCCCGGCCCCACGGACGGTTCGCACGGCGTTGACGCCAATTACCGCGGGGACGAGGGGGGTTTGTGGCATCCCTGAGGAGGGTGGCGTGAAGCGCAAGCTGGTAGCCGCGATCGGTATCGCGGGCATGATGTTCTCGATCGCGGCGTGCGGGGACAGTGACGACAAGGGCAGCGGCGGCGCCGGCGGGGACGCCAAGGAACTGACCGTCTGGCTCACGGTCGACGCGCAGAACAACTGGCCCGAGCTGGTGAAGGCCGCCGACGACGCGGTCACCAAGAAGCACCCCGGCATCAAGATCAAGCACGAGTACTACGGCTGGCCGGACAAGAACGCCAAGCTCGACGCCGTCCTCGCCACGGACAAGGCCCCCGACGTCGTCGAGATGGGCAACACCGAGATGCTGCCGTACGTCGTCAAGGGCGCGTTCGCCCCGGTCGACCCGGCGAAGTTCGACCAGTCCGACGCCTGGCTCGACGGCCTCAAGGACTCGGTGACGTACGAGGACAAGACCTACGGCGTGCCGTACTACGCGGGCACCCGCGTCGGCAACTACCGCAAGGACGTCTTCGGCGAGGTCGGCGTCAAGGCCGCCCCGAAGACCTACGCCGAGCTCACCGCCGCCCTGGACAAGGTCCAGAAGAAGCAGGGCGACAAGTTCAGCGCCTGGTACCAGCCCTCCCGCGACTGGTACGCGGCCATGTCCTTCGTCTACGACGCCGGCGGCTCCATAGCCAAGGAGGAGGGCGGCCAGTGGAAGGCCAGCCTCTCCTCGCCGGAGTCCCTCAAGGGCCTGACCGAGTTCAAGAAGGTCCTCGACTCCTACATGCACGGCGACAAGACCAAGGACGAGTCCGACCGTTACATCGTCTACGGCCAGGGCAAGTCCGGCATGATCTTCGCCCCGGCGTGGGAGGGCGGCAGCGCCGCGGACCCGAAGAACGACAAGACCGGCAAGCTCAAGGGCAACGTCGAGAACTTCGTCATGCCCGGCCCGTCCGGCAAGAACCTCCCGGTCTTCCTGGGCGGTTCCGACCTCGCCGTCCCGGTGAAGTCCGACGCGCAGGACGTCGCCGCCGAATGGATCAACGCCCTCACCGGCGCCGCCGGCCAGAAGGGCCTGATGGCCAAGGGCAACCTGCCCAACAACAAGACCGACCTCGCCACCCTGAAGAACGACCCGGCCACGGTCGTCCCGGCCACCGCCGCCGAGTCCAACTGGTTCGTCCCCATGGCCCCCGGCTGGGGTCAGGTCGAGAAGGCCCAGGTCCTGCAGACCATGCTGCAGTCCATCGGCACCGGCAAGAAGTCGGTCGAGGAGGCCGCGAAGGACGCGGACGCCGCGATCGACAAGGTCATCAACACCAAGTGACCTCCCGGCGGGGCTCCGTTGCAGGCGGAGCCCCGCCGTCTTTCCGTAACGCCCGTACGACCGGTACGACCTGAGGGACCGCTGAGGAGCGCGCGATGAGTGCCGACACGACCACCCCTGCCAAGGTGCCGCCGCCGCGGCAGGCACCGCCGCCGGCCGCACCGGACCGGCCCCGCGCGAAACGGACGTACGGCCCGGCCGCCACCGCCTGGCTGCTGCTCGCGCCCTGTCTGCTGATCCTCGCCCTGGTCATGGGCTATCCGCTGGTCCGCCTGGTCACCCTGTCCTTCCAGAAGTTCGGCCAGCCCCAGCTGTGGGGCTTCCAGCCGGCCGAGTCGGTGGGCTTCGAGAACTTCACCAAGGTCCTCGGCGACAGCGAGTTCTGGACCGTCGTCCTGCGCACGGTCCTCTTCGCGGCCGGCGCGGTGATCTTCACGATGGTCATCGGCATGCTGATCGCCCTGCTGCTCCAGCGGGTCTCCGGCTGGGTGAAGACCCTGATCAACATCGCGCTGGTGGCCAGCTGGGGCATGCCGGTCATCGTCGCGACCACCGTCTTCAAGTGGCTCTTCGACGCCGACTACGGCATCCTCAACGCGGTTCTGAGCAAGCTGCCGGGCGTCGACCTGATCGGCCACAACTGGTTCGCCAGCTCCACCCAGGGCCTCGCCGTGATCATGCTCCTCGTGGTCTGGGGAGCCGTGCCCTTCGTCGTGATCACCCTCAGCGCCGGACTCACCCAGGTCCCCAAGGAGCTGGAGGAGGCGGCCCGCCTCGACGGCGCCGGCGCCTGGGGCGTCTTCCGGTACGTCACCCTGCCCATCCTCAAGCCGATCATCGTGATGCTCACGACCCTGTCGGTCATCTGGGACATGGGCGTCTTCCCGCAGGTCTTCGTGATGCGCAACGGCCATCCCGAGCCGGAGTTCCAGATCCTCAACACCTACTCCTACGACCGCGCCTTCGTGGTCAACGACTACGCCCAGGGCTCGGCGATCGCCCTGATCACCGTGGTGCTGCTGCTCGGTGTGGTCGCTGTGTACATGCGTCAGATGCTGAAGATCGGGGAAGTCGAATGAGCGGCATGAGCGCGGTCGTCACCAAGGGCGCCGATTCCGGGACCTCCCGGAAGCGCTCCAAGCTCGGCTGGAACCTCGTCGGTCTGCTGGTCTTCGCGATCGCCGGCTTCCCCGTGTACTGGATGCTCAACACGGCGTTCAAGCCCGCCAAGGACGCCATCGACCCGGACCCCAGCCTGTTCCCGACCGGCCTGACGCTGTCCAACTTCGACCGCGCCCTGAACATCGCCGACTTCTGGGGCCCGGTCTGGCGCAGCCTCGTGGTCTCCGTGATCGTCGTCCTGATCGGCATCGCGATCGGCCTGCTCGCCGCGCTCGCCATCTCCCGGTTCGCCTTCCGCGGCCGCAAGATCGTGATCGTCGGCATCCTCGCGGTGCAGATGGTCCCGCTGGTCGCCATGATCATCCCGGTGTTCCTGCTGCTCAACGACCTGGGGCAGTACGACAGGCTCACCGGCCTGATCATCACGTACCTGACCTTCATCCTCCCGTTCACGGTGTGGACCCTGCGCGGCTTCATCGTCAACATCCCCAAGGAACTGGAGGAGGCCGCCATGGTCGACGGCTGCTCCCGCACCGGCGCCTTCGTCCGCGTCGTCTTCCCGCTCCTCGCCCCCGGCCTGGTCGCCACCTCCGTCTACGGCTTCATCCAGGCCTGGAACGAGTACCTCTACGCCCTGATGCTGCTCAGCCAGCAGAACCAGACCGCCACCGTCTGGCTCGGCAACTTCACCACCAAGCACGGCACCGAGTACGCCCCGATGATGGCCGGCGCCACCATGATGGCCGTGCCGATCGTCGTCCTCTTCCTCCTCGTCCAGCGCAAGATGGCCGCGGGTCTGACCGCCGGCGCCGTGAAGGGATAACGCCATCCGATGACGACATTCGCCAGCGGAACCGACACTCTGACCCGCGATGCGCTGACCGTCCTCCAGCCCGGCTTCCCCGGCACCAGCGCCCCCGACTGGCTGCTGCGCCGCCTGGGGGAGGGCCTCGCCTCCGTCGGCCTGTTCGGCCGCAACGTCGCCTCGCCCGAGCAACTGGCCGCGCTGACGGCCCAGCTGCGCGCCGAGCGCGACGACGTCCTCGTCGCCATAGACGAGGAGGGCGGGGACGTGACCCGCCTGGAGGTGCGCACCGGTTCCTCCTTCCCCGGCAACCACGCCCTCGGCGCGGTGGACGACGTCGCGCTCACCCGCGAGGTCGCCCACGAGCTGGGCCGCCGCCTCGCCGCCTGCGGCGTCAACTTCGACTGGGCCCCGTCCGCCGACGTCAACTCCAACGCCGACAACCCGGTGATCGGCGTCCGCTCCTTCGGCGCCGACCCGGCCCTGGTCGCCCGGCACACCGCCGCCTACGTCGAGGGCCTGCAGTCGGCCGGCGTGGCCGCCTGCACCAAGCACTTCCCCGGCCACGGCGACACCAACGTCGACTCCCACGACGCCCTGCCCCGCATCGACGTGGACGCCGATGTGCTGGCCGAGCGCGAACTGGCCCCGTTCCGCGCCGCGATCGCGGCCGGCACGCGCGCCATGATGAGCGCCCACATCCTGGTCCCCGCGCTCGACCCGGAGTACCCGGCGACCCTCTCCCGCCGCATCCTCACCGGCCTGCTGCGCGGCGAACTCGGCTACGACGGCCTCATCGTCACCGACGGCATGGAGATGCAGGCCATCGCCTCCACCTACGGCATCGAACGCGGCAGCGTCCTCGCCCTGGCCGCCGGCGCCGACGCCATCTGCGTGGGCGGCGGCCTCAACGACGACGAGACCGTCCGCCGGCTGCGCGACGCCCTCGTCACCGCCGTCCGCCGCGGCGAACTCCCCGAGGAACGCCTCGCGGACGCGGCCGAGCGGGTACGGAAGCTGGCCCGCTGGACGGCAGCGGGCGCCGGCGCCGGGGAGGCCGGGGGCACCGACCCCGAGGTCGGCCTGCACGCCGCCCGCCGCGCGCTGCGCATCACCGGCGCGGACACCTTCACCCCGCTCACCGAGCCGCCCTACGTCGCCACCCTCACCCCGGTCGCCAACTTCGCCGTCGGCGACGAGACCCCCTGGGGCGTCGCCGCCGAACTGTCGGCCCTCCTCCCCGGCACGGCCGCGGACACGCACACGGGCGCCGACGCGGCCCGCGCGGCCCTCGCAGCGGCGGGGGAGCGCAGGATCGTCGCGGTCGTGCGCGACGAGCACCGGCACCCGTGGATGGGCGCCGCCCTGGACACCCTCCTGCGGGAACGCCCCGACACCGTCGTCGTCGAGATGGGCCTCCCCCAGGCACCCCCGCGGGGCGCCCTGCACATCGCCACCCACGGCGCGGCCCGCGTATGCGGCCGGGCGGCGGCGGAGGTCATCACGGCCTCCTGACGCCACCCGCCAACCGAAAGGCGCCGGTTCCCACGGGAGGGGAACCGGCGCCTTTCGTGTGCCTGCGCTTCAGGTGCCTGCGCTTATTCACGCGCCTTCAGGGGGCGCCCTCAGGGGCGCGGGGAACTGCGCGAGCAACCACCCACGACCCGCACCCCGAAGACGTCAGAAGGAAGCAGACGGAACCGCTCAGATCCCCTGCCACTCCGGCTTGTTGGCAAAGGTATGCCGGAAGTAGTCCGCAAGCTTCAGCTTGGAAGCAGCCGCCTCATCCACAACAACCGTCGCATGCGGATGCAGTTGCAGCGCCGAGGCCGGACACACCGCGGCAACAGGCCCCTCCACCGTCGCGGCAACGGCATCCGCCTTGCCCTCACCGGTGGCCAGCAGAACAAGATGCCGCGCCTCCAGAATCGTGCCGATCCCCTGCGTGATCACGTGATGCGGCACCTGCTGGATGTCCCCGTCGAAGAACCGCGCGTTGTCCACCCGCGTCTGCTCCGTCAGCGTCTTGATCCGGGTCCGCGAGGCCAGCGACGAGCAGGGCTCGTTGAACCCGATGTGCCCGTCCGTGCCGATGCCGAGCAGCTGGAGGTCGACCCCACCGGCCTCGACCAGCGCACGGTCGTACGCCTCGCAGGCCGCCTGGACATCGGCCGCCGTGCCGTCGGGCCCCATGAACGCGTCCATGGAGATGCCCAGCGGCTCCAGCACCTCGCGGCGCAGCACCGAGCGGTAGGACTCGGGGTGGTCGGCGGGCAGCCCGACATACTCGTCGAGCTGGGCGATCCTCGCCCGGGAGGCGTACACGGCGCCGGAGCGGACCTTCGCGGTCAGCGCCTGGTAGATGGGCAGCGGGGTCGAGCCGGTCGCCACGCCCAGCAGGGCGTCGGGCTTGCGACGCAGCAGCTGCGCCATGGCCTCGGCTATGAGTTCGCCGCCGGCCTCGGCATCCGGAACGATGACAACTTCCACGCTGGGCCTGCCGTTCTGGAGAGGGGACTCGAAGGCACCCGGAGGGGATATGTGGTTTAGACCAATCTAACAGAGCGGACCCGCCGAGGCAGCTTGGTCCGTACCGTTCCCTCTCCATGCAAAGCCCCCCGGCACCCGCGCGCGTGCCGGCCTCGGGGTCAGGGCATCGAGCCCGGTCGGATCAGGGCATCGAGCCTCCGGTCGCGTCCAGCCAGTGCCCCGTCACCCAGCGGCCGTCGTCCGAGACGAGGAAGGCCACCGCGTCGGCGATGTCGGCGGGCGTGCCGACCCGGCCCAGCGCCGAGTACGCGGCGGCGCCCTGCCACGCCTCGTCGCTCGCGCGCAGCCACTCGGCGTTCACATCGGTGTCGACGATGCCGGGCGCGACGGAGTTCACGGTGATGCCGCGGGGGCCCAGCACCTTGGCGAGATCCCGGGTGAGGACGTCGAGCGCGCCCTTCGTCATGGCGTAGGCCATCACGTGCGGCATCGCGGCCGTCCGGGCGAGCCCGGAGGATATGTTCACGATCCGCCCGCCGTCGCGCAGCCGCGTCAGCCCCTGCTGGACGAGGAAGTGCGGCGCCTTCACATTGACCGCGAAGAGGCGGTCGTACTCCGCCTCGTCGATCTCCTCGAAGGGGCGGGACGTGGCGATCGCCGCGTTGTTCACCAGGATGTCCAGCCCGTCCGCGTGCCGGTCGAACTCCTCCCACAGGGCGGCCGCGTCCCCCGGCAGGCCCAGCTCGGCGCGGATCGCGAAGGCCGAGCCGCCGGCCTCCTCGATCGCGGCGACCGTCTCCTTCGCCGCCGTCTCGTTGCTGCCGTAGTGCACGGCGACCCGCGCTCCGTCGCGCGCCAGGCGCTCGGCGACGCCCCGTCCGATCCCCCTGCTCGCCCCCGTGACGAGTGCGGTCCTGCCCGTGAGCACGCCCATGAGCGCGCCCCCCTTTCATGAGCCGAGATTTATCTATCGGTCGCTACAGAAGGACCGTACAGCAGGCTGCGGGCATTTCTCTAGCCCGCGCTATAAAATCCACCCCATGGTGAGCACTCCGCAGTCCGCACCGGGGTCCAAGCCCCGCGGCCGTCCCCGCTCCTTCGACCGCGAGACGGCCCTGGAGAAGGCGATCATGGCCTTCTGGGAGCACGGCTACGAGGCCACGTCCGTGTCCGACCTCACCCGCACCATGGGCATCGGCGCCCCCAGCCTCTACGCGGCCTTCGGGGACAAGCAGGCCCTCTTCGCCGAGGTGGTCCAGGAGTACGGCGAGCGGTACGGCGCGTTCTTCGCGCGCGCCCTCGACGAGGAGGCCACGGCCCGCGCCGGTGTCGAGCGCGCGCTGCGCGAGGCCGCCGTCGAGTACACGGTGCCCGGCCGTCCGCACGGCTGCCTGGTCGTCCACGCGGCCATCAACTGCACCAGCCGCGAGGTGGAGCAGTCCCTGCGGGAGCGGCGCAACGCCACCATCGCCGCCCTGGAGAGCCGTATCGAGGCGGACATCGCCGCGGGGGAGCTGCCCGCCGGCACCGATGCCGCCGCCCTCGCCCGGCACACCGGCGCGATGGTCCAGGGCATGTCCCAACAGGCGCGCGACGGCGCAAGCCGGGAGGAACTGGAGGCGCTCGCCGAAATTGCCATGTCCATCTGGCCCCGTACCTGACCCGGGCGGGTTAGGCTTCCGCGGACAACAAAACACGTTCCGACGCATGGACACGCCCAATGGTCTAGTCCACAATGCGTAGAGGGAACCGAGAAGAACACACAAGACGTCCGTCTTCCCCGCACAGGAGGACGGCACGAGGAACCGCGGCTCTCTGCCCTGACTGCCCCGGCTCCTCACCTTCGGCCGACGGGACCGCACACCCCCCGGCCGTTGCTGCTCCGGGCTGCGGTGCCGGGAGGGTTGAGGGTCCCTCTCAGGCGCCGCGGCCCGCGGGT
Source organism: Streptomyces sp. NPDC096205 (assembly GCF_044763135.1). Classification (NCBI taxonomy): domain Bacteria; kingdom Bacillati; phylum Actinomycetota; class Actinomycetes; order Kitasatosporales; family Streptomycetaceae; genus Streptomyces; species Streptomyces sp. NPDC096205. Next base: position 194,415 of record NZ_JBIWFS010000007.1, on the reverse strand, counting down.
GTTTCCGGGGCCGGAGAAGTCGGTATTTCAGGGCCGCACAAACCCCCAGGTACGCTCGCAGACGTGCCCTCCATGAACGAACTGGTCCGCCAGCACACCGCCCTCGACGACTCCGACCTCGAGTGGCTCCATCTGCTGGTCTCGGAGTGGCAGCTGCTCTCCGACCTGTCCTTCGCCGACCTCGTCCTGTGGGTACCCACCCGCGACGGCACCCGCTATGTCTCCGTCGCCCAGATGCGGCCCAACACCGGCCCCACCTCCTACCAGGACGACATGGTCGGCCACCTCGTCCCGCGCGGCCGCCGCCCGATGCTGGACGCCGCCCTCGACGAGGGCCGGATCGTGCGCGAGGGCGACCCCGAGTGGCGCGAGGAGGTCCCGGTCCGGGTCGAGTCCATCCCCGTACGACGGGACGGGCGCGTCCTCGGCGTCATCGCGCGCAACACGAACCTGCTCACCGTGCGCACCCCGAGCCGCCTGGAGCTGACCTACCTCCAGTCGGCCTCCGACCTCGCGCAGATGATCGCGGCGGGCTCCTTCCCCTTCCCGAACCAGCAGGTCGACATGGACGCCTCGCCCCGCGTGGGCGACGGCCTGATCCGGCTCGACGCCGACGGCATCGTCCAGTACGCCTCCCCGAACGCGCTGTCCGCCTACCACCGGCTCGGCCTCGCCGCCGACCTCGTCGGCCAGGACCTCGGGCAGACCACCGCCGAACTCGCCCCGACCCGCGGGCCGGTGGACGAGGCGCTCGCCAAGGTCGCCAGCGGCTGGGCCCCGCGCGAGTTCGAGATCGAGGCCAAGGACGGGGTCATCCAGCTCCGGGCCATCCCGCTCAAGCCCAAGGGCACCCGCATCGGTTCGCTCGTCCTCCTCCGGGACGTCACCGAACTGCGCCGCCGCGAACGCGAGTTGATCACCAAGGACGCCACCATCCGGGAGATCCACCACCGGGTGAAGAACAACCTCCAGACGGTCGCCGCGCTGCTGCGCCTCCAGGCCCGCCGCATCGAGTCCGAGCGCGGCCGCGCGGCCCTCGAAGAGGCCGTACGCCGGGTCGGCTCGATCGCGATCGTGCATGAGACGCTGTCCCAGAACCTGGACGAGCGCGTCGAGTTCGACGAGATCGCCGACCGGGTGCTCGCGATGGTCGCGGAGATCTCGCCCGGCAAGGTCACCGGCCGGCGCACCGGCCGCTTCGGCATCCTCGACGCCGAGGTCGCCACCCCGCTGTCGATGGTCCTGACCGAAGTGCTGCAGAACGCGCTCGAGCACGGCTTCCGCGAGGGCGACACCGGCACGGTCGAGGTCTCGGCGGTCCGTGGCGGTACGTCGAAGGAAGCCCGCCTCCTCGTCACCGTCCAGGACGACGGTGTCGGACTCCCGCCCGGCTTCGACGCGCGCACCTCCGGAAACCTGGGGCTGCAGATCGTACGGACTCTGGTGGAAGGCGAGTTGGGCGGCAGCTTCGACATGGTGCCGGCGCCGGAGCGGGGGTGCCAGGTGATTCTGGACATCCCGGTGCGGGCGCAGAAGTAAGCCCCCTGGGGGCGTGTGGGAAGTCAGCGCCTTGGGGGCGTGTGGGAAGTCAGCCCCCTGGGGACAGCAAAGAGCCTCGGACCATCCTGTGGTCCGAGGCTCGTGCTCGCTGCTGCTTACTTGCTCAAGCGCATCGGGGGTACTGCGCGCTGCGTGCTCGGGGGCGGGATCGGCGTACTCGCTGTACGCGCCGCCAAGCTCAGGCTGTCAGCGGGGTGGGTATGTCAGGCGGAGGCCTGACGGGCCCGGTTGCGGGCGGCGCGGCGCTTCATGGCGCGGCGCTCGTCCTCGCTGAGACCACCCCAGACGCCGGAGTCCTGACCGGACTCGAGCGCCCACTGCAGACACTGCTCGATCACCGGGCAGCGACGGCAGACGGCCTTGGCTTCCTCGATCTGCAGCAGCGCAGGACCGGTGTTGCCGATGGGGAAGAAGAGCTCGGGGTCTTCCTCGCGGCAAACGGCGTTGTGACGCCAGTCCATGGCTGCTACCTCTCCTTGGTATTACGTGCAGGGTTGCTTGTGAATGTGAACGCTTTCACGAATCCCTCAACAAGGGAAGGGCCGACCGCCAGGTTCCCTGGCGTGGTCCTTGGTTTGGTGAGGGGTTCCGGTGATCTGTGCTAGCCGGTGTTGCGGGCTGTCCCGATCGCCACGTAGAGACTCGCAAACCTCAGCGGCGGATACAACCCCTTCCGGAAAGTTTTTTTTGATTCCTCGGTGTCGACTAGGTCACAGCCGTACTTCCATGGGGTGGATCCTGGCCTAAACGTTCGAGTGAAAGGACTTCAGCCCTTTCTGCTCACACAATCACACGCAGTGCACGGCGTACGCCTGTGAACGTCACGCTAGTGCGCAGCCCCAGGTGGTCACCGTCCATCTGGAGGGGGAGTGGGACCTTCGAATGCAAGGTGAACTCGCTCAGATCGTGCAGCGAGGCCGCGTGTTTTCCCTGAGGTCCGCGCTCGGGGGACGAAGTGAGCAACTGGGTCGCATACCGGGCAACCGCGGCCGTGGAGAGCCGGCTGAGGCCGAGCACGTCGAGGCCGGTATCGAACGACGCCTTAGGTGACGCGTACACCGGACGATTGCCCAGATAGGTCCACGGGGCGGTGTTACAGACTATGGACAGCACCAGATCGGTCACCGGGTCCTGACCCGGCGCCTCCAGGGTGATCGTGCCGTGTCTGCGGTGCGGCTCGCCCAGGAACTGCCGCAGGGCCTGCCGTACGTACAGCGCGTGCGTCGACTTCTTGCCGCGCTCGCGGTGCTGCTCGACGCGGCCGACCACGCCGGCGTCGAACCCGAGTCCGGCGTTGAAGGTGAACCAGCGGGGCGGCACGGCCTCGTCCTCGGTGCCGGGCGTGCCGGAGGTGAGTCCGAGCCCGACCGTGCGCTCGCTTCCCTCCCGCAGGGCGTCGAGGAGGGCGCCGGTGGCCTCCACGGCGTCGTTGGGCAGGCCGAGCGCCCGCGCGAAGACATTGGTGGAGCCGCCGGGGACCACCGCGAGACCGGGCAACTGCTCCGGGTCGGGTCCGGCGTGCAGCAGGCCGTTGACCACCTCGTTGACGGTGCCGTCACCGCCGAGCGCCACGACGAGATCGATGTCGTCGCTCTCCGCCGCCTGCCGGCCCAGGTCGCGCGCATGCCCGCGGTACTCGGTGGTGACCGCCTCCAGCTTCATCTCGCTGGCGAGCGCATGGATCAGGACATCGCGCGTACGTGCGCTTGTGGTGGTTGCCGCCGGATTGACCACGAGAAGTGCACGCATGCGTTGCACATTACCTACTGGGCGGTACCGATCCCAGACCGAGGCGGGGATCAGATCAGACAAACGGGCGTGAACATCACCACGGTCGCCTGCGGCGCTTCGGCGGCGCGACGCGCTCACTGCCCCCGGGCCCCGCCCGCGTCGGCGTGCTCGCCGCCCAGGCTCCGCCCCGCCTCGGTCCTCAGTGGCCTGAGGCCCTGGGGCTACCCTTCTGGGGTGAGCAGTGAGCAGAGCCCCAGTACCTCGGACGTCATCGGTCCTCGCCCCCGTCGGCTGACGTATGCCGCCGCACTTGCCGGGCTGGAGGGGCTCGCGCTGGTGATCGGGGGGGTCTGGATCCTCGTTCTGGGGATGACCGGCGAGCCCGATGACCGGCAGCAGGCCGTCACCGGGGGCATCACCTTGATCGTGCTGGCGCTGTTGCCGCTGCTCGCCGCGCGCGGGCTGCTCGCGCGGCGTGGCTGGAGCCGGGGGCCCGCGATCATCACGCAGGTCGTGGCGCTGCCGGTCGCCTACAACCTGCTGACGTCCGACGGCTCGGCCATCCCGGCCGGTATCGCGCTGGCGGCCGCCGCGGTGACGGCGCTGGTGCTGCTCGTGAACGCGGAGACGACCGAGGCGCTGGGCATCCGCGGACCGGGTCGCGCGGAGTAGGCACCACAGGGGGCTGCCCCGCAGCCCCCGGCGGTCCGGCTCACTCCTCGACGAGGAGCTTCTCCCGCAGCTGGGCCAGCGTGCGGGCCAGCAGGCGCGAGACGTGCATCTGGGAGATGCCGACCTCCTGCGCGATCTGCGACTGCGTCATGTTGCCGAAGAAGCGCAGCAGCAGAATCCGCTTCTCGCGCGGCGGCAGATCCTCCAGCAGCGGCTTGAGGGACTCGCGGTACTCGACGCCCTCCAGCGCCTCGTCCTCCGCGCCGAGCGTGTCGGCGACCGCGGGGGACTCGTCGTCGGTGTCGGGGACGTCCAGCGACAGCGTGGAGTAGGCGTTCGCCGACTCCAGGCCCTCCAGGACCTCCTCCTCCGAGATCGCCAGCTTCTCGGCGAGCTCATGGACCGTGGGGGAGCGGCCGTGCTGCTGGGACAGCTCGGCCGTGGCCGTCGTCAGCGCCAGGCGCAGTTCCTGGAGCCTGCGCGGCACCCGCACCGCCCAGCCCTTGTCGCGGAAGTGCCGCTTGATCTCGCCGACGACCGTGGGGGTGGCGTATGTCGAGAACTCCACGCCCCGGTCCGGGTCGAACCGGTCGACCGACTTGATCAGGCCGATGGTGGCGACCTGCGTGAGGTCGTCCAGCGGCTCGCCGCGGTTGCGGAAGCGGCGCGCGAGGTGCTCGACGAGCGGCAGATGCATGCGTACGAGGCGGTTGCGCAGCTCCGCGTACTCGGGGCTGCCCTCCTTGAGCTCCCGCAGCTCCAGGAACAGCGCGCGGGCGCCGCTGCGGTCCTGCGGGTCGTGGTGCGTGCGGCCCTCGGTGCCCGCCGCACGCGCCGTACCGGTGGCCACCGGGGCGGCCGCTGCACCGCCCGGCGCGTCGTCCTCGGAATTTCGCTCGTGCTCGCTCATCGTCCCGCCCGTCGCCCTTCCCCGAGCTTTGGCCTCTCGGACCGGGCGGACCCCGTCGTGCCCTGCCGAAGGCGCGCCCTTCCCGGCGCCGCCCGCCCGGACGCCGACGCCCTCGGTGGCCCGGACACCGGCGCCACCGGCGCCGTCGGCCGCCCCGACGCCGTCCCCGTCCGGCCGCCCCTCGCGCGGGGCGCCGGTCTCCGGGGAGTCCTCCGGATGCGGCCGGGCCTGCTCGGGGATGCCGTCGATGCCGTCAGCCACGCGCCGCGAACCGCCCGGAGCGGACTGTCCGGCCTGGCAGGCCTGGCCGAGGCTCTCGGCCCCGGACGAGAAGGGGCTGCCCCCGTCCTCGGCCCGCAGCTCCTGTGTGCCGCGCTCTTCGTCCCGCACCGGCCCGTCCCCGTTCTTCACGCCGGCCCGGGTCCCGCGCCGCGCTGTTTGTAGAGGCTGATCGAAACGGTTCTGTCCTCGTCCACCGCGGAGGAGACCTTGCCCGCGAGGGCGGACAGGACGGTCCATGCGAAGGTGTCCCGCGAAGGGGCGTGGCCGTCCGTGGTCGGCGCCGAGACGGTGACCTCGAGTGAGTCGTCGACGAGCCGGAAGACGCAGCTGAGGACGGAGCCGGGCACGGCCTGCTGGAGCAGGATCGCGCAGGCCTCGTCGACCGCGATGCGCAAATCCTCGATCTCGTCGAGGGTGAAGTCCAAACGGGCCGCGAGACCGGCCGTGGCCGTCCGCAGCACCGACAGGTAGGCACCCGCAGCCGGCAGCCGGACTTCCACGAAGTCCTGGGTAGCGGGCTCGCCTGCGATCTGGGACACCCTCACCTCCAAGGTGGTACAAGCTGTTCGGAGCCGAGGGTCACCCCCCGGGGTACGCGATGTGTGGTACAGCGGTGACGCTATCGCGCTCTCGACCGTACTGTCCCCGGGACCCCAACCCCCTGGCGTCACTCACAGTAAACCTGCGGATACGCTCCGTGTCTAGGGGTTCTGCGGGCCCAAATGGGAAGACCGCGCGCCGGGTTGACGTACCCAGACGTCAGAGAGTCGAACCGTCCCGGTCCAGGGTCACACGAGAACCGCCTTTGGTCACACGAGTACGTGATCCACGAAGCACCAGCGCCAGTCCTCGCCCGGCTCGAAGGTGCGCATCACGGCATGCCCCGACTCCTTGTAATGACTGGTGGCGTGCCGCCCCTGCGAGGAGTCGCAGCAGCCGACATGGCCGCAGGCGAGGCACAGTCGCAGCTGCACGGGGTGCGTGCCGGCCGCTTCGCACTCCTGACAGGTCTCCGTCAGCGGGGCCGGTTCCGGGTGCGGCAGCTCGTCCACGTGCGTGCACTGTTTCATGATTGCCAGGTTACGACGGGCGTGCGCATGACCGCGCGGAAAAAGGGTGGGCGAGACATGGACGTGATGCCACTGCTGTTGCTGGTTGCGGGGAGCGCGGCGGTGGCGGGTGCCGCGCGGCGCACCCCCGTACCGGCGCCGCTGCTGCTGGTGGCCGCCGGACTGGCGCTGTCGTACGCCCCAGGTGTCCCCGACTACCACCTCGACCCGCATGTGGTCCTGCCGCTCGTGCTGCCGCCGCTGCTGTACACCGCCGCCGTCGACAGCTCCTACCTCGACCTGCGGGCGCAACTGCGGCCCGTCGCGCTGCTGTCGGTGGGCTATGTGCTGTTCGCGACGGTCGCGGTCGGCTGGGCGGCGTATCTGCTCGTCCCCGGCCTGCCGCTGACCGCGGCGCTGGTGCTGGGCGCGGTCGTGGCGCCGCCGGACGCCGTCGCGGCCACGGCGATCGCCCGCCGGGTCGGCCTGCCCTCCCGGATCACGACCATCCTCCAGGGCGAGTCGCTGGTGAACGACGCCACCGCGATCACCGCCTACCGGGTGGCCGTCGCGGCCGCCGTCGGCGAGGGCGCGAGCTGGGCCGGGGGCGTGGGCGAGTTCCTGCTCGCGGCGATCGGCGGCATCGGCATCGGTCTGCTGCTGATGGTGCCGATCCACTGGCTGCGCACCCATCTGAAGGAGGCGCTGCTGCAGAACACCCTGTCGCTGCTCATCCCGTTCGTCGCCTACGGCGTCGCCGAACAGGTCCACGCCTCCGGCGTCCTCGCCGTCGTGGTCGTCGCCCTCTACCTCGGACACCGCGCGTGGGAGGTCGACTTCGCCACCCGCCTCCAGGAGGACGCGGTGTGGAAGATGGTCGCCTTCGTCCTGGAGTCGTCGGTGTTCGCGCTGATCGGCCTCCAACTGCCCGTCGTACTGCGCGGGCTCGGGGAGTACGAGGGTGTCGACGCGGCCTGGTACGCGGTGGCGCTCTTCCTCGTCGTGGTCGTGACCCGGTTCGTGTGGGTGTACCCGGCGACCTTCCTGCCCCGCATATTGTCCGCGCGGATCCGCAAACGCGAGGACAACCCCACCTGGAAGGGCGCGTTCGTCATCTCCTGGGCCGGGATGCGCGGCGTGGTCTCGCTGGCCATCGCCTTCTCCATCCCGGTGACCATGGAGGGCGACGAGCCCTTCCCCGGCCGCAACCTGATCCTCTTCCTCACCTTCACCACCGTCATCGGCACGCTCGTCGTCCAGGGCCTGAGCCTGCCCGCGCTGATCCACCTGCTGAAGCTCCCCGGACGCGACCAGCAGGCCGAGACGCTCGCCGAGGCCAACGCCCAGGCCCAGGCCTCCCGCGCCGCCGAACAGCGCCTGGACGAGCTGCTGTCCGACGAACGCAACGCCCTGCCCGGCCCGCTCGCCGACCGGCTGCGCACGGTCCTGGAACGCCGCCGCAACTCCGTCTGGGAGCGCCTGGGCCAGCCCAACCCCATCACCGGCGAGACCGCCGACGACACCTACCGCCGGCTCTCCCGCGACATGATCGGCGCCGAACGCGAGGTCTTCGTCAAACTCCGCGACATGCGCTACATCGACGACGAGATGCTCCGCACTCTGCTGCGCCGCCTGGACCTGGAGGAGGCGGCGGCGTACCGCGAGACGGCGTGAGGCCCTGGCCACACGATCAGCCCGGCACCGGTGACGGACACACGGCCCGGTGGATCTCGACCGCGGCCGTGGACCGGTTGAGGGTGATGTAGTGCAGGCCGGGGGCGCCCTCCGCCAGGAGGCGTGCGGCCATCTCCGTCGCGTGGCCGACTCCGATGCGATGCCCCTCGGCCGGGTCGTCCCGCGCCGCCTCCAGGCGTTCGGCCAGCGAGCGGGGGAAGCGGGCGTTGCTCAGCTGCGCGAAGCGGCGCACCTGGCGGATGTCGGTGGCGGGCATGATCTCCGGGACGACCGGGGTGTCGCAGCCGGCGGCGGCGAGCCGGTCGCGCAGCCGCAGGTAGTCCTCGACGTCGAAGAACATCTGCGTGACCGCGTAGTCGGCGCCCGCCCGGCACTTGGCCACGAAGTACCGGATGTCGCTCGCCTGATCCGGTGAGCGCGGGTGCCGCTCCGGGAAGGCGGCGACTCCGACGCTGAAGTCCCCCGACTCGCGGACCAGCCGGACCAGTTGGGACGCGTACGACAACCCCTGGGGGTGCGGGACCCACTCGCCGCGGGGGTCCCCGGGCGGATCGCCCCGCAGCGCCAGCACATCACGGACCCCGGCGGCGGCGTAGTGCCCGATGATGTTGCGCAGTTCGTCCACCGAGTGCCCGACCGCGGTGAGATGGGCGACGGGGCGCAGGGTCGTCTCCTGGGCCAGGCGCCGGGTCACGTCGATGGTCCGCTCGCGCGAGGAGCCGCCCGCCCCGTAGGTCACGGAGACGAAGGTGGGCGCGAGTGCCTCCACCCGCCGGATCGCCTGCCACAGGGTGCGCTCCCCGGCCGGAGAGCGCGGCGGGAAGAACTCGAAGGAGAACGTACGTCCGCCGGCCGCGAGCACCTCGCGCAGGTTCGCCGTCATGCCCCCACCGCCGTGTGTCCGTCGGGCCGGCAGAGCCCTTCGCGCAGCGCCCTGGCCACGGCCATGGTGCGGTTGGGGCTGTCCAGCTTGCCGAGGATGTTGGCGACGAGACGCTTCGCGCCGTGCTCGGAGATGTCGAGCCGGCGGGCGATCTGCTTGTTGCTGCACCCTTCCACCAGCAGCCCCAGCGTCTCCTGCTCGCGCGGGGTCATCCGCACCCCGCGCCGGGCGTCGCCCCCGCCCCCGTTTCCGCCGGCCAACTCCAGTAACGAATAGGCCAGTTCGGGCGGCATCGGCACCTCGCCGGTGCAGATGCGGTCCAGGGTGCTGCGTAACGACTCCTTGTCCAGGTCGGCGCTGGCCAGAAAGCCGGTGCCGGACACGCCTGCCAGATGGGCGAGTTGGGCGAGGTCGGGCTCGTCGACGAGCACCAGGACGCGGTTGCCCCTGGCGGCGGCCTGCCGGAGCAGCACGCCCACACGCGGATCGGCCTCTCGCAGGGAGACGATCAGGATGCCGGCCCGGCCGGCGCCGATCGCGGACCGCGCCGCCTGTTCGGCGTCGCCCAGCGAGAGGTACTCCCTGCCCAGGCCCTTCAGCATCTGTTCGATGCCGAAGCGCTCGAGCTGGTTCCGCATGCCCACCACGACGTGGGAGCAGGCGTTCCTCGGTTCCTGTACGGCGGTGATCTCCTGGACAACGGACACGGTTCCCCCTGAAGGCTGAAATCGCCCGATTGCTCGATCCTCAGGGGAGCATCACCGATGGACCTACCCTCCGGCTTTCGGAATCCTTACGTCCACCGCTCTCCCGGGGCGTCGGGTGCGGCCAGCCGGCGCGCCGCCCACACCACCGCGGCCCGGCGGCGCAGGTGTTCGTCGTCGGTGTCCTCGGTACCGGTGACCATGCGGGTGACATGGGGAACGGCGAACCACCAGGCGGTCAGGGCGAGGACCATCATCACCAGGTGGGAGGCCTCCGGCGCCTGCGGCAGCCCTCCCTCGGCCTGGGCGACGGCGAACGCGTCCACCTTCTTGCGGTAGTACCTGCTGCGCTCCGGCTCGTCCGGCACCCGGCCGGGCAGCGACAGACCCTCCCAGTGCATCAGGCGAACGAGTTCGGGGTGAGCGACGTTGTAGTCGTACACCCGGCCGGCGAAGTCGCCCAGGTCGTCGGCGTTCATCGAGGTGAGCGGAACCGCTTTGCTGATCTTGATCAACTCGTGCGAGAGGACCGTGGTGAACAGTTGCTGTTTGTTCCCGAAGTATTTGTAGAGCCGTTCCTTGTTGACCCCGGCACGCTTCGCGATTCGGTCCACGGTCGTGCCGTGAAGACCGTAGGTGGCGAACTCCGCGGTGGCGGCATCGCGTAACTTTCGCTGCGTTTCTTCTGTATTCCAGCTCACGTCACGCAGTGTAACGACTTTCGATGTTCGTGACCAGTGGCGGATTTGACCAAGTCTTGGCAGACGCGTCCTTGACCCTTAGTCGGGTGCCTCGTACGTTGAACTCCAACGATCTAGTTGGAGTGCAGTCACGGCTGTCTGGAACCGGGGGATGATCATGTCGGCTGAAGCGTCCTTAGAAACGACGCCGGAAGCTCGGAAGAAACTCATCGGTCTGCTTTTCGAGAGGATCATCACGCACGGCGAGCTGGAACTCGCCGACGAGATCTTCCATGAGGATTTCTACTGGCCTCAATTCGATCTGCGCGGCCCCGACGGGGTGCGCACCTGGGTCCGGAATTTCCGGACCGCATTTCCGGACGTGATCGACACCGTCCAGGAGCAGTACGCCGAGGGCGATGTGGTGGTCACCCGGGTCGCCCTCACCGGCACCCAGCTCGGCCCCTACCTCGGCATGCCGCCCACCGGCCGCTCCGCTCGATGGACGGCCACGGGCATCGACCGCTTCCGCGGCGGCAAGGTCATCGAGCGCACCGCGCTCTTCGACCCACTGGCTCTGATGAAACAGCTCGGGCACACCTCCATCACCCTGGTCTGATGGCCCAGGTGCTGCGCCCCGCGCCGGCCCGGGCAGGGCGGGCGGACGCCCTCGTGCTGTGCCTGCTGTGCACGGGCCAGTTCATGGTGGTCATGGATATGGCCGTCATCAATGTCGCGCTGCCGTCCGTGCGGGACCAGTTCGCCCTGTCGCCCGGCGCGCTCCAGTGGGTGACGACGGCATACACGCTCAGCTTCGCGGGGTTCCTGCTGCTCGGCGGCCGGCTGGCCGACCTGTGGGGCCGGCGCCGCGTGTTCCTGGCCGGCCTGGCGCTGTTCACCGGCGCCGGTCTGGCCGGCGGACTCGCACCGGGGCCGGGCCCCCTCATCGCGGCCCGGGCCGCCCAGGGGCTGGGCGCGGCGCTGCTCTCCCCGGCCACCCTGACCCTGCTGACCACGACCTTTGCCGAGGGTGCCGGCAGGGCGCGGGCCACCGGCATCTGGAGTGCCACCGCCGCGGCCGGAGGCGCCGCGGGCGCGGCCCTGGGGGGCCTGCTCACCCATGCCCTGGACTGGCGCTGGACCCTGCTGGTCAACGTCCCGCTGGGGCTCGGCGTGCTGGCCGCCGCCCGCAGGCTGCCCGCCGATCCGCCGTCCGGCGCCGACCGCGGCCGCCTCGACCTGCTCGGTGCCGTGCTCGCGACAGCGGGCCTGATGGCCCTGACCGCGGCCGCCACGGAACTGGGCGAACGCGGCCCGAGTGATCCCGTGCCCTACGGCTTCGCCCTGGCGGCCGCCGTCCTGCTGGGGTCGTTCGCCCGGCACGAACGCCGTGTGCCGCACACCGCCCTGGTGCCGCCGCGCGCGCTGCGCTCCCGCCGACTGAGCGCCGCGAACGCGCTGATGCTGCTGATCGGGGCCACGTCGTTCAGCACCTACTACTTCCTTCAACTGCGCCTTCAGGACGACCTCGGGCTCGGTCCGCTCGCCGCCGGCCTGGTCTTCCTGCCGTTCGCCCTGGCCACCGCGGCCGGGGCCCGCAGCGCCGCCCGGCGGGCCGGCCGTAGCTCACCCGTCCGGCTGCTGACGGCCGGTGCCCTGTACGCGGTGGCCGGCCGGTTGTGCCTCGCGGCAGCTCCGTTCGGCGGCGCCGTGCTGCCCGACGTCGTGCTGCCCGGCGTACTCGCCTGCTACGGCATCGGCCTGGTGACCACCCCGGCCACCCTGTGCGGGACCGCCGGCGCCGCCGCCGGTGACGCGGGTCTCGCCTCGGGGCTGCTGCAGACCTCTCGGCAGGTGGGCGCGACCCTCGGCATCGCGGTCCTGGGCGAGCTCCACAGCAATCGCGGCGCCCTGCTGGGCTGCGCCGCGACCGCTGCGGCGATCGCGGTCGTCGCACGGACCTCACTTCCGCCATCCGGAGCTTTCGATGCGCTACGAGATACTCGGTGCAAAAATCACCATCAGTGAGGGAGGTGAACGCAGGTACCTCATCCAGCGGAAAGTCCGCGTGGTTCTCGCGGCACTGCTCATCAATCGCAGCAGTGTGGTCTCCAAGGACCAGCTGATCGACGAGATATGGGTCGGCATGGATTCCCCGAGGACCGCCGTTCCCGGTGTTCATGTGGCCATTTCTCACTTGCGTAAGATGTTGTCCCAGGGGGAACGCCGTTCCTCTCGCCTCATCACCTCTTCACCTGGCTATTTATTGCGCCTGGAACCGGGGGACGAGCTTGATGTACTGGATTTCAAGAGGCTGCTCGTCGAGGGCCGGAACCATGCTCGGGAAGGCCGTCACAAGAAGGCGATCGACACCCTGCGTGCGGCATTGCTGCTGGGTGAGGGAACGGCCCTCGCCGACCTCGCGGCAGGACCCATTGTCAATGGTTTCGTGGCCTGGCTCGGCGAGGCCCGCCTGGAATGCCACGAGATCATCGTGGACTCCTCGCTGCGGATGGGCCGCTACCGCGAGGTCGTCAGCCTGCTCCAGCAGCTGATCGCGGAGAACCGCCACCACGAGGCCTTCTACCGGCTGCTGATGCTCGCGCTGGTCCACAGCGGACGCCGCGTGGACGCCCTGCGGACCTACCAACTGGCCTACGACCGGCTGACGTCGGAGATGGGCCTGGAGCCCGGCAGCGACCTCAAGCGCATCCAGCAGGCGGTGCTGCTGGGGCACGGCCTACCCGACCTGGCGCTGCCCGAGCCGGCCCGCCGCGCCTGAGGTCCCGGCCCCGGCGGGCGTCGGCCCGGGCAGGGTGAGCCAGTCGTGGCGGCGGGCATGCTCGGCCAGCTCGGGGTCCGCCCCGACCGCCACGGGATGGCCCACCATCTCCAGCAACGGCACATCGGACAGATGGTCGCCGTACGCCCAGGACCCGGCCAGATCCAGCCGGCGCGTGGCCGCCAGGGCGCGCACCGCCGCGGCCTTGAACGGGCCGATCATCGGCGTGGTCAGTTCCCCGGTGTAGCGCCCGTCCCGCACCCCGGGCAGGGAGCACAGCAGCTCGTCCGCGTCGACGAACTCGGCCACCGGGTCCAGGCACGCCGGGAAGGAACCGGAGACCAGGACGATCAGCCGGCCCGCCGCGCGGTGCCGGCGCAGCACGTCCAGAACGGCCGGGTCGAACAGGCCGCCCGCCCGCAGCTCCGCGGCGAACCAGGCCGCTCCTCGCTCGGCCACCTCCTCCACCCGGCGCCCCGCGAAGGCACGGTAGAAGACCCGGTTGGTGTCGGCGCGGGGCGCCCCGCCCGCCCTGAGCGCGCGCATCTCGTCACGCGTCCTGTCGTACAGCCAGGGCTGGTTCTGTGCCGCGCAGTCGTAGCGGAGGAAACGGAACATGCTGGTGACGGTGATCAGAGTGTCGTCGACGTCGAAGAACGCCGCCTGTCGTGGGGTCATGCCGAATCCCTTCTCGACCGCGTTCGGCGCGACCGCGAGAGCGGCCGCGCCGAACGGCGTGGGGGTGTGCGGTCAGGCCGCCGAGCCGGAACGCTCGGTCTCCAGGCGCAGGTCCTGGCGCCCGTAGTCGATCTCCGCCTTCTCGACGGCCTGCTCGACCGACATGACGGGCGTGAGGTGGAAGAGGCCCACGATCGTGTCCAGCCGCTCGGCCACCGAGCCGCCGATCACATGGTGCTCGACGCCCAGCTCGGCCAGGGTGCTCAGCACCATCTCGTCGCAGGTCGAGCGGAACCGGTCGTTCATCGGGCGGTGTCCGTCGTTGCGCACCGGCAGTTCGTTGCGCAGGTGCACGAAGGCGTCGTAGGTGTCCCGCACATGCTGCTTGAAGGCGTGCCCGAGCTGGGCGAACACCTCGCCGAAGTAGCGCATCTCGTCGCTCTGCGCGAGCTTCTCGGGCTCCGCCACGTCCGCGGTGGCCGCCGGGTCGATGCCGTACACGACGCGTGCGGTGCCGTACGACCATTCCTGCAGCGACGAGCCGTCGGCCACGAAGCTGTCCAGCCTGGCCTCGTTGACGGCCCGCTCCACATGCCGGCGCACCACCAGCTGCACGAACTCCGCCGAGCTGCACTCGGCGAGGGTCTTGCCCGGCACCGCGTCGGGCAGGATCTCCCGCATGGTCTTCGCCATGGTGCGGGGCAGACCGGTGTAGTGCGACAGTGCCATCACCGTCAGGGTCTTGCCCGACGAGTACGTCCCGGAGATAGCCAGCTTCATCTGTTCAGGCTCCTGATACGGGTGTCAACGGGCCGGGGAGACGGCCGAGGCGGGCAGTTCGTGGGCGAACGAGCAGCGCAGCGCGACTCCGCCGCAGTCGCCGGTGATGTCGACATTGCGCCAGGTGGCGCCGCGCAGCGGAAGCAGGTGCTTGCGGGCGATGGAGCAGGTCACCGGGGTGGGCTCGGCGACGGGACGGGGCACGGCGGGCAGCTCCAGGCTGGTGTGCAGCATCCACAGCGTGTTGCTCTCCGCCCGGGTGACGCCGTCCAGTTCGTACATGAGCACCTGGGCGAGCTGGAGGGAGGAGACGAAGGCGTCGATGGCGGACAGCGACGGCTGGACCAGGCCGTCCACGCCCTGGCGGGGAGTGTCCGCGCTGTCCTCCAGGCCGAGTTCCGCCCGGGCCTGCAGCGTGCGGGGGTCCACGGTCACTTCGGTCAGCCGCTGGCTCCGGCGCTTGAACCCGTCGCCGAAGTAGCGGTCGTCCGCCGGGCCCAGCAGCGCGTCGAACCCGGCGAACGTCCGCTCCTCGCAGGCGGGTTCGCCCTCGGAGTGCTCGATCTCGCAGCGTGCCCGCATGACACCGGCTGAGGTGTCGAAGACGGAGACAAGGCCGCCGACCGCCTCCGCTTCAGGGCGGGTCTCCAGCAGCCGGGCGGACAGGGGCACGTCCCGGAGCTCCTCCTGCGGTGTGGTGCCGGCGCGCAGCACCACCCGCCGCAGCCGGGCCGCCCGCCGTGCCTGCGCGGTCAGCCCCTGGCCGTGCGCCAGGAAGGCCTCGGCGAGCTGCACGCCCAGGACGAGCGCGTCCACCGTGCTCAGATGCGGTCGCAGATCGATGTCGTCGGACTTCCTGGACCAGTCGCCGGGGTACCGCAGTGTCGCCGTCGCGCGCACCCCCGCGTCCGCGCCGGCGGCGGACACCGTGACGGCGCCGATGTCGTAGTCGACACGGCGGAAGCCGTGCGAGAAGAAGCGGGTCTCACCGGGACCGAGATAGTCGTCGAGCGAGGGCAGCCGCAGCGGGCGCCCCGTCCGGGTCTCCGTCACCGGTCAGACCTCCACGCGGCGGGACAGCGCCTTCTCGTACGTCGCCACAAGGTCGCCGACGCTGCGGATGTCGGCGAGGGAGGCGCCCTCGGCGAACGGGTCCGTGCCGGTCTCCTCCTCCAGGACGATGATGAGCCGGGCGAGCAGCAGGGAGTTCAGGCCCAGGGCGATCAGCTCGTCCCCGGGCTGCGGGGAGATCTGGTCCCCCGAGGACTCCTCCAGCAGTCGCTGGAGCTGCTGGACCACGGTCGAATGGACATCAGCTGGGGTCAGCATGTGATACCTCCGTCGACAACCAAGGACTGTCCGGTGATGAAGGACGCGGCAGGTGAGAGCAGGTAGAGCACGGCGTCCGCGATCTCCTCGGGCGTGGCGAGCCGGCCGAGCGGGGTGCGCCGCCGGATCCGCTCCCGGTTCTCCGCGCTGACCTCACCGGTCATGTCGCTGTCGAAGAAGCCGGGGACCAGGCAGTTGACCTGGATGCCCAGCGGGCCGAGTTCGCGGGCGAGCGCGCGGGTGAATCCGTCGAGGCCGGACTTGGCCGCCGTATAGGCGGCGACACCGCGGTAGCCGCGGACGGCGTTCACCGACGAGATGTGGACGATGCGACCGCCACCGGTGCGGCTCATGGCCCGGGCGCAGGCCTGGGCGAGGAGCACGGGCGCGGTCAGGTTGGCGGTGATGAGCATGTCGATCGTCTTCGGCGCCGTGGTCAGGAACAGCTCCTGGTGCTGGAGCACCCCGGCGTTGTTCACCAGGGCGTCCACCCGCCCGAACCGCTCCACGGTGTGCCGCACGAACGCGCGGAGCGCGGCTGGCTCGGTCAGGTCGGTGGGCTGCCACAGGAAGTCGTCCGGCCGCTCGGCGGTGAGCTTCTCGGTGAACGCGTTCGGGGTGCGGCTGAACGTGGCGACCCGTCGGCCGTCGGCGAGGAGCCGCTCCACCAGCACCCGGCCCAGTCCCCGGCTGCCGCCGCTGACGACCGTCACCAGCGGGGCGTTCATACCGTGCTCCGGATCTTCTTGAAGCGGTCCGAGTGCTGCGCGGTGCCGGCGATGTCTATCGCCGCGGGGATCTTGAACGGCTCCAGCCGGCCGGCACAGTACGCGCGGATCCGCCGGGCGACCGAGGCCCGCTCCTCGGGTGCGGCGAGACTCACCGTCGCCGCGACCACCATGCCGGTCACCGGGCTGGGCCGGCCCGAGACCACCACGTCGGTGATGTTCGGGACCTCCAGCAGGACGCCCTCCACCTCGACGGGGTAGACCTTCTCCCCGCCGACGTTGATGATCTCCGAGGTGCGGCCCAGGATGCGCACCCACTCGCCGTCGGTCTCCACCACGTCCTGGGTGTCGAACCAGCCCTCCTCGTCGAAGGGGGCGGGCGCGTTGAGGTAGCCCAGCATCGCCATGTCGGAGCGGATGCGCAGCACCGAGTCGACGATCTTGTACTCGAAGCCGGCGCTCTGCCCGAGCTTCACCCAGAGCGTGTCGTCCCCGCGGGACTTGGTGGGCAGGATGCCCAGCTCCGACAGGCCGTACGTCTGCTTCAGCCGTACGGCGGGCAGCGCGCGGCGCAGGGCGCGCAGGGTCTGCTCGGGCATCGGTTCGGTGCCGTAGGTGATCAGCCGGAGACTGGAGGTGTCGTGACGTTCGTGGGCGCCCGAGATCAGCACCATGTTGAGGAACGTGGGGGTGGTGGGCAGCACCTCGACGCGGTGCGCGGCCACGGCGGAGAACACCGCGTCGGGGGTGCGTTCGGCGACGGTGACGAGTGTGCCGCCCTGACTGAGCGTGTGCAGCAGTGTGTTGATCCCGCCGATGTGGTCGATGTTCATGAAGGAAAGCGTGCGGCGCGGCTTGACCGGCTCTCCGTAGCGCTGCAGCACTTTCGAGAAATCCAGGACGGACGCTTTGCTGCGGCCCGTCGTACCGGAACTGAACAGCACCAGGCCCGGTGTCCGCCCGGCCCGCAGGCGTTCGTATATCTCATGCCGCGCACGGCGTCCGGTCCGGTGGAATTTCACGGTGTTGTGCTCGCCGTCGACGGTCAGGACCGCCTCGGCCTGCGAGATCTCCTCGAATTCCCGCCGCTTGGCCTCCGGGAGCCCGGTCATGGGCACCACGATCGCGCCCCGCTCGACGAGGGCGAGGAGACCGGCGCAGGTCTCGGGGGAGTACGTGGCCTCCAGCGCCACGACCTGGCCGGGTCGCACCTCGTGCCCGGCCAGCCGGGAACGCCAGCCGTCGAGCAGTTTCAGCAAGTCCGCGTAGGTGCAGATCTCTTCATGGAAGATCAAGGCCTCGGTTTCGCCGAATGTTTTCATCCTGGACACAAGAGGAAGCGGCACATCGCCCTCCGCGCTGTGTGGTCGTAAGGATGAAATCAGCTTAGAAAGCATGGAGTTCGGCGGACAACGCCTGAATTAGTGCACGCGATTCATGCACATCGACCGGGGTAGCCGTTCGGGTAGGCCGCCTTTCACGGAAGGCTCACCTCCGCGAAAGCGCCGGCCGCCTGTGGTCCGTAGACGCGGGCCAGCCGCGTCGCGAGACCGGCGTCGTCCACCGCGTACTCCTGGGTGCCGACGGACTCCAGCGCGTACGCCGCCAGCGCGCACCCGGCCTGCGCCGCCGGGGTCAGGGCGGTGCCGCGCAGCCGGGCCGCGGTGAAACCGGCGCGGAAGGCGTCGCCTGCGCCCGTCGGGTCGGCCATCCGCGCCGGCGTCACCGCGGGCACCTCGACGGCCGGCTCGCCGGCCCGCTCCAGGCGCACGCCCTTCTCTCCGAGCGTGGTGATCCACACACCCACCCGGCCGAGTACGTCCGCCGTGGTCCAGCCCGCCCTCCTGAGCAGCAGGGCGCCCTCGTACTCGTTGGTGAACAGATACGTCGCCCCCGTCACCAGGGCACGCGCCGCCGACCGGTCGATCCTGGCCAGTTGCTGCGAGGGGTCGGCGGCGAAGGCGTAGCCCAGCGCACGACAGGCGGCGGTGTGCCGGAGCATGGCGTCCGGGTCGTCGGGGCCGACGAGCACCAGGTCCGGCCGGCCGGTGCGAGCCGTGACATCGGCGAGGTCCAGGCCGGCCGCCTCGCTCATCGCCCCCGGGTAGAAGGACGCGATCTGGTTGCCCGCACGGTCGGTGGTGCACACGAAGCGGGCCGTGCGCCGGGACGCCGACACCCGCACCGACGCCAGGTCCACACCGTGCGAGCGCAGCCTGCGGCCGTAGTCGTCGAAGTCCTGCCCCACCGCCGCCACCAGCGTGGGCCGCTCGCCCAGCCGGGCCAGCCCGTAGGCGATGTTCGCGCCGACCCCGCCGTGGCGCACCTCGAGATCGTCGACGAGGAACGACAGCGAGACGTGGTCGAGCCGGTCGGCCATCAACTGGTCGGTGAAACGGCCGGGGAAGGTCATCAGATGGTCGGTGGCGACCGAGCCGGTCACCACCACGGTCCGGCCGCTGCCGGTACGGGCCGCCACCTCAGAGCCCCGCCGCCGTGCGCAGCGCCTCGGCGCGATCGGTGCGTTCCCAGGTGAAGTCGGGCAGTTCACGGCCGAAGTGGCCGTAGGCGGCGGTCTGGGCGTAGATCGGGCGCAGCAGGTCCAGGTCACGGACGATCGCGGCAGGACGCAGGTCGAACACCGTGGTGATCGCCTTCTCCAGCACCTCCTGGGCGACAGCGGCGGTGCCGAAGGTCTCGACGAACAACCCCACCGGCTCCGCCTTGCCGATCGCGTACGCCACCTGTACCTCGCAGCGGGCGGCCAGCCCGGCCGCGACGACGTTCTTGGCCACCCAGCGCAGCGCGTAGGCCGCCGACCGGTCCACCTTGGACGGGTCCTTACCCGAGAACGCGCCGCCGCCGTGCCGGGCCATGCCGCCGTACGTGTCGATGATGATCTTGCGGCCGGTCAGTCCGGCATCACCCATCGGACCCCCGATCTCGAACCGGCCGGTGGGGTTCACCAGCAGGCGGTGGCCCTCGGTCTCCAGCTCGACGCCGTCCTCGGCGAGTTCGCGCAGCACGTGCTCGACGACATGGCGGCGTATGTCGGGTATCAGCAGGGCGTCCAGGTCGATGTCGCCCGCGTGCTGCGCGGAGACGACCACCGTGTCCAGCCTGACCGGGCGGCTGCCCAGGTACTCGATGGTGACCTGCGTCTTGCCGTCGGGCCGCAGATAGGGGACGGCGCCGCTGCGCCGGACGTCGGCCAGGCGCTTGGCCAGCCGGTGCGCGAGGAAGACCGGCAGCGGCATCAGGGTGGGCGTCTCGTCGGTGGCATAGCCGAACATCAGGCCCTGATCACCGGCGCCCTGCCGGGCGAACTCGTCGCCGCCGCCCTCCACGCGGGCCTCGTAGGCGGTGTCCACGCCCTGTGCGATGTCCGGGGACTGGGCGCCGATGGACACCGACACACCGCAGGAGGCCCCGTCGAAGCCCTTGGCGGAGGAGTCGTAGCCGATGGCGAGGATCGTCTCGCGGACCAGCGAGGCGATGTCCGCGTACGCCTTCGTCGTGACCTCGCCGGCGAGGTGCACCTGCCCCGTGGTGATCAGGGTCTCCACGGCGACCCGGGACGCCGGGTCCGCGGCCAGGAGCGCGTCGAGGACGGTGTCGCTGATCCGGTCGGCGATCTTGTCGGGGTGGCCCTCGGTGACGGACTCCGAGGTGAACAGACGACGGGACATGGAGGACTCCCTGGGGTCGCAGCGGCTGCTGACTGGTCGCGGCGGCCCGGCGCGGGCAGGTGCCGGCCGCCGCGGGCTCAGCCTGACAACGTCCGGCCGTGCGGCGGAAGGACGTACCGTTCCTGGGGACTGCCGGACCCGGATCCGCGTTCCGGGTACTGGCAGGGCCACCCTGCGGACACAATGCCCCCATGGACAACGAACTGGGGGAGTTCTTACGTACGCGCAGGTCGCGCGTGGCGCCCGAGCAGGTCGGCATGGCACGCGCCGCCGGTCCGAGGCGCACACCGGGCCTGCGCCGGGAGGAACTGGCGGCCCTGACCGGCATCAGCGTGGACTACTACACGCGCATCGAGCAGGGCCGGGCCCGGCAGCCGTCACCGGCGGTCCTGGAGTCGATCGCGGACGCCCTGCGCCTGGACGACGGTGAGCGGGCGCATCTGTTCGCCCTGGTGCACCGGGACGTGCCGCGGGAACGCGGCGCGGCCGACGAAGGGCGCGTCAGCGCGTCGATCCGCCGACTGCTCGATGCGCTGCCCACGCCCGCCTGGGTCGTCAACCACCGCCTGGACGTGCTGGTCTGGAACCGCGGGGCGGCGGCCCTCATCACTGACTGGGCAGAACTCCCGGTGCGGGAGCGCAATCTGCTGCGGTTCGTCTTCCTCGATCCGCGGGCGCGCGGTCTGTGGGCCGACTGGCCCGGCACGGCCGCCGAGTACGTGGGAAAGCTGCGCTCCGCCGCCGCCCGCCGGCCGGACGACCCCACCATCGTCGACCTGGTTGCCGAACTCTCCCGGGCGAGCGAGGAGTTCGTGCACTGGTGGAATCGGCACGACGTGGCGATGTCCGGCCGCGGCCGCGTCGAGTACCGCCATCCCGAGGTGGGCCGTCTCTGCGTCGACTACGAGTCCCTTCGCCTGGCCGGCCCCGGTGAACAGCGGTTGATCGTGGTGAACGCGGAGCCCGGCTCGCGGACCGCCGAACGCCTCCGCACGCTGGCCGACCCCACCCGGGGTAGCCGTCCGGGTACTCCGAACGAGCCCGTGACTCCGCTGGATTGCTAGTCCGGGCTGGCATTGTCCGGCCCCGCGGATACTTGCGAGGGTGAGGCCGTCCCCGGTCCCGGCAGCGCCCGGGCGCGGCATCGACCTTGCGAGGAGAGCAGCGGACCATGGCATCGAGTGTGGGCAACCTGGTGGAGTTCACGGGCGTCGACGGCACCGACGACGCCTCGTGGTTCATCCGCTTCATGGATGTGGCCAACGCCCATCCCGAGTACCGGGACATCGATCTGGCCCTGATCAGGGCGATGGGCGGGGTGAGCGGCAAGACCGTGCTGGACGCGGCCTGCGGCACGGGTGACGACGCACGCGAGATCGGGCGGCAGGTGGGCGGGTCGGGGCGGGTGGTCGGTATCGACCTCAGCGCGGCGATGGTCGCCGAGGCCCGCCGGCGCAGCGCCGGTTCGCCGTGGCCGGTGGAGTTCGCCACCGGTGACATACGCAAGCTCGACTTCCCGGACGCCTCGTTCGACGCCGTACGGGTCAAGCTGGTGCGTCAGCACTGCGACGACCTCGACGCGGCCGACGCCGAGCTGATCCGGGTGACCAGGCCGGGCGGCCGGATCGCCGTCTTCGACTTCGACTTCGAGGCCATGCTGGTCGACCATCCGGACCGGGCCACCACCCGCGAGATCCTGCACAGCTGGACGGACGAGTTCGAGCACGGCTGGACCGGCCGGCAGGCCGCGGGCCGACTGCGCCAACGCGGCTTGACGGACGTCACGATCACCCCGGTCACGGTCCAGTGGCCCTACGACTTCTTCCGGATGTCCCTGGTCGGTCCGCTGGCCCGGGCCCAGGCGTCCGGGGCGCTGCGCCTGTCGGAGGAGCAGCTGCGGCAGTGGTGGGAGCCGCTGGCGCGGGCCGAGGAGCAGGGGCGGTTCTTCTGCGCGCAGACCGGTTTCGTGGTGGGCGCCACGCGCTGATCCGGACGTTCCCGCCGCGGCGCCGTTGTCCCGGACACCGGCGCCGCTGTGCTGCGCGGTCCGGGTCAGACCTGCGTGGCCCCGGTGGGCGCGGGCTGCTCGATCGTGATGAGCAACTTGCGCAGCAGCGCGACGAGTTGTTCCTGCTCCTCGGGGGCGAGCCGGTGGACCAGGTCGGCGGTCGTGTCGGAGTGGGCCATCACCGCCGACTCCGCGAGGGAACGACCGGTGGGGGAGAGGGCGACGAGCAGGGAGCGGCGGTCGTCCGGGTCCAGATAGCGGGTGACGAAACCGCGCTGCTCCAGCCGGGTCAGACGCTTCGTCAGGCCGCCCGAGGAGATCATCAGTTGCTGCTTGAGCGCCGTGGGGGTCAGCTCGTACGGCGGTCCGCTGCGCAGCAGTGTCGCGAGCACGTCGAACTCGCCGGGGTCCAGCTCCAGCGGAGCCAGTGCGGCGGCGTCGAGGCGCGCGAGGTGCTGCGCGATCCGCGCGACGCGCTTGGAGACGGCCAGAGCCTGCAACGGCAGCTCGTACTCACCGGACGCCCACTGATCGAGCAGCTGATCGACGGTGTCGTGGCCATCCATGCGCCCAGCGTAGCACCGGCCTCCGGAGAGTTATCCCGCTGGAAAGTAGTTTTCCAGGAAGTAGTTTGCTAGCGTGGCATCGAGTGAGCGCATGCCTCCGTCCCCCTGTCACCCTCCGACTTGGAGACCGTTCATGAGCAGCACCAACGTCACCCGACGCCAGGCCTTAGCCGAGGCCCCGCCCAGCGTCGCCGCCGGGGCGCGACTGGGGCTCGTCGTGGCCTTCGTCACCCTGCTGGTCCTGGGAACCGACCTGTTCATCGCCTCGCCGCTGCTGCCGGACATCGGCAAGGAGTACGACATCTCCGCGGGCATGGCCGGCAACTCCGTCACGGCCTTCTCCGTGGCCTACATCATCGGCGCGCCCACCGCCGGCGCGCTGACCTACCGGGTCGGGCCGCGGACCGTGCTGGTGCTGGGCCTCGCCGGCTTCGCCCTCGGCAACCTGCTGACGGCGATGTCGCCCTGGTTCTGGATGCTGCTGGTCGTCCGCATCCTGGCCGGCTTCTGCGCCGCCGCCGTCACCCCGACCATCCTCAGCCTCGTCGGACAGGTCGCCCCCGCGGAGCGGCGCGGCGTATGGATGTCCACCGTGATCGCCGGGTTCCTCATCGCCCTCACCACCGGCGCGCCGCTCGGCACGTTCATGGCCGAACGCTGGGGCTGGAAAGCGCCTTTCCTGGCGATCGCCGTCGCCTCCGCCGTCCTCATCGCCGCCAACCGGATCACCTGGCGCTCCGCGGCCTCCCCGGCCGGCCAGGCCGCCGGCTCGGCCGGTGACAAGCTGCCCCTGAGCACCAAGCTGCGCGCGGTGGGCGTCACCGGGTTCTGGTCCTTCGCCGTCTACTGCTTCTACACCTACCTGGGAACGGCCCTGGAGGAGGACGCGCACTTCTCCACCGGCATGATCGCCACCACCCTCGCCGTCTTCGGCGTCGGCGCGGTCGTCGGCAGCTTCGGCGGCGGCGCCCTCGCCGACCGCTTCGGCCAGCAGCGCATCGCCGTACTCAGCCTGCTGCTGCTCTCCGCCGCCCTGGTGCTGATCGACCTCACGCTGACCGGGCCCAAGTGGGTGCTGATCGCCGTACTCTGCCTGTTCGCGCTGGTCGCCTACCCGTGCCTGCCGGCCCACCAGTCCCGGCTGGTGCACACCTTTCCGCAGCATCACATCGGCTCGATGTTCGCCTGGGACGGCTTCTTCATGTACCTGGGCACGTCGATCGGCGCCGCCATCGGCAGCGTGCTGATCACCCAGATCTCCTTCGAGTCCATCCCGGTCGTGTGCGCGGTCGTGGGCGTCCTCGGTGCCTTCTTCTACCGCGCGGCCTTCCCGCGCTCAGGTGCGCCGCAGTCCGTCTGACCCGGGCTCGGCCGAAAGACTCCGCGTTCACGCATTCCCCCGTCGCGAACGCGGACAGGGTTCCGGCCCGCCGCCACCCACGGCAGCGGACCGGAACCCTCGCGCGTGCGGCTCAGCCGGCCGGTGGCGCGGGAAAGGGGCTGCCCGTCACCGTCGCCGCGAGGCTTGTCCCGCGGGGGAACGCGCCCTCCTCCGTCAACGCGACAAGGGCGTAGAGCATCTTGGCGACGTAGAGGCGCTCGACGGGCAGGCCGTGGCGCTGCTCGAAGTCGTCGGCGAAGGCGTCCAGCTCGGGTGTCGTGCGGGCGTATCCGCCGAAGTGGAAGCGCTCGTCCAGTGACCAGGTGCCCTGCGGGCCCCCGAAGGCGGCCTCCTGGAGCCGGCGTATGTCGGCGGCCAGGAAGCCGCCTTTGAGCACCGGGACGCCCAACGCCCGCTGCCCCGCGCCCAGTCCGGCGGCCAGGCCCGCCAGGGTGCCTCCGGTGCCGCAGGCGATGGCCACGACATCCGCCACGCCGCGCAGCTCTGCGCCGAGGGCCGTACAGCCGCGCACGGCCTCGGCGTTGCTGCCGCCCTCCGGGACGACGTACGCCTCCTCGGCGCGGACCGCGCGCAGGATCGCCGCCAGCGTCTCGGGTTCGGCCTTGTGGCGATACGTCGACCTGTCGACGAAGTGCAGCCGCATGCCGTCGGCCGCGCACCGGGCGAGCGAGGGGTTGAGAGGGCGGTCGGCCAGTTCCTGACCGCGGACCACGCCGACCGTGGGCACGCCGAGGAGGCGGCCCGCCGCGGCGGTGGCGCGCAGGTGGTTGGAGTAGGCGCCGCCGAAGGTGACGAGCGGGCGGCCGGCCGCCGCCTCCAGGTTGGGTGCGAGTTTGCGCCACTTGTTGCCGATCAGCTCCGGGTGGATCAGGTCGTCGCGCTTGAGCAGCAGCCGTACGCCGTGACGCTCGAACCGGTCGTCGGCCATTTCCCGCAGCGGCGAGGGCAGGCGGGGCCGAAGAGCGGAGTCGAGGCTGGTCACTCACCCATTGTCGAACATCCGACCGGCTCGGACCGGCGCGTGTGGGCCACTCGCCCGGCGGCCGCGTGAAAACGCGATCCCTGTATGTGCCCAGACTGACAGTGATCCATTCCCGCTCTTTCGTGTAATGGCACGGATACGCTCAGTAATGGAAGGCTTGCCCGAGATATCGGTGCCCACGCAGATCGCTGTCGGGCAAGACCGGGAGGGCAGTTCCTTATGTCGGTAGGCGAAGAGGTCCGCACGGAGCAGGACAAGCCGCAGCAGAGTCTCGGCACCGCGGCTGCGCGGAACCTGGCCACCACCACCAAGTCCGTACCGCAGATGCAGGAGATCAGCTCCCGCTGGCTGCTGCGCAACCTTCCCTGGGTGGAGGTGCAGGGCGGCACGTATCGCGTCAACAGGCGGCTCACCTACGCCGTCGGGGACGGGCGTGTCACCTTCGTGAAGACCGGCGACCGGGTCGAGGTCATCCCGGCCGAACTGTGCGAGCTGCCGGCCCTGCGGTCCTACGAGGACGACGAGGTCCTCGGAGAGCTGGCTCAGCGCTGCAGGCAGCGCGAGTACGCGGCGGGTGAGGTCATCGCCTCCTTCGGCAGCCCGACCGACGAGGTCTACCTGCTGGCGCACGGCCGGGCCGAGAGGGTCGGCGAGGGCCCCTACGGCGACGACGCGGTGCTCGGTGTCCTCGCCGACGGCGCCTACTTCGGCGACACCGCGCTGCTGGACGCGGACGCCATCTGGGAGAACACCGTCCGCGCGGTCACCGCGTGCACCGTGCTGATCCTGTCCCGCCAGGACGTCGAGCAGATCGCCGAGCGTTCGGACTCCCTGCGCGAGCACCTCCAGGAGCTGCGCTCGGTTCCGACGCAGCGCACCAACAAGTACGGCGAGAAGGTCGTCGAACTCGCCTCGGGCCACTCCGGAGAGCCGGACATCCCGCACACCTTCGTCGACTACGAGGCCAAGCCGCGCGAGTACGAGCTGAGCATCGCCCAGACCGTGCTGCGCATCCACTCGCGCGTGGCCGACCTCTACAACCAGCCGATGAACCAGACCGAGCAGCAGTTGCGGCTCACCGTCGAGGCGTTGAAGGAGCGCCAGGAGCACGAGCTGGTCAACAACCGCGACTTCGGCCTGCTGCACAACTGCGAGTACGACCAGCGGCTCCAGCCGCACGCCGGTGTGCCCAGCCCCGACGACATGGACGAGCTGCTCAGCAGGCGGCGCGGGACCAAGCTGTTCCTCGCCCACCCGCGCGCGATCGCCGCGTTCGGGCGTGAGCTCAACAGGCGGGGCCTGGTGCCGGAGACGATCGACATCGGCGGCAACCGCATCCCCACCTGGCGCGGTGTGCCGATCTACCCCTGCAACAAGATCCCCGTCACCGAGGCCCGCACCACCTCGATCATCGCCATGCGTACCGGCGAGCAGGACCAGGGCGTGATCGGCCTGCGCCAGTCCGGCATCCCGGACGAGATCGAGCCGAGCCTGTCGGTGCGGTTCATGGGCATCAACGAACAGGCGATCATCAAGTACCTGGTGACGGCCTACTACTCCGCCGCGGTCCTGGTGCCCGACGCGCTCGGCGTGCTGGAGAACGTCGAGATCGGCCGCTGGCAGTGACCCTTGCCGTCCGTCCGGCGCCGTGCGTCCGCCCCTCGTCGGGGCGGGCGCACCCGTCGTCACGCACCCGCCCCGGCGGAGCGCAGGCACCGGCGTTCCGGGGCTTCGACAGGGGGGTCGTATGGCCGAGTTCATGACGGACACCAGACAGCGCCCCGGCGGCGCCCGGCGCGGCGGGGAGGGACGGGGGCCCATCGGGAGCCAGACGGCGAACGGCGACGGGCGAACGGCTCCGCTCGACGAGGGCGAGCTCGAGCGCGACGGCGAGGGCGCGGGCGAGCGCGAGCGTGATGCCGAGGCCGACGGCGACGGTGACTGCAACGGCCTGGACGGTGGCGGTACCGGCGGTGCGCCGGGGTCGCCGGAGGTCCGGGCGGGCGCCGGTGCTGGTGTGGATGGCAGTGGTGCGGGTGGTGGCCGGTCGATTCCGTCCGCGCGTGATGCTGCGGACAGCGGCGGTGCCGGCAGTGGTGGCGATGCCGACAGCGGCGAGTCCCGCAGTGGCAGCGGTGCCGACATCGACCGTGCCTGCACTGGTGGCGGTGCTGACGTTGGCCGTGTCGGCAGCGGTGGCGGTGTTGACGTCGGCCGTTCCGGCAGTGGCAGCCGTGCCGGCGGCGACGACTCCGCCCCCTCCGGGGCCATCGACGCGCATGAGGCCGTGGCCATTCTGGAGGGTGTCCGGGAGTCGGTCGATCCGGTTCTGCGGGCCGCCCTCGACTCGTTGCCGAGCGGGATGCGGCGGGTCGCGCTCTACCACTTCGGCTGGGAGCGCGCGGACGGTACGCCGGCCGCGGGCAACTCCGGCAAGGCGATCCGGCCGGCGCTGGTGCTGACGGCTGCCGCGGCGCTCGGCGGGCCCGCGGCGCGGGCCGCGGCCGTGCGGGCGGCGGCGGCCGTGGAGCTCGTCCACAACTTCACGCTGCTGCACGACGACGTGATGGACCGCGACACCACCCGGCGGCACCGGCCCACCGCCTGGGCGGTGTTCGGCCACGCCGACGCGATCCTCGCGGGCGACGCCATGCAGGCCCTGGCGCTGCGCCTCCTCGCGGAGGACCCGCACCCGGCGTCCGCGAGGGCCATCGCCCGGCTCACGGCGTGTGTCGTCGAGCTGTGCGAGGGCCAGCAGGTGGACACGGCGTTGGAGCGGCGCGCGCCCGCCGAGGTCGGCCTCGACGAGGTGCTCGCCATGGCGGAGGCCAAGACGGGGGCCCTGCTGGGCTGCGCGTGCGCGCTGGGCGCGCTGTACGCGGGGGCCGCGCAGGAGGACGTCGAGGCGCTGGATGCGTTCGGCCGGGAGGCGGGCCTCGCCTTCCAGCTCATCGACGACGTCATCGGCATCTGGGGCGACCCGGGGCACACCGGCAAGCCGGCCGGAGCGGATCTCGCGGCGCGCAAGAAGTCGCTGCCGGTCGTCGCCGCGCTGACCTCGGGTACGGCGGCCGCGACCGAGCTGGCCGGGCTGTACGAAGTCCCGTACGCGCAGGAGGATCTGGAGCGCACCGCCCTCGCCGTGGAGCGGGCCGGCGGGCGCGACTGGGCCCAGGCCCAGGCCGCCGACCGCATGTCCCGGGCCATGTCCGAACTGGCCCGCGCCGTCCCCGACCCCGAGACGGCGGGCGGCCTCCTCTCCCTGGCGGAGTTCGTCACCCGCCGCACGAGCTAGGGGAGAGGCGCTTCAGAGGCCCGGCGGCCTCCGCGGCTCCGGCCCCGGCGCGGTCCTGACCCCGCGCGGGCGCCGGGGCCCCGGCCGGCCCCTTCGACGCCCTCGGCCTCTCCGACCACCCCGGGCACCTCCCCCCGGCCTCTCCGACCACCCCGGGACCTCCCCCCTCGGCCCCTCCCACCCCACCACACCCCCCGCTAGGCTCAACCCCCATACGATCATGGTCCGTTGAGAGGCGTGCGGCATGGGTGTGGGCATACGGGTGGCAGGGGAGGGCGACCGGGAGGCGGTCGTGGCGTTGTTGGACCGGGCGTTCATGGACGACCCCGTGAGCGGCTGGGTGTTTCCCGGGGAGGCGTACCGGCGGGCGACGCATCACCGGCTGATGGCGGCCTTCACGGACATCGTGCTCGCGGACGGGTGGGTCGACCTCACCGAGGACGGCGCGGCCTGCGCGCTGTGGTTGTCCGTACCGGCGCAGGAGCATCAGGAAGAGGGCGACGAGGACGGGTTCGCGCAGATGCGGGAGGCCGTCGATCCGGAGAACGAGCGCGTCGAACTCATCGGGCGGCTGACCGCCGGGATCCATCCTTCGGACCGAGCCCACGCCTACCTGTGGATGATCGGCGTGGACCCGGCCCAGCAGGGGCGCGGACTGGGGACCGCGCTCGTCGAGCACGTCCTGGAGCGCTGCGACCGCGACGGACTGCCCGCCTATCTGGAGGCCAGCAACGCCCGCAGCCGGGCGCTGTACGAGCGGCTCGGGTTCGAGGTGCTCGGCGCCCCGCTGGAGCTGCCCGGCGGTCCGTCGATGTGGCCCATGTGGCGCGAGCCGCGAGGAAACCGCGCGTAAACCCCTTGAACCACTCCGACTGAAGTACTACAACTGGAGCGGTCAAGAAACGCGGTCAAGAAACGCGGTCAAGAAACGCGGTCAAGAAACGCATCGTGCGGCAACCCACGGAAAGAGACCCGCTTGCGCAAGCTCACGTACTTCATCGCCTGCTCCCTCGACGGCTTCATCGGAGACCCGTCCGGCGACGCATCGGCGATGATGGCCCTCCTCGACGAGGAGTTCATCGGCTACCTCGCCACCGAGTGCCCCGACACCCTCCCCGCCCCCGCCCGCGCGGCCATGGGGCTCGCCGACCGGCCGCTGGAGCGGTTCGACACGGTGATCCAGGGCCGCGGCAGCTACGAGGTGGGCCTGAAGGAGGGCGTCACCAGCCCCTACGCCCACCTGCGTGAGTACGTCGCCTCGCACAGCCTGACCGAGTCCCCCGACCCGAACGTCGAGATCATCTCCGGGGACCTCGTCGCCAAGGTCCGTGAACTCAAGGCGGAGGACAGCGAGTTCGACATCTACCTGTGCGGCGGGGCCACGGTCGCCGGTGAACTGCTCGACGAGATCGACGAGCTCGTCATCAAGACGTACCCGCTCGTCTACGGCAGCGGCATGCCGATGTTCGCCGCCGGCGTGTCCCTCACGTACTTCACCCTGGACTCGGTGCGCACCTTCGGCAACGGCGCGCTGGTGCGGACGTACAGCAGGAAGCGCTGAGCCCCCGCCCGCCCTACCCTGAAGGCATGGACAGCGAAGAGCCCGTCTGTCCCGTCTGCGGACAGCCCGTCGAAACGGTCGTCCGGCGTCACAAGACGCTGGGCGCATGGGTTCCCAAGTGGGAGCCAGGCCCCTGCCGAAACCCGGAGTGCGAGGCGTACGACACGGAGGGCGCCGAGCGTCCGCACGGACACGGCCACGCCCCCGCACGGGAGGACGAGCCGCGGACCGGACAGCCGGCTCCGGAGAATTCCTGAACCCCGCTGTCGAGAATTCCCGGCCGGCTCCGACGTCCCCTGTGAGAGCCGCCCACCGGGGGCGGCCCGGCCGAAGGAGCCGACGATGAAGTACCTGGTCATGGTGCAGGGCAGCCAGGCGGACTACGAGGCGATGCGGGGCAACGGCTCCGCGCAGTCGCCGGCCTGGACCGAGGACGAGGTCAAGGCCATGTACGCGTACATGAGCGCCATCAACGACGACCTCGCCGAGACCGGCGAGCTGGTCGACGGGCAGGGCCTCGGCGAGCCCGCCGGCACCCGGCACGTCACGCTGGGCGAGGACGGCAAGGCGGTCGTCACGGACGGGCCGTACGGCGAGACCAAGGAGCTGCTGGCCGGCTACTGGGTGCTGGACTGCGCGAGCCTGGAGCGGGTCACCGAGATCGCCGAGCGTGTCATCCGCTGCCCCCAGCCCGCGGGTGCCCCGGTCTATCCGGTGGTGATCCGGCAGATCATGGAAGGCGCCGGGGACGACGTCTGCTGACCCCGTGTCCGAGCCGTACGCGATCGAGGACCTGCTGCGCAGCCACGTGCCGCAGGTCCTCGGCGCGCTCGTCCGCCGCCACGGTCACTTCGACGCCGCCGAGGACGCCGTGCAGGAGGCCCTGCTCGCGGCGGCCCGGCAGTGGCCCGAGCAGGGGGTGCCCGACAATCCGAGAGGCTGGCTGATCAGGGTCGCCTCGCGGCGGCTCACCGACGCCCTGCGCAGCGACGAGGCGCGGCGCGAGCGGGAGCGCCGGGCCGTCCGGCTCACCTCGCGCGACGCGCCGCCCGCCGACGACGGGGCACCGCGCGAGGACGACACCCTCACCCTGTTCTTCCTGTGCTGCCACCCCGACCTGCCGCCCTCCGCCCGGATCGCCCTCACCCTGCGCGCGGTCGGCGGTCTGACCACCGCCGAGATCGCCCGCGCCTGTCTCGTCCCCGAGGCGACCATGGCGC
The DNA here is from genome assembly GCF_044763135.1 of Streptomyces sp. NPDC096205. NCBI lineage: Bacteria > Bacillati > Actinomycetota > Actinomycetes > Kitasatosporales > Streptomycetaceae > Streptomyces > Streptomyces sp. NPDC096205. The sequence goes on along the minus strand of NZ_JBIWFS010000007.1, from coordinate 163,229 downwards.
AGCGGATCAGCCGGGCCAAGAAGAAGCTGCGCGGGGTGCGCTTCGGCCGCCCGGACCACTGGGAGGAGCGCCTCCCGGACGTCCTGCACACCCTCTACCTGATCTTCAACGAGGGCTACACCGCCACCTCCGGCAGCAGCCTCCAGCGGCGTGACCTGGCCCGCGAGGCCGTCAGGCTGGCCCGCGCCCTGCACCGGCTGCTCCCCGGCGACGGCGAGGCGGCCGGGCTGCTGGCCCTGATGCTGCTCACCGACGCCCGCCACGAGGCCCGCAGCGGTCCGCACGGCGAGCTGATCCCGCTCGACGAGCAGGACCGCGGCCGCTGGGACAGGGCCGCGATCGAGGAGGGCGTCGCCCTGGTGACCCGGGCGCTCACGGCAGGACCGGCCGGACCGTACGCGCTGCGCGCCGCCATCGCCGCCGTCCACGACGAGGCCCCGACCCCCGAAGCGACCGACTGGCGCGAGATCCTGGGCCTGTACGACGTGCTCGTCGGTCTGGTCCCCGGCCCCGTCGAGCGTCTGAACCGGGCCGTGGCCCTCGCCATGGTCCACGGCCCGCGCGCGGGGCTCGCCGCGCTGGACGCCCTCGACGGCGAACTGGGCCACCGGCTGGACGCCGTACGCGCGCATCTGCTGGAGCGGGCGGGCGAGCACCGGGCCGCGCGCGCCGCCTACGAGTCGGCGGCCGCGAAGACCCTCAGCCTGCCCGAGCAGCGCTATCTGCGGCAGCGGGCGGCACGGCTGAGCGGCTAGCGTGGGCCCATGCCCGAACAGCCGTCCAACCAGCCGTTGATCCTGCACATCACCGAGCGCTCCCTGTGGGACGCGGCCCGCGAGCGCGGCGCCTACGAGATGTCGACCCGCGGCCGCACCCTCCAGGAGGAGGGCTTCATCCACTGCTCGACCCGCGAGCAGCTCCCGCGCGTCGCCGCCTTCCTCTACGGCTCCTACGACGGCCCCGACGAGCTGGTCGTCCTGGTGATCGACCCGGCGCGGCTCGCATCGCCGCTGAAGTACGAGGCACCCGAGCCCGGCGCCGAGGAGTTCCCGCACGTGTACGGGCCCGTCCCGGTGGACGCCGTGGTCGACGTGGAGGTCTGGGCGTGAGCCGGTTATGGCGGCGGGCGGTCCTGTGCTGGGCGGTCCTGGTCGCCGTCGGGGGCGGGCTGACCCTGTGGCTCCAGGACTCGGCGCAGCCGCCGCCGCGGGCCCGCTGGGAGGAGTCCCGCACCCCCGTGCCGGTGCCCAGCGACTACACCTGCCCGACGCAGGACGCCGACCTCGTCGTGTGCGCCTACGCCACCATCGGCTAGGCCCTGTCTTCCGGATCATGCCGGCGTCGCGGGGTCTGGCACGCACTCCCCCACTGCCTTAAGGGCGTGGGGGGACCCCCAGCCGCGTTGTCGTCACTCGCCGACGCTCCGCGTCGACTCCCTCCTCCGCCTTGCAGCTGCACGCACCAGACCCCGCTCGACCCGGCCAGGAGGCAGAAGCGCCTCGCAGCCGACCTGATCCGGAAGACAGGCCCTAGCGCCCCGGCAGCGCGCCCGTCTCCGGGTCCCGGCCGGTCAGGCAGTACGTGCCGCCCGCCGGGTCGCGCATCACCGTCCAGTGGCCGCCGCGGGCCACGAGCTCGGCGCCCAGCTTCTCGTGTTCCGCGCGGGTCGCCTCGATGTCCGCGCAGGCGAGGTCGAGGTGCGCGGAGGCGGGCCGCTCGGTGCCCAGGCGTTGCAGCAGCAGCCGTACGGGCAGCCCGGGCGGCGGCATGAGCACATGGAACTCCGGCCGGGAGCCGGGCAGCGACTGCCAGCCGGCCAGCAGGCCGGTCCAGAAGGCGACTTCGGCGTCGTAGGCGGAGGGCGGGACGTCCAGGGCGAGCTGGTCCAGCCGGCTGCCGTGCACCACGGGCGGCCGGACCGCCTCACCCTGCCAGGGCACCGCGCAGAACAACTGCCCGGCCGGGGAGCGCAGTACGGCCCACCCCTCGTGCCCGGCGGCCAGGTCCGCGCCCAGCCCCAGCGCCTGTTCGGTGAAGGTGTCGACGTCGTCGACGGCGAAGTCCGGATGCGCGCCGCCCTCGCCCGATGCGACCCCCTGCACCTTCACGCACGGGTCGGCGCCGTCCGGCAGCAGTGTGGTGAACTCGCCCAGGTCGCCGCGGAGTTCGGACAACCGGGTGTCCGTCACCGCGGTCCAGAACGCGCACGCCTCCTCGAAGCGCGCGGCGGGCCGGTCGGCGAAGGCGTACGTCCAGCGGATGCTCATGCCGGTGATCGTAGGCGCGAAGTCCTGTGCGGCCGCCGGAATTTCAGTGCGCGGGCCGCTGCAGGAAGCGCAGCATGTTCCCGGCCGGGTCGCGGAACGCGCAGTCGCGCACCCCGTACGGCTGGTCCATCGGCTCCTGGATCACATCGGCGCCCGCCTCGCGCACCCGGTCGAACAGGGCGTCGCAGTCGGCGGTGGTGAAGTTGACCCCGCGCAGCAGCCCCTTGGCCAGCAGCACGGCCATCGCCTCCTTGTCGGCCGGGGAGGCGTCCGGGTCCGCGGCCGGCGGCTCCAGGACGATCTCCACGTCCGGCTGGAGCGGCGAGCTCAGCGTCACCCAGCGCATGCCCTCGAAGCCGACGTCGTTCCTGACCTCCAGGCCGAGGACGTCACGGTAGAAGATCAGCGCCTTGTCGTGGTCGTCGACGGCGATGAAGCACTGCCTGAGTTTGAGGTCCATGCCCTCACGCTAGGACGCTCAGCGCTGGGGCGCACGACGCGGCCGCGTGTACTTGCGTGCGACGCACGGCGGGATCACCGCACTGTCCTCGTGCGAGCGCGCCCGGTACGCGCTCGGCGTCTCGCCCACGAGCTGTGTGAAGCGGGCGCTGAACGAGCCGAGCGAGGTGCAGCCCACCGCCATGCACACCTCGGTCACGCTCAGGTCGCCGCGCCGCAGCAGCGCCTTGGCCCGCTCGACCCGGCGCGTCATCAGATAGCCGTACGGTGTCTCGCCGTACGCCTCGCGGAAGCTGCGCTGGAAGTGGCCGGGCGACATCAGCGCGGTCGCCGCGAGCGCCGCCACGTCCAGCGGCTCGGCGTACTCGCGGTCCATGCGGTCCCGCGCCTTCCGCAGCCGGACCAGGTCGTCCCTGTTCACGCCCTCAGCATGGCACGGTCCGGCGCGCCCGAGGTCTCCTCGGCGTGCTCGGCGTCCCAGCGGGCGCGGGCCTCGGTGATGGCCGGGGTGTGCGCGCGGGACCAGTCGGCGAGGCCCTCGATCATCCCGGCGAGACTGCGGCCCGTCGCGGTCAGGGCGTACTCGGTCTGCGGCGGGATCGTCGGGTACACCGTGCGCTCCACCAGGCCGTCCCGGCACAGCCGCCGGGTCGTCACGGTCAGCATGCGCTGGGAGATGCCGGGGATCGCGCGCTGGAGCTCGCGGAACCGCCGAACGCCCTTGGCGAGTTCGACGACGACCAGCACCGACCACTTGTCGCCGATGCGGTCCAGCACCTCCCGGATGCCGCAGTCGTCGTCCCCGCAGGGGCCGTGCGCGGCCTCGGGGGTGGTTACCGGTGTGTGCCCCACTGACATGAAAGTGCCTCCTTACGCCCGGAGCCGATCCCGGCGAAGCTGGTCGTGGCGATCATCCAACGCGATGATCACTCGATCCAACCACCGTCGATGCGGAGGCATTTCCATGATTCTCGTGACCGGCGCGTCCGGAGCGCTCGCGGGCCTCGTCCTGGACCGGCTCAGGGCCGCCGAAGCGGCCGGTGGCCCCGAGGTGGTCGCCGGCACGCGCGCGCCGGCGCCCGGTTCGGGGCAGCGCCGCGTCGACTTCGACGACCCGGCGTCCCTCGCGGAGAGCTTCGCGGGTGTCGACGTCCTGGTGTTCGTCTCGGCCGGGTACGCCGAGGACGACGTGGTGATGGACCGGCACGGGGCGGTGGTCGACGCGGCCGCGGCGGCGGGCGTACGTCATGTGATCTACACCAGCCTGGCCGGCTCGGGCGAGCGGATCACCCTGTCCGTCGCGCACCGCTGGACCGAGGAGCGCCTGGCCAAGGCCCCCTTCGCCACCACCGTGCTGCGCAACGGCCTGTACGCCGAGATCCCGGCCGTCCTCGCGCTCGCCGCGGCCGCCGCTCCGCCGGCCGTGACCGGCGTCTTCGGCGCGCCCTTCGGCGACGGCCGGGTCTCGGTGGTGGCCCGCGAGGACCTCGCCGACGTCACCGCGAAGGTCGCGCTGGAGGCGCACGCCGAGCCCGGCCGGCACGCGGGCCGGACGTACGAGCTGGAGGGCGTGGAGACCCTGCACGGGGACGACATCGCCGCGGCGCTGACGGACGCTCTGGGCCGGCCGGTGCGCTACGAGCCGACGCCCCTGGGCCCCGCCCGTGAGGTCCTGGCCGCAGGCGGCCAGCTCCCCTACCAGATCGGCCACACCGTCTCGTTCTTCGCCAACCACCGTGCCGGCTGGCTCACGGCCGACCGCAGCGACCTGCCGGAGCTGCTGGACAACCCGCCGCGCCCGGTCCGGCCGCTGGTCGTGGCCGCGGTGGAGGGCGCCGGGGCACACTGACCGCAAACGACTCAGGGGTCCGGCCGATGGTTCGGCCGGACCCCTGAGTCGAGGCGATGGACCCGCGGTGGTGCACCGACCGCCGGTCAGAGGGGGTTGCCCTCGTCAGCCCTTCTTCGTCTCCGCGAAGATGACGGCGATCTGCTCGATGAGCTCCAGAGCCTTCTCGCCGGTCTTCGGGTCGGTCGACGCCTTGGCGGCCGAGAGGGCCTTCAGGGTGTCGTTGACCAGCTGGTGCAGCTCCGGGTACTTCTCGAAGTGCGGGGGCTTGAAGTAGTCGCTCCACAGCACCGAGACGTGGTGCTTGGCGAGCTCGGCACGCTGCTCCTTGATGACCGTGGCACGCGCCTGGAAGTGCGGGTCGTCGTTGGCGGCCATCTTCTCCTGCACGGCCTTCACCGACAGCGCCTCGATTTTGGCCTGGGCCGGGTCGTACACGCCGCAGGGCAGGTCGCAGTGCGCGCTGACCTTGACCGTGGGGGCAAACAGGCGGGAAAGCATGGAGCGTTCCTTCCTCGTGATCGTCTTCTCAGGTGGGACATTACTCCCTGAGCCACGGGTTTTCGCGAGTGCCCCCATGGGCTTAGGACAAAAGTCCAGGGTCAGACTGAGACTGGTGGAGGATGAACCGGGGAGGTGCCGGGTGATGCCGGAGCTGTCGCAGGACACCGAGCGCAGGGGCGCGCTGCTGCCCTTCGGGCTGGCCGAGGTGACCGGGCCGTCGATGGTGCCCACGCTGTACCACGGCGACCGGCTCGTCGTGCACTACGGCGCCCGGATCAGGCCCGGTGACGTGGTCGTCCTGCGCCATCCCTTCCAGCAGGACCTGCTGGTCGTCAAGCGGGCCACGGAGCGCCGCGAGGGCGGCTGGTGGGTGCTCGGCGACAACGCCCGCGCGGGCGGGGACAGCACCGACTACGGCGTCGTACCCGAGGAGCTCGTGCTGGCGCGGGCGCGGCTGCGGCTGCGGCCCCGTACGCCCGGTCAGCGCGGGCCGCTCGCCGTACTGGGCTGGGCGCTGTCGGCGGTGCGGCCCGTGCTCGCCGTGCGGTCGGCCTCCTGGCGCTTGCGGGCGCGGTAGGCGGCGACGTTCGCGCGGGTGGCGCAGCGGTCGGAGCAGTAGCGCCGGGAGCGGTTGGTCGAGGTGTCCAGGAAGGCGTTGCGGCACGGCGCCGCCTCGCACAGGCCCAGCCGGTCGACGCCGTACTCGGTGAGGTGGAAGGCCAGGCCCATCGCGGCGATGGCGGCGTAGCCCGCGGTCGCGTTGGAGGGGTGGTCGGCCAGGTGCATGTGCCACAGGGGGCGGCCGTCGTCGTCGCGGTGGTCGTGGCCGGAGATCTGCGGGCTGACCGGGAACTCCAGCAGCAGGGAGTTCAGCAGGTCCACGGCGAGGGTCTCGTCGCCCTGGTCGGCGGCCTCGAAGACCGCCCGCAGCCGGGAGCGGACCGAGCGGAAGCGCGTCACGTCCGCCTCGGTGGCGCGCCGGGCCGCCGACTGGTTGCCGCCGAACAGCTCACGGACGGCCTCGACCGAGGTCAGGCTGTCCGTGCCCCGGGCCGGTTCCTCGCTGTTGACGAGTCGTACGGCGTAATCCGAGTAATAGGCCAGTTCCACTTGTAGTCCTTACGGAGGCGATCTATCGTCGTGGCGTGCGGTCGGTAACAGCTGATCGTGCATCCAGGGTATTACGGGACATGCGTGGACGGAGGGCGTCGATGACGGACACCACCACCGGCTTCACCGCGGCCGGGGCCGACTGGCCGGCCTGGCAGCGCAGCTGGGACCGGCAGCAGGAGTGGTACATGCCCGACCGCGAGGAACGCTTCCGCATCATGCTCGACATGGTGGAAGCCCTCGTCGGTTCCACGCCACGCGTCCTCGACCTCGCCTGCGGCACCGGCACCATCACCGCCCGGCTCCTCGCCCGCCTCCCCGGCGCCACCAGCACCGGCGTCGACCTCGACCCCGCCCTCCTGACCATCGCCGAGGGCACCTTCGCCGGCGACGACCGCGTCACCCTCGTCACCGCCGACCTCAAGGACCCCGACTGGACGGCGAAACTGCCGTACGACTCCTACGACGCGATCCTGACCGCCACCGCCCTGCACTGGTTCCACAGCGAGCCGCTCGCCGCCCTCTACGGCCAGGTCGCCGGGCTCGTCCGCGCCGGCGGTGTCTTCATGAACGCCGACCACATGATCGACGAGACCACCCCGCGGATCAACGCCGCCGAGCGCGCCCTGCGCCACACCCGCATGGACCGCGCCAAGGACGGCGGCGCCCTCGACTGGTCCGAGTGGTGGCAGCTCGCCGCCCAGGACCCCGTCCTCGCCGCGCCCACCGCCCGCCGCTTCGAGATCTACGGCGAACACGCCGACGGCGAGATGCCCTCCGCCGCCTGGCACGCCCGCGTCCTGCGCGACCACGGCTTCGGCGAGGTCCGGCCGGTGTGGTGCTCGCCCTCGGACACACTGCTGCTCGCGCTCAAGTAAGCAGCCCGTACGACGGCACAGAGGCGGTACGACGAATTCGTACCGCCTCTGGTGCGTCCTGACGCGCCCCCCACCGCACTGAAGAGGTGAGACGGTCCGTATCCGGTGGGCCGGGAGAGGGGGAGCGATGACGCGGGGCGATGACGCGGCGCTGCACGCCTTCGTCGACGGCAGACGCACGGCGCTGTTCCGCAGCGCCTATCTGCTGTGCGGCAACCGCGACGAGGCCGAGGACCTCGTACAGACCACGCTGGTCAAGGTCGTCCTCGGCGCGCGCAGACACGGGCGGCTGGACAACCTGGAGGCCTTCGCGCGCAAGACGCTCGTCAACACCTTCATCTCGGCCCGCCGCCGGTTCTGGCGGCGCGAGCAGGCGTACGGCGAACTGCCCGACATCCCCGGGCACAGCGCCGACCGCGACACCGGGCTGATGGTGCGGGCCGCTCTGGCAGGGCTCGCGCCCAAACAGCGGGCGGTGCTGGTGCTGCGCTACTGGGAGGACCTCAGTGTCGCCGCCACCGCCGAGCTGCTCGGGATGCGGGAGAGCACGGTCAAGAGCCACACGGCGAGGGGACTGGCGGCCCTCAGGGCCGCGGTGCGGGAGGAACACGTATGAACGAGACAGAGACAGAGGAAGTGCGCTCGCTGCTCGGACGGGCCGTCGACGGCGTGCCCGCACCGGCCGGGCGCGGCGCCGAGGCCGTCTTCACCCGCGCCGCGCGCCTACGGTGGCGTCGGCGGGCCGCGGTGACCGGAGCGGTCGCGGCCGTGCTGGCCGGGGGAGTCCTGCTCGGGCCGGGCGCGCTGCCCGGGGGCGGGCAGGGGGCGCCGGTCGCCGCCTCGCCCACCGGCGGCGGCCTCGGCACGGGCGCCGACGGTTTCGCGAAGCTGCTGCCCGAGGACGTGGGCGACCTCCGCGAGGTGTCGCTGATGCGCCTGATCAAGCAGGCCCCGGACGCACAGCTGCCCGAGGACGTGGGGCCGTACGACGGTGACTACGCGGTCGAGCGCGACGGCGGGGTCGGATACCTCACCGTACGGGCGTACGGGCCGAAGGAGGCCGAGCTCAAAGGGACGCTCCAGGACCCCTGCGCGCTCGCCGACGAGGACACGGGCATGACCGACTGCACGACCGAGAAGCTGCCCGACGGGGCCCGGCTGTCGCTGTGGCGATGGACGTACGCCGACGACGGAGGGCAGCCGCAGTGGGGGCCCGAGCTCACCGCGAGCCTGCGGCTGAAGGACGGCACCGTGCTGCGCCTGCGGGACACCACCGGCTTCCTCGGCCGGGGCTCCCAGGGCCCGCTGCTGAAGGAGTTCCCGCTGGACCGTGACCAGCTGCGCGAACTCGCCCTGAAGCCGGAGCTGTTGCCGTAAGGACATGCGTGAGGGGCGGTACGGGTCTGCCGTACCGCCCCTCGACGCGTGTGGATCAGAGGACCTTGGACAGGAACGCCTGGGTCCGCTCGTGCTGCGGGTTGGTCAGGACCTCGCGCGGGTTGCCGGCCTCGACGACCACGCCGCCGTCCATGAAGACCAGGCTGTCGCCCACCTCGCGGGCGAAGCCCATCTCGTGGGTGACGACGACCATCGTCATGCCGGACTCGGCCAGGTCGCGCATGACGTCGAGGACGTCACCGACCAGCTCCGGGTCCAGCGCCGAGGTCGGCTCGTCGAACAGCATCAGCTTCGGGTCCATGGCGAGGGCCCGGGCGATGGCCACGCGCTGCTGCTGGCCGCCGGAGAGCATCGAGGGGTAGTTCCCGGCCTTGTCGGCCAGGCCCACGCGCTCCAGGAGCTGCGCGGCGCGCTCCCTGGCCTCGGCCTTGCTCTTCCCCTTGACCTGGATCGGGGCCTCCATGACGTTCTCCAGGGCCGTCATGTGCGGGAAGAGGTTGAACCGCTGGAACACCATGCCGATGTCCCGGCGCTTCAGCGCGACCTCGCTGTCCTTGAGCTCGTAGAGCTTGTCGCCCTTCTGCCGGTAGCCGACCAGCTCGCCGTCGACGTACAGCCGGCCGGCGTTGACCTTCTCCAGGTGGTTGATGCACCGCAGGAAGGTCGACTTGCCGGAACCGGAGGGGCCGATGAGGCAGAACACCTCGCCCTGCCTGACCTCCAGGTCGATGCCCTTGAGGACCTCGATGGGGCCGTAGTTCTTGTGGACGCCCTCGGCCTTGACCATGGGAACGCTGGAGTGCTTCACGGGCTCGTCCGTCTTGCTGAGCTTGTCGGTCATCGGGTCGCCCCCTGCCGGTGCGAGAAGGCGGCCAGGTTCGCCTTGACCTTCTGCCACGGTGTGGGCGGCAGCTGGCGGCTGGATCCGCGGGCGTAGTAGCGCTCGACGTAGAACTGGCCGACGCTCAGCACGGACGTGAGGATCAGGTACCAGGCCGCCGCGAGGAACAGCGCCTCGACCGTGGCACCCGAGCTCGTGCCGATGTCCTGGGCGTACCGCAGGAGCTCGTAGTACTGGACCGCCGCCACGAGCGAGGTGGTCTTCAGCATGTTGATGACTTCGTTGCCCGTCGGCGGCACGATCACGCGCATCGCCTGCGGGATCACGATCCGGCGCAGGGTCTTGCTGTGGCTCATGCCCAGCGCGTGCGCCGCCTCGCTCTGCCCCTCGTCGACGGCGAGCAGACCGGCACGGCAGATCTCCGCCATGTACGCGGCCTCGTTGAGGCCGAGGCCCAGCAGCGCCGTCAGGAACGGGGTCATGAAGTCCGACCACTCGTCCTTGTAGAACGGCCCCAGGTTGACGTACTCGAACACGAAGCCCAGGTTGAACCAGACGAACAGCTGGACCAGGACCGGGGTGCCCCGGAAGAACCAGATGTAGAACCACGCGATGGACGAGGTCACCGGGTTCGTCGACAGCCGCATCACGGCCAGCATGAGGCCGCCGGCGATGCCGATGACCATCGAGAGGAACGTCAGCCAGAGCGTCTCGCGGACACCCTTGAGGATGCGGTCGTTGAAGAAGTAGTCGGGGATCGCGCCCCAGTTGATGTCGCCGTTCGCGAAGGCCCAGATGATCGAGCCGAAGATCGCGAGCGCGATCACCGCGGAGACGTACCGGCCGTAGTGCCGGACCGGGACGGCCTTGATGGCCTCCGGGCCGGCGGACGGGGTGTCCGCCGGGCCGTCCGTCTTGTCGATGTCAGTCACGGGTGTTGCCTTTCAGTGGCCGCGAGCCGAGCGGTCACTTGCCGCCGTTGACGGCGGCTTCCTTGACGGCGCCCTCGGCAGCGCCCCACTTCTCCAGGATCTTCTGGTACTCGCCGTTCTCGATGATCGCGTTCAGCGCGGCCACCAGGGCGTCCCGCAGCTCCGTGTCGTTCTTGGCGACGGCGATGCCGTACGGGGCGGCCTCGACCTGCTCGCCGACCAGTTGGAAGTCCTTGCCGCCGCCGGAGGTCTTCACCGCGTACGCGGCGACCGGGAAGTCGGAGGACCCGGCGTCCGCGCCGCCCGAGCGCAGGCGGGTCTGGGCCTGCTGGTCGTTGTCGAAGGCCTCGATGGAGAGCTTCTTGCCCTTCGGACACTTCTGGGCCTCGGCCTTGGCCAGGTCCTCCGAGACCGTGCCGCGCTGGACGACCAGCTTCTTGCCGCACAGGTCCGACCAGGTCTTGATGCCCTGGTCGTCGCCCTTCTTGGTGTAGATCGACACGCCGGCCGTGAAGTAGTCGACGAAGTCGACGCCCTCACCGACCTTCTTGCCGGTGTCGGCGTCGATGCCCTCCTGACGGTCCTTGGTGTCCGTCATGGCCGACATGGCGATGTCGTAGCGGTTGGAGCGCAGACCGCCCAGCAGGGTGTCGAACGTGCCGTTCTCGAACTCGAACGTCACGCCGAGCTGCTTGCCCATGGCGTCGGCGATGTCCGGGTCGATGCCGACCGTCTTGCCGGAGCTGTCCTTGAACTCGACCGGGGCGTACGCGATGTCCGAACCGACCTTCACGACACCCTTGTCGCGGATCGCCTTGGGGAGCTTGTCGGCGAGCGGGGCCGCCGAGGTGGCGGTGTCCGCGGTGTCGGAGCCGCCGTCCTTGGTCTGGTCACCGCAGCCGGTGAGAAGCAGAGCGCCTGCGACCGCGATCGAGCCGACCGCTGCCAGCCGGGAGCGCGCGGCGGTCGTACGACGGGTGGTGCTTGCGGTCATGGTGGGTTCCTCCGGCGGATGGGTGGAGTTGCCGATGGGTCGACGAGAACACACACCTTCGGGTGTCGCGACCTCGTGTGATTACCGCATCTTGCCATTCGGACTCGGCCATTCAGGGGGGCCGCAATGTCAAAATCGGATAACGGGATGACGGTGAACCCCCTCCGTCCCGTCCTTCCAGGCCGAATCATCTGTCGGCATCCCGTATTTCGGCCGGAAGATCTTCGGTTTGTCTCGGCATGCGGATGGCTGGTCCCCGGTCGCATCGACCGCTTGGGCGGTTGTAGCGGGTTTGTCCAGGCCTTGTCCCGATATCGCGGCATGAGTCGGGGCACCCGCGTGTGACCTTCGCGTTATGGACTCGTCCGGAACGCGGTCCGTCCGGTAAGAAGGTTCTTTACACCCCTCATCCGGGGCCCAGGGCGCGTGTGCGGCGCGCCCGTCGCGTACATGTCCGTATGCATCACTCAGCAAGGGACGTACGCGGTGCCCGCCCACCCCTCACCGGGAGTGGACCAAACCCTCAACCTTGAATACTTAAGGGGTAAAGAGAAGTGGCAGCGGAGATCGTCAATCCTCGCAGCGACAGTGACACCGGTACGGGCAGGGAAGCCGGGGGCGAGCCCCTCGATTCCTTCGATCTCGACCCGGCGTTCGCGCTGCACCGCGGCGGCAAGATGGCAGTGCAAGCCACCGTGCCGGTCCGTGACAAGGACGACCTGTCCCTGGCGTACACGCCCGGCGTCGCGAAAGTGTGCACCGCGATCGCCGAGCAGCCGGAACTCGTCCATGACTACACGTGGAAGTCGTCCGTCGTCGCCGTCGTGACCGACGGCACGGCCGTGCTCGGACTCGGTGACATCGGGCCCGAGGCCTCCCTTCCGGTGATGGAGGGCAAGGCCATCCTCTTCAAGCAGTTCGGCGGTGTGGACGCGGTTCCCATCGCCCTGGCCTGCACCGACGTCGACGAGATCGTCGAGACCGTGGTGCGTCTGGCCCCGTCCTTCGGTGGCGTGAACCTGGAGGACATCTCGGCGCCGCGGTGCTTCGAGATCGAGCGCCGGCTCCAGGAGGAGCTGGACATCCCGATCTTCCACGACGACCAGCACGGCACGGCCGTCGTCACCCTGGCGGCCCTGCGCAACGCCGCGCGGCTGAGCCGGCGCGAGATCGGGCAGCTGCGCGCCGTCATCTCCGGCGCCGGCGCGGCCGGTGTCGCCATCGCGAAGATGCTGGTCGAGGCCGGTATCGGGGACGTGGCGGTGGCCGACCGCAAGGGCGTCGTGTCGGCGGACCGGGACGACCTCACGCCGGTCAAGCGTGAACTGGCCGGGTTCACGAACAAGGCCGGGCTGAGCGGGTCCCTCGAGGACGCCCTCGTCGGCGCGGACGTCTTCATCGGCGTCTCCGGCGGTACGGTGGCGGAGGAGGCTGTCGCCTCCATGGCCGAGGGCGCGTTCGTGTTCGCCATGGCCAACCCGAACCCCGAGGTCCACCCGGAGGTCGCCCACAAGTACGCGGCCGTCGTCGCGACCGGGCGGTCGGACTTCCCGAACCAGATCAACAACGTGCTGGCGTTCCCCGGGATCTTCGCGGGCGCCCTGCAGGTGCGGGCCTCGCGCATCACCGAGGGCATGAAGCTGGCCGCCGCGGAGGCGCTCGCCTCTGTCGTCGGCGACGACCTCGCGCCCGACTACGTCATCCCGTCGCCGTTCGACGAGCGGGTGGCTCCCGCCGTCACCGCGGCGGTCGCTGCGGCGGCTCGGGCGGAGGGTGTGGCTCGGCGGTGATTCGCTGAGTCGGCCGAGTGGCCCCGTCCTTTTCGGGCGGGGTCATTTTTTACTTTGGGGCTGGGTCTTTCGGGTGATTTCTTCGGGTGCGGGTCGTCTGTGGCTGGTCGCGCCCACGCGGCGGAGCCGCATATCGATGCAGCCTCTCGCCCCTGGGAAGTTGCAAGAGGGTGTGTGTCACACGGGCTCGGCGTTCCCCCTTGGGTCTCGGGAACCTAGGGTCGGCTCTATGTTCGCTGTCTACGCCGCCCGAATCGATCGTGAGCAGCCGCTTCGCGGCCTGGAGTTGGGGGAGCGTCCGGCTCCCGAGGCCCGGGCCGGGTGGGCGACCGTCGATGTGAGGGCCGCTTCTCTCAATCACCATGACCTCTGGTCCCTGCGCGGGGTGGGCCTCGCGGAGGACAAGCTGCCGATGATCCTCGGCTGTGACGCCGCCGGTGTCGACGAGGACGGCAACGAGGTCGTCCTGCACTCCGTCATCGGGCAGACCGGCCACGGGGTCGGGCCGAACGAGCCCCGGTCCATCCTCACCGAGCGCTATCAGGGCACCTTCGCCGAGCGGGTGGCCGTGCCGGTCTGGAACATCCTGCCCAAGCCGAAGGAACTGTCCTTCGAGGAGGCCGCCTGCCTGCCGACGGCCTGGCTGACGGCGTACCGGATGCTGTTCACCAATGCCGGGGTACGGCCCGGGGACTCGGTGCTCGTGCAGGGCGCGGGCGGCGGTGTCGCCACTGCCGCCATCGTGCTGGGCAAGGCGGCCGGGCTGCGGGTGTTCGCCACCAGCCGGGACGAGGCCAAGCGGAAGCGGGCGCTGGAGCTGGGCGCCGTGGAGGCGGTGGAGCCGGGGGCGCGGCTGCCGCAGCGCGTCGACGCCGTGATCGAGACGGTGGGTGCCGCCACGTGGTCGCACTCGGTGAAGTCGCTGCGCCCCGGCGGCACGATCGTCATCTCCGGTGCCACCAGCGGGGACCGGCCCTCGCACGCGGAGCTGACCCGGATCTTCTTCCTGGAACTGAAGGTCGTCGGCTCGACCATGGGCACCAAGGACGAGCTGGAGGACCTGCTGGCCTTCTGTGCGGCCACCGGGGTGCGGCCCGTGATCGACGAGGTGCTTCCGCTGGACCGGGCTCGGGAGGGCTTCGAGAAGATGGAGTCCGGTGAGCTGTTCGGGAAGGTCGTTCTGACCAATTCCTGAGCCCTCCGGGGTGTTTGGGGCGGGCGGGTCCTTGGGTGGGCCCGCCCGCCCCTTTTTCGGCCGCTGCTGTCAACGTCGGTTGACGTGGCCCTCGCGTCAACCTATGTTGACAGCATGACCGAAGCAACGGATCTCGCCGAGCGGGCGGGGGACCGCGACCCACGGGTCGGACTGCGGGCCGTCGCCGCGCTGCGGAGGCTGCTGGAGCAGTTGGAAGCGGTACAGGTGCGCAGCGCGCGCCATCAGGGCTGGTCGTGGCAGGAGATCGCCGCGGAACTGGGCGTCAGCAGGCAGGCCGTGCACAAGAAGTACGGGAGGCGATGATGTTCGAGCGGTTCACGAAGGAAGCCCGGGCCGTGGTCGAAGGGGCCGCGGCGCATGCCGAGAAGGCGGGTGCCGAGCAGGTCGACGAGACGCATGTGCTGCTCGCCCTGCTCGACCGGGACGGCAGCCGCGGGTCGTTCGCACTGTCCGCGCTGGGGCTGTCCGATGAGCTCCGGGAGCGGGTCGCGCGCGACCTTGCCGAGGCGCGGCGCAAGGGCGGGCTCTCCCGCGCGGACGAGGAGGCGCTGTCGGGACTGGGCATCGACCTCGCGGCGATCGTGTCGCGGGTCGAAGAGGCCCACGGGCAGGGCGCGCTGGCCCGCGACGGCGGCCGGCGCCTGCGTCGGCGCCCGTTCGGGCGGGGCGCCAAGGACCTGCTCACGCAGACCCTCCGTATCGCCCTCGCCCACAAGGACCGCGCCATCGGCGACGAGCACCTCCTCCTCGCCCTCACCGCCCGCCCCGGTGTCCCCGCCGAGGTGCTGGCCGACCACGGGGTGACGTACGACGGCGTCGTCCGGGTGCTCTATGGCGCCGACGGCGCCGACAGCGCCAACGGGGGTGCGGCGAAGGCCGGCTGAACGGTGACGGGGGGCGGGGGTCGCCCGCGGCGGTCCTCAGGGCTTCGGTGCCGGCCGGCTGGGCGGCGGCGAACCCGGGGGGCGCTCGCCGTCGGTCGTCAGGGCTCGGTGCAGGCCGGCTGTCCGGAGGCGACGGCGAACGGTCCAGGCCGTCCGGGTGGCGGCGACGGGGTGCGGTCCAGGCCGTCCGGGTGGCGGCGACGGGGTGCGGTCCAGGCCGTCTGGACGGTGGCGAACGGGGTCCGGTGCAGGCCTGCCGGGCGGGGGCGAACCGGGAGGCGAGAGCGCTCGCCGTCGGTCGGCACGGCTTCGGTGCAGGTCGGCCGCCCGGTGCAGGTCGGCCGCCCGGGGCCGGCCTGCCCGCGGGTGTCAGGGTTTTGGTGCCCGCAGCAGGGCGCCGATGTGGGCGGCCGCCGTGGAGAGATGGCGGCGGGTGTCGTGGAGTTGCTCCGCGGTGACGCCGTGGTCGCGGGCCGCGTCGCGGATGTCGTCGCGGAAGCGGTCGAGGAGCCGGTCGAGGTCGCGGGCCGGGTCGCCGGTGCCGGGCTCGTGGGCCCAGGCCGGTTCGTAGTCGGCGGGGAAGTCCTCGCGGGTGACGGTGTACTCCGGCTCGGAGGGCGGGCGGTGCGTGCCGTTGCGGCCGAAGGGGAAGTCGCGGCCGAAGTCGCCGAACTCCTTGGCCAGTTCCGTCAGCCCCTCGCGCACGCCCGACGGCCAGTCGCCGCGCGCGAAGTGGTCCTGCACCTGCTCCTGGACCCGGCGGGCGATGCGCTGCACCTCCTCCTGGGCCTGGGCACGGGCCCGGTCCTGGGCCTCCTTGGCCTGGCGGCGGGCGCGCTGGGCCTCCTCGCGGGCGCGGCGGCTCTCGTCCTTCGCGCGCCGGGCCTGCTCCTTCCACTCCTGCCGGACCCGGCGCATCTCCTCCTTGGCGGCGCGCCAGGCCTCCTGCTCGGTGGGCTGCTCCTCGGCGGGGCCCTGCCGCGCCTCGCTCGCCGCGGCCCGCATCTCGCGCCGCAGGTCGCCCGCAGCGCCGCGCACGTCGGCCCGGATCTCGGCGGCCAGTTCGGCGACGGACTCGCGGATCTCCAGCTCCAGGTCGGCCAGCTCCCCGCTGCGGTCGGCCAGTTCGGCCCGGCCCGCGTCGGTGATGGCGTACACCTTGCGGCCGCCCTCGGTGGTGTGGGTGACCAGGCCCTCGCTCTCCAGCTTGGCCAGGCGCGGATAGACGGTGCCCGCCGAGGGGGCGTACAGACCCTGGAAGCGCTCCTCCAACAGACGGATGACCTCGTAGCCGTGGCGCGGGGCCTCGTCCAGCAGCTTCAGCAGGTAGAGCCGCAGACGGCCGTGGGCGAAGACGGGGGGCATGTCAGAGCACCTTCTTGTCGGTCGGGCCGTCAGCCTGGTCGGGGGTGGCCTGTTCGGTCTGGCCGGATACCGCATTGTCTCCCGGGGTGCCCGGTGTCCCGCCTCGCGGTGCCTCGTCCGACGGCTCCCCGCCCTGCGGTGCCTCGTCCGACGGCTCCCCGCCCCGCGGTTCCCCGTCCCGCCGTGCCTCGTCCCGCGGCTCCCCGCCCCACGGCTCCTCGTCCGTCTGCGGGCGGCGCAGGAGGGCGATCGAGCCGGAGACGGTGGTGGCCTTCAGCCGGCCGTTGCCCGCGCCCAGGCGGCCGGTGATCCGCTTGGCGCCCCACTGGCCGCTGACCCGCAGGTCCTCGAAGGCGTTGGAGACGGAGCCGCTGGCGGTGTTGGCCTCCACCCGCGCGTCGGCCGGCTGGGGCAGCCGGATGGCGATCTCGCCGGAGACGCTGGTGAGGTCGATGTCGGTGGGTCGGCTCGCCGGGTCGAGGTCGACGACCATCGAGCCGCTGATCGAGTCGGCCTTCACCGAGGAGCCCGCCTCGACGACCGTCAGATCGCCGGAGACGGAGTTGAAGCGCAGGTCGCCGGTGAGGGCCTGGGCCTCCACGGCCCCGGAGACGGTGTCCGTGCGCACCGGGCCCGCGAGGCCCACCAGGGTGGTGTCGCCGGAGACGCCCTTGACCTCGGCATGGCCGTCGACGCCGGAGACCACGGCGGCGGCGCTGATCACCCCGACCTCGACCCGGGTGGCCGCGGGCACGGCCAGGGAGACGACGGCGCTGCGGCGCCAGCCCTTGCGGTCGAGCCACTTCAGGAAGCCCTTCCAGGGCAGGTCCTCGTACGCCACCGTCAGGACGCCGTCCCGATGGGTCACCAGCAGGGGTGGGCCCTCGACGTCGGTGACCTCCAGGCGGGCGGAACCCTCGTCCGTGCCCACCACGTTCACCGTGCCGTTGACGATGCGGACCTGAAGCTCGCGCACGGGCTCGTCGAAGGTGAGCTTCTGGGGCTCGGCGACGGACCACTCGGACATGTGCAGACCTCCGGCGACTGGATGGCGGATCAACGCGGCATATCGCGTCTCCTTGCATTCACGATATATCGCGGATAGGCAAAGTCAAGACACTCGTTCTGGTGATCAGCCGCCCGTGCGAGGGGATGAATTGTCCTAGCGTGTGACCATGTCGACGGATGAGTCCCGCTTCGGTGCCCGAGGTGTCCGCGCCCCCGGCGCCCTGCTGCTCTGCCGGGCGGATCCCGACTCCGTCGCCCCCGCCGCCCAGCTGCTGCGCGAACCCGTGCTGCTCGCCCCGGCCGGCGACGGCTGGAGCGTGCTCGTGCCCGAGGGGAAGCCCTGGCTGCAGGGCGGCGAACCCGTCGACCGCGTTCTCACCGGCTGGGCCACCGCCCTCGCCGTCGCCGCGCCCTGGCCCGTGCTCGCCCTGTGGTGGGACGCCGACCGCAGCGGCTACACCCTGGCCTCCGGTTTCCGGCGCGGCGTCGGCTACGTCTGGCTCGCCGACGGCACGCCCGCGGGCGAGGACGAGGCCATGCGCACCTTCGCGGCACGGCTCGGGCTCGACCCCGTCCTGGATGTGCAGGCCCTGGACCGGCTGGCGAAGCCGGACCCCGACGCCGACGGGCACACGCGTGTGCAGGGCGTGATCGCCGTTCTCACCCGCGTGGGCGTGTCCCTGCCCGACGGCCTGGCCCCCGGCGAACCCGTGGACCGCCTGCGCGAGGCGGCCCGCAGCCATCCAGAGGTACGGCAGATCGAATGGGCCGGCCTGCGCGAGGCCGTCCGCGCCGAACTCGACGTGGTCGAGCGCGGCCCCCTCGGCCCCCGCCCGCCCTCCGGCGGCACCGAGGCCCGCCTCTTCGCCCTCGCCCAGGTCGCCCTCGCCGTCCCCTTCCTGGTCCACGGCGCCCGTCGCCGCAGCGGCGGCTGGCTCGCGGCCGGCGCGGTCCTGCTCACCCACGGGGCCGTCGGTCTGGCCCAGGCCGTGATGCGCCCCCGCGACTGAGCGGCTCCAGGGCGCCGGGGTTCCAGGGCGCCGGGGCTCCAGGGCGCCAGGGCGGCGGGGCCCCGGGCCTGAGGCCCTGGCCTGCCGCACCTCCGCCTACGCTTGTCGTACCGGAACGTCACCCCCGTACGCAGGAGAGAACACCCCATGTACTTCACCGACCGCGGCATCGAGGAGCTGGAGAAGCGGCGCGGCGAGGAGGAGGTCACCTTCGAGTGGCTCGCCGAGCAGCTGCGGACGTTCGTGGACCTCAACCCGGACTTCGAGGTGCCGGTCGAGCGGCTCGCCACCTGGCTGGCGCGGCTGGACGACGAGGACGACGAGTGACCGTACCCGCCCGCGGACGAGTGCCCGCCTCCGACCGGCGGACTGTCTGAACAACCGCTCCACTTCAGCCAGTTGATCGTTCTCCCTCGCTCCCCGACTTCATCGGGAGTTAGCCTTTCCCTCCCATTGCGGTAGAGCCACAGCAGTACCTGCGAACGGACGGGGGCGCCATGGGTGGAGGAATCCAGCGGATACGGCTCGACGACGGGACCGTCGTCTGGGCGAGGATCGGTACGGACGAAGAAGGAGCGCCCCACGGGGGCGGATACCGGGACACCGGCGCAGGGGACCGGGTCATGGAACTCGCGGGCGGCCTCGCCGGCACCGTCGGCGGAGTCGTGCGCTCCCTGCGCGCCGGTCTCGACACCACGGCACCTGTGGAGGTCGGCGTCAGCTTCGGCATCGAACTGTCGGCGCAGGCCGGCCGGATCGTGAGCGCCATCGCGAGCGGCGGCGGCCAGGCCACGCTGTCGGTGTCCCTGACCTGGACCGAGCCCCCGGGCGACGGCGGCGCGGCCGGCCCGGGCACGGGCGACGGCGCCGCCGCGGGGGCCGCCGACCCGGCCTCCGGCGTCGTATGAGCGCCCTCGAGGAGATGGTGCGCCCCTCGCTCGCACGCATCGTCGCGCCGCGTGACGGGTATGCACCGGACCGTGACGGATATTGGGGCAGTGGATTCTTCGTCGCGCCGGGTTGGTTGCTGACCTGCGCGCATGTGGTGGCGGAGGGGGGAGCGGCTGTGTGGCGAGGGGAGAGCGCTGTGGGCGTCACCTGGCAGGGCGGCCGCACCACCGGTGAGGTGGTCCTCGCCAAGCCCCGGCCCGAGGAGGCCGACGCCGGCCGGCGTCACTGGGACTTCCCGGACGTCGCCCTGGTGCGCGTGCCCGACGCCGTGGACGCGCGGTGCGTGTGGCTGAGCGACCGGGCACCCGTGCTCGGCACCCCGGTGAGCCTGCACGGCTGGTCCCGCCAGACCGGCGAGCTCGGCGTACGGGACGTCACCGGCGAGATCCAGGGCGTCGACGACAGGGCGCTGGTGCTCGGCGGCGGCCGGCTCGTCGACGGCGTCTCCGGCGGGCCGGTCGTCGACCTGCGGCACGGCGCGCTGGTCGGCATGAACAAGGGCCGCAACGAACACGAGGGCGCCGCCGTCGCCGTCACCGCCCTGCGCGAGCTGTTCGACGTCCGCGGCGGCGACCTGCTGCACACCGTCGTCCGCGAGCACGACCTGCACCACCTCCAGCAGTACCTCGACGGCTCGGCCGACGCCGACTGGACCACCGTCCAGAGCGGCCTGCCCGGCTACGCCGCCTCCGGTGTCACCCCCGAGCTGCGGGTCCACCTCTACGGCCACTTCGCGCATCTGCCGCCGCCCGGCCGCAGCGGCGAGGTCATGACCCTGGTGCACAACGTCCGCCGCCGGGTCACCGGCGTCGGCCAGCCCTCGCCGATCCTGCACGAGCCCCGCACCTGGCGCGAGGGCGCGGGCCTGCTGCTCGGCCTGCGCGACCGCCAGGCCCTGCGCAGCAGATCCGAGGCCGAACTCGACGCCGTCCTGCTCTACGCCGCCGAGGTCGCCCGCCACACCGTCGAGACGCACCCCGCCGGCGTCGACCGGGCGCGGCTGCGCGCGTTCGCCGACTGGATCACCGAGCACGCCCGCCGGCACGCCCACTGGGGCGCCCGCGACACCATCGACGGCCTGCTGCGCGGCCTGTTCATCACCACCCGCCCCGCCGAACCCCGGCTGCGCGCCGACGTCCTCGTCCGCGTCGGCGACCGCGTCTACGGCGACCTGTACCCGTGGAGCGTCCAGCTCCTGTACGACGGCCAGGACGTCACCCCGGTCGCGGCCGACGACCGCGGCGTACCGCTCGACGGCCTCTACGACGCGATCCGCGAGCCGCTGCTGCGGGCCCTGCACCAGGGCGACCAGGGCGAACACCTGGCCGCCGTCGAGGTCTTCCTGCCGCGCCGGCTGTTCGACCTGCCCGTCGACGAGTGGCGGCTCGTCCCGGAGGAGAACCCTCCGGCCGAGGAGGACGACCTGGACCTCGACCTCGATGCAGACGCCGACGCCGACTTCGAGTTCGACTTCGACGAGGACTCCGTGCCGCTCGGCCTGCGCCGTACGGTCGTCATCCGGGACCTCAAGCGCAACAACCGCGCCCCGAGCCCCGAGTGGCGCACGCGCTTCGGCGGCGTACGGCGCGGCAGCCTGGGCCACACCCCGCTGCGCGCGGAGGCGCCCGCCGAAGGGCATGCCCCGGGCGTCCGCCGGGAGTCGGCCGTCGCCGCGTACGGCAGGCTGTCCACGCTGACGGACGGGCGTGTCCCCGTGCACTGTGGCCCGGTCACCGGCCGCGAGGGCCGTGAGGCGATGGCGGCCGCGCTCACCGCGGGCCATGCGGTGCTGCTGTGGCGCCGCGACGGACACGACCACGCCGACTGCGCCGCCTTCCATCACCAGGCCGCCCGGGTGCTGGAGCTGGCCGGCCGGGCGGACGGACTGCACGAACCGGTGCGCGAGCTGCGCATCAGCCTGGCCGATCCCGAGACCGCCCGCGCGCAAGGTCTCAAAGGCAAGATCGCCGTGCTTTTCGATCCCCCGGACCGGCCCCCGCACGGGGAGGACACCATGCAGCCGCCGCCGCTGGTCGGCCCCGACAACTGAATGTCCGTCAACCCCACTGTCCTGTACGGACTTTCGGTGGATCGGAAATGAGACCCGAGGCGTCCGGGAACTCGGCAGGCCCGGCCGCCTGACGGTAACGTCGTACGTCGAACGGCCGGACCCACAGCACGATCACCACAGCCGGGAGGAGACCGAGGTGAACGACTGGCGGATCTACCGCGGCGTGGGTCAGCCGCACGACGGTGTGCGGCAGTTACCCGAGCCGCCCCCGTGGCGCGACTTCGCGGCCGGCCGCAGCGACCCGGAGGCGGGCCCGGAGGACCCCAGCAGCGCCCGCCGCCTCGGCGTACGCCGCCGGATGGTCGAGAACTACGCGCCCCGCCCCGCCGAGGTCGACGCCGTCAACGCGGCGCTCTATCTGCGCCGCCCCCTGCTCGTCACCGGCAACCCCGGCACCGGCAAGTCCACCCTCGCCTACGCCGTCGCCCACGAACTCGGCCTCGGCCGCGTGCTGCGCTGGCCCATCGTCAGCCGTACGACCCTCCAGGACGGCCTCTACCGCTACGACGCCATCGGCCGGCTCCAGGACGTCCAGCTGGAGCGCGCCCAGGGCGCCGAGGCCGGCGCGGCGGCCGCGTCGGCCACATCGGGCATCGGCTCGTACATCCGGCTCGGCCCGCTCGGCACCGCGCTGCTGCCCTCCGAAGTGCCGCGGGTGCTGCTCATCGACGAGCTCGACAAGAGCGACCTCGATCTGCCCAACGACCTGCTGAACACCCTGGAGGAGGGCGAGTTCGCGATCCCCGAGCTGGAGCGGATCGCCGACCGCGAGCCGGTCGTGGAGGTGCTCACCCACGACGGCCGGCGCGTCGAGGTGCACGGCGGGCGGGTCGCCTGCACGGCCTTCCCGGTGATCGTCCTGACCTCCAACGGCGAACGCGACTTCCCCGCCCCGCTGCTGCGGCGCTGCGTCCAGCTCGAACTGGAGCCGCCCGGCGAGGAGCAGCTCACCGCCATGGTCGCCGCCCACCTCGGCGACGACAGCGTCAGCACCGGCCGCGATCTGATCGACCGCTTCCTCGACCGCGAACCCGGCGAGGTCGTCGCCGCCGACCAGTTGCTGAACGCGCTCTTCCTCACCCAGCACGCCCCCCACGCGGAACGCGTCACGCGCGAGCGGATCGCGGACCTGCTCATGCAGCCACTCGACCGTTCGAGGTGATGACCGGATGCCGGGGATGCATCTGGACGAGCTGATCCGCAGGCTCCGCCAGGGCGGCCTCGACCTCACCGCCGAAGAGGTCGCGGACGCGGTCTGGCTGGCCCGGCGGATCGGCTCGCGCCCGCCCCGCGACGCCCCCGCGGACCCGGCGCCCGGCGGGGGCGCCGTGCTGCCGCCGGACACCCGCCGGGACTCCCCGCCCGACGACGCGGCCGACGACGGTGCCGACTCCGGCGACCCGGGTGAGGCGCCGCGGCCCGCGCCCGACCGTTCCTCCGACGTCGTACCCCTGTACCGGTCGGGCGGCGGAGCCCCGCGCTCGCGCGACGCGGTGAACACCGAAAACACCGAGGACACCGCGCCGTCCTTCCCGGTACGGGTGCCCGCGGCCAGCGCGCTGCCCGGGCTGCTCGGCCTGGAGAAGGCGCTGCGTGCCCTCGGCCGCTACCGCGTCACCGCCGACACCGCGCAGGACGGTGGCATCGACGAGGAGGCCACCGCCGAACGCGCCGCCGCCAGCGGCATCCTGCTGCCCGTCCCGCGCACCGGCCGCCGCCGGCGCTGCGACATCCAGCTGCTGATGGACACCGGGCCCGCCATGGCCGTCTGGGGCCAGATGGTCGAGGAACTGCGCCAGGCCTGCCAGCAGTCCGGCGCCTTCGACTCCGTACGCGTCCACCATCTGTACGCCGACGGCGGCGGCACCCCGCTCGTCGGGACGACCGCCGGACCCGGCCGGCACACCCGGCTGCGCTCCGCCGAGGAACTGCACGACCCCACCGGACGCCGCCTCACCGTGGTGATCAGCGACTGCGTCGGCCCGCTGTGGCAGAACGGCAGCGCCCAGCGGCTGCTGCACGCCTGGCCCCGCACCTCCCCGATCGCCGTCGTCCAGCCCCTGCCGCCGCGCCTGTGGGGGCGTACGGCGCTGCCCGCCGAACCCGGCACGCTCGTACGCCCCGGTGAACTGGGCGGCCGCATCGACTTCGAGCCCGACGAGGAGCCCTGGGACGAGCCCGCGCCCGACGCCCGGCCCGTGCCCGTCCTGCAGCCCACCCCGGAGGCCTTCGAGGCCTGGGCGCGGCTGCTGTCCGGCACCGGCCCCACCAGCGAGCGCGCCTGGGCCGCCTGGACCGCCCCGCGGCCCGCCGGACCGGCCGCCGTGCCCACGGGCCGCGCCCGCACCGACGAGGAGCTGCTGCGCGCCTTCCGGGCCGGTGCCTCACCCGGCGCCGTCCGCCTCGCCGTCTACCTCGCGGCCGCGCCGCTCACCCTGCCGGTCATGCAGCTCGTGCAGCGGGCCATGCTGCCCGACACCGGCCCCATGGAACTGGCCGAGGTGCTCCTCGGCGGCCTGCTGCGGCAACTGCCCGGCACCGGCGACCAGCCCTGCTTCGCCTACCCCGGCCGCCTCCAGGACCTGCTGCTCGGCTCCCTCGACCAGGACACCGCCGTCCTCGTCCTCAAGCACTGCTCCGCCTACGTCGAACGCCACTTCGGCAAGGGCACCCGCAACTTCGCCGCCCTGGCCGCGGCCCGCCTCGCCGACCACGCCGCCCCGGACCCCGACCCCGCCGAGGCCCTCGCGGAGGCGGCTGAGCCGGACGCCCACGGCGACGCCCGGGCCGAGCTGTTCGCCCGCATCCCCGCGCGCGTGCTGCGCCACTACCTGCCCGACCTGGTCGCCGCCCAGCCGGTCGCCGCCGCCCGCAGGCTGCTCGGCCAGTACCGCAGCCTCGCCGACCCCGCGGTGCTGCACCGGGCCAGGGAGGAGGCCGAGGCGGCGGTACGGGCCGTCGACACCCGGCCCGGCGACAGCGCCCAGGCCGGCGAGACCGCCCAGCCCCTGGGCGTGCAGGCCCGCCTCGTCCTCGGCCAGATCCTGCGCGCCGAGGCCGGCACCGCCGCCGCCCGCACCGGTGACCGCCGTACGGAGCTGCTGCGCGAGGCGGTGACGGAGCTCGCCGCCGCGCACGGCGGGGCCTCGCCCGACAGCGTCGAACAGGCCGAGGCGGCCCTCGAACTGGCCGCCGCCCGGCACGAGTTGTGGCGGCTGACCGGACAGCGCGAGCTGCTCACCGCCGCGCTCGCCGTACTGGCTCCCGACACCGCGCCCTGGCCCGAGGCCGCCCGCCGCGCCGCCCCGCCGGACCAGGCCGACCCCTGGCCCGCGGCCCACCGCTCCCGCCTGCTGCACCGCGGCCGCCTGCTGCTCGCCCTGCGCCGGCCCGGCGCGGCCGCGCCCGAACTGCGCGAGGCCTGCGCCCTGCTGGACGCCGAGGGCGCCTCCGCGTCCGTCCGCAGCCGGGCCCTGCTCGACCTCGTCGCGGCCCTGCGCGGCGCCGGGGCCGACGACACCGGCATCCGCGACGCCCTCGACCGCGCCGAGGAGGCCGCGGGCCGCGACCCCGAGCTGCTGCTGCCGGTGCTCGCCGCCCGCGCCGCGTTCCACGACGCGGCCGGCGAGGCACGCGCCGCGGACCAGGCGTACGAGACCGCCGCCATGCTCGCCCCCGCCGACAGCGCCCGCCGCTGCGAACTCCTCACCGCCTGGGGCGAGTCCCTGCTGCGGCGGGCCTCCGCCGAGGACGGCGCCGTTGTCGTCGACCGCGCCGAGAACGTCCTGCGCGAGGCCCTGAAGGCACTGCCCGCCCGCTCCGGCCAACGCGGCCGCCTCCAGGGCCTGGTCGGCAGCGCGCTCGCCCAGCGCTTCCGGCATCTGGGCTTCCTGCCGGACCTGTTCGAGAGCCGCCACCTGCTCGGGCAGGCCGTCCGCGCCGCCGCCGACGCCGGCGTACGCGCCGAAGCCTGGCTGCAACTGGGCCGCGTCCGCCTGGAGGGCTGGTACCGGGCCGGCGCCCCCGTCCTGGTCGACGCCCTCCAGGCCTACGAGAACGCCGAACGCGAGGCCCGCGCCGCCCACGGCGCCGACCCCGGCTCGATGACCGCGGCCCGGGCCCGGCACGCCTGCGGAGCGGTCCTCGCGCTCATGGGCCGCCCCGGCGCCGCGCGAGAGGCCTACCGGGCGGCCCGGGAGCAGTGGCAGCGGCTGGTGGGGGCGCTGCGTGAGGTGGACTGGGGGGATGTGGAGCTGACCCGCGCGGCCGAGCGGGTGCTGGACGCGAGCGCCCCCGCCCCCGCCGGGCTCACCGAGCCGGACTGGAACGAGGCCGCACCGCCCTGGTGGCCCTGGGCGCGGGAATGGTCCACCAGCGCCTCGACTGACCGGAGTTGATCCACACAGGGTTTCCGTGCTGGGCCCGTCGGGAAGAACTGGGCAGCCAATGCAGCCGTGCGGGGCGGTGGCGGGCAGGGAGGAGCCGAGGGTGCCGGAGCAGAGGGAGAGGGCGGCAAGCCCTGGCGCGCGCACCGTACGGACCGCGCCCCTGCCCGACCTCACCTACGTCGACCTGCGGGCATTGCGTGCCATGGACGATCCCGGGCTCATCGCGGCGGTGGACCGGGTGCTGAGCCGGGCCCGCGAACCGCACATGATCTGGTACGCCAACCCCGACCCGGACGGCGTGACGGATCGGCCCCGCGTACGTCCATTTTCGGCCGGTCACGGAGACTCCCCCCGGGGTGAGGACCCCGGGGCATGACCCCGGCGCCCGGCTCCTTCGAGATTCTCTCCCCGCTGGCGCGGACCCGGCCGCGGCCCGCCCTCACGGCGACACTGCGTGCCGCGCTCCACTCCCATCGGCTCCTGCTGCTCAAGGCCCTGCTCGTCAGGGCCGACCGCACGGGCGACCGTCTCTCGGCCGCTGTGCGGCGCCGGCTGGAGGACGACTGGACGCTCCTGGTCCGGGCCGAACAGACCGACGCGGCCGCCGTACGGGACGTCGTCGACTACCCGACCATCGGCGCCTGGCTGGCCGAGGCCCTGGCCGCGCCCGACGGGCCGGAGTTCGAGGAGCACCTGGGCCGGCTGACCGGGCCGGCGCTGGCCGCAGCGGTGCGCGCGGGCTGCCGTTTCGGGACCGAGCGCGTCCTGACCGCCCCCACACTGAACCTTCCCGGCCTCGGCCTGCTGCGCTGCCGTCCCGGCCACGTCACCCTGACCGCGGGCGCGGACGGCCTGCGCGTCACCGCCGACGGCGACTGCGTCCTCGCCACCCCCGTCGCCGGACCGAACCCGCGCGCAGGGAACGGCGCCCTGTCCTGGTCCGCGCTGCGGCGCCTGCCCGACAGCACGGCCGTCCTCGACGACCAGGACCCCTACCGGGCCCCGCCCGACGGGATCGGGCCCGCGGCCCTGCGTGCCGCCGAACGCCCCCACACCGACCACCCGGCCTGGGCCGCGCGCTGGCGCGACGCCCGGGTCCTGCTGTCGGCCACCGACCCCGGGCGCGTCGCCGAGACCACCGCCCTCGTACGGGCCGTCGTACCCCTGGCGACCCCGGCCCGCCCCGGCACACCCACCAGCGCCACCCTGCACACCGCCCCCGGAGCCGTCCTCAGTCAGCTGCCCGCCACCCCTGCGGACCTGGTGGAGCTGCTGGTGCACGAGACGCATCACACCAAACTGGCCGCGCTCGACGAACTGCTCCCGCTGTGCCGCCCCGACGGCCGCACCCTGCACCGCGTCGGCTGGCGGCGCGACCCGCGCCCCGTCCCCGGCGTCCTGCAGGGCGCCTACGCCCATCTGGCGCTGCTGGACCTGTGGCACCGGGCCCGGGACTCGCCCACCTCCTTCACGGCGTGGCGCCGACGGGCCGCCGAGCGCTTCGAGGCCCACCGCGAGCGGGTGGGCGAAGCCTTGTCCATCTTGCGCGAATCCGATGAACTGACCTCTGCAGGAAGGGAGTTCGTCCACGGCATGGTCGCCTGTCATGAAAGGCTCGGCAGTGCGGCCGACCGGCCGGGTAACCCTGCGTAGAACGTCGATTGCGTTACGTTATGCGGTGCGGCCGTCCGACAGGGAGACAGCCGCAGGAACAAGGAGCGGCGATGGCGGAACAGCGGCGGTCGGGCGGGGACGGAGCGGCGGCCTCCGAGCACTTCCTCGTGGTCTTCCCGGGGTACCACCGCTCATGGGCAGCCTGGATCGCCCACTGCCTGGAGCGCAACGGCCACCGGGCCACCCTGCAGCGCTGGGACCCGCCCCGCGAGGTGCCGCTGGAGGACTCCCTCGGTGACCTGCTGCTCGCCCGGGGCCGGGTGCTGCTCGTCCTCAACGACTGGTTCTTCGAACTGGGCCCCCGCCCCGCGGGCGAGTGGAACGACGTGCTCCGCGGATTCGTCGCCGCCAACTCCGAGCGCTTCGCCGCCGTCAACCTCACCAACCGCCCGCTGCTGCCCGCCACCGCCGTCCTGGAACCGGCCAGCCTGTGGGGGCTCGGCGAGGCCGCCGCCGAGGAGCGGCTGCTCAGCAGACTCGGCCTGGAGCGACTGCGCCCGCCGCGTGCCACGCAGGGCCGCGTCCGCTACCCCGACACCCGCGCCGAGATCTGGGGCGAGATCCCGCGCCGCAACCCCCGCTTCACCGGCCGCGACGACCTGCTGAACGAACTGCACCAGCGCCTCGCCGACGCCGAGCGCGGCGCCGCCGCCTGCGCCCTCGTCGGAATGTCAGGCATCGGCAAGACCCAGCTCGGAGCCGAATATGCCCACCGCTTCAGCACCGACTACGACCTGGTGTGGTGGGTCAACAGCGACGACCGCAACATCCAGCGTGACCGCCTCGGCGAACTCGCCGTGGAACTCGGCCTGAGCATCGGCAACGAGCCCGGCGAACGCATCCGCGCCGTGCGCAACGCCCTGCGCCGCGGCGAGCCGTACGCCAACTGGCTGGTCATCTTCGACGGCTGGGACGACGTCGAGGGCGCCGCCGCACTGCTGCCGCAGGGCCCCGGACACGTGCTGATCACCTCCCGCAACCGCGGCTGGAGCGAGCACACCGACGTCCTGGACATCCCCGCCTTCGTCCGCCCGGAGTCCACCGGCTACCTGATGCGCCGCGCCCCGCACATCACCGCCGCCGAGGCCGACGAGGTCGCCGCCGAGTTCGGGGACGTCCCGCTGCCGCTGGTGCAGGCCGCCTCCTGGCTCGGCGAGTCGGGCATGGAGGTGTCGGAGTACCTGCGGATGGTCCGCGAACGCAAGCTGTCCACGGTGGACGAGCCCGCCGCCACCGGCGACGGCTACCCGCAGTCGTCCCTCACCTCCTGGTCGATACTGCTCAACCGGCTGCGGCGGGCCCAGCCCCAGGCCATCGACATCCTCAGCCTGTGCACCTCGTTCGCCCCCGGCCGTATCCCGCTCGGCCTGATCCGCGCCTACCCGCGGGCCGAACTGCCCGAGGAACTGCGCTGGATGACGACCGACCTGCCGGCCTGGACCCGCGCCCTGGACACCCTGGTCAACTACTCGGTGCTCACCCGCGAGACCCGCGGTCCTCTCGCCGCGGAGATGGGCCCGCACCAGGAGTCGGTCCACATGCACCGGCTGGTGCACGACATCGTCTCCAAGCTCACCAGCGACGACAACCGCGACCTGCACCGCAGGGCCGTGCGCACCCTCCTCGCCGAGGCCGACCCCGGCAACCCGGCCGACAGCCGTACCTGGCCGACGTACGCCGAACTGCTGCCCCATCTGGAGCCGTCCGGCGCGCTGGAGAGCCGCCAGCCGCGTGTGCAGGAACTGGTCCTGAACTGTCTGCGCTACTGCGTGCGCAGCGGCGAGTACAACGGCGGCCTGGCGCTGGCCCGGCGGGTCAGGGAGTGGTGGCCGCGGTTCATGGACCCGGTGGACCAGCCCATGCTGGATCTCGCCACCCAGGAGGGCAACCTGCTGCGGGCCGGCGGCCGGTTCCGCGACGCCTACGAACTGCACCGGGGCGTCCTGGCCAAGCTCCAGGAGGCCCCCGAGCGCGACCCGCTCGGCGAGCTCGTCACCAAGAGCGCCGTCGCGGCCGGCCTGCGCCACCTCGCCCGCTACGAGGAGGCCTACGAACTCCAGCGCGAGGTGCTGGAGGGCAACGAGCAGCTCCTCGGCGCCGAGGAGCCCCAGACCCTCGTCGCCCGGCACAACCTGGGCGTCGCCCTGCGGCTCCTGGGTCGCTACGCGGAGGCTCTGGAGCTGGACCTGGAGACCCTCACCCGACGCGAGAGCGTGCTGCGCGCCCGGCACATCACCACCCTCAACTCGGGCAACGCCGTCACCCACGACCTGCGACTGCTCGGCCGCTACCGCGACGCCCTCGCCCGGCAGGAGCCGATCGTCCGCCTCCACGTGCAGGTGCTCGGCGCCCAGCACCCGCAGACCCTCGCCGCACGCGCGCAACTGGCCATGTGCCGCCGCCGCGAGAGCGGGGCCTCACCGGACGTCGGCCCCTCCATGGCGAGCCTGCTGGACCAGCTCGTCCAGCTGCACGGCCGCGAGCACTACCTCACCCTGTCGTTCATCACCAACTACGCCAACTTCCTGCGCGAGCACGGCGACCTCACCCAGTGCCGCCGGCTCATCGACGAGGCCGAGGCCGGCTATCGCGCCCTGCTCGGTCCCGCCCACCCCGTCGCCACCGGCATGCTCAGCAACACCGGGCTGGTCATGCAGGCCGCCGGGGAACGCGCCGAGGCCCTGTCCATGTTCGAGGCCGCGCTGGCCGGCCTCACCGCCACCCTCGGCCCCGACCACCCGTGGGTGCTGGGCTGCGCCCTCAACGCGGCCAGCGGACGCAACTTCACCGGCCGGATCTCCGACGCGGTGGAACTGAGCCGCGACACCCTGCGCCGCGCCCGCCACACCCTCGGCGAGGATCACCCGCTGACCCTGTC
This sequence comes from Streptomyces sp. NPDC096205, assembly GCF_044763135.1. NCBI lineage: Bacteria > Bacillati > Actinomycetota > Actinomycetes > Kitasatosporales > Streptomycetaceae > Streptomyces > Streptomyces sp. NPDC096205. Next base: position 132,762 of record NZ_JBIWFS010000007.1, on the reverse strand, counting down.
CTGCACGGTCGCCCTCGCCGCGGACCTGCGCGCCGCCCGCGAACAGGAAGAGGCCACCAAGCTGGAGGAAACCGGCCTCCTCGCTCTCACCCGAGCCCTCGGCGCCCAACACCCCCACACGATCTCGGCCCGCCAGCGCACAAGGCCGTACTGGGACTTCGAACCGTACCTGGGCTGAAAGCGCCCCCAAAGGGGCGCGGGGAACGGCGCGACCAGCCATCCACAACCCGCACCCGCACACGAACAGCACAACCCCGTTGGGTAGGCGAAAGGGCCCGCCCCCGAGCAAGAACTCGGGGCCGGGCCCTCAGGGCTGCTGAACCGCCGGAGGCTTACGCCTCGAACACCTCACGCACCAGCTGCTCCTGCTCGGCCTGGTGCCGCTTCGCGGAGCCCACCGCCGGGGACGAGCCGTGCGGGCGCGAGATGCGCCGCAGTCGCTCGCCGTGGGGGACGTCCGCGCCGACCGCGAGGTCCAGGTGGTCGATCAGGTTGAGCGCGATGAACGGCCAGGCACCCTGGTTCGCCGGCTCCTCCTGGGCCCACAGGTACTTCTCGGCGTTCGGGTACTTGGCGATCTCCGCCTGGAGCTCGGCACCCGGCAGCGGGTACAGCCGCTCGATGCGGATGATCGCCGTGTCCGTGACGCCGCGCTTGACCCGCTCGGCCTCCAGGTCGTAGTAGACCTTGCCCGCGCAGAAGACGACCTTGCGGACGGCCGCCGGGTCCACCGAGGCGTCGCCGATGACCGGGCGGAACTGGCCCGTGGTGAACTCCTCCGCCTTCGACGCGGCGGCCTTCAGGCGCAGCATCGACTTCGGGGTGAAGACGACCAGCGGCTTGTGGTGCGGGTTGTGCACCTGCCACCGCAGGAGGTGGAAGTAGTTCGACGGCGACGTCGGCATGGCGACCGTCATGTTGTTCTGCGCGCACAGCTGGAGGAAGCGCTCCGGGCGGGCCGAGGAGTGGTCCGGGCCCTGGCCCTCGTAGCCGTGCGGGAGGAGCAGCGTGACGCCGGAGGTCTGGCTCCACTTCTGCTCCGCCGAGGAGATGAACTCGTCCACGACCGTCTGCGCGCCGTTGACGAAGTCACCGAACTGCGCCTCCCAGAGCACCAGCGCGTCCGGGCGGGCCAGCGAGTAGCCGTACTCGAAGCCCATGGCCGCGTACTCGGACAGGAGCGAGTTGTAGACGTTCAGCCGCGCCTGGTCCTCGGAGAGGTACTGCAGCGGCGTGTACTCCTCGCCGGTGCTGCGGTCGATGATGACCGCGTGGCGCTGGCCGAAGGTGCCGCGCTGGGAGTCCTGGCCCGCGAGGCGGACCGGCACGCCCTCGAGGAGCAGCGAACCGAAGGCCAGGGTCTCGCCCATGCCCCAGTCGATGGTGCCGTCCTCGACCATCGCCGCCCGGCGCTGCAGCTGAGGCAGCAGACGCGGGTGGACGGTGATGTGGTCCGGGACGTTGACCTGGGACTCGGCGATCCGCTTGACGACCTCCGCGGACACCGCGGTGTGCACGGCGACCGGGAACTCGGGCTGCGCGTCGGGGACCTCCACCGCGGCCGGCTGCGAGGTGGCCTCGCGGACCTCGGTGAAGACCTTCTCCAGCTGGCCCTGGTAGTCCTGCAGCGCCTGCTCGGCCTCTTCCAGGGTGATGTCGCCGCGACCGATGAGGGACTCGGTGTAGAGCTTGCGCACCGAGCGCTTCTTGTCGATCAGGTCGTACATCAGCGGCTGGGTGAAGGCCGGGTTGTCCGACTCGTTGTGACCGCGGCGGCGGTAGCAGATGAGGTCGATCACCACGTCCTTGTTGAACGCCTGGCGGAACTCGAAGGCCAGCCGCGCGACGCGGACCACGGCCTCCGGGTCGTCGCCGTTCACGTGGAAGATCGGGGCCTCGATCATCCTCGCCACGTCCGTCGCGTACATCGACGAGCGGGAGGACTCGGGCGCGGCCGTGAAGCCGACCTGGTTGTTGATGACGATGTGGACCGTGCCGCCGGTGCGGTAGCCCCGCAGCTGCGACATGTTCAGGGTCTCGGCCACCACGCCCTGGCCCGCGAAGGCCGCGTCGCCGTGGATCGCCACCGGCAGGACGGTGAAGTCCGTGCCGCCCTTGTTGATGATGTCCTGCTTGGCGCGGGAGACGCCCTCCAGGACCGGGTCCACCGCCTCCAGGTGCGAGGGGTTCGCGACCAGGGAGACCTTGATCTGCTCGCCGTCCAGGCCCGTGAAGGTGCCCTCGGCGCCCAGGTGGTACTTCACGTCGCCGGAGCCGTGCATCGACTTCGGGTCGAGGTTGCCCTCGAACTCGCGGAAGATCTGGGCGTACGACTTGCCGACGATGTTGGCGAGGACGTTCAGCCGGCCGCGGTGGGCCATGCCGATGACGACCTCGTCCAGGCGCGACTCGGCAGCGGAGTCGAGCACCGCGTCGAGCAGCGGGATGACGGACTCGCCGCCCTCCAGCGAGAAGCGCTTCTGGCCGACGTACTTCGTCTGCAGGAAGGTCTCGAACGCCTCGGCCGCGTTCAGGCGGCGCAGGATGCGCAGCTGCTCCTCGCGCTCCGGCTTGGCGTGCGGGCGCTCCACGCGGTCCTGGATCCACTTGCGCTGCTTGGGGTCCTGGATGTGCATGAACTCGATGCCGGTGGTGCGGCAGTACGAGTCGCGCAGCACGCCGAGGATGTCGCGCAGCTTCATCATCGACTTGCCGGCGAAGCCGCCGACGGCGAACTCGCGCTCCAGGTCCCACAGGGTGAGGCCGTGCTCGACGATGTCCAGGTCGGGGTGCTTGCGCTGGCGGTACTCCAGCGGGTCGGTGTCGGCCATGACATGGCCGCGGACCCGGTAGGAGTGGATCAGCTCGAAGACACGGGCGGCCTTGGTGACGTCGTCGTCGTGCGACGCGTCGATGTCCTTCAGCCAGCGGACCGGCTCGTACGGGATCCGCAGCGCCTCGAAGACGTCGTCGTAGAAGCTGTTCTCGCCGAGCAGCAGGTTGGCGACGACGCGCAGGAACTCGCCGGAGGCGGCGCCCTGGATCACCCGGTGGTCGTACGTCGAGGTCAGCGTCATGACCTTCGAGACGCCGAGCTTGTTCAGGGTGTCCTGGGAGGTGCCCTGGAACTCGGCCGGGTAGTCCATGGAGCCGACGCCCATGATCACCGACTGGCCGGGCATCAGACGCGGCACGGAGTGGACCGTGCCGAGGCCGCCCGGGTTGGTCAGGGAGACCGTGACGCCGGTGAAGTCGTCCATCGTCAGCTTGCCGTCACGGGCGCGGCGGACGATGTCCTCGTAGGCCTGCCAGAACTCGAAGAAGTTCAGGGTCTCGGCCTTCTTGATGGCCGCGACGACGAGCTGGCGGTCGCCGTTGGGCTTCACCAGGTCGATGGCGAGGCCCAGGTTGACGTGCGCCGGCTTGACCAGCGTCGGCTTGCCGTCCTTGATCTGGTACGACCAGTTCATCGACGGCATCGACTTGATCGCCTGCACCATCGCGTACCCGATGATGTGCGTGAAGGAGATCTTCCCGCCGCGGGCGCGCTTGAGGTGGTTGTTGATGACGATGCGGTTGTCGAACAGCAGCTTCACCGGGACGGCGCGGACCGAGGTGGCGGTCGGCATCTCCAGCGAGGCGTCCATGTTCTTCGCGACGGCGCCGGCGGGGCCGCGCAGCGTCACGAACTCCGGACCGGCCGGGGCCTCGGTCGCCGGGGCGGCCTTGGCGGCGGCGGCCGGCTTCGGGGCCGGGGCAGCGGCGGGCTTCGCCGGAGCCGGAGCCGGAGCGGCCGGGGCCTGCGCGGCCGGGGCCTGAGCCGGGGCGGCCGGTGCCGGGGCGGCGGGCGCGGGCGCGGCGGCCTGTGCGGGAGCCGCCGCGGTCGCGGCCGGAGCCGTGGTGGGGGTCTCCGCGGCCCCCGCGGCCGCGGCACCCGACGCAGCCTGGGACGCGGCGGCCCCGGGCTTGTAGTCGGCGAAGAAGTCCCACCAGGCACGGTCTACCGAATTCGGGTCCTGGAGGTACTGCTGATAGATCTCGTCGACGAGCCACTCGTTGGCGCCGAACGCGGCCGCGGGGTTCTTGCCCGCTTGGTCGGCGTCGGTCGAGATGCTCGATGAGTTACTGGGGGACTGTGGCGACACGGCGGCAACCGCCCTCTTCCGCTTCACAAGGTGATGGACAGCGGGAATAAAGGCTACGCCTCCCAGACCGAGAAGGTCAGGTCGGGCCCGTTCATCGTCGCGTAAGTCACATTGCAGGGGGTGTTTCGGCGCCGTAAATGGCGGGAAACAAGCGGGGTTCCGCTTCTGTGAGGGTACGCAAAGGGTGCGTCGATGCAGGTCCGGCGCCTGATCGGCGCGGACCTGTGCCTGATCACACGTGTCCGTCAGCGCGGACGCTCGTGGATCTTGGGACTGCGGTTCGAACCCTACGTCAACTTCCCGACCGGGGGATCCCCGGAAGGCTGACAAGGATCCGGCAGCCCCGCTCGGATTCGGCCACTCCGATCCGGCCGCCGTGCAGATCCACCGCCCAGCGCGCGATCGCCAGCCCCAGACCGGTGCCGCCGTCGCTGCCCGGGCCGTGCGGCCGGGTCACCGCGCCGCGGTTGAACCGCTCGAAGACCTTGTGCCACTCCGACCGCGGAATGCCGGGGCCCTCGTCGAGGACCTCCAGTTCCAGCGACTCCGGATACGCCCCGCGCCGCGCCTTGACCGTGACCCGGCCGTGCGGCGGGCTGTGCTTGACCGCGTTGTCGATGAGATTCGCCACGACCTGGTGGATGCGCTCGGGGTCGGCGTGCGCGGTCAGCTCCGGCGGCGACACGTCCAGCGCCAGATGCACGTCCGCGCGGGTGTGGCTGCCCGAGCCGGAGGCGATCCCCGCGCGCGCCGAGGCGACCATGTTGGCCTCCTTCAGCACGCCGGAGAGGTACGGCCACACCTCGAAGCGGCGGGTCTTGAGGGGGACGACGCCGTTGTCCAGCCGGGACAGGTCCAGCAGCGTCTCCACCAGCCGGCCGAGCCGCTCCGTCTGCTTCAGGGCCGTGCGCATCGTCTCGGGGTCGGCCTCGGTGACCCCGTCCACGATGTTCTCCAGCACCGCCCTGAGCCCCGCGATGGGGGTGCGCAGCTCGTGCGAGACGTTCGCCACCAGCTCCTTGCGCTGCCGGTCCTGCGCCTCCAGCTCGTCGGCCATCACGTTGATGGTCTGGGCCAGGTCGCCCAGCTCGTCCCGGCGGTTCTCACGCACCCGGCGCGTGTAGTCGCCGTACGAGATCGAGCGCGCCACCAGATTCATCTCGTCCAGCGGCGACGTCAGCGAGTGCGCCACGAACTGCGTGATCAGCAGCGTGGCGATCATCGAGAAGACGGTGATGAAACGCAGCTCCGTCTTCGTGTGCACCGCGATCACCGAGAGGCCGGTGGTGATCAGCACCGAGATGACGACCAGCGCGCCCAGCTTGGTCTTGATCGAGAACGGGCGTACGCCGCCCCAGGGCTCCCCGGGGCTCCTCCGTGCGGCTCTCCGCCCGTCGCTCATGGCGTCGGCGTCTCCAGCGCGTAGCCCACGCCGTGCACCGTACGGATCCGCTCCGCGCCGATCTTCCGGCGCAGCGCCTTGATGTGGCTGTCGACGGTCCGGGTGCCCGAGGCGTCCGCCCAGTCCCACACCTCGGCGAGGAGCTGCTCGCGGGAGAGCACCGCGCGCGGCGTGTTCGCCAGGCAGACCAGGAGGTCGAACTCGGTCGGCGTCAGATGGACGTCCTCGCTGCGGACGCGTACCCGGCGCTGCGCGTGGTCGATCTCCAGCTCGCCGAGTCGGAGGATGCCGCTGCGGGGCGTCGTCGCCGCCAGTGCGGCGCGCTCGACTCTGCGCAGCAGGACGTGCACGCGCGCCGCCAGCTCGCGCATCGAGAACGGCTTCGTCATGTAGTCGTCCGCGCCGACGCCCAGGCCGACCAGCATGTCCGTCTCGTCGTCACGCGCCGTGAGCATCAGCACCGGCACCGGGCGCTGGGCCTGCACGCGGCGGCAGACCTCCAGGCCGTCGAAGCCGGGCAGCATGATGTCGAGGATCAGCAGGTCCGGCTGCCAGGCCTCGGCCGTGTCGACCGCGGCCGGTCCGTCGCCTGCGGTTTGCACCAGAAATCCCTCGGCGCGCAGGCGGGCCGCGATGGCGTCGACGATCGTCGCGTCGTCCTCGACCACCAGCACCCGGCGCTGCGCGCCCGGTGAGGTCGTCGCCGTGCCGTTGTTGTGGGAGGTGTGTGTCTGCTCCATCGCCCGCCCCTGAAGTGTGCTTTCCGGAATCAGTGGGGTGATCCCATGTCTGCGATTGACGCTTGAATGATCGGCGTCAGGGAAGCAGCGTACGGGGAGTCACCACGGCATTGCTATTCAGGTCGGATGCCGAGGTGCACGACGTCCGGAACGCCCCGGGCAACGGGGATCTCTTCGGTACGCACACGTTGGAATCCGGCATTCCACAAGGTTTCTTCAAAACCCGGGGAGGGCTGGGCGGACCATACGGCGAGTACCCCGCCGGGTCTCAACGCCCTTGCGCAGCTTGCCAGTCCGGGGGGTGAGTAGAGGCTGTCGTTGCCCTCCGAGACGGTCCAGTCGGGGCCGTTGTCGATGTCGAGGCAGAGGGCGTCGTACGTGGCGTATGTCTCATTGACGTGTGTGAGGAGATCGGCCTCGACGATCCGGGTGCGGGGATCTTTCAGTGCCTCGTCGGAAAGTTCCGTGAGGGGGCCGTCCCGATGCCAGTCGATGACGGCGCGCTCCCGCTCGACCACGGTGATGCGTCCCCAGCGGGGGTTCGCTGTGGCGTGTGCGAGCGAGAAGCCGACGCCCAGGCCGCCGACCAGCAGGTGAGGGCGGGGTCTGTCGTCGAGGGCGTCCAGTGCGGCGTCGACGAGCAGGCGCTCCGAGCGTCCGTCCGAGGTGTCCATCAGGAAGCAGCCGTTGGCGATGATCTGCAGCAAATTTCCGTGCCGGCGCAGGACGATCTCACCGTACGGGCCCTCGCGACGGTCCAGGACTTCGGGGATGTCGTAGGAGGTGGCCATCCGGCCATCCTGGCACTTTCCTGACGGGGTGTCGGGGGAATTGGGGCCGGCTCAGGCTTTGGTGGCTTCGACCACCGGATGCCTGCGGCGGCCTGCGCGGCTTCGGTGGGGGCTGATGTAGCGCATTCGGTTCGGTTGTGGGCCGGGGCCGGGCCGGGGGGTTGTCCGTCCTCGGTCCGGCGATCTGGTCGGCTACAGGGGTCGAACTGGGTTTCCGCCGGCCGCTGCGGGCGGACAACCCCCCGTCCCGTCCCCTCCCCGCCGTACGCGACTGACCGCATTGCCCACCGCCCGTGGTGGCTTACGGCCGTACGCGGCTGACGGTGGCGTCCTTAAGGGGCGCGGGGAACTGCGCGACCAGCCGACGACGGCCCGCGGTCGCATACGGCGGGAACGGCCCACGTCCTTTAGGGGCGCGGGGAACTGCGCGACCAGCCCACGGCGGCCCGCGGTCGCATACGGCGGGAACGGCCCACGTCCTTTAGGGGCGCGGGGAACTGCGCGACCGGCCCACGACGGCCCGCGGTCGCATACGGCGGGAAGGGGGCAGGTGGGATGGCGGTCGGGGCGCGGGGCCCCGGGTCAGTGGGGTCCCTCGCTGCCCAGGTGCTTCGCGCTGGTCAGGAGGGCCTCCACGCGCCAGCCCAGTGACTCGTACAGGCCGCGCCCAGCGGGTGTGCCGGCCAGTACGGCGGTGTGGGCACCCTGGGTGGCGGCGGCGTGGTGGAGGGTGCGCATGATCACGGAGCCGAGGCCCCTGCGGCGGTGGTGGGGGGCCGTTTCGATCTGGTCGGCCACGGCGGTGGGGCCGGTCACCGCGATCTGGCCGCGGGCGGCGAGGGAGCCGTCCTCGGCGGTGAGCATCACGCGGGTCACCCCGGCCCTCGTCCAGGAGGTGAGGCGGTAGCCGGAGGGGGTGTCGGGGGCGGCCGTCGAGGTGAGGGGGAGGGACATCAGGTAGCCGGTCTCGGGGTCGATCCACCAGTTGCCGCGCAGCCAGCCCGCCGTGTCGGCCGGGTCGCGGAAGATCTTCAGCCAGACGCCCTCACCGGTCACCGAGTCGGCCACCTTGCGGACGACCGTCTCCTCGACGTCGTCGCCGACCGCCCCGAGGACGTGCCGGGTGACCTCCTTCAGCTGGCCCGAGTCGATCGTCCAGCCCCAGGGCTCGGCGTACGGCTCCGCCGCCCCGCGCGAGACGACCCAGCCGTCGATCCAGGCCCGTACGAACTCGTTCATGTCCCGCCCCCGTAATAGGTGATGATGCGTAGTGGCTATTACCTGGGCCTACCGTAGGTGGGGCGCCGGTCGTCCGGCAGAGGTGATCGCTCAGAGCGAACAGCGGGTCGGGAACATCCCGGGGCTCACATGCATTGAGTCGGCATAGCTCAACTTGACTGCCGAAGGGGAGATCATGGCTGCTGAGTCCACGGCGTTCACACCGCTGGCCCTGCCTGTGCTGCCGCTCGACGACGAGGTCGTGCTGCCCGGGATGGTGGTTCCGCTGGACCTCAACGACACGGACGTACGGGCCGCGGTGGAGGCCGCCCAGGCCGCCGCCCGCACGGAGCCCGGCAAGCCCAGGGTGCTCCTGGTGCCGCGCATCGACGGGACGTACGCCGGCACGGGCGTCCTCGGGACCGTGGAGCAGGTCGGCCGGCTGGCCGACGGCGACCCGGGCGCGCTGATCCGCGGGCGGGGCCGAGTGAAGATCGGCGCCGGGACCACGGGGCCCGGGCGCGCACTGTGGGTCGAGGGCACCCGGATCGACGAGACGGTGCCCGAGCCGCTGCCCGGTGCCGTCGCCGAGCTGGTGAAGGAGTACAAGGCCCTCGCCACGACCTGGCTGAAGAAGCGCGGCGCCTGGCAGGTCGTCGACCGGGTGCAGGCCATCGACGACGTGTCCGCGCTGGCGGACAACTCCGGCTACTCGCCCTTCCTGACCATCGAGCAGAAGGTCGAACTGCTGGAGACCAGCGACCCGGTCGCCCGGCTGAAGCTCGCCACCCAGCAGCTGCGCGACCACCTCGCGGAGCAGGACGTCGCCGAGACCATCGCCAAGGACGTCCAGGAGGGCGTCGACAAGCAGCAGCGCGAGTTCCTGCTGCGCCGCCAGCTGGAAGCCGTACGCAAGGAGCTGCGCGAGCTCAACGGCGAGCAGGAGGGCGAGGAGTCCGACGACTACCGCGCCCGTGTCGAGGCCGCCGACCTGCCGGAGAAGGTGCGGGAGGCCGCGCTCAAGGAGGTCGACAAGCTGGAGCGGGCGTCCGATCAGTCGCCCGAGGGGTCCTGGATCCGGACCTGGCTCGACACCGTTCTGGAACTGCCGTGGAACGAGCGCACGGAGGACGCGTACGACATCCAGGGCGCCAAGGCCCTGCTCGACGCCGAGCACGCGGGCCTGGAGGACGTGAAGGAGCGCATCACCGAGTACCTGGCGGTGCGTAAGCGGCGTACCGACCGCGGGCTGGGTGTCGTCGGCGGGCGGCGCGGTGGGGCTGTGCTGGCGCTCGTCGGGCCTCCCGGTGTCGGCAAGACCTCGCTGGGGGAGTCCGTCGCCCATGCGATGGGGCGCAAGTTCGTCCGGGTCGCCCTCGGCGGTGTGCGCGACGAGGCCGAGGTGCGGGGACACCGGCGTACGTACGTCGGTGCGCTGCCGGGGCGCATCGTGCGGGCCATCAAGGAGGCCGGGTCGATGAATCCGGTCGTGCTGCTGGACGAGATCGACAAGGTGGGGTCCGACTTCCGGGGCGACCCGGCGGCGGCTCTGCTGGAGGTGCTGGACCCGGCGCAGAACCACACCTTCCGGGACCACTACCTGGAGGTGGAGCTCGATCTGTCGGACGTGGTCTTCCTGGCGACGGCGAATGTCCTGGAGGCCATCCCCGAGGCCCTGCTCGACCGGATGGAGCTGGTCCGGCTGGACGGCTACACCGAGGACGAGAAGGTCGTCATCGCCCGGGACCACCTGCTCCCGCGTCAGCTGGAGCGGGCCGGCCTGGACAAGGACGAGGTCGTCCTGGAGGAGGGCGCGCTGCGCAAGCTGGCCGGGGAGTACACCCGCGAGGCGGGCGTGCGCACGCTGGAGCGGTCCATCGCGCGGCTGCTGCGCAAGGTCGCGGCCCAGCACGAACTGGGCGAGCGGCAGCTGCCCTTCACCGTCGGTGCCGATGACCTGCGGGGTCTGATCGGGCGGCCGCACCACGTGCCCGAGTCCGCGCAGGACCCGGCCGAGCGCCGTACGGCGGTCCCGGGTGTGGCGACGGGCCTGGCGGTGACCGGGGCCGGTGGTGACGTCCTGTACGTCGAGGCGTCGCTGGCCGACCCGGAGACGGGCGCGGCCGGTCTGACCCTGACGGGCCAGCTGGGCGACGTCATGAAGGAGAGCGCCCAGATCGCGCTGAGCTTCCTGCGCAGCCACGGGGCCGAGCTGGAACTCCCCGTCGCCGACCTGAAGGACCGGGGCGTGCACATCCACTTCCCGGCCGGCGCGGTCCCGAAGGACGGCCCGAGCGCGGGCATCACGATGACGACGGCCCTGGCCTCGCTCCTGAGCGGCCGCCTGGTCCGTACGGATGTCGCGATGACCGGCGAGGTCTCCCTGACCGGACGCGTCCTGCCGATCGGCGGTGTGAAGCAGAAGCTCCTGGCCGCCCACCGCGCCGGGGTCACCACGGTGATCATCCCCAAGCGCAACGAGCCCGACCTGGACGACGTCCCGGCCGAGGTGCTCGACAAGCTGGACGTCCACGCCGTCACCGACGTCCGCCAGGTCCTGGAACTGGCCCTCACCCCGGCCACCAGCACCGCGACCCCCGAGGTTCCCGTGGCGGCGTGACGGACGCCATGGGGAGAAGAGCGAAGGCCCGGGTCCCGTGAGGGAGGCCCGGGCCTTCGCCCTGTTGTGGGGAGCGCGGAGCGGGAGCTCGGATCAGCCGAGCGCCAGCGCCTGGACGCGGTCCAGTGCGCCGTTGAACTTGTCGTGGTCACCGACCGTCGGGCCGCTCGAGGTGTACTGCCACATGGTGTAGTACGCCCATCCGGCCGGCAGCTCGCCCACCTCGGTGGCGTACCGGGCGATCCAGAGGGGGTTGTAGGAGGCGAAGCCGCCGTAGTTGCCGGTGCACTGCTTCCACCAGCTGGTGGCGGTGTAGATGACGGCGTCGCGGCCGGTGCGGGCCTTGTACTGGTTCAGGAAGTCGCGGATCCAGGTGACCATGCCGGACTGCGTCTTGCCGTAGCAGGCGGCGCCGTACGGGTTCCACTCGATGTCGAGGGCCCCGGGGAGGGTCTTGCCGTCGCGGGACCAGCCGCCGCCGTGGTCGACGAAGTAGTTGGCCTGGGTGGCGCCGCTCGTGGTGTCCGGGGTCGCGAAGTGGTACGCGCCGCGGATCATGCCGACGTTGTAGGAGCCGTTGTACTGCTGGGCGAAGTACGGGTTGGTGTAGTACGTCCCCTCGCTCGCCTTGACGTAGGCCCACCTGACGCCGCTGTTCCACAGGGTCGTCCAGGCGACGTTGCCCTGGTGGCCGCTGACGTCCACGCCCTCGGTCTGGGTGGCGTCACCGGGGACGGGCGTGCCGTCCTGGCCGTCGTGGGCGATGACGCCCATGCCCATGTGGGCGGAGCCGCGCGGCGGTACGTCGGCCGCCGAGGAGGGCGTGGTGAACAGCAGGGAGAAGGCCGCGGCGAGGGTGCCGGCGAGCGTGAGGCGCCGGCGGCGAGTGGTTCCGGGTCTGTGCACGAGCATATGACGTGCCTTTCGAAAGACTCGGTGGTGCTCGGTGGGGGGAAACGCGTGGCATGGCGTGGGCATGCCAGTATGTGCAGGGTTACGAAGCTACGCACGTAGACCTCCGTGAGGGAAGAGGGTCCGGATACCGCCGTTGGTCTACGCCTGCGAAATACTGACCGAGCTGCGGCGATGGTCGCCTTTGGCGGAAACTTTCAGGAACGGGAAACCGGAGCAGGGGTGCTGACGTGCACGAGCGCGGTAACGGTGGCGGGCGGCCGGGCGAATCCGACGCCCCGCCGAGTGGTGTGGACCAGGAATTCCTGGCCCTCGAACGCGAGCTGACCGTCTTTCTGCGGCGGGCCCGCGCCAACCAGGGCGAGATGGCCCGCGAGGTCCATCCCGACCTGGAGTCCTCCGCGTACGGCCTGCTGGTCCGGCTCGACGAGAGCGGCGGACAGCGCGCCACCGACCTCGCCGGCTACATCGGCGTCGGCAAGGCCACCATGTCCCGCCAGCTGCGCGCCCTGGAGGAGCTGGGCCTGATCGCCCGCGAGCCCGACCCCGCCGACGGCCGCGCCTGGCTGGTCCGCCTCACCGAGGAGGGCCGCACCCGCGTCGGCCGCGTCCGCGAGGCCCGCCGCGCCCGCTACGTCAGCAAGCTCGCCCACTGGGACCGCCACGAGGTGGCCGAACTCGCCCGGCTGCTCCACCAGCTCAACCGCGGCTTCGAGAAGTAGCTCCCGGCCTCACAGCTCCGCGTACACCACCGTCGCGTCGTCGTGCGTCTTGCCGCGGCCCAGATGCCTTCGCTCCTCGGCGTCCGCCCGTTCCAGTTCCCGTACGCGCTCGATCAGGGCGCGCGGGCCGAGCTTGCGTACGTACGTGAACAGGTCCGTCCAGTCGCCCTCGTGGAACTTCTCCGTCCAGCGGGTCGCCCCGTCGGTGAGGGCCGCGAGGGCGCTGACCTGTGAGCGCGCCACCGTGCCCGTGACCGCGTGGGCGGCGACAGCCGGGTCGGCGGCGGCCGTGAAGAAGCCGCCCTCCTTGTTGCGCGCGGCGGCGTCCAGCACCTCGTCGGAGACCCGCAGATGGCGCGGGACCCGGTCCAGGCGGTCGTCGAGTACGGCGGTGACGGCGCCGTCGGGGGACTCCAGCAGCAGCGCCGAGTCCGAAAGGACCAGGTACTCCAGCGTCTCCGCGTCCCAGCGCGCCAGGACCACCGTGGCCTGAGGGGTACGTGGGTGAGAAAGGTCACAGGTGTTCGCGTGGTACTCGGCGGTACGCGTGAGGGCACGGGAAAGGGCCTCGGCGAGGGAGACATCCAGGAGTGAAACGGTCAGTTCGGTCAGGGCGCCGCCCAGCCGTGCCGTGTACCAGGGGACGGAATGCAGACACCCCGTGCCGCCCTTCGGGGGCGTCACGCCGTCCAGCACGACGAGCGAACCGCCCTGTCCGCAGGCGGATGTGCCGACACTCGCGAAGTCCTCGTTGGGGCGTGTGCGGGTGCCGGGTTCGCAGACGACTTCGGTTCGCATCCGGCCAGTCTGCACGACCCCTTCACGTCCTTCGCCAAAGGCTGGCAACCGCCCGGGAATCGACGCACCGGCGCAGGTCACGCGCCTGGTTTGGGGTGGAATACCGCACTCCGGGAAGGCGTGGTGGCGAATCCTGTCAAAGCCCGTCGCCCACGTCCAACCGGCCCGCCGCACAAGGCCGTCGCACCGGCCACGGGAACTTGCCCGCCAACTCCCCTCCGATGTTCACTCCTTCGGGTGGCGGGTCTGGTGATGCGCGCCCCCTGCCGACCGGCACTGGGAGGGTCTGGAGCCGTAACCCGGTGTGCGCGCACCAGTTGCAGCGATTGACGGAGCGTCACCCGGGCCCATGGGTACACGAGTACAGGAATGCGAGCACCGGTGCAGAAGATGCGGCCTCGGCGCACAGGCAGGCAGACGGCTCCCACGGGGAGCCCGGAGCAGCAGCCCGGCACCCCGGCCGGCAAGGGGCGGCCCACCCATGTGCGCAACCGGCTCATCGTCGCGTGTGCCGTCGTGGCGGCCGCCGTCGCCGGCGCGGGCGCACCCTCGGTGCTCGCCGCGTCCGGGCAGCTGAAGGACACCCAGGACCTGGTGACCCTCGCCGAGCAGACCCGGGACGCGCTCACCCTCGCCCACTCCCTCGCCGACGAGCGTGACGAGGTCACCTCCTTCGTCGCGGCAGGCCGCCCGAAGGCCAAGGCGCCCTCGGAGCAGCGCAGTGCCCGCGTCGACCGGCAGGTGGACGAGCTGCGCGCGAACAGCGACACGCCCGCCGCGCTGCGGGAGGACCTGGACGCCGTCGCGGCCCTGCGCCGAGCGGCGCTCACCGGCCAGAGCACCGCTCTCCAGACGCACGAGGCCTACTCCGCGGCCATCACCGAGCTGCACCGCCTCGCCGAGGACCTCGCGGAGCAACTGCCCCCCAGGGCCGGCTCCGGCGCCTACGCGCTGGCCGAACTGGACGCCGCCGTCCAGCAGTCCGCCGCCACCCGCGGCCTGCTGCTGGCCGCGCTGAACGTGCCGAGCGAGACCGAGACCGTCTGGGACCCGGTCACCGGCCAGAACGTCGAGAACAGCGTCTCCTCCGACCCCAAGCAGCGCGACGCCCTCACCGCCGCCGCCCAGCAGGCCCGGCTGCGCGCGGACGCCGCCCTCGCCGACTTCTCCGACACCGCGACCGCCAAGGCCCGTACCTCCTACGAGTCCACGGTCACCGGTGCCGAGGTCAACTCCGCCGAGAAGTACCTCGCCTCCCTCACCGACGAGCCCACCCTCTCCGACGACGAGCTCGGCACCAGCCCCGAGAAGCTGGACGCCGCCCTCACCGCCCGCATCGAGACCATGCGCGGCGTGGAGTCGGCCCTCTACAACCAGCGCGTCAAGGACCTCGCCCAACTGCGCGACGACGACGTCACCGCGCTGGAGATCCGGGTCGCCGTCCTGGGCGCCCTGATGCTGCTGGCCATCGGTATCGCCACCGGCATGGCCCGCACCCTCACCCGCCCGCTCGCGGTGCTGCGCCTGGGCTCCAAGCGCCTGGCCGAGGCGGCCGACCCGGCCGCGGAGGAGCCGGTGAAGTTCACCGGCCGCAACGACGAGTTCGCGCAGGTCGTCCGCTCCGTCAACGCCCTGCACGCGCACGCCGCCGGCCTGCACGAGCGGATCGCCACGCTGGAGTCCGACCGCAAGCATCTGGTGGGCCAGCGGCAGAGGATGGCCGACGCCCGCGAGGAACTGCGCGCCGAACTCGGCGAGTCCACCGCCGCCCTGGAGCGGCTGCGCGGCAGCATCGGCTCCACCTTCGTCAACCTCGCCCTGCGCACCCTCGGCCTGGTCGAGCGGCAACTCGCCGTCATCGAGGGCCTGGAGGAGCGCGAGCAGGACCCGGAGCGGCTCGCCACCCTCTTCAAGCTCGACCACTTCGCCACCGTCATGCGCCGGCACAGCGAGAACCTCCTCGTCCTGGCCGGCACCGAGCACGTCCAGCAGACCGCGCACCCCGTGCCGCTGGTCGACGTCGTGCGCGCCGCGGTCAGCGAGATCGAGCGCTACGAGCGCGTCCGGATCGCCGCCCTGCCGCCGCACGCGCACATCGCCGGGTTCGCCGCGGACGACCTGAGCCATCTGCTGGCCGAACTCATGGAGAACGCCACCTCGTTCTCCCCGCCCGACCTGCCCGTCGAGGTCTCCGGCTGGCTCCTGGAGAACGGCGAGGTCATGCTCTCCGTCCAGGACGAGGGCATCGGCATGGCCGCCGAGCGCCTGGAGCGCCTCAACTCCCGCCTCGCCGACTTCGACCCGGAGACGCCGTACGACCAGGAGGGCGAGGACGGTCTCGGCCTCGGCCTCTACGTCGTCGCCCGCCTCGCCCACCGGCACGGGGTGCGGGTGCAGCTGCGCGAGCAGAAGCAGGGCGGTGTCGCGGCGGTCGTCGTCCTGCCGACCTCGCTGCTCGCCGCGGCCCCGCAGACCCCGGTCCCACCCACGGCCGTCACCGCCCCCGGCGGCACCCACTCCTTCTCCCTCCCGGGCGCCGACGCCGAGGCCAACTCCAACGTCCTGCCCGGCCGCACGGCGAGCGCCGACCCGCTGGTGGACCTGGCGGAGAAGGCCGTACGGGAAGCGGAGGCGGAACCGGCGGCGGCAGAACCGGCGGAGGCGGGGCCGAAGGCGCCGCCGGAGACGCCCTCCGAGACGACCATGGAGCTGCTGGCCCCGGTCCCGGCGGTGGAGGAACCCGCCGCGCCGGCCCCGGAGGAGCCCACCACCCACGACCGGGTGCCCGACGACCAGGACGAGCCCCTCACCGACAAGGGCCTGCCCAAGCGCACCCCGAAGATCACCGCTCCGGCGCAGGCACCGCGCCAGCGCAGCCGTTCCGTGGACGCGGACGCCCTACGGCGTCGCCTCGGCGGCTTCCGCCGGGGGGCGGAGGCCGGTTACCGGGACGTGGAGGCGGAGATCGCCGAGCACACCGCACAGACCGAGGCACCGACCGCAGGAACCGTACGAGAAGCACACGCACACGCTGATGAAGCCACGGGGGGCACAGTCGAGGAGGCAAGCAGTTGACCGCGCCCAGTACCTTCGGACTGAGCAGTGAGGCCCGCAATCTGCACTGGCTGCTGACCAATCTGGTCGAGGAGGTGCCCGGCATCCTCTCGGTCGCCGTGGTCTCCTCCGACGGCCTGCTGCTGCTCTCCTCCGACCCCGGACGGAACGAGGCGGCCCGGCAGGCGCCCGAGGGCCGGCCCACCGGACCCCGCGGCTCCGCCGCCGACCTGGCCACCGTCGTCTCCGGCATCGGCAGCCTCACCGTCGGCGCCGCCCGCCTGCTGGAGTTCGGCGGCGTCAAGCACACCATGGTCGCCATGGACGAGGGCAGCCTGTTCGTGATGTCCATCAGCGACGGCTCCCTGCTCGGCGTGCACGGCTCCGCGGACTGCGACATGAGCGTGGTGGCGTACCACATGGCGCTCTTCGTGGGCCGGGCCGGCCATGTGCTGACCCCCGAACTCCGCAGCGAGCTGCGAAAATCCCTGGAGACCGAGACCGCCGGGAGCGTGCGATGACCGCGGGCGGGCCGAAGAACCGGCTCCCCGTCCGCGGCGGCGAGCGCAAGCCCGCCCGCGTGCGCCCCTACTCGCTCACCGGTGGCCGCACCCGCTTCGGCCATGTGCTCCTGGTGGAGACCTTCGTGGCGACCACGGCCGAGTTGGAGGCGCCGGAGCAGCGCCGGGAGCTGGCGAATGGTTCCCTCAGCACCCGGGTCATGCCGGAGATGCGGGCCATCGTCGAACTGTGCCGCCGTATGCGCACGGTGGCCGAGATCGCCGCGCTGCTGAAGATGCCGCTCGGCGTGGTCCGGGTGCTCCTCAGCGACCTCGCGGACCAGGGAAAGATCAGGGTGTACGGCACGGGCACCGGCCACGGCACGGGCCGTCCGGACCGCGCACTGCTCGAAAGGGTGATGAGTGGACTCCGTCGTCTCTGACGTCGCCTCCTCCTTGGGCGTCGCCCCTCTCGTCGACGAGGACGAGAACCTGAAAGCCTGGCAGACGGACCGCACCCGCGCCCCCATCGCCACGAAGATAGTGGTGGCCGGCGGCTTCGGTGTCGGCAAGACCACCCTGGTCGGCGCCGTCTCGGAGATCACGCCTCTGCAGACGGAGGCGCTGATGACCGAGGCGAGCGAGGACACCGACGACCTGTCGGCCACGCCGGGCAAGCTCACCACGACCGTGGCGATGGACTTCGGCCGCATCACGCTCGACGACGACCTGGTGCTCTACCTGTTCGGTACGCCGGGCCAGCAGCGGTTCTGGTTCATGTGGGACGACCTGGTGCGCGGCGCGATCGGCGCCGTCGTGCTGGCCGACACGCGCCGGCTCAAGGACTGCTTCCCCGCGCTCGACTACTTCGAGAGCTGCGGGATGCCGTATGTCGTCGCGGTCAACCACTTCGACGGCACCGAGCTGTTCGAGCCGGAGGATGTGCGCGAGGCCCTCACCGTCCCTCCGCATGTGCCTGTCATGATCATGGATGCGCGTCGCCGGATCTCCGTGATCGAGACCCTCCTGGCCCTGGTGGGCCACGCGCTCGACGAAACCCCCGAGTAGGAGACACCCCCGCATGCGGAAGATACTCGTCGTCGGAGCCGGCCAGTCCGGTCTCCAGCTCGCCCTCGGGCTCCAGTCGCACGGCTACGAGGTCACCCTGATGTCCAACCGGACCGCGGACGAGATCCGCTCCGGGAGGGTCATGTCGACGCAGTGCATGTTCCACACGGCACTCCAGCACGAGCGTGACCTCCAGCTGAACTTCTGGGAGTCCCAGGCCCCGAAGATCGAGGGCGTCGGCGTCTCCGTGGCCGGCCCCGAGGCGCAGCGCGTCATCGACTGGGTGGGCAAGCTCGACGGCTACGCCCAGTCCGTCGACCAGCGCGTGAAGATGGCCGGCTGGATGGAGACCTTCGCCCAGCGCGGCGGCCAGCTCGTCATCCACGGCGCCGCGGTAGGCGACCTCGACTACTTCTCCCGCGCCTACGACCTCGTCCTGGTCTCCGCAGGCAAGGGCGAGCTCGTCCAGATGTTCGGCCGCGACGCCTCCCGCTCCCCGTACAGCGAGCCGCAGCGCGCCCTCGCGGTCGCCTACGTCCACGGCCTCGGCCCGCGCCCGGAGCACCCCGAGTTCGACGCGGTCCGCTGCAACCTCGTCCCCGGGGTCGGCGAGCTGTTCGTCATGCCGACGCTCACGACGTCCGGCCGGGCCGACATCCTCTTCTGGGAGGGCGTCCCGGGCGGGCCGCTGGATGTGTTCCAGGGCGTCAAGGACCCCTCCGAGCACCTCGCGCTGACGCTGGAGCTCATGGAGAAGTTCCTGCCGTGGGAGTACGCGCGGGCGACCAAGGTCGAACTGACCGACGCCGGTGGCACGCTGGCCGGGCGTTACGCCCCCACCGTGCGCAACCCCATCGGGCGGCTGCCCGGAGGCGGGCTCGTGCTCGGTGTGGCCGATGTGGTCGTCGCCAACGACCCGATCACCGGGCAGGGCTCCAACTCGGCGTCCAAGTGCGCCGCCGCCTACCTCGCCTCCATCCTCGAGCACGGGGAGAAGGAGTTCGACGAGGCCTGGATGCAGGCGACGTTCGACCGGTACTGGGCCACGGCGCAGCATGTGGTGAAGTGGACCAACGCCATGCTGGCGCCGCCGCCGGAGCATGTGCTGAACCTCATCGGGGCGGCCGGGCAGATCCAGCCTGTCGCCGACCGGTTCGCCAATGGGTTCAACGATCCGGGGGACTTCGAGGAGTTCTTCTACGAGCCGGAGAAGACCTCGGCGTACCTGGGGTCTTTCGCCTGATCGTCGTTCGGGTTCTGCTGCGTGGGCGACTGCCCGTTGGTTGTGGTTGTTCGCGCCCACGCGGCGGAGCCGCATATCAGACAGAGCCCCGCGCCCCTTCCGGGCGTACTGCACCCAGGACCGGTAGAGAGGCCAGGGGAGCGACCTTGACGCTCTCTCCCGTTCTCGGGGCGTGGACGATCATTCCCTCGCCCAGGTAGAGGGCTACGTGGGTGGCGTCCGGGTGGTAGATGACCAGGTCGCCCGGGCGCAGGTCGCTCAGGGGGATGTGGGGGAGCTGGGCCCACTGCTCCTGGCTGGTGCGGGGGATGGGGATGCCTGCCTTCGCCCAGGCCTGGGAGGTCAGGCCCGAGCAGTCGTACGTCTCCGGGCCCTCGGCGCCCCATTCGTAGGGTTTGCCGATCTGCTGGACGGCGTACCGCAGGGCCGTGTCGCCGGCGCGGGAGGGCTCCAGTGAGGTGCCCGGGGCGCCGGGGGCGGACATGATCTCGCGCTGCGCCTGGTCGATGCCCTTCTTCTCGAAGTCGGCCAGGGCGGTGAGCTGTTCGGGGGTGAGGCCGGCGAGCAGTCCCTCGATGTCGTCGAGCCGGTCGCGGACGTCGTCGCGCTGCTTCTTCCGCTTCTGGGTGAGGGTGAGCTGCCGGTCGAGGGCCTCGCGGGCCTTGCGGGCCAGTTCGTCGGCCTTGCGCTCGGTGCCGGTGAGGCGGCCGACCGTCTCGGCGCGGTCGCGGGCGAGTTGGCCGATGACATGGCCCTGGTCGAGCGCCTGCTGCGGATTACGGGCGAGCAGCAGCCGTACGTAGGGGGAGATGTCGGTGCTGCTCTGGTACTGCTGGCGGGCCAGCCGTCCGGCGGCGCCCCGGCTGTCGTGCAGGGACAGCCGGACGCGCGCCAGTTCGCCGTCGAGCCGGGAGACCCGGGCGCGCTGCTCCTTCAGCTTCTCCTCGGTCGCGTTGTAGGTCTCGGTCGCCTGCTCGGCCTCGCGGTACAGCCGCTGAAGGTCCGTCAGCAGCTCGGCGACGGGCCGCTGACCGGCAGGGTCCGGTTCGGGCGCGGCCGTCGCGGGGACGGCCACGAGGACGGCCTGGGCGGCCACCGCCACCGTGCAGACCAGACGCAGAAGCCTTCCTGACACGTCATCACCTCCGGTGCGTGAGGAGCGGTCGCTCCGCACCGCGAGCATGGGACGGGTCCGGGCAGGTCCGCGCGCCGAGTGTCGGTGAGGTGGCCCAACACCGTCACCCGTCGGTGTCGTCCGATTTGCCGCCCGGCGTGGCGTGTGGCTTCCGGCGGGGCCGCCGCGCGCAGCTGCCTGGGCAGCTGTGGCCTGCTTTCGTCGCGCGGCCCACACCGGTGCGTCGGCGCGGTCACTCGGCGCCGCGGGCACGCGTGGGCCGTCCGGGCAGGTCCGCGCGGCGGCCTGAAGGCGTGACCGTCAGGTGCCGTCGGCTTCGCCGCCCGGTGTGGCGCGGGGCTTCGACCAGGGCCACCGCAGGCCGCTGCCGCCCTGGTCGCCCTGCGGGTCGTAGCGGTACTTCCAGCGGTTGCGCAGTCCGACGGGCCTGCCCTCGTGACGCGGCACGCGCCGGTACACCAGCACGGCCGGGCTGCCGCCTGCCGGGTCGGGCACGGGGATCTTGTACGTCTTGGGCGGGTGCCCGGTCATGCCGAGCAGGACCGGCAGCACGCGGCCGTCCATCGGCCCGCCCTCGAACGGGGTGTCTTCGCTCTTCACGGCACCAGTGTGCGCTTCAGCGCACCCGGGTCAGCCGTCCGCCCCGGCGAGCGCGGCCACGATCGCCTCCGTCTGGGGGTCGCGCCCGGCGGTCACCGTGAGCATCGCGAAGAACTGCTCGACCAGCCAGTCCCGCAGCTCCGTCACGGGCGGCTGCTTGTCCTCGTCCAGCCAGATCAGGGAGGCCGCCTCCACGGCCGTGATCCAGGTCCGCACCGTCATCCGCAGCCGGGGCCCCGGTTCGGCGACCTGGAGATGGCTGAGGATGTGCTCCGCCGCGGACCGCCGTACGCCGTCCACGATGGCCGTCGTACGGGAGGTCTCCACCACGCTGCCGCCCTGGAGCAGCGCGCTGAAACCGGCGTCGTGCTCGTCCACGAAGGCGAGATAGCGGTCCAGGGCCCGTGCCAGCCGCATCAGCAGCGGGCCCTCGCGCGGCTCGTCGAAGCAGTGCTGGAGCTCCTCGGCAGCCGACCGCAGGGCAGCCTCGTACAGCTGCTGCTTGCCGCCGGGGAAGTACCGGTACACCAACGGCCGGGAGACCCCGGCCGCCTCCGCCACGTCGTCCAGCGACACGTCCTCGGGCGCGCGGTGCGCGAAGAGGGAGAGGGCGGCGTCGAGGAGCTGTGCTCGCCGCTCCTCGACGCTGAGCCGACGGTAGGCGGGGGCGGAGGGACTCATGCATGGCAGCGTAGTCCCAGGTGAGGTAGTTCAGGGGCGCGGCGAACTGCGCGACCGGCCACATACGGACGCGCAAGCCGGAACTCAGGCCAGCAGCCCCGAAGACCTCCAGAGCTTCCGGCCGACACCCCTGAGCACCCCGATGTCGTCGAGGAAGTCGGTCAGCCGCTTGGCCCCGTTCTGCATGACCTCCCGCCGGTGCCCGCTCGCCTTCACCTGGGCCATGGCCTCCCGCTTGTCCAGCCCCACGTTCGTGTAGACGTCGGGATTCACGAACGCGACGGAGAACACCCGGGCGAACTCGCCGGAGGTGACCCGCGTGAACTCCTGCGACCAGCGCGGCGCGGTCACCATCTGGCGGCGCAGCTCCTCACGGGCGTACCGCACATGCCGGGCCTCCTCCACGACGTGGATCCGCGTGACGCCCCGGACCAGGGGCTGTACGCGCTCGTCCGGGAAGGTCAGCCGCTGCATCCAGTCGAGGACCTCCTCACCGAGCAGGGTCGCGGTGAAGGAGCCGGGGGTGGTGGAGATGGTCTTGAAGAGCCGGCCGAGGTTCTGGTGGACGCGGCTGACCGGGTACCAGGGCGTCTCGCCGCGCGAGATCAGCCGGGCGAACATCTTCGAGTGCCGGCACTCGTCCTCGATCTCGGTGAGGGCGTAGCGCACATGCGCGCTCGTGGCGGCCTTGTCGTAGATGTGCCGGCACAGCAGCTGCATCAGGATGATCTCGAACCAGATGCCCAGTGAGGCAAGTGCTGCCGCCTCGTGCTGGGAGAGCAGGATGCGCTGCTCCTCGCTCATCCGCTTCCACATCGGGGTGCCGTACAGCGACACCAGCTCGGGCGGCCAGAACCACTTGCCCGGCTCGAAGGGCGCGTCCCAGTCCAGCTCCTTGTCCGGATCGAAGGAGTGCTTGGCGGAGGAGGCGAGCAGCCGCTCGGCCACCTGCTCCCGGTCCTTGAGCAGACCGAGCGCGTCGCGCAGCCCGTCCAGCGCGTCGGCTTCCGTCAGGGTCGTCATGGCTGATCCACCTCGTCGTACGGGGGCGTGGCGGGTTACCCGCCGGTCACTGCTCTTATAAGACTGCCTGTCAGCAAGGTCGTCAATCCCTCGCGCACGAACTTGTCCTTCCGGTGTGAGCGAGACCCTGTTGCTTCGGTGTCGTGTGCATGTGAGCCTGCGGGGCATGTCGACGTATGAGCTGTACGCCCGTGACCCCGGAGATCCGCAGTGGCAGGTGCCCGCGAGCGGCGCGGCCCGCTTCGGCTGGGAGTACGACGACGGACGCGAACGGCTCCTCGCCCTGTACCAGAAGGGCAAGGACAAGCAGTGGGACGGGCAGCTGCGGATCGACTGGGACCTGGAGGTCGACCCGTACGACCCGCTCGGTACCCCTGACCAGGCGATGAGCCTCTACGGCACCAAGCACTGGGCCAAGCTCACCGACAAGGACAAGGCCGAGTTGCGCCGGCACACCGCCTCCTGGCAGTTCAGCCAGTTCCTGCACGGCGAGCAGGGCGCGATGATCTGCGCCGCGCGGATCGTGGAGTCGGTGCCGGACATGGACGCCAAGTTCTACTCCGCGACCCAGACCATGGACGAGGCCCGGCACGCCGAGATCTACGGCCGCTTCCTGCACGAGAAGATCGGGATGCTCTACCCGATCAACGACAACCTCCAGTCGCTCCTCGGCGACACCCTGCGCGACAGCCGCTGGGACATGCCCTACCTGGGCATGCAGGTGCTGATCGAGGGCCTCGCCCTCGCCGCGTTCGGCATGATCCGCGACACCACCGACAAGCCGCTGCCCAAGCAGATCCTTGCCTACGTCATGCAGGACGAGGCCCGTCACGTGGCCTTCGGTCGCATGGCGCTGCGCGACTACTACAAGCAGCTCACCGACGCCGAACTGCGCGAGCGCGAGGAGTTCGTCATCGAGGGCTGCTACCTCATGCGCGACCGGCTGCGCGGTGTCGAGGTGCTGGAGAACTTCGGCATCCCCAAGGCCGAGGCCGAGGCCCTCAGTGAGCAGTCCGAGTTCCTCGCGCTCTTCCGCAAGCTTCTGTTCTCGCGCATCGTGCCCTGCGTCAAGGACATCGGTCTGTGGGGCAAGCGGCTTCAGCAGGCCTACGTCGACATGGGCGTCCTGGAGCTGGGGGACTCCGACCTGGACCTGTTGATGTCCCAGGACGAGGAGATCGCGGAGAGGCTGGACGCCGAGCGGTTCGTGGTGGAGGAGCGGGAGCGGGTGGCTGAGGTGGAGCAGGCGATCGAGGAGGGTGCGCAGTCCTGAGCGCCGGGGTGTCCTCCCGTCGTGGTCCGGTCCAGCGCGGGGGTCCCCGCGCCCCTGGGGACGTGCCCCCGAAGGGCGTCAGCCGCCGGTGCGTGGTGTGGTCAGGACCGCCTTCATCACCGCTCGGGCGATCGGGGCCGCCATCCCGCCGCCGGTGATGTGGTCGCGGTCGATGGAGCCGTCCTCGACGACCACCGCGACGGCGACCTTCGGCTCCATGTCGCGCGCGCCCTGGGCCCAGGAGACGAACCAGGCGTAGGGGATGCCGGAGTTGCCGACGCCGTGCTGGGCCGTGCCGGTCTTGCCGCCGACGACCGCGCCGGGGATGGCCGCCTTCTTGCCGGTGCCCTTCTCCACGACATCCCGCATCAGCTCCCGCAGCCGTTCCGCGGTCATCGGGCGCATGGCCTGGCGGACCGGGCGCGGGCCGGGTGTCATCAGGGTCGTGCCCCGGGCCGTCGTCGTACGGTCCACCAGATACGGCGCCCGCACCTGCCCGCCGTTCGCGACGGCCGCCGCCACCATCGCCATCTGCAGCGGCGTGGCCCGCGTGTTGTACTGCCCAATCGACGACAGCGCGAGCTGCGCCCGGTCGACGCTCGTGTCGAAGGTGCTCGGCACGACCGAGAAGGGGATGCGCAGCTCGGTGTCGTTGAACCCGAACGCATGTGCCGTGGCCGCCATGTCGGCCAGCCCGACCTGCACCCCGAGCCTGGCGAACACCGTGTTGCAGGACCACTCGAAGGCCACCCGCAGCGGGGCGTTCTCGCAGCCGTCGGACTCGTTCGTCAGCGAGGTGGTGGTGCCCGGCAGGGTGTAGGGGGCGGGCGAGTCGGTCGGCTCGTCCACGTCCCGGACCACGCCCGCGTCCAGCGCCGCCGCCGCGGTGACCACCTTGAACGTCGACCCCGGCGGATACGTCTGCCGCACCGCCCGGTTCAGCATCGGCTGCTCCCGGTCGCCGTTCAGCCGCGCCCAGGCGTCCGTCACCTCGGGCCCGTTGCCCGACAGCACCGCCGGGTCGTACGACGGTGTCGACACCAGCGCCAGGATCCGCCCGGTCGCCGGCTCGATCGCCGCCACCGCGCCCTTGCGCGCCCCGAGCCCCGCGTACGCCGCCTTCTGCGCGGCCTCGTTCAGCGTCGTTGCGACGTCGCCGCCCGGGTTGCGCGCCCGCGTGAGGTCGCTCCACAGCTGCAACGGCGTCAGCATCGGGTCCGTGCCGGACAGCACCGGGTCCTCGGCCCGCTCCAGCAGACTCGTGCCGTACTTCTGCGAGGCGAACCCGGTCACCGGGGCGTACAAGGGCCCGTTGCTGTACGTGCGTTCATGCCGCAGTTGCTCGTGGGTGTCCAGGGAGCCGGTGACCGGGCGCCCGCCCACCAGGATGTCGCCGCGCGGTTGGCCGTACTGGGCGATGACGGGCCGCCGGTTGGCCGGGCTGTCGTCGTAGCGCTGGGCCTGGAAGACCTGGATGCGGGCCGCGTTGACCAGCAGCGCCGTCAGCAGCAGCGCGCAGAAGGCGGCCGCGTGCCGGATGTAGCGGGTCATACGGCGGCCCGCCCGTCGTAACTCCGGCGCGCCGAGTGGCTGATCCGGATCAGCAGGGCGGTGATCGCCCAGTTGGTGACCACGGAGGAGCCGCCCTGCGCCAGGAACGGCATCGCCATTCCGGTCAGCGGGATCAGCCCGGTCACCCCGCCCGCGATGACGAACACCTGAAGCGCCACGATCGAGGCCAGCCCGACCGCCAGCAGCCGCCCGAACGGGTCGCGCAGCGCGAGCCCCGCCCGGTAGCCGCGCTCCACCAGCAGACCGTAGAGCAGGAAGATCGCCGACAGTCCGGCCAGGCCCAGTTCCTCCCCGGCCGTCGCCAGGATGAAGTCCGACTTGGCGGCGAAGCCGATCAGGATGGAGTGCCCGAGCCCCAGGCCCGTGCCCAGGACGCCGCCGGCTGCGAAGGCGAACAGCGACTGGGAGAGCTGGTTGGGGCCGTCGCCCGCCTCGATCGACGCGAACGGGTGCAGCCAGTCCTCCACCCTGCTGTGCACATGCGGCTCCAGCCAGCCCACGGCCACCGCCCCGGACGCTGCGAGCAGCAGGCCGACCGCGATCCAGCCGGTGCGGCCGGTGGCGACGTAGAGCATGACGACGAACAGGCCGAAGAACAGCAGCGAGGTGCCCAGGTCGCGTTCCAGGACGAGCACGCCGACGCTCAGCAGCCAGATGGTGACGATCGGGCCGAGCACCCGGCCGGTCGGCAGCTGCACGAACCACACCCGGCGGCCCGCGTACGCCAGCGCGCCCTGGTTCGCGGCCAGATACGCGGCGAAGAACACCGCGAGCAGCACCTTCGCGAACTCGCCCGGCTGGATGGAGAACCCGGCGATCCGGATCCAGATGCGGGCGCCGTTCACCGCGGGGAACAGGATCGGCAGCGACAGCAGGGCGAGGGCCGCGGCCCCGCACACGTACGCGTACCGCTGGAGCACCCGGTGGTCGCGCAGGGCGGCCACGACCAGGGTGAACAGCCCGACGCCCAGGGTGGACCACACCAGTTGGGTGAGGGCCGCCCGGTCGCCGGGTGTCTGCAGGTCGAGCCGGTAGATCAGGACCAGGCCCAGCCCGTTGAGCAGCACCGCGATCGGCAGCAGCAGCGGATCGGCGTACGGGGCGCGCAGCCGCACCGCGAGATGCGCCAGCAGCGCCAGCACGCCCAGCCCGGCGCCGTAACCGGCGGCGCCGGGCGGGACGGTGCCGTTCCGGGCGAGGCCCACCGCACAGTAGCCGTACACCGACAGCAGGACGGCGAGGACGATGAGGGCGAGTTCGACGCCCCGGCGCCGGGGGAGGCGCACCGCGGGAGCGGGCGTGCCCGTAGCCGTCGCGGTGATTCCGGTTCCGGCCTTGGTCATGTCCGGAACTTACCCAAATGGAGCTCCTTGTGAGCCTTGCGGCCCGCTGACGCCTTGCGGTGTCGCGTCGATGTCGCTCAGCACCAGCGGGGCGCGGTCCCGATGGTCTTGATGTAGTACGCCGACGCAAAGGCCCAGCTGCCGTCCCTGAGGAGGTACCAGCGGTTGTTGCCGTAGATGTTCTCGCCGGTCGTCTTGCAGAAGATGTTCACGATGTCGCCCTTGCGGACGGACCCGATGATCTGGCCGCCGCGGTTCGGCGCGCTGCGCAGCAGCAGCGTGCTCGCGGTGACCTGGCCCTTGTACAGGCGGGGGGCGAGAGTGCCTCGCTGACCGGCCCCCTCGTCGTTCGCGACGGCGGGCGTCGCCAGGGCCCCGGCGGCCAGGGCGGCGACGGTCAGGGATATGCCGAGACGGGAGCGCAAGGACATGCGGACCTCCGTGAAGGGGGGCGGAACTGACTAATCGCCACGCTAGGAGGACCGACGGGCGCCTGCCCGCTGAGCTGGGCCAAACGAAGGCGCCCTACCCGCCCTGGCGCAACGTCAGCGTCGCCACGGCCCCACCGTCGACGGCGTTGGAGAACTCCAGCCGCGCCCCGAGCACCTCCGCCTGCCCGCGCGCGATGGTCAGCCCCAGCCCGTGCCCCTTCGAACCCCCCTCCGTGCGGAACCGCTGCGGCCCGTGCCGAAGGAGGTACTCCGGATACCCCTCCCCGTGGTCCCGCACCGTCACCACCGGCCCCTCCACGGTCAGCACCACCGGCCCCCGTCCGTGCCGGTGCGCGTTGGCCACGAGATTGCCCAGCACCCGCTCCAGCCGTCGCCGGTCCGTCTCGACGGTGACATCCCGTACGACCCGTACCTCGGTCTCGCCGCCGGCCCCGCGCACGACCCGCCCGGCCAGCGCGCCCAGCTCCACGGTCGTCAGATCCAGCCGCTCACGCCCGGTGTCCAGCCGGGAGATCTCCAGCAGGTCCTCCGTCAGCGTCCTGAGCGCCGCCACCCGGTCGCGCACCAGCTCCGTCGGCCGCCCCGGCGGCAGCAGCTCGGCCGCCGCGTGCAACCCCGTCAGCGGTGTGCGCAGCTCGTGGGCCACGTCCGCCGTGAACCGCTGCTCGGCCAGCAGCTTGCCCTGCAACGACGCCGCCATCGAGTCCAGCGCGGCGGCCACCGCGGCCACCTCGTCCTGCGGGCGCCTCGGGTCCTTGGAGCGGCGGTCGTCCACCCGCGCGTCCAGGTCACCGGCGCTGATCCGCCGGGCCACCCGCGCGGTGGCGTGCAGCCGTCGGGTCACCCGCTGCACCGCGAGCGCGCCGACCAGCAGCGTGGCGCCGATCGCCAGCGCCGAGGACCACAGGATCGCCCGGTCGAGTCCGTCGATGGTGCGGGCCTGCTGCGAGTAGTCGACCCGCACCGCGAGGACGCGCCCGCCGTCGGCCGGACCCGCCGCCCACATCGTGGGCCGGCCGTGGTGCCGGGCGACCATCGTGCCGCGCTCGCCGCCCGCCGCCAGCTCCCGCAGCCGCGTGGGCAGCCCCTCCGGGTCCACGCCCGTGCCGGGCATCGGGGTGTCCCCGGCCTCGAACGCGTCCGTCGCCTGCGCCAGCCGGTCCAGGGCCAGGTCGCGGGCCTGGCCGACGGTCTGGTTCGTCACCGACACATGCACCAGTACGCCGAGCAGCGCGGCCAGCGCGCAGCACATCACCGTGATGAACACGGCCGACTTCACGGCGAGCGTGCCGGTCGGGGCGAGCCTCATCGGGGGGCCGCCGTGAGGGAGGGGGTGGGGGTGGGGGTTCGTCCGCTGGTGCGCAGCATCTCGTCCTGGGTCAGCAGCATCGCCTTCTGGTCCGGGTCCCAGGTCCACTGCAACCGGTACTCGTAGCCCGCGACCTCCGACGGCGAGCGGATGATCACCGAGTGCCCGGCCAGCTCGACGCCGCTCAGGGCGTCCTCGTAGTGCATGACCTGCACCAGCCGGTGCCGGTCCACCGTGTACACGCGTACGGCGGTCAGCGTGCCCGACAGCTGCCGGAAGCCCAGTGTCAGATCGTCGCGGCCGTCTCCGGTCAGGTCGCGGTAGTACGGCCGCAGCACCGGGCAGCGTCCCTTGCCGGGGCCGTCCGCGCAGTCCGCCATCCGCCGGCCGGTCTCCCGGAACTCGGCCTTCTCACCGGCGTAGCGCTTGGGGTCGCCGTCGACCTCCGCCCTGACGATCGCCACGGGGTCGACCTCGTGAATGCCGCCGGTCACCCGGACGCCCTTGATCACCTTCGTCTCCGCCTCGTCGAAGTCGAAGGCCGGCGAGGAGGCGGGCGCCAGCTCGGGCCACAGCCGCGCCGGCCCCACCGCGGTCGGCGTCGCCCCGGCACCGCGCAGCCCGCCCGCGTCACCGCAGCCGGTCACCACCGCGAGCACGGCAACGGCCCAGACGGCGAGAAGAGCCCGCGGGGGGCGGCGAAGGGGCGACGGCACGGGACTCCTGCGGATCGAACGGCGACGGGACGTGGCCGGGGCCCCGTAACTGTAGTAACGCGAAACCGGGGGGTGCGCACGCGGGAGGCTCCGCTACTCCGCGAGTTCCTCCAGCAGCCGGGCCGTCGGCAGGCCGGTCCGGAGGTAGTCCTCGAACAGCCCGTTGTGCAGGGCCCAGGGCGAGCGGCGGGTGCGGATGAGCCGGATGGCGTCCTCCGGGCGATGACCGCGGCGCACCAGGGCGTGGGCGACGACGAGGCCGGAGCGGTTGTAGCCGTGGAAGCAGCGCACCAGCACCCGCCGGCCCGCGTCCAGCGCGTCGCACGCGGCCTCGGCCAGCCGGATCACCCCCGCGAGCTGCGTGCCGTCCAGCGGCCCGTCCGGGATGGGCCACACCTGGTGCTCGACCCCCTGATCGGGCCCGTACCCCGGCAGCCGCAGCAGCGTCTGCACGAGGTCGAACTCGTCGCGGACCACCACGGTCTCCACCTGCCCCGTACGGCCCCGGACCTCGTGCCCGCCCATCCACAGACCGGGCACGACCTCGTCCCACGGGCGTTCCGGAGCGGGTACGTCGGGTTGCTTCCTGCGGGTACGCAACGGCGCCTCCCCAACCCCGGGACCTGCCCAACTGCTCTCCAAGGTAACCGGGTTCTTGCCCCGGGAGCACCCCGCCTGGTCCCATGGTCATGGGGTGATGGTGCATGAGCGGACTGCGCGTCATACCGACCTGGCGACACGGCCGTGAGCGGCTCTACGTCTGTCTCACCGACGGCCGGAACATCGCCTGGTACGACAGGGAGGGCGGCCGGGTGAACCTGATCGGGGAGGACCGCAGAGCCGACGTCCTCGAAGCCCTGGATCCCTTCATCACGGGCCCCGTCACGGTCGGCCCGCCCCCGCCGCCGACCCCCGCCGAGCTGGCCCGGCTCGCCCTGCATCCGGACGACGACCTGGCGCCCAACCGCCCCGGCGAGGCCCTCCAGATCGCCCTGGACCGCGACCCCGGCCACGCCCACCGGCTGCGTGCCGACCCGCGGCGCAGGGCGCTGCTGGCCGAGCAGGCGGTGGGGGAGGCGCTGGACCGGCTGGACGGTGCAGGGTGGCACGCCCTGCACTCCCTCCCGCTGCCCGGCGGCGACCGCGTCCACCACCTGGTGATCGGGCCGGGCGGCCTGTTCGCCGTCCACACCGTCTACGCACGCCGGCTGCGCGTCCTGATCGCCGACCCGATGGTGACCCTCGGCCGCGCCGAGCCGACTCCGCTGCTGCGCCGCGTCCGTGCCGCCGCCGACCGCGCCTCCTACGCCCTGACCGCGGAGGTCCGCCCCGTCCTGGCCCTGGTCGGCCCGACCGGCCGCCGCACGGTCACGGCCGAACCCCGGGAGGTCCGCATCCTGGAGGACACGGACCTCGGCGGCCTCGCCCGCCTGGGCGGCGTACTCAAACCGGCGGACGTGGAGGCCCTGCACGCGATGGCCCGCGACCGGAACACCTGGAGCCGGGTCTAGCCACGTACGGACGCACCCGGGCTACGGCAGCTCGCCCGCGTGGGCCGGATCGAGCAGGGGCGCCAGCAGATCGCCGTAGTCCTGGAGCCGGGGTGCGAGGTCGGCGGCGCCGAAGGACAGCTGGTCCGGGGCCCCGCACTCCTCGACCTCCGTCCAGGTCACCGGCGCGGACACGAGCGGCTCCGGCCGGGCCCGCAGGGTGTACGGCGTGGCGGTGGTCTTGCGCGCGGCGTTCTGGCTCCAGTCGACGAACACCTTGCCCGGCCGCAGGCTGCGCGTCATCCGGTGCACGACCAGCCGCGGCATGGCCCGCTCCGCCTCCACCGCCAGCGCCTTGGCGTACTCCGAGACCCGTTCGGAGGACGCTCCGCGTACGGCGGCCAGCAGATGCAGCCCCTTGGAGCCGGAGGTCTTGGCGTACGCCTCGATGCCGTCCGCGGCGAGCCGTTCGCGCAGCCAGAGCGCGACCTCGCAGCACTCGACGATCGTGGCGGGCGGCCCGGGGTCGAGGTCGAAGACCAGCCGGTCGGCCTCGCCGGGGTCGTCGACCAGCCACTGATGGGTGTGGAACTCGGTGACGAGGTTGGCCGCCCACATCAGTGAGGGCAGATCCTGGATCACCACCATCCGGGCGGGCCCCTCCGACCGCGGCACCACGGCGACGGTGACCCACTCGGGCGTACCCGGCGGCACGTTCTTGGTGAAGAACACCTGCCCGTCGGGGCCGTCCGGGTAGCGCAGGAAGGACACCGCCCGGTCCCGCAGATGCGGCAGCAGGGCCTCGGCGGTGGTCGCGTAGTAGTGCAGCACCTCGCCCTTGGTGAACCCGGTCGCCGGGTACAGCACCTTCTCCAGATTGCTGAGCGCGAGCCGCCGCCCCTCCACCTCTGTGATGGGCGTCATACGATGAGAATCACACGAATCCGGGTCAAACCACCGTGAAAGGTGTGCTGCACGTGCGATCCATATGGAACGGAGCCATCTCGTTCGGCCTGGTCAGCATCCCCATCAAGCTGGTGAACGCCACCGAGAGCCACTCGATCTCCTTCCGCCAGATCCACACCGAGGACGGCGGACGCATCCGCTACCGCAAGGTCTGCGAGCTGGAGGAGCGCGAGGTCAGCCAGGCGGAGATCGGCAAGGGCTACGAGGACGCCGACGGCACCATCATCCCGATCACCGACGAGGACCTGGCCCACCTGCCGCTCCCCACGGCCCGGACGATCGAGATCGTGGCCTTCGTGCCGGCCGACCGGATCGACCCGCTCCAGATGGACGCGGCGTACTACCTCGCGGCGGGCGGCGCCCCCGCGGCGAAGCCGTACACCCTCCTGCGCGAGGCCCTCAAGCGCAGCCACAAGGTGGCCATCGCCAAATACGCCCTGCGCGGCCGCGAACGCCTCGGCATGCTCCGCGTCGTCGGCGACGCCATCGCCATGCACGGCCTGCTCTGGCCGGACGAGGTCCGCGCCCCCGAGGGCGTGGCCCCGGACACCTCCGTCACCGTCCGCGACAAGGAACTGGACCTCGCCGACGCCCTGATGGACACCCTCGGCGAGGTCGACCTCGACGACCTCCACGACGAGTACCGCGAGGCCGTGGAGGAGGTCATCGCCGCCAAGGCCGCCGGCGAGGCACCCCCCGAGGCCCCCGAGCCCGCCACCGGCGGCAAGGTCCTCGACCTCATGGCCGCCCTCGAGAACAGCGTCCGCGCCGCCAAGGAGTCCCGCGGCGAGGAACCCGCCGAGGTCACCCACCTCCCCCAACGCAGATCCAGCCGCGCCCAGCCGAAGGAACCGGCGGGCAAGAAGTCGACCGCGAAGAAGACGACAGCCGCGAAGAAGACGACGGCGAAGAAGACGACGGCGGCGGCGAAAGAGACGACGGCGAAGAAAACCTCCGCCACCAAGTCGACGTCCAAGTCCACGACCAAGTCCACGTCCTCCGCCAAGAAGACCCCGGCCAAGAAGACGACGGCCCGCAAACGCACAGCGTGACGGACCGGCGCCCCCAGGCCGCGAACGCCCCCTGCCCTCCCGGCACATGCAAAAAGACCTCACCCTCAGCATCTCTGCTGGTGGTGAGGTCTCGGCACACTTGCACAGTGTGCCCCCGGCAGGATTCGAACCTGCGCACACGGCTCCGGAGGGCGCTTCGGTCCCGGACGTATGCGCAGGTCACAGGCTTTCGACTGATCGATTAGCGGAAGCCCGTCCACAGATAGTCCACGAGGCGTGGTTGCCTGCCATCCCCTCGATGCGAACTACAGGCGGGTAGGTCGCCGACCTCTGCGGGCCTAGTCAGCCAGCCTTTGAGGAGCCAGAACATACGCGGACGGTCAGCAGGGTTGCTGTACTCCGCTGCTGTACCGACTCACCGAAGAGGACAGCCATCAGGGCGAGAACGTCAGCGTACGCGCTCACCACGTGAGCCGCTGTACTGAACGTGATCACGACGACTACCACCACTGTGATCACCCACGGTTTCGGGCCGCGGTTTGACAGCCTGCATGGGGGAAGGGTCAGACTCATTCGTGAACCTCCTACAGGTTCGGTGCCCACCCGGTCGCC
Source organism: Streptomyces sp. NPDC096205 (assembly GCF_044763135.1). Taxonomy (NCBI): domain Bacteria; kingdom Bacillati; phylum Actinomycetota; class Actinomycetes; order Kitasatosporales; family Streptomycetaceae; genus Streptomyces; species Streptomyces sp. NPDC096205. The sequence goes on along the minus strand of NZ_JBIWFS010000007.1, from coordinate 99,364 downwards.
TCGCCGGGAAGCCTGAGCGACTGGGTGGGCGTTTCGTGGGCCCGAGCGTGGGAGCCATCTGGGTTTCTGGGATCGGTCCTGTGCTGCCCGTGCTCCTTGTCGAGCCGTTGGCTGCAGCCCGGAAGGACACCTTTCGCTTTCGGGCACAAGACCACCCCGCCCCCATTTCTCGGGCTGCGACTGGCGTCGCATAGTTGGATTCTTCAGTATGTCGGCGAGCGATAGCAAATGTGCAGGTCAGGGGGCCTGCCACCCGCTCAATTAGTTGTCGACTTAGTTGTCAATTAAGTCGCCGACTAGATTCGCTAATTAGATCCGCGCGTAAAGTTAGCCAACTAAGTTCGCCAACTAAGTTAGCCAAGTAAGTTCGCCGACTAGATTCGCTAACTGGATTCGCGCGCAAAGTTAGCGAACTAAGTTTGCCAACTAAGTTCGCGAACAAAGTTGCGCTGGAGTCGAGCCAAGTGTGTGGGTTAGATGGTCGAGCGGTCGGCGGAGCGACTTTGGCCGGGAGCTGCTTTGGCGCGAGTGATCATGGCCCCGTAAGCTTCCGGCGCGTCGGGCAGTCTGTGGACCTGCCCGCTAAAGCACGACGTTGGGGCCATGATCTTCGAGGCTCGCGCCAAAGTGGCTGGCTAAAGTCGCGGAGCCGACCGCCCCAGCCACAGAGGGTTTTCCTACCTCCGCCCGCATGCACGCAGCGCGCCGCCGGGCGCGGCCAGCCGGGGCGAAGACAGGAGGCAGGCCGCGCCGCAGAGGCGGCGCGCGCCCGCGCCGTGCGCGGGCCTTGATGAAGTAGAGAAAGTTTGTCCGCGCTGCTGGCCCTGGCTACGGCTCTGATCTTCCCAGCTTGCGTGATCAACCCCCTCACCACGGCTTTTGTGGCGTCTCACATTGGCATATGCGTATTGATGGAGACGGCTTGTCTCATGTGAGACAGCTCGGGACTCTGGATTCATGCCCAGCCGCCGGAACCGAGCCAAGCTCGCTCCTCAACGTCCTCGTGCGGCCGCCTCGACGCAGTCGCCCCCTGCCACTCCGGAGGATGTACGTGCTGCCGCGGTGCGCCGCCTCCTCGACCCCGGGCGGCAGCGTCAACGCCTCGCAGAAGAACTCGCGGCAGTCGATGCGGCTTTGCGCCCTCTGGTCGTCGATGCGGTCGAGGCCGGCGTGCCGTGCCGACGCATTGCCGAACTGACGAGCCTCTCCCGCGCAACAGTCGCGCGGTGGGGCAAGGAGGGTGGGCAGAAGGGCCCATAGAACCTCGCGGGCCGTGCCCGATGACAGCGGACACGGCCCGACCGATTCGAAGGAGTCGAAGCCATGTCGAATCGATCCGTATCCATCCTTGCAGAGGATCAAGCTTCTGCGAATGAGCGACTGCGAGGTGCCTTGATCGCTGCGAACGTAACTGTGGAAGGACTGGCCAAGCGCTTGGGGATGGATCCGAAGAGTGTGGAGCGATGGATCACCACGGCACGCGTTCCGCACGCCAGGAATGCACACAAAGCAGCCAAGGTGCTCCGCGCTGACCCATATGACTTGTGGCCGACGCTCGACGAGCGGCACCGTTCCAATGTGAGCCCACGAGACGAGCTCTTGGCCTGCTACCCGAGTCGGGGAGCCGTCCCTTACGACTTGTGGCGGACAACCCTGCAACAGGCGACAGGCGTGGTTGATCTCGCCGTCGCCAACGTCCTCTTCCTGGCCGATGCGGTGTGGGATCTCCGCGGCGTCCTTACCGAGCTGATCGAGGGCGGTGTCCGCGTTCGCATGGCTGTACCGACCCCAGGGCGAGACCAGTCGGCGACCGTGGAGGACGTCTTCCCCTCACTGTCGAACACGCCCGGTCTGAAGCTCGTCGTGCACCCGGAGTTGCGAACGGATGTGTTCAGAGCTGACGACGATCTCCTGGTGACCAGCCTCGTCGACGGGTTGGCTCCGGCGCTGTCCCCGGTGCTCCATCTGCGTCGCATCGGCCCTGCGCCCCTTACCGCGGGCTACCTCACCGCGCTTGACCACGTCTTCGACAGGGCCACTCCATGGCCAGGGGGAAGGTGATCGACGCCTGCTGACTCAACCGAAGGGGCACACCGGGGACATGCCGGACTGAACGCGGCTCTGGAAACGCATCAGGGCCAGGCGGAGGGATGATCCCCTAACCGGGCGCTAAAGACCACAGTGTGAGTCGGACTAGGCTTCAGGCCCTCGGATACGTCCGGGGGTCTTCGCCGTTCCCCGGACTGACCAGGCGCGATGCCGCAAGATCGTGTCCACGAATAGTCCACGGAACTCGTCATAGGGCTGCTCAGCGCTGCATGCGGCTGCACATACGCGAAGACCCCGGCCTCAGCGTTTCCGCTGGTGACGGGGTCTTTGGGCACCTGATCCAAGGTGCCCCCGGCAGGATTCGAACCTGCGCACACGGCTCCGGAGGCCGTTGCTCTATCCCCTGAGCTACGGGGGCGTGTCGGTGTGGAGCGTGTTGCTCGCGGCGACGGGTAGAACACTACCAGCTCTGTCGGGGTGATCCGGAACGGGTTTCGGGGAGGCCGGTGGGGTGCTGGGTCCCCCCGCAGGGGTGGAAGTGGGGAAAAGCCGGACGGGATGGCCGGTCCGGACCTACTCTCAAGTTGTGCCAGGCGCGTCGGGCCGGGTGCTTGTTGTGGACGACAACAAGGTCATCCGGCAGCTGATCAGGGTCAATCTCGAGCTGGAGGGCCTCGAGGTCGTGACCGCGGCCGATGGTGTCGAGTGTCTGGATGTCATCCATCAGGTGCGGCCCGATGTCGTGACGATCGATGTCGTCATGCCCCGCCTGGACGGACTGCGGACCGTCGCGCGGCTGCGTGCCGACCCGCGGACCCGTGATCTGCCCGTCGCCATCGTCAGCGCCTGTACCCCGTACGAGGTCGAGACCGGCCTCGACGTCGGCGTCGACGCCTTCCTTGCCAAGCCCTTCGAGCCCACCGAACTGGTCCGGCTCGTCCGGCAGCTCATCGAGCGGCCCCAGGACGGCGATTCAGAGGACGGCGAACAGGCCGCCTCCTTCGGAGACACCTTCGAAGGCGCCCTCGGCGGCGGCGAGGCGTAGCCGGGCGCAGTCGGGCCTAGTCGGGCATTGTCGGCCGACGGGCGGACCCCTGCCCGTCCCCTCCGTCCACATCGCGGACCATCGTCCAAACCGGCTCGCCTACCCACCCCCCTCCTCCCATACGCTTGTCCCGTGACCCCCGTCGAGCTCTCCCGTACCGTCCTGCACGCGGTTCGTCGTGCCGTGGACGAGGGTGAGCTGAGCGTGGCCGTGCCGGAGAAGGTCAAGGTCGGGCCGCCGGGGCCCGGGGGGCGTGGGGACTACGCCACCAACGTGGCGTTGCAGCTGGCCAGGCCCGCCGGGCGGCCTCCGCGGCAGGTGGCCGAGGTGCTGCGGTCGTATCTTGCCGGGGCCGAGGGTGTCCGCGACGTGGCCGTCACCGGGCCCGGGTTTCTCAATATCAGCCTCGCCCTCGACGCCGGCGCCGAACTCGTACGCAAGATCCTGCGCGACGGCGCGCGGTACGGGCACTCCGACGCCCTCGCCGGGCAGGTGCTCGCGCTGCGCGTGCCGTACGAGGTGCGCGCCGAGGTCGTCGCCGATGCCCTCGGCCGGATCATCGCCTCGCAGGGCGGCCGTGTCGAGGTGCTGCGTGGCAGTCGTAGTGGCGCTCGCGGTGAGGTCCCGCACGGCGAACCCGTCGATCTGCGCCCCGTGCCCGCCCCGCAGGACCCCGCGTCGCTCGGGCCCGACGCCGCCCGCTGGGCCCTGCTGTACCCCGCTCCGCACGACAGGCCCCGGATCGGTGCCGAGCACCTCGTGCAGCGGGAGAGCAACCCTCTCTTCCGTGTCCGGTATGCCCACGCCCGGACCCGGGCGCTCGGTCGCAACGCCGCCGACCTCGGCTTCGGCGCCGAGCCCGGTCCCGGTCCCGGTGGCGACGCCCTGGTCGCCCTCCTCGCCGACCACCCCCGCATCCTCGCCGCGTCCGCCGCTCACCGCGCTCCGGACCGGCTCGCCCGGCATCTCGTCACCGTCGCCGATGCCGTCCTCGCCCTGCTGCCCGGCGTGCTCCCGCGCGGTGACGAGAAACCCTCGGCCGCCCACCGCGCCCGGCTCGCCCTCGCCGAAGTCGCCGGGACGGTGCTGGCCGGTGGCCTGTCCCTGCTCGGCATCGACGCACCCGACCATCTTTGAAAGAGCCACGATGAGCCGTTCCGCCCACCCCGCCGGGCCCCGTCACGCCGATGTCCTGCCCGAGGGCCACTACAGCGCCCCGCCCGCCGATCTGAACGCCCTCGACCCCAAGGTGTGGGCCGAGACCGTCACCCGTGACGACAACGGCGTGCTCACCGTCGGCGGCATCCCCGCCACCCGGCTCGCCGAGGAGTTCGGCACCCCCGCCTACATCCTCGACGAGACCGACTTCCGCGAGCGGGCCCGCGCCTGGCGCACCGCCTTCGGGCCCGACGCCGACGTCTTCTACGCGGGCAAGGCGTTCCTGTCCCGGGCCGTCGTGCGCTGGCTGCACGAGGAGGGGCTCAACCTCGACGTGTGCTCCGGCGGCGAGCTGGCCACCGCCCTGTCCGCCGGGATGCCCGCCGACCGCATCGCCTTCCACGGCAACAACAAGTCCCCCGAGGAGATCCGCCGCGCGATCACCGAAGGCGTTGGGCGGATCGTGCTCGACTCCTTCCAGGAGATCGTGCGCGTCGCCCACATCGCCCAGGAGCTCGGCAAGCGGCAGCGGGTGCAGATTCGTATCACCGTCGGCGTCGAGGCGCACACGCACGAGTTCATCGCGACCGCTCACGAGGACCAGAAGTTCGGGATTCCGCTCGCCGGCGGGCAGGCCGCCGAGGCCGTACGGCGGGCCCTGAAGCTCGACGGGCTCGAGCTGATCGGCATCCACTCGCACATCGGGTCGCAGATCTTCGACATGTCCGGCTTCGAGGTCGCCGCCCACCGGGTGGTCGGCCTGCTGAAGGACATCCGCGACGAGCACGGCGTCGAGCTGCCCGAGATCGACCTCGGCGGCGGCCTCGGCATCGCCTACACCAGCGACGACGACCCGCGCGAGCCGCACGAGATCGCCAAGGCCCTCACCGAGATCGTCACCCGTGAGTGCGAGGCCGCCAAGCTGCGCACGCCCCGCATCTCCGTCGAGCCCGGCCGCGCCATCGTCGGACCGACCGCCTTCACCCTCTACGAGGTCGGCACCGTCAAGCCGCTCGACGGGCTGCGGACGTACGTCTCCGTGGACGGGGGCATGTCGGACAATATTCGTACCGCGCTCTACGACGCCGAATACAGCGTGTCTCTCGTCTCCCGGACCTCCGACGCCGAGCCGATGCTGACCCGGGTCGTCGGCAAGCACTGTGAGAGCGGTGACATCGTGGTGCGGGACGCGTTCCTGCCCGCCGACGTGGCGCCGGGCGACCTGATCGCCGTCCCCGCGACGGGTGCGTACTGCCGGTCCATGGCCAGCAACTACAACCACCTCCTCAAGCCGCCGGTCGTGGCGGTGAAGGACGGGGAGGCCCGTGTCATCGTCCGCCGGGAGACCGAGGAGGACCTCCTGCGGCTCGACGTCGGGTGATCGTCGGGTGATCGGCGAAACCCCCAGGTGGAAGATCTTCGGTCTGCCACCCCTGCACAGATGAAATAGATGTCTCACGATCCGGACCAGGGGCAGAAACTCCGGTCCGGTGAGTGAGACTGGACCAACCTAGACGGTATGAGGAAACGAGGTCGGATGATGCGTACGCGTCCGCTGAAGGTGGCGCTGCTGGGCTGTGGAGTGGTCGGCTCAGAGGTGGCGCGCATCATGACGACGCACGCCGACGACCTCGCCGCGCGCATCGGCGCGCCCGTCGAGCTCGCGGGTGTGGCCGTACGACGGCCCGACCGGGTCCGTGAGGGCATCGCGCGGGAGCTGATCACCACCGACGCCACCGCCCTCGTCAAACGCGGGGACATCGACGTCGTCGTCGAGGTCATCGGCGGCATCGAGCCCGCCCGCACCCTCATCACCACCGCCTTCGAGCACGGCGCCTCCGTCGTCTCCGCGAACAAGGCGCTGCTCGCCCAGGACGGCGCCGCCCTGCACGCGGTGGCCGAGGAGCACGGCAAGGACCTCTACTACGAGGCCGCCGTCGCCGGTGCCATCCCGCTGATCCGCCCGCTGCGCGAGTCGCTGGCCGGCGACAAGGTCAACCGGGTGCTCGGCATCGTCAACGGCACCACCAACTTCATCCTCGACAAGATGGACTCCACGGGCGCCGGCTACCAGGAGGCCCTCGACGAGGCCACCGCCCTTGGCTACGCCGAGGCCGACCCGACCGCCGACGTCGAGGGCTTCGACGCCGCCGCCAAGGCCGCCATCCTCGCCGGGATCGCCTTCCACACGCGCGTGCGCCTGGACGACGTCTACCGCGAGGGCATGACCGAGGTGACCGCCGCCGACTTCGCCTCCGCGAAGGAGATGGGCTGCACCATCAAGCTGCTCGCGATCTGCGAGCGGGCCGCGGACGGGCAGTCCGTCACCGCGCGCGTGCACCCCGCGATGATCCCGCTGACCCACCCGCTGGCCTCGGTGCGCGGCGCCTACAACGCCGTGTTCGTCGAGTCCGACGCCTCCGGCCAGCTCATGTTCTACGGCCCCGGCGCGGGCGGCTCGCCCACCGCCTCGGCCGTGCTCGGCGACCTGGTCGCCGTGTGCCGCAACCGGCTCAGCGGGGCGACGGGGCCCGGCGAGTCGGCGTACGCCGCCCTGACCGTCTCGCCCATGGGCGAGGTCGTCACGCGCTACCACATCAGCCTGGACGTCGCCGACAAACCGGGCGTGCTCGCCCAGGTCGCGACCGTGTTCGCGGAGCATGGAGTGTCCATCGATACGGTGCGCCAGCAGGGCAAGGACGGCGAGGCCTCCCTCGTCGTCGTCACCCACCGCGCGTCCGACGCGGCCCTGAACGGGACCGTCGAGGCGCTGCGCAAGCTCGACACCGTGCGCGGTGTCGCCAGCATCATGCGGGTTGAAGGAGAGTAACCAGCAATGACCCACCAGTGGCGCGGAATCATCGAGGAGTACCGGGACAGGCTGCCGGTGTCGGGCAGCACGCCGGTCGTCACCCTCCGCGAGGGCGGTACGCCGCTCGTGCCCGCGCAGGTGCTCTCCGAGCGCACGGGCTGCGAGGTCCACCTCAAGGTCGAGGGTGCCAACCCGACGGGGTCCTTCAAGGACCGCGGTATGACCATGGCCATCTCCAAGGCCAAGGAGGAGGGCGCGAAGGCGGTCATCTGCGCCTCCACCGGCAACACCTCCGCCTCGGCCGCCGCGTACGCCGTGCGCGCGGGCATGGTCTCCGCCGTGCTCGTCCCGCAGGGCAAGATCGCGCTCGGCAAGATGGGCCAGGCCCTCGTGCACGGCGCGAAGATCCTCCAGGTCGCCGGCAACTTCGACGACTGCCTCACCCTCGCCCGCGGGCTGAGCGAGAACTACCCGGTGGCGCTGGTCAATTCGGTCAACCCGGTGCGTATCGAGGGCCAGAAGACGGCCGCGTTCGAGATCGTGGACATGCTGGGCGACGCGCCCGACATCCACGTCCTGCCGGTCGGCAACGCGGGCAACATCACCGCCTACTGGAAGGGGTACACGGAGTACGCCGCCGACGGCGTCGCCTCGAAGACCCCCCGGATGTGGGGCTTCCAGGCCTCCGGCAGTGCCCCGATCGTGCGCGGCGAGGTCGTCAAGGACCCCTCGACCATCGCCACCGCCATCCGCATCGGCAACCCGGCCTCCTGGCAGTTCGCGCTGGCCGCGCGGGACGAATCGGGCGGTCTCATCGATGAGGTGACGGACCGTGAGATCCTGCGCGCCTACCGCCTGTTGGCCGCGCAGGAGGGCGTCTTCGTCGAGCCCGCCTCCGCCGCGTCGGTCGCCGGTCTGCTGAAGGCCGCCGAGCAGGGCTTGGTCGACCCGGGCCAGCGCATCGTCTGCACCGTCACGGGCAACGGCCTGAAGGACCCCGACTGGGCCGTCGCCGGCGCCCCGCAGCCGGTCACCGTCCCGGTCGACGCGGCCACCGCGGCCGAGCGCCTCGGTCTGGCCTGACCCCGACGCCGTCACGGGAATTCCCGGTAGTACGGGTTTTCCCTGTGACGGGTGCACAGGGGGCTCGCGACACGCATCGTGCGCCTCCTGTGCGCCCTATGTCGCCACAGAACCTTCCTTCGATAGGCTGTACCTAACCCGCCTGCCGCATATGCCCGAGCGTCGCGCTCGGGGCCCGCGTCTGCGCCGCGGCCCGAGGGTTCCTCGTACGTCATCGAATGTCTGTCGAGCGACTTCCGACAGTCACCGCAGCTCAAGGAGAGTCATCGAGCGATGGCCGGTCCAGCCTTCCGCGCCGCCGCCGTCAGGGTGCGCGTCCCCGCCACCAGCGCCAACCTCGGCCCGGGCTTCGACGCCCTCGGCCTCGCGCTGGGGCTCTACGACGACGTCGTCGTCCGGGTGGCCGACTCCGGGCTGCACATCGACATCGCGGGTGAGGGCAGCGAAACGCTCCCTCGCGACGAGAAGCACCTTCTCGTCCGCTCCCTGCGCACCGCCTTCGACGCGCTCGGCGGACAGCCGCGCGGCCTGGAGATCGTGTGCGCCAACCGCATCCCGCACGGCCGCGGCCTCGGCTCCTCCTCCGCCGCGATCGTGGCCGGAATCGTCGCCGCCCGCGCCGTGACCATAGGCGGCGAGTCCAAGCTCGACGACGCCGCTCTGCTGGAGCTGGCCACCGAGATCGAGGGCCACCCCGACAACGTGGCGCCGTGTCTGATCGGCGGGTTCACCATCGCCTGGATGGAGTCCGGTGCCGCCCGGGCGATCAGGCTGGAGCCCAAGGATTCCATCGTTCCGGTGGTTTTCGTCCCCGGGAAGCCGGTGCTGACCGAGACCGCCCGCGGCCTGCTCCCGCGCACCGTGCCGCACGTCGACGCCGCCGTCAATGCGGGCCGTGCCGCGCTGCTCGTCGAGGCCCTCACCCGGCGCCCCGAGCTGCTGCTGCCGGCCACCGAGGACCGGCTCCACCAGGAGTACCGCGCCCCGGCCATGCCGGAGAGCGCCGCACTGGTGGAGCGGCTGCGCGCCGACGGCGTACCCGCCGTGATCTCCGGCGCCGGACCCACCGTGATGGCCCTGGCCGACGCCGAGTCCGCCGACAAGATCGAGGCCCTGGCCGGTCCCGAATGGGCCGCCAACCGGCTCGGCCTCGACCTGCAGGGAGCGAGCGTCCTGCCGCTCGCGTCGGCGGGCGGGGAGTAGGGCACGCGTTGCCGGATTTGGAGAGGGGGAATGTTTGTTGGATCCGGTAGTGTTAATCTCAAGTCTGCACCCGACCCCACCATGGCGAGGTGCCTCGTGTCCCCGTCCGGGACAGACATTCTTCCGGGAGCCCCCCAAGCCGCACTGTGTTCCGTACGTCATACGCGGGCAGTACGCCGTATGCGGACACTGAGCGGTCCGCCGGGCACGCTCCGGAATCGGTGCGACCACGCCACGTGACACCAGGTGCCACGGCTCGAGGAAGCGCCATCACCAGATATCTCTTCCGCCGCTTCGGCGGATTACCGCCCCGGCCGGTCCACAGCAAGGACCGAAGCCGGACAGCACAACCGGTCGCCGAGCCAGACAGGCCGACGTCCGCTCCAGGGAAGGACCCTTCGTGAGCGACACCACCGATCTGATGGGCGCACGTGTCGAGGAGACCGCTGCCGCGCCCGCCACGGACGCCTCCGCGCCTGCCGCCGGTGCCGGCTCCCGGCGGCGCCGCGGTACCGGCCTCGAGGGCATGGTGCTGGCCGAGCTGCAGCAGGTCGCCTCCGGCCTCGGCATCAGGGGCACCGCGCGGATGCGCAAGAGCCAGCTGATCGAGGTCATCAAGGAGGCGCAGGCCCAGGGAGGTGCCGCGGCTCCCAAGGCGGAGACCGCCACCGAGACCAAGCCCAAGCGCCGCGCCACCTCCAAGGCTCGTACGGGCGACGACGCCGCCGCGAAGAAGGCGGACGCCAAGGCCGAGGCCCCCGCCGAGAAGGCCGTGGCCCAGCAGCAGATCGAGATCCCGGGTCAGCCCGCCAGCGACGACGCGCCCACCGAGCGCCGCCGTCGCCGCGCCACCGCCGAGGCCGGCAGCCCCGAGACGGTCGCCGCCGAGGCCAAGAGCGAGCCCAAGGCCGAGACGCCCGCCCCGCAGGGTGACGCCAAGTCCGACTCGGACGGCGGCGAGGGCCGTCGCCGCGACCGCCGTGAGCGCGGCCGTGACCGCGGCGACCGCGACCGTGACCGCGGCGACCGCCGTAAGGGCGACGACCAGCAGGGTCAGCAGCGCGGTCAGCAGCAGGGCGGCGGCCGCCAGGACCGCAACGCCGGTCCGCAGGACGACGACGACTTCGAGGGCGGCCGGCGTGGCCGTCGCGGCCGTTACCGGGACCGCCGTGGCCGTCGTGGCCGCGACGAGATGGGCACCCCCGAGCCGCAGATCGCCGATGACGACGTCCTGATCCCCGTCGCGGGCATCCTGGACATCCTCGACAACTACGCGTTCATCCGTACGTCGGGCTACCTTCCGGGCCCGAACGACGTGTACGTCTCCCTCGCCCAGGTCCGCAAGAACGGCCTGCGCAAGGGTGACCACATCACCGGTGCGGTCCGTCAGCCCAAGGAAGGCGAGCGCCGCGAGAAGTTCAACGCGCTGGTCCGCCTCGACTCCGTCAACGGCATGGCGCCCGAACACGGCCGTGGCCGCCCGGAGTTCAACAAGCTGACGCCGCTGTACCCGCAGGACCGCCTCCGCCTGGAGACGGACCCGGGCGTGCTGACCACCCGCATCATCGACCTCGTGTCGCCGATCGGTAAGGGCCAGCGCGGTCTGATCGTTGCCCCGCCGAAGACCGGCAAGACCATGATCATGCAGGCGATCGCCAACGCGATCACGCACAACAACCCCGAGTGCCACCTGATGGTCGTCCTGGTCGACGAGCGTCCGGAAGAGGTCACCGACATGCAGCGGTCGGTCAAGGGCGAGGTCATCTCCTCGACCTTCGACCGCCCGGCCGAGGACCACACCACGGTCGCCGAGCTGGCCATCGAGCGCGCCAAGCGTCTCGTCGAGCTGGGCCACGACGTGGTCGTCCTGCTGGACTCCATCACGCGTCTGGGCCGTGCGTACAACCTCGCCGCGCCCGCCTCCGGCCGCATCCTGTCCGGTGGTGTCGACTCGACCGCCCTGTACCCGCCGAAGCGCTTCTTCGGTGCGGCCCGCAACATCGAGGACGGCGGCTCGCTGACCATCCTCGCCACCGCCCTGGTGGACACCGGGTCCCGCATGGACGAGGTGATCTTCGAGGAGTTCAAGGGCACCGGCAACATGGAGCTCAAGCTCGACCGGAAGCTCGCCGACAAGCGCATCTTCCCCGCGGTGGACGTCGACGCGTCCGGTACCCGTAAGGAAGAGATCCTGCTCGGCAACGACGAGCTGGCTGTCGTCTGGAAGCTGCGCCGGGTGCTGCACGCGCTCGACCAGCAGCAGGCGATCGAGCTGCTGCTCGACAAGATGAAGCAGACGAAGTCGAACGGCGAGTTCCTGCTGCAGATCCAGAAGACGACGCCGTCGCCGGGCAACGGCGACTGACGGTTGTTCTTCTGAAAGGGCCGCCCCTTTCACCAGGGGCGGCCCTCTTTTTGTACAGCTTTCACCCCTAAGGGGACTGGAGTGGAGAAGTCCACATCCGAGGGTCGCAGGCGCCGTACGCGGATCGCCCTGCCCGTCGCCGCAGCCGCTGTCGCCGCCGTCGCCGCCGTGGTGTTCACCCGCGTCGCGGGGGCCGCCCCCGCCGTGCCCGAGCCGACGCTGACGCCGCCCGGGTACACCACCCTGGCCTCCGGCGAGCTGGAGCGGCGCGTGGCGGGTGCGCTCGATGCCGCCCCGTCCCCGAGTCCCTCCGCCCGGAGCACCACCACCGGCTCGACCGCCCCCTGGCTGGCCCAGCTCTGGTACCACGACGACCGCGGCACCGCCGCCCGGACCGACGACGTGAGCTTCTTCTGCACCGGCACGGTCGTCGCCCCGACGAAGATCCTCACCGCCGCGCACTGCGTCAAGGGCTACAACTGGTACGCGTACGGCGCCGTCGTCACCGGCACCACCGACCTTCCCACCCCCGGCACCCGTGGAGCCGACCTGCACGGCGGCACCGCCTCACTGCCGCTGCGCCAGTTCTACGACCCGGCGTACAACGCGGACACCTTCGACAACGACATCGCGGTCCTCACCCTGGACGCCCCCGTACGGGCCACCCCGATCCGTCTCACGACGGCCACGGACACCGCCGCCTACGCGCCCGGCACCGCGGCCAGGACCTTCGGCTGGGGGCACACCCGCACGGCCACGCTGCCGATCCGGCCGGACGCCGACTGCGCGCGGCAGCAGGACTTCGTCCCCGGCCACATGGTGTGCACGGGCGACACCGGCAGGGCCGAGCCCGGCGCCCCGCTGGTCGTCGGGGACCGCGTCGTCGGAGTCGCCGCCGCCGACGGCCGGTTCCTCGAGGTCCGGCACTACCTCGGTCCGGTCCGCGCGCGCATCGACGACAGCAACTTCAGCCGGGACCACCGGGCCGATGTGTTCGTCCGCCGCTCCGAGGACGACATGGGCTACTTCAAGGCGTCCAAGGGCAGCACCCTCGACAACCGCGACGAGGCCGGCAACTGGGGCGCGGCGGAACTGGTGCTGCAGACGGACCTGGACCGCGACGGCTTCGAGGACCTTCTCTGGCGCCGGGCCGACGACGGCGCGGTCTTCCTCGCGCACTACGCGCCCTCAGCCAAGACCTGGCGGACCACGGAACTCCCCGGCGACTGGGCTTCCCGCACCCGGCTCGTCGCCCCGGGCGACGTCACCGGCGACGACCTGCCCGACCTGCTCTCCGTCGACTCCGCCGGCGTGCTGTGGATCCACCCCGGCAACGGCGACGGCACCTTCGCCGCACAGGTGAAGGTCGGCCCCGGCTGGAACCGCTACGACTCCGTGGTGGGCCACGGCGACTTCAGCGGCGACGGCAAGGCCGACCTGATCACCCGGAGTGAGGACGACCACCACCTCTACCTCCACCCGGGCACCGGCACGGCGGGCCCGGACGCGTTCGCCCCGCGCATCGAGGTGCGCACCTGGCCCGACTACGACCTCCTCGACGCCGTCGGTGACGTCAACGGCGACAGCAGGGCCGACCTGCTCGCCCGCGACCACGGCGGCACGCTGTGGCTGTACAAGGGCACCGGCAAGGCCTCGCCGGAGATCTTCGCCACACGCGTCCCGGCGGCCCCGGACTTCGACCAGTACGACCTCCTCGGCTGAAATCGCTGGTCACCCAGGCATCCTCGACCTGCTCCGTGACGCTCCGTGATCGCCTGAACCACAGGGTGGTCACAGAACGCTGTGCAACCCTGTCCCGGGTTCCACCGTCTGACCGTTTGGAGTGACGATGGAGCGGTGCAGGTCGAAATGACCTGGCCTGTCCGCCGACCCAGGGGGTAACCGACCGGACGAGAGCCGAGGAGCACATGTCTGCCGACAGCACGCCGGGACCCGGCATACCGGGAACGCCCGGCACCAGCGGGGCGCGCCACCGCGCCAAGGGCCGTCGCCGCAAGCCCCGTGGCAGGCGCGGCAAGGGCCTGACGGTCGCGGCCTGGACCGCGGCGGGCGTCGTCGTCCTGGGCGGCACCGGGGCGGGCTACGTGTACTTCAAGCTCAACGGCAACCTCAACAGCGTCGACATCAACCAGGCGCTGGGCACCGACCGCCCCGGCAAGGCCGACAACGGCTCCGAGAACATCCTGGTCCTCGGCTCGGACACCCGCTCCGGCAGCAACCGGAAGCTCGGCGGCGGCGAGGACGACGGCAGCGCCCGCTCCGACACCGCGATGATCGTCCACGTCTACAAGGGCCACAAGGCGGCCAGCGTGGTCTCGATCCCGCGCGACACCCTCATCGAGCGCCCCGAGTGCACCGACACCGACGGCGTCACCCATGACGCGGCGAGCGGCGTCATGTTCAACTCGGCGTACTCCACCGGCGGCGCGGCCTGCGCCGTGAAGACCGTCGAGTCGATCACCGACCTGCGCATGGACCACTACCTGGAGGTCGACTTCGCCGGCTTCCAGAAGCTCGTGGACGAACTGGGCGGCGTGGAGGTCACGACGAACCAGGACATCAAGGACACCGAGAGTCATCTGAACCTGAAGTCCGGCACCCACCAGCTCACCGGCGAACAGGCCCTCGGCCTCGTCCGCACCCGCCACGGCGTCGGCGACGGCTCCGACCTCGGCCGCATCCAGCTCCAGCAGGCCTTCATGAAGGCCCTGGTCGCCCAGGTCAAGGACGTGGGCGTCTTCACCAACCCCAAGAAGCTCTACGACCTCGCCGACACCGCCACCAAAACGGTCACCACCGACTCCGACATCGGCTCGGTCAACTCCCTCCTGTCCTGGGCCAACGGCCTCAAGGGCATCAGCCCGTCCCACATGACCATGGTCACGATGCCGGTCCAGTACGACCCCGCGGACCTGAACCGCGTACTGCTGGACGAGCAGAAGGCCGACCTGGTGTGGACGGCCCTGAAGAACGACCAGCAGATCCCGAAGGCAGCAACGACAGGCACAGCCACAGGCCAGGCGAAGTCGGTGGTGAGTAGCTCTTGAGGGGCGCGGGGCCGTATCGATGTGCGGCTACCGCCGCGTGGGCGCGAAGAGCGACCACGGTCCGCACGGAATAGATAAGGGCAAGCCCCGGTTTTGGGAGATGGCCCCAGTCCTGGCAGACTGGTACGTCGGCTCCGGTTCACGCCCCCGCACCCCGCGGCAGGCGACCCGGCGCCCTCCCGAAACCTAGGAGACACCTTGAAGCGCGACATCCACCCCGAGTACGTCGAGACGCAGGTCAGCTGCACCTGTGGCGCGTCGTTCACCACCCGCAGCACGATCGAGAGCGGCACCATCCGCGCCGAGGTCTGCTCCGAGTGCCACCCGTTCTACACGGGTAAGCAGAAGATCCTCGACACCGGTGGCCGTGTGGCCCGCTTCGAGGCCCGCTTCGGCAAGGCTGCCGCCGGCTCCAAGAAGTAGCGAGCCCCAATTCGCCGGTCCACGGTCGCTCCCCCGCGGGGGTGCGCCCGGGACCGGCGTTTTTGGTCGCCCGCCCCTTCACCCCCGTACACCCACAGGAGCCCAAGATGTTCGAGGCCGTCGAGGAACTGGTCACCGAGCACGCCGACCTGGAGAAGAAGCTCGCGGACCCCTCGGTCCACGCCGACCAGGCCAATGCGCGCAAGCTGAACAAGCGCTACGCCGAGCTCACCCCGATCGTCTCGACGTACCGCTCCTTCAAGCAGCTCGGCGACGACATCGAGACCGCGCGCGAGTTCGCCGCCGACGACCCCGACTTCATCGCCGAGGTCAAGGACCTCACCGAGCAGCGCGAAGAGCTCACGGAGAAGCTGCGCCTCCTGCTGGTCCCGCGCGACCCCAGCGACGACAAGGACGTCATCCTCGAGATCAAGGCGGGCGCCGGCGGCGACGAGTCCGCCCTGTTCGCGGGCGACCTGCTGCGCATGTATCTGCGCTACGCCGAGCGCGTCGGCTGGAAGACCGAGATCATCGACGCCACCGAGTCCGAGCTGGGCGGCTACAAGGACGTCCAGGTCGCGGTGAAGACCAAGGGCGGCAACGGCGCGACCGAGCCCGGCCAGGGCGTCTGGGCGCGGCTGAAGTACGAGGGCGGCGTGCACCGCGTGCAGCGCGTGCCGGCGACCGAGTCGCAGGGCCGGATCCACACCTCCGCGGCCGGTGTCCTGGTGACGCCGGAGGCCGAGGAGGTCGAGGTCGAGATCAACCCGAACGACCTGCGCATCGACGTCTACCGGTCCTCCGGACCCGGCGGGCAGTCCGTCAACACCACCGACTCCGCCGTGCGCATCACGCACATTCCGACCGGAGTCGTCGCCTCCTGCCAGAACGAGAAGAGCCAGCTGCAGAACAAGGAGCAGGCCTTGCGTATCCTGCGCTCCAGGCTGCTCGCAGCGGCGCAGGAGGAGGCGGAGCGCAACGCCGCCGACGCCCGCCGCAGCCAGGTCCGTACCGTCGACCGCTCCGAGAAGATCCGTACGTACAACTTCCCGGAGAACCGCATCTCGGACCACCGTGTCGGCTTCAAGGCGTACAACCTGGACCAGGTCCTGGACGGCGACCTCGACGCGGTGATCCAGGCCTGTGTCGACGCGGACTCGGCAGCCAAGCTCGCAGCCGCGTAAAGCCCGGGACGTACGAGTACCACCCACGGAGGACGAGCGTGAACCTGCTGCTCGCAGAGGTGGCCCAGGCCACTCAGCGGCTGGCCGACGCCGGCGTGCCCTCGCCGCGCACCGACGCGGAGGAGCTGGCCGCGTTCGTGCACGGCGTCAAGCGCGGCGAACTCCACTCCGTGAAGGACTCCGACTTCGACGCGCGCTACTGGGAGGTCGTCGCCCGCCGCGAGGCGCGTGAGCCGCTCCAGCACATCACCGGGCGCGCCTTCTTCCGCTACCTGGAGCTCCAGGTCGGACCGGGCGTGTTCGTGCCGCGGCCGGAGACGGAGTCCGTGGTCGGCTGGGCCATAGACGCGGTACGCGCGATGGACGTCGTCGAGCCCTGCATCGTCGACCTGTGCACGGGCTCCGGCGCGATCGCGCTCGCCCTCGCCCAAGAGGTGCCGCGCTCGCGGGTGCACGCCGTGGAGCTGTCCGAGGACGCCCTGGTGTGGACCCGCAAGAACATGGAGGGCTCGCGCGTCGACCTGCGCCAGGGCAACGCGCTGGAGGCCTTCCCGGACCTCGACGGCCAGGTCGACCTGGTCATCTCCAACCCGCCGTACATCCCGCTCACCGAGTGGGAGTACGTCGCCCCCGAGGCGCGTGACTACGACCCGCAGATGGCGCTGTTCTCCGGCGAGGACGGCCTGGACCTGATCCGCGGCATCGAGCGCACCGCGCACCGGCTGCTGCGCCCGGGCGGCGTCGTCGTCATCGAGCACGCCGACACCCAGGGCGGCCAGGTGCCGTGGATCTTCGCCGAGGAGCGGGGCTGGGCGGACGCCGCCGATCACCCGGACCTGAACAAGCGCCCCCGCTTCGCCACGGCCCGCAAGGCCCTGCCGTGAGCACCCGCCAGACTTCACCCCAGAGTTACGTGTACGAGGAGGACCGCTAGACATGGCCCGGCGATACGACACCAACGACGCGACCGACCGCGTGACCGGTCTGCGTGAGGCCGCGTCCGCCGTCCGCCGTGGCGAGCTGGTGGTCCTGCCCACCGACACGGTGTACGGCATCGGCGCCGACGCGTTCTCCTCGGAGGCCGTCGCGGACCTGCTCGCCGCGAAGGGCCGGGGCCGCAACATGCCCACGCCCGTGCTCATCGGCTCGCCCAACACCCTGCACGGCCTCGTCACCGACTTCTCCGAGCAGGCCTGGGAGCTGGTCGACGCGTTCTGGCCGGGCGCGCTCACCCTCGTCGCGCGCCACCAGCCGTCCCTGCAGTGGGACCTCGGCGACACCCGCGGCACCGTCGCGGTGCGCATGCCGCTGCACCCGGTCGCGATCGAGCTGCTCACCGAGGTCGGCCCGATGGCGGTGTCCTCCGCCAACCTCACCGGCCACCCCTCCCCGGAGACCTGTGACGCCGCGCAGGGCATGCTCGGCGACTCCGTCTCCGTGTACCTCGACGGCGGGCCCACCCCGGGCAACGTGCCGTCCTCCATCGTCGACGTCACCGGCCCGGTGCCCGTCCTGCTGCGCGAGGGAGCCCTCTCCCCGGACGAGCTGCGCAAGGTCGTCCCCGACCTCGAGGTGGCCAATTGACAGCCCCTGACGCGGGGCGTGGCATAGGCGGCATCGGGGAGGAGACCACCACCTTCGGCTTTCCCCGGGACTCCTTCCGCATCCTCCACGTCAGCACCGGGAACGTCTGCCGCTCGCCGATCACCGAGCGGCTGACCCGCCATTTCGTCAGCCAGCGGCTCGGCGTGCTGGGCGGCCCGCTGATAGTGGAGAGCGCGGGCACCTGGGGCCACGAGGGCGCGCCGATGGAGGCCAACGCCGAGACGGTGCTGGCCGACTTCGGCGCGGACGCCGCCGGCTTCACCGGCCGTGAGCTGCTCGACGAGCACGTCATCATGGCCGACCTCGTCCTGACGGCCACCCGCGACCATCGCGCCCAGGTCATCTCCATGGGCCACTCGGCGGGGCTGCGCACCTTCACGCTGAAGGAGTTCACCCGCCTGGTGAAGGCGATAGATCCGGCCACGCTGCCTCCGCTGGAGGACGGCGTGGTCACGCGTGCCCGCGCCCTGGTGCGTGCCGCCGCCGCTCTACGCGGGTGGCTCCTCGCGCCGACCGCCGAGGCGGACGAGGTGCACGACCCGTACGGGGCTCCGCTGACGTTCTTCCGCTCGATCGGCGACGAGATACACGAGGCGCTGGACCCGGTGGTGACAGCCCTGACGGGCGTCGCTGCACGCACCTAGGGGCGCGCGGAACTGCGCGATCAACCACCGCGCACCCGAAGTCGCGCGACTGGAGCACACCCCGAGCTCTCAGGCGGGCGCCCCGGTCCCCCCAGTCCTACATTGGACCCATGACGGTCACTCCCGCCCAAGAGACCGACGCCCTACGCCGTCAGGACCCCGAACTCGCGGACGTCCTGTTCGGAGAACTAGCGCGGCAGTCCACGACGCTCCAGCTGATCGCCGCCGAGAACTTCACCTCGCCCGCCGTGCTGGCCGCGCTGGGCTCTCCGCTCGCCAACAAGTACGCCGAGGGCTATCCGGGCCACCGCTACCACGGTGGCTGCGAGATCGTCGACGTGGCCGAGCGGCTCGCCGTGGACCGGGCCAGGGCGCTGTTCGGCGCCGGGCACGCCAACGTCCAGCCGCACTCCGGCTCCTCCGCCGTGCTCGCCGCGTACGCGGCCCTCCTGCGCCCCGGCGACACCGTCCTCGCCCTCGGTCTGCCGCACGGCGGACACCTCACGCACGGCTCGCCCGCGAACTTCTCCGGCCGCTGGTTCGACTTCGTCGGCTACGGCGTCGACGCCGAGACCGGGCTGATCGACTACGAGCAGGTCCGCGCCCTGGCCCGCGCCCACCACCCGAAGGCGATCGTGTGCGGCTCGATCGCCTACCCCCGCCACATCGACTACGCCCTCTTCCGAGCCATCGCCGACGAGGCCGGCGCCTACCTCATCGCCGACGCCGCCCACCCGATGGGCCTGGTGGCCGGAGGAGCGGCGCCCAACCCGGTGCCGTACGCCGACATCGTGTGCGCCACCACCCACAAGGTGCTGCGCGGGCCGCGCGGCGGGATGCTGCTGTGCGGGCAGGAACTGGCCGAGCGGGTGGACCGGGCGGTGTTCCCCTTCACCCAGGGCGGCGCGCAGATGCACACCATCGCCGCGAAGGCGGTCGCGTTCGGCGAGGCGTCGAGGCCGGAGTTCGCCGTGTACGCCCATCAGGTGGTCGCCAACGCGAAGGCGCTGGCCGCCGGGCTCGCGGCCGAGGGCCTGGTCGTCACCACCGGCGGCACCGACACCCACCTGATCACCGCCGACCCGGCGCCGCTGGGCGTGGACGGCCGGGACGCGCGCGGCCGGCTCGCCGCGGCCGGGGTGGTGCTGGACTGCTGCGCCCTGCCGCACGGCGACACCCGCGGTCTGCGGCTGGGCACGGCCGCGGTGACGACCCAGGGCATGGGGGAGGCGGAGATGGGCCGGATCGCCGTACTGCTGGCGGGGGTCGTGCGTGACGAGGTCGACAGCCGGACGGCGCGCGAGGAGGTACGGCGGCTGACGGCGGACTTCCCGCCGTATCCCGGCTGATCCGGGGTAGGCGCTCCCGGGTGCGGAGGAGGCCGTGAGCCGGGGGTGTGCGGCGGCACACAGCCGCACGTGCAACCATCGTCGCTACCCGGAAGTCCCCACACATATGCGTCGCGTATGCGACCGTCGCTAGGGTGTGGGGCTGTGATGGCCAGCGAGACCTGTGGGGAAGCCCGTGCGTGAATACCTGCTGACGCTCTGCATCACGGCCGCGGTGACGTATCTGCTGACAGGGCCGGTACGGAAGTTCGCGATCGTGGCCGGGGCGATGCCGGAGATCCGGGCCCGGGACGTGCACCGGGAACCGACTCCGCGGCTCGGCGGTATCGCCATGTTCTTCGGGCTGTGCGCGGGCCTGCTGGTGGCGGCGCACCTGGCGAACCTCAGCGCGGTCTTCGAGACGTCCAACGAGCCCAGGGCGCTGCTGTCCGGCGCCGCGCTGATCTGGCTGATCGGCGTGCTGGACGACAAGTTCGAGATCGACGCGCTGATCAAGCTGGGCGGCCAGATGATCGCCGCGGGCGTGATGGTCATGCAGGGTCTGACGATCCTGTGGCTGCCCATCCCGGGCTTCGGCAACGTGGCGCTGACCCAGTGGCAGGGCACCCTGCTCACGGTCGCGCTGGTGGTCATCACCATCAACGCGGTCAACTTCGTGGACGGCCTGGACGGCCTCGCCGCGGGCATGGTGTGCATCGCGTCGGCCGCGTTCTTCCTCTACGCCTACCGCGTCTGGGTGTCGTACGGCATCGAGGCCGCCGCTCCGGCCACGCTGTTCGCGGCGATCCTGATGGGCATGTGCCTGGGCTTCCTGCCGCACAACATGCATCCGGCGCGCATCTTCATGGGCGACTCGGGCTCGATGCTGATCGGCCTGGTGCTCGCGGCCGGGGCGATCTCCATCACGGGTCAGGTGGACCCGGACGCGCTGAAGCTGTTCGCGGGGTCGGAGAAGGAGGCCGTGCACCAGACGGTGCCGGTGTACATCCCGCTGCTGCTGCCGCTGACCATCATCGCGATCCCGGCCGCCGACCTGATCCTGGCGATCGTCCGCCGCACCTGGCGCGGCCAGTCCCCCTTCGCCGCCGACCGCGGCCACCTCCACCACCGTCTGCTGGAGATCGGCCACTCCCACAGCCGCGCGGTGCTGATCATGTACTTCTGGTCCGCGCTGATCGCGTTCGGTGCGCTCGCCTACTCCGTCAACTCGGCGTCCATGTGGATCGTCCTCGGTGTGGTGGGCCTCAGCGCGATCGGCCTGGTGCTGCTTCTGCTGCCGCGCTTCAGGCCGCGCGTGCCGAGGTGGGCCCACCACTTCGTGCCGCCCCGCTACCGCCGCCGCCATGCCCCGGAGCCCGCCCCGCAGGCCCTGGCCGCCACCGCGGAGGAGCCCCGCACCCCGGTCGCGGTCGGCGCCCGCACGGTCAACGGAGCAACGGCTCTGAGCGCCCGCACACAGGTCTCGGACCGGCGTAAGGCCGGCACCTCGCGCTGACGCGAAGGTAAGAATCTGACTAGAGCATTGCCAAATCATGGGGGAGCGAACCGGGCCAATAGCAGACAAGTCGGCCCGGTTCCTGCACAGACGCGCACCTTCACTCTCATGTGTGACAGCGAGCACACCTGCCAGGTAAAGACCTCATCAAATAGTTTGTGATACGGTTCACGAGAACCCGGGATAGAGCCGAAGGACCCTAGTGCGAGGGTCCGCTCGGACGTGAGGTTCTCTCTCAGCCCGGGGCTACGCTCGTCCATGACGACACCCCTGCCCCCTTTGAAAGCGGAGTTGCCGCCATGCCGTCCAATGACGTCCGGATCCTGGCCAAGGTCGCTGTGCCCACAGCTGCCGTCGGTGCGGTTGCCGCTGTCGTCAGTGGCCTGTTGGTCGGCGGCAAGGGCGCCGTGGGGTCCGTCGTGGCCGCGGTGGTGACGATCCTCTTCATGGGGATCGGTCTGATCGTGCTCCAGCGCACTGCCAAATCGCTTCCGCACCTGTTCCAGGCGATGGGCCTGATGCTCTACGCGGCGCAGATCCTGCTGCTGTTCATCTTCCTCGCCGCGTTCAAGAACACGTCGCTGTTCCACCCCAAGGCCTTCGCGTTCACGCTCGTCGCGACCACCCTCGTGTGGATCGGCGCACAGACGTACGCGCACATGAAGTCCAAGATCCTTTACGTCGAACCCGACTCCTCCGAGGGCAGCAAGCCCGAGAAGACGGGCCCTTCGTCGTGAGGGGTAGGCCCGGGATAAAGACGCGTTCGACAAGCTGCTATCGTCCGGTGCCAACTGCGGCACTGCGGGCGCGGGCATCCGAGCTGACGCCTGTTCCATCGCGAGGCTCGACCCCGAACAGCCGCCCCCACATCCGAAACACCAGTCCAGTGCCGACCCGCGGCTGCGCGCCGCGCCGACACAACGAGGTTGCCGTACCTATGCGCCACGCTGAAGGAGCCCGCGGTGAGTGCTGACCCGACGCAGGTGCTCGCCTTCGAGACCGACTGCCACATCTTCGACGGCTGTGGCTTCCCCGCTCCCGGCCTGCACTCGTTCCTGTTCGAGCCCATCTGGGGCGACGCGGACAGCAACCTGTACTTCAACAAGACGATGCTGCTGGCGCTGCTCGGCTCCATCGTTGTGATCGGGTTCTTCTGGGCCGCCTTCCGCAAGCCCAAGGTCGTCCCGGGCAAGATGCAGATGGTCGCCGAGGCCGGCTACGACTTCGTCCGCCGCGGCATCGTCTACGAGACGCTCGGCAAGAAGGAGGGCGAGAAGTACGTTCCGCTGATCGTCTCGCTGTTCTTCTTCGTCTGGATGATGAACCTCTGGTCGATCGTCCCGCTCGCCCAGTTCCCGGTGACGTCGATCATCTCGTACCCCGCCGTCCTCGCCGGAATCGTGTACGTCCTGTGGGTCTCGCTGACCTTCAAGCGGCACGGCTTCGTGGGGGCGTTCAAGAACTTCACGGGCTACAACAAGGAACTCGGCCCGGTTCTGCCGCTGGCGATGGTCATCGAGTTCTTCTCGAACCTGATCGTCCGTCCGTTCACCCACGCGGTACGACTCTTCGCGAACATGTTCGCGGGCCACACCCTGCTGCTGCTCTTCACGATCGCCAGCTGGTACCTGCTGAACGGCATCGGCATCGCCTACGCCGGCGTCTCGTTCATCATGGTCATCGTCATGACGGCCTTCGAGCTTTTCGTCCAGGCCCTTCAGGCGTACGTCTTCGTGCTCCTGACCTGCACCTTCATTCAGGGCGCGCTCGCCGAGCACCACTGAGCACCCGCCACTTTCGAACCCCCGCAGACGTCCGGTGGCCAACCCCCACCGGTCCTTGAAAGAGAAGGAAGAACTGGCATGTCTACTCTTGCCGCTGTCACCGGTGACCTCAAGGCCCTCGGCTCCATCGGCTACGGCCTTGCCGCCATCGGCCCCGGCGTGGGCGTCGGCATCATCTTCGGTAACGGTACGCAGGCCCTCGCCCGCCAGCCCGAGGCCGCCGGCCTGATCCGCGCCAACCAGATCCTGGGCTTCGCCTTCTGTGAGGCGCTCGCCCTGATCGGTCTGGTTATGCCGTTCGTCTACGGCTCCTGATCACTTCAGGCTGACGACCGCAATCCAGACGAAAGGCAACGACATGAGCCAGCTGCTCATTCTGGCGGCCGAGGGGGAGACCGAGAATCCCCTCGTCCCGCCGATCCCTGAGCTCGTCATTGGCCTTCTCGCCTTCGTCATCGTCTTCGGCTTCCTCGCCTGGAAGCTCCTTCCGAACATCAACAAGGTTCTGGAAGAGCGGCGTGAGGCCATCGAGGGCGGTATCGAGAAGGCCGAGGCCGCGCAGACCGAGGCCCAGAGCGTCCTCGAGCAGTACAAGGCCCAGCTCGCCGAGGCCCGGCACGAGGCCGCGCGTCTGCGCCAGGAGGCGCAGGAGCAGGGTGCCGCGCTCATCGCGGAGATGCGTGCGGAGGGCCAGCGCCAGCGCGAGGAGATCATCGCCGCCGGTCACGCCCAGATCGAGGCCGACCGCAAGGCCGCCGCGTCCTCGCTGCGCCAGGACGTCGGCAAGATCGCCACGGACCTGGCCGGCAAGCTCGTCGGCGAGTCCCTCGAGGACCACGCCCGCCAGAGCCGTGTCATCGACCGGTTCCTGGACGAGCTCGACGCGAAGGCCGAGGCCGCGCGATGAACGGAGCGAGCCGCGAGGCCCTGGCAGCCGCGCGCGAGCGTCTCGACGCGCTGACGGACGCCACGTCCGTGGACGCGGCGCGGCTCGCCGACGAGCTGGCCGCCGTCACCGCGCTGCTCCACCGCGAGGTGTCGCTGCGTCGGGTCCTGACCGACCCGGCGCAGGCCGGAGAGGCCAAGGCCGAGCTGGCCCAGCGCCTGTTCGGTGGACAGGTCGGCGGCGAGACCGTGGACCTGCTGGCCGGCATGGTGCGCTCCCGCTGGTCGCAGTCCCGCGACCTGGTGGACGCGCTGGAGGAACTGGCGAACACCGCCGACCTCACCGCCGCGCAGCGTGGCGGCTCGCTGGACGACGTCGAGGACGAGCTGTTCCGGTTCGGCCGGATCGTCTCCGGCTCCACCGAGCTGCGTGCCGCGCTGACCGACCGCAAGGCCACCACCGCGGCCAAGGGCGAGCTGCTGCGCAGCCTGCTCGGCGGCCGTGCCAAGGCCACCACCGAGCGTCTGGTGACGCGCCTTGTGACCGCGCCGCGGGGACGTAGCCTGGAGTCGGGACTGGAGTCCCTGTCCAAGCTCGCCGCCGAGCGCCGGGACCGCATGGTCGCCGTCGTCACCTCGGCGGTTCCGCTGAGCGACGGCCAGAAGCAGCGCCTGGGCGCCGCACTGGCGAAGCTCTACGGGCGTCAGATGCACCTCAACCTCGACGTGGACCCGGCGGTCCTCGGCGGAATCCGGGTGCAGGTCGGTGACGAGGTCATCAACGGCTCCCTCGCGGACCGCATCGAGGACGCCGGCCGCCGCCTGGCGAGCTAGCCCGCAACTCAATACGCAGTACGTACTTACGACGGCCCATGTTGGGCCGTGCAGAGGATTCACCTCCTGATGGGGGGAGTCCCCATCCCCCCAAGTGAAACTTCGGGCCCAACAAGGAGAGCAGGGAACCCAGATGGCGGAGCTCACGATCCGGCCGGAGGAGATCCGGGACGCGCTGGAGAACTTCGTCCAGGCGTACAAGCCGGACGCGGCCTCGCGCGAGGAGGTCGGTACGGTCACCGTCGCCGGCGACGGTATCGCCAAGATCGAGGGTCTGCCCTCGGCCATGGCGAACGAGCTGCTGAAGTTCGAGGACGGCTCCCTCGGTCTCGCGCTGAACCTGGAAGAGCGCGAGATCGGTGCCGTCGTGCTCGGTGAGTTCAGCGGTATCGAGGAGGGTCAGCCGGTCACCCGTACCGGCGAGGTCCTGTCGGTCGCGGTGGGCGAGGGTTACCTCGGCCGCGTCGTCGACCCGCTCGGCAACCCGATCGACGGCCTCGGCGAGATCGAGACCAGCGGTCGTCGTGCCCTTGAGCTGCAGGCCCCCACGGTCATGCAGCGCAAGTCGGTGCACGAGCCGATGGAGACCGGCTACAAGGCCGTCGACGCGATGACCCCGATCGGCCGTGGTCAGCGTCAGCTGATCATCGGTGACCGCCAGACCGGCAAGACCGCCCTGGCTGTCGACACGATCATCAACCAGCGCGACAACTGGCGCACCGGCGACCCGAACAAGCAGGTCCGCTGCATCTACGTCGCCATCGGCCAGAAGGGCTCCACCATCGCCGGCGTGCGCCGCGCGCTGGAGGAGAACGGCGCCCTGGAGTACACGACCATCGTCGCCGCCCCGGCGTCCGACCCGGCCGGCTTCAAGTACCTCGCGCCCTACACCGGCTCGGCCATCGGTCAGCAGTGGATGTACGAGGGCAAGCACGTCCTCATCATCTTCGACGACCTGTCCAAGCAGGCCGACGCCTACCGCGCCGTGTCGCTGCTGCTGCGCCGTCCGCCGGGCCGCGAGGCCTACCCGGGCGACGTCTTCTACCTGCACTCCCGTCTGCTGGAGCGCTGCGCCAAGCTCTCCGACGACATGGGCGCCGGCTCGATGACCGGTCTGCCGATCGTCGAGACCAAGGCCAACGACGTGTCGGCGTTCATCCCGACCAACGTCATCTCCATCACCGACGGCCAGTGCTTCCTGGAGTCCGACCTGTTCAACGCCGGTCAGCGTCCGGCCCTGAACGTCGGTATCTCGGTCTCCCGAGTCGGTGGCTCCGCCCAGCACAAGGCGATGCGCCAGGTCTCCGGCCGTCTGCGCGTGGACCTCGCCCAGTTCCGTGAGCTGGAGGCGTTCGCCGCCTTCGGTTCCGACCTGGACGCCGCGTCGAAGCAGCAGCTGGAGCGCGGTCAGCGCATGGTCGAGCTGCTGAAGCAGGACCAGTACCAGCCGATGGCCACCGAGTACCAGGTCGTCTCCGTCTGGGCCGGCACCAACGGCCGTATGGACGACGTCCCGGTCGTCGACATCCGCCGCTTCGAGCGCGAGCTGCTCCAGTACCTCAAGGACCAGCACAAGGGTCTGATGACCTCCATCAAGGAGGGCGCGAAGATGTCGGACGACACCATCGCCGCCATCGACTCGGCCGTCGCGGAGTTCAAGAAGCAGTTCGAGACCTCCGACGGCAAGCTGCTCGGCGAGGACGCTCCGGCCGCTGCCGCCAAGTGACGTAAGGAAGGGACCTGACTCATGGGAGCCCAGCTCCGGGTCTACAAGCGTCGCATCCGATCCGTCACCGCGACCAAGAAGATCACCAAGGCGATGGAGATGATCGCCGCCTCGCGCGTCGTCAAGGCGCAGCGCAAGGTGGCGGCCTCCACGCCGTACGCGCAGGAACTGACCCGCGCGGTCACGGCGGTCGGCACCGGGTCGAACACCAAGCACCCGCTCACCACCCAGGCCGAGACGGTCACCCGGTCCGCAGTCCTGCTGCTGACCAGCGACCGTGGTCTGGCCGGTGCGTTCAACTCCAACGCCATCAAGGCGGCGGAGCAGCTGACCGAGCGCCTCGAGCGCGAAGGCCAGCAGGTCGACACGTACATCGTCGGCCGGCGCGGTGTGGCCCACTACAACTTCCGCGAGCGCAAGGTCGTGGAGTCGTGGACCGGGTTCACCGACGAGCCGACCTACGCGGACGCGAAGAAGGTCGCCGCGTCGCTGATCGAGGCCATCGAGAAGGACACGGCGGAGGGCGGCGTGGACGAGCTCCACATCGTCTACACCGAATTCGTGTCGATGATGACGCAGACGGCGATCGACAGCCGGATGCTGCCGCTCAGCCTCGAAGAGGTCGCGAAGGAGGCCGCCCCCCAGGGTGAGCTTCTTCCGCTGTACGACTTCGAGCCCTCGGCGGAGGACGTCCTCGACGCCCTGCTGCCGCGGTACGTCGAGAGCCGGATCTACAACGCGCTGCTGCAGTCGGCTGCTTCCAAGCACGCCGCCACCCGCCGCGCGATGAAGTCGGCCACCGACAACGCGGGAGACCTGATCAACACGCTCTCCCGTCTTGCCAACGCGGCCCGCCAGGCCGAAATCACCCAGGAAATCAGCGAGATCGTCGGTGGCTCCGCAGCCCTTGCCGACGCGACCGCGGGGAGTGACAAGTAATGACGACGACTTCTGAGACGGCCGTTGCCACGGGCCGCGTCGCCCGGGTCATCGGCCCGGTCGTCGACGTGGAGTTCCCCGTCGACGCGATGCCCGAGATCTACAACGCCCTGCACGTCGAGGTGGCCGACCCGGCCAACGCCGGCGAGCTGAAGACGCTGACCCTGGAGGTCGCCCAGCACCTGGGTGACGGCCTGGTCCGCACGATCTCCATGCAGCCCACCGACGGTCTGGTCCGCCAGGCCCCGGTCACCGACACCGGTGCCTCCATCACCGTGCCGGTCGGCGACTTCACCAAGGGCAAGGTGTTCAACACCCTCGGTGAGGTGCTGAACGTCGACGAGTCCTACGAGGGCGAGCGCTGGGGCATCCACCGCAAGGCCCCGAACTTCGACGAGCTCGAGTCGAAGACCGAGATGTTCGAGACCGGCGTCAAGGTCATCGACCTTCTCACCCCGTACGTCAAGGGTGGAAAGATCGGTCTGTTCGGTGGTGCCGGCGTCGGCAAGACGGTGCTCATCCAGGAGATGATCTACCGCGTCGCCAACAACCACGACGGTGTGTCGGTGTTCGCCGGTGTCGGTGAGCGCACCCGTGAGGGCAACGACCTCATCGAGGAGATGTCGGACTCCGGCGTCATCGACAAGACCGCGCTGGTCTTCGGCCAGATGGACGAGCCCCCGGGCACCCGTCTGCGCGTGGCCCTGGCCGGTCTGACCATGGCGGAGTACTTCCGCGATGTGCAGAAGCAGGACGTGCTGTTCTTCATCGACAACATCTTCCGCTTCACCCAGGCCGGTTCCGAGGTGTCGACCCTGCTGGGCCGTATGCCCTCCGCGGTGGGCTACCAGCCGAACCTGGCCGACGAGATGGGTCTCCTCCAGGAGCGCATCACCTCGACCCGTGGTCACTCGATCACCTCGATGCAGGCGATCTACGTCCCCGCGGACGACCTGACCGACCCGGCCCCGGCCACCACCTTCGCCCACCTCGACGCGACGACGGTTCTGTCCCGTCCGATCTCCGAGAAGGGCATCTACCCGGCCGTGGACCCGCTGGACTCGACGTCCCGCATCCTCGACCCGCGGTACATCGCGGCGGACCACTACAACGCCGCGATGCGCGTGAAGAACATCCTGCAGAAGTACAAGGACCTGCAGGACATCATCGCGATCCTCGGCATCGACGAGCTCGGCGAGGAGGACAAGCTCGTCGTCCACCGTGCCCGTCGCGTGGAGCGCTTCCTGTCCCAGAACACCCACGTCGCCAAGCAGTTCACCGGCGTGGACGGTTCGGACGTGCCGCTGGACGAGTCGATCGCGGCGTTCAACGCGATCTGCGACGGCGAGTACGACCACTTCCCGGAGCAGGCGTTCTTCATGTGCGGTGGTCTCGAGGACCTGAAGAAGAACGCGAAGGAGCTGGGCGTCTCCTGACCCGGGCAGCTGCCTGAGTCGTGAGGGGGCGGGCACGTCCCGCCCCCTCACTCACGCCTACTAGACTTGTAACCAACACCCGGCAGAACCGCCGGGTGGTGACCCGAGGAGCCACCTTGGCTGCTGAGCTGCACGTCGCGCTGGTCGCGGCCGACCGAGAGGTCTGGTCCGGCGAGGCCACCCTGGTCGTCGCGCGCACCACGTCCGGCGACATCGGCGTCATGCCCGGTCACCAGCCGCTGCTCGGTGTGCTGGAGTCGGGCCCGGTGACCATTCGTACGAGTGACGGCGGGACCGTGATCGCCGCGGTGCACGGCGGTTTCATCTCGTTCGCGGACAACAAGCTGTCGCTGCTGGCCGAGATCGCCGAGCTGTCGGACGAGATCGACGTCCAGCGCGCGGAGCGGGAGCTCGAGCGGGCGAAGGCGGAGGGCGACGCCGCCGCCGAGCGCCGTGCGGATGTCCGCCTGCGGGCGGCGGCGGCGCGCTGACACAGCGCTCGCACGCGATGATGTAACTCAGCCGCGGCCGGCACCGGACACTTCCGGTACCGGCCGCGGCTGAGGCAGATCTGGGTGTTTTTTACGTTCCGTTACCTAGCAGACGAGGAGGTCGGTGTCGATGGTCCTCGCTCTGACTGTGTGCGGAATCGTCGTCGCCCTCGTGGTGATCGGGTTGTTCGTCTTCGGCCTGCGCCGCAGGCTGATCCAGCGCTCCGGCGGCACCTTCGACTGCTCCCTGCGCTGGGACGTCCCCGAGGGCGGTGACACCAGCGGCAAGGGCTGGGCCTACGGCATCGCCCGCTACAACGGCGACCGCATCGAGTGGTTCCGGGTCTTCTCCTACGCTCCTCGCCCGCGCCGCGTCCTGGAGCGCTCCGCGATCGAGGTGGCCGGCCGCCGCGTCCCCGAGGGCGAGGAGGAGCTGGCCCTGCTGTCCGACGCGGTGATCCTCGTCTGTCTGCACCGGGGCACGCGTCTCGAGCTCGCCATGAGCGAAGACGCGCTGACCGGTTTCCTCGCGTGGCTGGAGGCAGCCCCGCCCGGTCAGCGCGTCAATGTCGCTTAGTGCGTGATCTTTACTTCAGGCCGTTGCTGATCGCGGTGACCAGCTCGCCGTTGCTGGTGTCGCCGCTGAACTCCCAGAAGAACGCGCCGCCCAGGCCCTGGTTCTTGGCCCAGCTCATCTTCGTGCCGATGGTGGCGGGGGTGTCGTAGGACCACCAGTTGCTGCCGCAGAAGGCGTACGCCGTGCCGCCGACGGTGCCGGTGGCGGGGCAGGAGTTCTTGAGGACCTTGTAGTCCTCGATGCCGGCCTCGTAGGTGCCGGGGGCCGCGCCCGTGGCCGAGCCGCCCGGGGCCGCCTGGGTGACGCCGGTCCAGCCGCGGCCGTAGAAGCCGATGCCGAGCAGCAGCTTGCTCGCCGGGACGCCCTTGGCCTTCAGCTTGGCGATGGCGTCGGCCGAGTTGAAGCCGGCCTTCGGGATGCCCGCGTACGAGGTGAGCGGGGAGTGCGGGGCGGTGGGGCCGGTCTTGTCCCAGGCGCCGAAGTAGTCGTACGTCATCACGTTGTACCAGTCGACGTACTGCCCGGCGCCGCCGTAGTCGGCCGCGTCGATCTTGCCGCCGTCACTGGCGTCGGCGGTGATGGCCGCGGTGATCAGGTAGTTCGGGCCGAACTCGGTGCGCAGCGCCTGCATGAGGTTCTTGAAGGCGGCCGCGCCGGAGGTGTCGCAGCTCAGACCGCAGGCGTTGGGGTACTCCCAGTCGATGTCGATGCCGTCGAAGACGTCGGCCCAGCGCGGGTCCTCGATGACGGCCTTGCAGGACTTGGCGAAGGCGGCGGCGTTGGCCGCGGCCTGGCCGAAGCCGCCGGAGTAGGTCCAGCCGCCGAAGGAGTACAGCACCTTGATGTTCGGGTACTTGGCCTTCAGCTGGCGCAGCTGGTTGAAGTTGCCGCGCAGCGGCTGGTCCCAGGTGTCGGCGGTGCCGGAGACGGACTGGTCGGCGGTGTACGCCTTGTCGTAGGCGGCGTAGGTGTCGTCGACGGTGCACTGGCCGTTCTTGACGTTGCCGAACGCGTAGTTGATGTGGGTGATCTTCGAGGCGGAGCCCGAGGTCACCAGGTTCTTGACGTGGTAGTTGCGGCCGTAGACGCCCCACTCGGTGAAGTAGCCGAGGTTGACCTTGGAGCCGGGCTGCGGGCCGGGGTCGGTGCCCCCGCCGCCGGTGGTGCGCACGGCGACCGAGCCGCTGGCGGGGCCGGTCTGGTCGGCGGTGTCCCGGGCCTGGACGGAGTAGGAGTAGTCCGTGCCGGCGGTGAGGCCGGTGTCCGTGTAGCTCGTTCCGGTGACGGTGGCGACCTTGGCGCCGCCGCGCAGGACGTCGTAGTTCTTGATGCCCTTGTCGTCGGTGGCCGCGCTCCAGCTGAGCTTCACCGAGGTGTCGGTGATGTTCGAGGCGGTGGGGGTGCCCGGTGCGGAGGGCGCCGCGTCGCCGGGGACGGAGGTGCCGTCACAGGAGCCGCCGTTGAGCTTGCAGCCCGAGGGGGAGCCGGTGCCGGTGCCGTTGAAGCCGAAGGAGACGGAGGCGCCGGGGGCGAGGGAGCCGTTCCAGGACTTGTTCTTGGCGGTCCAGTGCAGACCGGAGGAGGTGACGTCGGCGTCCCAGGCGGAGGTGACGGAGGTGCCGGAGGGGAAGTCCCACTCGACGGTCCAGGCGCTGAGGGTGGTGGTGCCGGTGTTCTTCACCGTCCAGCGGCCCTCGAAGCCGCTGCCCCAGTCCGAGGCCTTGGTGTAGGTGGCGGTGGCGCTGGTGGCGGCCTCGGCGGGGCTCGCGAGTCCGACCATGCCGGCCACGGGGAGGAGGAGCGTGGCGAGTCCGGCCGCCGCTCTGTGTCTGAAGCGCATGCAGCGCCTCCTTTGTCGACAGGGGGTGTGGGGCGTGACTGAGCCTTCACGCCCACGGTGCCGCGAGGATAGGAAAGGTCTGGACCAGAGGTCAATAGGTCTGGACCACTTCGGAACTCTCGCGGCAGGCCCGTCCTAGATCCCCAACTCCTGCGCGAGCACCGCCGCTTGCACCCGGCTGCGCAGCTCCAGCTTCCCCAGCAACCGGCTGACGTGCGTCTTCACCGTCGCCTCGGCCATGTCCAGCCGGGTCGCGATGTCCGCGTTGGACAGCCCCTCGCCGAGACAGGCCAGCACCTCGCGCTCGCGCCGGGTGAGACCACCGAGGACGGCCGGATCGGCCTTCGGCTGCCGTACGGGCTTCGCGGCGAACTCCGCGATCAGGCGCCGGGTGACAGCGGGCGCGATCAGGCCCTCGCCGCGCGCGACCGTCCGCACGGCCTCGATCAGATCCCGCGCCTCGGTGTTCTTCAGCAAGAACCCCGACGCCCCCGCACGCAGCGCCCCGAACACATACTCGTCGAGGTCGAAGGTCGTCAGCACCAGCACATCGGCGAGCCCCTCCGCGACGACCTTCCGCGTCGCCGACACTCCGTCAAGTCGCGGCATCTGTACGTCCATCAGCACCAGGTCCGGTCGCAGCTCGCGAGCCCGCTCCACCGCCTGCTCGCCGTCGGCCGCCTCGCCGACCACCTCGATGTCGGGCGCGCTGCGCAGGATCAGCACCAGCCCCGCCCGCACGGCCGACTGGTCCTCCGCGACGAGCACCCGGATCATTCCCGCATCCCTTCCTCGATGTCCCCGGTCGGCAGCGTGGCCCGTACGGCCCACACCTTGCCGTCGGCCGACTCCTCCGGGCCGGCCTCGAACGTGCCCCGCAGCAGGGCCACGCGCTCCTGCATGCCCACGAGCCCGGCCCCGGAACCCGGCGCGCGCGGCCCGTCCCGGTCGCCGTACGGGCTGCTCACCGCGAGGCACAGCGCTCCGTCCCGCTGCCGCAGCCGTACGGTGACCCGGCCGGGCCCGGCGTGCTTCAGTGCGTTGGTCAGCGACTCCTGCACCAGCCGGTAGGCGGCCAGTTCCACCGGCGCGGGCAGCCCTTCCCCGCGGTCGGCGTCCAGCACGACGTCCAGGCCGTTGGCGCGGGCGCCCTCGACCAGGGAACCGAGCCCGTCGAGCGTGGGCGCCACGGCCGGTTCCAGATCGCCGCTGCTGTCCCTGAGGATGCCGATCAGCCGGCGCATCTCGGCCAGCCCCTGGACGCTGTTCTCCCGGATCACCCCCAGGGCCTCACGGGAGGTGGCCGGGTCGTCCAGGGACAGCGCCGCCGTGGAGTGGATCGCGATCGCCGAGAGGTGGTTGGCCACCATGTCGTGCAGCTCCCGCGCCATCCGGGCGCGTTCGGCGGTGACGGCCTGGGTGCGGTCCATCTCGGCGAGCAGCGCGGTCTGTTCGGCCTGCAGCCGGGCCGAGTCCGCGGCGTCACGGTGGTTGCGCACGATGGCGCCGGTGGCGGCCGGGCCGAAGGAGACGATGGCCGCGCCGAGACCGACCAGCAGCGCCTCGGGCCTGCGCCACCACACCAGGAAGCCCAGGGTGATGCCGATGCTGATCAGACCGGTGGTGACCGGGATACGGCGGACCGCGGCGGGCGTGCCGTACAGCACGGCCGCGTAGGCGAGGTCGGTGAACATCAGGATGGTCGCCGGGTTGCCCGGCGTGAAGGTGTCCGCGACCAGCGCGAAGGTGCCCACGACGAGCGCCGCCTGCGGTCTGGTGCGGCGCAGCGGTTCCATGAGCGCCGTCACGGCCAGCGGGATGAGGCCCCACTCCGACGGCAGCAGGCCGCCGCCCGCCGTGTTCAGCCCGAGCTTCCACATCACCAGCCCGCCGAGCAGCCCGGCGACACCGAGATACACGTCGAAGCGGTGAGGGCGGGGGAGCGGCGCGGCCATGAGCTCCATCCAACACGCAACCGCCCGCCGGTCGCATGGTCCGCCGGGAGGGTCGCCGACTGCATCTTTCGATGTACCGCGGCTTCCTCATCGGCGACGACGACCCCGGCCCTTTCGCGCGTCAGCCTGGAAGGGTGACCGAGAGGAGCGAGCCGTGATCGTCGGACTGATCGTCGCCTGTGAAGTGGCCTTCTGGGCGCTGCTGGCCGCGGGACTGTCCTTCCGCTATCTGCTGCGGATGCCGCGCGTGGGCCTGGCCCTGCTGCTGTGCGAGCCGCTGCTGGAGGTCGTGCTGTTCACCGTCACAGCGATCGACCTGAAGAACGGGGCGGAGCCCGACTGGAAGCACGGCCTGGCGGCCGTCTACATCGGCTTCACCGTCGGCCTCGGCCACTCCACCATCCGGTGGGCCGACGCCCGCTTCGCCCACCGCTTCGCGGGCGGCCCGCCGCCGGTGCGCCCGCCGAAGTACGGCACCGCCCGCGCGGTCCACGAGTGGAAGGTCGCCGGCCGCTGGACCCTCGCGGCCGTCGTCGCCCTCGCCCTGCTCCAGTCGGCCGTCTGGTACATCGGCACCGACGGCGACATCAGCTCCGTGCGCGCCTGGCAGCAGCGCATGCTCTGGGTGATCGGCATCAACCTGGTCATCGCCGGGAGCTACACGCTGTTCCCCAAGCGGGAGAAGGTGAGCCAGCGGGAGTGGGCGCTCCAGCGGGACAGGGAGGAGTCCTAGCGCTCCCCGCCCGGCACCCACAGCACGTCGCCCTGCTCCTGGTTGGCCGCCCGCGCCAGGATGAACAGCAGGTCGGAGAGGCGATTGAGGTAGGTCGCGGTGAGGGGGTTCATGGCCTCGCCGTGCACCTCCAGCGCGGCCCACGTCGAGCGCTCGGCCCGGCGGGCGACCGTGCACGCCTGGTGCAGCAGGGCCGCGCCCGCAGTGCCGCCCGGGAGGATGAAGGAGCGCAGCTTCTCCAGACGTTCGTTGAAGCGGTCGCAGTCCGCCTCCAGCTTGTCGACGTAGAACTGCTCGACCCTCAGCGGCGGGAACTCGGGGTTCTCCACCACCGGCGTCGACAGGTCCGCACCCACGTCGAACAGGTCGTTCTGCACCCGGGTGAGGACCTTGACGATGTCCTCAGCCAGGCCGCCCAGCGCGATCGCCGTGCCGATGACCGCGTTCGCCTCGTTGGCGTCGGCATAGGCGGCGATCCGCAGATCGGTCTTCGGCACCCGGCTCATGTCACCCAGGTTCGTGGTGCCCTTGTCGCCGGTCCGCGTGTAGATGCGCGTCAGATTGACCATGAGGCCAGGGTAGTTACGCGCCCCCGCCCCCACCGGTGTGATGTCCGTCATGTGAGACGTGACGCGCATTACTAACCGGTCACACAGCGGCTCACGCCCGCTAGTGTCCGCCGTGAGCAAACGTAAACAGCGTGTATGCACACAAGGGGAGTCGGAGTGGCACGGAAGCTCGCCGTCATCGGGGCCGGTCTCATGGGTTCCGGCATCGCCCAGGTCTCCGCGCAGGCGGGCTGGGACGTCGTCCTGCGCGATGTCACCGACGAGGCCCTCAAGCGGGGCACCGACGGGATCAAGGCCTCGTACGACAAGTTCGTGAGCAAGGGCAAGCTCGACGCGGCCGACGCCGAGGCCGCGCTCGGCCGGATCACCGCCACGACCGACCTGGACGCGGCCGCCGACGCGGACGTCGTCGTCGAGGCCGTCTTCGAGAAGCTCGAGGTCAAGCACGAGATCTTCCGCACGCTCGACAAGGTCGTGCGCCCGGACACCGTGCTCGCCTCCAACACCTCAGCCATCCCGATCACCAAGATCGCGGCCGTCACCGAGCGCCCCGAGCGGGTCGTCGGCGTGCACTTCTTCTCGCCGGTGCCGATGATGCAGCTCGTCGAGCTGGTGCGCGGCTACAAGACCAGCGACGAGACCCTCGCCACCGCGCGGGAGTTCGCCGAGTCCGTCGGCAAGACCTGCATCGTCGTCAACCGTGACGTCGCCGGGTTCGTGACCACGCGGCTGATCTCGGCGCTCGTCGTCGAGGCCACCAAGCTCTACGAGTCGGGCGTCGCCACCGCCGAGGACATCGACCTCGCCTGCAAGCTGGGCTTCGGCCACGCCATGGGCCCGCTGGCCACCGCCGACCTCACCGGCGTGGACATCCTGCTGCACGCCACCAGCAACATCTACACCGAGACCCAGGACGAGAAGTTCGCTCCGCCGGAGCTGATGCGCCGGATGGTTGACGCCGGTGACATCGGCCGCAAGAGCGGGCAGGGCTTCTACAAGCACTGAGGCACCCGGCCTCCGAAACCGCACACGCCCCAGGGGTGTCACACCTCGGGGGGAATTCGGTATCGGTTCGCTTACGGACGGCAACCTCTGGCAGCGCGACGCCGTCAGAGGTTGCAACCGTGGCTCGCAGCACGCGGCCCACACTCATCGCATCGCGGAGCACCAGACGCACGCACAGGAGCGCATATGCACATCAGGGGCGACCACGCCGAGGTGGTCGTCGGGGGCCGCCTCGACGTCCGCACCGCGGCGGACGCCCGTACGGTCCTGCACTCGGCCGTCGACGACGGAGCCGGCGATCTGATCCTGAACCTGTCCGAACTGGACTCGTGGGACGCCACCGGACTCGGCGTGATCATGGGCGCCCACCGGCGGGCCGGCCGCTGCGGCCGCCGACTGGTGCTGCGCGGCGTACCGCCGCAGATGCAGCGCCTGCTGGTGGCCACTCGGCTGCACCGGATCCTCGCGATCGAGGGCGGCCTCGGCGTGGAGTCGCTGCCCCGCGTGTGACCGCGCGCACGGCCGGTGACCAGGACCGCGGGGGCGGTGACCCAGGACCCGGACGTCAGGCGTCGAAACACCCGACGCGCCCAATCATCACGAGACCATGACGTCTCGGGCGGCCCGGCACCCCGGGCTGTCGCAGACACCGGGCGACGGTTTACGGTTCGACTGCCCGCCGCCAGAAACCCACGAGCGGGTACCGGACCAGAAGCGACAGCGCAGTGTGCAGCAAGGCCGGGAAGGGCTACGCCACACGACGCTTTTGGGGGTTGGACACCGATGGACCCGAACACCCGGGGCCCCGAGGCGGGCGGCCACGACAGCGCCGGCCAGCCGCCGCGCCAGCGCCCGCCCAGGGACCCGCTGGCCAACGACCTCGGCCAGCACACGCCCGCCCAGGCCCGGACGACGCAGCTCGTCTCCGGCGACTACCTGCTCACCGTCAACCCCGTCGACGGCAGCGAGATCGAGCTGTGCCCGCCGGCCCAGCGGCCCGCCGCGCCCGAGAGGCGCACCCCCGCCGAACGCGCGGAAGCGGCCCGCGCCGCCGCGCCGGCCCCGCCCGGGCCGCCGCGCCCCGAACTGCCGCTGCTCGGCCGCCACGACGAGCACGAGCGGCTCGTCCGCCTCCTCGCCCGCGGCCGCTCCGTACGCCTCACTGGCCCCGCCGGCTCCGGCCGCACCCGCCTCCTCGACGCCGTCGCCGCGGACTGCGCCGACCTCGCCCCCGACGGCGTCGTCCGCCTCAGCGGCTTCCGTCGCACCGCCGACGAACTCCTCCACGACCTCTTCCACGCCGTCCACCGCGCCCCCCTGCACCGGCTGGAACGCGCCGAACTGCTCGACCACGTCCGCGAGGTCGGCGCCGTCGTCGTCCTCGACGACATCGAGTTCGGCGGCGCCGCCCTCGACACGCTGCTGGACGCCACCCCCGAGTGCGCGTTCCTGATCGCCGCGACCCCCGACGTGCCCGCGCCGTCCGCCGACTCCCCGATCGAGGAGGTCTTCCTCGACGGCCTCGACCGCGCCGGCGGACTCCAGCTCCTGGAACACGCCGTCGGCCGCACCCTCACCGAGGACGAGGCCAACTGGGCGGGCGACCTCTGGTTCGAGTCCGAGGGCCTGCCCCTGCGCTTCGTCCAGGCGGGCGCCCTGCTGCGACAGCGCGACCGGCTGCGGGCCGGGGCCGACGCCCTGGACGACCATGGCGTTTTCGAACCCGAAGTCCCGGTCGAGGACGCCGTCCCCGCCGAACCGCCCGTCGGCGAGGACATACCGCTGCCCTCGCTCGCCGAAGGGGCCGCCCCCGCTGCCCTGCTCGCCTCCCGGCTCAGCGCCTGTGCCCGCGCCACCCTGCGCTTCGCCGTCGCCCTGGGCGGCGAGATCCCGCACCAGGCCCATCTGCCCGCCCTCGTCGGCGACACCCACGCCGACGCGGCCCTCGGCGAACTCATCGGCTGCGCCCTGGTCTCCCCGGTCGGCGGCCGTCACCGCCTCGCCGCCGGTGTGCTGACCCAGCTGGAGGCCGCCGGCTACGCCGACGACATCGATGCCTACGCCCTGACCGCCGCACAGCACTACACCTGGTGGGTCGGACACCCCTCGGTCGGCCCCGAGCGGGTCTGCGCCGAGGCCGACGCCGTGCTCGCCGCGCTGAGCGTGCTGGTGCCGCTCACCGCCGTGCCCGCCGAGGACGAGGAGAGCCCGGCCGTCCAGCTGGCCCGCACGGCCGCGCCCGCCTTCGCCGCGGGCCTGAACTGGAGCGCCTGGGAACGCGCCCTGCGCTCCGGCGCGGAGGCCGCCCGGCTCGCCGGTGCCGTCTCCGAACAGGCCTACTTCCACCACGAACTCGGCATCCTCGCCCTGTGCGGCGGACAGCTCGACCGCGCCCGCGCCGAGCTGGAGGCTTCCATCGGGCTGCGCGGCGCCCTCGCCGACAAGCGCGGCACCGTCGCCGGCCGCCGCGCACTGGCCCTCGTCGACGACCGCTCCGGTACGACCCCGGGCCCGGGGCTGCCGCTCGGCACCCTCGGCGCGAGCCCGTCCGGCACGCCCGGTGCGGGACTGCCGGCACTCGCCGCGGGCACGACCCCGTCCGGGGCCCTGCCGTACGGCGGTCCGGCCCCGGTCGGCGCCCTGGGGCAGCTCGGCCCGGGGGCGGACGGCGCCCAGGGGAAGTCCGCCTCGCCCTCCGACGGCGTCCCGGCGGGCCTCGCCGCCTTCCCGCCGCTGCACCGGCCCGACGACTCCTTCGACCTCGTGACGGACCGGGCCACCGCCTCCGGCCCCGGGCCGCGGCGCGCCTTCCGGGGCGGCCTGCGCGGGCTGGCCCGGCGCAACCTCGCCGCCACGGGTGCGGGCGCGCTGCTCGTCGCCGTGCTGGGCACGGTGGTGACCCTCGGCGCGACGTCCGGCAACAACGACGCCGACGACCCGTCGAACCGGGTGGGCGTCAACCCGACCTCCGTCCAGAGCGATGACGACGACGACCTGGGCGGCGAGGAGACCGAGGCCACCCCCGGCGGCGACACCGGCTCCGCCACCAGCAGGCCCACCGCCTCCGGCACCGGCAACGGCGGCAGCTCCGACGCAGAGGCTCCCCCGGCCGCCACGGACCCGGCCGAGCCGTCGGACACCCCGAGCGGCTCACCGCGGCCCACCACCGAGCCGTCGGCGACCTCCACGACGAAGAAGCCGCCGTCCCAGTCGCCGACGAGCCCCCCGTCGATGTCCCCGAGGCCGACCCGGACGGAGAGCGAGTCCCCGACGCCGTCGTCCTCGCCGACGCCGACGCAGACGCCCACCGAGACGCCTGCCGAGCCCCCGACGACCAACACCGCCAGCGGCACGGCCAGTGCGTCCGCGAGCGCCTCGGAGTCCGGTGCCGGGAGCACCCCGAGCGGTTCGGACGCCGTCATCTGACCGACCCCGCGCACACATCAGGGCCGGGCTCCCGTGGGGGAGACCCGGCCCTGATCGTCGTAAGGGGGAAGGCGTCTGTCAGAACAGCCGCAGCTTGTCGTCCTCGATGCCGCGCAGGGCGTCGTAGTCGAGGACCTGGCAGCCGATGCCGCGGTCGGTGGCGAGGACGCGGGCCTGGGGCTTGATCTCCTGGGCCGCGAAGATGCCGCGCACCGGTGCGAGATGCGGGTCGCGGTTCAACAGCTCCAGGTAGCGGGTGAGTTGCTCGACCCCGTCGATCTCGCCGCGCCGCTTGATCTCCACCGCGACGGTCTGCCCCTCGGCGTCCCGGCACAGGATGTCGACCGGGCCGATGGCCGTCATGTACTCGCGCCGGATCAGGGTGTAGCCCTCGCCCAGCGTCTCGATGCGGTCGGCGAGCAGCTCCTGGAGGTGCGCTTCCACGCCGTCCTTGATCAGACCCGGGTCGACGCCCAGTTCGTGCGACGAGTCGTGGAGGACTTCCTCCATCGTGATGATCAGTTTCTCGCCCGCCTTGTTGACGACGGTCCACACGCCGTCCTCGGCGCCGGTGCCCTCCTTCAGCGTGCAGGGCGGCGACATCCAGTTGAGGGGCTTGTAGGCCCGGTCGTCGGCGTGGATGGAGACGCTGCCGTCCGCCTTGACCAGGATCAGGCGGGGAGCCGAGGGCAGATGGGCGGTGAGCCGGCCGGCGTAGTCGACGGAGCACCGGGCGATGACGAGACGCATGGTCCGCAACGCTACTCGACGGGCAGGGGTGCACGCGATTCGCCCACCCTCACCCCGAGGCCCCCGGGGCCGCCCCTTTTGATCCGGATGCAGCCTGTTCGGCAATGGCCGATTGTGCGCACACTCGTCGTTCTCTATGTGTGCAATCTCCTGGTGCGGTCACCGTCCGTTGCCTACCGTATTAAACGGGAGGTTGCGATGTGTGTACGCAGCGTATCGAGATTCGCGAACTCCCATACCTGTCCGGCAACCCCTGCTGGTGCGGGGGTGCGAGAGGAGAACCCATGTCGCTCGACGTCTCACCGGCCCTACTCGAACAGGCCGAGCGAGGCGAGGTCGACGAAGCAGCTTTCGTCGACTGCGTCCGGACCTCCCTGCCCTACGCGTGGGAGATGATCAGCTCCCTGGTGGCCCAGCTGAAGGTGGACGGCGGACAGTTCGCCGACAACCAGACGCCCCCGCCGGACGAGCAGGCACGGGGTCAGCTGCTGCGTGCGCTCGCGAGTGACGCCATACGCGGAGCGCTGCAGCGGCACTTCGGGGTGCGGCTGGCCTTCCAGAACTGCCACCGGGTGGCGGTGTTCCCGCTGGATGCCTCTGCCGACGAGAGGCTGGCCCGATTCACCTCGATCCGCGGTCAGCTGCTGAACCAGTCTCCGGAGCTGCGGGACTGCTGAAGCGGTTGAACAGCCCGCTTGCCGCTCCGTACGCGGGAGGTGCAGATTGTGCCGGGGCGGCAGGCATTCAGGGGGCACGGCGGTTCAGCGCAGGTGCGGAAGCACTTCGGCGCCGAGCCGCCGTACGTTCTCCTCCGTGGCCGTCAGATCGCCCGAGCCCTCCACGAGCAGGGCGAAGCGGGAGACGCCGGTGCGCTCGGCGGTCGCGGCCAGCCGGTCCGCGCACAGCCGCGGAGTGCCCACCGGGTGCAGCCCGCAGAGCAGTTCGGTGTAGGCCAGCGGATCGCGCATACGGCGCGTGCGGCCGTCCACCGTCACATGCGCGTCCAGGCCCTGCTTCAGCCAGCCCGGCATCGCCTTCATGAGCGTCTCCGCCGCGTCCGTGCGCCGGTCCGCGATCTGGCAGACACCGGCCGACACATGGGCCGCCTCCCGGATCTCCTCCGGGGACCGGCCGGCCGCCCGCGCGCACTGCCGCCACAGGGAGACCATCTCGGCCTTTTCCTCGTCCCCGACATGCATGCCGAGCAGCATCGGCAGCCCGCGCTCGGCGGCCCGCCGGACGCTCGCCGGGGAGGTGCAGGCGACCAGCACCTCGGGGCCCGCGGTGTCCGTCAGCGACTCCGACGGGCGCGGTACGACGGGGACTTCACGGAAGACGAAGCGCTCACCCTCGGCCGCCACCGAGGGTTCGCGCAGCCAGCGCACCAGCAGATCGAGTGATTCCGTGAAGCCGTTCTCGTAGGCGTCGAGGCCCGCGCCGAACACCTCCAGGTCCACCCACGGCCCGCCGCGCCCCACGCCCAGCGAGAAGCGGCCGCCGCTCGTCAGATGCAGCAGCGCGGCCTGTTCACCGAGGGCCACGGGGTGGGTCGTGGGCAGCACGCTCACCGCGGTGCCGACCCGGATCCGGCGGGTGCGGCCGAGCAGCAGCGCGGCCAGCGTGACCGCGGACGGGCAGGTGCCGTAGGGCACGAAGTGGTGCTCGGCCAGCCAGACCGCGTCCAGCCCGGCCTCCTCCGCCACCTCGGCCGAACGGACCGCCCGGTGCAGCGCCTCCCCCTGGCCCTGCCCCGGGAACTGGGCCGCCAGCACGAAACTTCCTACGCGCATCGCAATTCCTGCTTCCTTGGCTCCGACACGGAGCTCCCCCACCCGGCATAACCGCCCGACACGTGCCGAGGACACGGCCTGACGGAGTAATTTGCGGATTGTCTGCGGAATGGGCAGCCCCGTCGGGGGACTTGCGGGCGCCCCGGCTCGCCCCGGACCCTCCGGGTGCCCTCGTGCCCGCCGCGTACGCTGGACGGACCCTGCTTCCTGTATAGCTCCGTGAGGTGTTCTGTGTCCCCGCGTCGCAACCGACCCAAGGGTGGCGATTCCGCGTCCGGCCGCGCTGCCGACGCCGACCGGCCGGGCCGCTACGGCGGCTGGGAGTCCTCGGTGGACTGGCAGGGCGAGGACTGGACCGTGCGGCATGTGGCGGGCGCGAGCGCACAGGGCAAGACCTACCGCTGCCCCGGCTGCGACCAGATGATCCCCTCCGGCGTCCCGCACGTGGTGGCGTGGCCCGCGCACGCCGGGGTCGACGACCGGCGGCACTGGCACAAGGCGTGCTGGAACGCGCGAGACCGCCGCACCACGCGGGTGCAGCGGTCCCGTAACGCGCCGAAGTTCTGAACCGACCTACACGTCGCGCTTCTGCAGCAGGGCGTAGGCGCCGCCGAAGGCCGCGGCGACCGCGACCAGCATGATCCACAGCGGGACCCAGCCCGAAGGGCCGGTCTCGGTGAGGGAGTTGGAGTAGAACACGCTGAGCTGGTTCGGGATGGAGTA
The DNA here is from genome assembly GCF_044763135.1 of Streptomyces sp. NPDC096205. Lineage (NCBI taxonomy): Bacteria > Bacillati > Actinomycetota > Actinomycetes > Kitasatosporales > Streptomycetaceae > Streptomyces > Streptomyces sp. NPDC096205. Next base: position 56,418 of record NZ_JBIWFS010000007.1, on the reverse strand, counting down.
CTCGAACAGCGCCTGGCGCAGGTCCTCCAGCGACGACGAGAACATGAACAGCGCGATCACCAGCGGGGCCAGCAGGGCGCCGATCATGAGGGTGATGGCGCCCGCCGAGTGCCGGATGACCGAGCCGATCAGCAGCGACAGCAGGCCGAGCAGAGCCAGGTAGAGCGAGACGCCGACCGTGCCCTTGAACCACTCCGCGCCGGTGGGCTCGCGGGCGTCGGAGACCATGCCGATCTGGGCGACGGCGACCAGGCCGGAGGACACCAGGGTCACCACGAAGGCCAGCGAGAAGAACACGATCGACTTCGCGGCGAGCACCCGGCCCCGGCTGGGGCAGGCGGTCATGGTGGTGCGGATCATGCCGGTGCCGTACTCGGAGGCCGTGGTCAGCACGCCGAGCGTGATGACGCACATGGTGCCGAGCAGCAGTCCGAAGAAGCCGAGGCCCAGCGGGTTCTCGTCGCCGAGACCGGCCTCGTCGGAGTTGGCCGCCACCACACCGCCGGTCAGCAGGCCGATGCCGACGACCAGCAGCACGAACACGCCGAGCGTCCACATGGTCGACCGGATCGACTTGATCTTCGTCCACTCGGACGCGATCGCGTGCCCGAGGTGCGTGCGCACCACGGGGATGGGCGAGGTGTAACCGGCGTACGGCGATCCGGCCGCCGCCTGCGGCATCGGGGGCTGGGGCGTGCTCATCGGGCGTCCTCGGACTTGGTGGTGTCTACGGAGGGAGCGGGGGCCTGCGGCGCGGGTGCCTGCGGCGGCTGGGCCGGGCCGCCCTGGGGGGTCGTCTGCGGGTGCGGGGCGGCGGCGGGCGCGCCCGGGACCGGCCGGCCGGCCGGGGCGGGCGCGGCGCCGAGCGGGGGCTGGGGAGCACCACCCTGCGGGGCGCCCGCACCCTGCGGGGCCGGGCCGCCGGCGAACGCCTGATGGCCCGCGCCCGGGGCCTGGGGGCCGCCCTGGAGGTAAGGGTTCTGACCCTGCTGCATCGCGAAGGGCTGTCCGCCCTGCTGGGGCGGCGGCGGGGCGTACCAGCCGGGCTGGCCCTGGCCGGCGACCGGCATGGGCGGCTGGGCGCCGGGCGGCAGCGGCTGCTGGAGGCCCGCCTTCTGGTCGACGGTGGAGCGGTAGTCGACGGCGCCCTGGGTCATCCGCATGTACGCCTCCTCCAGGGAGGCCTGGTGCGGCGACAGCTCCCACAGGCGTACGTCCGTGTCGTGCGCGATGTCGCTGATGCGCGGGAGCGGCAGCCCGGTCACCCGCAGGGCGCCGTCCTGCTCGGGCATCACGTGCGCGCCCGCCTCGGTCAGGGCGGAACTCAGCTTCTCGCGCAGCTGCGGCTCGGTGTCCGGGGTGCGCACGCGCGCGAAGCCCGCCGAGTTCGCGGCGATGAAGTCCTGCACGCTCATGTCCGCGAGCAGCTGACCCCGCCCGATCACGATGAGGTGGTCGGCGGTCAGGGCCATCTCGCTCATCAGGTGCGAGGAGACGAAGACGGTACGGCCCTCCGCCGCGAGCGCCTTCATCAGGTTGCGCACCCACAGGATGCCCTCGGGGTCGAGGCCGTTGACCGGCTCGTCGAAGAGCAGCACCTGCGGGTCGCCGAGCAGCGCGCCGGCGATGCCGAGGCGCTGGCCCATGCCGAGCGAGAAGCCCTTGGACCGCTTGCGGGCGACGTCCTGCAGTCCGACCACGCCGAGCACCTCGTCGACCCGGCGGGCCGGGATGCCGGACAGCTGGGCGAGGCTGAGCAGGTGGTTGCGGGCCGAGCGGCCGCCGTGCACCGCCTTCGCGTCGAGCAGCGCACCGACCTGGCGCGGGGCGTTCGGCAGCTTGCGGTAGGGGTAGCCGCCGATCGTCACCTGCCCGGAGGTGGGGTTGTCCAGCCCGAGGATCATCCTCATCGTGGTCGACTTGCCCGAGCCGTTCGGCCCGAGAAAGCCGGTGACGGCGCCGGGCCGCACCTGGAAGGAAAGGTTGTGTACAGCGGTCTTGTCGCCGTAGCGCTTCGTCAGGCCGACTGCCTCGATCATGCTCCGCACCCATCGAAAGGTTCAGGACAGCGGGGCACACGCCCCCGTAAGGGTTAGGAGGATATCGAGGCGCTGACGGTTCCCTCCAAGAGAGGGTAAAAACCGGCCGGTTCTAGGCGTCCCGCCGCTTGAGCAGCACGTAACCGCCCACGAGCGCGGCGACCACCCACAGCGCCATGATGCCGAGTCCGCCCCAGGGGCCGTACGGGGTGTCGTCGTCGACCGGGCGGACCACCTGCATGATCGTGCTGCCGGCCTGGTCGGGCAGATAGCGGCCGATCTTCTTCGTCGCGCCGACGTTGCCGAGGATGTTGGAGATGAGGAAGAAGAACGGCATCAGGATGCCGAGGGAGAGCATCGGCGAGCGCAGCATCGCGGCGACGCCCATGGAGAACATCGCGATCAGCGCCATGTACAGGCCGCCGCCGAGCACCGCCCGCAGCACGCCCGGGTCGCCGATGGACGCCTTCAGCGAGCCCAGCATCGACTGCCCGAGGAAGAACGTGACGAAGCTGGTCGCCATGCCGACCACCAGCGCGAGCCCCGTCGCCACGGCGACCTTGCTGAACAGGAACGTGGCCCGCTGCGGTACGGCGGACAGCGAGACGCGGATCATGCCGGTGCTGTACTCGTTGGACACCACCAGCACCCCGAACACGATCATCGCGAGCTGGCCGAGACTCATCCCGGCGAAGCTGATGTAGGTCGGGTCGAAGTCCAGCCGCTGCCGGGCGTCCATGCTGTCGAACTCGTTCTTCGACAGCGCCGAGATCAGCATCCCGAGCGCGACGGTGACCACCACCGAGAGCGAGAGTGTCCACACCGTGGACGCCACCGACCGGATCTTGGTCCATTCGGACCGGATGACCTGTGTGGCCGCCATGCTCAGTCCCTCTTCCAGCCGTCGCCCCACGCCTGCTGCGGGGCAGGTGTGCCGGCGTGCGCGTGATACTCGACGGACTCGGCCGTCAGCTGCATGAACGCCTCCTCCAGGGAGGCCTGCTGGGGGCTCAGCTCGTGCAGCACGATCTGGTGCTGCGCGGCCAGCTCGCCGATCAGCTCGGGCTTGCCGCCGTCGACCTCCAGTGCCCCGCCGCCCGTCTCCACCACCGTGATCCCGGCCCGGCGCAGCACATCGAGCAGCCGCTCGCGCTGCGGCGTACGGATCCGGACGTACGTCCTTGAATTGCGGGCGATGAAGTCCGCCATGGAGGTGTCGGCGAGCAGCCGCCCCTGGCCGATGACGACCAGATGGTCGGCGGTCAGCGCCATCTCGCTCATCAGGTGCGAGGAGACGAACACCGTCCGGCCCTGGGCCGCGAGGGATTTCATGAGGTTGCGGATCCAGTGGATGCCCTCGGGGTCGAGGCCGTTGACCGGCTCGTCGAACATCAGGATCCGCGGGTCGCCGAGCAGCGCCGCCGCGATGCCGAGCCGCTGCCCCATGCCGAGCGAGAACCCCTTGGCCTTCTTGCGGGCGACCGCGGTCAGGCCGACCGTGTCCAGCACCTCGTGCACCCGGGTCTTCGGGATGCCGTTGCTCTGCGCCAGACACAGCAGATGGTTGAAGGCGCTGCGCCCGCCGTGCACCGCCTTGGCGTCCAGCAGCGCCCCGATGTAGGTGAGCGGGTCCTTCAGCTGGTCGTAGCGCTTGCCGTCGATACGGACGTCGCCGGCTGTGGGCCGGTCCAGGCCCAGCATCATCCGCATGGTGGTGGACTTGCCGGCGCCGTTCGGGCCGAGGAAGCCCGTGACGATGCCCGGTCTGACGGTGAAGGTCAGGTTGTTGACCGCCACCTTCTCGCCGTACCGCTTGGTCAGCCCCTCGAGCTCGATCATGCGGCCACGCTAAAACGGGACAAAGCCCTCTGCCACCGGAGTGACAGAGGGCTCGTCAAGTGTTCAGCGGATGGACGCCGTCCGGTTACCGGGTCTGCTGCGCCGGAACCCCGCGGGAGATCGGCTCGTCCTCGGCCGGAGCACCGGCCGCGGCCACCGCGGCGCCGGTGAGCGTCGCGAGCATCTCGCGGACGTTCGTCAGCTGCGCGTTGATGGAGTCGCGGCGGTTGGTGAGGGCGGCCAGCTCGCGCTCGGATTCCGAACGAATGCGGTCGGCCTTGGCGTTGGCGTCGGCCACGATGTCCTCGGCCTGGCGCTGGGCCGTCTCCACCGTCTGGCGGGCACGGCGCTCGGCGTCGGTGCGCAGCTTCTCCGCCTCCAGACGCAGCTGCTCCGCGCGGTGCTCGATCTCCGCGAGGCGCTTCTCCGCCTTCTGCTGACGGGAGGCCAGGTCGCGCTCGGACTGCTCGCGGCGCTTGGCCAGGTTGGTCTCGAAGTCCGCGGCGGCCTGCGCGGCCTTGGCGCGGGTCTCCTCGAAGAGCGCGTCGGCCTCCTCGCGCTTGGACTGCGCGTCCTTCTGCGCCTCCGAGCGCAGCTGCGCGGCGTCGCTCTTGGCCTTCTCGACGATGCGGACGCCCTCGTCCTCGGCCTTGGCCTTGCGCTCGGCCGCGAACGACTCGGCGTCGTTGCGCACCTGCTGGGCGGCCGACTCGGCGAGCTCACGGTGCTGCTCGGCCGCGCGGCGGGCCTCCTCGCGCAGGTCCTTGGCCTCTTCCTCGGCGAGGCGCAGGATCTTCTCGACGCGCGCACCGAGACCGGCGTACGACGGCTCGGCGTCGCTCACCTGGGCCTGGGCGTTCTGCGTCTCGAGGTGGAGTTCCTCGATGCGCTTCTCCAGAGCGGTGATGCGGGCGAGAGCACTGTCACGGTCGGAGACGAGCTTGGAGATACGTTCGTCCACCTGAGCGCGGTCGTATCCACGCCGCACAAGCTCGAAGCCGTAGGGGGAAGTGTCGCTCATGGGGTTCCTGTCGAATGAGACCGGTGAGGTGATAGGGGGAATCCTAGGGGTCGGAACGGTGTGTCATCGAGCGGATGCGTGTTTGATCTGGAGAATGACACCTCTTTTGAGTGGCTGACCGCCGGATCGCTTGCCAAGTCTTGGGCAAAGGTCCCAGAACACACCGGAACGCCGCTTGCTGACTAGCCGTCCGACGTCTTGCCACCCGAACGAGGTGCCCCCACCGTGGCGCCCGCCTTGACGCCGCCGTCCTTGGCCGGGGACGGCGCCTCGAAGGATTCCAACGCCTCCAGGACGTCCTGGACACGGGAGATCTCGGCGTTGATGTCCTCGCGCCGGCGCACCAGGACCTCCAGCTCCCGCTTGCCCTCCTCGACCGTGCGCCGGGCCTCGCGGATCGCCTCGGCCTTGAGGTCCTCGGCCTCCTTGACCAGCTTGGCCTTCTTCTGCTCGGCCTCCTTCAGCAGGCCCTCGGCCTTCTTCACCGCGGCGATGCGGACCTTGCCCGCCTCGGAGCTCGCCTCCGACACCAGGTCCTTGGCCTTCGCCTCGGCCTTGGCGAGCTGCTCCTCGGCGGCCTTGATCAGCGCGTCGCAGCGGTCGCCGGTCGACTTCATCGTCTCGGCGGCCTCACGGCGGGCCCGCTCGTGCAGCTCCTCGATCTCGGAGGTGATGCGGTCGCGCAGCTCCTCCGCGCGCTCCCTTATCGCGGTCGCGTCCCGGCGCGCCCCGACCAGCAGCTCGTCGGCGTCCGTACGGGACTTCTCCACCCGGGAGTTGCCCTCGATCGTCGCCTCGGAGACGATCCGCTCGGCCTCCTTGCGGGCCGCGCCCACCATCGTGTCGGCCTGCGACTCGGCGTCCGCGGTGGTCTTCAGCGCCTGCTCCTGCGCCTCCGCGAGCAGCTTGTCGACCTCGGCCGTGGTCTCCGTGATGAGCGTGTCGACCTGCTCGGCCGCCTCCGAACGCCGCTTGTTGGCGTCCTGGCGGGCCTCGTCCAGCGTGCGCTCGGCCTCCTCGCGGGCGGCCGTGGTGACCCGCTCGGCCTCCTGCGCCGCCTCCTCGCGCAGCCGCTCGGCCTCGGCCCGCAGCCGCTCGGCGTGCGCCTGCGCGGAGCCGACCGTCTCCGCGGCCTCGGCCCGCAGCCGCTCCGCGTCGCCGGACGCGTCCGCGAGCATCCGCTCGGCGGCCGCCTTGGCCTCCGCGCGCACCCGCTCGCTCTCCGCCGCCGCGTCGGTGGCGAGCCGCTCGGCCTCGGCCAGCGCCTCGGTCCGTACGCGGTCGGCCTCGGCGACGGTCTCACCGGTGAGCCGCTCGGCCTGCTCGCGTGCCTCGGTCCGTACCCGGTCCGCCTCGGCCGCAGTCTCCGACGTCAGCTGCTCGGCGAAGGCCAGCGCCTCCGCGCGTACCCGGTCCGCCTCGGCCGCAGTCTCCGACGTCAGCTGCTCGGCGAAGGCCAGCGCCTCCGTGCGCACCCGCTCCGCCTCGGCGGTCGTCTCGGTGGTGAGCCGCTCCGCCTCGGCCAGGGCCTCCGAACGCACGCGCTCGGCCTCGGCGTTGGTCTCGTTCGTCAGCCGCTCGGCCTCGCTGCGGGCCTCGGTGATGAGGGTGTCCGCCTGCGTCGCCGCGTCGGAGCGGATGCGGTTGGCGTCCTCGCGGGCGTCCGCCCGGGTGCGCGCCGCGTCCTGGTCGGCCTGCGCGATGGTGTCCGAGGCCTCCGTGCGCACCCGCTGGGCGTGCTCGGCGGCGTCCGAGCGCATCCGCTCGGACTCGGCCATCGCCTCGGCCATCGTGCGCTCGGCCAGCGCCTTGGCGGCCTCCGACTCCTCGGACGCCTCGCGGCGCAGCCGGGACGCGTCCTCGCTCGCCCGCTCCCGCTCGGCGTAGGCGTCGGCGCGGACCCGGTCCGCCTCCTCCTCGGCCTCCCGGCGGGTACGGTCCGCCGCGTGCTCGGCGGCCGAGCGCAGCCCGGCGATCTCCTCCTGCGCCTGCTCGTGCAGGCCCGCCACCGACTCGCGCACCTGCTGCGCGTGCTGCTCGGCGGCCGACACCATCTCGGTCGCGCGCCGGTCGGCCTCCTCGACCAGCCGGGTCGCCTCGGCCTGCGCCTCCTCCACGCGCTTGCGCGCGCTCGCCAGCAGCTCCTCGCTCTGCTCGCGGGCCCGCTCGCGCTCCTGGTCGGCCTCCTGCCGGGCCGAGCCCAGCAGCTCCTCCGCCTCGCGGCGGCGCCGGGCGGCCTCCTCCTGCGCGGCGGCCAGCGTCTCCGACGCCTCCGTGCCGAGCCGCTCCGCGGCGGCCTGGGCCTCCGCGCGCACCCGGTCGGCGCTCTCCTGCGCCTCGGTCCGCAGCCGCTCCGCCTCGGTCGCGGCCTCCGTGCGCAGCCGTACGGCGACGGCCTCGCCCTCGGCACGGGACGCCGACGCGTCGGCCGCGGCCTCGGTGCGCAGCCGCTCCGCCTCGGTCTCCGCCTGCTGCTGGAGCGTCCGGATGCGCTCGGCGGCCTCGGTGCGCAGCCGCTCGGTCTCCTCGGCGGCCTCGCGGCGGATGCGCTCGGCCTCCTCGCGGGCGTCGGTCAGCGCCTGCTCGGCGGCGGCGAGGCGCTGCTCGGCCTCGGTGTGCAGCCGGGTCAGCTCCTCGGCGGCCTCCGCCTGCCGGGCCGCGACCGCACGCTCGGTCTCCTCGCGCAGCTCCTGCGCGGCCCGCTCGGCGTCCGCGCGGATGCCCTCGGACTGCTCCACGACCTCCTCGCGGTGGCGCTCGGCCTCCGCGCGGGTGCGCTCCAGGGTCTCCTCGGCCTGCCGGCGCAGGGAGGTCGCGCGCTCGATCGCCTCGGTGCGGACCTTCTCGCTGTCCGCGGTCGCCGTGCGGCGCAGCTCGTCGGCGTCGGCCTTCGCCTTGGACAGCAGCTCCTCGGCCGACTTGGCGGCCTCCTCGATCTGCGCCACGGCCTCGCGCCGGGCCTCGGCGCGGATCTTCTCGCCCTCGTCGACCGCGTCGGCCCGCAGCTGCTCGGCCTCGCCGCGCAGCCGGCGCGCCTCCTCCTGCAGCTCGACCGTCTTGGCGCGGTACTCCTCGGTGTCGTCCTTCGCCGCGCCCTTGAGCTGCTCGGCGATGTCGTGCGCCTCGGCGCGCAGCCGGTCCGCCTCGGCCTCGGCCTCGCGGCGGATGCGCTCGGCCTCCTCGGCGGCGGCCTTGGTGGTCTGCTTGGCTTCCTCGGCCGCCTTGTTGAGGACGTCCTCTGCGGTCTTGGCCGCCTTGGACAGCTGGGTCGCGCTCTCCTCGGCGGTGATCGTCCGGGCCTTCTCGGCGGCCTCCGCGACCAGCTTCTCGGCCTCGGCGCGGGCGTCGGCGAGCTGCTGCTCGGCCTCCGCCCTGGTGGTCTCGGCCTCCTTGGTGGCCTCGCCGACCAGCCGGGCGACCTGCTCCTTGGCGGTGCGGGTGCGGGTCTCGTTGGCGGCCTCGGCGCTGGAGAGCGTCTTGGCGGCGGCCTCCTTGGCCTCCGTGACGAGCTTCTCCGCCTCGGTCTGCGCCTTGCGCAGCGCCTCCTCGGCCTCGGCCATGCGCTGCTCGGCGGTGCGGGAGAGCTCGGCGGCCTGGCGGCGGGCCGCGTCGGACTCGCCGGCCGCGGACGAGCGCAGCTGCTCGGCGTGGTCGGTGGCCTCCTGGGCCTGGGTGGACGCCGCGTTCAGCAGCCGCTCGGCGTCCGCGCGGGCCCGGCGCAGCAACTGCTCGGCCTCGGTGCGGGCGCTCTCGGCCTCGGACTGCAGCCGCTGCCGGGCCTCGGCGGTCAGCCGCTCGGCCTCCGCGCGGGCGGCCGCCATGGCCTGCTCGGCCTCGGCGCGGGACTCCTCGAGGAGGCGGCGGGCCTGCGACTCGGTGCGGGCGCGCAACTGCTCCGCCCACGCCACGTTCTCGTTGACGTGCGACTCGACGGTCTGCCGGCGCTCGGCCAGCTCCTGGTCGAGCTGCTGGCGGCGCGTCACCGCCTCCTGGTGCAGCTCGGCCTGGAGCCGGGCGGCCTGCTCGGCGTGCTCCTGGAGGATGCGCTGGGTCTGCGCACGGGCCTGGCTCAGCTCGCGCTCGGCGTCGGCGCGGATCTGGTCGGCCTGCACCTGCGCGCTGCGCAGCAACTGCTCGGCCTGGTAGCCGATGTCGGCACTGTCGTAGGCGGGCCTGGTCATCAGGGTGCGGCGCGCCTCGTGCAGCTTGGCGCGCAGCACCTCGACCTGGTAGCCGAGGTCCTCGGCGTGCTGGATCGCCTTTTCCCGCTCGGTCCTCAGCCGCTTCATCTCGGCCTCGAACCGAGAGAGGTGGTCGACGTCAGCCGCCGGCTCTCGCTCCTGGCTCTCGTAGCCCCGCACTGCGCGGTCCCATCCGTCCCCTGGTCGCAAGTCTTTCCGAACGAGCTCCGTCCGTCCGCCGAACGGGGCCCCCGGGGAATGGTGTCAGATCAACGGCGGAGCTTGGGCTGCTGCCCGGCGCTCGTCCCCCTAAAACCCGGACCCCGGCGTGCGGACGCCCGCTGTGAGGCGGGCGACCGCACCCAACCCTACCGGCCCATATGTACGGGGGTCAGTGCTCAGGTGACTCAACGGCCGCCGAAGTGACCAGTTCTGTGAGAACGCCGTGGCAGTCCTTGGGGTGCAGGAAGGTGATCCGTGACCCCATGGAGCCGCGCCGCGGCTCTTCGTAGAGCACCCGGACACCCTTGCCGCGGATGTCCTCGGAGTCCCCGTCGACGTCCGCCGTGCCGAAGGCGATGTGGTGGACGCCCTCGCCGTTCTTGGCGAGCCACTTGCCGACCGCGGAGTCCTCCCGGGTCGGTTCCAGCAACTGGAGGTAGGAAGCACCGCCGTCGGACGTATCGTTGATCTTGAGCATGGCCTCGCGCACGCCCTGCTCCTCGTTGACCTCGGAGTGGAACACCTCGAAGCCGTACGTGGCCCGGTAGAACTCGACGGTCTTGTCGAGGTCGAAACAGGCGATCCCGATGTGGTCGATTCGCGTCAGCATGGAACTCAGTGGAGCGCTCCGGAGGTGGTTACGCAACGTGCGCGCGATCACACCGACGGCCCGATGACGGGCGGAGTACCGCTCAGTACATTCGAGTAAACCCTCGTTCACTCCTCGGCTGTGCAGCCGGTAAGGGGATCGCAGCTCATGTCTTCTGCAACGAACGGCACGACGTCCGTCATCGTCGCGGGCGCCCGCACCCCCATGGGGCGGCTGCTCGGCTCGCTGAAGTCCTTCTCCGGAGCCGACCTCGGCGGCTTCGCGATCAAGGCCGCCCTCGACCGTGCGGGGATCGGCGGCGACCAGGTGCAGTACGTCATCATGGGCCAGGTGCTCCAGGCCGGCGCGGGCCAGATCCCGGCGCGCCAGGCCGCCGTCAAGGCCGGCATCCCGATGAACGTCCCGGCGCTCACCATCAACAAGGTGTGCCTCTCCGGCCTCGACGCCATCGCGCTCGCGGACCAGCTCATCCGCGCCGGTGAGTTCGACATCGTGGTCGCGGGCGGCCAGGAGTCGATGACCAACGCCCCGCACCTGCTGCCGAAGTCCCGCGAGGGCTTCAAGTACGGGGCGATCGAGATGCTCGACGCCATGGCGTACGACGGTCTGACCGACGCCTTCGAGGGCATCGCCATGGGCGAGTCCACCGAGAAGCACAACACGCGCCTCGGCATCCAGCGCCCCGAGCAGGACGAGATCGCCGCCCTGTCCCACCAGCGGGCCGCCGCCGCGCAGAAGAACGGCCTGTTCGAGGCCGAGATCACCCCGATCGAGATCCCGCAGCGCAAGGGCGAGCCGGTCGTCTTCAGCAAGGACGAGGGCATCCGCGCCGAGACCACCGCGGAGTCGCTGGGCAAGCTGCGCCCGGCGTTCGCCAAGGACGGCACGATCACCGCCGGTTCCTCCTCGCAGATCTCCGACGGCGCCGCCGCGGTGGTCGTGATGAGCAAGGCCAAGGCGCAGGAGCTGGGCCTGGACTGGATCGCCGAGATCGGCGCCCACGGCAACGTGGCCGGCCCGGACAACTCTTTGCAGTCGCAGCCGTCGAACGCGATCCTGCACGCCCTGAAGAAGGAGGGCCTGGAGGTCTCCGACCTCGATCTGATCGAGATCAACGAGGCGTTCGCGGCCGTCGCCGTGCAGTCAATGAAGGACCTCGGCGTGTCCACGGAAAAGGTGAACGTCAACGGCGGCGCCATCGCGCTGGGCCACCCCATCGGCATGTCCGGCGCCCGTCTGGTGCTGCACCTGGCGCTGGAGCTCAAGCGGCGCGGCGGCGGTGTCGGCGCGGCCGCGCTGTGCGGCGGCGGCGGTCAGGGTGACGCGCTGATCGTCCGGGTACCCAAGGCCTGAGTTCGTTTCCGTACGACCCTGAAGTGAAGAACGGAGCTGTGATGCAGGACGTCTCCTCGCTGGTGGCCCAGGCCAGGGAAGGCCGGCCGCGTGCCGTGGCCCGGCTGATCTCCCTGGTGGAGGGGGCGTCCCCGCAGCTCAGGGAGGTCATGGCGGCGCTGGCCCCGCTCACGGGCAACGCCTATGTGGTGGGTCTGACGGGCTCGCCCGGTGTCGGCAAGTCGACCTCCACCTCGGCGCTCGTCACCGCCTACCGCAAGCAGGGCAAGCGGGTCGGCGTCCTGGCCGTCGACCCGTCCTCCCCGTTCTCCGGGGGCGCCCTGCTCGGCGACCGGGTCCGGATGTCGGAGCACGCCTCCGACCCGGGCGTCTACATCCGCTCCATGGCCACGCGCGGCCACCTGGGCGGCCTCGCGTGGGCGGCGCCCCAGGCGATCCGCGTCCTGGACGCGGCCGGCTGCGACGTGGTCCTGGTGGAGACCGTCGGCGTGGGCCAGTCGGAGGTGGAGATCGCCTCCCAGGCCGACACCTCCGTGGTGCTGCTCGCCCCGGGCATGGGCGACGGCATCCAGGCCGCCAAGGCGGGCATCCTGGAGATCGGCGACGTCTACGTCGTCAACAAGGCCGACCGGGACGGCGCCGACGCCACCGCCCGCGAGCTGAACCACATGCTGGGCCTCGGGGAGTCCCGGGCCCCGGGCGACTGGCGCCCGCCGATCGTGAAGACGGTCGCCGCGCGCGGCGAGGGCGTCGACGAGGTCGTGGAGGCACTGGAGAAGCACCGCGCGTGGATGGAGGAGCACGGCGTCCTCCAGCAGCGTCGGCGGGCCCGCGCCGCGCACGAGGTGGAGACCATCGCGGTCACGACCCTTCGCGAACGCATCGGTGATCTGCACGGCGACCGCCGGCTCAGCGCGCTGGCCGAGCGGATCGTCGCCGGCGAGCTGGACCCGTACCGGGCGGCGGACGAGTTGGTGACCGGGCTTACCCAGAGCTGAGGACCGGCCTTCGAGCAGCCGGGCCGGTGCCTGTCGCCGGGCGGCGGGCCGTCTTCGGCCGGTCGCGCAGTTCCCCGCGCCCCTTGGGCGCGGGGAACTCGCGTTTCAGGGGCGGCCGCGCTGTCCGCGCAGGTGTTCCGCGATCGGCTTCAGGGACTTGTCGAGCTCGGAGAGCGCCTCGGGGGACAGCAGGTCGATGAAGTGCCTGCGCACGGAGGCGACATGGTGGGGTGCGACCCGCTGCATGGTCTCCATGCCGTGCTCGGTGAGGACCGCGTACAGCCCGCGACGGTCGGACTCGCAGTTCTCCCGGCGCACCAGGTCGGCGTTCTCCATGCGGGTGATCTGGTGCGAGAGACGGCTCTTGGACTGGAGGGTGGCGGAGGCGAGGTCGCTCATCCGCATCCGCCGGTCCTCGGACTCGGAGAGGTTGACCAGGATTTCGTAGTCGTTCATCGTCAGGCCGAACGGCTGCAGATCCTTTTCGAGCTGGTACGTCAACAGCCTGTTGACCTCCAGGTGGGTGCGCCAGGCGCACTGCTCCGCATCGGTCAGCCAGCGGGTGGCCGTTTCGGTCTCCATAAATGAAGTCTACCTAAGAAGTTGAAAGGCGTACTAACGGGGGGTGGCTGTGACTACGTGCACGCGTTCGATGTCACTCTCCGAAGACTACCGCTCACAGTCCGAAGCGACGCTGGAGGTCCCCCAACTGTCCGGGAAGACGCGGTCCACCCTGGACGCCCTGAGCCCCGCCGCCGGGCACGCCCGGCTGCTGGGGGGTCGCCCCCGTCGCCTGCTCGGCCATCAGGGTCTCGGTCGACTGCAGCAGCACCGTCCCGGCCCCGACGAACTCGAACTGATGCTCCTCCCCGGAGGCCCCGCCGAGGCCCGTCAGTGCACGTAGACCGCCCATCACACCGGTCATGTAGCCATGGTCGTAGTGATGGCACGGTGACGGGCAGTCGGCCCAGCCGACGAGCGCCTGCGGATCCACCCGGATCGGGGGTTCCATGAACACCACCGGACCGTTAGATGCGGCGACGAACTTGCCGGTTCCGATGAGAGTCAGAAAACCCGGCACGATCGATTGCTTCAGTGACAGAGTTGGCTGAAAAGCGAGCAGGTTGCCCGAGCGAATGGTCAGATTGCCGTCCTCGAGGTCATAGGAATTGACGTCGAAGGCCCGGTCGGCGAGCAGCATCTTGCCCGAGCCCTCCGCCACGACCCAGTCGGAGGCGTGCAGAGGCGAATGGAACGACGTACGGACAAGCCGGTCCAATCGCCCGTGCCCGATGCCGTTGAACTCGATCGAGCCGTAGTAGGCGATCATCTTCCCCTTCTGCAGGAACCACTGGCTCCCCTTGAGCTCCACGCAGAAGGTGTACGCGTTCACGTTGTCGTCGGCGGGCAGCGTCATCGGGTCGTGCACGACGGGACCCGCGCCGGGATGGGCGGTCACAGCTTCTCCTCCGAGGCCTGGACGTACACCGAGCCGCTGCCGCTGAGCTCCAGCTGGAAGGCCTCACCGGACCCACGGCCCACCATGTCGCGCCAGCCGAGCGCGGTCGACAGCTTGTTGCGTACGTCGCCGTGGTGGGCGACGTAGGCCTGCGGGTCCACGTGCACGGGCCGCTGCGGGGTGATCGGCACCTCGAACACACCGCCGTGGGCCATCACGGCCACGGCCCCGTGCCCGGTCAGGGACGTCGTGAACAGCCCCTGCCCGCTGACCTGCCCGCGCACCATGCCCATCACCCCGCCCTGCGCGCCCAGGAACACGGTCCGCTGCTCCAGCGTGCCCTCGAAGGCGAGCAGCCGGTCGGCCTCGACGTACAAGGTGTCACCGGTCAGCTGTATGACGTGCACATGGTGGCCGCCATGCCCGAAGAGCACAGTGCCGCTGCCCTCGACGGTCATCAGCGGGGTGTCCTCGCCCGCGGCCCTGCGCCCGATCATCGACATCACGCCGCCCTGGCCGCCGGAGACGTTCGGAGCGAAGGTCACCTCGCCCTGGTAGGCGAGCATCGCCCCGCGCTGACTGAACAGCCGCTGTCCCGGCGCGACGGTCGCCTCGACCATCTTCGAGTTGAGCTCCCGGAAGGCCATGTCACACATCCCCCGCGATCGTGTTCCGCTCGCTGGGCTGTACGTAGACCAGCCCGTCCCCCTCGAAGCGGATCTGGAAGGCCTCGCCGCCGCCCTCGCCGAGCAGCGTGCGGAAGGTCACACCCGACTGGAAGGACTGCCGCAGGTCGCCCTGATGCGCGACATAGGCGCCGGGGTCGACGCTCAGCGGATACTGCGGAGTCACCCGCAGCACCACGGCCGGCCCGTCGGAGGTGATGGCAGCCTGTCCGTGCCCCTCGACGGTCGTCGTGAACAGCCCGTTGCCCTGAGAGGCGCCCCGCAGCCCGGTGAAGGTGGTCCCGGTCTTCAGCCCCGCGTCGGTGGCCAGCAGATTGCTGCTCTCCACGTACAGCTTGTCCCCCCGCAGTCCGACGAGGTTGATCTCGGACGCGCGATCCGCGAACCAGCAGGTCCCCTGCCCTCTCACCTCCATCACCGTCATCTGCTCGCCGGTGAGCCGCCGGGTCACCATGCCCCGGAGCCCCTCACCGCCGCCGCTCAGCTTCTTGAAGGCCATCTGCCCGTCGTACGCGACCATCGAGCCGTTCTTCGCCTTCACGGCGTCCCCGGTCATGTCGACGGCGAGCACCTTGCTTCCCTGAAGTCGGAACATCGCCACGCTGCGAAGGTAGCCCGGAGGGCCTGCCACCGACAGAGCCCCCAGGCGGAGCCGGCCCCTAGGGGCCCGGTCGCCGGGACCCTCAGCCGGTTTGTCACAATGGCGAGGACGTTTGTGCACCCGTTCACAAACTGCCGACGAACCTCCCACCGAAGGTGACCCGTGGACATCAAGACCGCCTCCGCCCTGCGCCGGCTCCGCCTGGTCTCGACCCCTGAGGCCGTGTCGTTCCTGCTGCTGCTGACTTGTTCCGTACTCAAGCGGACTACGGAGTTCGACGCGGTGTTCCCCATGGGGCTGATCCATGGTCTGCTCTTCGTCCTCTACGTGATCTTCTGGGCGGACGCCTGGAACCGCACCAAGTGGCCGGTGAAGACGGCCGTCCTCTACTTCGTCCTGTCGGTCCTGCCGACCGGCGGCTTCTTCGCCGACCGCAAGCTGCGCCGTGAGTCCGAGGACGCGGTGATCGCCTCCCGCGCCCGCAAGGAAGGGGTCGTCGGCGCATGATCGTCGCCTTCTCCGTGACGCCGCTCGGTGTCGGTGAGGACGTGGGGGAGTACGTCGCCGACGCCGTGCGCGTGGTCCGCGCATCGGGCCTGCCCAACCGTACGGACGCCATGTTCACCTCGATCGAGGGTGAGTGGGACGAGGTCATGGACGTGGTCAAGCGGGCGGTGGCCGCCGTTCAGGCGCGTGCGCCTCGGGTGTCCCTGGTCCTCAAGGCGGACATCCGCCCCGGGGTGACGGACGGGCTCACCGCCAAGGTCGAGAGGGTGGAGCGGCACCTCGCGCAGTAGCCGCGGACCGAAAGGCGAGACAAGGCTGACCAGCATGTGACCGGCCGGTAAGGTCTGATGCCGTGCCGAAGCCGCTCAGTCTCCCGTTCGACCCCATCGCCCGCGCCGACGAGCTCTGGAAGCAGCGCTGGGGCGGCGTGCCCTCCATGGCCGCGATCACCTCGATCATGCGGGCGCACCAGATCCTGCTCGCCGAGGTCGACGCGGTGGTCAAGCCGTACGGGCTGACGTTCGCGCGCTACGAGGCGCTCGTGCTCCTCACCTTCTCCAAGGCCGGTGAGCTGCCGATGTCCAAGATCGGCGAGCGCCTCATGGTGCACCCCACGTCCGTGACCAACACCGTCGACCGCCTGGTGAGGTCCGGCCTGGTCGACAAGCGCCCCAACCCCAACGACGGCCGCGGCACCCTCGCCTCCATCACCGACAAGGGCCGCGAGGTCGTCGACGCCGCCACGCGCGACCTGATGTCCATGGACTTCGGCCTCGCGGCGTACGACGACGAGGAATGCCGGGAGATCTTCGCGATGCTCCGGCCACTGCGGATCGCGGCGGGGGACTTCGAGGAGGAGTGACCGGGACCCGGGACCCCGGCCAAGATCTCCCGGAACGGGCGGTTACGCTCGACGGCATGAAGAAATCCGTGCTGACCCGCTACCGCGTCATGGCCTACGTCACCGGTGTGCTGCTGGTCCTGCTGACCCTCGGCTGCATCGCGAAGTACGGGACCGACATGAGCGGGGCCGACAGCTTCGTCAAGATCGTCGGCATCGCGCACGGATGGCTGTACGTCCTGTACCTGGTCTTCGCCTTCGATCTGGGCTCCAAGGCGAAGTGGCCGGTCGGCAAGCAGCTGTGGGTCCTGATCGCCGGCACGATCCCGACGGCCGCCTTCTTCGTGGAGCGCAAGGTCTCCCACGAGGTCGAGGCGCTGGTCGCGGACGGTACCCCCGCGGTCGCCAAGGCGTAAACCCTCTACCGCCGTGAGCATGCTCGCGGCGGTCTCCCATCGACATTTACTAGGACGTCCTAGTAAATTCGAAGTATGGACGCTGACGCCATCGAGGAGGGCCGCCGACGCTGGCAGGCCCGGTACGACGCCGCGCGCACGCGCGACGCTGACTTCACCACGCTCTCCGGCGATCCCGTGGAGCCGGTGTACGGGCCGCGGCCGGGAGACACGTACGAGGGTTTCGAACGGATCGGGTGGCCCGGTGAGTACCCCTTCACCCGCGGGCTGTACCCGACCGGGTACCGGGGGCGCACGTGGACCATCCGGCAGTTCGCCGGGTTCGGCAACGCCGAGCAGACCAACGAGCGCTACAAGATGATCCTCGGCAACGGCGGTGGCGGGCTCTCCGTCGCCTTCGACATGCCGACCCTCATGGGCCGTGACTCCGACGACCCGCGCTCGCTCGGCGAGGTCGGGCACTGCGGTGTCGCCATCGACTCCGCGGCCGACATGGAGGTGCTGTTCAAGGACATCCCGCTCGGGGACGTCACCACCTCCATGACCATCAGCGGGCCGGCCGTCCCGGTCTTCTGCATGTACCTCGTCGCCGCCGAGCGGCAGGGTGTCGATCCGGGGGTGCTCAACGGCACGCTCCAGACCGACATCTTCAAGGAGTACATCGCGCAGAAGGAGTGGCTCTTCCAGCCCGAGCCGCATCTGCGCCTCATCGGCGACCTGATGGAGTACACCAGCGCGCGCATCCCGGCGTACAAGCCGCTGTCCGTCTCCGGCTACCACATCCGTGAGGCGGGTGCGACGGCCGCGCAGGAGCTGGCGTACACGCTGGCCGACGGCTTCGGGTACGTCGAGCTGGGGCTCAGCCGCGGCCTCGACGTGGACGCGTTCGCGCCCGGGCTGTCCTTCTTCTTCGACGCGCACCTCGACTTCTTCGAGGAGATCGCCAAGTTCCGTGCCGCGCGGCGCATCTGGGCGCGCTGGATGCGGGACGTCTACGGCGCCCGGTCCGCCAAGTCGCAGTGGCTGCGCTTCCACACGCAGACCGCGGGTGTCTCCCTCACGGCCCAGCAGCCGTACAACAACGTCGTCCGTACGGCGGTGGAGGCCCTGGCCGCCGTCCTCGGCGGGACCAACTCGCTGCACACCAACGCCCTGGACGAGACCCTCGCCCTGCCGAGCGAGCAGGCGGCGGAGATCGCGCTGCGCACGCAGCAGGTGCTGATGGAGGAGACCGGGGTCGCCAACGTGGCCGACCCGCTGGGCGGTTCCTGGTACATCGAGCAGCTCACCGACCGGATCGAGGCCGACGCCGAGAAGATCTTCGATCAGATCAAGGAGCGGGGCCTGCGGGCGCACCCCGACGGGCAGCACCCCATCGGGCCCATCACCTCCGGCATACTGCGGGGCATCGAGGACGGCTGGTTCACCGGCGAGATCGCCGAGTCCGCGTTCCGCTATCAGCAGGCGCTGGAGAAGGGTGACAAGAGGGTCGTGGGCGTCAACGTCCACACGGGTTCCGTCACCGGTGACCTGGAGATCCTGCGCGTCAGCCACGAGGTCGAGCGCGAGCAGGTGCGCGTCCTGGCCTCCCGCAAGGCCGACCGCGACGAGGCGGCCGTGCGTTCCGCCCTGGACGCCATGCTGGCCTCCGCCCGCGACGGGTCCAACATGATCGAGCCCATGCTGGACGCGGTCCGCGCGGAGGCGACTCTGGGCGAGATCTGCGGGGTGCTCCGCGAGGAGTGGGGCGTGTACACGGAGCCGGCCGGGTTCTGACGGGGCGTTCCGTTTCAGGCGGGGGTGGGCGCGCAACTCGGCGCTACGAGGTGCCTCCCCCAGAGGGGGGACCCCCAGCCCACCCGTGCCGCCCCAGGCGGCACGCATGCCCGCAGCTAGGACGTCCCTGAAAGGGGCGCGGGGAACTGCGCGACCGGCCACGGTCCACCCGCACCCGGCCGCTCAGCTCAGCCCGCCCCCTCCAGGCCCGCTCCCGCCAGACCCAGCACCAGTACACGCGTGAAGCCCCGCACCCACTCCTCGTCCGCGGGCTCCGCGCTCACCAGCGTGCGATGGACCACCGCACCGGCGACCATGTCGAAGATCAGGTCGGCCATGCGGGCGGCCTCGGCCGCGTCGCCCTCCGTGGGCAACTCCCCCCGCGCCTGGGCCCGTTCACGCCCCTCCGTCACCAGGCACTTCTGCCGCTCGACGATGGACGCGCGGATGCGCTCCCGCAGGGCGTCGTCCCGAGTCGACTCGGCCACCACCGCCATCAGCCCGCTCTTGGCCTCGGGCCGCGCCAGGATCGCCGCGAACTGGAGCACCACGCCCTCGATGTCGGCCGCCAGGGAGCCGCGGTCGGGGAGGCGCAGTTCGTCGAAGAGTTCCGCCACCGCGTCCACGACCAGCTCGTTCTTGCCCGCCCACCGGCGGTAGAGCGTCGTCTTGGCGACACCCGCCCGCGTCGCCACGTCCCCCAGCGTCAGCTTCGACCAGCCCAGCTCCACCAGGGCGGCCCTCGTCGCCGCGAGGATCGCCGTATCGGCGGTGGCACTGCGCGGACGGCCTCGGACGGCTGGGGAGCGGCTCTGCATCCCATGACCATAAACCGCTGGTCCGCACACCACAGCGGCTGCGACAGTGAGGCAGATCACCGGCCCGCGGCACCCCGGCCGGCCCCCGACCGCATTACGCTACGACTCGTAGCGAAAGCTGAACGGCGATCCGTGCTGGACGTGCACGGAGGAGCACCGCGCGGCGCGGGTGGGGACCCGGCGTCACCGAGCGGAGCGGCCGGCTTTCGCACCGCTTTTTCGCTCACGCGCGGGTACGGGGGAGGATAGACGCATGCAGCCACGGAACATGTCCATGAGCGGCGTCGTCGACCTCGCAGCGGTCAAGGCGGCCCAGGAGGCCAAGGCGAAGGCGGAGCAGGCGCGCGCGGAAGCGGCGCGTCGGGGCGGGGGCGGAGCGGTGTCCCCGGCCGACCTCGTCATCGACGTCGATGAGGCGGGGTTCGAGCAGGATGTCCTGCAGCGCTCCGCCGAGGTACCGGTCGTCATCGACTTCTGGGCCGAGTGGTGCGAGCCCTGCAAGCAGTTGAGCCCGGTGCTGGAGCGCCTCGCCGTCGAGTACAACGGGCGCTTCCTGCTCGCCAAGATCGACGTCGACGCCAACCAGATGCTGATGCAGCAGTTCGGGATCCAGGGGATCCCGGCCGTCTTCGCGGTCGTCGCGGGGCAGGCGCTGCCGCTCTTCCAGGGAGCCGCCGGCGAGGCGCAGATCCGCCAGACCCTCGACCAGCTGGTGGAGGTCGCCGAGCAGCGCTTCGGGCTGACCGGCCTCACCGTCGACCCGGAAGCCGAGCCGGGCGCCGCCCCGGCCGCCGCGCCCGCGGCCGGCCCCTACGACTCCCTGCTCAACGCCGCCGCGCACGCGCTGGACGCCGGTGACCTGGCCGGCGCCGTCCAGGCGTACAAGAACGTACTGGCCGACGACCCGGCCCACCCGGAGGCCAAGCTGGGTCTGGCGCAGGCCGAGCTGCTCCAGCGGGTGCAGGACCTCGACCCGCAGCAGGCGCGCCGGGATGCCGCCGAGCGGCCTTCCGACGTGCCGGCGCAGATCGCCGCCGCCGACCTGGATCTGGTGGGCGGGCATGTGGAGGACGCCTTCGGGCGGCTCATCGACACGGTGCAGCGCACAGTGGGTGACGACCGGGACACCGTACGGCTGCGGCTGCTGGAGCTGTTCGAGGTGGTCGGCGCGGAGGATCCGCGGGTGGCAGCCGCTCGACGGGCGCTGGCCCGCGCCCTGTTCTGAGGCTTCGGACCCCGACAGCGGCCGCGCTTTACCAAATCTTGGTAATCGCGGCCGCTGTTACTGCAAGTAAGTCCAGCGCATCGATCTGTCGGCTTCTGTCCAGCGATCAATAGTTTTGTCCCGCACCTCTCTGACACCGAGCGTCGCCGACCGAGATCAGCGGGTCGTTGTTCGGTTATCCGGCCGTTACTAGCGAGTAACGAACCCCCTTGTGCGGGCGGCGAGAATGCACCACGATCGGCCACGCTCGGTCCATTGACGTACCCCGGCAGCCGGCCGGGTCGCGGCAGCTCCTGGGTCCCCACCGAGCAGAGACGGCGGCAGTGGAGCCGGCTCTTGGGCAGGGGGGTCTTCGCCGCTCGGTGAAGCCTGTCCAGCAAGGTTGTGCGTGATGTGTGTCAGGCGCGACCAGTGGTTGTCGCTCGGGGGTGATCGCCGGTGATTCGGGCGCGATAAGCGCCGCCGAGCGCGGGCGCTCTCCTTACCGAGGACGTAGCACTTCTCCCATCCCTGCCCGGCTGAGCCGCCTTCACGGGGCAGTCAGGGCCGGAGATGTACGTCCGAGAAGGAGGAAATCATGGGTTCCAAGCCTCGTGGCGGGACCAGATGGAAGCGGTTCGCTGTGGTCATGGTGCCCAGCGTCGCCGCGGCCGCAGCGGTCGGCGTGGGTCTGGCGCAGGGTGCGCTCGCCGCGTCGTTCGCCGTCTCCGGCCAGCAGTTCAAGGTGCGCGCCGGTCACCTCGAAGGTGACGGCTTCGCGCAGTACGGCGGTGTCGACGAGGGTTACACCGACATCAGTGGTTCCAAGACCACCAAGCGTCCGGTCGCGATCTCGACGTTCGAACACGCCGAGATCAACGACATGTGCCAGTCGCTGAAGACGGACATCCCGCTCCTGGGCACCATCTACATGCGTCTGGACGCGGGTCGCAAGGACCCCGTCATCGCGGACCAGCTGTACCTCGACATCGCCCAGCTCGACGCCGACGCCACCTTCAAGGGCATCGACATCGGTGTGGCCGTCAAGGACCAGAACAAGGGTCCTGCCGTCAAGGACAAGGGTGTGCTGCCGGGCGGCTTCGCCCAGCAGGCGGACAAGGCGATCCTCGACGACGCCAAGCAGACGGCGTGGGCCACCACCGCCGGCACGTTCAAGCTGAGCGGTCTGAGCCTGCGGCTCGGCACCGACTCCAAGATGGAGTGCTTCTGAGCCTCCGTCGCGCGGGTACCCACCGGTACTTGAGCTGACCGCCGGGCGGGGAAGCCACGGCTTCCCCGCCCGACCGGACTCCTCGTCCGGTGCGGGAGCACCGGGCACCGCTCTTCGCGCGCCGACCTCGAACTCTCCACGGCGACAGCGCCGGTACGTACTTCCCCCGGATCCAGGGAGCTGTTTTTCCATGAGTGCCGAGACTCCGGTCCAGAGCGCCGGGGCCTTCACCCGGACGCGACTGCGGTTCCGCGCCTGGCGGGGCGACCGGCCTTTCTGGGCGGGCCTGTTCACGCTGCTCGGCGGTGTGCCGATCGCCTACTTCCCGTACGCCACCCTCAAGCTCGGCCATATCTCCATCGCGATGGCGACCACGGCCGGTGCGGGCTCCCTGATCATCGGTGTCCTTCTGGTCACGCTCGGCCTGACCATGTGGTTCCAGCAGGCCACCCGCATCTTCGCGGGCGTCGCCTCGATCGTGCTGGCGCTGGTCTCGCTGGTGGTGTCCAACATCGGCGGCTTCGTGATCGGCTTCCTGCTGGCCCTGATCGGCGGCGCGCTCGCGCTGTCCTGGGCGCCGGGCGAGGAGAGCGCCCAGTCCAAGGCCGCCAAGGCCAAGGACGAGGCCGCCGACGCCATGCTGGCAGCCACTGCGGCCGCCTCGCCGGTCCGCCGCGAGCCGCAGGCCGCCGAGGAAGGCGCGGGTGCCGTGCCCGGTCCGCGAGAGCACAGCGAGGACGTCGTGCCCGACAACGACAACGGGAGGCACCGTGCCGGCTGAGCCGCAGGGCGCGGACGACGTCGCGGCCGAGCCGCGCATCAGATCAGGGCCGCGGCACGCGGCCCCCAAGAAGCCGCTCCTGACCCGACTTCACATGCCCACGGGCCGTGCCATCGCGCTGGCCGCGATGCCCACCGCCGTCCTCATGGGCGTCGGCATGGGCCCCCTCGCCCAGGCCGACGGCCAGGACCCCAAGCGGCTGACGGCCGAGGAGTACCAGGCCTGCGTGGAGGCCCTCGAGGTCGCCCAGGACGGCGCGGACGGGGCCGACAAGAGCGCCGAGCCCTCCGTGACGCCGTCCCCGAGCGCCTCGGAGACCGCGGACGACGGTTCCGCCGACGGCGGTTCCACGGACGGCGGTTCCACGGACGGGGGTTCGACCGACACCGACACCGGCTCCGGCGACACCGGTTCCGACACCGGCACGGACACCGGCTCCGGCACGGACACCCCCGCGCCGACCCCGACGACCGAGGCACCCGAGCAGCCGGCCGGCTCCACGGACACGGACGCAGGCCAGCAGTCCGCCGAGCCCGCCCCGTCCGAGAGCGAGACCAGCAACCCGCTGGACCCGCTGGGCATCGGGGACGCGCTCGGCGACCTCCTCACCGGCGGTGAGGAAGAGGCCCCGGCACCGGCTCCCTCCACCGCCACGCCCACGCCCACGGCGACCCCGAGCGCGTCGGACACCGATGCCCCGGACCCCGTCCAGTCGGCGAAGGACACCGTCGAGGACACGACCGGGACCGTCGAGGATACGGCCGAGGACGTCACGGACACGGTCGACGAGGCCGGCGACAAGGCCGAGGAGGCCGCCTCCGAGGCGCCCTCCGCCACGGCCACGCCCAGCCCGTCCGCCTCCGAGAGCGCGGACCCCGAGGACTGCCCGGTCGCCACCGACGCCGAGGGCGAGTACGCCAACGCACCGCAGCTGCCCGACCGGCCCTGGCGCCTGGAGGCCAGCTCCCTGCTCCTCAAGGGCGCCGACTACCAGGGCATCGTCGAGGTGCGCACCGCCAACGGCACGGTGAAGAAGGTGCTGAAGTACGTCATCAGCGACGGCACCGAGATCGGCGACCTGCACCAGCTCGTCAAGGACGAGGACGGCGGCAAGACCTACCACGTCCAGGCCGCCAAGGGGTCGAAGTCGACCATCACCAACGGCAAGACGACCATGTACACGGAGAAGATATCGGGCAAGCTGTTCGGCCTGATCCCGGTCACGTTCAGCCCGGAGAGCCCGCCGCCGCTGAACATCCCGCTGATCTACTTCACCGACGTCGAGGTCACCCAGGCCGGCCAGTTCGGCGGCGACCTGCACGTCCCCGGGCTGCACCAGTTCATCACGGACTGAGAGCCCGCAAGGCCACTCCGGGAGCCGCGGAGAACACCGAGGGCGCCCCCTCTCCAAGAGAAGGGGCGCCCTCGGTGTCGTATGCCCTGAGGGGCGTCAGTCGCGCTCGCCGCCGCCGAGGTGGTGGACGCGGACCATGTTGGTGGTGCCGGGCACGCCGGGGGGCGAGCCGGCGGTGATCACGACGGTGTCGCCGTCGGCGAAGCGGCCCAGGCGGACCATCTCCTGGTCCACCAGGTCGACCATCTCGTCGGTGCTGTTGACGAACGGCACGACGTGCGGCTCCACGCCCCAGCTGAGCGCCAGCTGGTTGCGGGTGCCCTCGTCCGTGGTGAACGCGATGATCGGCTGGGCGGCGCGGTAGCGGGAGAGCCGGCGGGCGGTGTCACCGGACTGCGTGAAGGCGACGAGGCCCTTGCCGCCGAGGAAGTCGGCGATCTCGCAGGCGGCGCGGGCCACCGAACCGCCCTGCGTGCGCGGCTTCTTGCCCGGGACCAGCGGCTGCAGGCCCTTGCTCATCAGCTCCTGCTCGGCCGCGGTGACGATCTTCGACATCGTCTTGACGGTCTCGATCGGGTACGCGCCCACGCTCGACTCGGCGGACAGCATGACCGCGTCGGCGCCGTCCAGGATCGCGTTGGCCACGTCGGAGGCCTCGGCGCGGGTCGGCCGGGAGTTGGTGATCATCGACTCCATCATCTGGGTCGCCACGATCACCGGCTTGGCGTTGCGGCGGCACAGCTCGATGAGGCGCTTCTGCACCATGGGGACCTTCTCGAGGGGGTACTCGACGGCCAGGTCGCCACGGGCCACCATCACGGCGTCGAACGCCGCGACGACGTCCTCCATGTTCTGCACCGCCTGGGGCTTCTCCACCTTGGCGATGACGGGGACGCGGCGGCCCTCCTCGTCCATGACGCGGTGGACGTCGGCGACGTCCTTGGCGTCCCGGACGAAGGACAGCGCGACCAGGTCGCAGCCCATGCGGAGCGCGAAGCGGAGGTCCTCGATGTCCTTCTCGCTGAGCGCGGGCACGTTGACGGCCGCGCCGGGCAGGTTGATGCCCTTGTGGTCGGAGATGACGCCGCCCTCGATGACGATCGTCCGCACCCGCGGGCCCTCGACGTCCAGGACCTTCAGCTCGACGTTGCCGTCGTTGATCAGGACCTGGTCGCCGCGCGAGACGTCGCCGGGCAGGCCCTTGTAGGTGGTGCCGCAGATCGTCTTGTCGCCCGGGACGTCCTCGGTGGTGATGGTGAACTCGTCACCGCGCACCAGCTCGACGGGGCCCTCGGCGAATGTCTCGAGACGGATCTTGGGGCCCTGGAGGTCGGCGAGGACACCGATGGCCCGGCCGGTCTCCTTGGCGGCGGCCCGGAGCCGGTCGTACCGGCCCTGGTGCTCGGCGTGCGTGCCATGACTGAAGTTGAAGCGGGCCACGTTCATGCCGGCCTCGATCAGCGACACGAGCTGTTCGTGGGAGTCGACCGCGGGGCCGAGAGTACAGACGATTTTCGAACGGCGCATGAGGCGATCCTATCGGTTTGTTTCGCTCCGGAATATTCCGTCTGGCGGAAGATACAAATGAGTGCCCTTTTGCTCAGGTGGGCTTAACTGTTCTTTCCGACCAGTGCGTAGGTCTGCGTCGCGATCTCCAGTTCTTCATCCGTCGGCACCACCGCGACGGCGACACGCGCGTCCTCGGGCGAAATCAGCCGCGGCTCGTCCCCGCGTACGGCGTTCAGCTCGCCGTCGACCGCCAGGCCCAGCTCCGCCAGGCCCGCGACGGCGGCCTCCCGCACCTCGGCCGCGTTCTCGCCGACCCCGGCGGTGAACGCGACCGCGTCCACCCGGCCGAGAACGGCGTAATAGGCGCCGATGTACTTCTTCAACCGGTGAATGTAGATGTCGAAGGCGAGGCGCGCCTGTTCGTCGCCCTCCTCGATCCGCCGGCGGATCTCCCGCATGTCGTTGTCACCGCACAGCCCGATCAGCCCGCTCTTCTTGTTGAGAAGAGTGTCGATCTCGTCGGCGGACATTTCACCGACACGCATCAAATGGAAGATGACGGCCGGGTCGACATCTCCGGAGCGTGTACCCATCACCAGCCCCTCCAAGGGCGTCAGCCCCATGGAGGTGTCCACGCACACCCCGCCCCGTACGGCGGAGGCGGACGCGCCGTTGCCGAGGTGCAGCACGATCACGTTGACGTCCTCGGGCGCCCTGCCCAGCAGCTTCGCCGTCGCCCGGGAGACATAGGCGTGCGAGGTGCCGTGGAAGCCGTAGCGGCGGACGCGGTGCTGGTCGGCCGTCTCCACGTCGATGGCGTAGCGGGCCGCCGACTCCGGCATCGTCGTGTGGAACGCGGTGTCGAACACGGCGACCTGCGGCAGGTCCGGGCGCAGATGCTGGGCGGTGCGGATGCCGGTGAGGTTGGCCGGGTTGTGCAGCGGGGCGACCGGGATGAGCCGCTCGATCTCGGCGAGGACGGTGTCGTCGATGACGGTCGGCTCGGTGAAGTGCTTGCCGCCGTGCACCACCCGGTGGCCGATGGCCGCCAGCTCCGGGGAGTCCAGGCCCAGGCCGTCCTTGGCCAGCTCGGCCGCCACCGCCTTCAGTGCCGCGTCGTGGTCGGCGATCGGGCCGGTCCACTCGCGGGTCTCGCCGCCGCCGGCCAGGGGCGTGTGCTTGAGCCGGGAGGTCTGCTCGCCGATGCGCTCGACGAGGCCCATCGCCAGCCGGCTGCTGTCGCGCATGTCGAGCAGCTGGTACTTCACCGACGAGGAGCCGGAGTTGAGGACGAGGACACGGGTGGAGCTCACTGGGCGGAAACCTTCTCGCTCGGGTTCTGGGCCTGGATCGCCGTGATGGCGACGGTGTTGACGATGTCCTGGACGAGCGCGCCCCGGGACAGGTCGTTGACGGGCTTGCGCAGACCCTGCAGCACCGGGCCGACGGCGATCGCGCCGGCCGAGCGCTGCACGGCCTTGTAGGTGTTGTTGCCGGTGTTGAGGTCCGGGAAGATCAGAACCGTCGCCTGTCCGGCCACGTCCGACTCCGGCAGCTTGGTCGCCGCCACGGTCGGCTCCACGGCCGCGTCGTACTGGATCGGACCCTCGATCTTCAGGTCGGGCCGGCGCGCGCGCACCAGCTCGGTCGCCTCACGCACCTTGTCCACGTCCGCGCCCGAGCCCGACGTGCCGGTCGAGTACGACAGCATCGCGATCCGCGGCTCCACCCCGAACTGCGCGGCCGTCGCCGCCGCCTGGACGGCGATGTCCGCGAGCTGCTCGGCGTCCGGGTCCGGGTTGACCGCGCAGTCGCCGTAGACGAGGACCTTGTCGGCCAGGCACATGAAGAACACCGAGGACACGATCGAGGCGTCCGGCTTGGTCTTGATGATCTCGAAGGCCGGCCGGATGGTCGCCGCGGTGGAGTGCACCGAGCCCGACACCATGCCGTCGGCGAGGCCTTCCTGGACCATCAGCGTGCCGAAGTAGTTCACGTCCGAGACGACGTCGTACGCCAGCTCGACCGTGACGCCCTTGTGGGCGCGGAACTGGGCGTACTTCTCGGCGAAGGAGTCGCGCAGCTCGCTGGTCGCCGGGTCGATCAGCTGGGAGTCGCCGAGGTCGATGCCGAGGTCGGCGGCCTTCTTGCGGATCTGGTCCTCGGGGCCGAGCAGCGTCAGATCGCAGACGCCCCGGCGCAGCAGCACCTCGGCCGCGTGCAGCACCCGCGCCTCGGTGCCCTCCGGCAGCACGACCCGGCGCCTGTCGGAGCGGGCCTGCTCCAGCAGCTTGTGCTCGAACATCATCGGGGTGACCCGGTCGGAGCTGGGCGCCGAGACGCGCCGGGCGAGGTCGGCGGTGTCGACGTACCGCTCGAACAGGCCGAGCGCGGTCTCCGCCTTGCGCGGGGTGGCCGCGTTGAGCTTGCCCTCCAGGGAGAACAGCTGCTCGGCGGTGGGGAAGCTGTTGCCGGACACCGACAGCACCGGCGTGCCCGGGGCGAGGCGGGCGGCGAGGGTGAGGACCTCGTCGCTGGGCACCTCGTCGAGGGTGAGGAGCATGCCGGCTATCGGCGGGGTGCCCGCGCTGTGCGCGGCGAGCGAGCCGATGACCAGGTCGGCCCGGTCCCCGGGGGTGACGACCATGCAGCCCGGGGTCAGGGCGCCCAGGAAGTTCGGCAGCATCGCGCCGCCGAACACGAACCCGAGCGCGTCCCGCGCCAGCCCCGAGTCGTCGCCGAGCAGCACCTTCGCGCCGAGGGTCTGGGCGATCTGGGAGACCGTCGGCGCGGACAGCGCGGGCTCGTCCGGCACCACGTAACAGGGCACCGGCAGCCGGGAGGCCAGTTTGTCGGCGATCAGCTCGCGGTCCTCGCGGTCCACCCGGTTGGCGACCATCGCCAGCACGTCACAGCCCAGGGTGTCGTAGGCGCGGTAGGCGTTGCGGGTCTCGGCGCGCACCGACTCGGCCGGCTGTTTGCGGCCGCCCACCACCGGGATGACCGAGGCGCCGAACTCGTTGGCCAGACGCGCGTTGAGGGCCAGCTCGTCCGGCAGCTGGGTGTCGGCGAAGTCGGTGCCGAGGACCAGGACGACGTCGTAGTCGCGGGCCACCGCGTGGAAGCGGTCCACCAGCACCGACACCAGCTCGTCCGTGCCCTGCTCGGCCTGGAGCGCGGACGCCTCGTGGTAGTCCATGCCGTAGACCGTCGCCGGGTCCTGGGAGAGCCGGTAGCGGGCGCGCAGCAGCTCGAAGAGCCGGTCCGGGCCGTCGTGGACGAGAGGGCGGAAGACACCCACCCGGTCGACCTGCCGGGTCAGGAGTTCCATGACCCCCAGCTCGACGACCTGGCGGCCGTCGCCGCGGTCGATACCGGTCACGTACACGCTGCGCGTCACGCGTGCTCTCCGTTTCATGGGTGATGTTTCGTGGGCGGTGTTGGGCGGGTGGTGTCCTGTGGGTGGTGTGTCGATGCCCTGGGCCTGCCCGCCGGGCTGTCATAAAAATCGCCCACCGAGGTGAGCAGAACCCTCTTGACAATACCTCCCTCGATAGATAAGGCGCCCGTCAAGTGTGGAGGCGGCAGCGCACTGTGGGACGTGGAACAATCGGAACCGGCTCACCGGAACCACAGCGAGCAGGAGACACAGCACGATGCGTATCGGAGTTCTCACCGCAGGCGGCGACTGCCCCGGCCTGAACGCAGTGATCCGGTCGGTCGTGCACCGAGCGGTCGACAATTACGGCGACGAGGTCATCGGCTTCGAGGACGGCTACGCGGGCCTGCTGGACGGCCGCTACCGCACCCTCGACCTGAACGCGGTCAGCGGCATCCTCGCCCGTGGCGGCACCATCCTCGGCTCCTCCCGTCTCGAGCGCGACCGCTTCCGCGCGGCCTGCGACAACGCCAAGGAGCTCATCGAGAAGAGCGGCTTCGACGCCCTCATCCCGATCGGCGGCGAGGGCACCCTGACCGCCGCCCGCATGCTGTCCGACGCGGGCGTGCCCGTCGTCGGCGTGCCGAAGACCATCGACAACGACATCTCCTCCACCGACCGCACCTTCGGCTTCGACACCGCCGTCGGCGTCGCGACCGAGGCCATGGACCGGCTGAAGACGACCGCCGAGTCCCACCAGCGGGTGATGGTCGTCGAGGTGATGGGCCGCCACGCCGGCTGGATCGCCCTGGAGTCCGGCATGGCCGGCGGCGCCCACGGCATCTGCCTGCCCGAGCGACCCTTCGACCCCGCCGACCTGGTGAAGATGGTCGAGGAGCGCTTCGCCCGCGGCAAGAAGTTCGCCGTCATCTGCGTCGCCGAGGGGGCCCACCCCGCCGAAGGCACCATGGACTACGGCAAGGGCGCCATAGACCAGTTCGGCCACGAGCGCTTCCAGGGCATCGGCACCGCCCTCGCCCACGAGCTGGAGCGCCGCCTAGGCAAGGAGGCCAAGCCGGTCATCCTCGGCCACGTCCAGCGCGGCGGCACCCCCACCGCGTACGACCGTGTCCTCGCCACCCGCTTCGGCTGGCACGCCGTCGAGGCCGCGCACCGGGGCGACTTCGGCCGGATGACCGCGCTGCGGGGCACCGACGTCGTGATGGTGCCGCTGGCGGAGGCGGTCACCGAGCTGAAGACCGTACCGAAGGACCGGATGGACGAGGCGGAGTCGGTCTTCTAGGAGCCTTCGAGGCCGTGCCGGTAGGAGCCTTCAAGGCCGTCCGGCTAGTACGCCGAGCTGTTCTCGACGGCCGTCCAGAACCGCTCGACGATCCGGTCCAGGAAGTCGCGGCCGGCATCCCGTGAGTCGTCGGCCGCGTTGCCGCCCGCCCAGCTGAGGGTGGCGACCATCTGGCCCTGGTACTCCTGGTGCAGCGCCTGGAGCGTGTGCTCCAGGTGGCGCCGCTCCAGCGGCACGATCTTGCCCACGGGCCGCACGTACGCCTGCCAGCGCGTGGCGACCGCGCTGCGCAGCAGCTCGCCGAGCTTGCCCTCGCGCCCCGTGACGGTCACCAGGTCCGGCAGCGACAGCTCCAGCACCTCCGCGAGCGCGGCGGCCTGCCGGTCCGTGCCCCGCCACTGGCCGGTGTCCTCCATCCGCAGATACACGTCGAGGTCGTGCCCGACGGCCCGCGCGACGTCCTCCGGGGCCAGCGCGCGGGCGATGCGGTGCTCCTTCAGGGTCCGCGCCCGCCCGATGAGCTCGCCCGGCGAGCACCACAGCACACCCGCGAGCGCGGTGAGCTCCGGATTGCTCGGGCTGAGCGTCCCGCGCTCCCAGGCGATCACGAGGTCGGGTGTCACATAGGGCAGGCCGTACGACGCACGCAGCCCGTAGGCGACGTGCTCGGGGCCCATGCCGAGCGCGGCTCGGAGTCTGCGGGCGGCCGGGGCGTTGAAGGGCGGACCGGGGTGGTTCGGCTGAGCTGAGGGTTGGCGCACGGGACCTCAAGCTAGAGGTGTGACGGCCCTGGTGACTACGGTCTGTTCGGCCACAATCACGCATTGTATGAACGTACGGTTTTCCCCGCCACGCAGTGTTACTCACGGGTCACCCCTTGACGGCTCCTCCCAGGGCGAAGCCTCCGCCGAGCCGCCGGGCGATCAGCACGTACAGCAGGATCACCGGCGTGGAGTAGACGATCGAGAACGCCGCGAGCTGACCATAGGCGACCATGCCACGATTTCCGAAGAACTCGTTGATGCTCACCGACGCCGGCATCTGGTCCGGGGTGAGCAGCAGCATGAACGGGACGAAGAAGTTCCCCCACATCATCACGAACGAGAAGACGGTCACGACGGCCACCCCGGGCCCCATCAACGGCAGCACGATCCTGATGAGGGACTGCGCCGCGGACGCCCCGTCGGTCCACGCCGCCTCCTCCAGCTCCTTCGGCACGCCGTCCATGAAGTTCTTCATCAGCCAGACGGCGAACGGCAGTTGGGAGGCGGCGAAGAACAGGATCACCCCGTACATGGTGTCGATCAGATCGACCCGCACATACAGCGCGTACACCGGCACCATGACCGCCGTCACCGGCAGACTCGTCGCGAACAGGATCGTCAGCAGGAACGGCCGGTTCAGCCGGGACCGGAACCGCGACAGCGGATACGCCGCGACGGCCGCGCAGGCCACGGTCAGCGCGGTCGCCCCACCGCACAGGAGCAGGCTGTTGAGCAGCGGCGTGAAGGTGATCTCGTCGGTCCAGATGGCGTCGAAGTGCTCCAGCGTGAGCCCGTCGGGCGCCTTCACCTTCAGGTCGGCGCGCGGATCGAAGGCGGAGAGCACCACCCAGGCGAGCGGCAGCGCGAACGCGGCGGCGAACAGCAACAGGCCGGCGTCGGCGGCGAGACGGCGTCGTGCGCGGGCCATGTCTCTCAGACCTCCGTCCGCAGCAGCCGCAGATACAGGACCGAGAACAGCGAACCGACCAGCAACAGCAGCAGGGCCACCGCCGTGCCGTACCCGATCAGGCTGTTCTGGAAAGCCTGTTCGTACATGAACAGCGGCAGCGTCTGCGACTTGCCGCCGGGCCCGCCGCGGGTCATCACCCAGATCAGCCCGAAAACGGACAGCGTCTGCAGTGTGTTCAGCATCAGGTTCGTGCCGATCGAGCGGCGGATCATCGGCAGCGTGATGTGCCACGCCCGCCGCCAGCCTCCGGCCCCGTCCATCTCGGCGGCCTCCTCGATCTCCCGCGGGATGTCGTTCAGCGCCGCCGAATAGACGAGCATCGAGAACGCCGTCCCGCGCCAGACGTTGGCGAAGGACACCGCGAGGACGGGGAGGCTGAACAGCCAGTTCTGGGCAGGCAGACGGAGCAGGCCGAGGACGGCGTTCAGGGTGCCCTGGTCCCGGAAGAACGCGTACAGCAGAAACCCGGCCACCACCTCCGGCAGCACCCACGCCGTGACGACGATCCCTCCGGTGAGGGTCCGCACGGGCCTGGAGGCCCGCCGCATCAGCCCGGCCAGCACCAGCCCCAGGGTGTTCTGGCCGACCAGCGAGGACAGCACGGTGAACACCAGCGTCAGCCATACGGCGTTCAGGAACGCCTCGTCCTGGAACGCCGTACGGAAGTTCTCCAGGCCGACGAAGGAGGACTCGGCCTGGCCGGTGAGCTGGAGGTCGGTGAAGGCGATGTAGACGCAGTAGGCGAGGGGGCCGCCGAGGAAGAGGAGAAGCAGGACCACGGCGGGGGAGAGGGGGAGAAGCCGGACGAGCGAGCGGCCTCTCACCGGGCGGTCACCTGGTCGTCGGTGATCTCCTTCAGGGCCTGGTCGTACGCGCGCGCGGCCTCGTCCACGGACTTGTCGCCGGTCGTCACCCCTTCCATCGCCTCCTGGATCGCCACCGACACCCGCGGATACGCCGGGTACGCCGGCCGGTAGTGGGTGCTGGCGACCAGCTCGGTGAAGAACGCGATACCGGGCTGCGCCTCGGCGTAGGCGGGGTCGGCGGCGACGTCCTCGCGGACGGCGATGCCGGAGTTGGCGACGTACCACTTCTGGGCGTTCGCCTTCGTCTGCATCGTCTTGACGAACTCGAAGGCGAGGTCCGGGTTGGCGGCCTTGGCGGGGATCGCCCAGGTCCAGCCGCCGGACATGCTCACCTTGCCCGGTGCCTGCCCGGCTTGCGTCGGCATGGCGGCCAGGCCGAGCTTCTGCGACCACTCGGGCCATGCGTGCCCGGCACCGGGGAGCCAGTCCTGCGGGAGCCAGGAGCCGTCGAGGTCGATCGCGAGCTTGCCCTTGGGCAGGAGATCGCCGCGCACGATGGTCTGGATGTTGGGGTCGAGCGCGGTGGACACGTCCGGGCCGAGCTTCTCCTTGTAGACGGTCTCGACGAAGGCGAGCGCGTCCTCGAAGCCCTGACTGTTCACGACCCACTTCTTCGTGGCGGGGTCGTAGAGGGGGTCCTGCCCTGTCCCGTAGAGCAGCATCTCGAAGCCCTGCATGGTGGCGGCCTCGCCCGCGGGCTTGCCGGTGTAGATGTTGAGCGGGATGACATCGGGGACCCGCTGTTTGACGGTCCGGGCCGCGTCGAGGACGTCGTCCCAGGTCTTCGGCTGCCAGTCGGCGGGCAGGCCCGCCTCGGCGAAGATCCCCTTGTCGAACCACAGACCCCGGGTGTCCGTCCCGTCCGGTACGCCGTACGTCTTCCCGTCCTCGGCCTTCGCCGCCTGCTTGGCCGTGTCGATGAACTGCTCCCAGTCCGGCCACTTGGCGAGGTACGGGTCGAGCGGCTTGAGATAGCCGCTGGTGATGTCCGAGTTGATGAGGAAGGTGTCCTCGTAGACCAGATCGGGAGCCGTCTTGGGGGAGCGGAGCATCTGCTGGAGCTTGGTGTAGTACTCCGAGTCCGGCGCCTTGATCGGCACGAACTCCACCTTCTTGCCCGGGTGTTGCCTCTCGAACTGCTTCTTCACGTCCGCGAGGTAGTCGTCCATCACCCGGACCGAGTTGTCCGTGGACTGCTTGAAGGAGACCTTCAGGGTGTCGGGGTCACTTCCGGAGCCGCTGCCGCACGCGGTGAGGGTGGCGGCTGTCAGGGCGACGACCGTGGTCAATAACACGGTGGGGCGGACACGCACGGGCAGACCTCCTGCGGACTCACTTCTTTGTGGCCGGGGATGGGTGCGTGGTGAACGTAAACGCGTGGGGTGGTCAGGTCAATGCATCTGCGGCGGATGGGGGCATGGACTGTCCCTCTAGTGCTGCCGCTTGCCGGTGACGGGTCCGTGGAAGGTGGCGCCCCGGAAGTCGATGTGGTCGCCTCCGTACGTCGATCCTGGATGCGGCCCCTCCTCGGGGACCGAACTCCCCTGCGGCCGGTGCCTGCGCAGGACCGCGACCGCCACCGACGCGGCCTGCGCGGCAGCCGACTCCTGCGAACCCCGCCCGTCGGCCGCGGACTTCGCCGCATCCGCGTGGTCGCTGATGCCCCGCACGACCAGGGCGTGCAGCTGGCCGTTGAGGTGGGCGGCCTGGACCGCGCCCACACCCTCCATCTCGATGGCGGCGGCGTCGTTGTAGTGCTCCCGCAGATGCCGGGCGATGTCCGACTCGGCATCCGCCAGGACGACATCCCCCGAGGCGATCGGCTTGAAGTGCGCCCGTACGCCGTCCATGTCCCGCACCGCGGAACGCGCGGCGCTCAGCAAGGCGTTCGACACCGGCCAGGCCTCGGGGCGCACCTCGAAGCCGGTCGGGGTCAGCTTGCCGCCGTGGATGCCGTACACCTTCGTGCCGATGACGACGTCCCCGAGGCCGATGTCCCTCTTGAGGCTGCCCGCCACCCCGACGAACAGCACCGCCTCCGGCTCCAGCCAGTCGATGATCCGCGTGGTGAGCGAGGCGGCCGTCCTGGTGCCCTCACCCAGCTCCGCGAGGGCGACCTGCCAGTCGGTGCCGGGCAGCCGGCCCACCTCGACGCGGGTTCCGTCGCGGTGGACGCGCTCCTCCCGCTCCGGGACGTACGGCCGTACGGCGGCGTACTCCAGCGCGAGCGCGGTCAGGACGACGACGGTGTGGTCTCTGGGCGGCACCCCCTTAAAGTACTGCCAAGGGGTCCGGGGGAAGGGGGCGTCGGCGATGGCCGAGCGTGAACGGGACGTCAGCGTCGGGCAGTTGCTGCTCGCCGAGTACCAGACCGTCAAGGACGAGCAGAAGACCCGCATCGGTTTCCGCGACAACCTCCTCTACGTCACCCTCGCCGCGGCCGCCGCCGTCATCGCCGCCGCGGCCCAGGCCAGGCAGCCGGCGATGCTGCTCGCCCTGCCGCCGGTGTGCGTCGTGCTCGGATGGACGTACCTCGTCAACGACGAGAAGATCTCGGCGATAGGGCTGTATGTGCGGGACGAGCTGGGTCCTCGGCTGGCGGCCCAAGTGCCCGGCACCGGCGGTGGGTTCTCGACCTTCGGGTGGGAGGCGTACCACCGCCGTGACGCGCGGCGCAGGTCCCGCAAGGCGATCCAGTGCGTGGTGGACCTGGTGGCCTTCTGCGCGGTGCCGCTGGCCGCGCTGGTCGTCTTCTGGGTGAGCGGGGAGGGCGGCGTCCTGATGGTCGTGCTGTCCGTCCTTGAGGCCCTCGCGGTGGTCGGGCTCGGCGTGCAGGTCGTGCTGTACACGAGGCCGGCGGGACCGGCGCTGACTCCGCCGTGACGCCGTACCGTTGGTGCGCATGAACGCGGCTTTACAGGCGGCTTTGGCGGCCCTGGAGGAGGGCGCGGCTGGCTCCGCCGGGCAGCGGGCGGTGGAGGAACTGGCCGGGCTGCTGGGCGCGGGCGGCTCGATGCAGGCGCTCGCCGAGGCCGCGGGCCGTCCGGAGGGGCGCGAGGCGGTGCGGGCCTGGGGTGACCGGGTCGCGGACCTGCTCGACGGAGACCCGCAGGTCGCCGGTGCCGTCGCGGCCGCCATGGAGCGGCATACGCCCGGCAGCGCGGCCGCCTGGTACCGCGGTGACCACACCGACTTCCGGGGCGGGGTCTTCCTGCGCGAGGTGATCGGCCTCCAGGTCGTGGTCCACCAGGCCGCCGCCGCGCCGGAGGCCCTGGCCTCGCTGCCGCCGCGGCCCGGTGGGTTCACCGGGCGGGGCGAGGAGACCGCCGAGCTGCTGCGGGCGCTGGACGACTCCGCCGCGGTGCTGGTGACCGCCGTGTCGGGGCTGGGCGGGATCGGGAAGACCGCGCTGGCCGTGGAGGTCGCGCATCAGGTGTGCGGCGAGGGCCGTTTCCCGGGCGGCGTGCTGTTCGTCGACCTGCACGGGTACGACGACGAGCCGGTCAGCGCCGACCAGGCGTTGCAGTCTCTGCTGCGGGCGCTGGGGGTGCCGCCGGAGCACATTCCCGCGACGGCGGACGACCGGGCGGCGCTGTATCGCTCGGTGCTGGCCCGGCGGGGGCCGGTGCTGTTGCTGGCCGACAACGCGTCGTCGCCGGATCAGGTGCGGCCGTTGTTGCCGGGGGAGGGTCGGCATCGGGTGCTGGTCACGTCCCGGGACCGGCTGACCCAACTGGGGGCGCGCCTGGTGCCGTTGGATCAGCTCACGCTCGAGGCGGCGCAGGAGCTCCTCGATCTCGCGCTGAGGATCGCCGAGCCCGAGGACGGCAGGGCCGCCGACGATCCGGCTGCGGCCGGGCGCCTCGCTGCCCTCTGCGGTTACCTGCCGCTGGCCCTGCAGATCGCTGCCGCGCTGCTGACGGAGGACCTCGACATGCCGGTCGCGGAGCTGGTCGGCGAGCTGGAGGCATCGCACGACCGGCTGTCCCACCTCGACGACGGCGAGCGCAGCGTCCGCGCGGCCTTCGAGCTGTCGTATCGCCGTCTGCCTCCCGAACAGGCTCGTCTGCTGCGGCTGTTGGCTCTCGCACCGGGGCCGGAGGTGAGCGACGAGGTCGCTGCCGCGCTGATGGGGGCCGAGGCTCCTCCGCTGCCGGAGCTGAGGGCGCTGGCTCGTGCGCATCTCGTCGAGCGGGGAAGTGGGCGGGGGTGGTGGCGGTTGCACGACCTGGTGCGGGTGTTCGGGGCGGGCGTAGTGGCGGCCGAAGAGGGGCCGGCTGCGCGGGAGCGGGTCCTGCGGTACTACCGCCGGTGGGCCGATGCGGCCGATCAGCGGCTCCGGTGGCTGCCGGGGCAAGCGGAGCCGGAGCGGTTCGCCGACCGTCGACAGGCGTTGTCGTGGCTGGACGCGGAACGGGCGGGTTTGGTGGCGGCGGCCTTGTGGGCGCGAGAGGAGCGGTTCTCCGTCACGGCGGGGCAGCTGGCTCTGTGCCTGGGGGAGTATCTCGACTGGCGGCGGTACTTCGACGACAAGATCACGATTTTCCGTGTCGCGCAGGAGGCGGCCTTCCGCGCAGGGGCCCAGGTGCGTGAGGCCGGCGCTTGGTGCAACCTCGGCATCGCCTTGCTGCGTGCGGGCCAGGTGGAGGACGCCGTCGATGCTCTTGCCCGGGCCCGCGACCTGTTCGAGGCTGCCGGAAAGTGCCGGGGCGCGGCCATGGCATGGGACAACCTCGGCCTGGCCGTGTGCGAGGCGGACCGGGTGGACGAAGCGGTCGAGGCCCATACCCGGGCCCGCGACCTGTTTCGAGCCGCCAAGGACAGCCACGGCGAGGCCATGGCGTGGAACAACCTGGGCCTCGCACTGCGGGCGGCGGGCCGGGTGGGGAAGGCGATCGACGCCCACACCCGGGCTCAGGGCCTGCATGAGGCTGCCGGGGACCGCCTGCGGGAGGCCAGGGCGTGGCACAACCTCGCCATTGCCCTGCGCGAGGCGGGGCGGACGAGAGAGGCGATCGAGGCGTTCGGCCACGCACTGAAGACCTTTCAGCAGTTCGAGGACTGGCACCGGGCAGGCCACTCGCTCATCGGCCTGGCCGTCATCCACGAGCACGCCGACCGCCCCGCTCAAGCCCGTACGTTCTGGCTCCAGGCCGTCGACGCCTATACCCGAGCCAATGCCGTCGCCGAAGTCGCCCGGGCCCAACGGCATGCCTCCAGGCTCACCTCCCCCACCGATAGACCAACTCCGGCCGCCCCACCTGCCCGTACAACGGACTCCGCCCGGCCCGCCCCGCCTCCACCAGGTGCTCCAGATACCGCCGGGCAGTGATCCGAGAGATCCCCACCGCCTCGGCGACCCCCGCCGCGGTGAGCCCCTCCGACGCCTCGCGCAGAGCGACGGTCACCCGCTCCAGGGTCGGCGCGCTCAGCCCCTTCGGCAGGGCGGCGGGCCCAGGTGCGCGAAGCGTCGCCAGGGCCCGGTCGACCTCGTCCTGGCCGCTCGCCTCACCGGCGGCCCCGCGGAACTCGGCGTACCGTACGAGCCGGTCCCGTAGCGTCGCGAAAGTGAAGGGCTTGAGGACGTACTGGACGACCCCCAGCGACACGCCCTCCCGTACGACGGCCAGATCCCGGGCCGAGGTGACCGCGATGACGTCGGCGTGAAGGCCGGCCGCCCGCAGGGAACGGGCCAGTTGGAGACCGTGCACGTCCGGCAGGTGCAGGTCCAGCAGCAGGAGGTCCACCGGGGTGCGCTCCAGCGCCCGCCGGGCCTCCGCGCCCGTGTGCGCCTTCCCGACCGCGACGAACCCCGGCACCCGGCCGACGTACATCACATGCGCGTCGGCGGCCACGGGGTCGTCCTCCACGACCAGCACGCGGATGGGAGCCACGCCCGTCACGCCGTACCTCCTCTCACCGGCGCCGTGCGCAGCGGCAGGCGTACCTCGAACGACGCCCCACCGCCGGGGGCCTCCGTCACCGTCAGGGTCCCTTCGTGCCGGTGCACGGCCTGCCGGACCAGGGCCAGTCCCAGGCCCCGGCCCCCCGGTCCGGCCGGCTTCGTGGTGTAGCCGCGCTGGAAGACCAGCTCGGCCTGCGCGGGGTCCACCCCGGCCCCCGTGTCCGACACGCGCAGCACCAGCTCCGCGGCGCCCGACGTGTACGCCGCCACCGTCACGCGCGCCGGCACCCCGCCCTGCGCCGCGTCGACGGCGTTGTCGATCAGGTTGCCGAGGATGGTCACCAGGTCACGGGCCGGCAGGGACGAGGGCAGGAGGCCGTCGTCGAGGAAGCTGTCCTCCGACACCACCAGCTCCACGCCCCGCTCGTTGGCCTGCGCGGTCTTGCCCAGGAGCAGGGCCGCCAGGACGGGTTCGCCGACCGCCGCGACGACCTGGTCGGTCAGCGCCTGCGCCAGCTCCAGCTCGGCCGTCGCGAAGTCCGCGGCCTCCTCCGCCCGGCCCAGTTCGATCAGCGACACGACCGTGTGCAGACGGTTGGCCGCCTCGTGGGCCTGGGAGCGCAGTGCCTGGGTGAAGCCGCGTTCGGAGTCCAGTTCGCCCATCAGGGACTGGAGTTCGGTGACGTCCCGCAGGGTCACCACCGTGCCCCGGCGCTCGCCGCCCGACACCGGCGAGGTGTTCACCACCAGCACCCGGTCCGCCGTCGGATGCACCTCGTCGACGCGCGGCTCGGACGACAGCAGCGCGCCCGTCAGCGGCGCGGGCAGCCGCAGGTCGGCGACCGACCGGCCGACCACCTCGCCGGACACCCCGAGCAGCTCGCGCCCGCCGTCGTTGATCAGCGCCACCCGATACTGCCCGTCCAGCATCAGCAGCCCCTCGCGTACGGCGTGCAGCGCGGCCTGGTGGTAGTCGTGCATGCGGCTCAGCTCGGCGGCGTTCATGCCGTGGGTGTGGCGGCGGAGCCGGGCGTTGACGACGTAGGTGCCGATCGCGCCCAGGGCGAGGGCGCCGGCCGCGACGCCGACGAGCGCGGTGAGCTGGTCGGAGACGCGCCTGCTGATGGCCTCGACCTTGATGCCGGCGCTGACCAGGCCGATGACCTGGCCGCCCTCCAGCACCGGGGTGACCGCACGCACGGACGGGCCGAGGGTGCCGGTGTAGGTCTCGGTGAAGGCCCGGCCGCGCTGGGCGGGGGCGATATGGCCGAGGAACCGTTTCCCTATCTGCCGCTCGTCGGGGTGGGTCCAGCGGATGCCCCGCGGGTTCATGATCGTGACGAAGTCGACGTCGGCGTCCCGCATCACCGCCACGGCGTACGGCTGGAGCTGCGCGGTCGGGTCGGAGGTGCGGATCGCCGCGTGCACCGAGGGGGCGTCGGCGACGGCGCGGGCCACCGCCATGGCCTGCCGGCCCGCGGCCTCCTCGGCCTGGCTGCGGTCGCCGGCGTACGTGAACAGCGCGTATCCCGCGACGACGACCGCGAGCAGCACGGCCTGCACGGCGAACAGCTGGCCGGCCAGGCTGCGGGGTCTCGGGAGGCGGGGGCGCATGCCGTCAGTGTGCCTCCACGCCCCGCCGCCGGGTAAATGCCTGTCACGCGTGAACTCAATGAACGTAAAGGTGACCGCCCTCACATGCCGGGAGATAGTCACGGCATTCCTCAAATTCGCCCGGACGTGAGCCGCACGCCGGTGATGCCGACGACGACGTCAAGGAGGGCAGCCGTGGCCGCCAGAACCCTCGAAACGGCACCCGCAGTGAAACGGGACCGCACGCACTACCTCTACATCGCGGTGATCGTCGCGGTCGCCCTCGGTATCACCGTGGGTCTGATCGCCCCCGACTTCGCGGTCGAGCTGAAGCCCATCGGCACCGGGTTCGTGAACCTGATCAAGATGATGATCTCGCCGATCATCTTCTGCACGATCGTGCTGGGCATCGGGTCGGTGCGCAAGGCCGCCAAGGTCGGCGCGGTCGGCGGGATCGCGCTCGTCTACTTCCTCGCGATGTCGCTGGTGGCGCTCGCCATCGGTCTGGCCGTCGGCAACATCCTGGAGCCGGGCACCGGCCTCGCGGTGACCGACGCGGTCAAGGAGACCGGCCAGGCGCAGGTGTCGCCGGAGGCGAAGGACACCACCGAGTTCCTGCTCGGCATCATCCCGACGACCATCGTCTCCGCCTTCACCCAGGGCGAGGTGCTCCAGACGCTGCTGATCGCGCTGCTCGTGGGCTTCGCGCTGCAGGCCATGGGCTCCGCCGGGCAGCCGATCCTGCGCGGCGTCGAGCACATCCAGCGGCTGGTCTTCCGGGTGCTCGCGATGGTGATGTGGGCGGCCCCGATCGGTGCGTTCGGCGCCATCGCGGCCGTCACCGGCTCGGCGGGACTCGACGCGCTCAAGAGCCTGGCCGTGCTGATGCTCGGCTTCTACGTCACCTGCTTCCTGTTCGTCTTCGTCGTCCTCGGCGCGCTGCTCCGGGTGGTCGCCGGGCTGAACATCCTCACCCTGTTCAAGTACCTGGGCCGGGAGTTCCTGCTGATCCTGTCGACGTCGTCGTCGGAGTCCGCACTGCCGCGCCTCATCGCGAAGATGGAGCACCTCGGCGTCAGCAAGCCGGTGGTCGGCATCACCGTCCCGACCGGGTACTCCTTCAACCTCGACGGCACCATGATCTACATGACCATGGCCTCGCTGTTCATCGCCGACGCCATGGGGACGCCGATGTCCCTCGGCGAGCAGATCCCGCTGCTGCTGTTCCTGCTGGTCGCCTCCAAGGGCGCGGCCGGTGTCACCGGCGCGGGCCTGGCCACGCTGGCCGGCGGCCTCCAGTCGCACAAGCCCGCCCTGGTGGACGGCATCGGCCTGATCGTCGGCATCGACCGCTTCATGAGCGAGGCCCGCGCCCTGACGAACTTCGCGGGCAACGCGGTCGCCACCGTGCTGGTCGGCACCTGGACCAAGGAGATCGACAAGGAGCGCGTCTTCGAGGTCCTCGCGGGCCGGCTGCCCTTCGACGAGGAGACCCTCCTGGACGACCACGCGTCGGCCCCCGCGGAGGTGCCGGACCAGCGCGAGGAGCTGGCCAAGGCCTGACCTGCCCGCCCTCCGAGCCACCGGACGCCCGGCCCCACCTGAACGGGGGCCGGGCGTCCGGTCGTACGGGGATGCACCTGCAGGGACACGGCTCAGGCGATCAGTTCCCGCACCAGCGCGGCGGCGCGGGTGGCCGGCACGCCTGCCGAGGTCAGCACGGTGACCGCGGCCGAGCGGCCGGCCTCCTCGGTCGGCAGCAGCCCGTCGTTGACGGCCTCCATGAGCGCGAAGATCGTCTGTTCCTGCACATAGGCCAGGGCCTCGGCCGGCAGCGGTGAGGCGAAGACGCCGTCGTCGAGGCCCTGCTGGAGATGGGCGACGGCGTCCCGCCTGAGGGGGGCCAGCCGTTCGCGGATGCCCTGCATGGTGACCGTGCGCTGGGCCAGCGCGGTCAGCAGCCGGTAGCGGTCGGCGATGTCCCAGACGGCGAGCACGGAGCGGGCCACGGCCTCCGCCGGGTCGGCGACCCCGTCCCGGGCCGCGGTGTGCACGGCCTCCACCGCCGCGACCGCGTCGTCGACCAGCGTCGCGATCAGCGCCTCGCGGCTCGGGAAGTGCCCGTACACCGTGCGCCGTACGACACCTGCGGCGCGCGCGATCTGGTCCATGGACGCGTCGGGGTCGCGCAGCAGCTCCGCGAGGGCGACGTCGAGGATGCGCCGCCGGTTGGCGTCGGCGCGGCTGGTGTGGCCCGTGGTCATGGCTGTCATTCTGCACGCCTTTCGATTTGCACACCTGTGTGCAGAGTCGTACATTGCACAGTGTTGAGCAATTGCACACCCCTGTGCAACCGGTGCCCGTCACGAGCGGGAGCCGGTGCCGCGC
The DNA here is from genome assembly GCF_044763135.1 of Streptomyces sp. NPDC096205. NCBI lineage: Bacteria > Bacillati > Actinomycetota > Actinomycetes > Kitasatosporales > Streptomycetaceae > Streptomyces > Streptomyces sp. NPDC096205. The sequence goes on along the minus strand of NZ_JBIWFS010000007.1, from coordinate 13,804 downwards.
ACGACCCCAGGAAGGCCGCCTCCGCCATGCCACTCGTCCTCAACGAACCGGTCGAACGGATGGAGGGCCCCTACCGCCGCCGCTGGTGGGCCCTGCTGGTGCTCTGTCTGAGCCTGCTGGTCATCGTGATGGCGAACACCGCCCTCACCGTCGCCGCGCCCGACATGACCCGCGACCTCGGCCTGTCCAGCGCCGACCTGCAATGGGTCATCGACGGCTACACCGTCCCCTACGCGGCGCTGATGCTGCTGCTCGGCGCGATCGGCGACAAGTACAGCCGCCGCGGCGCGCTCGCGCTCGGCCTCGTCGTCTTCGGCGGCGGTGCCGTCTTCGGCTACCTGGCCGATAGCGCGACGACGGTCATCGCGGCCCGCGCCGTGATGGGCGTCGGCGCCGCGCTGATCATGCCCGCGACGCTCTCCCTCCTCGCCGCGACCTTCCCGCGCGCCGAGCGCGCCAAGGCCATCGTGCTGTGGACCGCCACGGCAGGCCTCGCCATCGCCGCCGGCCCGCTGGTGGCGGGAGCGCTCCTGGAGCACCACGGCTGGTCGTCGACCTTCCTGATCAACGTCCCCGTGGCCGCGGTCGCCCTGGTCGCCGCCTTCGTCCTCGTACCGCCGTCCAAGGCCGGACACCACGGCCGTATCGACTACGTCGGCGGACTGCTGTCGGTGGTCTGGATCGCCGCGCTGGTCTACATGATCATCGAGGGCCCGCACTTCGGCTGGGGCGCGAAGGCGATCGGCGCGGCCGTGGTGGCGGGGGCGGGCCTGCTCGCCTTCGTCCTCTGGGAGCTGCGCCACCCGCGCCCGGTCCTGGACGTCCGCCGCTTCACCGACCGCCGCTTCGCCGGCTCCAACCTCGCCGTCGCCCTGTTCTTCCTGGCCGTCTTCGGCGCCTTCTACTACCTCACCCAGCACCTGCAGTTCGTCCTCGGCTACGACGCCTTCGACACCGGCCTGCGCATGCTGCCGCTGGCGGGCGCGGTCTTCGTCGGCTCGGCCCTGACCGGCCTCCTGACCCCCCGGGTCGGCATGAAGCTCACCGTCACCGCGGGCATGGTCGGCGGCACGGCCGCGCTCGCGCTGCTCACCCAGGTCGACGCCGGATCGTCGTACGGCGATCTGGTCGCACCCCTCGTCGTGCTCGGCCTCGCCATCGGCCTGGCGCTCTCGCCCTGCACCGACGCCATCATGGGCGCCTTCCCCGAGTCCGAACTGGGCGTCGGCGGCGCGGTGAACGACACCTCGCTCGAACTCGGCGGCTCCCTCGGCATCGCCATCCTCGGCTCCCTGCTCGGCACGTCCTACGCCGACCACCTCACGGACGCGACCCGCGGCAGCGGGCTCCCCGGGGACGCCCTCGCCACCGCCCAGGACTCCGTGGGCGCCGGTTACGCCACGGCCCAGGCCATCGGCGCCCAGGCCCGCAACCTCGCCGAGCGCGCCGCCCTGGTCACGGACCCGCAGCAGGCCGCGCAGCTGAAGGCCAAGTCCGGCCAACTCACCGAGGGTGCCCGGCAGATGGCCGACGCGGTCGGCTCCTCCTTCTCCGAGGCGGTCGCCCACACCAGCCTGGTCGGCGCGGTGATCCTGGGCGTCGGGACAGTGCTGGTCGCGGTGCTGCTGCCGAGGAAGGGCGGGGAGGCGGCGGAGGTCTCCAAGGAGGAGCCGGAGGCCGTTTCCGAGACGGATGCGGAGGCCGTTTCCGAGGGCGCCACGCCCACGGGTCGGTGATCCCCGGCCGTCCCGAGGGCGCCACGCCCACGGGTCGGTGATCCCCGGCAGCAATGTCACGGGACGGGGGCGTACCGCCGGCGCGGTGCGCCCCGTCCCTTCTGGACGAATTCCTTTGACCGGTCCGCCCCCGCCCGCCCACGCTGGAACCCCTGCGCACCACCCACCTCCGGCACACGGGGAGACGCTGCATGACGGATTCCGGCAAGGTCGAGATCGTCAGCTCGGACGAGTACGAGGCGCGGTTCGGACCGGGCCGCGAGCCCTCGCCGCTGTCGATCGAGGAGGTCAGCGGGCTGTTCACCGAGTTCCTCATGGCGGTGGCCCGGCCGCGCCGCAAGGAGGCCGACGAGAGTCGGGACCTCAGCCGGCGCCTGCGTGAGCATCTCGGGGCCGCGCCCGCCGACCGGCCGGTGGTGAAGGCGGCGTACCCGCCCTACGACCTGCCCAATGTGCACCTCGCGCTGGAGCGCTGGTTCGAGGCCGAGGATCGCTCGTACGAGCTGATCGGCATGCGTGGCGCCCAGCACCACGGCGAGCTGACCCTCGGCGACATCCTGGAGGCCGCCGACCGCTACGACCGGTTCACCGTCGGCGCGGTCGACCACGCCCATCTGCCGGTGTCCCCGGACGAGGAACTCGCCTGTGTGTCCTGCGGGTTCTACCTGGGCCGGGAGGGCGGCGAGCGTTTCGCGGTGCTGCTGCGCGGCCCGCAGGACGAGTACGGACGCAACAAGGTGGAGGTCGAAGTCCTCACGCAGGACAAGGAGTTCGCCGACCGGATGCTCGCCGGGCTGGACGCCCTGGTGCGCGAGCACAACATCTTCCGCGGCCAGGTGCTCTCCTTCGAGGGCTCGGAGTTCGGCCACGGCCTCGGCCCGTTCCGCTTCCACCGCCGCCCCGCCCTGACGCGCGCCGACATCGTCCTCCCCGACGGCCTGCTGGACCGCGTCGAACGCCAGGTCGTGGGCGTGGCCCGGCGACGCGAGCGACTGCGGGCCGCGGGCCAGCATCTGCGCCGCGGACTGCTGCTGTACGGACCGCCCGGCACGGGCAAGACGCACACGATCCGCTATCTGCTGTCCCACCTGCCGCAGTTCACGGTCGTCGTCCTGTCCGGCGAGAGCATCGACGCCATCGGCCCGGCCTGCGCCCTCGCCCGCATGCTCCAGCCGGCCCTCGTCGTCCTGGAGGACTGCGACCTGATCGCCGAGTCCCGCGACCACGGCGGCGGTGAACAGCCCCTGCTCTTCCAGGTGCTGAACGAGATGGACGGCCTCGGCGACGACGCCGACGTCGCCTTCCTGCTCACCACCAACCGGGCCGACCTGCTGGAGCCGGCCCTGGTGCAGCGGCCGGGCCGGGTCGACCTCGCCGTGGAGATCCCGCTGCCGGACGCCGCGGGCCGCGCCCGGCTGCTGGGGCTGTACGGTGCCGGCCTCGGGCTGGACGAGGAGATCACCGCGGAGGTGGTGGCCCGCACCGAGGGCACGACAGCGTCCTTCACCAAGGAGCTCGTACGCCGGTCCGTGCTGATCGGCGCCGAGCGCGAGGCCCCGCGCACCGAGCCCGCCGACGTACGGGCCGCTCTCGACGAGCTGCTCTCCGACCGGGACCTGCTGACCCGGCGGCTGCTGGGCGTGCCCGATCAGGAGGAGTGAACCGCCGCGTCCAGGCGGGCCCGTTCCTGCGCCGACAGCTCCAGGTCGGCCGCTGCCGCCGAGTCCCGGATCGTCTCCGGCCGGCTCGCCCCCGGGATCGGGATCACCGTCGGGGACTGCGTGAGCAGCCAGGCCAGGCACACCTGCTGGGGGCTGACCCCGCGCTCGTCGGCCACGGCGTGGAAGGCCGCGAACCGGGGCTCGCGCTCCTGCCGGGACGGCCCGTCCAGGGAGCTGCGGGAGATGCCGCCGAGCGGGCTCCAGGGCAGGAAGGCGAGCCCGAGCCCGGCGCACAGGCGCAGCTCGGGGTCGCTGTCCCGGACGGCCGGGGAGTACTGGTTCTGCACGCAGACGAGCCGGTCGCCGAGGATCGTACGGGCCGTGCGGATCTGCCCGGCGTCGGCGTTGGAGAGGCCGGCCAGCCGGATCGTGCCCGCGTCGAGCAGGTCGCGCAGCGCGCCCACGGACTCCTCGAAGGGGACGGACGGGTCGGGCTTGTGCAGCTGGTAGAGGCCGATGGCGTCGACGCCGAGCCGCTTCAGGGACGCCTCGGCGGCGGCCTTCAGATGCGCGGGGTCGCCGTTCACCGTCCAGGACCCGTCCGCCGGCCGGCCCCGGCCGCCCTTCGTCGCGACGAGCACCTCGGAGGTGTCACCGCCGTACGTCGCCAGGGCGCGGGCGAGCAGCAGTTCGTTGTGGCCGGGTTCGGCGCCGGGCAGGTGGTAGGAGTCGGCCGTGTCCAGCAGGGTCACGCCCGCGTCGAGGGCTGCGTGCACGGTGGCCAGGGCGCGCGCCTCGTCGGGGCGGCCCTCCAGGGACAGCGGCATCGCGCCGAGCCCGATCGCGCTCACCTGCACGTCACCGAGGGTGCGGTAGCGCATGTCAGTGGTCCTTTCCGGGAGTCTTCGCGGCAGCGAGGGTCTCCGTGACGGCCCGCGGGAGCCACTGCCGTGCGTTGCCGAAGCGGAAACCGAGCTCGACGGCCCGGGAGTTGTCCATCCCGTACGAGCGGCGGAAGGAGAACGGCGACACGGCGCCCACCTTCACCTCCTGGAAGACGGTCTTGCCGTGGGGCAGGTGCACGGCCAGCTCCGCGCACAGGTCGTCGGTGGTCAGCCGCCCGTGGGAGGCGGCGTTGACCGGCCCGGTGAAGTCCTGGCCGGCCGCCCAGAAGAGAAAGTCGGCGATCTCCTCGACGTGGATGTACGTCGCCGGATGGTTCGCCTCCGGGACGGCGATCGGCTCGCCCGCGCTGATGCGGTCGGCGTAGTGGGCCAGCCGGCCGGTGAAGTCGTCGGCCCCGCCCAGAACATGGGCCACGCGGACGGCGACGTACGGGAGGCCGGGCGCGGCCGCGAACACCGCCTCGGCCTGCCGCTTGCCCTCGCCGTAGTGGGCTTCGAGGAACTCCGGGTCCTGCCAGGGGAGTTCCAGGTCCACGGCGACCGTGCGCGGGTCCAGGTCGCTCTCGCGGACGGGGGCGATGGAGTCCTCGTACTCGTACACCTCCACCGTGGACGTCATCACGTAGCGGCCGACCCGGCCGGCGAGGACACGGACCGCGAGGTCGGCCTGGCGCGGGGTGTAGCAGACCTGGTCGACGACGACGTCGAAGGCGCGCTCGCCGAGCGCGGCACGCAGCGCGTCCTCGTCGTCCCGGTCGGCGATCAGCCGGACCGCGCCGGGCGGGGGCGGGGCCGAGCCGCGATTGAGGACCGTGACCCGGTCGCCCGCGGCCAGCAGCCGTTCGATCAGCCGCCTGCCGAAATAGCGGTTGCCTCCGATGACCAGTACCTCGCGTGCCTTTGTCATGGCCATAATTCTCCTGGCCGGACAGCGCGCCATGAAGGGGAGAACATGGGAGATCAGGCGGCCGCGCCGAAAGAAACACGGCATCTGCGGGCGGCGACCAGCGAAACATCGGCGGCCTTCGACGCCCTGGACCGGCAGATCCTGCACCTGCTCCAGGCGGACGGCCGGATCAAGCTGAGCGAGCTCGGGCGGCGGGTGCGGCTGAGCCCCGCCGCGGTCACCGAGCGGGTGCGCCGGCTGGAGGCGGCGGGCGTGATCAGCGGCTACGGCGCCCGGGTCGTCCCGGCCCGCCTCGGCTACGGCATCCAGGCGTTCATCAGGGTCAATCCGCACGGCGGCTACACCCTCAAGCATCCGCGGACCCTGGAGCTGATCGAGCGCCCCGAGATCACCGAGGTGCACCACGTGGTCGGCGAGGACTGCTGGATCCTGAAGGTCGCCGTGCGCGACACGGTCCATCTGGAGGACGTCCTGGAGGAGGTCTCCGCGCTGGGCCGCACGACGACCTCGATCGTGCTGACCTCGCCGGTGGAGGGCAAACCGCTGCTGCCGTGAGAAGCGCGCTGCCGCACGCAGGACACAGAAAATCCCCCGGCAATTGCGCTCGGGGGATTGCTTTGCGTATATTTATTGATTCGCGACTTCAAGAAGATTGGGTCGCAAAGAAGTTCAGTGAGCACAGTATATCTGCGCGGGAGTGGCATTGTCAAACAGGGTTGAAAACAGCGGTGAAATTCTTGCCGAGCAGGAATTCATCGACGGTCTGTACGCCCGCGTGGACCTGCTGCGCGGCGAGACCGAGACGTCCGTGGGGGACGCCCTCGCGCAGGGCGACACGCCCATGCAGGCCCGGCTGGAGCGGGACATCCTCGTCGCCGAGCGCTCCGGACTGCTCGCCGCGCTGAACGCCGTGGACGGCTCGCTGTGCTTCGGCAGGATCGACCTGTCCTCCGGCGACAGCCACCACATCGGCCGTATCGGCCTGCGCCGCGACGACGCCGAGCGCACGCCCGTACTGATCGACTGGCGCGCGGAGGTCGCCCGCCCCTTCTACCTGGCCACCGGCCACACCCCGATGGGCCTGCGCCGGCGCCGCCACATCTCCACCGACGGCCGCCGGGTCACCGCCCTGCACGACGAGTTCCTCGACGTCGGCGACCGGGAGCGCACCGGCTTCGAGGACCCGGCCGGTGACGCCGTGCTGCTCGCCGCGCTGAACTCCGCCCGCACCGGCCGGATGAGCGACATCGTGCAGACCATCCAGGCCGAGCAGGACGAGATCATCCGCGCGCCCCACCGCGGCGTGCTGGTCGTCGAGGGCGGCCCGGGCACCGGCAAGACCGCGGTCGCGCTGCACCGCGCGGCCTACCTCCTCTACGAGCACCGCGAGCTGCTCGCCCGCCGCGCCGTGCTGATCGTCGGCCCCAACCCGGCCTTCCTCGGCTACATCGGCGAGGTGCTGCCCTCCCTCGGCGAGACCGGCGTGCTCCTCGCGACCGTCGGCGAGCTGTTCCCCGGCGTGAAGGCGACCGCCGCGGACACGCCCGAGGCCGCCGCGGTGAAGGGCCGCGCCGACATGGCCGACGTGCTCGCCGCCGTCGTACGCGACCGGCAGGCGCTGCCCGACCCGGTCATCGCCGTCGAGCACGACCGCGAGGTGCTGATGCTCGACGACGGCCTGGTCAATGTGGCCCGGGAGCGGACCCGCGCCGCCAAGCTGCCGCACAACGCCTCCCGCGAGTACTTCGAGGGCCACATCCTCAACACCCTCACCGAGCTGTACGCCGAACGCGTGGGCACCGACCCCTACGACGGCTCGAACCTGCTCGACGCCAGCGACATCACCCAGATCCGCGACGACATCGCCGAGAACCCCGAAGTCTGGACGGCCATCGACCAGTTGTGGCCGCGCCTGACCCCGCAGCGACTGGTCGCCGACTTCCTCGCCGCCCCCGAGGGCTACCTCGCCGACGCGGACGCCGCCGCCATCCGCCGCCCGGTCACCCGGGCCTGGACGGTGGCGGACGTGCCGCTGCTGGACGAGGCGGCCGAACTCCTGGGCGAGGACGACCGGTTGGCCCGCGCCCTGGCCGAGCGGGAGCGCGAGACGCAGGTGGCGTACGCGCAGGGCGTGCTGGACGTGTCGTTCGCGTCGCGGACGTACGAGTTCGAGGACAAGGAGGAGGGCGACCCTGAGGCCTCCGAGGTCCTGTCCGCGCACGACATCATCGACGCCGAGCGGTTCGCCGAGCGGCATGAGGAGGCCGACCACCGCAGCGCCGCCGAGCGCGCCGCGGCCGACCGCACCTGGGCGTTCGGGCACATCATCGTCGACGAGGCGCAGGAACTGTCCCCGATGGCCTGGCGGCTGCTGATGCGCCGCAGCCCCACACGCTCGATGACCCTGGTCGGCGACCCGGCCCAGACCGCCGAGGCGGCCGGCGTCGGCTCCTGGGAGAAGATCCTCGCGCCCTACGTCGAGGACCGCTGGGAACACACCCGCCTCGGCGTCAACTACCGCACCCCGGCCGAGATCATGGACCTCGCGGCAGCGGTCGTACGCGCCGAACACCCGGACTTCGAGCCGCCCCGCTCGGTCCGCTCCACGGGCGTACACCCGTGGATCCGCGCCACGACCGACCTGCCCGCGGCAGTCGAGGAGGCGGTCACCGAACTCACCCCCGAGGACGGCCGCCTGGCCGTCATCGCCCCACGCGACCTCCACCGCAGGCTGGCCGCCCACCTCCACGGCGTCACGGCGGGCGGAGAGCCCGACCTGACCCACCAGGTCGTCCTCCTCGACCCCCGCCAGGCCAAGGGCCTCGAATTCGACTCCGTCCTGGTCGTCGAACCCGCCCGCTACGGCACGAGCGACCTCTACGTGGCCCTGACCCGGGCCACGCAGCGGCTGGGGGTGCTGCACACGGGGGCGTTGCCGAAGGGACTGGTGGACGGGGCCTGAGCCGCACGGCCGCGGTCCCGTACTGGTGCAGCGCACCGGCCGGAGCCCCGAAGGACGGGACCCCGGCCCGGCAGCGGGCCTCAGGCCGGCCGCAGCCAGAGCGTGGCCAGGGGCGGCAGGGTCAGCCGGATGCTGGCCGGGTGGCCGTGCCAGGGCTGGGGCTCGGGCTTGACCGGGCCGGGGAGGGTGACGTCGGTGCCGCCGTAGCGGGCGGCGTCCGTGTTGAGGGCCTCGTGCCAGGCGGGGACGTCGTCGGGGACGCCCAGGCGGTAGTCCTCGCGGGGCACCGGGGAGAAGTTGCTGACCGCCAGCAGGGGCGAGCCGTCGGCGTCGTGGCGGAGGAAGGCGAGGACGTTGTCGTCGGCGGCGTCGGCGGTGACCCACGCGAAGCCGTCGGGGTGGCTGTCGCGCTCCCAGAGGGCGGGGACGGCCCGGTAGGTGGTGTTCAGGTCACGGACCAGGTCGCGGACGCCCCGGTGTTCCTGCTCGGCCCCGTAGGCCGGGTCCAGCAGCCACCAGTCCGGGCCGTGCGCCTCCGACCACTCCGCGCCCTGGGCGAACTCCTGCCCCATGAACAGCAGTTGCTTGCCGGGGTGGGCCCACATGTAGCCGAGGTAGGCGCGGTGGTTGGCGCGCTGCTGCCACCAGTCGCCCGGCATCTTCGACACCAGGGACCGCTTGCCGTGGACGACCTCGTCGTGGGAGATCGGCAGGACGTAGTTCTCGCTGTACGCGTACACCATCGAGAACGTCATCTCGTTGTGGTGGTACTTGCGGTGCACCGGCTCCTTGCTCATGTAGTCCAGCGAGTCGTGCATCCAGCCCATGTTCCACTTCAGGCCGAAACCGAGCCCGCCGAAACCGCTGGGGCCCTTGTGGTGGGTGGCACGCGTGACGCCGTCCCAGGCCGTCGACTCCTCCGCGATCGTCACCACACCCGGCGCCCTGCGGTACACCGTCGCGTTCATCTCCTGCAGGAACGCCACCGCGTCCAGGTTTTCCCGGCCGCCGTGCTCGTTCGGCACCCACTGACCCGGCTCGCGCGAGTAGTCCAGGTAGAGCATCGAGGCCACCGCGTCGACGCGCAGGCCGTCGATGTGGAACTCCTCGCACCAGTACACGGCGTTCGCCACCAGGAAGTTGCGCACCTCACGGCGGCCGAAGTCGAACTCCAGCGTGCCCCAGTCGGGGTGCGCCGACTTCAGCGGGTTCTCGTGCTCGTACAGCGGACGCCCGTCGAACTCCGCCAGCGCCCAGTCGTCCCGCGGGAAGTGCGCCGGCACCCAGTCCATCAGCACACCGATGCCCGCCTGGTGCAGCTTGTCCACCAGGTACCTGAAGTCGTCCGGCGTACCGAGCCGGGCCGTCGGCGCGTAGAAGCCGGTGACCTGGTAGCCCCACGACCCGCCGAACGGGTGCTCGGCGACCGGCATCAGCTCCACATGCGTGAAGCCCAGGTCCTTCACGTACGCCGGGAGCTGCTCGGCCAGCTGCCGGTAGGTCAACCCGGGCCGCCAGGACGGCAGGTGCACCTCGTACACCGAGAACGGCGCCTCGTGCGCGGGGCGTTCAGCCCGCTGCGCGAGCCACTCCTCGTCGCCCCACTCGTAGTGCGACGCGTACACGATCGACGACGTGGCCGGCGGCTCCTCCGTACGGCGGGCCAGCGGGTCCGCGCGCAGCGTGCGCGAGCCGTCGGGGCGGGTGATCTCGAACTTGTACAGCTCACCCTCGCCGATCTCCGGCACGAACAGCTCCCACACCCCCGAGGAGCCCAGCGAGCGCATCGGAGAGCCGGTGCCGTCCCAGTAGTTGAAGGTGCCGGCCACCCGCACACCCCGCGCGTTCGGCGCCCACACCGCGAACCGGGTGCCGGTCACCCCCTGGTGCGTCATCGGGTGCGCGCCCAGCACCTTCCACAGCTCCTCGTGGCGGCCCTCACCGATCAGATACAGGTCCAGCTCACCGAGCGTGGGCAGGAAGCCGTAGGCGTCCTCCACCTCCAGCTCGCTCCCCTCGTACGTCACCCTCAGCCGGTACTCCGGCACCTCCCGCAGCGGCAGCAGGCCCGAGAAGAAGCCGTCCCCGTCGTCGTGCAGGTCGGCCCGCAGGTCGCCGGTGACGACGGTGACCGACAGGGCGTACGGCCGCAAGGCGCGGAAGACGACACCGTCCGGGTGCGGGTGCGCGCCGAGGACACCGTGCGGGTCGTGGTGCGTGCCGGAGAGCAGCCGCTCGCGGTCGACGGCGTCGAGGGCGGGGGAGGGGGCGGGGGTGACCGGGGTGGCGGGCGTGATCGGGGTGGCCTTCTTGGCGGCGGTGGTCTTCTTGGTGGCAGTGGTCTTCTTGCTAGCAGGGGCCTTCTTGGTCGGAGCCGCCTTCTTCGTGGTCGCCTTCTTCGCCACGGCCTTCGTCGTCTTCGCCGCGGCCTTCGTCGCCTTCTTCGCGGCCTTCGTCGCCTTCTTCGCGGCCGGGGCGGTTGTCTTCTTCGCCACCGCGGTCGTTGCCTTCTTCGCCGTCGCTGCCGTCTTCTTCGCAGCCGCGGTGGTCGTCTTCTTCGCCGCCGCCGTGCTCGACTTCTTCGCCGCCGGAGCCGTCGTCTTCGCCGTGGCCTTCTTCGCGGGAGCCGCCTTTTTCGCGGAAGCTTCCTTCTTCGCGGGTGTCGCCTTCTTGGCCGGGGCCGGGGCCGGGGCCGGGGCCTTCTTCGCCGTAGGAGTCTTCTTGGCCGCAGCAGCCTTCTTCTGCGCCGGAATGCGCGTCTCCTTGGCCGTCTCTTCGGCCGTGGTTTCCTGGCGCGGGCCGCTGGACGGGGAGCTGGGGGTCACGGGAGGAGCCTCCTGGGCGCGGGTCTGGTGAGGTGGTCAGGTCAGGTCGGGTGACGCGAGCCGGTGCACCGCGGAGAGCGGGACCGGAAGCCAGTCGGGGCGGTGGCGGGCCTCGTAGACCACTTCGTAAACCGCCTTGTCGGTCTCATAGGCACGCAGCAGCACCGGATCGGTCCGCGGATCGGGTCCGCCCGCCTCCGCGTACCCGGTGCAGTAGGCGGACCGGCAGGCGTGCGCCCAGTCGGGCGCGGGCGGGTTCACGGAGTGGGCCGCGTAGTCGAAGGAACGCAGCATGGCGGCGACGTCCCGGACGGCCGGCTGCGGCATCCGCCGCTCGGCGAGCGGCTTGGCGGGCTCGCCCTCGAAGTCGATCAGCGACCACCGGCCCGACGGCGACCGCAGGCACTGCCCGAGGTGCAGGTCGCCGTGGATGCGCTGGGCGGTCCAGGTGTGGCCCTCGGCGGCGAGGTCGGCCAGCGCGTCGAAGGCGGTGCGCAGGCCGGGGGCGTAGGGCCGCAGCGCGGGCACCGCCTGGGCGGCCGCGTCCAGACGTTCCCGCATGCCGGCCACCAGGGGCTCCAGTTGGGCGTGGCCGAGAGTGACGGTCGGCAGGGCGGCGGCGAGGGCCGTGTGCACCTCGGCGGTGGCCCGGCCCAGCGCGCGGGCCTCGGCGGTGAAGTCCTCGCCCTTGGCCAGCTCGCTCAGCGCCAGCTCCCAGCCGTCGGCGGCGCCCTGCACGAACGGCTGCAGCACACCGAGGACGTACGGCTCGGGGTCCAGCTCCGCCCGTATCCAGGCCGTCGGCTCCGGCACCCGCGCGCAGCCCTCACGCGCCAGCGCCAGCGGCAGCTCCAGGTCGGGGTTGACGCCCGGCACGACCCGGCGCAACAGCTTCAGGATGAACGTATCTCCATAGACGACGGACGAATTGGACTGTTCGGACGTCACCAGCCGCGGCACCAGCCCGGACCTGATCTCCTGGGCCGACTCACCGTCGAAGCGGAGGGCGCCCACCCGGGCCCGCCCGCGTAGCGCCTCCAGGAGCAGCTCCGCGGGGCGCTGGTCGTAGAGGGCGTCGTACACGGTGCGCCCGGCGAGCGGGCCGTCCTGCACATGGCCGATCAGCGCGGGCGCGAGATGCGGCGGCAGTGCCTCGCGCGCCCCGATCAGCAGCTGGTAGCAGTCGCCGGGGTGGGTCGGGGCGCCCAGCGTCGAGGGCTGATGGGCGCGGACGAGCAGATGGTGCAGGCCCAACCGGCCGGTGGCGGGCACCAGTTCGGTCGCCGACACCAGGGACAGACCGGTGACCGGGCGTCCCTTCCCCGCGAACCAGCGCTGCCGCGGAAGCCATTCGCGCAATAAGGGTTCGAGTGACGGGAGCAGGCCGCTGCGGACCGTTGCGGGGCGGGTGACGGCTTCCGACATGGCATGCGTCCTTTCCCCGGCAGGGTGATTACTGTTGCGTGCCCCGGGCGGGACGGTGAAAACCGACCCGCCCCAGGTTGTGGACGACGTCTTCCGGTCTTATACGGCGTCCTTGCGGAGCCGGAACCAGTAGAAGCCGTGGCCCGCCAGGGTCAGCAGATACGGCAGTTCGCCGATCGCCGGGAACCGCACCCCGCCGATCAGCTCGACCGGGTGGGCCCCGCTGAACTCCCGCAGGTCCAGCTCGGTGGGCTGGGCGAAGCGGGAGAAGTTGTTGACGCAGAGCACCAGATCGTCGCCGTACTCCCGGAGGAACGCGAGGACCGCCGGGTTGGTGGAGTGCAGTTCCGTGTACGAGCCGAGCCCGAAGGCGTGGTTCTGCTTGCGGATCTCGATCATCCGGCGGGTCCAGTGCAGCAGCGACGACGGCGACGACATGGACGCCTCGACGTTGGTCACCTGGTAGCCGTACACCGGATCCATGATGGTCGGCAGGTAGAGCCTGCCGGGGTCGCACGAGGAAAATCCTGCGTTGCGATCAGGTGTCCACTGCATCGGCGTCCGTACGGCGTCCCGGTCGCCGAGCCAGATGTTGTCGCCCATGCCGATCTCGTCGCCGTAGTACAGGATCGGCGAGCCCGGCAGGGAGAGCAGCAGGGCCGTGAACAGCTCGATCTGGTTGCGGTCGTTGTCGAGCAGCGGCGCGAGCCTGCGGCGGATGCCGATGTTGGCCCGCATGCGCGGGTCCTTGGCGTACTCCGCGTACATGTAGTCGCGCTCTTCGTCGGTGACCATCTCGAGCGTGAGCTCGTCGTGGTTGCGCAGGAAGATGCCCCACTGGCAGCTCGAGGGGATCGCCGGGGTCTTGGCGAGGATCTCGGAGACCGGGTAGCGGGATTCCCGCCGTACGGCCATGAAGATGCGCGGCATCACCGGGAAGTGGAACGCCATGTGGCACTCGTCGCCACCTGACTGGAAGTCGCCGAAGTAGTCGACGACGTCCTCCGGCCACTGGTTGGCCTCCGCCAGCAGCACCGTGTCGGGGTAGTGGGCGTCGATCTCCTTGCGCACCCGCTTGAGGAACTCATGGGTCGCGGGGAGGTTCTCGCAGTTCGTGCCCTCCTCCGCGTACAGGTACGGCACCGCGTCCAGGCGGAAGCCGTCGATGCCCAGGTCCAGCCAGAACTTCAGCGCCGACAGGATCTCCTCCTGCACCACCGGGTTCTCGTAGTTGAGGTCCGGCTGGTGGGAGAAGAACCGGTGGAAGAAGTACTGCTTGCGCACGGGGTCGAAGGTCCAGTTGGAGACCTCGGTGTCGACGAAGATGATGCGGGCGTCCTGGTACTGCTTGTCGTCGTCGGCCCACATGTAGTAGTCGCCGTA
>NZ_JBIWFS010000006.1:138258-595641 GCF_044763135.1 Streptomyces sp. NPDC096205 | reverse complement strand
CCCTTCGGTCTTGCGTTTCCGACTCTATCAGATCTTTCCGATCCGATTTCCTCGGTGCTTTCCAGGTTCCCGCTTCCGCGTTTCCCTTTCCGGCGGTTCCGACTTTATCAGAAGTTTCGAGCCGGTCAGACCGGCCATCCTTTTCCGATTCATCGGGGGTGGCTTCGTTGATATCGATGAGATCGACGTTTCAAGAAGCTCTGTAGATTCTAACCTGTCGCCGACCGGATCAGTACCAGTCCAGGCAACTGTTCGAATCTACCTCCCCGCCTGCTCCGTGTCAACGGTTCCTGCGGGGCGAAGAGGAGACTAGCAGCTCAGGGGACCTTTCCGCACATCAGGCGGCCGTCGGCACGCTGGCGCTGCGCTCGGCGGCTGTGACGTCGCCTGTGGCGCCCTCGCGGGCTGCCCGGCCGCCGAGGACGTAGACGTAGAGGAGGAAGGCCACCTCGGCGGCTATGCCGATGGCGATGCGGGCCCAGGTGGGCAGGCCGGAGGGGGTGACGAAGCCTTCGATGGCGCCGGAGACGAACAGGACCAGGGCCAGGCCTATCGCCATGCCCACTGCCGCGCGGCCCTCTTCCGCGAGGGCGGTGCGGCGGGTGCGCGGGCCCGGGTCGATGAGGGTCCAGCCGAGGCGCAGGCCGGTGCCGGCGGCGACGAAGACCGCGGTCAGTTCGAGGAGGCCGTGCGGCAGGACCAGACCGAGGAAGGTGTCCAGGCGGCCGGCGGAGGACATCAGGCCGATGCCGACGCCCAGGTTGAGCATGTTGAGGAAGAGGATCCACAGGACGGGCAGGCCCAGGAAGATGCCCAGGACCAGGCACATCGCGGCGGCCTGGGCATTGTTCGTCCAGACCTGCGCGGCGAAGGACGTCGCCGGGTGGCTGGAGTAGTAGGTCTCGTACTCGCCACCGGGGCGCGTCATCTCGCGCAGCTCGGTGGGGGCTCCGATGGAGGCCTGCACTTCGGGATGGGCGCCGATCCACCACCCCAGGAGTGCGGCGACGACAGTGGACAGGATGGCGGTGGGTACCCACCAGTGGCGCGAGCGGTAGACCGCGGCCGGGAAGCCGTAGAGCAGGAAGGCCGTGACGTCGCGCCATGAGGCGCGGCGGGTGCCTGTGACGGCGCTACGCGCGCGTGCCACCAGTTGACTGAGCCGGCCCGTGAGCTGGGGGTCGGGGGCGCTGGACTGGATCTGGGAGAGATGAGTGGCGGTGCGCTGGTAGAGCGCGACGAGTTCGTCGACCTCGTTGCCGGTGAGGCGGCGCCGGCGCTGGAGGAGGGCGTCGAGGCGGTCCCACTCCGCGCGGTGGGCGGAGACGAAGACGTCGAGGTCCATCGGTGTGCCTGCTCCTCGGCTTGTCGTCACGGGTCGTCGGCGGGCTCGTCGCGGAAGTCAGCTTGTCGTACTGCGGCGCGATGCGCCCTCAGCTTGGCAGACTGGCGGTTCTCAGGGCAGGTCAGGGAAGGACGGCGGGCGTGAGTGAGCTGGTGACGGGCGAGGCGGTGGCGTTGGAGCTGCGCCCGGCGAAGCTGCCGAGCAGGGCGCTGGCCGTGTTGCTCGACCTGGTGGTGGTCGGCGTCGCCTATATGGCGGTGACGATCGGCCTGGCGATAGCCACGGCGTCGCTGGACGAGGCCGCGCAGATGGCTGTGTCGATCGCGTCGTTCATCCTCGTGCTGGTGGGTGCGCCGATCGCGGTGGAGACGCTCAGTCATGGGCGTTCGCTCGGGAAGATGGCGTGCGGTCTGCGGGTGGTGCGGGACGACGGCGGGCCGATCCGGTTCCGGCATGCGCTGGTGCGCGGTGCCGTGGGCGTGGTCGAGATCCTCATGACGTTCGGGGTCGTCGCCTGTATCGCCTCACTCGTGTCTGCACGGGGTCGGCGGCTCGGCGACGTCTTCGCGGGGACGCTGGTGGTGCGGGAGCGGGTGCCTGCGGCGCGCACCGGGTTCGTGCCGCCGCCTCCGCCCTGGATGTCGGGCCGTTTCTCGGGACTCGATCTGTCCGCGGTGCCCGATGGGCTGTGGCTCGCCATCCGTCAGTACCTGACGCGGATGCAGCAGCTGGACCCGCAGGTGGGCGCGGCGATGGCGGGTAGGCTCGCCGCGGATCTCGCGGCGCGTACGGGGGCGCCGGTGCCGCAGGGGGTTCCGTCGGCCGCCTATCTGGCCGCGGTGCTCCAGGAGCGACAGGCTCGAGAGGCTCAGCGTGCCTTCGGGCAGGGCGGGGCTGCCGGTGGGCAGGTGCCCGGTGGTGCGGGGGCGGCCACCGAGGTGCCGTACGGGTTTGCGCCCGTGCAGTCGGGGGGTGTGGGGGCGTACGGGGCTTCCGTGGCGTTGGAGAAGGGGGCCGTGTCTCCGTCCGTGCCGCCTGTACCGACGGCGCCCGGTGCTGAGCAGGGGGCCGCTGTCCGGGACGGCGTGTCGGGTGACCGGCCCGCTGGGGGGTTCGCGCCTCCGGCGTGATCCTCCGCCGGACGGTTGGATGCCGGCGAGGGGACGCTGTCGAGGGGTGGATGCGGTCGGCTGTCTGCCGCTGGACAGCCGGAGATCCGGTCCGCCGCCCGATGATCGGGCTCGCGCCCTGCTTTCCTCCGTCGTCCGTCGCCTCGTCCGTCGGTCAGGCCGTCTGGCTGCCCGACGGCCCCTCATCGGTCGTAGCCCGTCAGTCGAACTGCGACGGTGGCGTCTCGAGGTCCTCCAGCTGGATGCCGGGGGCCGCCAGCACCACGTCCCCGGCGATGTGAACGGTGTGCTGTTCGCCCGTGTCCAGGGCTGTGACCTGGTATTCGTCCACGGTCAGGGGGGCGTTGTCAGTGGCGTGTGTTTCTCTGTTCACCAGGGCCCAGGACTGGTCCACGGTGCGGGGGGCGAGGACCGGGTCCGTGAAGGCGACCATGCGTACGCGGGTCGCCTGTCCGGAGGGGGTGAGGCGCAGGAGACGGGCCGTGGCGACGAGGAACGCGGGGGACGTGCCGGTGAAGGCGTGGGCGCGCACATTGCCTTCCGTGGCATGGGTGCCGGTGGGGTCCGTGCGGACCCAGGTGACGCCGTCGAGGGCGGCGCCGCGCACCTGCCAGCCTCCCGCGTGGAGTTCCAGGCGGATGGGGCGGCCGAGCTCGTCGAGGGCGAGGTCGACGGAGCCGTGGGGGTCTCCCGACGGAGTGGTCAGCTGGGAGACGTAGCGCCAGCCGGAGGGACCGGGGGCGCAGTGGAAGTTCTCGAGTGCGAGGGGGGTGTGATCGTGCGGATCGTGGAGCGAATAACGGCCGCGGGGCATGGGGGTCCTGGGTTCTGACGGGCTCGGGGTCGGCCGCCTCGCCGAGGCTGCCGGTCCGGTGAAAGCCGAGGCTGCCGGTCCGGTGAAAGGGGCAGGCCCCCGGCACGGGGGTGCGGGGGCCTGCCTCTGAGGTCGGACCTGGCGCCGGGGTGCGCGTCAGTGCACGGACGCGCACGCGGCGGGCCGGGCGGCCGGACTCGGCAGTCACGAGTCCGGCAGCGGCGACTCAGTAGCGGTAGTGGTCCGACTTGAACGGGCCGTCGACGTCGACGCCGATGTACGCGGCCTGCTCCGGGCGCAGCTTGGTGAGCTTGACGCCGAGCGCGTCCAGGTGGAGGCGGGCGACCTTTTCGTCCAGGTGCTTGGGCAGGGTGTAGACGCCGATCGGGTACTCGGCCTGCTTGGTGAACAGCTCGATCTGGGCCAGGGTCTGGTCCGCGAAGGAGTTGGACATCACGAAGGACGGGTGGCCGGTGGCGTTGCCCAGGTTCAGCAGGCGGCCCTCGGAGAGGACGATGATCTTCTTGCCGTCCGGGAAGGTCCAGGTGTGGACCTGCGGCTTGATCTCGTCCTTGACGATGCCGGGGACCTTGGCGAGGCCGGCCATGTCGATCTCGTTGTCGAAGTGGCCGATGTTGCCGACGATGGCCTGGTGCTTCATCTTGGCCATGTCCGAGGCCATGATGATGTCCTTGTTGCCGGTCGTGGTGATGAAGATGTCGGCCTTGTCGATGACCTCGTCGAGGGTCGTGACCTGGTAGCCGTCCATCGCCGCCTGCAGGGCGCAGATCGGGTCGATCTCGGTGATGATCACGCGGGCGCCCTGGCCGCGCAGGGACTCGGCGCAGCCCTTGCCAACGTCGCCGTAGCCGCAGACGACGGCGGTCTTGCCGCCGATCAGGGTGTCGGTGGCGCGGTTGATGCCGTCGACCAGGGAGTGGCGGCAGCCGTACTTGTTGTCGAACTTCGACTTGGTGACGGCGTCGTTGACGTTGATCGCCGGGAACAGCAGGACGCCGTCGCGCTGCATCTCGTACAGGCGGTGGACGCCGGTCGTGGTCTCCTCGGTCACGCCACGGATCTCCGAGGCGAGCTGGGTCCACTTCTGGGAGCCGTCGGTGATGGTGCGGTTCAGGAGCTCGAGGATGACCCGGTGCTCCTCGTTCTCGGCGGTGTCGACCGAGGGGACCTTGCCGTCCTTCTCGTACTCGACGCCCTTGTGGACGAGGAGGGTGGCGTCACCGCCGTCGTCCAGGATCATGTTCGGGCCGCCGGTGGGGGTGTTCGGCCAGGTCAGCGCCTGCTCCGTGCACCACCAGTACTCCTCCAGGGTCTCGCCCTTCCAGGCGAAGACCGGGACGCCCTGGGGGTTGTCCGGGG
Organism: Streptomyces sp. NPDC096205; assembly: GCF_044763135.1. NCBI lineage: Bacteria > Bacillati > Actinomycetota > Actinomycetes > Kitasatosporales > Streptomycetaceae > Streptomyces > Streptomyces sp. NPDC096205. The sequence goes on along the minus strand of NZ_JBIWFS010000006.1, from coordinate 590,972 downwards.
TGCCGTTCGGGCCGACGGCGATGGCGGCGGCCGCGTGGTCCTGGGTGGAGAAGATGTTGCAGGAAGCCCAGCGGACCTGCGCGCCGAGGGCGACCAGGGTCTCGATCAGGACGGCGGTCTGCACGGTCATGTGCAGGGAGCCGGTGACGCGGGCGCCCTTGAGGGGCTGCGCCTCGGCGTACTCCTTGCGGATCGCCATCAGGCCGGGCATCTCGTGCTCGGCGAGGGTGATCTCCTTGCGGCCGAACTCGGCCAGGGAGAGGTCGGCGACCTTGAAGTCCTGCCGGTTGTCGACAGTCGTCATTACGAGCTGCTCCTCGGGGTTGGGGCGAGGTCTGGGTACGGCTGGTCTGCGCGGCGGCGGACACAGGGGTGCCCGAAAGAGGACACAGGCATGCCCGCGTACGCGCAGCGCAGTCCGTCGGAGGCCCTCTCTCCCTCGGTCGGTCCGCTGTGGGACCGCCCGACCGCCATCAGCAGCGACGTCTGGCTCCACTCCAAGCTACACCGCTGGGCCCGGCCGTCCCCAGTCCGCCTTCGAACACATCTGGCCGATCATGCGGGTTGGGTGGCCGGGCGTTACTGTCGGCGACCGTACGGCGGGTGTGGAGGGGGCGGGGTCATGGTGTCGGCGCGTCGGCTGTCGGTGGCGGGGTGGGTGTCTGTCGCGGTGGGGCTGTTGGTGGTGGTCGGCAGCCTGGGCTGGTGGTGGGCCGGTCACGACAGAGTCGCGGTGGGCGGGGACGCCATGCGGCCGACCTACGCCGCCGGGGACCGGGTGGTCGTCGACACGGCTGTCGACGGGGCCGAGGTCGGGCGGGGTGATGTGGTGCTCTTCTCGGCGCCGGAGGTCCAGGGCTTCGCGGACCCCGTCATCAAGCGGGTCGTCGGTGTGGGGGGCGATCGCATCGAGTGCTGCACCGGTACCGGGGCCGAGCAGAGGTTGCTGGTCAACGGGCAGCCGCTGGACGAGCCGTATGTGGCGGACGGGGTCGTGGACGGGAGGGTTCCCGGCGGGGCGAACGAGGAGTACGTCGTCGAGGTGCCCGAGGGGCGACTGTTCGTCCTCGGCGACTATCGGAGCAACTCCAACGACTCGCGGTCCTACGGCGGTGACCAGGGCGGGACGATTCCTCTGGACGCCGTGCAGGGACGTGTCGTGGCCGGCACGGCCGCTGCACTCCCCCTGGTCGTGGCCGCACTGATCGGACTGGTCGTCGCCCTGGCGGGCCTGGTCCTCGTCCTGGGCGCCAAGCGGATGCGCCGGCTCGGCGACCTGCCGCCTGTGCCTTGGCCTGCGGGGCCGCTCGGGGTGTGAGGGACAGCGGGGCCCTCCGGGGGTGCGGCAGCGCAGCGGGCCCGCCCCCGGCTCTGGGTAAGCAGGCCCGCCCATCACGAGCAGCGGGCCCCTTCAGCAAAGGCAGCGGGCCCGCCCCAGGAACCTAAAAAGCAGCGCGCCCCGGTTTACGCCATGCCCCGTAACCCAAGCCCCACCCCCAAGAGCCCGCCGGGATGAGCAATAGGCCCCCGCCACCCCGAGCCCAAAACAACACACCAGGCCCGCCAAAAACTACTAGGCGGGCCTGGCGTATGAGCCGGAAAGGTCGGCAAACCTCAGGTCAGTGGTCCAAGGTCGGGGTCGGGCCGCCCGGGGTGGCCTCGCGGTCGGGGCCCTTGGCGGCTTCCGTGGCGCTGTAGATGTCGGGCTCGAGGTAGATGACGCGGGCGATGGGGACGGCGGTGCGGATGCGGGCCTCGGCGGCGTCGATGGCGGTGGCGATCTCGGTGGCGGTGTCGTCGTGGCGGACGGCGATCTTCGCGGCGACCAGGAGTTCCTCGGGACCGAGGTGGAGGGTGCGCATGTGGATGATGCCGGTGACGGTGTCACCGTCGACGACGGCGGCCTCGATCTTCTTGACCTCCTCGACGCCGGCGGCCTCGCCGAGCAGCAGCGACTTGGTCTCGACGGCGAGGACGAGGGCGATGATGATCAACAGGGCGCCGATGCAGAGGGTGCCGATGCCGTCCCAGACGCCGTCGCCGGTGGCGAGGGCGAGGCCGACGCCGCCGAGCGCGAGGACGAGGCCGACGAGCGCGCCGAAGTCCTCCAGAAGGACGACCGGCAGCTCAGGCGCCTTGGCGCGGCGGACGAACTCCTTCCAGGACTGCGTGCCGCGGAGCGTGTTCGACTCCTTGATGGCGGTGCGGAAGGAGAAGCCCTCGGCGATGATCGCGAAGACGAGGACGCCGACGGGCCAGTACCAGTGGTCGATCTCGTGCGGGTGCTTGACCTTCTCGTAGCCCTCGTAGAGGGCGAACATGCCGCCGACCGAGAACAGCACGATGGAGACGAGGAAGGCGTAGATGTAGCGCTCGCGGCCGTAGCCGAAGGGGTGCTGCGGGGTCGCCTCGCGCTGGGCCTTCTTGCCGCCGACCAGGAGCAGGGCCTGGTTGCCGGAGTCGGCGAGCGAGTGGACGCCCTCGGCGAGCATCGAGGACGAGCCGCTGAAGGCGAACGCCACGAACTTCGATGCCGCGATCGCGAGGTTGGCGCCGAGTGCCGCCACGATCGCCTTGGTACCGCCTGACGCGCTCATGAGTTCGCGTATTCCCTTCATGCCCAGTCGTACGCGGTCGTACGAGGTCGTACGACCGCCCGGGCCTCGCCCACGGCTTTGCCCGTCCTTTGCCGGTGGGTCATTGTTGCAGCCCGGCCGGGGACGGATGCGTAGGGCCGTCGATGACGTCCGATCAGGCGACGACGGTGGCGCGGAAGAGCGTGCCCGTACCGGACACTTCGGCTGTTTCGCCCGCGGGGACGAAGACGGAGGTGCCGGGGGTCAGTTCGTGCGCGCCCGCGCGGATCGTGCCGGCCGTGCAGAGCAGGATCTGCGGGGTGGCGCGGGTGAGGTCGTGCGAGGCGCCGCCGGGCGGGAGGACGTAGCGGGAGAGCCGGAACTCGTCGATCGGGGTCTCGTAGACCTCCTCGCCGTCCGGGGCGGCCTCCGGGCGCAGCACTCCCGGCTCGGCGGCCTCGAAGCGGACCACGCGCAGGAGTTCGGGGACGTCGACGTGTTTCGGCGTGAGGCCGCAGCGCAGGACGTTGTCGGAGTTGGCCATGATCTCGACGCCGAGGCCGCTGAGATAGGCGTGCGGGATGCCGGCGCCGAGGTAGAGCGCTTCGCCGGGCTGCAGGCGGACGTGGTTGAGCAGCATCGCGGCGATGACGCCCGGGTCGCCCGGGTAGTGGTGGGCGAGTTCGGCGTAGGGCGCGTAGTCGCCGCCGAGGCGGATGCAGGCGGCGGAGGCCTCGGCGACGGTGTGGGCCATGTCCTCGGGGTCGGCGCTCAGCACGGCCGTGAGCATCTCGCGCAGGGCGGCGTCCTCGGGATGCGCGTGCAGCAGGTCGACGTAGGGCTTGAGGGAGTCGACGCCGAGGCCGTCGAGCAGTTCGGCGGAGCGCACCGGGTCGCGGAAGCCGCACAGGCCGTCGAACTCGGTGAGGGCGCAGATCAGTTCGGGCTTGTGGTTGGGGTCCTTGTAGTTGCGGTGCGGGGCGTCGACGGGGACGCCGCGGCGCTCTTCCTCGGCGTAGCCCTCCCTGGCCTGTTCCAGGTCGGGGTGGACCTGGAGGGAGAGCGGGGCGCCCGCGGCGAGGATCTTGAACAGGAAGGGCAGACGCGGACCGAACTTGGCGACCGTCGCCCCGCCCAGCTCGCGTTCCGGGTCGGCGGCGATGACCTCGACGAGCGTGCCGCGTGCCGTGCGGGAGGGCGCGCCGGGGTGGGCGCCCATCCAGAGCTCCGCCTGCGGCTCACCGGTCGGCTCGATGCCGAGGAGGCCGGGGATCGCGGTGGTGGAGCCCCAGGCGTAGGGGCGGACGGTGTTGTCGAGGCGGTCCATGCGCTGTCTGCTGCTCTCTCTTCGTACGACTCGTACGACGGCCGTGACGCGGACGGGGTCTTCGCGTACGACGGTCAGGGCGTCCTGGGTTACATCAGGCTCCCGAGGCGAGCGCCAGGTAAACGGCGGCGAAATCGGTGATGGCGATCAGTTCCGCGAGGGTGACGAGCTCGTCGCCGGGCTCCGGTTCCAGTTCGCTGATCGGCGTGTCGTGGCTGAGGGCCACCTCGCGGGCGGCGGGTGCGGCGGTGAGGCCGCCGATGGGACGGTCGCGCAGCAGCACCACGCGCGCGTGCAGGGCCGGGGGTTCCTCGACGCGGTCGCGGAAGAAGTCCTCCGGGTCGGCGCTGGCGGCGAGCGGGCCGGCCAGCAGGGCGCTGTGCGAGGAGAGCGCCTCGGGCAGTTCGGCGACCAGGGCGGGGCGGCCGGACAGCTCGGCGAGGGCGGCGGCGAAGCGGCGGCCGGCCGGTCCCGCGGAGGTGCCCTCGGTCCAGATCACCGGCAGCGCGTCGGCGAGTTCGGCGGCGAGGGTCTTGGCGGGGTTGCTGTACGTCGCGATGGCGGGGCCGCAGCGTTCGGCGACCTGGTCGAGGCGGTCGGCGACCTTCTCCAGGGCGTCGGCGGACGCGGCGACCAGGCCGACGCGGTCCAGCAGGGCGAGCAGCGGGGTGAGCAGGGCCCACAGGACACCGGGGGCGGAGGCGGTGGGGACTTGCTCCTCCTGCTCGTACGGCGCGGTCGCCATGGGCACGAACAGGCCGTGCGTCTGCGCCACCGCTTCGCTGAGCGGCGTACCGGCGGGGGCGACGGCGGCGACCGTGCAGCCGCGGCGGTAGGCCTGCTCGGCGAGCAGGGACAGACCGGGCTCGGTGCCGTCGGGGGTGGTGATCAGCAGCAGGTCGACGGAGCCGGTCCAGCCGGGCAGCTCCCAGCGCAGGGCGCCGGCCGCGGGGGCGACGCCGGTGGGGGCCAGTCGGGTGACGGGGCTGCCGGGGCCCGCGAGGGTGCCGAGGAGGTCGGCGACACAGATCGCGGCGGCGCCGGGGCCGGCGATGAGGACGGCGCGCGGGCGGCCGTCGGGCTTGAGGCCACCGACGCCGGCCTCGGCCGCTTGCCGGGTGGCGGTGCGGACGCGGGCGCCGGCTTCGGCGGCACCGCGCAGCAGGGCGCGCTGGTCGGCCTCCGCGAGGGCATCCGGGGTGTCGAGCAGCGATTCGTCGAGCATGGACGGAAGCCTCCGGTCGCCAAAGTCGGTGCGGGGCGCTTGCGCGGGCCTGTGCGGGAGCCGAGTGGGGCGTACGAGGGTGACGTGCGGGTTACGCCGGGCGGCGGGCCTCGTCCACGAGGAGGACGGGGATGCCGTCGCGCACCGGGTACGCCAGGCCGCAGTCCTGGCCGGTGCAGATCAGCTCGGTGTCCTGCTCCTTGAGGGGAGAGTGGCAGGCCGGGCAGGCGAGGATCTCCAGGAGGCCGGCTTCGAGCGGCATGGGACGTCCCTTCGGGTATGCGTATGTGCCTGGTCAGCGTACCGCCGGAGGGCAGGCCGTGCGGGCGTTGACAGGTGCGGGTGGGTCCGGCCGCAGGTGGCAGGGGTTTCGTCCCCTGGACCTCGGCCTCGCCCACCCGTCGCCCGGCTCGTGCGGCTGAACCGGCCCCGGAGCGAGAGCCGGGAGATCAGCCGCGGATGATCGCCAGCGCCTCGTCGCGGATCTTGGCCATCGTCGCCTCGTCCCGCGCCTCCGCGTTCAGGCGGAGCAGCGGCTCGGTGTTGGAGGGACGGACGTTGAACCACCAGTCGGCGGAGGAGACGGTGAGGCCGTCGAGGTCGTCGAGGGTGATGCCGTCCTGGCCCTCGTAGGCGGAGCGGATCGCGGTGAGGCGGCCGGCCTGGTCGTCGACGGTGGAGTTGATCTCGCCGGAGCCCGCGTAGCGGTCGTAGGACGCGGTGAGGGCGGACAGGGGGCCCTCCTGGCCGCCGAGGGCGGCGAGGACGTGGAGGGCGGCCAGCATGCCCGTGTCGGCGTTCCAGAAGTCGCGGAAGTAGTAGTGCGCGGAGTGCTCGCCGCCGAAGATCGCGCCGGTGCGGGCCATCTCGGCCTTGATGAAGGAGTGGCCGACGCGGGTGCGAACGGGGGTGCCGCCGTTCTCCTCGACGACCTCGGGGACGGACCAGGAGGTGATGAGGTTGTGGATGATCGTGCCCGCGCCGCCGTTGCGCGCGAGCTCGCGGGAGGCGACCAGGGCGGTGATGGCGGACGGGGAGACCGGGTCGCCGTTCTCGTCCACGACGAAGCAGCGGTCGGCGTCGCCGTCGAAGGCGATGCCGAGGTCGGCGCCCTCCGCGCGCACGCGCGCCTGGAGGTCGACGATGTTGGCCGGGTCCAGCGGGTTGGCCTCGTGGTTGGGGAAGGTGCCGTCCAGCTCGAAGTACATCGGCACCAGCTCCAGGGGCAGGCCCGCGAAGACGGTGGGTACGGTGTGGCCGCCCATGCCGTTGCCCGCGTCGACGACGACCTTCAGGGGGCGGATGTCGGTCAGGTCGACGAGGGAGCGGAGGTGGGCCGCGTAATCCTCCAACGTCTCGCGCCGGGTGACGGTTCCCGGTGTCGGGGCCGCGGCCGGGGCGCCCGACTCGCGCCACCGCTCGACGAGTTCACGGATCTCGGTGAGGCCGGTGTCCTGGCCGATGGGGGCGGCGCCCGCCCGGCACAGCTTGATCCCGTTGTACTTCGCCGGGTTGTGCGAGGCGGTGAACATCGCGCCGGGCAGATCCAGTGCGCCCGAGGCGTAGTAGAGCTGGTCCGTGGAGCACAGTCCGATCTCGGTGACATCGACGCCGAGCGCGGCGGCACCCCGGGCGAACGCGCCCGCGAGGCCGGGCGACGAGGGCCGCATGTCGTACCCGATGACGATCGCGTCCGCGCCGGTCACCTGGGCGAAGGCAGCACCGAACAGCTCCGCGAGCGACTCGTCCCACTGGTCCGGGACGACTCCGCGCACGTCGTACGCCTTCACGATCTGCGACAGATCAGCAACCACGGCCAACCCTCCTGAAAGTCCTGTCAGTCGCCTCAAACTACCCGTACGGCCTGGCAGCGCGTTCGAGCGCTCCGTCTGGTGGGCTTCGGGACGTGACCTCAGGTCCGGGCGATTTCAGGCCGGAGAGTCCGGAAAGGGGCCCAACCGGCCACCTGGGCGCGTCAGTTGTCGGGCGAGCGCAGAACCCGCAGGTGGCCGCGGCGGGCGACCTCCATCGGGTCGGCCGTGCGGGCGCCGCCGGCCTGGGCGGCGCGTTCCTGCGGACGGGCCGCCTCGCGCACGGCGTTGGCGAGCGCCTCCAGGTCGTCGCCGCTGGGGCGGGCCGGGGCGGAGCCGTCGAGGAGCCGGACGACCTCCCAGCCGCGCGGGGCGGTGAGGCGCTCGGAGTGCTCGGCGCACAGGTCGTAGCAGTGGGGTTCGGCGTAGGTGGCGAGCGGGCCGAGGACCGCGGTCGAGTCGGCGTAGACGTACGTCAGCGTCGCGACGGCGGGTCGGCCGCAGGCGGTGCGCGAACAGCGACGTACAGGGCTCACGACGTTGGACGGTACCGCACTCTTGAGCGGGCCGCGACGACTCTCCACCAGGTCACTCCCCCGTGTCGTGTTGCGAAACGTCCCCCAAGCCCCTTCTGTCATACCCCGCTGACCTGCACGGACATGCATTTTCAGCGGATCCCGCAGCACTGGGTGCGGTCACCAGTCCGTACAAACCCCGCCATTCGGCTCGTCATCGACGGTCTCGTAGAGATACGGAATCGAGCCCAACCTTGGCTGGAATGGTCATCCTCCGACATGGCCGCGGGTGTGGCCGGATGCCGTGCGGTGTGCCGCGTGGGCGCCGGGCGGCCCGCTCGCACAAGAACTAGGCTTCACCAGTGATGGACACCCCCGTACCGCCCCCTGCCACCGGCCCCGGGCCGCGCCGCCGCGACCGCCACGGCCGGGGCATGCGCGGCCCGATCGCACCGCCGCAGGTGCCGCTCGCCGCGAGCCGGGCCGAGCTGTTCGCCGACCTGGTGCAGGACTCCGTGGAACGCCTGGAGCGGCGCTGGCCGCAGCTCGCCGAGATCGACTTCATGGTTCTGGAGGTGCCGCGGCCCGCCGCGCCCGGCGAGGCCTGGCACGACGAGCCGGTCCCGCTGGGCGGCACGATTCCCGCGCACGAGGGACACCGCGCGCGTGTGGTGGTCTACCGGCGGCCGGTGGAGATCCGCACCAAGGGACGCGACGAGCGCGCCGCCCTGGTGCACGAGGTCGTCGTCGAGCAGGTCGCCGAACTGCTGGGGCTCACCCCGGAGACGGTCGACCCGCGCTACGGCGAGGACTGAGCGCTCCGGAGAAAGAATCCGGCTACTGCTGCAGCACCGAGAGGTCCTGCTCCGCCTGCGGGACAGCGACCGTCCCGCGGTCGTCGGGGAGGGTCTGCACCGTGAACGCCGGGACGCCGTCCTGGGCCGCCGTGAGGGTCCGGGAGGCGTACACCGGGCCGCCGGAGACCGGCTCCACGGTGAGCGCGTAGGTGCCCTTCAGGCCGTCCGGCACCGGGAGTTCCACGTCCTGGGTGGTGCCCGACTTGATCGTGTACGTCTCGGTGACGGCCGTGCCGCCCTCGGTGCCGGCCGAGGCGGTCACCTCGACCTTGGCGTCGCCGCCGGGCGCGGTGAGCGACAGGGTGGTGCCCTTGGCGGTGTTGCCGAGGGAGTTCGCGCGCGTGCCGACCGGGCGGGCCGCGGGGATGAACGCCGTCTCCTGCTTGTCGCCCTTGCCGCGTACGACGCGTACGGCGGCGACGACCGGCACCGAGCGGTCCGTCGGGGTCAGCACCAGCGAACCGGCCTCCCCGCGCGTGACGTCGCCGAGGTCGACCGCGGTGGTCATCCCCGACTTCACATGCAGGGTCTCCTGACCGGCGGGGGTGATCAGGCCGGAGGGGGCGGCGAGGCGCACCTTGAGGTCGGCGTCGGTGCCGCCCGGGGTGAACGCGACCAGGCGCACGGAGGTGGCGTCCTTGGGGATGCCGGGCACGACGAGGGTGCCCGCGGGGTCGGCGGCCGGGGCCAGCCAGTCGCCGCCGAGCTTGTCGTCCAGGGCCAGCAGGGCGGCGCCGACACGGCCGCTGCGCACGTTGACGTGCACGGTGAGGTCGCTGTGCGGGCCGTCGGTGAGGGTGGACAGCAGGATCGGCTCGGTGGAGCGGGGCTTGACGGTGATGCCCTCGGCCACCGTGGACTCCAGGGCGCCGTCCTTGCCGTACAGCTCGATGTCGACGACGGCCGCGGAGTCGTCGGGGTTGGTCAGATGGACGTAGTCCGTGCGGTCGCCTCCGGCGGCGGCGCCCACGAACCAGAACTCGGTGTCCGGGGCGGTGCAGTTGACGCCCGCCAGGCCGCGGCCGGTGCCCGCGGTGACCTCGGTGGTCTGCAGGACGCCCCAGCCGGGCGCGGCGTTGCCCTCGGCGGTGCCGATCAGGGCGGGGGCCTGCGCGCCGGAGGTGTCACCGCTGACGGGCGTGCCCGCCTCACCGGGCTTCAGGACGGGCTTCGAAGCCTTCTTCTTCCCGGAAGACTTGCCGGAGCCGTCCGCATCCGCCGGCAACAACTCCGCCTTTCCGTTTTCACCCGTGCCCTTCGTGACGGGCGTGAACGACGTGTACGTCGTGTCGGCGAGGTCGGAGGTGCTGGGCGCCGGGCACACGAGCGTGCTGCGCTCCACCGGCAGATACGCGGCGGCCTGCGCGGTGTCCGTGCCGGAGGCGCCGGGCGCGGTGAGCGCGCCGAGGCCGGTGACGGCAGCGAGCGCGCCCGTGGCGGCGATCAGGGACAGGGTCGTGCGGTTCACTGCTGGCTCCCGTCGGGGCGCTCGCCGCCGGTGGCGTGCGGGTGGGCCGGGTGGGCCGATGGGTCCTGGTGGGCCGGGTCGTAGGCGGGGTCGTAGCCCTGGCCGTACGTCTGGTCGTAGCCCTGGTCGTACGGCGGGGTCTGCGGGGTGCCGCCGTAGGCGTACGGGTCGTACTGGCCGGGCTGGCCGGACTGGTACGGGTCGGCCTGGTAGGTGCCGCTGTAGGCGCCCTCCGGGTACTGCTGTTCGGTGTAGCCGGCGTACGGGTCGGCGGTGGTGTCCCAGGTGTCGTACGACTGCTGCTGCGGGACGGCGACCGGGGTCTGCTCGGGCATCGGCGGGAACTCGTCCGCGCGGGTGCCCTCTTCGGCCGCGGACTCGGCCTCGGCCTGGGCGCGCAGGCGGCGGGCGCGGCGGCCCTCGCCGGCGGTGGCCTGGGCCGGGATCGGCGTCTCCTCGGGCAGGTCGTCGTCGATGTCGCGGCGGCGGCCGGGCAGGGCGAGGACGACGAGGACGAGGGCGAGGAAGCCCTGGGTCCACAGCCAGGCGGTGTGGCCGATCGGGTTGTCGTAGGTGAGGTCCAGGCGGCCGCCCTTGGCGGGCAGTTCGAAGCCCTGGGCCCAGCCGTCGAGGGTCTTGCGGGTGAGCGGGGTGCCGTCGAGGGTGGCGGTCCAGCCCTCGGAGGCGCTGTCGGCCAGGCGCAGGACGCGGCCCTCGGGGCCGTCCGGGACGGTGGTGTGGATCTCGACGGGGCCGGCGGCGACGGGCTGCGGCTCGGCGGCGCCCTCGCGGACGATCGTCGCGCGCGCGACCTGCCGGTCGACCTGCCACAGGGCGCTGCCGTCCTGCTGGCTGAGCCGGGACAGACCCGGGGTGGCGTCCAGGATGCGGCTGACCTCGCGCGGGGCGCCCTTGTGGACGAGGACGTAGCGGACCGCGAAGTCGCCGAGTTGGATGGCCTGGTCGGCACCCGATCCCGCGACGAGGTTCGCGACGACCTTGTCCAGGCGCGCGTTGCTCCCGTCGGCGGCGGCCAGTTCGGCGTCGCCGAGGCGGGCACCGGAGCCGCGGACCAGGGTGTAGCCGACGTGGGCCGGGGAGTCGCTGTCGAGGACGAGCGTGCGCGCCTGGTCGGGGTTGTTGCCCTCCTCGGCGACGAACGCGGGCACCTGCACCGGGTCGCGCCGCTCCAGCGGGCCGTCGGCGCCGCCGATCATCCAGCCGACGGCGACGAGCAGCGGGCCCGCGGCGGAGGCGAACGCGATCAGCGCGGCGACCGGCTGACGCCAGCCGAAGCTCTGCTCGGCCACGCGCGCGCGTGCCCCGTCGGCGCCGAGGACGGCGGCCGCGAGCAGGGCGAGGCCGTAGACCAGGGTGGCCGGGCCCGCCCAGGCGGAGCGGTTGGACAGCACGGCCAGGGCGAGGCCGACCAGGGCGACCGCCCAGGCGGTCACGATGGCGGGGCGCCGCTCGGCACGCAGCAGGGCGGCCAGCGCCGCGAGCACGATGCCGACGAGCATCAGCCCGTCCACGGTGCCCGGCCCGCCCGGGCTCGCGCCGAGCAGGTCGAGCGCGGTGGCGGTCGAGGGGCCGTACGGAAGGCCGGTCCCGGTGAAGAAGCCGAACGGCAGCAGCGTCAGCGACCAGGGCGCGAGCAGCAGCAGCGGTGTGCCGAGCTGGGCCAGGAAGCGCAGGCCGTAGGCGGTGATGTCGCCGCGGCGTACGGCGAGCAGACCGACGCCGAGGACCAGGGCCGCGGGCCACAGAATCGGGGTGAAGGCGGTGGCGATGGTCAGCAGCAGCGCGTACGCCCAGGTGGCGCGCCAGCTGCCGCGGGCGCCGGAGGAGTGCGCCAGGCCGCTGGCCGCGATGCCCGCGCGGGCGAGGAGCGGCAGCAGTACGGCGAGGACGGCGGTGCCGAGGCGGCCGCCGGCGAGGGCGCCGGTGACGGCGGGCAGGAAGGCGTAGGCGACGGCGGCCCAGGCGCGCAGCAGCCTCGACGTCACCAGCGGCCGGGAGGCGAAGTAGGCGCTGAGGCCGGCCAGCGGCACCGAGGCGACCAGCAGGGTGGTGACGGCGAGCCCGGTGGAGCCCAGCAGCAGCGAGGCCAGCAGGGCGACGACCGCGAGATACGGCGGGGCGGTCGGGGTTCCTCCGGCGCCCACGGGGTGCCAGGCGTCGAGGTAGCGCGACCACAGCTCGCTCGAGTCCGCGGGGGCGGGCAGCAGGGAGCCGCCCGCGAGGGCGCCGCCGCCGAGCAGGGCGCGGCAGGCGATCAGGGAGACGAGCAGCAGCACCAGGAAGAGCACCGGCGCCGGTTTGCGGGCGATGCGCTTGATGCGGGCGAACTGCTCGATCTCCAGGAATTCGGCGTCGTCGCCGCCGGGTCCGGACTCGACCGCGCCGCCGTGCCGTCCGGCGCCGGAGGGGGACTCGGCGTCGGAGCCGCCGAAGAGGTCGCCTGCGACCTGTTCGACGGTGGCGCGGACGGTGGCGCCCGGCGGCGGGAAGAGCTGTCTGAGTTCGCCCTTGTCGATCTGGGGGCGGCCGCGGGTGCGCCGCCCGGCGACGATCCGCTCGGGCCGCAGCAGCACGCCCAGCAGGCCGCGGATCTCGTCCACGGCCTGGCCGGGGACCTTGCCGACGAGGTAGGCGAGGGTGCGCAGCACGGTGCCGAGGAGGAGCCGGAGCAGCACCCAGGGCAGCGCCGCGGTACGGGTGTTGACCAGCAGGGTGTAGACGGCGCCGGCCTTGTCGACCTTGTGCGGGGAGGCGGTGGTGCGGCCCGCGCAGTCGACGGCGCGGCGCTCGCGCGAGGCGGCCTCGGCGTGCCGGACGACGGCGTCGGGGGCGACCAGGACCCGGTGGCCCGCCGCGTGGGCGCGCCAGCACAGGTCGACGTCGTCGCGCATCAGGGGCAGGCGCCGGTCGAAGCCGCCGAGCTGCTCGAAGACGTCGCGGCGGACCAGCATGCCCGCGGTGGACACCGACAGCACGGAACGGACGTGGTCGTGCTGGCCCTGGTCCTGCTCGCGGCGGTCCAGGCCGGTCCAGCGGCGGCCGGAGTTGGCGATGGAGACGCCGACCTCCAGCAGCTGTCGCCTGTCGTACCAGCCGCGCAGCTTGGGGCCGACCACGGCCACGTCGTCGCGGCCCAGCTCCAGTTCGGTCTCCACGACGCGCAGCAGCTGTGCCAGGGCGTCGGGTTCGGGCGCGCAGTCGTCGTGCAGCAGCCACAGCCACTGGATCGGCTCGCCGTGCGGCAGGTCGGGCAGGTCGTAGGTGTCGTCGCGCCACTGGCGGGTGACGGGGTCCCAGCCGCTGGGCCGCTTCAGATACGGCAGGTCCTCGGGGGTGAGGTGGGGGGCGGTGCGGTGGGCCTCCTCGACGGCCTGGCCGAAGCCGGTGCGGCGGGCGAGGTGGAGCACGCGGTCGGGGCCGAGGGCGTCGGTGACCAGCGCGGCGGAGTCGTCGGCGCTGCCGGTGTCGGCGGCGACGGCGTACTGGACGGGGCGCTCCTGGCCGAGCAGCCCGGCGAGTGCGTCGGGCAGCCAGCGGGCGCCGTCGTGGGAGACGACGACCGCGGTCACGACATGACGCGGGAACTCTGGTGTGGCAGCGCCGTTCTGCGCCGCCGTGTGGCTGTGCACGGACATCGAGGTACGGGCCCCGGTTCGCTGGACTGCGGTGGACGCCCGTGTCCCATGGGGATGGCGAGGCGTCTCGGACGAGCGACCACACTATCGGCTGGGCATGACGACGGCCCGCCGCCTGTGGATAACCCACCTGCGACGGGCCGTTCGCCACGTATGTACGAAAGCGCCGGTGCGGATGCCGTCTCGGACGCCGCCCCTCGGACGGGGGCCTTCTTCGGACGCCGGTCTTCTTCGGACGCCGGTCCTCTTCGGACGCCGGTCCTCTTCAGACGGCGGCCTTCTTCAGTCGGCGGCGTTCCCGTTCGGACAGGCCGCCCCAGATGCCGAAGCGCTCGTCGTTGGCGAGGGCGTACTCGAGGCACTCGGAGCGGACCTCACAGGCGAGGCAGACCTTCTTGGCCTCGCGGGTGGAGCCGCCCTTCTCGGGGAAGAAGGACTCGGGGTCGGTCTGGGCGCACAGCGCGCGCTCCTGCCAGCCGAGTTCCTCGTCCGCGTCGTCGACCAGCAGTTGCTCCACCAGCTCGGTCATGTGCGCCCCTCGTCTGTCTTTCGCGTCCCCGTGATGTAGCCGTTACCGATGTCGGCTGAACGACACGAGTGAAATTACAAGTGTGCTGCTCCGGGCGAGTCAAGCCGAGATCTGCTATTGGGCCCCTTATTCACTCTGCGGAACCAAGGCCGTGCGGAAAGTGTTCAAATCGCCATAAACCTTGACAGGCAGAGAGGGCCCCCGGGGGCCTCCGGCCCCGCACACACCTGTACGGGGGAGGACGCCCAGGCGTTCGATCTCGTTCCGACACGCGCGCCGAAGCGAACCGGATCACAGAGGGATCACGGGTTCGCAACGAGGCTTGTGCGCCCGGTTGTGCGCCATGTGTCCCGGTGGGCGGCTGAACAAACCTTTCGCCTCGGAGATGAACCGGATGAGGTGAACCATGTCCCACATACCGGGCGTCAAGTTGACAGTGCGGGTGTGAACCGCTGTCCTTGTGGGCATGCTCGCGAACTTGGCACTCACCTCGACCCGCACCGCCGGGTCCCTCGGTGCTGCCCCTGTTCGTCGTAGCTGTTGCTGTTGTCCCAGCTGTTGAGCCCCACGCGCGCTCCGGCTGCCCCCTGAGTCCACCGCGACTCGGCTGCTTGTTCCCGCCGCCCGTACCCGGGCACCCCTGTCCCCCGTGATCCGGGCGGACGGCCTGCGACACCCAGCCATCCCCCACACCCCGCCGAGGAACCACCCCACCCATGAACAGCGACAGCGACCTCCAGATCGCCGGCGACATCCTCGAAGTCCCGCACCTGCTCCAGGCCCCGCGTGAGCACCCGGCCACCGTCGCCGAGTTCGTCGGCCTGGCCCGCACGATCGCCGCCGACCGCTCCCAGTGGGAGCACCTCGTCGAGTACGACGCCACCACGCGCTGGTACCACCGGCTGCGCACCGGTCCCGGCTACGAGGTGTGGCTGCTGTCCTGGGTGCCCGGACAGGGCAGCGGGCTGCACGACCACGGCCGCTCCTCCGGGGTGCTGACCGTGCTGGACGGCACCCTCACCGAGAACACCGAGGCCGGCACGCGCGCGTTGGGCGCAGGTGCCCAGCGGGTGTTCGCTCCGGGGTACGTCCACGAGGTCGTCAACGACGCCCTGGAGCCGGCGGTCAGCCTGCACGTGTACTTCCCGGGCCTGACCGAGATGCCGATGCACACCGGGACGCACACCGGGGCCTCCTGCGCGGCGCGTTCGGTGACCGCCTGACGGAATGTCGGACCCGCCTGCGAGACTTGGCGCATGCGCATTGTGGTTCTGGCAGGCGGCATCGGTGGTGCCCGGTTCCTGCGCGGTCTGAAGAAGGCCGCGCCGGACGCGGACATCACGGTCATCGGCAACACCGGGGACGACATCCACCTCTTCGGGCTGAAGGTCTGCCCGGACCTCGACACGGTGATGTACACGCTCGGCGGCGGCATCAACGAGGAGCAGGGCTGGGGCAGGGCGGACGAGACCTTCCATCTGAAGGAGGAACTCGCGGCCTACGGCGTCGGGCCCGAGTGGTTCGGGCTGGGCGACCGCGACTTCGCCACGCACATCGTGCGGACGCAGATGATGGGCGCCGGCTATCCGCTGAGCGCGGTCACCGAGGCGCTGTGCGACCGCTGGCAGCCGGGCGTGCGGCTGATCCCGATGACCGACGACCGCGTGGAGACGCATGTCGCGGTCGAGGTCGACGGCGAGCGCAAGGCGGTCCATTTCCAGGAGTACTGGGTGCGGCTGCGCGCGTCGGTGCCGGCCGAGGCGATCGTGCCGGTGGGCGCCGAGCAGGCCAAGCCCGCGCCCGGCGTGCTGGAGGCCATCGCCGAGGCGGACGTGGTGCTCTTCCCGCCGTCCAACCCGGTCGTCTCCGTCGGCACCATCCTCGCCGTGCCCGGCGTCCGCGAGGCGATCGCCGAGGCGGGCGTGCCGGTGGTGGGCCTGTCCCCCATCGTCGGGGACGCGCCCGTGCGCGGGATGGCCGACAAGGTGCTCGCGGCGGTGGGCGTGGAGTCGACGGCCGCGGCGGTCGCCGAGCACTACGGCTCCGGACTGCTGGACGGCTGGCTGGTGGACACCGTCGACGCGGGCACGGTGGAGCGCGTGGAGGCGGCCGGCATCCGCTGCCGGGCCGTCCCGCTGATGATGACCGACCTCGACGCGGCCGCGCAGATGGCCCGGGAGGCGCTGGCGCTGGCCGAGGAGGTACGAGCCCAGTGAGCCCCGTGAGCGAGACAGCCGCGCCGGAGTACCGGGTGTGGGCCGTGCCCGGCCTGCCCGAGGTCGCGCCGGGCGACGACCTCGCCAAGCTGATCGCCACCGCCGAACCGGAGCTGGCCGACGGGGACGTCGTCCTCGTCACCTCGAAGATCGTCTCCAAGGCGGAGGGCCGGATCGTCGAGGCCTCCGACCGGGAGGCGGCCATCGACGCCGAGACCGTACGCGTGGTGGCCCGGCGCGGGACACTGCGGATCGTGGAGAACCGGCAGGGCCTGGTCATGGCGGCCGCCGGTGTCGACGCCTCCAACACCCCCGCCGGGACCGTGCTGTTGCTGCCCGAGGACCCGGACGCGTCCGCGCGGGCGATCCGCGAGGGACTGCGGGAGATCCTCGGCGTCAACGTCGGGGTCGTCGTCACCGACACGTTCGGGCGTCCCTGGCGCGCGGGGCTCACGGACGTCGCGATCGGCGCCTCCGGCGTGCGCGTGCTGGACGATCTGCGCGGGGGCACGGACGCCTACGGCAATCCGCTCAGCGCCACGATCGTGGCCACGGCCGACGAGCTGGCCGCCGCGGGCGATCTGGTCAAGGGCAAGGCGGCCGGGCTGCCCGTCGCCGTCGTACGCGGACTGCCGCAGGCAGTGGACGAGCGGGATGAGGACGGGCAGGGCGCGCGGGCGCTGGTGCGCGGGGGCCGGGACGACATGTTCCGGCTCGGCACCTCCGAGGCGGTCCGGCTCGCGGTCACCCAGCGCCGTACGGTCCGGGCCTTCACCGACGGGCCCGTCGACCCCGGTGCCGTACGACGTGCGGTCGCCGCGGCCGTCACCGCGCCCGCGCCGCACCACACCACCCCGTGGCGGTTCGTGCTGCTGGAGTCGGAGGAGTCCCGCACGCGCCTGCTGGACACGATGCGGGAGGCGTGGATCGCGGACCTGCGCAGGGACGGCAAGTCCGAGGAGTCCATCGCCAAGCGCGTACGCCGCGGTGATGTGCTGCGCAACGCGCCCTACCTGGTGGTGCCCTGCCTGGTCATGGACGGCTCGCACACCTACGGCGACGCCCGGCGCGACGCGGCCGAGCGGGAGATGTTCGTCGTCGCCGCGGGCGCCGGGGTGCAGAACTTTCTGGTCGCACTGGCCGGGGAGCGGCTGGGTTCGGCGTGGGTGTCCTCGACGATGTTCTGCCGCGACGTCGTGCGCGAGGTGCTCGGGCTGCCCGAGGACTGGGACCCGATGGGCGCGGTCGCGGTCGGGCATCCGGCCGAGGAGCCCCGGCCGCGCGCCGAGCGGGACGCGGGGGCGTTCATCGAGGTGCGCTGAGGGTGTGGCGTACGTCTATGTCCGAGTCGGGCGTGGCGAGGGGCCCGGGCTCGTACGCTCGTAGGACCTGACCGGCTTCCCAGGGATCTCACTCGTGGCAGGACGTTTCCCCCAGCGGCCCCAGCCGCCCACGCGTACGACGGTGCGCGGCGGCCATGTCGCCGTGCCCGGCGGCGTCCCGCGGCCGGCTCCGGAACCCGCGCGGGTGCGGACGTATGTGCCGGACGGCCCGCTCGACCTCGGGCTGGTGCTGGGGCCCCTGCGGCGCGGGCCCGCCGACCCCACGTTCCGGGCGATGCCCGACGGCTCGGTGTGGCGGGCCAGCCGCACACCCGCCGGGCCCGGGACGCTGCGGGTCAGCGTGTACGGCGACGAGGTGCGCGGCGAGGCCTGGGGCCCGGGGGCCGAGTGGCTGCTGGAGCAGCTGCCGGATCTCCTCGGTGCCTCGGACGACCCGGACGCGTTCGCCCCGCGGCACCGGCTGGTGGCCATGGCGCGACATCGGCGGCCGGGGCTGCGGCTGACGCGGACCGGGCTGGTGCTGGAGTCGCTGATCCCGTCGGTGCTCGAGCAGAAGGTCACCACCGACGAGGCGTACCGGGCGTGGCGGCTGCTGGTGCGGAAGTTCGGGGAGCCGGCGCCGGGGCCCGCGGCGGGCGGGCGGCTGTTCGTGATGCCCGCGCCTCGGACATGGGCGCTGATTCCGTCCTGGGAGTGGCATCGGGCCGGGGTCGACGACAAGCGGGCGTCGACGATCCTGCGGGCCGTACGGGTCGCTGCGCGGCTGGAGCAGGGTGTGGGTCTGTCTCCTGAGGATGCGCGGGCCCGGTTGGAGGTCGTGCCGGGGATCGGGCCGTGGACGTCGGCCGAGACCGTGCAGCGTAGTCATGGGGCGCCGGATGCCGTGACGGTGGGGGATCTGCATCTGCCGGGGATCGTCGGGTGGGCCCTGGCCGGTGACCGGTATGCCGATGATTCCTTGATGCTGTCTCTGTTGGAGCCTTATGCCGGGCAGCGGCATCGGGCTGCCCGGCTCATTCTGCTGAGCGGGAAGGTTCCTGCTCGGCGCGTGCCCAAGATGCCCAAAGTCGATATCGGCCGGCTCTGACCAGGGGGCCCCGCCCCCTGGCCCCCCGCACACCCCTTACTGGTCCGACGAGAAGCGCACCGACCCCGCCGGGATCCTCGCGTCGCACCACACCCGCGCCCCGTCCCGCAGCTCGTTGTCCGCGCCGATCACCGCCCCGTCCCCGATGACCGTCCCCGTCAGGACCGACCGTGTGCCCACGCGGGCCCGGGTGCCGATGAGGGAGTCGGTGATGACCGCGCCGGGCTCGATGACGGCGCCCGGCAGGATCGTGGAGCCGAAGACGCGGGCGCCCTCGGCGACGAAGGCGCCCTCGCCGACGACCGTGCCGCCGGCCAGCTTGGCGTCGGGGGCGACGGTGGCCGTGGGCAGGATGAGGAGGTCGCCGCAGCGGCCGGGGACGGCCGGGGAGGGGGCGCGGCCCAGCACGAGGTCCGCCGAGCCGCGGACGAAGGCGGCCGGGGTGCCGAGGTCGAGCCAGTAGGTGCTGTCGACCATGCCCTGGAGATGGGCGCCGGCCGCGAGGAGGTCGGGGAAGGTCTCGCGCTCCACCGACACCGGCCGCCCCGCCGGGATCGCGTCGATGACCGAGCGGCGGAAGACGTAGGCACCCGCGTTGATCTGGTCGGTGACGATCTCCTCGGGCGTCTGGGGCTTCTCCAGGAAGGCCAGCACGCGGCCGGTGGCGTCCGTGGGGACCAGGCCGTAGGCGCGCGGGTCGGTCACCTGGGTGAGGTGCAGGGAGACGTCCGCGCCGGTGCGCTCGTGGGTGTCGACCAGGGCCTGGATGTCCAGGCCGGTCAGGATGTCGCCGTTGAAGACGAGCACCGGGTCGTCGGGGCCCGAGTGCAGGCGCGAGGCCACGTTGCGGATGGCGCCGCCCGTGCCGAGGGGCTCCTCCTCCGTGACGTACTCGAGGTGCAGGCCCAGCGAGGAGCCGTCGCCGAAGTACGGCTCGAAGACCTCCGCGAGATACGACGTCGCGAGCACGATGTGCTCGACACCCGCCGCCCGCGCCCGCGCCAGCTGGTGCGTGAGGAACGGCACTCCCGCCGCCCTGACCATCGGCTTGGGGGTGTGCACCGTGAGCGGGCGCAGCCGGGTGCCCTTGCCGCCGACCAGGAGGATCGCTTCTGTCACCTGTCGTCTCTGCTTCCTGCCGGGACCGGCCGAACTGTCTTTCGGCCGGTCAGTGTATGCAGACCCCCCGGACGCCTCACGGCACACCCGCGGTTCCGGCCCTCCGTCAGCGGCCCTGGTATTCGGCCGCTTTGGTGCGGGCGGTGGCGAGCTTGTTGTACAGAAGCCCGCCCGGGCACTGGGTGGCGAAGCCGTCCCGGTGACCGGAGATCACGTTCAGTCGCACATTCTTGCCCTTTTGGTAGAGATTCCCCCCACCGGACTTGAGGTACGTCTTCGCGAGCGGGTTCACTCCGTAGAGACCGAGCTTCCAGGCCGTCAGCTGGGCGATGGCCCGCACCGAGGAGTCGGACGGCCGGGTGTCGTCGTACGTGCCGATGACGGCGATCCCCGTGCTGTTGGCGTTGAAACCGAGAGTGTGGGCGCCCCTGACCGGCTTGGCCACCCCACCGGCACGGCCCTCGTAGATGTTTCCGCACCGGTCGACGAGGAAGTTGTAGCCGATGTCCCGCCAGCCCATGCTCACGACGTGGTAGCGGTAGATACTGCGGATGACGGACGGGGCCTGCGAGCAGCGGTACTGGTTGCCCGACGCGGTGTGGTGCACGAAGGCCGCCTTGACCTTGTCGGTGTAGACGAACGTCTTCTCGCGCAGTTGCTCGTCCGCGCCCCAGCCGCGGCGGGTGACGATCCGTGGGCGCGGCCCGATCTTGGGCGCGGTGTTCGCCTCGGCGCCTTTCAGCTGTGCCAGTTCGAGTTCCGTCTCGGCGCGGCCGAGGGCGGGGATCTCCAGGGCACCGAGCGGGGCGAGCCCGGCGTTGGCGCCGGAGGCGGCGGCGGTCTCGGGGGTGAGGGTGCCGGTCCGCGGGGTGTCCGCCGGGGAGCCCTGCGGGGTGTCGCCGGCCTCGCCGGGGTCGACGAGTTCCAGGCGCAGGCCCGAGGGCAGCGGGGCTTCGGAGGTGGCGGTGCGGTCGCCGCGGCCGGTCTCCTCGATACGGCTCTCGGTGGTGGCCCGCACCCGGATCTCGACGCCGTCCGAGTCCCCCACCCACAGCGGGGCGGTGGCGCCGCGGACCCGGCCGGCGGTGCGCTCGGCGGTGTCGGGGTCGGCGGCGTGCTCGGCGTTGTGCGTCTCCACGTCCTGCCAGCCGGACCACTGCCCGCTCGCGGTGTCGCGGGTGCGGACCTGGACGCTGCCGTGCAGTTCGGTGTCCGGGTTGTCCCAGACGACGCCGAGCAGTGAGAAGTGCCGTACGTCCTGGCGGGCCAGGCCCTGTACGGCGGTGGAGCCGAGGGTGCGGGAGGTGGTGAGCGGGACGAGAGGCAGGGACTGGGTGGAGCCGGGCAGGTCCGGGGCGTTCGGGGAGCCGGGGGGGTGCTTCGCGGACGACGCCGGGTGGGCTGTCGCCGGGGCTGCGGACAGGGTCAGTGGGAGGGCCAGGGCGGCCGCACAGGTGAGGCCGAGTGATGAGGCAAGGAATCCACGCATGCCCCTGATCCTGGACATAGTCATACAAATCTGTCCATTGGGGAGTTGACGGGCCGTCGGCTGCCGTTGCGCCGAACCGGTGGTGAACCCTGGGCCGAACCGGTGGCGGTGCCGCCCGGCGGGGGTGAGCGGGCCCGCGTACGCTTGCGCGGGTGACTGTGACCGATCGCACCCCTGCCGACCTGCTGCGTTCCGCGCTCGCCGCCGATCCCGCGCGACCGCTGGTGACCTTCTACGACGACGCGACCGGCGAACGCGTCGAACTGTCCGTGGCCACCTTCGCCAATTGGGTGGCCAAGACGGCGAATCTCCTCCAGGACGGGATGTCAGCCGAGCCGGGCGACCGGGTGGCGCTGCTGCTGCCCGCGCACTGGCAGACGGCCGTGTGGCTGCTGGCCTGTTCCTCGGTGGGTGTGGTCGCGGACGTCGGGGGCGATGCGGGGCGCGCCGACTTCGTCGTGGCCGGGCCCGGGCGGTTCGAGGAGGGGCTGGCGTGCCGGGGCGAGCGGTACGCGCTGTCGCTGGCGCCGCTGGGCCGCAGGTTCGTGCCCGGTCCTCCGGACGGGTACGCCGACTACGCCGTGGACGTGCCCAGCTTCGGGGACCGGTTCGTTGCGTACGCGCCGGTCGACCCCGAGGAGCCCGCGCTGGTCGTCGCCGGGGCCGAACTGACGGGCGCGGAAGTGGTGGAGCGGGCTGCCGGTGACGCCCGCGGGCTGGGGCTGACCGGGCCCGGGTCCCGGCTGCTGTCCGGGCTGCCGTACGACACATGGGAGGGGCTGAGCGCCGGCTTGTACGCCCCGCTCGCCTCCGGCGGCTCGGTGGTGCTGTGCCGGCACCTGGACCAGGCGCCGGACGACACCGTGACCAAGCGGATCGAGAGCGAACGGGTGACCGCCACGGCCCGCTGAGGCTCGCCCTCGGCTGTACGTCCCCAGGGGCGCGGGGAACTGCGCGGCCGGCCCGCCACGGTCCGCAGGTGGAGGACGGCCGCACCCCCCACCACCTCATCCGTTCGGCCCAGCCCAGCCCGCGGCCCACCTACATCCACGGCATCGTCGTAAGGACGCAGGACGACACGCCCGTACGCCGTGAGAGGTGGACTCAGACGTGAGCGACACCGCAGGGACGCCTTCCGCACGGCCGGATGTGGCCGGGGCGGGGGCGTCTGCGTCGGGGCGGGGGCTCATACGGCGGCGGCGCAGGCGGTGGGTGCGGGGCACCGCTCTCACGGTCGGTGTCCTCGTCCTGGCGGCCGTAGGAGCCGGATGGGTCGTGTACGCCAAGCTCGACGGGAACATCACGGCGGACGAGGCCGCCGCCGCGGAGCTCGCCCGGTACGAGAAGGAGCGGCCGACCTCGCTGGTGAAGGGCGCGCAGAACCTGCTGCTGATCGGGTCGGACTCGCGGGCCGGGGACGGCAACCGCAAGTACGGGCGCGACTCGGGCACCCAGCGGTCGGACACGACGATCCTGCTGCATCTGTCGGCGGGCCGGCACAGCGCGACCGCGGTGTCCCTGCCGCGCGACCTGATGGTGGACGTGCCCGGCTGCCGGCGGCCGGACGGCAGCCGCGCCGAGCCGATGTTCGCGATGTTCAACTACGCCTTCGAGACGGGCGGTTCGGCCTGCACGATCCGGACCGTGGAGAAACTGACCGGGATTCGGATCGACCACCACATGGTGGTCGACTTCAGCGGCTTCAAGAAGATGGTCGACGCGGTGGACGGCGTCGAGATCTGCCTCACCGAGCCGATCCGCGACAAGGCCGCCAAACTGCGGCTCCCGGCGGGGCGCGTGAAGCTGAACGGGGAACAGGCGCTCGGTTATGTGCGCGCCCGCAAGTCCCTCGGCGACGGCAGCGACACCGACCGCATGGACCGCCAGCAGCGTTTTCTCGGCGCGCTCGTCAACAAGGTGCGCAGCAATGACGTCCTGCTGAATCCGGTGAAGCTCTATCCGGTGCTGGACGCGGCCACGTCCTCGCTCACCACCGACCCGCCACTGGCGAGTTTGCGTGGTTTGTACGAACTCGTACGAGGCCTGCGCGACATCCCCACCGAACGGGTGCAGTTCCTGACAGTGCCGCGGGAGTCGTACGTCTACAACGCCAATCGGGACCAGCTCGTCGAACCGGCCGCACAGAAGCTGTTCGCCCGCCTCCGCTCCGACGCTCCGATCAGTGTCGCCAAGGAGGTTCCGCGGGATTCCGCGACAAACGGCGCTACGGATTCACAGTCGCCCGATCACACAGCGTACGAGGGCACGAGTCCCTCCCCCACGCCCACGTTCCGCGGAAACACCGCCGCCGAGCACGACTGCGAGTAAAGGCACGCCCAAGTCGGCGGCTCCGGACGAACGCGCGTTCAAAGAAATGGGCGGTATTGCCCGGTTGTAGGGACGTGGAATTTGTCACCGTCGTCGCCCCACGCTGAACTGGGCGGATAGTGTGAGCGCTTCCGGTGCCCCCGGCTCAGAGGTCCGACCGGTCCTCGGTCCGGGGTCGCGCACTGTTTGTACGAGACCCGAGCGCCTTTGAGGGGGAAGGCGCCGCGTGGCCCCGACGGAGGATTCGGACAACCGTGGACGCGCAAGGCCGTGGGCGGGCGGACAACATCGACCCCGCAGACCAGTGGGTGCTCAATCCGGACACCGGCGAATACGAACTGCAACTGGGCGATTCCGCACCGCAACAGTCGGCCGTACCGGGCCCGCGCAGAGCCGCCCGCCGTGCCGAGGGCGCGGTCCGCTCCCGCACCGGCGCACCGGGGCGCGGCGCACCCGAGGCGCCCGGCCGCGATGTGCCGCCGCCGCGTCGGCGCCGTACGGCACCCGAGGAGCCGGTGCCGGGACGTCGTGGGCGGCGTCCGGCGAAGAAGGCGGGCAAGGCCAAGAAGGTCGTGATGTGGACCGGCGGCAGCATGGCGCTGGTCCTGGTCGCCGTCGCCGGAGCCGGCTATCTGTACCTCAAGCACCTCGAGGGCAACGTCGACACGACGGACGTCGGCACCGCGGGCGCGAGCAGCTTCCGCAAGGACGAGGCCTTCAACATCCTGCTGATCGGCACGGACAAGCGCACCGGCGAGGGCAACGAGGCTTACGGCGACAAGGAGAACACCTCCGGGCACGCCGACACCACGCTGCTGCTGCACGTCGCCAAGGACCGCTCGAACGCGACCGTGCTGAGCATCCCGCGGGACATGATCGTGGACATCCCGGACTGCGACACCAAGCAGGACGACGGCTCCTTCGAGACGATCCCCGGCATCCACGACCGCTTCGGTTACAGCCTGGGCGTCAGCGGCCGTGACGCCGGCTGCACCATGCGCACCGTCCACGAGCTGACCGGCGTCAAGCCGGACCACTTCATGATGGCCGACTTCAACGCCATCAAGACCCTGACCACAGCGGTGGGCGGCGTCGACGTGTGCGTCGAGAAGGCGGTGAACGACGAGAAGTCCGGCCTGGTGCTGCCCAAGGGTCCCTCCACGATCCAGGGCGAGCAGGCGCTGGCGTTCGTGCGGACCCGGCACGCCTGGGGCAACGAGGGCGACCTGGACCGCATCAAGGTGCAGCAGCAGTTCCTGGCCTCGCTGATGCGGCAGATGTCCTCCGGCGACACCCTCACCAGCCCGACCAAGCTCGTGAAGCTGGCGGAGGCGGCCACCAACGCGCTCACCGTCGACAAGGCCATCGGCAAGGTCAGCACGCTCAAGGACATCGCCCTCGAGCTGAAGAAGGTGCCGATGAAGAACATCTCCTTCACCACGGTGCCGGTGAAGGACAACCCCGCCGAGACGAAGGTCCATGTGACGGTCGTCGTCGACGAGTTCAAGGCCCCGCCGATCTTCGACGCGATCAAGAACGACATCTCCTTCACCGACGTCAAGCAGAAGCAGAAGAAGGAGAAGGCGGCCGTCGCGGCCCGGCTGAAGGGCACCAAGGCCCCGGCCTCCGACGTGCGGGTGCGGGTGCTCAACGGCGGTGCGGCCGACGGCTCCGCACAGGACACCCTCAACTGGCTGCAGCTGGAGAAGGGCGTCAACAAGTCGGAGAACGGCGGCAACGCGCCCGCCGACCTGGCGAGGACCACGCTGGAGTACGCGCCCGACCAGGCGGACCAGGCCCGCGCCCTCGCCGCGATGATGGGCCTGTCCGGCGCGGCGATGAAGCCGGGCAAGAGCGTGACCAACGCCCAGGGGCTGCCGACGATGACGCTGACCCTGGGCAAGGACTTCAAGGGGGCGGGGATTCCGCTGACGGGTCCCGCGAAGATCGACGTGAAGGACAAGACCACAGCAGACAAGGTGCAGTGCGCCAGCTGAGATTCGTAACGCCACCGAACGGGCCTGTCGTGCGTCTGACTTGACGAACGGCAGGCCCGTTCGACGGCGCAGGGGTGGGGAGACGACAGACGTGACGAACAACAGCGTGGGAGACGAGGGCGCGGGGGCGGGGACCGCCGCGGCGGTTTTGGACGCCCGTGAGGCGGAGGCCGGGGACGGCCCCCCGACGGACGCCACGGCGCTGCGCCGGCACGGCAGACGCCGGGCTCCGCGCAAGCACCGGGTGCTGAGGTGGTCCGCGACGACGCTCGCGGTGCTCATAATGGGCACGGCGGGCGCCGGTTATCTGTACTACCAGCATCTGAACAGCAACATCCAGCACGGCCAGCGCGAGAGCGGCGACTCCAAGGCGACGAAGACCCCGCCGAACGCCGCCGGGCAGACCCCGCTGAACATCCTGCTCATCGGCTCCGACAGCCGGGCCTCCGACGCGAACGTGGCGCTGGGCGGCGGCCGCAACCACCGCGACAATCCCCCGCTGGGCGATGTGCAGATGCTGATCCACCTCTCCGCGGACCGCGAGAGCGCCGCGGTGGTGAGCATCCCGCGCGACACCCGCGTCGACATCCCCAAGTGCACGGACCCGGACACCGGCGAGGAGTTCGCGGCGGACAACGACATCATCAACGAGTCGCTGGCGCACGGCGGAGCCGGCTGCACCCTGGCCACCTGGCAGAACCTCACCGGCGTCTACATCGACCACTGGATGACGATCGACTTCGCCGGCGTGGTGCGGATGGCGGACGCCATCGGCGGGGTCGAGGTCTGTGTGAACCAGAACGTCGACGACCGCCCGAAGCCCGGCCGAGAGGGCGGCTCCGGCCTGTACATGACGAAGGGCCCGCACAAGGTCAAGGGCGAGCAGGCCCTGCAGTGGCTGCGGACGCGGCACGCCTGGGGCAGCGACCTGCTGCGGGCCAGGGCGCAGCACATGTACATGAACTCGATGATGCGTGAGCTGCGCGGCCAGAACGTCTTCACGGACACGGGCCGCCTCATGGACCTGGCCGACGCCGCCACCAAGTCCCTGAAGGTCTCCGAGGAGATCACCACGGTCAAGAAGCTCTACGACCTGGGCATGCAGCTGAAGTCGGTGCCGACGAACCGCATCACCATGACGACGATGCCGAGCGTCCAGGACCCGCTGGACCGCAACCACGTGGTCCCGGCCGGTGCCGACGCCGAGAAGATGTGGGCGATGCTCCGCGACGACGTGCCCTTCGACAAGAACAGCACGACCAAGCCGTCCGGCAAGAAGACCGAGGAGAAGGTGTCCGCCGACCCGGCCGCTCCCGACGCCGAGATCGGTGTGCTGGTGCAGAACGCCACCCGCTCCGAGTCGCTCGGCGTGGTCAACGGCCGGGCGAACACCGTCTCCCAGGCCCTTGTGCAGCAGGGCTTCACCCGTGCCGGGGCCGACACCTCCGGCTCGTACGCCGAGGAGCGGACCGTGGTGCGCTATCCCAGCGCCGAGCTGGAGGGCGACGCGCAGCGGGTCGCCAAGTCGCTCGGGATTCCGCTCACTTCGGTCAAGAGGTCGGCCGACGTCTCCGGCGTGACCGTCGTCGTGGGCGGCGACTGGCGCGAGGGCACGGCGTATCCGAAGCAGTCCAAGCCCAGGGCGGGCGACCTGCCGGAGAACTCGGACGCGCTCAACGGCGACACGGACAGCGGCAAGTGCATGGACGTGTACGAGCCGTACCGCTGGTGACAACGAAGTTGCCCGGGAGGCGCGCCACTGCCATGATCATCAGGTTTCAGCCACCTGACCTGATGCGGACTCAAACATGCGTTTTTCCAAGCGACTTGGTTCTGTTGCCGCCGTCGTCGGCCTCACGGTCGCGGGCACCGTCGCCGCCACCGGCAGCGCCGCGGCCGCGAGCTACACCGGCGCCTGCGGCTCGGGCTACGGCGTCATCGACTCCAAGTACGTCGGCGACGGAACCGCGTTCCTCACGTACAACAGCTCCACCGGCTACAACTGCGTCGTGACCGTCAGCGACACCCAGGGCACCCCCATGATCCTGGACGCCCGCCTGCGCCTGCACCGCACCGACACCGTGTGGAAGTACAACGAGTACGACCGCGGCACGTACAGCTACTACGCGGGCCCGGTGTACCTCTACGCCAAGGGTTCCTGCATCGACTGGGGCGGCTCCGCCGCCTCCAACTACACGCGCATCGACTACGGCGTCCACTGCGGCTGATCGACGGAATCGGGGAATCCAGCATGCGCAAGCTCTCGAAGGTCACCCAGTGGGTGGCCACGGCCGCGACGCTGGTCGGCGTCGCCGTGGTCGCGCCGGTCGTCACCGCCGCGCCCGCCTCGGCCGCCGGTTACGGCTGCGCCGGCAACCTGGTCTACACGAAGTCGGTGTACGCCAACAGGAACGGCTACACGAACAAGATAGGCACCGTGCAGTCGTACTACGACGGCACCTACAACTGCTCGGTGTTCGTGAAGTCGGCGTACGTCGGCACGCCCACCCAGATGAACTTCTCCATCTACAAGGAGGACGACGGCACGTTCGACGACGACACCGGCGCCTTCTCCTCCTACGCGGGTCCCGTGCGGATCAAGGCTCCCGGTTCGTGCGTGAGCGAGATGCTCATCATGGACAACCCCAGCGGCACGCAGATCTTCTTCGGCCAGGCGGCTCCGCCGCACAACTGCGGCTGACCCACGGAACGGGGAACAACAGCATGCGCAAGCTCACCAAGGTCACCCGGTGGATGGCCACCGCCGCGACGCTGGTCGGCGTCGGCGTGGTCGCGCCGGTCGTCACCGCCGCGCCCGCCTCTGCCGCCGGTTACGGCTGCGCCGGCAACCTGTCGTACTCGAAGGCCGTGTACGGCAACAGGAACGGCTT
The DNA here is from genome assembly GCF_044763135.1 of Streptomyces sp. NPDC096205. Classification (NCBI taxonomy): domain Bacteria; kingdom Bacillati; phylum Actinomycetota; class Actinomycetes; order Kitasatosporales; family Streptomycetaceae; genus Streptomyces; species Streptomyces sp. NPDC096205. Next base: position 562,538 of record NZ_JBIWFS010000006.1, on the reverse strand, counting down.
CAGCAGCAAGCTGGGCACCGTCTACGACTACTTCGACGGGACCTACAACTGCTCCGTCTTCGTGAAGTCCGCCTGGGCCGGGACCCCCAGCTGGATCACACTGGCGATCTACCGGGAGCCCAACGACGGCACCTACGACGAGGACTCGGGCGACTTCAGCAGCTACGCGGGTCCGGTGCGCATCAAGGCGCCCGGCACCTGCGTGGTCGAGATGCTCGACGTGTACAGCCCGGGCGGCACCCAGGCGTACGTCGGCCAGATCGGCCCGCACTCCTGCGGCTGATGCCATGACGAGAACGCTCGGCCGGGACGTCCCGGCCGAGCGTTCTTGTCGTTCTGGAGGCTCTGTGGCTCTTTAGCGCCAGCGGAAGGACGCGTTGTTGTTGTACGTGTTGACGAGGTTGCCCTTGTCGCGCGGCGGGGCGACGTCGTAGGCCCCGGCGTAGTTGGAGTTGAAGTAGGACAGGCCGGTCTTGCTGTCGTGGCTGTTGGCGTAGGACGCGGCGTTGTTCTTCACGACCTGGCCCACGCCGGCCGTGCCCTGGCCGCCGTCGGTGAAGCGCCAGGGGTAGGTGCCGCCCCAGTTGGCGATGTTCTCGTAGGTGGCCGTCCAGCCGCCGAGCTGGTTGGAGTTGTACCAGAGGCAGTAGTCGACATCGATGACGCCGCCGCACAGGCCGTCCGGGATGTCGTCGGCCTGGGCAGGAGCGGCGGTGGCCAGCATCCCGAGGGTGCCGGCGGCGGCCAGGGCGGCCGCGAGGGCCGAGGTGCGCATACGCATGGGAGCGTGTCCCTTCTTTCCTCTGTATGGGGGGTGGGGATGGGGGGTGGAACGGCCGCGGGTGCCGGTCAGGAGGACTCGCCCAGCTCGGCGGCGGCCCGCTTGAGCTGGTCGGTCTTGTGCCGCTTGACCTCGGCGAGGTCTTCGGCGTCCTGCTCGATGCGCTCGCGCTGCCATCCGGACTCGACGTCGAACCAGGTCCGCACGAGTCCGGTCTTCTTCTTGCATTCGACGTCCGCTCGGGCCGTCGAAATCTCGGTGCCGCTCGCCTGCTTCGTCGCGAACGCGGGGTCGTCGATGGCGTCCATCGGCGAGGCGTAGCGGTAGCCCCGCCCGGCCATGCACGCCGACCAGTCACGGAAGACGGCCAGCACGCGCGGGTCCTTCTGGCTGCGGGCGTAGCTCTCCATGTTCAGCTGTCGGGCCTTGTCGTCCGGCCCGAACTCGGCCTCGTCGCCCGCCAGTCGGCGCTTGGCCTCGCCGACGCAGCCGCCGTCGGGGTCGAGGGTGCCGTCGGTCATCGGCTTGCCGACCAGGGCCACCCGCCCGGCCGGGCTGAGCGACTTGGCCGCGCTTTCCTGCTCCACCGCCGGGACCGGGAAGTGGTAGCCGTAGACCTGGGCGGTGTAGGTGTTGGCGATGCCGTAGCGGCGGTCCAGCACCCCGATGTCCGGCCCCCCGGCGTCCGCTTGCGGGCGGTAGTCGAAGCCCGCGCGCTCCATGCAGCGCTGGGTGAGGGTGCTCATCGCGCGGGTCAGCTGGCCCATCTCGGCCTCGGAGAACATGTAGCCCTCCACCGGCAGGGCCAGACCGGCGGTGAGGCTGGACGACGCGGGCGCCACGGAGTTGTCCGGCCGCGGGGGCGAGGAGGTGCCGTCGCCGTCGCCGTCACCGGAGCAGCCCGCGAGGAGCAGGGTGCCTGCGAGCATCACGGTCGCTGTCGTCTTTCGCACGTCACTTCCTTGCCGAACCATGTGGAGAACCAGAGGGACCAGGGCGGGCACGGGGGCGGTCAGCGCCGCAGCGCTTCCGCGGGCTGGATCCGGCTGGCGCGCCACGCCGGGTACAGGCCCGCGAGCAGCCCGGTGACCAGGCCGACCGCCGGGGCGGTGACGACGGTCGCCGGGTGGATCACCGGCGTCCAGTCGCGTACGACCGCCAGCGCGACCACCGTGACGGCGCCGAGGCTGGTGCCGACCAGCCCGCCGAGCGCGCCCAGCGCACCGGACTCGGCGAGGAACTGCGCGGTGATGTGCCGGCCGCGGGCGCCGAGGGCCCGGCGCAGTCCGATCTCCCCGGTGCGCTCCAGGACCGCCACCAGCGTGGTGTTCGCGATGCCGACCGCGCCGATCACCAGGCAGATCCCGGCCAGCAGCATGAACAGCTCGTCGAGGTCGGAGGTGACGTTGCCGCGCAGGCTCCGCGGGTCGGGCGGCGGTACGGCCCGGAAGTGCTCGGGGTGGGCGGGGTCGAGCGCCAGTGCCGCCTCGGAGGCGATCTGCCGGGCGGCGCCCAGGTCGGTGGAGATGAGCATCTTGGCTCGCTCCCCGCCCTCCGGGCCGCCCCAGATCCGCTCGGCCGCGGTGCGCGGCACCACCACCGACAGCAGCAGGTCCGCCTTGCGCTCGACGTCCTCGACGATGCCGATGACCGTGAAGGCGTGGTCGCCGACGAACACCGCCGGGGCGGTCTCCAGGGTGGTGATGCCGAGCCGGTCGGCCAGGCCCGAGCCGATCACGGCCACGTTCTCGCCCCGCCGGTTGTGGTACGCGTCGAAGGTGCGTCCCTGTTCCAGGCGCGGCCCCGCCGCGGCGAGGACGCCGGGGGACGCCGCGACCACCTGGGTGCGTTCGCCGCGCGCCCCGGCCCCGGGCGGCGCCGCGGAGACCAGGTCCTCGGGGTTCAGCCGGACCGGCCAGTACACGCCCGCGTCGCGGACGCCGCCCAGTGCCCCGATCCGCGCGTCGGCGTCCGCCGGGAACGCGTTGGCCAGCAGGTCGGGCCGGTCGCCGCCGGTGTCCTCGACGGTCACCTCGGTGGCCGTGAGCGCGTTGAACCGGGAGTCGATCTGCGACGACGTGGTGGCGGTCAGCCCGAGGACGGCGACGAAGGTGCCCACGCCGAGGACGGTGCCGAGCGCGGTGAGCGCCGAGCGCGCCGGGCGCTGCAGGATGCCGGCGGCCGACTCCGACACCAGGTCGCGCGCGCCGAGCCGGGACCGGTCGACAGGTGCCGTACGGCTCCTGCGGCCGAGGCGAAGCAGCCTCGTACGGCTCTCGCGGCCGGGTATGCGGACCTTCACGCGGCGACCACCGCCTGCTCGGTGAGCACGCCGTCGCGGATGGCCACGGTGCGCCGGCCGCGCGCGGCGACGCCCGGGTCGTGCGTGATGACGACGAGGGTCATGCCGTCGGAGTGCAGCTCGTCCAGCAGGGTCAGGATCGACTCGGCGGTGGCCGTGTCGAGGTTGCCGGTCGGCTCGTCGCACAGCAGCAGGGAGGGGCGGGCGACCAGGGCGCGGGCGATGGCGACGCGCTGGCGTTCGCCGCCGGAGAGCCGGGTGGGCAGCGCCTCGGTGCGGTGGGCGAGGCCGACGCGGCGCAGCGCCTCCCGGGCCCGTTCGGCGCGCTCCCCCCGGTTCGCCGGGTCGTAGAGCATGGCGAGGGTGACGTTCTCCAGCGCCGAGCGGTGCGGCAGCAGATGGAAGCTCTGGAAGACGAACCCGATCCGCCGTCCCCGCATGCCGGTGCGGTCGGCGTCGCTGAGCCGCGCGGTGTCGATGCCGTCCAGGAGGTAGCTGCCCTCGGTGGGCGCGTCGAGCAGGCCCGCGATGTTCAGGAAGGTGGACTTGCCGGAGCCGGAGGGGCCCACCACGGTGACGTAGTCGCCCCGCTCGATGGTCAGGTCGCAGGGCTTGAGCGCCTCGACCGGCGGCGGGCCGGGGTAGGTGAGGGCGACCCGGCGGAACTCGACGACGGGCGCGGCGGACGTCTCGGGGGCGGGCGCCGTGAGGTGCGCCGCCCGCGCCCGGCGCAGCCGCGCCAGGACGGATCGGCTCACCGCGCGATCCCGACGACGACCTTGTCGCCGGCGGTGAGCCGGGCGCCGCGCAGGGGCGTGATCTCGGTGTAGCCGTCGCCGGAGGTGCCGGCGCGGACCTCGACGCGGCGGCGTTCACCGGACCGCTCCAGGACGGTGACGGTGGTGCGGGAGTCGGCACCGGCGGAGAGCGCGGAGACGGGCACGACGAGCACCTTGCGGCCGGTCGTGGCGGCCTCGATGGTCAGGCGCACGTCCTGTCCGGCGAGGCGGGCGGCGAGCGCGGAGGCGGGCCGGACGACGACCGTGTATCCCTGGCCCGCGGAGGCGGCGGCCGCGTCGGCCCCCTCGCCCTCGGGCGCCGCGGGGGTGTCGGCCACCGAGGCGACCGTGCCGGTGACCTGGTCGCCGTAGACCTCGGAGAGCACCTCGACCTTCTGGCCGGGACGTACCAGGTCCTTCTCGTGGGCGCCGAGAGTGCCCCTGACCACCAGCCGGCCCGCGGAGAGGGTGGCGAGCTTCTCGCCGACCTCGCTGCCGACCTTGGCGTTCATGGTGTCGACGCGGGCCGGGAAGCCGCTGAGGAAGACGACCTCGGAGGCGGGCACCATGGCGCCGGAGACGGCTTCGGCCTGCTCCAGGTCGTCCTCGGCCTCGGCCAGGTCCTCCCGGGCGTACCGGACGTCGTCGACATGCCCGGTGTCGGCGGCGCTCTTGCCGTCGTCGGTCTTGCCGTCGTCGGTCTGGTCATCGGCTGTCTTGCCGTCGTCGCCGGACGCGCTGCCGTTGTCCTGCCGGAGGAGTCCGTCGAGCCGGCGCTGGGCCTGCTTGACCTGGTCGCGAGCCGCTTCGACGGGGTCCTCGCCGCCCTGGCCGCCGCCGGCGACGACGGGCTCGTAGCCGATGGCGGCGTACAGCGCGGCGACCGCCTGCTTGGTCCCGGGGCCGTAGGTGCCGGCCGCGTCGGAGCCGGGGTCGTGGCCGAGGGTGCGCAGGGCCTGCTGGAGCTGGCGTACGTCGTCGCCCTGGGTGCCCGGCTTCAGGTCCCGGTAGACGGGGAGGGTGCCGGGCAGTGCGAAGACGGGCCGGCCGGAGACCTCGGCCAGCACGCGGCCGGCCTCGAAGGTCTGCCCGGAGCGCACCATCACCTTGGTGACGACGGGCGCGGCCGAACCGTCGGCCGCGATGCCGGCCGGCGCCAGGTCGACGGTCTGCGAGGCGGCGACGATCCCGCGGGTGACCACGGTGTCGGCGAGCACACGTCGCTCGACGGGCGCGGTGAGCACATCCGGGGCGGGCGGGCCCGCGTCGGCGGCGGCCTGGGCCGGCGACTTCACGAACGTGGAAGTCCACACGGCGGCGCCCGCGAGCACCATGGCACCCGTCGCCAGGGCCGCCACGGCACGCTTGCGCCGCGACAGCCCGGAGCCGGTCCCCGGCTGGGACATGCTTCCCCCAAAGTCGTTCTCCGGCCGCGGTGTTGGCCACCCGGATCGGTCAGTTCCAGCCACCCGCAACCGTGTTCGAACACAGACGATCACCCGCACAAGAAGCCTGTCAAGTGGGTTCCGACGCACCGTCAAGTGCTGGTCGTGGCCTGTGGTTTACTGTGCGTCAGCTTTGAGCCATCAAGATCACTTCTGGCCGTTCGGGCAGCTCACACTTGCCTCACAGACCGCGGCCCGTGTCAGGATCCTCGACGGCTCGCAGTCCCAGCCATGACCGAAAAACAGGGGGAACAATCATGCGTATCGGTGCAAAGCTCGCCGGCCTCGCGCTCGCCGCGGGCGCCGTGGCGGTCACGACCACGCCCGCCAGCGCCTACGAGTTCGACAACTACAAGGACGGCTACTGCGTGGCGCAGGAGCTGTGCATGTACTACCACTCCGCCGGCTACTCCTCGTCGTCCATGATGGACTACTTCGACGAGGAGCCCACGCACCACGACGACCGCTTCCTGGCCTCCGGTCCGGGTCAGGGCCAGGTCGTGGGCAACAACGCCTCGTCCGCGAAGTGCTGGGGCACCCGGTACAACTACGCGATCTTCTTCAACTCCAACTTCACGGGCCAGCGGCACAACCACACCTGCGACGGTGTGCGCCGTGACACCCCGGGCTGGCTGCAGAACAACAACGCCTCCAGCTACGAGCCCTTCTAGGCCGGCCGGTACACCTTGCGCACCACCAGGCTCGGCCTGGCGCTGGGCTGCGCCGCTCTCGTGTTGAGCGGCTGCTCCTCCTCGGACTCCGGGACCGCCGACCGGTCCCGGTCCGGGGACGCCCCGCCGGTCGATTTCAAGACACCCCCGCCGGTCACGGCCACGCCCACCCTGCGCGCCTCCACCGCCCTGGAGCTGCCGCTGGAGGCGTACGCCTGGACCGACTCCGAGGAACGCACCCGCCGCCAGGGCGAGGACCTGCTGGCCGCGCAGTGCATGCGCGGCTACGGCTTCGACCTGGCGCCCCGCCCCGCCTACCAGGGCGACAAGGCGCTGCGGGACTCCCGCCGCTACGGCATCAGCGACCCCGACACGGCCTCGCGCTTCGGCTACCGCATCGACCCGGCGGACCGCGGCCCCAAGCCGCCCGAGGAGAACTACTCCTCCGCGGAGTCCCTCGTGCTGTTCGGCCCCCAGGACGGACAGGGCGCGAGCCGGACCGCCGACGGCAAGACGGTGCCCAAGGGCGGCTGTTGGGCCAAGGCCCTGCGCGACCTGGCCGCCGACGGACCCGAAGTACGCCCGGACGACGAGGAGTTCGCCGACCAGCTGGCGATCTTCACCTACCAGGAGTCGCAGAAGGACCCCCGGGTGAAGAAGGCGTTCTCCGCCTGGTCCGCCTGCATGAAGGACAAGGGCTACTCCTACAAGGGCCCGATGGACGCGGTGGAGGACCCGGCCTTCAAGAACACGGCCACGGCCTCCCGGCGCGAGATCCAGGTCGCCGAGGCGGACGTCGCCTGCAAGCAGCGGCACAACGTCATCGGTGTCTGGTACGCGGTCGAGGTCGCTTACCAGGAACGCGCCGTCGAGCAGAACCAGCAGCAGCTCGACACGCTCAAGCAGCGCAAGGAGGCCATCCTCCGGACCGCCGCCCGCGCCGGGGCCACCCCGTGAGGCGCACGGCCCCCGTCGTGCTGCTCGCCGTGCTGCTGACGGCCTGCTCCTCCGGCACCGACCACGCCGACCGCTCCGACGGCCCGAGCACGCCCGGGACCCCGGCGGCAGCGGCCCCCGCACCGCGCATCACCCTGCCGCTCGACCCGTACCAGGTCTCCGACGAGGACTACTCCACCGTCTCGCGGGCCCTCGCGGAGCTCACCGACCGCTGCATGCGCGAGCAGGGCCTCCGCTACGACGAGGAGGCGCCCGAGGGCGTCGCCACCTCGGCCACCGGCACCGGGCACGAGCGCCGCTACGGCATCACCGTGCCGGAGACCGCCGAGAAGTACGGCTACCACCTGGACGGCACGCCGAGCCGGCAGGTGACACCGGCGCCGCAGTCCAAGCGCTACCAGCGCGCGCTGATGGGCACGGGCAAGCCCACCGGCACCGACGGGCAGTTCGACGACGGCTGCGCCGGCCGCGCCCACCTGGAGCTGGAGAAGGGCATCGACATGGATGCCGTGGACCTCCCGCAGTGGTACAAGCGGGAGTCCTTCCAGCAGTCGCTGAGCGAGCCGCTGGTGACGAAGGCGTTCGCGGCCTGGTCCGGCTGCATGGCCGAGTCAGGACACCACTTCCGCACCCCGCTGGACCCGCTCGCCGACCGCAAGGTGCTGGGCGAGAAGGTGACGCCGTACGAGCGCGCGGTGGCCACGGCCGACATCGCCTGCAAGCAGCGGACCGGGCTCGTCGCCGCCTGGCGGAACTCCGAGGCCGCGCTCCAGCGCTCTCTCATCGAGTCCCGCGGCCCGCAGCTGGCGAAGGCGCGGGGGGAAGCGGCCCGGCTCATCGCCCGGGCCGACCGAATCGTCGGTGCCGACAAGAACTGACCTGGCACCGAGCCACAGGCCGGCCGTGCACGACGGCCTGCCGAAACCGAGGGGAACCCACATGAACCGCTGGGCCACGCTGGCCACGGCCGGTGCCGCGGCACTGACCTCCGTGCTCGCCTACTCGAGCACCGCGCAGGCCGCCGACGGCGTCTGCGAAGTGCAGGACGCCTGCTACTACTTCAACTCCAACACCTCGGGGTCGATGATCGACTACGAGGGCGACCAGTGGACCCACCACGACGACTACTTCATCTCGTCCGGCAACGGCCAGGGCCAGGTCGTCGGCAACAACGCGGCCTCGCTTTTCTGCAACATGGGCCCGCTGTTCACCTGTGAGACCTGGTTCAACTCCGGCTACGGCGGCGACTCGTTCAAGACGCTGGGCACCAAGCGCGTCAACCTGCCGCTCTGGCTGAAGAACAACAACGCCTCCAGCAAGAAGTACTACTCGGGCGGCTGCAGCGGCCCCGGCTGCTGACCAAAGGTCAGTGTGAGCCGGCGTCCGCCCGCACCGCCGGGCGCCGGCTCGCGATCACCTTCCTGGCCAGCGACTTCGGGCTGGTCAGGAAGCCCCAGCCCCACGACATGTGCATGGTGGCCAGCGCCACGGGGATCTGCAGCCGGGCCTTCGGCGACAGGCCCTTGCCCGCCGGGAGCGAGCCCGCGACGATCGCCGCGAGATAACCGCCGGGGACGACCAGGCCCCACGGCGTGACCAGGGCACCCACCACGATCCCGGCCGCGATCGCGCACACCGCCGCCGGCGGAGCGAGATAGCGCAGGTTGATCGAACCGGAGTGGTACCGGGCGACCACATGCCGCCACCGCCCGTAGTCCTTGTACTGCTTGGCCAGCGCCTTCACACTCGGCCGCGGCCGGTAGGAGACCTTCAGCTCGGGCGAGAACCAGATGAGACCCCCGGCCTCCCTGATCCGGAAGTTCAGCTCCCAGTCCTGGGCGCGGATGAACTCCTCGTTGTAACCGCCCTGCTGCTCCAGCGCCTCGCGCCGGAAGACACCGAGGTAGACGGTCTCGGCGGGCCCGGCCTGACCGCCCGTGTGGAAGGCCGCGTTGCCGACGCCGACCTTGGAGGTCATCGCGGCCGCGACCGCGTCCTCCCAGGCGTTCTCGCCCTCGGCGTGCATGATCCCGCCGACGTTCTGCGCGCCGGTCTCCTCCAGAAGCCGTACGGCGGTCGCGATGTAGTTCGGCGACAGCATGCCGTGCCCGTCGACCCGGACGACGACCGGATGCCGGGAGGCCTTGATCGCGGCGTTGAGGGCGGCGGGCGTACGGCCGGTCGGATTGGGGACCGTGTGCACCCGCGGGTCCTCGGCCACCAGCTCGGCCGCGATCTCGTCCGTACGGTCCGTGGACGGACCGAGGGCGATCACGACCTCCATCTCACCGGCGTACTCCTGCGCGAGGATCGCCTGGACGGCGTGACGCAGATGCCGCTCCTCGTTGAGGACGGGCATGATCACAGAAACGGCGGGGAGCTGCACGTCGGACTTCGCGTTCATAGGGGGCTCACGTTACCGCGAACGGGGGACACCCATGCGCCCCGGCCGTGGCGGTACCCCGGACCGGAGATCGTATGGGCCTACGGTGCTCACGGATCCCGCGTACGGCCTCGCCCGGAGGTGTCCCTTGCCCACGCCGCCCAGGTCCCCCGGCCGGCCGCAGTCCCACCCGCAGCCCCGCCCACGGCCGTCCCGCCGCGCGCCCCGGCCCGCCCCACGGCCCAAGCGGCCGCGCTGGGCCCTGCGGGCGGCCACGGCCCTGTCGGTCGTCGTGCTGGCCGCGGCCGGCATCGGGCACGCCGTCGTCACCAGCCTCGACGCGGACATCGCCCGCGTCGACCCGTTCAAGGACATGAAGAACCGGCCGCGCGCCGGGCACGGCATGAACCTGCTGCTCGTCGGCACCGACGGCCGCGACAAGATCAGCGAGGAAGAGCGGCAGAAGTACCGGCTGGGCGGCGCCCCCTGCCACTGCACCGACACGATCATGATCGTGCACATCTCCGAGGACCGGGAGCGGGCCAGCATCGTCAGCCTCCCCCGCGACTCCTACGCCGAACTGCCCGCGCACACCGACGCGACCACCGGCGAACACCACAAGGCCCACCCCATCAAACTGAACGCCGCCTACGCCGAGGGCGGGCCGCAGCTGACCGTGCGCACGGTCGAGAAGATGACCCGGGTGAAGATCGACCACTACCTGGAGGTCGACTTCACCAGCTTCATGCGGACCGTCGACGTCCTCGGCGGCGTCCGCGTCTGCACCGCCGAGCGCCTGAACGACCCCTACACCGGCCTGGACCTGGCCCCCGGCCCGCACGACCTGCGCGGCGGCCAGGCCCTGCAGTACGTGCGCTCCCGCCATGTCGACGGCGCCTCCGACCTGGGCCGGATGCAGCGCCAGCAGCGGTTCCTCGCCGCGCTGGTGGAGCGGGCGACCTCCTCGGGAGTGCTGCTGAACCCGCTGAAGTTCCGGGACGTCACCCGGGCCGTGCTCGGCTCGGTCCGCGCGGACAAGGGCTTCGGCACCGGCGAACTCCTCGACCTGGGACGGGCGATGCGCACCTTCTCGCCGTCCTCCTCGGAGTTCGTCACCGTCCCCATCGGGCAGATGGGCTACGCCGTGAAGGGCATCGGCTCGACCCTGAAGTGGGACCCGGTGAAGTCGGCCCGTCTCTTCAGGTCCCTGCGCGAGGACAAGCCGCTGGCCGCGCACCGGCCGCACAGCGCCGCCGTACGCGTCCCCGTGGCTCCCCAGCAGATCCGCGTCCAGGTCGAGAACGGCACCTCCACCGCGGGCCTCGGCCGCCGCGTCGACGCCGCGCTCGCCGCGACGGGCTTCGACACCACCCGCCGGCCGGCGAACGCCGCCCCGGTCCGGCGCACGACCGTCGCCTACGACCCCCGCTGGGACCGCTCCGCCCGATCCCTCGCCGCGGCCCTGCCGGGCAGCGAACTGCGGCCGGTCAAGGGCCAGGGCGGCACCCTGAAGGTGATCGTCGGCCCGGACTTCGAGAAGGTCCGCAAGGTGCGGGCGGAGGATGCCCGGCAGGGCGAGTTCGGCGTGGTGCGAGGCGACGAGGTGAGCTGCCCCTGAGGGCAGGGCCGCGGCGGCGGTGTGTGCATCGTTTGTTGCATCCGGAGGGCGCGAACACCCGGTGAATCGGGGCGGCCGGTGCAACAAACGATGCACACACCGGCTCCGCCAGGGCCTCAGTCCTCGTAGCCCTCCGCCGCCCGCTTCTCGCGGAGCTCCATGATCGCGCGGCGGCGCGCCAGGCGGTGGGTGCGGCGGATCTGGGCCTCCTGGTAGCGGCGGCGGTCGCGGTCCGTCTCCGGGACGACCGGCGGGACCCGGCGGGGCTTGCCGTCGGCGTCGACCGCGGCGAAGACCAGGTAGGCCGAGCCGACCTGGGTGGCGGGGGCGGACTCGTTCCAGCGCTCGGCCAGGACGCGGACGCCGACCTCCATCGAGGTGCGGCCGGTCCAGTTGACCTGGGCCTTCACATGCACCAGGTCACCGACCCGGACCGGCTCCAGGAAGGCCATCTCGTCCATGGACGCGGTCACGGCGGGCCCGCCGCTGTGCCGGCCCGCGACGGCTCCGGCCGCGTCGTCGACCAGCTTCATGATCACGCCGCCGTGCACCGTCCCCAGCAGGTTGGTGTCACTGTGGGTCATGATGTGGCTGAGCGTGGTCCGGGACGCCGCGGTGGGCTTGCCCGGGATGTCCGCGTTCTCCATGTCGACGGTACTGGCCTGGTCTGTCATGGCCTCCACCTTATGCCGAACCGACAGGTGGGAACTTTGTGTCAGCTTGGCAACAGCACTGCCCCCGTTTTCCTCGGTCTCTTGTGGAGCACACGGTCGGGCCCGGCACACTGTTCGGCATGAACGATTGGCCCGAGGGATGGTCCGACGAGAACCGCGGCAGCCGCGGCCCCCGCTACGGCGGCGGCAGCGCCGGTGCGCAGCCCGAGGGCGCGCGCGTGATGCGGCAGGTCAGGCGTGGCCCGTCCGCGGGCGGCCGGCAGGCGCCGCCCCAGCACGGCGGAGTCCCGCAGCAGCCGTCGTACGTCGATGGCGGCGGTGACGACTTCGGCGGCTACGACAGCGGCTACAACACCGGCCAGGTCTACGGCAGCCCCGGTGGCGGCGGACCGCGTGAGCCTGGTCACCCCGGCGGGCCCCGGCCCCGGCCGGACTGGCGGCGCCGCATCAAGTGGACCGCGATCACCGTCACGACCGTGCTGTTCGTCACGGCGGTCGGCACCTACTTCTGGGCCGACTCCAAGCTCAACCGCGAGGTCGACCTGTCCAAGGTCATCGAGCGGCCCGAGGCGGGCGAGGGCACGAACTACCTCATCGTCGGCTCCGACAGCCGCGCGGGCATGACCTCCGAGCAGAAGAAGAAGCTGCACACCGGGTCCGCCGAGGGCAAGCGCACGGACTCGATGATGATCCTGCACACCGGCGACGGCGCCCCGACGCTGGTGTCCCTGCCGCGTGACTCGGACGTGGAGGTCCCCAGCTTCGTGGGTTCCGAGTCCGGCAAGACGTACCCCGCGACCGGCCGGCATGTGAAGCTGAACGCCGCGTACGCCGAGGACGGGCCCGAGCTGCTGGTCCGTACCGTCGAGTACAACACCGGCCTGCACATCGACCACTACGTCGAGATCGGCTTCGCCGGCTTCGCGAACATCGTGGACGCGGTCGGCGGCGTCGAGATCGACATCCCGAAGGCCTTCAAGGACAAGAACTCCGGCGCCGACTTCGAGGCGGGCAAGCAGACCCTCGACGGCCAGGAGGCCCTCGCCTTCGTCCGTACCCGCTACGCCTTCGCCCGCTCCGACCTGGACCGCACCAAGAACCAGCAGAAGTTCCTCGCCGCGCTGGCGAGCCAGGTCGCCACCCCGAGCACGATCCTCAACCCGTTCAGGCTCTACCCGACCATGGGCGCTGGCCTGGACTCCCTGATCGTCGACAAGGACATGGGCCTGTTCGACCTGGCCGACATGTTCTGGGGGATGAAGGGCGTCAGCGGCGGCGACGGCAAGTCCATGAACATGCCCCTCGCGGGCACCACCGGCAGCAACCTGCTGTGGGACAAGGACAAGGTCAAGACCCTGGTGAACCAGCTCAACAACGACGAGACGGTCACCGTCTCCGGCGACTGACCGCTCCTACGCCCGCCCGTGCGCGAGCAGCGCACCGTGCTCCAGCACCAGCTCGCCGTCGTCGGTGTACTCCGCGGCGGCGAGTTCGTCGTACGCACCGCGGATGCGTACGACGGTGTCGGCGTCCTGTGCCGTGACGATCAGGCCGATCGTCGCGAGGCCGGCGGCGGCGGCGCTCCACCACTCCTCGACGCCGGCACGGTGTGTGAAGCGGGTCTCGGCGCAGGCGGCGCCGGTGAAGCCCGCCTCGGTGAGGAGGGCCTCGACGCCCTGCGGGGTGCGCGGGAAGTCCTCGGCCGCATCGAGGCGCGGCAGGTCCGGCGGTCGTACGACACCGGCGGCCTGAAGGGCGCGGCCGAACAGCTCCATGCCCGCCTGGCGGCCGGGGCTCCACAGGGTGAGGGCGAGCTGCCCGCCGGGCCGCAGGACGCGGCGCAGCTCGGCGAGGGCGGTGCGGGGGCGGCCGACGTGGTTGAGCACGAAGTTGCCGACGACGGCGTCGAACTCGCCGTCGGGGAAGGGCAGTTCGGGGAGGGCTGCCACGTCGGCCGGGATGCCCCGGGCGCGTGCCCGGTCCGCCATCCCGGCGTCGGCGTCCACCGCCCGTACCCGCGCGCCCCTCTCCTGGGCCGCGAGGGCCGCCCTGCCGGTGCCGGTGCCGACATCGAGGACGTACGTCCCCGTGCCGACGCCCGCCGCGTCCAGCAGCGCGGGCACCGGGTGCGCGCACAGCCGGGCGAAGGTGGAGTCGTAGGCGTCGGCACGGCCGGCCCACATCCGCCGCTCGGCGGAGTCGAACGAGGTCGTGCTCACGCCTTGCGGCCCACGCCCGCGAAGTGGGTGACGTCCACGGGCTCGCCCGCCTGGTCGGGACGCCAGCGGGAGCAGGTGACGATGCCGGGCTCCAGCAGGTCGACGCCGTCGAAGAAGCGGGTGAGGTCGGCCCGGGTGCGCAGGGTCATGGGGGCCGAGCCCTGGCTGTTCCAGTACTCGACGGCCTGGGTCATGGCCTCGCCGTCGACCTCGGTCGTGGGGTGCGACAGGACGAGGTGGCTGCCGGAGGGCAGGGCGTCGAGGAGGCGGTGGACGATGGAGACGGCCTCGTCGGTGTCCATGACGAAGTTGAGGATGCCCAGCATGGTGACGGCCACCGGGCGGTCCAGGTCCAGCGTCTCGGCGGCCCCGCGCAGGATCGCCTCGGGGTCGTGGACGTCCGCCTCGATGTAGTCGGTCGCACCCTCGCGGGTGCTGGTGAGCAGCGCGTGGGCGTGGGTGAGCACGAGCGGGTCGTTGTCGACGTAGACGATCCGGCAGGTGGGGTCGACGCGCTGGGCGACCTCGTGCGTGTTCTCGGCGGTCGGCAGCCCGGTCCCGATGTCCAGGAACTGCCGCACCCCCGCCTCCCCGGCGAGATGGCGCACCGCCCGCGCGAGGAACGCCCGGTCGGCGACGGCCGAGCGGGGCAGCGCCGGCACGAAGGAGAGGATCTGGTCGCCGACCTCCTGGTCGACCGGGTAGTTGTCCTTGCCGCCCAGCCAGTAGTTCCAGATGCGCGCCGAGTGCGACACATCGGTCCGCAGCCGGTTGACCCGGGCGACGCCTTCGTCGTGCGGCAGGACGGGGTCGGACATGGTGCCTGGTCTCCTTCGGGCAGGAATGATCGGTTGCGCCCTCAACCTAGACACAATCGACCTCCCTTGTCGGCCACTTGACCGAAGACGCCGACAGCCCCCGACCGGGTGTCCGGGCGGGGGCTGTCATCGAGCCGGGGCGCCTTACGGCAGGTTGCGCGCCATCACGATCCGCTGGACCTGGTTCGTGCCCTCGTAGATCTGGGTGATCTTGGCGTCGCGCATCATGCGCTCGACCGGGTAGTCGCGGGTGTAGCCGTAGCCGCCGAGGAGCTGGACGGCGTCGGTGGTGACCTCCATCGCCACGTCGGAGGCGAAGCACTTGGCCGCGGCGCCGAGGTAGGTCAGGTCGGCGTCGCCGCGCTCGGAGGCGGCGGCGGCCTGGTAGGTCAGGGCGCGGGCGGCCGAGATCTTCATGGCCATGTCGGCGAGCATGAACTGGATGCCCTGGAAGTCGGCGATGGGCTTGCCGAACTGCTTGCGCTCCTGGACGTAGCCCTTGGCGTAGTCGAGGGCGCCCTGGGCGATGCCGAGGGCCTGGGCGGCGATGGTGATGCGGGTGTGGTCGAGAGTCTTCATCGCGGTGGCGAAGCCGGTGCCCTCCTCGCCGATCATGCGGTCGGCGGGGATGCGGACGTTGTCGAAGTAGACCTCGCGGGTCGGGGAGCCCTTGATGCCGAGCTTCTTCTCGGGGGCGCCGAAGGAGACGCCCTCGTCCCCCTTCTCGACCACGAAGGCCGAGATGCCCTTCGAGCGCTTCTCCGGGTCCGTCACGGCCATCACCGTGTAGTACTCCGAGACGCCCGCGTTGGTGATCCAGCGCTTCACGCCGTTGAGGACGTAGTGGTCGCCGTCGCGGACCGCCTTGGTCTTCATGCCGGCCGCGTCCGAGCCGGCGTCCGGCTCGGAGAGGCAGTAGGAGAACATGCCGTCGCCCTTGGCGAGCGGGGTCATGTACTTCTTCTTCAGCTCCTCGGAGCCGGAGAGGATCACCGGCAGCGAGCCCAGCTTGTTCACCGCCGGGATCAGGGAGGAGGACGCGCAGACGCGGGCCACCTCCTCGATGACGATCACGGTGGCGAGGGCGTCCGCACCCGCGCCGCCGTAGGACTCGGGTACGTGCACCGCGTGCAGGTCGTTCGCGACCAGCGCGTCCAGCGCCTCCTGCGGGAAGCGCGCCTCCTCGTCCACCGCGGCGGCGTGCGGCGCGATCTTCGCCTCGGCCAGGGAGCGGACGGCGTCGCGGAGCATGTCGTGCTCCTCGGACGGGCGGTACAGGTCGAAGTCAGCCGATCCGGCCAAGGTCTCTCACGCTCCAAAGACGCTGTGATGCTGGCGCTAATTACCGTTAAGTAACCAAAATTTTAGTGCCCCCGCTCACTTCAGTGATACGTGAGCTAGGCGACAGGGCGGAACGGGCCCGCCGACGGGGCCCGCATGGGGTTCCACCTGCCCCGGCTATGCTCGGGCACCGACCCCCGTCGGTACACCCCTATCGGTCTCCCTGGAGCGTCCATGGCCCTGAAGATCACCGTGATCGGCACCGGTTATCTCGGTGCCACCCACGCCGCCGCGATGGCGGAGCTGGGCTTCGAGGTGCTCGGGCTCGACGTCGTCGAGGAGAAGATCGACCTGCTGCGGCAGGGCCGGGTGCCGATGTACGAGCCGGGGCTCGAGGAGCTGCTGCGCCGGCACGTGGCGGGCATCGAGGGATCGAGCGGACGGCTGCGCTTCACCACCGACTACGCCGAGGCGGCCGCCTTCGGTGACGTCCACTTCGTCTGTGTGAACACCCCGCAGCGGCACGGCGAGTACGCCTGCGACATGTCGTACGTCGACTCCGCCTTCGCCGCGCTCGCCCCGCATCTGAAGGGCCCCGCTCTGGTCGTCGGCAAGTCCACCGTGCCCGTCGGGTCCGCCGAGCGGCTGGCCGCCTATGTCGCCGAGCACGCGCCCGCGGGCGCCGACGCCGAGGTGGCCTGGAACCCGGAGTTCCTGCGGGAGGGCTTCGCGGTGCAGGACACGCTGCACCCGGACCGGATCGTGGTCGGGGTGCGCAGCGAGCGCGCCGAGAAGCTGCTGCGCGAGGTGTACGCGACGCCGGTCGGCGAGGGCACGCCGTTCGTGGTCACCGACTTCCCGACGGCCGAGCTGGTGAAGACCGCCGCGAACTCCTTCCTCGCCACCAAGATCTCCTTCATCAACGCCATGGCCGAGGTGTGCGAGGCCGCGGGCGGCGATGTGGTCGAGCTGGCGGAGGCCATCGGGTACGACGACCGGATCGGGGCCAAGTTCCTGCGCGCCGGGATCGGCTTCGGCGGCGGCTGTCTGCCCAAGGACATCAGGGCGTTCATGGCGCGCGCCGGCGAGCTGGGCGCGGACCAGGCGCTGACGTTCCTGCGGGAGATCGACTCGATCAACATGCGGCGGCGCGGCCAGATGGTGGAGATGGCCCGCGAGGCGCTCGGCGGCGGGTCGTTCCTGGGCCGCCGGGTCGCGGTGCTGGGCGCCACCTTCAAGCCCGACTCCGACGACGTACGGGACTCGCCCGCGCTGAACGTGGCCGGGCAGATCCACCTCCAGGGCGGCCAGGTCACCGTGTACGACCCGAAGGGCATGGCCAACGCCCGGCGGCTGTTCCCGACCCTCGGGTACGCCGACTCCGCGCTGGAGGCCGTGCGGGGCGCGGACGTCGTGCTGCATCTGACGGAGTGGCGTGAGTTCCGCGAGCTGGACCCCGGGGCGCTCGGTGAGGCCGTCAAGGCCCGGGTGATCCTCGACGGGCGCAACGCCCTGGACCCGGAGGTCTGGCGGCGCGCCGGGTGGACGTACCGGGCGATGGGGCGTCCCGCGGCCTGATCGCCGTACGGGACCCAAGAACGGGTGACGCCGTTTCGGCCGAGGCTCAGTCGGCCGAAACGGCGTCTTTTCGCATTCTGCCGCACGGACGGCCGCCGGCAGGGCGACGTCGCTACTTCGCCCGGTAGCGGCGCATCTTCGCGCGGGCCCCGCACACCTGCATCGAGCACCAGCGGCCGCGCCCGGCGGGACTGCGGTCGTAGTACGCCCAGTGGCAGGTGGTGGCCTCGCAGGCCTTGAGGCGGGTCCAGGTGCCGGCCACGAGCGCCTCGGCGACCGCGGCGGCGACCCGGGAGAGCAGCGGGCCGTCGGCGGCGGGGGCGAGGCGGGCGGAGCCGTCGGTGTCGTCGACGGCGACCAGCAGCGGGGCGGCGGCGAGCAGTGTGCCGAGCGGGGTCACCGCGCGGTGCGGCGGGTGGCCGGCGTGGGCGAGGAGGGCGACGCGCAGGGACTCGCGCAGCTCGCGGGCGTCCGGCACGTCCCCCTGGGTGAGCCCGAGGCGTGCCCGGCCGTCCTCGGTGTCGAGCGCGTCGGCGCCCGACTCGATGTCCAGGGTGTTGACCAGGGACTCGATCAGGGCGAGGCCTCCGGGCGCGGGTGATCTCTCGCTCATGAGTGCACGCTACCTCCCCGCTTTTCCCTTGCGACGTTACTGCCTATGCGGCAGCATGGGGTAACAGTTACCGGTTGCCAACGTCTGGCGGTAACCGGGTGTTCCCGAGGAGGAGTCATGACTGTCGCCAAGCTGGGTGTCGTCGTCCTGGACTGCCCCGACCCCGCCGCGCTCGCCGCGTTCTACGCCGGTGTCCTCGGCGGCAGCGTCGAGGGCGAGGGCGAGTGGGTGGACCTGAAGGTGCCGGGCGGACAGGCGCTGGCGTTCCAGGCCGCGCCGGGGTACGTCGCGCCCGAGTGGCCCGCCCCCGACCACTCGCAGCAGTTCCATCTCGACCTGACCGTCGAGGACCTGGACGCGGCCGAGAAGGAGGTCCTCGCCCTCGGCGCCCGCCCGCTGGACACCGAGGACCGCTCCCGCACCTGGCGGGTGTACGCCGACCCGGCGGGCCACCCGTTCTGTCTGTGCGCCTGCTGAGCGGCCGGGCCCAGGGCCTGTCTTCCGGATCATGCCGGCGTCGCGGGGTCTAGCCGCCGCGGGCGTAGCGGCCAGGGGTGGTGCCGGTGAGGCGCTTGAAGTGGCGGGTCAGGTGCGGCTGGTCGTAGAAGCCGGCCGCGGGGGCCACCTCGGCGGGCGGCAGGCCGGAGAGCAGCAGCCGCCGGGCGTGGTCGACCCGGCGGCCCATCAGGTACTGGTGCGGGGCGAGGCCGAAGGCCCCGGTGAAGGCCCGCACCAGGTGTGCGGGGTGGGCGTGCAGCGCCTGCGCCGCCTCCTTCAGGCTCAGCCCGTCGGTCAGCCGGGCGTCCAGCAGGTCGCGCAGCCGGTGGGCGACGCCCCGGTCCGCCGCGGGCGTCGCCGTCATGAGCCGGGGGCGCAGATGGTGGCGCAGCCGCTCACCGATCAGGGCGAGGCGGCTCTCCGCCTCCAGCGCGTCACCCCGGTCGGCGAGGGCCGTGTGCAGCCGGCCCACACGGTGGCGCAGCAGCGGGTCCACCAGGTCCGGTCCGTCGACCGCCGGGCCGATCAGCGTCTCGTCGAGCCGGGTCAGGTCCAGGTAGAGGACGCGTTTGCGGAAGCCGCCGGCCGTGGCGGGCGAGCCGTTGTGCGGGACCTGCGGCGGGAGCAGGGTCACGGTGTCACGGGCGGTGCCGTGCTCGCGGCGGTCGAGGTCGTAGCGGACGGCGCCCTCGTCGACGATCAGCAGGGTCCACACGTCATGCACGTGCATCGGGTAGGCGTGCTCGGTGAAGCGGGCGTGGAACACCTCGACGACACCCGGGACACGCGGGCGCCACGCGGAGACCTCGTTGCGGGCTGCCACCATGCAAAGAACGTACAAGAACGCGGGGGCGGGCGGTCGGCAGTCTCATGGCATGACCACAGGCATGACCACCGAGAACACCCCCGTACGGTTCGACACCAAGATTGCCGTCCTGCTGCGCGAGGACCTGGAGTCCTGGCAGCGGCTGAACGTGACCGCGTTCCTCGTCAGCGGTCTGGGCACCGAGCTGCCCGAGGTGATCGGCGAGCCGTACGCCGACGCCGACGGCACCCCGTATCTGCCGATGTTCCGCCAGCCGGTGCTGGTCTTCGAGGGCACGAAGGAGACGCTGACCGCGGCACACGGCCGCGCCCTGGCCCGTGCACTGCCCCGCGCGCTGTTCACCTCCGACCTGTTCGCCACCGGCAACGACCGCGACAACCGCGCGGCGGTGCGGGCCGTACCGGCGGATCAGCTGGACCTGGCCGGCCTCGCGGTGTACGGGCCGCGCAACGCCGTCGACAAGGTCCTCAAGGGGGCGCGCATGCACCCGTGAGGCGGGGCAGCGCCCTAGGGCCTGCCTTCCGGACAGACCCTAGCCGTCGAGTTCCGCGATGCGGGCCGTGGAGGGCTCGCGGCGCTGCTGGGCCTCGCGGGCCATGAAGTCGGCCGTGCGCAGGACCCGTTGGACGTTGCCCCAGGTGAGCAGGGCGAGGTCGGTCTCCGACCAGCCGCGGCGCAGGAGTTCGGCGATCAGGCGCGGGTAGCCGGAGGCGTCGGGGAGGTCCTGGGGGTGGGCGGCGCCGGAGTCGTAGGTGCCGGACAGGCCGACCGAGTCGGCGCCGGCGACCTCGCGCACATGGTCGAGGTGGTCGGCGACGTCCCGTACGGTCGGCCCGGTCTGCTCGGCCGTCAGCGGCACCATGCACAGGCCGCCCGCCGCGCCCAGCTCGGCGAGCAGGTCGTCGGGCAGGTTGGCCGGGTGCGGGCGCAGGGCCCGGGCGGCCGAGCGGGTGCACAGCACCGGTGTGCGGGACACGGCGAGGGTGCGCGCGGCGGTGGCCTGCGAGGCGCCGGACAGGTCGGCGAGGACGCCGAGCCGGTTCATCTCGCGCACGGCCTCCTCGCCGAACCGCGTCAGTCCGGCCTCGCTGGCCCACGAGGTGCCGGTGAGGGTGAGCACCCGCAGGCCGAGGGAGTGCAGGACGCGCAGGATGGCGAGGGAGTCGTCGACGGCGGCGGCCGCGGCCGGGCCGATCAGCACGGCCACCCGGCCGCAGTTGCGGGCGTCGATGACCTGCCCGGCGGTACGGGCCAGGCGCAGCCCCTCGGGGTGCGCGCCGATCACCGACCGCACCAGGTCCAGCTGCTCCAGCGTGGCCCCCACGGCCCGGTCCGCCGCCAGCCCCTCGGGCAGGTGCAGCGCCCAGAACAGCGCGCCGACATGGCCCTCGCGCAGCCGCGG
Organism: Streptomyces sp. NPDC096205; assembly: GCF_044763135.1. Classification (NCBI taxonomy): domain Bacteria; kingdom Bacillati; phylum Actinomycetota; class Actinomycetes; order Kitasatosporales; family Streptomycetaceae; genus Streptomyces; species Streptomyces sp. NPDC096205. The sequence continues at coordinate 541,693 of NZ_JBIWFS010000006.1, read as the reverse complement.
CACATCCGTGTCGACGGCGCTCTCGCCGAGCTGGAGGTCGTACCAGGGCAGATGCCGCAGCGCCCAGGGCAGCCCGCTGTAGCCGTCGGCGACGGGGTGCGCGGCGAGGAGGGCGTGGGCCTCGTCCAGGGGGCCGGCCACGTCCGGGGCGGACGCGGGCAGCGGCTCCGGCAGGGGCAGCTCGCCGATGCCTGCGCTGGTGTGCAGTTCGTCCTGGAGGTCGGCCATGGCGGGCTCCGTACGTCATGATCGGCGGCGTGATCGGCAGTACAGTCACCGTCGCACGGAGAACGGCGGGGCTTCCTGGTGGGCGGGGCGTTCGGGGGTACGGGGCCCCCTCGAAGCCGTCGGCAGGCCCCCTCGAAGCCGTTGGAACACCCCCTGCCAAGCCGTTGGCAGGTCCTCCCCTTCGCAGCCGTCGGTAGGCACGCCCCTCTCGAAGCCTTGGTGCGCCCCTCGCGAAGCCTTTGTGCGCCCCTCCCACGCCGGGCTTGAATCTGACATTGGTGTCAGGTTCTACCGTGCGGTCATGACGCAGACCACGGACTTCCTGGCCCCGGCCCGGCTCGGCCGGCTCGCACTCCCCCACCACCTCGTGATGGCCCCGCTGACCCGCAACCGGGCGGCCGCCGACGGCACCCCGACCGACCTGATGGTCACCCACTACGCCCACCGCGCCTCGGCCGGACTGATCATCGCCGAGGGCTCGACGCCGAACCCGGTCGGACAGACGTACCCGAACATCACCGCCATCCACACCGACCGGCACGTGGCCGGCTGGCGGCGGGTCACGGACGCGGTCCGGGAGGCCGGCGGGCACATGTTCCTCCAGCTCCAGCACGGCGGCCGGGTCAGCCATCCGGCGACCACCGGGCTGACCCCGGTCTCGGCGTCCGCGATCGCGCTGCCGGAGACCATCTTCACGCCGGGCGGCCACCGGCCCGCCGCCGTCCCGCGCGAGATGACCGCCGACGACATCCGCACCACGATCGCCGACTTCGCCGCCGCGGCCCGCCGGGCCGTCGACGCTGGCTTCGAGGGCGTGGAGGTGCACTCGGCCAACGGAATGCTGCTGCACCAGTTCCTCACCGCCGGCACCAACCACCGTACGGACGGCTACGGCGGCTCTCTCGAGCGGCGGATGCGCTTCGCGGTGGAGGTGACGGAGGCGGTGGCCGAGGCGATCGGCGCCGAGCGGGTGGGCGTCCGGGTCTCCCCCGGCGCCACCGTCAACGGCATCGACGAGGGCGACGAGACCGAGGAGCTGTACCCGGCGCTGGCCGCCCGCCTGCAGGGGATCGCCTATCTGCACCTGGTGCACGCCGACCCGGACTCCGCCGTGTTCCGGCGGCTGCGGCGGGGCTGGCGGGGCACCCTGATCGGCAACCCGGTCCTGACGGACCTGACCACGGACGCCGTACGCGCCGGTGCCGAGCGGATGCTGGCCGGCGGCGCCGACCTCGTCGCGCTCGGGCGGCCGTTCCTCGCCAACCCGGACCTGGTCGAGCGGCTGCGCCGGGGCGCGCCCCTCAACCCGGTGCGGGAGCGGTACTTCATGTACACGGGCGGGGCGGCCGGTTACAACGACTACCCCGCCCTCGGCGGCATCGGTCAGCTGTCGAGCGACTCGATCGTCGCGTTCGACGGCGCCCGGGTCGCCTGAAGCCCACGGGCCACGTCCTCCGCCGCGCCCAGCACCCGTACGGCGTTCTGCCAGGTGAGCTTGGCGAGGTCGGCCCTCGACCAGCCGCGGTCCAGCAGCTCGGCGAGCAGGTTCGGGTAGCCGGAGACGTCGCTGAGGCCCTCGGGGGTGAACGCGGTGCCGTCGTAGTCGCCGCCGATGCCGAGGTGGTCGATGCCGGCGACCTCGCGCATGTGGTCGAGATGGTCGGCGACCGTCGCGACGGTGGCGACCGGACGCGGGTGGGCCTCCTCGAAGGCGCGGTGCACCTTCATGGCCTCGGCGGTGGTGTCGAGGTGGTGGAAGCCGTGGGCGCGCATGTTGTCGTCGGCCGCGGCTGTCCAGTCGACGGCCGCCTGGAGCACGAACTTCGGCACGAACGTCACCATCGCCATACCGCCGTTGGCGGGCAGGCGCTCCAGCACGTCGTCGGGGATGTTGCGCGGGTGGTCGCACACCGCCCGGGAGGAGGAGTGCGAGAAGATCACCGGCGCGGACGAGGCGTCCAGCGCGTCCCGCATGGTCGTCGCCGCCACATGCGACAGGTCGACCAGCATGCCGAGCCGGTTCATCTCCCGTACGACCTCACGGCCGAACGCGGTGAGCCCGCCCGCCCGCGGCTCGTCGGTCGCGGAGTCCGCCCAGTCGACGTTGTCGTTGTGGGTGAGCGTCATGTACCGCACGCCGAGCGCGTACAACCCGCGCAACGTGCCGAGCGAGTTGGCGATGGAATGCCCGCCCTCGGCCCCCATCAGCGACGCGATACGGCCCTCCGCCCGCGCCGCTTCGAGATCCGCGGCCGTCGACGCGGCCCGCAGCTCCCGCGGATGACGCTCGATCAACTGCCGTACGCAGTCGATCTGCTCCAGCGTCGCCTCGACCGGACCCGGCAGGTCCGCCCGCACATACACCGACCAGTACTGCGCCCCGACCCCGCCCTCCCGCAGCCGCGGCAGATCGGTGTGCAGATGCGCGTCCTGCCGTACGGCGATGTCCCGCGCGGCAAGGTCGTAGCGGACCTGCTCGCGCAGGGCCCAGGGCAGGTCGTTGTGGCCGTCGACGACCGGGAACTCGGCGAGGAGTTCCCGGGCGGCCTCCAGGGAGGAGGTCATAGACGTCACTTCCCGAAGCCGAAGCCGTTCGCGGCGCCCTCGACCTTGGCGCGCAGGCGCTTGCCCTTCTCGGTGGCCTGGTCGTTGAGGTCCTGCTGGAAGTCGCGCATCTTGCCGAGGAGGTCCTCGTCGTGCGTGGCGAGGATGCGGGCGGCCAGGAGACCGGCGTTGCGGGCGCCGGCCACGGCCATGGTGGCCACGGGCACGCCGGCCGGCATCTGCGCGATGGAGAGCAGGGAGTCCATGCCGTCGAGGTACTTCAGCGGCACGGGGACGCCGATGACCGGGAGCGGGGTGACGGAGGCGAGCATGCCGGGCAGATGGGCGGCGCCGCCCGCACCGGCGATGATCACCTTCAGGCCGCGGTCGGCCGCCTGCTCGCCGTACGCGATCATCTCGCGGGCCATACGGTGCGCCGACACGACATCGACCTCGTACGCGATCTCGAACTCGTCGAGGGCCTTCGCGGCGCCCTCCATGACCGGCCAGTCGGAGTCCGAACCCATCACGATGCCAACAAGGGGGCTCATTCGGTGATCGTGCCTCTCAGGTAGTCGGCCGCGTGGCGGGCGCGCTCCAGCACGTCGGCCAGGTCGTCGCCGTAGGTGTTGACGTGTCCGACCTTACGTCCCGGCTTCACGTCCTTGCCGTACATGTGGATCTTGAGCTGGGGGTCGCGGGCCATGCAGTGCAGGTACGCGTAGTACATGTCGGGGTAGTCGCCGCCGAGGACGTTCGCCATGACCGTCCACTTCGCGCGCGGGCGCGGGTCGCCGAGCGGCAGGTCGAGCACGGCGCGGACGTGGTTGGCGAACTGGCTGGTGATCGCGCCGTCCATCGTCCAGTGGCCGGAGTTGTGCGGGCGCATCGCGAGCTCGTTGACGAGGATGCGGCCGTCGCGGGTCTGGAACAGCTCGACCGCGAGGTGCCCGACGACGTCCAGCTCCTTGGCGATCCTGAGGGCCATCTCCTCGGCCCGCAGCGCCAGGGACTCCTCCAGGTCGGGGGCGGGGGCGATGACCGTGTCGCACACGCCGCCCACCTGGCGGGACTCCACGACCGGGTAGGCGACCGCCTGGCCGTGCGGGGAGCGGACGACGTTCGCGGCGAGCTCGCGCACGAAGTCGACCTTCTCCTCGGCGAGCACGGGCACGCCGGCGCGGAACGGGTCCGCCGCCTCCTCGACGGAGTCGACGACCCACACGCCCTTGCCGTCGTAGCCGCCGCGGACGGTCTTGAGGACGACCGGGAAGCCGTCCCCCTCGGCCCCTTCAGGGAGCCCTTCCGCCGCGAAGGCCGCCACGTCGGCGGGGTCGGACACGATCCGGTGCCGTGGGCAGGGCACCCCGATCGCGTCGAGCTTCGCGCGCATGACGCCCTTGTCCTGGGCGTGCACCAGCGCGTCGGGGCCGGGGCGCACGGGGATGCCGTCCGCCTCCAGGGCCCGTAGATGCTCGGTGGGTACGTGTTCGTGATCGAAGGTGATCACATCGCACCCCCGCGCGAACTCGCGCAGCGTGTCCAGATCGCGGTAGTCGCCGATGACGACATCGCTCACGACCTGCGCCGCGGAATCCTGAGGGGTGTCACTGAGAAGCTTGAACCTGATGCCGAGCGGGATGCCTGCCTCGTGTGTCATACGAGCGAGCTGGCCCCCGCCGACCATGCCGACTACCGGGAACGTCACGCACCCAGGGTATCGGCCACACGGACATGGCCGGTTTCCGCTCCCCCGCAACCGGGGCGGCGTGCGTCTGTCCCCACACATCCCGGCGATCTGTGATCGACCTGTGTGGTCGTCTGCAAGCGATCACCGAAGGGGGGTGGTTAGCATGACGGAGTTGACGATTTCCGACGGACGGGGCCTTCATCGCCATGGAACACGGTTCCTCGGGGCTACATGCTGCGCCCCCCAGTGCGATGCGGCAGCGCGTCGAACGCCTCGTGAGGGAGGCCGCCAAGTTCGGCGCCGTGGGCGGGGCCGGGCTGCTGGTCAACCTCGGCGTGTTCAACCTGGTGCGCAGCGTCACCGACCTTCAGGTGGTCCGCGCCAGCGTGATCGCCACGATCGCCGCGATCGTCTTCAACTACATCGGGTTCCGGTACTTCACCTACCGCGACCGCGACAAGAGCGGCCGCACCCGTGAGCTGACCCTGTTCATCGTGTTCAGCGCGATCGGCCTGGTCATCGAGAACGGCGTGCTCTACACCGCGACGTACGGGTTCGGCTGGGACAGCCCGCTGCAGAGCAACGTCTTCAAGTTCCTCGGCATCGGCATCGCGACCCTGTTCCGCTTCTGGTCCTACCGCAGCTGGGTCTTCAAGGCCCTGCCGCAGGAGACACCGGCGCAGCAGCCCGCGCAGCCCGTCGGCCGGCCCCACCCGGGGCCCGTCCTGCCGCGCTCCCACGGCCGGGCCTCCCGGCAGCGGGTCAAGCAGCGGGTCTGAGCCGACCGCTCAGCGGACCGTCGGCAGGGGGTCTGACCGCCGGCGGACCGTCGGCAGCGGTTCGGCCGCCTCGGCGGACCGTCCGCGGCGGGTTCGGCCGCTTCAGCGACCGTCCGCGGCGGGTTCGGCCGCCTCAGCGACCGTCCGCGGCGGGTTCGGCCGCCTCAGCGACCGTCGGCAGCGGGTTCGGCCGCCTCAGCGGACCGTCGGCTGCGTCTCCTCCGGCCCCGACGGGGTCGTGCGGGACAGGAACAGGCCGAAGACCGGGGGCTGGGCCTGGAGCATCTCCAGACGTCCGCCGTCGGCCTCGGCGAGGTCGCGGGCGACGGCGAGACCGATGCCGGTGGAGTTGCGGCCGCTGATGGCGCGCTCGAAGATCCGGGCGCCCAGGTCGGCGGGGACGCCGGGGCCCTCGTCGGTGACCTCGATGACGGCCTGGTTGCCGGTGACCCGGGTGCGCAGCGCGACGGTGCCGCCGCCGTGCATGAGGGAGTTCTCGATCAGCGCCGCCAGCACCTGCGCGACCGCGCCCGGTGTGCCGACCGCCTCCAGGTGCCGTTTGCCGGAGCTGACGATGGCCCGGCCCGCGCTGCGGTAGGCCGGGCGCCACTCGGCGAGCTGCTGCTGGATGACCTCGTCGAGGTCGAAGGTGACCGCGGAGCCGGTGCGCGGGTCGCGGGCGTTGGTCAGCAGCCGTTCGACCACGTCCGTGAGGCGCTCCACCTGCGTCAGCGCGATGGTCGCCTCCTCCTTCACCGTGTCCGGGTCGTCGGTGAGGGTGATCTCCTCCAGCCGCATCGACAGCGCGGTGAGCGGGGTGCGCAGCTGGTGGGAGGCGTCCGCGGCCAGCCGCCGCTCGGCCGTCAGCATCCGCGCGATGCGCTCGGCGGAGGCGTCCAGCACATCGGCGACCCGGTCCAGCTCGGGGACGCCGTACCGCTTGTGGCGCGGGCGCGGGTCTCCGGAGCCGAGGCGTTCGGCGGTCTCGGCGAGGTCGGTCAGCGGGGAGGCGAGACGGTTGGCCTGGCGCAGCGCGAGTGCCACCGCGGCGATCACCGCGAGCAGGGCCACCGCCCCGATGATCAGCAGCGTACGGCCCACCTCGCGGGTGATGGCCGAGCGCGGCTCCTGCACGGTGACCGTCTCGTGCTGCTCGCCGAGGGCGGTGTGCTCGATGACGTCGCCGTCGGGCCGGTCGCCGATCTCGATGGGCGGCCGGCCGGGGATGCGCACGACGGCGTAGCGCTCGTCGCCGACCTGGTCGCGCAATATCTCCGCGGTGATCTGCTCGCGGCCCAGGATGCGGCCGTCGACGATCCCGGCCAGCCGTCCGGCCTCGGAGTTCACCCGCTCCTGCGCGCTCGCCGTGATGGTGCGTGTCTCGACGATCACGAGCGACAGCCCGAACACGGCGATCACGACGAGCACCACGGCGAGCGTGGACTGGATCAGTCGGCGGCGCATGCCCTCTTACCTGTTGCCTGTGCTGAGACCCGTACTACGCATGAGACCTACGGCCCGTAAGACCCGTACGCCCCTTACGAGCAGAAGGGCTCAACTCTTCTCGAAGCGGAAGCCCACGCCCCGCACGGTCGCGATGTAGCGCGGGTTCGCCGCGTCGTCGCCGAGCTTCTTGCGCAGCCAGGAGATGTGCATGTCGAGGGTCTTGGTGGAGGACCACCACGTGGTGTCCCAGACCTCGCGCATCAGCTGGTCGCGGGTCACGACCCGGCCGGCGTCGCGCACGAGCACCCGCAGCAGGTCGAACTCCTTCGCGGTGAGCTGGAGCTCCTCGTCGCCCATCCAGGCCCGGTGCGACTCGACGTCGATGCGCACCCCGTGCGTGGCCGGCGGCTGCTGGGGCTCGGCGGAACCGCGCCGCAGCAGGGCCCGCACCCGGGCGAGCAGCTCGGCGAGCCGAAAGGGCTTGGTGACGTAGTCGTCGGCCCCCGCGTCCAGGCCGACGACGGTGTCCACCTCGTCGGCGCGCGCGGTCAGGATCAGGATCGGCACGGTGTGACCCTCGGCGCGCAGCCGGCGGGCGACCTCCAGCCCGTCCATGCCGGGCAGGCCCAGGTCCAGGACGACCAGGTCGACTCCGCCCTGGATGCCGGCGTCGAGCGCGGTCGGGCCGTCCTCACGGACCTCGACCTCGTACCCCTCCCGGCGCAGGGCGCGAGCCAGGGGCTCGGAGATGGACGCGTCGTCCTCGGCGAGCAGTACACGGGTCATGACCTGATGGTAGTCCGCCCGCCACCGCGCCCGAGGTGAGATCACCGTCCCCGGTTCTTACCCTCCGACTTGTCCGGCATACCGGACAGCTGGTCGGGCCGGAGCTTGGTACGAACCTATGATTGCGGGGGCCAACTCTCTGATCACATTCGAATCGGGCCCTGCGGTTCCGAAGTCACCTGTGATCCATGTCTCAAGTCCTTCCATATCCGGCACTGCACTGCCGTATGGTGCTTTCAACGCCTGTAGCACCACGGGGACCTTTGGCGGCCATACGACGCTGAAGGTCTCTTTTGTGTGCGGGCCGGCCCACGCCGGCCCTGAAAGGAATGACCTGTGGCCGGGCCTCACGCGCGACGAAGCGCACCGAGGCGTGGATCCCGGTGGTCGCCGTCCACCGCTCCGTGATCCGGAGCGGACTCCCCCTGGGCGTGGGGGTGGCCGGTCCGATCACGCCGGTGCCGGCCGCCCCACCGGGCGCGCACGCTCCAATCGCGCGTCCCGACCAGCAAGGAACGACCCATGGCGTCCAGCCTGACGAAGGACTCGGTCCGTCCGGGCACCCCCGGTTCCGAGAAGACCTTCTTCGGCCACCCCCGCGGCCTGGCCACCCTCTTCATGACCGAGATGTGGGAGCGTTTCTCCTACTACGGCATGAGGGCACTGCTTCCCCTCTACCTGGTCGCCCCCGCCGGGCTCGGCCTGGACGCCGGCACGGCGATCGCGATCTACTCCGTCTACGTCTCGACGGTGTACCTGCTCGCCATGCCCGGCGGCTGGTTCGGCGACCGTGTCTGGGGTCCCCGCAAGACCGTCACGGTCGCGGGTTCGGTCATCATGGCCGGCCACCTGGTCCTGGCGCTGCCCACCGCGGGCACCTTCTACTTCGGTCTGCTGCTGGTCGCCATCGGCTCCGGCCTGCTGAAGTCCAACATCTCGACCATGGTGGGCCACCTCTACGACGGCCCGAACGACCCGCGCCGCGACGGTGGCTTCACGGTCTTCTACATGGGCATCAACCTCGGCGCGTTCGCCGCGCCGCTGGTCATCGGCACCGTCGGCCAGAACGTCAACTGGCACATCGGCTTCGCGCTGGCCGCTCTCGGCATGGCGCTGGGCCTGGTCCAGTTCCTGCTCGGCAGCCGTCACCTGTCGGACCGCTCCAGCGTCGTCCCGAAGCCGCTGAGCACCGAGGAGCGCAACTCCACGCTGCGCAAGGCCATGATCTGGATGCTGATCGCGGCCGTCTTCTACACGATCGTCGTCACCACCGGCCACTACACCCTGAACTGGGTCATGGCCCCGCTGATGGTCATCGGCCTGGTCGTCCCGGTCACCGTCCTGGTGCGCATCAAGCGCGACAAGGAGCTCACCGACGTCGAGCAGTCCCGCGTCTCCGGCTACATCTGGTTCTTCGTCGCCGCGGCGGTCTTCTGGATGATCTACGACCAGGGCGGCTCGACCCTGTCGATCTTCGCGGACGAGCACGTCGACAACCACGTCTTCGGCTGGGAGTTCCCGGTCTCGTGGTTCCAGTCGGTCAACCCGGTCATGGTGATGGCGCTGGCGCCGGTGTTCGCCGCGATCTGGGTGTCCCTCGCCCGCAGCGGCAAGGAGCCCAGCACGATCGTCAAGTTCGGCGGCGGTCTGGCCCTGGTCGGCATCTCCTTCTTCGTCTTCCTGCTGCCGCTGGTGGCCGCGGACGGCGGCAAGGTCTCGCCGTGGTGGATCGTGTTGATCTACTTCTGCCAGACGGCCGGTGAGCTGCTGCTGTCCCCGGTGGGCCTGTCCGTCACCACGAAGATGGCTCCGGCCAAGTACGCCTCCCAGATGATGGGCGTCTGGTTCCTCGCGGTCACCGCGGGTGACGCGATCACGGGCCTGCTGTCCACGTACGGCGTCGACCTGAACAAGACCGGGGTCGTGGCGGCCGAGGCCGCGCTGGCGGTGCTCGCCGGTGTGGCGGTCCACATGTACCGCAAGCAGGTCAAGGAGCTCATGGGGTCCGTGCGCTAGCGCTGCGCTCGCCTGGGCCGAGTCCTGGTCCGGAGAGGGCCGCTGTATCCGAGGGGGATGCAGCGGCCCTCTCGCCGTTGGTGGTGCTGTCGCGTCGGCGGGTGCGGGTTCGTTGTGGTTTCTCGCGCTCACGCGGCGGAGCCGCAGATCGACACAGCCCCGCGCCCCTGAACTACCTCGCCTTGCGGCCTGGCACGAAGGTGAACGTCGCTGCTCCCAGGAGTACCGCCGTGCCCGCTACGAGGCCCAGGGCCTTGAGGGCGCCGTGGTTCTCGGCGCCTGTGTCGGCAAGGTCTCCGCCGGTGGCGCCTCCGCCGGTGGCGCCTCCGCCGGTGGCGCCTCCGCCTGCGGTGCCGCCGCCGGTGGATGTGCCGCCCGCGGCGCCGCCCGGCTGGGCCGTCGTGTCCAGGGCCAGGGAGACCTCGGACTTCGTCGGGGTGCAGGTCGTCGTGGTGCCCAGGGCCTGGATCGTCAGGACGCCCGGGGAGAGGGTGGCCTCGCCGCTCGCGCCCGGCTTGTACGTGCCCTTGAGGTCGGGGATCTCGATCGGGTCGCCGGCGGCGATGGGCTGGGCGTTGGTGGGGCCCTCCACATGGACCGTGCCGTGGTCGGCGCCGCCGAGGGCGACCTCCATGGACGGTTTCACCGAGTCCTCGGGAATGCTGGCGGGGCTGTCCATGACGGACTTCTTGAAGCGCACGGTCAGGTCGAAGTTCCCGCCGTCGCGCTTGGCGTCGATCTGCACGGGCGAGGTGGCGGTGCGGTCACCGATCGGGGTCTTGCAGGCGTACGGGACCTGGACCTCCTTGCCCTTGAAGTCCGAGGCGGGCGCGCTGGGCGTGGGGCTCGGGGTCGGCCGCACGGTCGGCGTGGGGCTGGGGGTCGGGGTGGGCGTGGGAGTCGGTGTGGGCGTCGGCGTCGGCGTCGGTGTCCCGGGGTCGCCTCCGCCCTCCGTCACCTTGATCGTCGCGGCCGCGGACACCGGCGCCTCCGGTGTGCACTTGGTGTCCGTCGACATGGCGTTGATGGCGTACGCGTCCGGTGTCAGCGTCAGCTCACCGGCGGCGGTCGGCTTCAGCGTGCCCTTCATGTCGGGCAGCACCATGGCGCCGCCCTTCGGAATGGGCGGGTTCTTGCGGGGCCCCTGCATCGCGAGGGCCGCGGTCTGCGCGCCGGACACCTTGAGGGTGCCGCTCGGCTGGACCGAGTCGGCGGGCAGGTCGATGAGGTCGGGGTTCTTGGAGGCGGCCTGGACGAACTTCCACACCACCTCGACCTCCTCGCCCACCTTCGCGGTCGCCGGGGCGGTGATCTGCACCTTGGTGGTGCCGTGGACCGGCGGCAGCCCCGAGATCGCCGGCGGCACGCACTCGGTGGCGTACGAGACCTCCGCGGCCCGCACGGGGGCGGCGGCCAGTGCGAGCAGCAGGCCCGCGCCCGCGATCGCGGCCGTACCTCGGCCTGCCCCCCGGATGACTCTCCTCGGCTCGTTCACGTGCTTCCCTTCCTGCTCGGCGGGTCGTCGTCGTGCGGTGCGGAGAGTGCGCCCGGACCGGCGTCCGGGGTGAACCACGGCAACGTGGCGGGGGCCGGTGCGGCCGGCGGGCGGGGCCGGGTCCGGCGCGGGAGCGGGAGCGGGACACGGGCCAGGACCGAGGCGCCCGAGGGCCCGGCACCGGGCAGCCGCACGCCCCGCCGGACGGCAGGACCGCGCGGCCGTACGCGATCCACCAGGGCCATCCCGGCCCGGAACACCGCGGCCGGTACGACGAGACCGGCCAGGATCCAGAACAGGGTCACGCCCCAGGGGCGGCCGACGGCCCAGGGCTGTTCGGCCATGACCTTGCCGCCGTACTTCAGGGAGACGGTGTAGTCGCCGTGCGCCCCGGCGGCGAGTTCCACCGGCAGCTCGACGCGGGCGCGGCGGCCCGGTCGGATCGTGCCGCGCCACGGGCGTTCCTCCCACTGCGGGGCGAACACGCCGTGCGCGGTGCCGACTTGGAAGACGGGGTCCTTGACCGCCGAGGTGCCCACATTGCCGACCGTGAAGACGAGGGTGCGGGCGGGTGGCGCCCCGAACCAGGTCAGCAGCCCGCCGGAGCCGTCGAGGCGGGTGTCCGTGAGGACCGACAGCCGGCCCCCGCCGACCGTGGCCGGCAGCGGCTCGACCGCGTGCCCGGCGACCTGGAAGACCGCGTCGGCCTGGGCCTTCGGCCCGGTCACCGTCGCCACGTGCACCACACACGGGCACGGCACCGGCGGCTCGGCCACCGGAAGCCGCCGCTCGAAACGCCCCTCGGTGTCGGTGGTGACGGCCCTGCCGTCGGCGTTCGCGCAGGAGTTGGTGCCGCCGGGCACGCCCCGCGAGGGCACCGCCTGACCGCAGACCAGGATCATCAGCAGCGCCCTCGGCCGCCATCCGCTGCCGGAGACCGTGATCGAACCCCCCGTCCCCGCCTGCGACTTGGAGAGCCGTACGACGGGCCCCTCGGCGGCGTCCGCGATGCCGCCCGGCACCAACAGGGCGGCCACCAGCGCCAGTACGACGACCCTCACGCCGACACCCCCTCGTCCGCGGCGGGTTGCCGACGCCTACGACGTCGTACGACGACCAGGGCGCCGGCCGCCGCCGCTCCCCCGGCACCCGCCGTGGCGGCGGCCGTCCACGGCACGAACCTCGCCCGCGCGGTCGCGGTGTCCCGGGCGCCGCCCGCCGCGGTGACCGTCAGCCGCACCTCGACCGCGTCCAACGCCGGCCGCTCGGGCCAGGGCTCACTGAGCTTCACGCGGCGGCCGGGCGGGAGTTCGAGGGGCAGGGGGCGCGGCGCGCGGTCGAGGACCGGGCCCAGCAGTCCGTCCGCGTGCACGGCGAGACGCGGCACCAGGGTGGTGGTGCCGCGGTTGACCAGCTCGTACGCGATGCGGCCCGCCCGGACGTCGACGTGCTCCACGGTCAGCGCGGACAGCCGCGGCCCGCCGACCCTGACCAGCAGCGGCACCCGCACCGTGCGTCCGTCACCGCCCCGGACGGTGATCGTGCCGGTCCGGTCGCCGGGGGACGCGTCCGCCGGGACCGCCACGGTGAAGGGCACCTCGGCCCGGGTGCGGGCGGGGACACGGACGCGCTGCGCGGCGAAGGCGAAGGCCAGGCCGGCCGGGACGCCTCGGCCGGACAGCCGTACCGTCACCGGTTCAGCACCCCCGTTGGTGACGGACACCGTGTCCTGGAGGACCGCGCCGGGCACGCCCTCGGCGTACAGGGCCGGGCGATGACCGCCGGAGGGCGCGGCGGACCAGCCGGTGGCGGCCAAGGCGGGAGTGACGCCGAGCACCAGCAGGGCGAGGGTGGGCGGGAGGAGACGTACGGCGGCGTACGGCATCGGCGGCTCCGGCGGTCGTGACCTAAGGGCCCTGAGGGGTCAGCGGCGGGCGCGTGCCATGCCGTTCCGCCTGGTCAGCCACAGGGCGCCGGCCGCGCCGGTGAGCAGGACCGTGCCGCCGAGGGTGCCGAGGGCGAGGGCGGAGTCGGCGGGGCCGGTCTGCGGCAGCCCACTGCCGGAACCCTTCGAGTCACCGCCCGAGCCTTGGGAGTCCCCGCCCTGCGGGGCGCCACCGCCCGCTGCCGTCACGTCGAGGGTGAGCGAGGGTCCGGGGTCGTCGGTCGGCGTGCAGGTCGTCGTCGTCCCGAGCGCCTTGATGGTCAGCACGCCCGCGGTGAAGGTGACCTTGCCGGACCTGCGCGGCGTATAGGTGCCGCTCAGGTCGTTGATCTTGATCGGGGTGTCGGCCGGGATCGCGGCCTGGTTGGCGGGCCCGGTGACCGTGAGGGTCCCGCTGTCGGCGCCGCCCACCTTGATCGTGGCACTCGGGTTCATCGCCCCCTTGCCCAGCTCGATGGGGCTGGAGGAGACGCCCTTCTGCCACGACATGGTGATCCGGTAACCGCCGCCGCTCCGCACGCCCTTGATGTCGATCGGCGACACCGCGCTCTTGTCCCCGATCGGCGTCTTGCACTGGTAGTCGACATTCACGACCTCGGCCCGAGCCCCGGGGGCAGCGGCCAGCACCACGGTTCCGGCCAGGACGGCGACGACTCGTTTCCGGTACGGCATGGGCGTACCCCATTTCCTGACGGAGCATCAGATCGGCCGTCAAGGTACGCCGGACAACTTGAAGAGGGAAGAGAAAGATGCCCTTGAAGGGGCGCGGGGAACTGCGCGAGCAACCACGAAGGACCCGCGCCCGCAAGACAACGCAAAGCCCGAACGGCGCTTAGGCGGGAGCCCCCAACTCGGCCCACACGGTCTTCCCGGCAACCCCAGGCGTCCGCACAACACCCCAGTCCAGACACAGCCGCTGCACGATGAACATCCCATGCCCCCCAGGCCGCGCAGCGCGATGCGGGGTACGCGGCGCCGGCTGCCCGGCCCCCCGGTCGGCCACCTCGACCCGGATCACCTTGTCGTCGCAGGCGATCCACATCTCGGCCGGGCCCTCCGCATGGAGACACGCATTGGTGACCAGCTCGGACACGACGAGCAGGACGTCCTCCGCCGCGGCCCGCTGGTCCGCGGTCGCGGCCGGCAGCCAGCCCCACGCGTACAGCGCCTGACGGGCGAAGTCGCGGGCCAGCGGCACGACGCCGGCCTGCCCCGCGAAGTCCAGCCGGCGCATCTGCCGGCCTCCCTCGCAGGCCCCGGGCGCCCCGGACCCCCCGGAAGCGCCGCTGGGCTCCTCGGAGCCCGGCGAGTATGGCCGGGTGGTGCTCATCAGCGCTTCACCTCACCGATTCACCAGATCACGATTCAAGAGTCACTTCAGTAGGACCGCACCTCGGTGGTCGCCACCGACACGCTCAGGGGGTCTCCTGCCCGTGCGGCGCGGCGGAACACCCGCTGTTTTCCGGATCAGCCGGATTCGTCGGCGAGGGCCGCTTCCAGGGTGTCATGGACAGTAAAGACCGCGTCCGCGCCGGTGATCTCGAACACCCGCGCCACCACGGGCAGCATCCCGGCGAGGTGCACCCCGCCCCCGGCGGCCTCCGCCTTCAGGCGGGCACCGAGCAGGACGTTCAGCCCTGTGGAGTCGCAGAACTCGAGCCTGGAGCAGTCGACGACCAGGCGGCTGAGCCCCTTGGCGAGGCAGTCCTCAAGTGGTTCGCGCAACAGGTCGGCGGTGTGGTGATCGAGCTCACCCGCCGGCGTCACGACGGCACTGGAACCTTCCTGCCGCACTTCCACCAGAAGCCGGCCAGATCGAGCGCTGCCGACCGTCCCGTGGTCCATGCCGTCTCTCTCCCGAGGTCGTGGCTACTGACTGACGTCCTCGAACCCTACGCCTTCCTCACACACTCCGACACCCGAACAACCACCACGAAACGGACATATGCCCAGGTAACGCACTTGCGGTGGCTGTTGAAAAGCGGGTAGGGCTAGTAAGGACACGTAACCGACACGGCCGGCTTTGGAGGCGCCGCACACCGCAGTGCACGTACTGGCTTCGGCAGCCATATGCCGAGAACGATGGAGGACATCATGTCACCCCGGCTCGACGCCTCGCGTACCCCCACAGCGACGTCGGCAACCGCTCCGGAACATCTGGATCCCATCGACCCGACGACCGACGCGGGCGACGCGCTCGCCGGTCTTCCGGAGATCCCCCCATTCGAAGAAGTGGGTCCGGTCGACGCGCGGGCCCTGTCCAAGACCCTCTTCGAGCGACTGGAGTCCCTCGAGGAAGGCACGCACGAATACGCGTACGTCCGTAACACCCTGGTCGAACTCAACCTGGCGCTCGTCAAGTTCGCCGCCTCCCGGTTCCGCTCCCGCAGTGAGCCGATGGAGGACATCGTCCAGGTCGGCACCATCGGCCTGATCAAGGCGATCGACCGTTTCGAACTCACCCGCGGCGTCGAGTTCCCCACTTTCGCGATGCCCACCATCATCGGTGAGATCAAGCGCTTCTTCCGCGACACCTCGTGGTCCGTGCGCGTCCCGCGCCGGCTGCAGGAGCTGCGGCTCGACCTGGCCAAGGCCGGGGACGAGCTGGCCCAGCGGCTGGACCGGGCGCCGACGGTGCCGGAGCTCGCCGAGCATCTGGGCCTGAGCCACGACGAGGTCGTCGAGGGCATGGCGGCCTCCAACGCCTACACCGCCAGCTCGCTCGACGCCCAGCCCGAGGAGGACGACTCCGAGGGCGCCCTCGCGGACCGCATCGGCTACGAGGACCACGGACTCGAAGGCATCGAGTACGTCGAGTCGTTGAAGCCGCTGATCGCCGAACTCCCGCCGCGCGACCGGAAGATCCTGTCCCTGCGCTTCGTGGCGGGCATGACCCAGTCGGAGATCGGCGAGGAGCTGGGAATCTCCCAGATGCACGTCTCCCGCCTGCTGTCGCGCACGCTGGGACGGCTGCGCAAGGGGCTGACCGTCGAGGAGTGACGGCTCCCCTCGTACGACTTCCCGGGGGCGGTTCGACCTGTCGGACCGCCCCCGCGGCCGTTACCGGACCGCGCCTTTCCGTCTCCCTGTTACCGCAGGAAACGTCTTTTCCCACCGACCCGCTTCCACCACTATGGGCACCCCCAAACCGACCGGTACGTAAGTGACTTGGCGGGGAGCCGACGGGGTTGCGAGGAGGCGGACGAATGGCGCGGGCCGAGGGAACCGACAACGATGCCGGGGCCGTGAACAGCGCGTACGCGAGCGCGCCGGACACCCGGCTGACGGAACTGCTGCGCACCCGCAGCGTCACCGCCTACCCCGCACTGCAGGAGCTGCGCGCCCGGCATCGCGCGTCCGTCCTCACGTACGCCCGTCTGTGCACCACCAGCGACACGGCCGCCCGCCAGCTGGCCGCCCACGCCTTCACCGCCGCGGCCCGCGAGGCCGCCCGCGGCACCGACCCGGGCACGCCCGTACGCCACCGGCTGCTGCTCCTGGTGAGCGAGGTCGCCGCGCAGTGGGCCACCGACGAACGCGCCGCCGGACTCGACACGGCCCTGCTGCCGACCCTGACGGCAGCGGCGCCCGCCCCTGCCCTGCTCCGGGCGTTCCGGGCCCTGCCGCCGCGCACCCAGGGCCTGCTCTGGTACGGCCTGGTCGAGCAGGAACCCGAGGAGCGGACAGCGCTGCTGCTCGGCGTCACCCCCGCGGATGTGACCTGGGGCACGGCCCCCGCACTGCAGGCCCTGGCCCGGTCCGCCCTCCAGACCCGCCTCACCGACTCCGACGACCCCGACTGCCAGGACTTCCGCCGCCTGATCGAGGAGTCCGTCCGCCCCGACTCCCCCCGCCACAGCCCCGACCTCGCCACCCACATGGCCCACTGCCCCCACTGCACCACGGCCTACGAGGAGCAGTGCGCCTTGCGCGACACCCCGCGCATGGCCCTTGCGGAGGGGCTGGTGGTGTGGGGTGGGGCGGCGTACGCGAGTGCGGCGGCGGCCCATGTCGTGGGTGGTGTGTCGACGGGGGGTGCCTTGGGGGCGAGTGCCTCGGGCCGGGCAGCCGGCGCTCGGCGGGCGGCGGGTGGTCTGTCGGCCGGTGCCGGTGCCGGTGGTGCGGGCTGGGGGACCTGGGGCCGGGCAGGCGAGGCCGGGCGAGGCTCTGCGGCTGCGGAGCGCGACGGCCGGGCAGCCGGGGATCGGCGGGCGGTGGGTGGGTTCTCGGCCGGTGCCCGTGGGGCGGACTGGGCGGCCTGGGGGCGGGCGGCCCGGGGCGGGCGGGGCTTTGGGGCCGGGGCGGGGGCCGCGGGGCGGGCGTGGCCGCCGGGTCGGCGGCTTGCGCTGGCCTCGGCCGCGCTGGGGGTGGCCCTGGTGCCGCTGCTGGTCTTCCTGCTGTCCCCGGGCGAGACGCCCGCGGAGAACGCCGCCTCGCAGACCATGCGCACCCCGCCCGCGCCACCGCCGGTGACGGTGACCGCGACGGTGTCGGTGACCCCCTCGCCGTCCCCGTCGCCCTCGAAGACACGCACGTCACCGCCGCCGTCGCCGTCGCCCACACCGACCCCGACGCCCTCGCGCACCTCCGCACGCCCGAAGCCCCCGCCCACGCCCACGGCGACGCCGAAGCCGCCGTCTCCCCCGAACGGCACCTTCGCGCAGGTGGTCAACGCCGCCACCGGGCGGTGCCTGGACGTCCGCGACGGCTGGTTCGAGGACGGCGTCGACGTGATCACCGCCGCCTGCTCCGGCTCGCCGACCCAGCAGTGGCGCTACGACGCCGAGCACCGGGTCCTGCAGTCGTACGCCGACCAGGACTTCTGCCTGGACAGCCGCGGCTCGACCGACCGGGGCGTCGGCATCTGGTCCTGCGACTCGGTGTGGGGCCGCAACGGCGTCAACCTGATGTTCTCCATCGACGGCGAGGGCAGGATCCGCCCCTACGTCGACCCGGACTCCGCGGTGACCGCCACCGGCGGCGACGGCGTGTGGCTGGGCCGGATCGACGGGGGAGCGGAGCAGCGCTGGCGGGCGGGCCGGGCCGCATGACCCGTACGAGTGACCCGTACGGGTGAGCCGTACCGCCGCGGTCACACCACCTGTACGCCGCTGCGCCACACCGCGCTGACCAGCGGGACCCCCGGCCGGTAGGCGAGGTGGACGTGGCTGGGCGCGTCGAGGAGGGCCAGGTCGGCGCGGGCGCCGGGGGCGAGGCGGCCGATGTCGTCGCGGCGCAGGGCCGCGGCCCCGCCCGCGGTGGCCGACCAGACGGCCTCGTCGGGGTTCATGCGCATGTCCCGTACGGCGAGCGCGATGCAGAACGGCACGGACGACGTGAACGACGACCCGGGGTTGCAGTCCGTGGACAGCGCGACGGTCACGCCCGCGTCCAGCAGCCGCCGCGCGTCCGGCCACTCGGCGCGGGTGGAGAACTCGGCGCCGGGCAGCAGGGTCGCGACCGTACGGCTGCCCGCGAGCGCGTCCACGTCGGCGTCGGTGAGGTGGGTGCAGTGGTCGGCGCTGGCCGCGTCGAGCTCGACGGCGAGCTGCACGCCGGGCCCGTAGGAGAGCTGGTTGGCGTGGACGCGGGGCAGCAGGCCCTTCGCCTTGCCCGCGGTGAGGATCGCGCGGGCCTGGTCGCCGTCGAAGGCGCCCTTCTCGCAGAAGACGTCGATCCAGCGGGCGTGCGGGGCGCACGCGTCGAGCATCTCGCCGGTGACCAGGGCGACATAGCCGGCCGGGTCGTCGGCGTAGTCGGGGGAGACGATGTGCGCGCCGAGGTAGGTGACCTCGTCGGTGTGCCGGGCGGCGATGCGCAGGGCGCGGGCCTCGTCCTCGACGGTGAGGCCGTAGCCGGACTTGGTCTCGAAGGTGGTCGTGCCCTGGCGCAGGGCCTCGGCGAGGTGGCGGGTGAGGTTGGCCTCGAGTGCGGCGTCGGTGGCCGCCCGGGTCGCCGCGACCGTCGTACGGATGCCGCCCGCGCTGTAGGGGCGCCCGGACATGCGGGCGTTGAACTCCTCGGTGCGGTCGCCCGCGAACACCAGGTGCGAGTGGGAGTCGACGAAGCCGGGGATCACGGCCCGGCCGCCGGCGTCGACCCGATTGTCAGTGGCGGGTGCTTTGCTTGACTCACCGGCCCACGCGACCTGGTCGCCGTCGATGACGAGGGCCGCGTCGCGAATGAGTCCGAGAGGGGAGCCGTCACCGAGGGAGGGGTCGTTGGTGACCAGCGTGGCGATGTTGGTGATGACGGTGCTGCTCATCGTCGTGTCCTCGTGGGCGGGGGCAGGGGCGTGGGCTTCGGATACGGGGATCAGTCGCGCAGGGCTGCGACGGCGGCGGCCAGCGCCTGCGGCACATCGGGCACACGCGTGTGCGCCCCGTCCCGTACGACGTGCCGTCCTGCGACGATCGTGTGCCGTACGTCCGCTGCCGTCGCCGCGAATACGGCCGTCTCGGCGCCGAGCCGGGGCAGCGGTCCCGCTGTCCTGACCGAGTCGAGCGCGATGGTGGTGAGGTCGGCGAGCGCGCCCTGCTCGATGCGTCCGGCCTCGTCCCAGCCGAGGGCGGCGTGGCCGTCGGCGGTGGCGGCGCGCAGCAGGGCGGCTGCCGTCCAGTGGCCTCGGGTGCGGGTGCGCAGCCGCTCGTCCAGCTCCATCGCGCGGGCCTCTTCGAGCAGGTCGATGACGGCGTGGCTGTCGGAGCCGAGGGAGAGCGGGGAGCCTGCCCGCTGAAGGGCCACGGCCGGGCCGATGCCGTCGGCGAGGTCGCGCTCGGTCGTCGGGCACATGCAGGTGCCGGTGGAGGTGCCGCCGATGAGGGCGATGTCCTCGTCGGTGAGGTGGGTGTTGTGGACGCCCGTGGTGCGCGGCCCCAGCACCCCGTGCTCGGCGAGGAGCTGCGTCGGCGTGCGGCCGTGGGCGGCGAGGCAGGCCTCGTTCTCGGCGGTCTGCTCGGACAGGTGCACATGCAGCGGGGCCCGCCGCGCCTGCGCCCAGGCCGCGACCGTGGCGAGCTGCCCGGCGGGGACCGCCCGCACCGAGTGGATCGCCGCTCCGATCCGTGCGTGATCCCGTTCCTTGAGAACTGAACAGCGTTCGGCCCAGGCCTCGGCGGTCCCGTCGGAGAAGCGCAGCTGGTGGGGGTTGGGGGCCTCGCCGAAGCCGGAGGAGAGATAGCAGGTGTCGAGGAGGGTGATCCGGATCCCGGCCTCGGCGGCGGCCTCGATCAGCGCCTCCCCCATGGCGTTGGGGTCGGCGTAGGGGGTGCCGCCGGGGGCGTGGTGGAGGTAGTGGAACTCGCCCACGGAGGTGATGCCGGCGAGGGCCATCTCGGCGTACACCGCGCGGGCCAGGGCGTGGTAGCTGTCCGGGGTGAGCCGGTCGGCGACCGCGTACATGACCTCGCGCCAGGTCCAGAAAGTGCCGGATCCGACCTGGACGGTGCCGCGCAGCGCGCGGTGGAAGGCGTGGCTGTGGGCGTTCGCCAGGCCCGGCAGGGTCAGCCCGCGCAGCACCTCCGCGCCCGCAGGCGGTGCGGCGACATCGGTGCGCACAGCGGCGATACGTCCGTCGGCCACGTCCACGGCCACGCCCGGCTCGACCCGGTCGCCGAGCCAGGCGTGCTCCAACCAGTAGGTCCCCTTGGTCACCTGCGGGCCAGTCCTTCCAGTACGTCGGCGAGCGCGGTCACCCCGGCCAGGCAGTCGTCCTCGGCGGCGTGTTCGGCCGGGGAGTGCGAGACGCCCGTGGGGTTGCGTACGAACAGCATGGCGGTCGGGATGCGTCCGGACAGGATCCCGGCGTCGTGTCCGGCGCCGGTGCCCAGGACGGGGACGGTGAGGTCGCTGTCCTTGCCGAGGATGCGGCCCAGTTCGTCGCGCAGGGCGTGGTCGAACTCCACGACCGGCGTGAAGGACTCCCGCACGATGTCGAGGTCGACGCCGTGCCGGTCGGCGTACTCCCGCGCGGCCTTCTCGATGCCGCCGACGACGGTGTCCAGGGTGTCCTGGTCGGCGGCCCGGCTGTCGAGCCAGCCGCGGACCAGGGAGGGGATGGCGTTGACGCCGTTCGGCTCGACGGCGATCTTGCCGAAGGTGGCGACCGCTCCGGCGAGTTCGGCCTCGCGGCGGGCGGCGAGCACGGTGTCGGCGTACGACAGCATCGGGTCGCGCCGGTCCACCAGGCGGGTGGTGCCCGCGTGGTTGGCCTCGCCGCGGAAGTCGAACCGCCAGCGGCCGTGCGGCCAGATGGCGCTGGCGATGCCGACGGCGTCCCCGGACAGGTCGAGGGCGCGGCCCTGTTCGACGTGGAGCTCGACGAACGCGCCGATGCGGTCCAGGCGTTCGGGGTCGGGCCCGATGGCGTCGGGGTCGTACCCGGCGGCCTCCATGGCCTGCGGCAGGGTGATGCCGTCGGCGTCGGTGAGCCGGTGCGCCTGCTCGACGGTGAGCGCCCCGGAGGTGAGCCGGGACCCGACGCAGGCGAGCCCGAACCGGGCGCCCTCCTCGTCACCGAAGTTGACGATGGCGAGGGGCCTGGCGAGAGCCACGCCCCGCGCGCGGAGCTCGTCGAGCGCGGCGAAGGAGGACACCACGCCGAGGGGCCCGTCGAAGGCGCCGCCGTCGGGCACGGAGTCCAGGTGGGACCCGGTGACCACGGCGTCGCCCTGAGCGGGGTCGCCGAGCCAGGCCCACTGGTTGCCGTTGCGGTCGACCTCGTAGGTCAGGCCGCGGGCCTGCGCCTGCTCCTGGAACCAGGCCCGGCAGTCGGTGTCGGCGCCGGTCCAGGCGAAGCGGCGGTAGCCGCCGGAGGCGGAGCTGCGGCCGACCGGCAGCAGCTCCGCCCACATGCTGTGGAAGGTCACGCCGGGTCACCCTCGCGCATGGGCACGCGCACGCCCTTGGCGTCGGCGACCGACTCGGCGATGTCGTAGCCGGCGTCCACGTGCCGGATGACGCCCATGCCGGGGTCGTTGGTGAGGACGCGGCGGATCTTCTCGCCGCCGAGCTTGGTGCCGTCGGCGACCGTCACCTGGCCGGCGTGGATGGAGCGGCCCATGCCGACGCCGCCGCCGTGGTGGAGGGAGACCCAGGAGGCGCCGGAGGCCACGTTGACCATGGCGTTGAGCAGCGGCCAGTCGGCGATGGCGTCGGAGCCGTCGAGCATGGCCTCGGTCTCGCGGTAAGGGGAGGCGACGGAGCCGCAGTCGAGGTGGTCGCGGCCGATCGCCAGGGGAGCCGCCAGCTCACCGCTCGCGACCATGTCGTTGAACCGCTCGCCGGCCTTGTCGCGCTCGCCGTAGCCGAGCCAGCAGATACGGGCGGGCAGGCCCTGGAAGTGGACGCGCTCGCCGGCCATCTTGATCCAGCGGTGCAGGGACTCGTTCTCCGGGAAGAGCTCGAGGATCGCCTTGTCCGTCTTGTGGATGTCGGAGGCCTCGCCGGACAGGGCGGCCCAGCGGAAGGGGCCCTTGCCCTCGCAGAAGAGGGGGCGGATGTAGGCGGGGACGAAGCCGGGGAAGGCGAAGGCGCGGTCGTACCCGGCGAGCTGGGCCTCGCCGCGGATGGAGTTGCCGTAGTCGAAGACCTCGGCGCCGGCGTCCATGAAGCCGACCATGGCCTCGACGTGCCGCGCCATGGACTCGCGGGCGCGGGTGGTGAAGCCGGCCGGGTCCTTGGCGGCGGCGTCGGCCATGTCCTCGAAGGCCACGCCGACCGGCAGGTAGGACAGCGGGTCGTGGGCGGAGGTCTGGTCGGTGACGATGTCGATGGGCGCGCCCATGGCGAGCAGCTGCGGCACCAGGTCGGCGGCGTTGCCGAGGACGCCGATGGAGAGCGGGCGACGGGCGTCGCGGGCCTCGGTGGCGAGCTGGAGGGCGTGGTCGAGGGAGTCGGCCTTCACGTCCAGGTAGCGGTGCTCGATGCGGCGGTCGATGGCGCGCGGGTCGCAGTCGATGCAGATGGCGACGCCGTCGTTCATGGTGACGGCGAGGGGCTGGGCGCCGCCCATGCCGCCGAGGCCGGCGGTGAGGGTGATGGTCCCGGCGAGGGTGCCGCCGAACTTCTTCGCGGCGACGGCGGCGAAGGTCTCGTAGGTGCCCTGGAGGATGCCCTGGGTGCCGATGTAGATCCAGGAGCCGGCGGTCATCTGCCCGTACATGGTCAGGCCGAGGGCCTCCAGGCGGCGGAACTCCTCCCAGTTGGCCCAGTCGCCGACGAGGTTGGAGTTGGCGATGAGGACGCGCGGGGCCCACTCGTGGGTCTGCATGACGCCGACCGGGCGGCCGGACTGGACCAGCATGGTCTCGTCCTGCTTGAGGGTGCGCAGGGTGCGGACCATGGCGTCGACGGAGCGCCAGTCGCGGGCGGCCTTGCCCGTCCCGCCGTAGACGACGAGCTTGTCGGGGTGCTCGGCGACCTCGGGGTCCAGGTTGTTCTGGAGCATCCGCAGGGCGGCCTCCTGCTGCCATCCCAGGGCGCTCAGTTCCGTACCGCGCGGCGCTCGGACGGGGCGGGGTCCTGACATGGTCTGCCTCCTAGGTGGCTGTGCTCCCTGCGGAATGTTGCATCTGTTATTCACATCCTGACCTCCTGAATAGAACTAGTCAATACATGGGTCTGCCCGCGTGGCCGCGCCGGAGATGTTTGGCTGGATGTACGGACCCCGGCATCGACAGGGCAGGGAATGCCGGGAGCAGCGGCGACATCTCGGGGGATGACGTGAAGATGGGCGGTCACGACGACGACACGGCCCGGACACCGGGCACGGACGACGGACGGGCACTCCGACGGGACGCCACCGCGGACCTCCACGGCCCGCAGCCTCCTCACCGCCCTGACGGCGCCCAGGCGACCCACCGCGCCGAGGCGCCGGGCGCCGAAGACGCACGGCCCAGCCACCGGGACGACACCGCCGACCCCGACGGCCGGCAGGCGGCCCGCCGGGACGAGGCGCCGGCTACCGAGACCCCACAGCCCGGCCGCCGGCACGACCCCTTGGCCCCCGACGCCGAGCAGGCGGCCCGCCGCGCCGAGGCTACGGGCACCGAAGGCCGACGGCCCGTCCACCGGGACGACACCGTCGACGCCGACGACGAGCGGGTGCTGCGGCGGGACGAGGCCGTGCGGGCGGCGGTGGAGCGGGGGCTGCTCGGGGCCGAGGAGCCGATCGTGGGGCTGCTGGACGTCGCCGGCATCAGGGACTCGGCGGCCGAGCTGCGGGCGGCGTTCGACGCGGTGGTCGCGCCGGGCACGCCCGTGCTGCACGCCTTCGCGGTGAAGGCGTCCCCGCTGGTGCCGGTGCTGCGGCTGCTGCACGCCGAGGGCATCGGCGCGGAGGTGGCCAGTCCGGGCGAGCTGGCGCTGGCCCGCGCGGCCGGGGTGCCGCCGAAGGACACGGTGCTGGACTCCCCCGCCAAGACCCCGGCCGAGCTGCGCGAGGCGCTCGCGCTGGGCATCGCCGTCAACGCCGACAACCCGCAGGAGCTGGACCGCATCGACGCCCTGATGCGGTCAGCCCCCAGCCGTTCCCCCCTCGGTATCCGGGTCAACCCGCAGGTCGGCGGCGGTGCCATCGAGGCGCTGTCGACCGCGACGCCCACCTCGAAGTTCGGCGTGGCGCTACGGGACGAGGGCGCCCGCGACTGGGTCGTGGAGGCCTACCGCCGCCGGCCCTGGCTGACCCGGCTGCACACGCACACCGGCTCGCAGGGCATCCCGCTGTCCCTGATGGCGAAGGGTGTGGCGGAGGCGTACGCGCTGGCGGAGGAGATCAACCGGCGCATCGGCCGGCCCCAGATCGACACGATCGACATCGGCGGCGGCCTGCCGGTGAACTTCACCTCGGACACCACGACCCCGACCTACGCCCAGTACGCCCGGCTGCTGCGCGAGGTGGTGCCGGGCCTGTTCGACGGCCGCTACGGCCTCGTCACCGAGTTCGGCCGCTCCCTGCTCGCCAAGCACGGCACGATCGTGGCCCGCGTGGAGTACACCAAGACCGCGGGCGGCCGCCCCGTCGCCGTCACCCACGCCGGCGTGCAGGTCGCCACCCGCACCGTCTACGCCCCCGCCTCCTGGCCCCTGCGCATCGCCGCCTACGACCCCAAGGGCCGCCCCAAGGAAGGCCCCCCGGTCGCCCAGGACGTGGCAGGCCCCGCCTGCTTCGCCGGCGACCTCCTCGCCGCGGCCCACCCCCTGCCCCGCCTGGACCAGGGCGACTATGCGGCCGCCCTGGACACCGGCGCGTACTACTTCGCGCACCACTACGCCTACAACTCCCTGGCGCGTCCGCCGATCTACGGCTTCGCCACGGACAGGGAGGGAAACACGGCCTTCGCGACCGTACGAAGGGCGCAGACGCTGCAGGAGATAGTGGCGGAGTCAGGGGGCGCCCAGGCCTCCGCACTGACAGACCTGTGACGCCGCTGAAGGGGCGCGGGGAACTGCGCGAGAAACCACGGACAACCGGCACCGGGTACCCGGCAGAACCCCCACGGCGCGCATTCTCACCGCCCCGCAGCAACACCTGTCGTCCGATACTCGGCCACCGAAGACCCCACCGGCACCCACAACAAGGCGTCTCGCTCGAACCGCCGCCGGAACCACGCCGACTTCAGCCACAGCCCGGCCCCGCACCCGGCGAGCAGCATCCCTCCGGCGGCGGGAATCACCGAGGCGCTGCCCAGCGCGACGAGGAAGGCCAGCAGCAGCCACCACCGGCGGCTCCGCCGCCACTCCCGCACCGTCACCGCGCGGTCCTGCAGGATGTCGTACCGCCCGGCCCGTGCGGCCGCCTCGGCCAGCGCCGCGTAACGCCGTCTGCGGGCGACCGCGACCACGGCCGCCGCGACAAGGAACGCCGCGGCCCCGGCGAGGACGCCGATCCGCCGCCCCGTGAGCCCGGGCACGCACACCCCGGCCCCGGCTGCGAGAACCCCCAGCCACCACAGGGGCGCCGCTCCCGCCCGTACGACGGCGGCCACCCTGGCCAGTCCCTGCCCTCCACGCTCTCCACGACCTGCACGCGCCACGTTCCGCCTCCTCGTCGCCTCGGCGCACTGGTGTCGGCCGGGCAGAGTAGCGGGCGAAGCTGAGACGAACGTGAGAAGACGCGACCGGAAAGCCGGAAAGGGGCCGGGTCAGTCGACGAACAGCCCGCGCGCCGCCGCCTTGGCGTCGAACTCCTCCAACCGGGCCTGTGCGTCGGGCAGTTCGTCGGCCATCGCCTCCAGCAGGACCCGCCCCAGCAGCATCGGCGCGCAGGCCGTGTCGAAGGCGAGCCCGGTGCCGACGGCGGCGGGCAGCAGCAGGTCGGAGACCTTGGCGACGGGCGCGAAGGCGGAGTCGGCGACGGTGACCACGGTCAGTCCGGCCTCGCGGGCGTAGGCGAGGGTGTCGACGACCTCGCGGGGATGGCGCGGCAGCGCGAAGCACAGCAGGGCGGTGGCACCGGCGTGCACGGCGGCGTCGATGCGGTCGTGGATCATCGTGCCGCCCTCGTCCAGGAGGCGTACGTCGGGGTGGACCTTGGCGGCGAAGTAGGCGAACCCGTACGCCTGGGCGGCGGCGGCGCGCAGGCCGAGGACGGGCAGCGGGCGGGAGGCGGCGAGCACCTGGCCGGCCCGGGCGACGGGGGCGGGGTCGGCGAGGGCGTCGGCGAGATGGCGGAGGTTGGCGATCTCGGCCTCGACGGCCTGCTGGTACTCGTTGGCGACGGCCGCGTCCGCGGAGGGCTCGGCGGGGGCCACCTCGCGCAGATGGCGGCGCAGCGCGGGGTAGCCGTCGAAGCCGAGGGCGACGGCGAAGCGGGTGACGGAGGGCTGGCTGACACCGGCCAGCTCGGCGAGTTCCACGCTGGACAGGAACGGCACGTCGGCTGCCCGCCGCACCATGCTATGCGCGATGCGGCGCTGGGTGGGCGTGAGCCGGTGCCCCTCGAAGAGCGCCTGCAGTCGGGCCGCAGGGCTGTCGGTCACGCTCATGACGGGCTTCCCCCTCCAGAGGTCCCGGACGCTTTCCGAGGTCCGGGATATTCAGCTGTCAAGAACTCTGCATGCTCTTATGCAGCCGGGCAAGTGCCGTCTCACGCCTGCGACACGGACGGCCGGGTCGCCGCTGTCCCCCGGCCCACCCGAGAACGGAACCGGGGGTTACCCCCAATGCGCAACCCCCGCCCGGTTCCTACCGTGGAGGCCATGAGCGCAATGGACGGGCGGGACACCGACCTGAAGAAGGAACTCGACGCCACCCTGCACGCCCGCAGGGAGCTGGGTGAGGAGTACGAGTCCGCGCTGGTGGAGTCGTTCCTGGAGAAGGTCGACGAGCGGATCGACGGCGCGGTGGAGCGCCGGGTGCGACGGCAGCTCGCCGAGCAGCAGATGGCTGCGGCCCGCGACACGCGGACGCCGGGCGGCACCGACTCCTGGGGCGAGCGCTACGGCTTCGGCATCGTCTCGCTGGTGCTGGCGATCCCGCTGTCCGCCATCGGCGGCGGCGTCGCCGACCTGTCGGGTCTGCTGATCGCCTGGACGGGCATCGTCGGCGTGAACGTCGTACAGGCGGTACGCATGAACCCGGGCCTGTTCAGGCGGCGCGGGCGGGACGAGGAAGACACCTGGCGGGACTGACCCTCACCGAGGGAAGAAATTGCGCGGGGACCGCCGCACCCCCGTTGCCGGGGGGCGGGACGACGGCGGTCCCCGCGAGGGACGCGGGCCGCAGAGGGCTTTCGCGTCCGTGGCGTCCATGGAGGTCCGGGAGCCGCTCCGGAGGTCCTAGGCGCCGTTCGGCGCCGGCCCGGGAGGGGAGCCGCTCCCTCCCTGCCGACAACCACTACTGTGCCGGACGCGTGTTAAGCGGGTGCTGCGCGGACGTGACGCGCTCGTACCACTTCCGCGAAGTCCGGCGGCACGCCGGGTGACCGGCAAGTGGCGCCGGTTCTCCGGCAGTTCACCCGATGTTCGCCGCTACTTCCCGGACTTCGCCAGGAAGGCCAGCAGGTCCTGACGGCTCACCACACCGGTGGGCTTGCCCTCGACGAGGACGATCGCCGCGTCGGCCCGGCCGAGGACGTTCATCAGGTCGCCGACCGGCTCGCCCGAGCCGACCTGCGGCAGCGGGGCCGACATGTGCTTCTCCAGCGGGTCCTCCAGCGAGGCGCGCTTGTTGAACAGGGCGTCCAGCAGCTCGCGTTCGACGACCGAGCCGACGACCTCGGCGGCCATCACGTCCGGGTGACCGGCGCCCGGCTTGACGACCGGCATCTGCGAGACGCCGTACTCGCGCAGCACCTCGATGGCCTGGCCGACGGTCTCCTCGGGGTGCATGTGCACCAGCGACGGCATCGCGCCGTGCTCCTTGTCGCTGAGCACGTCGCCGACGCGGGCGCTGGAGCCGGCGTCCTCCAGGAAGCCGTAGTCGGCCATCCACTCGTCGTTGAAGATCTTGCTGAGGTAGCCGCGGCCGCTGTCCGGCAGCAGGACGACGACCACGTCGTCCTCGGTGAGGCGCTCGGCGACCTTCAGCGCGGCGACGACCGCCATGCCGCAGGAGCCGCCCACCAGCAGGCCCTCCTCCTTGGCGAGGCGGCGGGTCATCTGGAAGGAGTCCTTGTCGGACACGGCGACGATCTCGTCCGCGACGTCACGGTCGTAGGCGGTCGGCCAGAAGTCCTCGCCGACGCCCTCGACGAGGTAGGGGCGGCCGGAGCCGCCGGAGTACACCGAGCCCTCCGGGTCGGCGCCGACGACCTGGACGCGGCCCTCGGACGCCTCCTTCAGATAGCGGCCGGTGCCGGAGATGGTGCCGCCGGTGCCGACGCCCGCCACGAAGTGCGTGATCTTCCCCTCGGTCTGCTCCCACAGCTCCGGGCCGGTGGAGTGGTAGTGGGAGAGCGGGTTGTTGGGGTTGGAGTACTGGTCCGGCTTCCAGGCGCCCGGCGTCTCGCGCACGAGGCGGTCGGAGACGTTGTAGTAGGAGTCCGGGTGCTCGGGGGCGACGGCGGTCGGGCACACGACCACCTCGGCACCGTAGGCCCGCAGCACGTTGATCTTGTCGGTGCTCACCTTGTCGGGGCACACGAAGATGCACTTGTAGCCCTTCTGCTGGGCCACGATGGCGAGTCCGACACCGGTGTTGCCACTGGTGGGCTCGACGATCGTGCCGCCGGGCTTGAGCGCACCGCTCTCCTCGGCGGCCTCGATCATCCGCAGGGCGATCCGGTCCTTCACCGAGCCGCCGGGGTTGAAGTACTCCACCTTGGCCAGGACGGTCGCCCTGATGCCCTTGGTCACGCTGTTGAGCTTCACCAGCGGGGTGTTGCCGACGAGGCTGATCATCGAGTCGTGGAATCGCAC
This sequence comes from Streptomyces sp. NPDC096205, assembly GCF_044763135.1. Classification (NCBI taxonomy): domain Bacteria; kingdom Bacillati; phylum Actinomycetota; class Actinomycetes; order Kitasatosporales; family Streptomycetaceae; genus Streptomyces; species Streptomyces sp. NPDC096205. The sequence goes on along the minus strand of NZ_JBIWFS010000006.1, from coordinate 512,406 downwards.
CGTTGTCTCCGGATGCCGCAAAAAGGGTGGTCGTGATGTGCCGCCAGCCTACGGCCCCCGAGGGTCGTTCACTCCCTGTTGAGATTGGCCGACGGTCCGTACGGGGCAAGGAGTGGGTGTACGGGTACGAGGAGGTGGCGGCGACGCATGACGAGCATGTCGAGGGCGAGGGTGGCCCGGCGTATCGCGGCCGGCGCGGCGTACGGGGGCGGCGGTGTCGGTCTGGCCGGCGTGGCTGTCGTCGGGCTGCTGCTGGCGGAGGTCCGGCTGGCCAGGCGGCACGTGGGCAACGGCGCGGTGCCGCATGTACCGAGAGCACAGGGGCTGTACGGCGCCGGGTACACGGTGCCGGGGCAGCCGCCGCTCAGGCTGACGCTGCTGGGCGACTCCACGGCCGCGGGCCAGGGCGTCCACCGCTCCGGCCAGACACCGGGCGCGCTGCTGGCCTCCGGGCTGGCCGCGGTCGCCGAGCGGCCGGTGGATCTGCGCAACGTGGCCCTGCCGGGCGCGCGCTCCGACGACCTGGACCGGCAGGTGTCGCTCGCCCTGTCGGACCCCGGCCGGGCCCCCGACGTCTGCGTGATCATGATCGGCGCCAATGACGTCACCCACCGCATGCCGCCCACCCGCTCGGTGCGCTGTCTGTCCACGGCCGTACGACGGCTGCGTACGGCCGGCGCCGAGGTGGTGGTCGGCACCTGTCCCGACCTGGGCACGATCGAGCCGGTGCAGCAGCCCCTGCGCTGGCTGGCCAGGCGGGCCTCTCGGCAGCTGGCCGCCGCGCAGACGATCGGCGTGGTCGAGCAGGGCGGCCGCACCGTGTCCCTGGGCGACCTGCTGGGCCCGGAGTTCGCCGCGAACCCGCGCGAGTTGTTCGGCCCCGACCACTACCACCCCTCCGCCGAGGGCTACGCCACCGCCGCCATGGCCGTCCTGCCGACGGTCTGCGCGGCTCTCGGCCTGTGGCCGGCCGACGAGGACCGCCCCGACCTCACCCGCCGCGAGGGCTTCCTGCCGGTCGCCAAGGCCGCGGCCGCGGCCGCCTCGGAGGCCGGCACAGAGGTGGCGGCCGCGATCCCGGCGGGGCCGCGGGGTCCATGGGCCTTGCTGAAGCGCCGCAGGAGGCGGCGGCTCCAGGAACCCGAGCAGGCTCCCACGGTGGCGTCCTAAGGGGCGCGGGGCTGTATCTATATGCGGCTCCGCCGCGTGGGCGCGAAGAGCGACCACGCGGCGGCAAGCCGAAAACGACGCTGACCTCCACTAAGCAAGCGCTTGGAAAAGAGGCCCGCATCACACAGCGATCCCGATGACCACGCCCCCTACGTACCGGTAATTTCGCCGGAGTACCCCATCCGACGTCGTCTGGAGCCGTGATGCCCGAAGCCGTGATCGTCTCAGCCGCCCGCTCCCCCATCGGCCGCGCCTTCAAGGGCTCCCTCAAGGACCTGCGCCCGGACGACCTCACCGCCACGATCATCCAGGCCGCCCTCGCCAAGGTCCCCGAGCTGGACCCGCGCGACATCGACGACCTGATGCTCGGCTGCGGTCTGCCCGGCGGCGAGCAGGGCAACAACCTCGGCCGGATCGTCGCCGTGCAGATGGGCATGGACCACCTGCCGGGCTGCACGATCACCCGCTACTGCTCCTCCTCGCTGCAGACGAGCCGCATGGCCCTGCACGCCATCAAGGCCGGCGAGGGCGACGTGTTCATCTCGGCCGGCGTCGAGATGGTCTCCCGGTTCGTGAAGGGCAACTCCGACAGCCTGCCCGACACGCACAACCCGTTCTTCGCCGAGGCCGAGGCCCGCACCGCGGCGGTCGCCCAGCAGGAGGGCACCACCTGGCACGACCCGCGCGAGGACGGCCTCGTGCCGGACGCCTACATCGCGATGGGCCAGACCGCGGAGAACCTCGCCCGCGTCAAGGGCGTCACCCGCCAGGACATGGACGAGTTCGGCGTCCGTTCTCAGAACTTGGCCGAGCAGGCCATCAAGAACGGCTTCTGGGAGCGGGAGATCACCCCGGTGACCCTCCCGGACGGCACGGTCGTCTCCGCGGACGACGGCCCCCGCGCCGGCGTCACCCTGGAGGGCGTCTCGGGCCTGAAGCCGGTCTTCCGCCCCGACGGGCTGGTCACCGCCGCCAACTGCTGCCCGCTGAACGACGGCGCCGCCGCCCTGGTGATCATGTCCGACACCAAGGCCCGCGAGCTGGGCCTGACCCCGCTCGCCCGCATCGTGTCGACCGGCGTCTCCGGCCTGTCCCCCGAGATCATGGGCCTCGGCCCGGTCGAGGCGTCGAAGCAGGCCCTCGCCCGCGCGGGCCTGACCATCGACGACATCGACCTGGTCGAGATCAACGAGGCGTTCGCCGCCCAGGTGATCCCGTCGTACCGCGAACTCGGCATCGACGTCGACAAGCTGAACGTCAACGGCGGTGCGATCGCCGTCGGCCACCCCTTCGGCATGACCGGCGCCCGGATCACCGGCACGCTCATCAACTCCCTGCAGTTCCACGACAAGCAGTTCGGTCTGGAGACCATGTGCGTCGGCGGCGGCCAGGGCATGGCGATGGTCATCGAGCGTCTGAGCTGAGAGACTTGGGGTGACCGCGAAGGCACCCACCGTCACGATCAGGCCCGGAGTCCGAGAACCACTCGGACACCGGGCCGATTTGTGATCCAATCTCCCTCAGGATGTGACCTACCTCCCTCCCCAGGGGATTTACGCAGCTCAGCGCGGTTTCGACACCTGACCCCGGGCTCAATGACCTGTCCGTTTCGTGACGTTACGCACTGACAGCTGGATAGTCCGCCCTTCAAGCTGATGTAGGAAGTCGGGGGTCGACTTTGAACCGGGAGTACGTCAGTGAGCGCCATGCCGATCGCCTTGCTGGTCACCACGGCCGCCACCGGCGCCGTGGGCGTCGCCGTCCTGCGCACCCTCATCGGGCTGCGCCGTCAGGTCGCCGCCCTGCGCACCGAGCTCGCTGAGGGCCGCGCCTCCGTGCGCGCCCTCGTGCCCGCCGCCCGTTCCACGGCCGACGCCGAGGAGATACGCGCCGCCGTCGCCGAGGCTCTCGCCGAGGAGCGCGAGCGCGAGCTGGCCGAGGCCCGCGCCTTCTGGGCCGCCCAGGAGGCGCGTGACGCCTCCGACGCGCCCTCGCTGCTCGGTCTGACCGAGAGCGACCTGTTCCTGCCCCGCCAGGCCGATCTGGTGGGCCTGGAGCCGCTGGAGCCGGTGACCGAGCCGGGCGACGAGTTCGCCGGGGAGTCCCCGGAGCTGGCCGCGGCCCGCCGCCGCCACCCCTCGCACCCGGACTTCGTCCCGGTCGCCTCGCCCGTGATGGGCGACCACGAGCGCACCATCACCACCCTGGAGGACCTCGCGACCTCCCGCGTGGAGCTGACCGACGTCCGCCCGGGCCCCCTGGGCACCCTCGACGTCTACGTCTTCGCCGACGGCACCACCCTGTGCATGACCCCGGGCCACAAGGAGACCGCGGAGCGCCTCGCCAAGGCCCTGACGGAGGGCGAGAAGCCCCTCCTCCTCGGCGGCTCCGGCATCTCGGGCGCCTACACCCTGACGTTCCAGTGCGGAGCAGAGAACGTCTACGTCCTGGCGGACAGGGTCATAGCGAGCCTGTAGTCGTCTTCAGGGGCGCGGGGCTGTATCGATATGCGGCTCCGCCGCGCGGGCGCGAGCAACCAAGGACGACGGAAAGCCGCGAACGAACCTCAGACACCCGCCCGCTTCTGCGCCTCTTCAACAAGCCGCACAGCAGAAGCGACATCCGCGTCACTCGTCAGCACAACAGCCAGATCCCGCGCAGCCACGGTCACTTGATCGGCCGCGGCGAACATCCCGGCATCCGGCATCTCCCGAGGCACAGCCCCCGGCGCCTCGACCTCCTGCGCCCACCGGGCCAGTGCGCGGGCCAACTGCAGCGCCTCCGCAGCCGCACCCCGCTGGAGGCGAGACTGCGGCGCCGCCCGCAACCGGTCGGCAAACTGATCCACGGCCCGTACGAGTCCCGTCGTATCAACCACCCCGCGAGACTACGCGCCGCGGCAGGACTGTTGCCAACACGCGAACACTCAGGCACGGTGACCTGAAGGACCGGCTTACACCCCATGCATCCGGAGGCGCCGATGTCCCACGTCCTCTCCGAGGAGACCCACCGCAACCTGCTCGCCCGCATCCCCCACTGCACCGGTCGTGAAGTCTCCGACTGGCTGCGCACCGTCGAGGAAGGCCCCTCCCTCTTCCGCTTCGAGGAGAAGGTCAGCTGGCTGCGCCACGAGTACAACCTCGCGTACGGCCATGCCAAGGCACTCGTCCACGAGTACGACCTGAGGAGGGCAGCGCGCAAGCTGCGGTGAGACCGCGGTGAGCGCGCCACAGACGCCGAAGGGCCCCGGGAGTGATCCCGGGGCCCTTCTCATGCGTCCGTCAGGGGCGTCGGTCAGTCGTCGCCGCTGAAGATGGCGACCAGGCGCAGCATCTCGACGTAGATCCACACCAGGGTCATGGTCAGGCCGAACGCGGCCAGCCAGGACTCCTCGCGGGGCGCGCCGTAGGCGATGCCGTCCTCGATCTGCTTGAAGTCGAGCGTCAGGAAGAACGCGCCGAGCACGATGGCGATGATGCCGACGATCGCGCCGAGCGGCCCGAAGCTGCGCAGTCCGCCGTCCTCGGCGACGCCGAAGGCGACCAGCAGCAGGTTGACCGCCATGACCAGGATGAAGGCCAGGGCGATGGCCATGCCGATGCGGGCGTAGCGCGCGGTGACGCGGACCCAGCCTGCCTTGTACACGAGCAGTGTGGCGGCCGAGACGGCCATGGTGCCGAGCACCGCCTGGAAAGGCGCGCCGGACCACTGCGTGTTGTACATCTCGCTGATCACGCCGAGGAAGACGCCCTCGAAGGCGGCGTACGACAGGATCAGCGCGGGCGAGGCGGTGCGCTTGAAGGACTGCACCATCGCCAGCACGAAGGCGACGAGGGCCGCGCCGATGGCGAGGCCGTAGCTGGTGGACGACACCGGCAGCAGGGCCCACGCGAGCACGGCGCCGAGGGCGACGGTGCCGAGCGTGATGGCCGTGCGCGTGACGACGTCGTCCATCGTCATCCGGCCGGTGGTGGCCGGGGCCTGCGGCGGGGTGCCGTACTGCAGGTCCTGCTGGGCGTAAGGGTTCTGCGCGTACGGGTTGGCGCCCGCCGGCTGGGCGTAAGGGTTGCCCTGGGTGCCGACGGCCCCGGCCTGCGGCGCGGTGTTGAAGCCCGCGTAGCCGTTGTCGCGGCTGAACCCCCGTCGCGAGAAGACCGGGTTGCTGCTCCTCATTTCACTCCTCCATGGCCACACTGCGCAGCCTTGGCTCAAGAGTAATGGAAAGGCAAAAGAATGACCCTAGTGCTTGAGAAGGATCTTTCCCTGCCGTGTGCTGCGCAACACGCTACGCGGCCTGGTGATTCCCTCGGTCGTCGGGACGTACTCATGACCAAGCCGGTACCCGCCCGGTACACATCCGGAACCGGCCGGAGACCGCCGCCCGGCCCCGTGGGCGAAGAAGGGTGTCGAACGAAGATTCGTTCGCCGGGGCGGAGCGACGTCGGAGGTGCCCGGAACCGGACTCGAACCGGTACGCCCGCGAGGGGCAGCGAGGTTTAAGCTCGCCGTGTCTGCATTCCACCATCCGGGCAGGCCGTGGGCTCCGCTTCGAGGTTCGAGCCTATCGGGAGACGTCACCCGGGCAGCCGACCCACAGGGCCATGTTGTCTTATTTTATTGATGTCTGAGGGAGCATCAGACACCGGTACGGGTCATCCGCACTTGCCAATAGCCTTGCGTGCCGTAGCGCGCGGTGTATGCGGAATGACGGAATTTCACCGTCCCGCCCCCCATACCTCAAGAGGTCTGGACACCCCCTCCACCAGGCCTCGAGTCAGGGTCGAGCGTCATCCCCAGGTATGACGGCGGGGCCGCCGGTCCGCCCGCAGGCTGCCCCCGGAACCGGAACAGCGGCTGACTACAAGGGCCTGCCCCGCCGGGACGATGAATCGAGTCCTTCGAACCGTCCCGTCCCGACAGGAGCGCCTTCCCGTGACCACCACTCCCCTCGCCGGCCGCACCACAGCGGTGGCCGCACGCGCCACGGAGCTGTCGAAGATCTACGGACAGGGTGAGACCCAGGTGGTCGCCCTCGACCGGGTCTCCGTCGAGTTCCACCAGGCCGAGTTCACCGCGATCATGGGCCCTTCGGGCTCCGGCAAGTCCACGCTGATGCACTGTGTGGCCGGGCTCGACACCTTCTCCTCGGGCTCGGTGCGCATCGGCGACACCGAGCTGGGCGCCCTGAAGGACAAGCAGCTCACCAAGCTGCGCCGCGACAAGATCGGCTTCATCTTCCAGGCGTTCAACCTGCTGCCCACGCTGACCGCGCTGGAGAACATCACCCTGCCGATGGACATCGCGGGCCGCCGGCCGGACAAGCAGTGGCTGGACACCGTCATCGCGATGGTCGGTCTGTCCGGGCGGCTCGGGCACCGGCCCTCGCAGCTGTCCGGCGGCCAGCAGCAGCGGGTCGCGGTCGCCCGCGCGCTGGCCTCCCGGCCCGACATCGTCTTTGGCGACGAGCCCACCGGAAACCTCGACTCCCGCTCCGGCGCCGAGGTGCTGGGGTTCCTGCGCAACTCGGTGCGCGAGCTGGGGCAGACCGTCGTGATGGTCACCCATGACCCCGTCGCCGCCGCCTACGCGGACCGGGTCGTCTTCCTCGCCGACGGCCGGATCGTCGACGAGGTCTACGGGCCGAGCGCCGAGTCGGTCCTCGACCGTATGAAGCAGTTCGACGCGAAGGGCCGTACTTCCTGATGTTCCGCACCGCCCTGCGCACCGTACTCGCGCACAAGGCCCGGCTGTTGATGACCGTGCTCGCCGTGATGCTCGGCGTGGCGTTCGTCTCCGGGACGCTGGTGTTCACCAGTACCGTCTCCGACGCCTACCAGAAGAGCTTCGCCAAGGGCTTCGAGGGAGTCGACGTCGCCGTCGAGCCCGAGCACCGGGAGGCCACCGGCGACCGCGTCGGCGAGACGCCCGAGCTGACCCGGGCACTGCTCGACAAGAGCGCGAAGGTCCCCGGCGCCGCCTCCGTGACGGGGGTGGTGACCGGCTACACCGCCCTCGCCGACAAGGACGGCGACCTGATCGGCAACGGCTTCCAGTCCCAGGGCGGCAACTACTGGGGCACGAAGGACCCGCGCTACCCCCTGACCGACGGCCGCGCCCCGCACGGCGAGGGCGAGGTGCTGCTCGACGCGAAGACGGCCGAGCGCGCCGGATACCGGGTCGGCGACACCGTACGGCTGTCCGTCGACGGGCCCGTGCTGACCCCTAAGGTCACTGGCGTCTTCACCACCGACGACGGCAATGTCGCGGCCGGCGGCAGCCTCGCCCTGTTCGACACGGCCACCGCGCAGAAGTTGTTCGGCAAGCCCGGCACCTTCGACCAGATCGCCGTCGAGGCCGCCGCGGGCACCTCCCAGGAGCAGCTGAAGGCCGCCCTGGACAAGGCGCTGCCCAAGGACCTCGTGGAGACCACGACCGGGCAGCAACTGGCCGACGACCAGGCCGAGATGATCTCGTCCCAGATGAGCGGCCTGAAGCAGGGCCTGCTGGTCTTCGCCGGGATCGCCCTGTTCGTCGGTACGTTCATCATCGCCAACACCTTCACCATGCTGGTCGCCCAGCGCACCAAGGAGCTGGCGCTGCTGCGCGCGGTCGGCGCCTCGCGCCGGCAGGTGACGCGGTCGGTGCTGATCGAGGCGTTCGTGGTGGGCACGGTCGCCGGAGTCACCGGTCTGCTCGCCGGTGTCGGCGTCGGGGCGGGGCTGCGCGCGCTGATGGGCACGCTCGGCGCGACCGTCCCCGACGGCCCGCTGGTGGTCGCGCCCGGCACGGTCGCCACCGCGCTCGTGGTGGGCGTCGTGGTGACGATGCTGGCCGCGTGGCTGCCCGGCCGCCGGGCCGCGAAGATCCCGCCGGTGGCGGCGATGAGCAGCGTGCACGCCAAGGCGACCACCAAGTCGCTGGTGCTGCGCAACACGATCGGCGCGCTGTTCTCCGCGGCCGGTGTGGCGGTCGTCCTCGCGGCGACCACGATGAGCGGCTCCGACGGCCAGGCCCCGATGGGTCTCGGCGCGGTCCTGCTGATCATCGGCGTGTTCGTGCTGACCCCACTGCTGTCGCGCCCGCTGATCGCGGCCGCCGCCCCGGTGCTGCGCGTGTTCGGCGTCTCGGGCAAGCTGGCCCGGCAGAACGCGGTGCGCAATCCGCGTCGTACGGCTGCCACGGCGTCGGCGCTGATGATCGGTCTGACGCTGATCACCGGGATGACGGTGATGGCGGGCAGCCTGCAGCGGTCCATCGACAAGATGGCCTCGGACTCGCTGAAGGCGGACTACGTCGTCTCGATGACCAACGGCAACACCCTGTCGCCGGACGTCGAGCAGAAGGTGAAGCGTGTCGAGGGCGTCACCGCCACCAGCCCGATGCGCAACGCGCCCTCCCGCATCGACGGCGAGACGGAGTACCTGACCGGCGTCAACGGCCCGGTCATCGGCCGGCTCACCGACCTCACCCTGGACGACGGCACCTTCACGGTGTCCGGCTCGAAGACCGTCGTCGACGACGCGACGGCGAAGGCGCACGGCTGGAAGGCCGGTTCGGCCTTCACCGTGGCCTACGAGGACGGCGCGAAGCAGCGGATGACCGTCGCCGGCGTCTACCAGGGCAACGACATGCTCAGCGGCATCCTGCTGGACAACGCCGTGCTCGCCCCGCACCAGGGCGAGCCGGGCGACATGAACGTCCTGGTGAAGACCGCGGGCGGCGCCTCGGACGCGGCCAAGGACCGGCTGGAGAAGGCCCTCGGGGACAACCCGGCGATCGCCGTCCAGGACAAGAAGGACATCTCCAACGAGATCGCGCAGATGTTCACGCTGATGCTGAACATGCTCTACGGCCTGCTGGCCATGGCCGTGATCGTGGCGGTCCTCGGCGTCATCAACACCCTGGCCATGTCGGTGTTCGAGCGCTCGCAGGAGATCGGCATGCTCCGCGCGGTCGGCCTGGACCGCCGGGACGTCAAGCGCATGGTCCGCCTGGAGTCCCTGGTGATCTCCCTGTTCGGCGGTGTCCTCGGCATCGGACTCGGCGTGTTCTTCGGCTGGGCGGCCGGTGAGCTGCTGGGCACGCGCATGGCGACGTACGAACTGGTCCTGCCCTGGGGCCGGATGGGCCTGTTCCTGCTGATGGCCGCCGGGGTCGGCACGCTGGCCGCGCTGTGGCCGGCCCGGCGCGCGGCCCGGCTGGACATGCTGACGGCGATCAAGTCGCAGTAGCCGTACGGACGATGGGGCCCCGCTCTCTCCGGAGGGCGGGGCCCTTCGCGCGGTCAGTTCCAGGTACGTGCCCGCAGCGGTGTCCCGGAGTCGCCCGACTCGGGGGTGCGTACGGCGAGCACCTGGTTGACGCCGATGCGGTTGTGCTCGAAGGCGAGCGCGGAGGCGGCCATGTACAGCCGCCAGACGCGGGCCCGGCCGGCTCCGGCGAGCCGGACGGCCTGCTCCCAGCCGGCCTCCAGGTTGGCGACCCAGCGGCGCAGTGTGAGGGCATAGTGCTCGCGGATCGCCTCCACGTCCCGCACCTCGAAGCCGGCCCGCTCCAGCTGGGTGACGGTGGTGCCGATGGGCTGGAGCTCGCCGTCGGGGAAGACGTAGGCGTCGATGAAGGCGTCGACGCTGTAGGACTCCTCGTCGCTCTGCGGGCGGCGGGCGATCTGGTGGTTGAGGAGCCGCCCGCCGGGCTTGAGCAGGGCGTACAGGGTGCGGGTGTACTCCAGGTACCGCTCGGCGCCGACGTGCTCGGCCATGCCGACGGAGGAGATCGCGTCGAAGGGGCCGTCGGTGACGTCCCGGTAGTCCTGCACCCGGATCTCGACCCGGTCGGTGAGGCCCTCCTCGGCGACGCGCTTGCGGGCGTAGGCGGCCTGTTCCTGGGAGAGGGTGACACCGAGGACGCTCACGCCGTGCTCGCGGGCCGCGTGGATCGCCATCGAGCCCCAGCCGCAGCCGACGTCCAGCAGGCGCTGACCGGGTCTCAGGGCGAGCTTGCGGCAGATGAGTTCGAGCTTGTCGCGCTGGGCGTCCTCCAGCGTGCCGCCGTCCTCCCAGTAGGCGCAGGAGTACACCATGGACGGGCCCAGGACGAGTTCGTAGAAGTCGTTGCCGACGTCGTAGTGGTGGCTGATGGCGCGCCGGTCGGTGCGGCGGGTGTGCAGATGGCCGGGGCGGCGCACCTCCTCGGGCGGCGGCGCGGGCGGCAGCGGGAGCCCGGCGAGCCGGACCAGGCCGAGGGCGGCGGCCCGTACGCCGGGATCGCGCAGCGCCTCCAGGGTGGTGCGGGCGTCGTCGTCGCGCTCCCAGATCAGACCCGACATCAGGTCGAGGGTGGTGTAGAAGTCGCCCTCGACGTCCAGGTCTCCGGCCACCCAGGCGCGGGCCATGCCCAGTTCGCCGGGCTTGAACAGCAGCCGTCGCAGCGCCCGGCGGTTGCGCACGATCAGCACCGGCGCGTCCGGGGGGCCGGCCTGCGAACCGTCCCAGGCCCGGATGCGGACCGGGAGCGGAACTCCCAGCACCTGTTCGAGAAGGCTCTTCAGCCGCGGCGCGACCTCGGCCATGACACACACCTCCGTGAGATGCGATCCCGGATGTCTGACACCACGTAAACACCTGTGCCCCGGGCCCGCAGTCCCCCACGCGTGTCACGTCTGGGCAAATCCTCCGGCGGGCCCCGGGAACGCCGAAGGACCTCCCGCACCACGGATGGCGGGAGGTCCTTCGGCTGTGCTACGACCGTGCGGTCAGGAGGCCTTGGCCTTCTCCTCGGTCTTGGAGGCGGCGGCGGTCGGAGCCGGGGCCGGCTTGGCGGCCTCGTAGAACTCCTCGCGCGGCGTCTCCAGGGCGCCGAGGGCGACGACCTCGCGCTTGAGGAACATGCCGAGCGTCCAGTCCGCGAAGACGCGGATCTTGCGGTTGAAGGTCGGCATGGCCAGACCGTGGTAGCCGCGGTGCATGTACCAGGCGAGACGGCCCTTGAGCTTGATCTTCATCTTGCCCATGACGATCATCGCGACGCCCTTGTGCAGGCCGAGACCCGCGACCGCGCCCTTGTTGGCGTGGCTGTACTCCTTCTGCGGGAAGCCCCGCATACCGGAGATCACGTTGTCGCCGAGGACCTTGGCCTGGCGCAGCGCGTGCTGGGCGTTCGGCGGGCACCAGGCGTTCTCGTTGCCCGCCTTGCGGCCGACGACGTCGGGGACCTGGGCGTTGTCGCCCGCGGTCCAGATGTAGTCGGTGCCCTTGACCTGGAGGGTGGGCTCTGCGTCGACGTGGCCGCGGGGGCCGAGCGGCAGGCCGAAGCGGGCCAGGGCCGGGTTCGGCTTGACGCCGGCGGTCCACACGATCGTGTTGGAGTCGACCTCGAGCCCGTTCTTCAGCACCACGTGGCCGTCGACGCAGGAGTCCATCGAGGTGGAGAGGTAGATCTCCACGCCGCGGCTCTCCAGGTGCTCCTTGCCGTACTGGCCGAGCTTGGGGCCGACCTCGGGAAGGATCTTGTCGGCGGCGTCGACGAGGATGAAGCGCATGTCCTCACGGGACACGTTCTTGTAGTACTTGGCCGCGTCGCGGGCCATGTCCTCGACCTCACCGATGGTCTCCGCACCGGCGAAGCCGCCGCCGATGAAGACGAAGGTGAGCGCCTTGCGGCGGATCTCCTCGTCGTTGGTGGAGTCGGCCTTGTCGAGCTGCTCGAGGACGTGGTTGCGCAGGCCGATGGCCTCCTCGATGCCCTTCATGCCGATGCCCTGCTCGGCGAGGCCGGGGATCGGGAAGGTGCGGGAGACCGCGCCGAGGGCGATCACCAGGTAGTCGAAGGGCAGCTCGTACGCCTCGCCGACCAGCGGGGCGATCGTGGCGACCTTGCGGTCCTGGTCGATGGTGGTGACCCGGCCGGTGAGGACCTCCGCCTTGGGCAGCACGCGTCGCAGCGGGACGACGACGTGGCGCGGGGAGATGCTGCCGGCGGCGGTTTCGGGGAGGAAGGGCTGGTAGGTCATGTACGACCGGGGGTCGACGACCGTGACGGTCGCCTCGCCGTAGCGCATCTTCTTGAGAATGCGCCGAGCTGCGTACAGGCCTACGTACCCACCGCCTACTACGAGGATCCTGGGACGCTCCGTGGTGCTCATGCCATCGAGTATCCACCCGCCTCAGGGGGGTCGCTCGTGCGCCCCTTCACAAGCTTCCACGGGGCCCGTGTTACACTCCGCGGCCCACGTGATCCAGGCCACGCTGCGGATCGGGAACCGTGTGGTGGCCTGGACCGTTGTCCATACCGCGTGAGCTGCCTCTCCGGGCCTCGGAAACCGTCGTGAGCCCCCTGCAGACGCCTTGGGCGCCCCTCTCGGGTAAGACGCCCCGTCTCGCATTCGAAGGCCCCGAGGGGCCCCGGAACGGCTTATCGGAGGCCCTTCAGCCCCCTCCGCGACCGAAATCCTTGTGAAGAACTTCACGAAGTTTTCCGACGTGGCGTCACCGGAGGCGGTTCCCGGACCCCCTCAGGGCGCTCAAACGGGGCCCTGACCTGCTCAACAGAGGCGCGGAGGGGCTCGATGCGGGCGCGGTGGAGCGCCGCCGGTGCGTCGGCGGCGCTCGTCGATTCCGGGGTGGATCCGGGGCTGCCGGCTGTCTGCCGGGGACCCGGGGTGGATCCGGGGCTGCCGGCTGCCTGCCGGGGACCCGGGGTGGATCCGGGCCGCCGGCTACCTGCCGGGGCCGGGCTTGTCGGAGCCGTAGCCCGGCTTGCCGGAGCCTGGCCCGGCGGAGCCCTTGCTGGAGCCGTAGCCCCGCTTGCCGGTGTCGTCGACCGTCTCGGCGTCGCTCTCGATGCGCTCCTTGCGCACCCGCCCGCGTACGGTCTCCTCCTCGGTGTGCTCCTCCGTGGTCAGGCGGACGCGCTCCATCGGCACGACCTCGGTGTCCACGACCGGCCGCTCCTCGTGCAGCACGACCTCGTGCTCCGCCTCGCTGATCTCCGGCCCGGACAGCGCGGCGTCGCGGTTGGCCTCGGTGATCGGCTCCCGTTCGACGCGCACCTCCTCGTGCCGCAGCGGAACGGTGCGCTCCTCCTCCTCGGTGACGACGTACTTGCGCAGCCGGACCCGGCCCGCCTCACGGCGCTCGACGCCCACGTGCATCCGTTCCTCGGACCGCGTCATGGCGTTGTCGTCGTAGCCCGCACGCGCACCGGCCGCCGCGCCGGTGCCCGTGCCCGTGGCGGCCATGCCGCGCTTGCCGGTGGGCGCCGTGCCGGTGCCCTTGCCGGTGGCCGCTGTGCCGCGCTCGCCGGTGGCCGGTGTGCCGGTGCCCGCCGCCATGCCCGTGCCCGCCGCCATGCCCGCGGCGCCTGCCGTGCCCGCGGCACCAGCGGTACCCGCGGCACCTGCCGCGCCTCCGTGCGCCCAGCCGCTCTCGCCGGGCTCGTTGGCGCGGGCCCAGGACTCGTCCCAGCTCATGCCGTAGTACTCGTAGAGCTGGTGCTCCTCGGTCGCCGACAGGTGGCCGCCGGAGTCGACGTCCACATGCGGGGCGTCCTTGACCTTGCCCTTGGAGTACGGGACCTCGATGTGGTCGTCCACCAGCGAGGCGTCGCGGATGGGCACGAAGGACTCGCTGGTGCCGAACAGGCCGGTCTTCACCGACGCCCACTCGGGGCGCCCGGTGGCGTCGTCGAGGAAGACGTGCTTGGCCTCACCGATTTTCTTGCCGCCCTCGTCGAGGACCGGATGGTCCAGGACCGCGGGAATCTGCTCTTTGGTGATCATGCTTGTTTCACCCTTCTTCCGGAGCGATTCCCTTGGCGGGTTGACGCCACAAAAGGTGTGAAACTACCCATAGGCAACAAAGAGCACATTCTTTCCGTAAGTGCTATCGCCTCACTTCAGTGCTCTCCCGTCACGCGACGGACCAGGCGATGCCGTCCAGGATGTCGTGCTCGCTGACCACGACCTCCTGCGCGCCGATCCGTTCCATGATCGACAGCAGCACCAGTGCGCCCGCCGCGATCACGTCGACCCGGCCCGGATGCATGGCCCCGACCGCCGCCCGCTCGGCGTGCGTGGAGCGCAGCAGCCACTCGGTGATCTCACGGACCCTGTCCCGGGAGATCCGGGAGTGGTGGATGGCCGCCGAGTCGTACTCCGGCAGCTCCAGTGCGATCGCAGACACCGTCGTCACCGAGCCGGCCAGGCCCACCAGCGTGTGCGCCTCGCGCAGCGGGACGGTCCGCTCGGCGAGGTCGAGCGCGGCCTCGATGTCCGCCCTTATGGCGGCGACCTGCTCCTCGGTGGGCGGGTCGGTGACCTTGCCGTCGTGCACCAGGTGCCGCTCGGTCATGCGCACACAGCCGATGTCGACGGACCGGGCGGCCCGGACGTGGTCGTCACCGACGACGAACTCCGTGGAGCCGCCGCCGATGTCCACGACCAGGTACGGCCTGGTGAGGTCGTCGCGGCCGGTCAGCTCCTTCGTGGCCCCGGTGAAGGAGAACTCGGCCTCCTGGTCGCCGGTGATGACCTCGGGCTCGACGCCCAGGATGTCCATGACCCCGCGCACGAACTCGTCGCGGTTCTCGGCGTCCCGGGAGGCGGAGGTCGCCACGAACCGCAGCCGCTCGGCGCCGTGCTCCTTGATGACGGCCGCGTACTCGCGGCACGCGGCGAAGGTCCGCTCCAGCGCCTCGGGGGCCAGCCGCCCGGTGCGGTCGACGCCCTGGCCGAGCCGCACGATCGTCATACGGCGGTCCAGCTCGACAAGTTCACCGGTGGCAGGGTCGCAGTCGGCGACCAGCAGGCGGATGGAGTTCGTACCGCAGTCGACGGCGGCGACCCGGGTCACCGGCCCTCCCCCTCTTCGCTCTTCTCGGGCAGGGTCACGCACGCGCCCTTGCTCCACCACTCCGGCAGCATCGCGAGGGCCTCGTCGCCGAGCGGGTTCACACCCGGGCCCGCGGCCAGCGAGTGCGCGACCAGGACATGCAGGCACTTGACCCGGTCCGGCATGCCGCCGGCGCTCGGGAAGTTCTTCAGCTCCTCGATCTCGTCGCGGCGCCGGATGTAGTCCTCGTGTGCGGCACGGTAGGCCGCGGCCAGCTCCGGGTCGGACTGCAGGCGCTCGGTCATCTCCTTCATCAGACCGCTGGCCTCCAGCGTGCCGATGGCCGAGTTGGCCTTGGGGCACGTCAGGTAGTACAGCGTCGGGAAGGGCGTGCCGTCGGGCAGCCGGGGGGCCGTCTCGACGACGTCCGGCTGGCCGCAGGGGCACCGGTGCGCGATGGCGCGCAGCCCGCGCGGCGGCCGCCCGAGCTGCTGCTTGAAGGCCTCGACGTCCGCGTCGGTGGGCTCGGTGCGGGGTGTGGTCGGCGGGGGCGTTTCCATCTGGCCTGAGGTTGTCTCTCTGCTATCTGTCACTGGTCGGAGGCGTCGGCCTTGTCGACGCCGTCCCAGACGTTGGAGTACCAGGGGCGGTCGGCCGCCCCCTGGTCGGTGCGGGACTGCTCGGCGGCGTCCGGGTCGACGACGATGTAGCCGGTCTCCCCGGGCATCACATAGTGCAGCCGCTCGCGGATGCGCTGCTCGGCGAACGCGTCGTCCTGCCACCGCGCCTTGAGGTCGCGCAGCTGCTCGACGCGTTCCCGCGCCTGCCGCTGCTGCCGCTCCATGTCGGCGATCTCGGCGCGCTGGGCGACGTACTGCCGCATCGGATAGGCGAGGGCGACGATCAGCGAGCAGACCACCAGGGCGAGCAGCGCGGCCCGGCCGGTGAGCCGGGAGCGGCGCGCCTGGCGGCGGGTCTGGGAGCGGTAGACACGGGCCGCGGTCTGCTCGCCGAGCAGTCGCAGTCTGGTCGCGGTGGAGAACCGGTCCCGGTCCTTCACGGCCATGTTGCCCGCCTCCCGATCACGCACGTACGTCCCCGCACACGGTACGGGACCGAGTACGGGGACGTACGTACGACGCTGCCTGTCAGGCCGCCTTACGGGGTGACGGTCAGCCCTTGAAGCGCGGGAACGCGCTGCGGCCGGCGTACACCGCGGCGTCGTCGAGGATCTCCTCGATGCGCAGCAGCTGGTTGTACTTGGCGACGCGCTCGGAGCGGGCCGGGGCACCGGTCTTGATCTGGCCGCAGTTGGTGGCGACGGCCAGGTCGGCGATGGTGACGTCCTCGGTCTCGCCGGAGCGGTGGGACATCATGCACTTGAAGCCGCTGCGCTGGGCCAGCTCGACGGCGTCCAGGGTCTCGGTGAGCGAGCCGATCTGGTTCACCTTCACCAGCAGGGCGTTGGCGGCGCCCTCCTCGATACCGCGGGCGAGGCGCTCGGGGTTGGTGACGAACAGGTCGTCGCCGACCAGCTGGACCTTGTCACCGAGCTTGTCGGTGATGGTCTTCCAGCCGTCCCAGTCGTCCTCGAACAGCGGGTCCTCGATGGACACGAGCGGGTACGCGTCGACGAGCTCCGCGTAGTACTCGGTCATCTCGGCGGCGGAGCGCTCCTTGCCCTCGAAGGTGTAGACGCCGTCCTTGTAGAACTCGGACGCGGCCACGTCGAGGGCGAGGGCGATCTGCTCGCCGGGGGTGTAGCCGGCCTCCTTGATGGCCTCGAGGATGAGGTCGAGGGCCTCACGGTTGGAGCCCAGGTTCGGGGCGAAGCCGCCCTCGTCGCCGAGGCCGGTGGCCAGGCCCTTGTTCTTCAGGACCTTCTTCAGCGTGTGGTAGACCTCGGCGCCCCAGCGCAGGGCCTCGGAGAAGGACTCCGCGCCGATCGGGGCGATCATGAACTCCTGGATGTCCACGTTGGAGTCGGCGTGCGAGCCGCCGTTCAGGATGTTCATCATCGGAACGGGCAGCAGGTGCGCGTTCGGGCCGCCCAGGTAGCGGAACAGCGGCAGGTCGCTGGCCTCGGAGGCGGCGTGGGCGACGGCGAGGGAGACGCCGAGGATGGCGTTGGCGCCGAGCGAGCCCTTGTTGTCGGTGGCGTCCAGGTCGAACATGGCCTGGTCGATCAGGCGCTGCTCGGTGGCGTCGTAGCCGACCAGCTCCGGGCCGATCTGCTCGATGACCGCGAGGACGGCCTTCTCGACACCCTTGCCGAGGTAGCGGTTCGAGTCGCCGTCGCGGAGCTCGATGGCCTCGAAGGCGCCCGTGGAGGCGCCGGACGGGACGGCGGCACGACCCGTGCTGCCGTCGTCGAGGCCGACCTCGACCTCGACCGTGGGGTTGCCTCGGGAGTCCAGGATTTCCCGGGCTACGACGACGTCGATGGACGGCACGAGCATCTCCTTCGTGGATGTGACGCTTTTGAGCAGAACCGTGGTGGCTCTGCGAGACGAGCCTAACCGCCTCCGGGGGATCGGCCAGCCGATCGCCCACCCCGTGGACGGAAACCGATCGTAAATTGTTTCCGAACGGAACAAACGGGCGGCGGTGAGCTCGTCCGTGCACGGCCGCGCGCTTCATCGCCGTACGGGCCCCGCCCCGGGCATCCCCGGGCATGACCCCTGGACATGACCCCTGGGCATGACCCCGCCCCGGTGCGTACGGGGGAACACGCACCGGGGCGGGGAGCCGGCGGGGGAAGCGCTGCCTACTTGAGGTGCAGCTGCTGGCCCGGGTAGATGAAGTCGGCGTCGTCGATGATGTCCTTGTTCAGCTGGAACAGCTTCTGCCAGCCGCCCTTGACGTGGTGCTTCTCGGCGATCGAGCTGAGGGTGTCGCCCTTGACGACCTTGTACTCGCCGTCGCCCTTCTCGACCTTCTTGCCGGTCGGGGTGGTGACGGTCTTCTTGGCGGCCGGGCGCTCCTGCGAGCGGGAGGCGCTCTGCTGCTCGGTCTCGCGGGCGGGGGCGGGGGTGCTCTCCTGCGTGGTGGTGCTGCCGGAGTCGGTGGAGCCGCCGCCGGTGTACGCGGCGCTGGACAGGCCCACGCCGCAGACCGGCCAGGCGCCCTTGCCCTGGCCCGCGAGGACCTTCTCGGCGATTTCAATCTGCTGGGACTTGCTGGCCTGGTCGGCCGTGGCGGCGTACTGCGTGCCGCCGTACGCGGCCCAGGTGGAGGCGGAGAACTGCAGACCGCCGTAGTAGCCGTTGCCGGTGTTGATGGACCAGTTGCCGCCGGACTCGCACTGGGCGACGGCGTCCCACTCGGAGGCGGTGGCGGCGGAGGCGTTGCCGGCCGCCATCAGCGGGGCGGCGACGGCGGCGCCGGTCACACCGGCGATGGCGATGGCGCGAGTGGCCTTGGACGGACGACGGTGCTTGCCCTTGCCGGAAAACAGCATGGAGGATCCCCTCACCGACGCCTGCGAGGTGAGCTGTCGGGTTCGGGCCGGTTGAGTTGCCCGGCCGCGGCTCTCACGAGCTGCGGCTTCACCCCAAGCCGGTTCCGGTGTCGAGTTTCCTCAACTGCCGGACCCGGCGCCTACCTTGGGTCCCCCGCTCCTGCCTACGGCGCTTGACGCGACGACTGTTCCCGGGCTGCCACTGGCAGGATTCGGCGTTTGTGGCGGCCGGGGCTCGTGTTGGCGAGCGGTCATGACCGTAGACAGGCGATCGGCGGATTTTCAAAGACGATCAGGGCTTCTGAGACTCATCCCACAGTTTCGCCAAACCGGACATTTAGCGGCGAACCATGACGTGAACTCCCGCTACTTTTCGCCCGGTTCGACCCCTACCGCGAGCGTCTGACCGGGCAGGATGAGGTCCGGGTCGACGCCGACCGTCTGCCGGTTCTCGGCATACAGCTCCGACCATCCGCCCTGGAGGCCAAGGGAGTCGGCGATGCCCCACAGGCTGTCGCCGGCCCGCACGGTGTACTCGCCGTCGGCGGCGTCCCGCACGGCCGCACCGCTGCGCGAGGCGTGACGCCCCGTGGAGTCGCCCGTACGACCGTCCGCCACGCCCTCCTCGACGCCCTCGTCGGCGCTGTCGCCGCGGTGGCGGCCGGTGGCGGTCTCGTCCGAAGAGGTACCACTCTGGCCGGACTTGTCCGAGTCGCCCTGTGCGTCGCCCGTGGCGGAGCTGTCGGGCGCCAGTGCGGTGGCGTCGGGGTCTTCGCTCGGGTCGGCGTCCGAATCGGGCGAAGGGTCCGTCTTGGTCGTATTGCCCTGGTCGTCCTGGGCGGTCCGGCCGCTCGCGTCGCTGTCGGCGCTCTCGCCGTCGGCCTCGGTCGACGAGTCGTCGGACGACGAGGCCGACTCGGACGGAGAGGGGAGCAGACGAGAGGAGTCGGACGAACCAGATGTGTCGGACGTGTCGGACGAATCGGGGGTGTCGATCAGGCCGCCCAGACCCGAGGAGGTGTCGTCGGAGACGCCGGTGTCGACGTCGGCCGGCGCGGAGTCCTCACCGAGGCCCGAGAGCGGGCCGCAGGTCGGCCACGCCGTGACGCCCTGGTCCGCGAGGACGCGCTCGGCGACGGCTATCTGCTGCTGGCGGCTGGCCTGCTCGGGGCTCGGGGCGTAGTCCAGGCCGCCGTAGGTCTCCCAGTCGGTCTGGGTCAGCCTCAGGCCGCCGAAGTGGCCGTAGCCGTCGTTCGCGCTCCAGGCACCGTCCGTCTCGCACTCCGCGACCCGGTCCCAGGTGGTGCCGTCCGCCGCGCTCGCGCCCGAGGCGCCGAGCAGCGGGATCGCGATGGCGGAGCCGGTCACTCCGGCCGCGACGAGGAGAGCCGGAGCCTGGCGGGGGCGACGGTGACGACCGTTCCCGGAGAGCATGCGGAAGCCTTTCGTGCGACAGCAGTGATCGGCGCGGCGTGTGATGCGGGGCGCCGCACTGATGGGTGAACGTATCGGCAGACGATCACTTGTCACAAGTTAATGCCGCACAGATCACGTGAAGATCACAGACTTGAGGGTGTGTCACGTTTGTCTGTGTCAGCTTCCTGTGCCGGCCCCGGCACTGGGGGTGAACTCCACCGGCAGCGTGCGCAGGCCCCGCATGATGAGGCCGCCGCGCCAGCGCAACTCGGCCGGATCCGCGGCCAGTCGCAGGTCCGGCAGCCGGGTGAGCAGTGTGGCCAGCGCGGTCTGCCCCTCCAGCCGGGCCAACGGGGCGCCCAGGCAGTAGTGGATGCCGTGCCCGTACCCCAGATGCTGGTTGTCGCGGCGGGCGAGGTCGAGGGTGTCCGGGTCCTCGAACCGGGCCGGGTCCCGGTCCGCCGCGGCCAGCACCACCAGCACGGGGTCGCCGGCCGCGATGTCCTGCCCGCCGATGGCCAGCGGCTCGGTGGCGAACCGCCAGGTCGCCAGCTCCACCGGCCCGTCGAAACGCAGCAGTTCCTCCACGCCGGTCGCGAGGAGGCCGGTCTCCTCCGCGGCGAGCGAGCGCTGGAGACGCTCGCGCTGCTCGGGGTGCGTGAGCAGGGCGAACGTGCCGTTGCCGATGAGGTTCACGGTCGTCTCGAACCCGGCGAACAGCAGGATGAACGCCATCGCCGCCGCCTCGTTCTCGGTGAGGTGCTCCCCATGGTCCGAGGCGCGGATGAGGCCCGAGATGAGGTCCTCGCCCGGCGCGGGCTCCGCGGGCAGCGCCTCCCGCTTGCGGTGGATGAGCTCGGCGAGATAGCCGCGCATCTTCTTGACCGACCGCGCGACCCCGCCCCGCGGGCCGCCGCCGTGCCGGATCATCATGCCCGCCCAGTCCCGGAAGTCGTCCTGGTCCTCCCGCGGGACGCCCAGCATGTCGCAGATGGCGTAGATGGGCAGCGGGAAGGCGAACTCATGGATGAGGTCCGCCGAACCCTTCGCCGCGAACTGGTCGATGAGGTGGTCGGTCAACTCCTGCACCCGCGGCGCGAACTCGGCCACCCTGCGCGGTGTGAACGCCTTGCTCACCAGCCGCCGGAGCCTGGTGTGGTCCGGCGGGTCGATGTTCAGCAGATGCGTCATCAACTCCGCCTTGCGCTCACCGGGAATCCCCGTCTTCCCCTTCGCGTGCGCCGGCTCGTCGTGATGCTCCGGGTTCTTCGACAACCGCGCGTCCGCCAGCGCCTGCTTGGCATCGGCATAACGCGTGACCAGCCACGCCTCCACCCCACTCGGCAACCGCGTCTTCCGCACCGGCGCGTGCTCCCGGAGCCAGGCGTAGGCGGGGTACGGGTCTGTGGCGAACTCCCAGGTGAACAGCTCGGGGGGTGCGGGGTGGGAAGGGGGGTGGGGGGTGGGGGTGGTGTCGGGGTCGGGGGTGGAGTCGGGGCTGGGGGTGGCGTCTGGGCCGGGGGTCGTGTCGGGGCTGGGGTGGGGGTGGTTGGTCACCGGTTGACGGTAACGGGTTGGGGAGGGGGCTTGAGGAGGTGAGGGGATGGTGGCTGGGGGTGTGGTGTGGGCTGTGGCTTGGGGCCGGGTCAGTCCGGTGTTCGCCGCCGGTCAGTCCGGTGTTCGCCGCCGGTCAGTCCGGTCTTGGGTCAGCGATGGGCGCGGCTTGGGGCCGGGGCAGCCCGGGGTCTGCCCCCGATCGGTCCCCTCTCGGGCCAGTGATGGGTGCGGCTTGAGACCGGGGGACCCCGGTGTCCGCCCCGGTCGGTCCCCTCTCGGGTCAGCGCTGGGTGCCCGTGTCTCCCCCGGCCGTCTCCGTCTCGCGTATCGCGTCCCGGTAGGCGCGGGCCGCTGCTCTGAGGGCCGCTTCCGGGTCCACGCCCTCGGTCTCGGCGCGGACCGCCAGGGCGAGGAGTTCGTAGCCGATGGCGTCGGTGTGGGGCAGGGGGACGTCCAGGCCTGCCGTGCGGGCTCGGGAGGCGAGCTTGGCGGCGAGGGCGAGGCCCGGCTGGTGCAGGGGGATGCCCTCGGTCACGGAGGAGCGGCGCTTCTCCTCCGCCTTGGTGCGCAGCCAGTGCGCCTTGACCTCCTCGGGCGTGGTGGCGGTCTCGTCCCCGAAGACATGCGGATGGCGGTGGATGAGCTTGGCGACGATGCCGCCGGCCACGTCGTCGATGGAGAACGGGGCGTCGGGGTGCTCCTCGGCGATCCGCGCGTGAAAGACGACCTGGAGCAGGACGTCCCCCAGCTCCTCGCGCAGTTCGTCGCGGTCGCCCTCCTCGATCGCCTCGACCAGCTCGTACGCCTCCTCGATGCCGTACTTCGCCAGGCCCTCGTGGGTCTGCCGCGACGACCACGGGCACTCCGCGCGGATGCGGTCCATGACCTGCACCAGATCGAGGAGCCGGGCGCCCGGCAGGTCGTAGGAGGCGGGGAGCAGCTCCAGCTCCGGCATCCGTACCCGGCCGGAGCCGGCGAGGCGGGCCAGGCCGTCCGTCAGGGCCGGCTCACCCTCCCCCGTCGCCACGACCACCACCGTGTGTCCGCCCGCGCAGGCGTCCACCAGCTCCTCGGCCGTCGGTGAGGCCTCGGCCACGGTTATCCCCGCTTCCCGCAGATACGGCAGCTGCGGGTGGGCGCCGTCCGCGCACAGGACACGGTCGGCGGTGCGCAGCGCCTGCCAGGCGGGCCAGGACAGCAGGCCGGGGGCGACCCGGTGGCTGGTGGTGAGCAGGACGATGCGGCCGGGGGTGTCGTGGGGCTCCGGGTGTGCCTGGGGCTCCGGGGCGGGTTCGAAGCTGGTTGCGTTCACGATCCGAACGTAACGCAAGCCGCGGACAGATCGACGAGAGTTGTCCACAGGCCGGATCGGATCATCGGATTATTCACCTGTCGACGACTGGCCTCGCCAGATCGTCCCGCCGTTCCGCCGTCCCGCCGTTCCGGCATGCGGCCATCCGGCCGCGTCCGGCCGCGTCCGGCCGTCCGGCCATCCGCCGTACCGTTACGCCTACGCCGGTCGCTCCTCCCCCGCCGTCGTGACGTCCCGTACCCACGGTGCCTTGGTGTCCACCCGGCCGACCTTCTCCGCGTCCCAGGTGCCGTAGCGCGGGTTGAGGTCGACGTCGAGTTCCTTGGACGCCTCGGACAGGGCCTTCCAGAAGGCGGGCTGGCTGGTGTCGGTACCGAGGGACTCGGCGAGCTTCTGGGCCTCCAGCTGGAGGTGCAGGTTCTCGTCGAGGCGCTCCGGTGCGACCGAGTACTGCTGCAGCCAGGCCGTCTGCAGCGCCTTGGCGCCGCCTGCCTGCTGTTCGAGGCCGGCGCGCATCTGCTGGACCTCGCGGCGGCTGACGGTGACGCCCGCGTCCTGGGCGGCACGGTGCAGGACCCGGTCGAGGACCATGCCGTGCAGGGTGTCACGGGTGAGGGTGCCGGTCTTGGCGATGGCCTGGCTGTACTGGGCCTCGTCCGTCACCGCGGCGCGCTGGGCCTCGCGGACCTCCTCGACGCGGTTCTCCAGCTGGGAGACGGTGATCCGCTGCCCGCCGACGACGGCCGCCGCACCGGGGTGCGCATCGTTTCCGCAGGCGGTGAGCAAGGGGCCCGCGGCGGCGATCGCGGCGGTGAGGACGAGCGCGGTGCGACGGCGGCGGTGCAAGGAAGCCTCCCGAGGAGATTGTGCGACGGTGCACAAAGTCTTGCGGTGATCGATGTTAGGCAGCGGCGCAGCTCTGGCCAACCCATTCGACCAACGATTCACCGGGACTTCGGGCACCGCCGCGCGGTCCACCCGCTCAGGGGCCCCTGCCTCAGCCCTGGAGGTCGCCCTTCGGCCGGCGGGACCCGAACCGATCGATCACCTTCCGCAGGGGCGGCGGCCGGTCAGCCACGCACCTGCCCCAGCCACTGCAACGTCCGCCGGATGTCGGCCACCAGCGGATGGGCCGGTCCCCTCAGGCGTTCGACGTCGTGGAGGAGGCGCATCAGGGTGTCGTGGGCGGCCGCCCGGTCGCCCAGGGCGAGCAGCAGGTGGCCGATGCGGCGGCGCACGTCGTGGGCGAGCTCGGGGTCCCCGGAGACGTACTGGTTCTCGTAGTACGGCAGCAGCTCCCGGTAGGCGGCGAGTGCGGCCGCCGGTTCGCCGAGCTGCTCCAGGCACTGGGCGGCGTCGTAGCGGTAGCGCAGCGACTGCGGGTCGGCCTGGCCGGCCTCGGCGGCGCGTTCGTCGGCGAGGCGGCGCAGTTCGGGCAGCGCGCGCCGGTACTGGCCGTCGTCCAGGAGCGTGGCCGCGTACTGCTTGCGCAGGGTGCGCACGACCGGCGAGTGCTCGCCGTGCTGCTCGGCGGCAGCCGGGAGGATCGCGCCGAGGATGTCGACGGCCTGGGTGATGCGGCCCTCGCCGAGCAGCCGCTTGACCTCGTCGACGGCGCCGGCGACGTCCGGCTTCTCGTCGGCCGGTGCGACCGGGGCGGGATTGGGCGCGGGCGTACGCGCGCGGTCCGGCCACGGGGCGTGCGGGCGCAGGAAGGGGCGCGTGGGGTCGAGGGGCGCCCCCGTGGGCGTGCCGCGCCCCGGCAGGAGCGGCGACAGTTCCTCGTACACCTCCTGCGCGGAGCCCGGCCGGTGCTGGGGGTCCTTGGCGAGCAGGCGCAGGACGAGGTCCTCGAGGGCCTGGGGGACCTCCGGGCGCAGGCGACGCACCGGCAGCGGGGGCTCGTACAGGTGCCGGTGCAGCACGCCGAGCGCGGTGGAGCCCGCGAAGGGGACGTTCCCGCTGAGCAGTTCGTGCAGGAGCACACCGAGCGCGTACAGGTCCGTGTACGGCCCGACAGCGCCGCCCATGGCCTGCTCCGGCGCCATGTAGGCGGGCGAGCCGATCGGCGAGCCGGTGTGGGTCAGCCGCGTGGTGTCGGTGTCCATGACGGACGCGACACCGAGGTCGAGGACGGTGACCGTGCCGTCCTGCTTCACCATCACATTGCGCGGCTTGAGATCGCGGTGCACGATCGGCACAGCGTGCACGGCGCTCAGCACGGCGCACAACTGCGCCGCGACCGCCACCGCCCACTGCCACGGGTACGGATCGTGCTCCGCGAGGTGGTCGGAGAGGTCCGCCCCGTCGACGTACTGCATGACGAGGAACAGTTCCTCGCCCTCGCTGCCCGCGTCGTGCACGGTGACGAGCCCCGGGTGGTCGACCTGCGCGGTCACCCGGCACTCGCGCACGAACCGGCGGCGCAGCTCCTCGGCCTCCTGCCCGGCCACCTTGTCGGGGCGCAGCAGCTTCACCGCCACACGCCGGTCGAGTCTCTGGTCGTACGCCGTCCACACCTGGCCCATGCCGCCCTGGCCGATGAGCGTGGCCAGTTGGTAGCGGCCGGCGACGACACGTCCCGCCGTCACGCTCACCGTCCGCCCTCGTGCCGGCCGTCCTGGCCGTCCTGGTTGCGCAGGTAGTGGCTGAGTTCGTCGAGTTCGGCGCGCACTTGGTCGATACGGGCCGGGCCGGGGCGCTGGGGCGGCGGGGTGTGCGCGGGCGGCGCGGTGGCGGCGGGCCCAGGACCGGGTATCGGGGGCGGGGTGTGCGGGGCGCTAGGGGCACTCGGGGGACTCGGGTTGAGCGGCGGGTGGTGCATGGTGGTGGCCGTCGTCGAGGCGTACGCCCCCGGGGCGGACGGGTAGCCGTACGCCGGCTGGGGGGCATACGGGCCGTAGCGAAGCTGGTGGAAGTGGCGCACGTCCGCGGCGAGGTAGTACGCGATCACCACCACGAGCGTGATCAGGAGCAGGCCGAGCCCGGTCCAGCCCCCGGCCGTGTGGATCTCGTCCCCCGGCTCGCTGCCCAGCAGCACCATCGCGAGGATGTCCACGGCCAGCACGGCGACGAACAGGCCCCAGTCGAGCGACTTGCGCGTCACGATCGCCAGCCGCAGCAGCATCGACCAGGCGAGGAATCCGAGACTGAGGACCGAGATCACCACGAACAGCACGCGCAGGAAGACCAGCCACCCCGTGGGGGGCGGCTGCTTCGACGGCTGCGTGTAGCCGTGGCCATGCATGACAGCTCCTGGTGCCTGGTGCCCGGGGCCGGGCGAACGGGGACCGGCCGGCGTCGGGCAACGCCGGTCGGCCCATTGTCGCTTCGAGCGTATAGGCCGATACGGACAACCGGTCCGGGTTGTACCGAACCGTTGTCGTCCTGATCACCACGCACGGCGACACGCGCCCGCGAGCCGGTGCCGCGAGCCCTCTCGCACTACGGCGTCGCGCCCTCTCGCCCTACGGCGTCACTCCGGTCTCGCTAGGTCTCACTCCGGCGTCACCGTGCCGTCCGTCAGCCCGTCGTACATCCCGCGCACCAGCTGTTCCCCGAGCCGGCTGGCGTGCCTGAGCGCGCGCTCGAACTCGTCGAGTGCGTGGAAACGCGCGCCGTAGCGCCGTTGTTCGTCGAGTGCGAGCCGGGGCAGTTGCAGGCGTCGTACGTCGAGGCGGGTGGCGGTGGAGGCGAAGCTGCTGGCCTGGCGGTTGTTGGCCGTGCCGCGCAGGAAGCCGGCCAGGAACCAGGGGTCGAGCGCCGTGGGGTCGGGGCGCAGCAGGACGAGGTTGCGCCCCAGGGCGGCGCCCCCGGTCGCGTCGTCGATGACGCGCGCCACCGCGCCGCCCCCGAGCACCGGCACGACGACGTCGCCGGGCTCCGTCAGCACGGCCTCCTCGTCGCTCTCGGGCAGCGTGCCGGAGGGAGCGGTGCCGGCCAGCACGTCGTGGTCGGTGAGCACGGGCACACGCGCGTGGCCGCCGTTTCCGCCGGTGCGCATCACCAGGGCGCCCCCGCGCGCGAGTTCGCCGACGGTGGTCAGCGGCCAGCGCGCGGGCTGGGCGGCGCCGCCCGGAGCGGGGGCGAGGTCGGCCGTGAGCCGCAGGGTCTCGCCGAGGCGCTCGCGTACGGCGGTGAGCTGTTCCGCGCCGTCGGCCGCGGCCGGGGGCGGGAGGTGGCGGGCGGGGGCGAGGTCGACGTCGTCGTCGAGGAGTTCGATGACGGGCACCGCGCGGGCCACGCCCGGCTGCTCCTCGACCGTGCCCGCGCGGTCGAAGGCGCGCCAGGCGTCGAGCACGGCCTCCTGCACGGCACGCCAGTCGGGCCCGCCACGGCCCTCGCCGGCGAACTGCCCGGCATCCGCGAGCAGCACCTCCGGCTGTCCGGGCACCTGCCCGGGCCGGCGCAGCACCCACAGGTGCAGCGGGATGTTGTACGGCGGCGCGGCGCCGATGGGCAGCGCGACGACCGCGCGCAGCGCCCCGCGGCGCAGCAGGTCGGCCCGGATACGGCGGCCGGAACGGCGGGAGGCCGCGGCGGGCGGCATGAGCAGCACGGCCGTGCCGCCGTCCCGCAGCCGGGCGAGTGCGTGCTGGACCCACGCCAGCTCGGACTCGTTGCGGGCCGGGAAGCCGTACTCCCAGCGCGGGTCGTAGGCGAGTTCGTCGTGGCCCCAGTTGCGCTCGTTGAACGGCGGGTGGCACAGGACGGCGTCGGCGCGCAGGCCGGGGTGGCCGTCGGCCCGCAGGGTGTCACCGGCCGCGCTGTGCACGGAGGCGCGGGTGTTCAGGGCGAGCCGGAACGCGGTGAGCGCGGCCAGCTCGGGGGCACTGTCCTGGGCGTACAACTCCTGCTCGGGGCGGGAGTCGACGGCACGCAGCAGGGCGCCCGTGCCGCAGGCCGGGTCCAGGACGGTACGAGCGGGCCCGGCGAGCTCGGCCATGAGGTGAGCGAGTTCGGCGGGCGTGAGGGTGTACTGCCGCGGGTTGGCGTCGAGGTGCCGGCCGAGCAGGAACTCGAAGGTCTGCCGGGCACCGAGCTCGGCCGCGAGTTCGGCCGCGCCGCGCAGGAGGGGGGCGGAGGGAAGGATCTCCGGGCCGGTGGGGATGTGAACGGCGCCGACGGTGTACATGGCCCGGCGGCGGTTCGCGACGGGGGGTCGGCTTCCGGGGGGTGTGCCGGGACCAGCAGATGTGCCGTGAACAGACGATGTGCCGTGAACAGACGCTCCGGCGCCCTGCGCATCCGGAGTGTTCACAGAGCCCTCTGTGGCACCCGACCCGCCGTCCCCCCCGAAGCGCGTCACGATCACCTGCCGCAGCGCCTCCGGCAGCATCGCGGCCAGTCGTTCGTCGGAGCCGGCGCTGACCTCCAGCCACACCGTCGGCCGGTCGTGGATGAGCAGCAGCACGCACCCGGCGTGGGCGAGTGCCGCGACCGGCCCCTCGGGGTGTCCGGCGAGTTGCTGCCAGACGCGTTCCCGCAGGGGCACCTCGGCGAGTTTGCCCTGGCGGCGCAGCCATGCCTCCACCTCGGAGAGCGCGAAGGAGGGGCTGGTCTCGGTGCCGCCGACGGGCTTGGGGAAGTCGGCGTGCCGACGGCGCCAGTTGCTCACGGCGGCGCGGCCGACGCCGGCGAGCCGTGCGATTCCGGCGGCCGTCACCTCTGTCGCGTTGTCCTGCACTGGCATCCGCTCCCCTCGTCCCCTGTGTGGCGTCGAGCATACCGACGTACGCAAGATCTACCGATTCACGAGCACTGCGCGCGGTTCACGAGTTCACGGCCGTGCACCCACTCGACACTGTGAATCGTGTTGACTCGGTTCACAGCACATGCTCTTATTGACCCAGCGAACGAGCGGCTGCCGGTCCGAGGCAGTCACATCGCTTAGGGGAGGGACAGTCATGGGCATGAAGGGCAAGGTCGCGCTGGGTGCCGTCGTGGGCGTCGTCGTCATCGCCGCCGTCTCGGCGAACGCCGGTGACAACAGCGACAGCGGCACCTCGGGTAGCGGCAAGGGCTCTTCCGCGGCCGCGGACCGCAAGCCGGGCGGCGACACCAAGGACACCGGCAAGGCAGCCGACAAGGACACCGAGAAGGACCCCGAGAAGGCCGCCTCCATCGGCGGCAGCGGTGACTACCAGGTCGGCAGCGACATCAAGCCCGGCACCTACCGCAGCACCGGCAACACCGACGGCATGTGCTACTGGGAGCGCGCCAAGGACGCCTCCGGCGAACTCGACTCCCTGCTGGCGAACGACAACGTCACCGGCACCAGCTATGTCACCGTCAAGGCCACGGACAAGCTGTTCACGTCCAGCGACTGTGCCGACTGGGAGACCGTCGACCCGAACGCCAAGAGCGGCGCCCCGAAGACCGAGATGGCCGGCGACGGCGGCATGTTCAAGGTCGGTGTCGACATCGCCCCGGGTACGTACAAGTCGACGGGGAACACCGACGACATGTGCTACTGGGAGCGCGCCAAGGACGCCGACCACTCCATCGACTCGATCCTCGCGAACAACAACGTCTCCGGCACCGCGGTCGTGACCATCGGCGCCTCGGACGCCTACTTCAAGACGTCGGGCTGCAAGGACTGGAAGAAGGCCTGACCGAGCCCCTCGTGCGGGGCGTGGCCCGACCGCGCGGCGCCCCGCCGGCCCCGCACCACCGCATCACCGCATCACCGCATCACCGCATCAACACAGCACCGCACCGCACCACCCCTGGCTCCCACACCACCCCGCTCCACCTCCACCACCCCCCTCACCTTCACCACACCGCATCAGCACCCCGAGGAACTGCCATGCGCATCAACACTGTTGCCGCCCTCTGCATCGCCGCCACCACGGCCGTCGTCTTCACCGGCTGCGCCGACAGCGGCAACGACAAGAGCACCGGCGGAGCCGCCACTTCGACCGCGTCCAGGGCCGAGGAGCCGTTCCCCGGCCTGAGTGGCGGCGAGATCCTGGACCAGGCCTTCGAGGCGACCATGGGCGCCCGGTCGGTACGGGTGAAGGGCGACATCCAGGACGACACGAGCGGCGGCCCGCTGCGGATCGACATCGCCCTGGACACCAAGGGGGACTGCGTCGGCACGCTGAGCGCGGACGGTGGCAAGACGGACGTGATCAGGGTCGGCGGCGCCGTCTACATGCGCTACGACGAGGCGTTCCTGCGCGCCCAGATGGAGGGCGAGCCCCAGGAGGACTCCGACGCGGCGGTGGACATGCTCGCCGGGAAGTGGACCACGGCGGGGAAGGACTCCGAGGCCGCCGAGATCGCCGACCTGTGCGACCTCGACACGCTGCTCGGCGACGACACCGAGGGCGCCTCGGCCGCCACCCGCGGCCGGACCACCACCGTCGACGGCACCCCGGCGCTGGCCCTCAAGGAGAAGGACGGCAAGGACACGTACACGGCGTACGTCGCCACCGAGGGCAAGCCGTACGTCCTGCGGCTGGACAGCGACGCCGCCGGCGACAGCGGCAGCCTCGTCCTCAGCGACTACGACAAGCCCGTCGCGGCGAAGAAGCCGGCCGGCGAGATCCTGGACCTCGACGACCTCGGCTGAGGCACAAGAGGCGCAAGAGGCACAAGAGGCACAAGCCTCAGAACACCCGCCGCATCCACACGTTCGGCTCGACATACACCGCGTGCCCGTGCGCCAGCGACACCCGCACCGGCACCAGTGCGCCGGGCACCTCCACCTCGCCGTCGGTGTCGAACGGCAGACCGGTCCAACTGCGCCACTCCTCCAGCGAGGCCGCCACGGTCATCGACGCGGGCGCCACCGACTCCACGGCGGCGCCCGCGCGGGCGTGCTGCCGCAGCCAGGGGTCCTGCGGCAGACCGTCGGGGCGCACCCGACGGGCGTACTCCCGCATGGGCGTACGGGGTTCGAGGTGCTTGGCGTTGGGGCGTACGGGGGCGACGACCTGGCGGTGGCCCAGCGCGGCCGCGTTGTCGTGCATCGCGGTGAGCATACGGCCGGACAGTCCGGCCCCTTGGGCGTGCGGCGCGACGACGACGGAGATCGCGCTGACGGTGTCGGGCGTGACACCGCGGCGCAGGTCGGAGAAGGCCCAGACGAGCACCTGGTCCCAGCCGCGTGCGGGCAGTTCGCCACGTCCCTCGGCGTCCAGGGCGAACGGCACGCTGAAGGCGTGCGCGACCACCTCGCCCCGCTCGTCCTGGGCGGCCAGGGCGTACTGCGGGAACTCCGTGGCGATACGGCCGTAGTGGGCGTTGCCCACGGGGTCCTGCGTCACGAACTCCGGCCAGGTGTCCGCCATGGCGAAGACCGGCTCCACCAGGTCGGGGCGGTCGGCGAGAGTCGACACCTTCACGTCCATGCGCTCACCGTAGGCAGAGGGGCGAGCACCCCGGAAACGGTTTTCCCCGCCGAGGCCCGGCAAAGGCGGTGGCTTCAGCCTCCGCACTGGCGGAGCATGGCGCTCTTGTCCGGGGCCGTGACAGCCAGTTCGTACTTCCGCGCCACCTGTGCGAACCGCACCGCGTACGAGCAGCGGATCGCCTTGTTGGGCGGCAGCCAGGACGCCGGGCCGGAGTCGCGCTTTGCGGAGTTCGTGGGGCCCGAGACCGGCAGGAGGTTCAGCGCGTCGTTGGCCAGTCTCCGCCGCTTGTCCTCGCTCCAGCGGGCGGCACCCATCTGCCAGGCGTACGACAACGGCACCACGTGGTCGATCTGCACCTCCGTGGCCTTCGCCTTCTTCCAGGCGATGTCCTTGCCGGTGTACGGGTCGTAGAGGTCCATCGACACGACCACGCAGTCCGACCCCGTACGGAACCGGACGTTGCGCCCATGGAGTTTGAGCAGGTCGTTCCGCGTGTCACAGCCGTTCCTCGCCAGCGGCACCCCGTCTGCCGTGTCCATCCACGCGTAGCCGAACTCGTCCCGGTCGTAACCCGTCTTCGGGCCACGCCCCTTGGTCGACAGCTCGGCGATCAGCTCACGCGCCGTCGCCTCGTCCTGCTCGGACGAGATCGGGGCCAGCCCTGGTTTCGTTCCGTCCGGGTCGACCAAGGGGCTGGTTCCGTACGTGCCGGACGCTGACGAGCCGCTCTCGCCGGGGAGTCCGCTCCCCGTACAGCCCGCCAGGACCGTCCCGGCCACCAGTACAGCGCCTGCACCCAGCACGCCGCGCGTGAGACACCGCCTCGGCACACGATCACCCCACCCATGAGACACCTGCCCCACGGTAGCGGTAGAGAGGTCCAGACCATAACCGCTCCAACTTGCACATGACTCGCAACTCGGGCGTATCGTCGATCGTGAGTCACCTCCGGAAGGAGCTCTGGATGGGCATCTTCGACAGGTTCAAGAGCAACCAGGCGGCACGCGACAAGGCCAAGGGCATGTCCGACGCCGCCGAGAAGCAGGTCAACGAGAGGACGGGCAACAAGTACGAGAGCCAGGTCGACGCCGCACAGCGGCAGGCCGAGCGCCGGCTGGGCATGGACCAGGACGACTCGCCCGACCAGCAGTAGACCCGGAGATCCACGGAAGAGTGCACGGGCCCGTCGGCGAACCGACGTGGGCCCGCCTCGACCATCCGGAAAAGGAAGCCGTCCGCCGTTCCCCACCGACCGCGGACGGCTTCACTTCCAGCCCTCACGACCGAACGTGACCCGCCCGCCCGAACGTGACCCGTCCGACCCCCCGCACAGCTCGGCCCTACGACCCCAGCACCGACGCCAGGAACTCCCCGACCCAGCCCAGCAGGTCCCGCCCGACCAGCGGCTTCCCGCCCACCTTCGCGGTCTTCGGCCGCGGCGCCAGCACCTGATGGGCCGCCGGCTTGATGACGGACCCCGGGTACAGCCGCTTCAGCCGCAGCTCCTGCGACTCGCGCAACTCCACCGGTGCGAAGCGGATGTTGGTGCCCTGCAGCACGATCTCGCCGACGCCGCACGCCCGTGCGAGCATCCGCAGGCCCGCCACCAGCAGCAGGTTCTCCACCGGCTCGGGCAACTTGCCGTAGCGGTCGAGGAGTTCCTCGCGGACGGCCTTGATGTCCTCCTCCGTGTTGGCGGAGGCGATGGCCCGGTACGCCTGGAGGCGCAGCCGCTCGCCGGGGGCGTAGTCGTGCGGGACGTGCGCGTCGACCGGCAGCTCGATCTTGACCTCGAGCGGCGGCTCCTCCTCGATCTCCCCGCTCTCCAGTTGGCGCCGGTAGTCCGCGACGGCCTCGCCGACCATCCGCACGTACAGGTCGAAGCCGACGCCCGCGATGTGCCCGGACTGTTCGCCGCCGAGCAGGTTGCCGGCGCCGCGGATCTCCAGGTCCTTCATGGCGACGTACATGCCCGCGCCCATCTCGGTGTGCTGGGCGATGGTGGCGAGCCGTTCGTGGGCGGTCTCCGTCAGCGGCTTCTCCGGCGGGTACAGGAAGTAGGCGTACCCGCGCTCGCGGCCACGGCCGACGCGGCCGCGCAGCTGGTGCAGCTGGGAGAGGCCGAAGGTGTCGCCGCGTTCCACGATCAGGGTGTTGGCGTTGGAGATGTCGATGCCGGACTCGACGATCGTCGTGGAGACGAGCACGTCGAACTTCTTCTCCCAGAAGTCGACGACGACCTGCTCCAGGGCCGACTCCGACATCTGGCCGTGCGCGGTGGCGATGCGCGCCTCGGGGACGATGTCCCGCAGCCGGGCCGCCGCGCGGTCGATGGACTCGACGCGGTTGTGGATGTAGAAGACCTGGCCCTCGCGCAGCAGCTCGCGGCGGATCGCGGCGCCGATCTGCTTCTCCTCGTACGGGCCCACGAAGGTCAGCACCGGGTGCCGTTCCTCGGGCGGGGTGGTGATCGTCGACATCTCGCGGATGCCGGTGACCGCCATCTCCAGGGTGCGCGGGATCGGGGTCGCGGACATGGTCAGCACGTCGACGTTGGCGCGCAGCTTCTTCAGCTGCTCCTTGTGCTCGACGCCGAAGCGCTGCTCCTCGTCGACGATGACCAGGCCGAGGTCCTTGAACTTGGTCTCGGAGGCGAACAGCCGGTGCGTGCCGATGACGACGTCCACCGAGCCCTCGCGCAGCCCCTCCAGGACGGCCTTCGCCTCGGTGTCGGTCTGGAAGCGGGACAGCGCCTTCACGGCCACCGGGAACTGCGCGTACCGCTCGCTGAAGGTGCCGAAGTGCTGCTGCACCAGCAGCGTGGTCGGCACGAGCACGGCGACCTGCTTGCCGTCCTGGACGGCCTTGAAGGCGGCCCGTACCGCGATCTCGGTCTTGCCGTAGCCGACGTCGCCGCAGATCAGGCGGTCCATGGGGACCGTCTTCTCCATGTCCTCCTTGACCTCGGCGATCGTGGTGAGCTGGTCGGGCGTCTCCGCGTAGGGGAAGGCGTCCTCCAATTCACGCTGCCAGGGCGTGTCCGGCCCGAAGGGGTGGCCGGGCGCGGCCATGCGCGCGCTGTACAGCTTGATCAGGTCGGCGGCGATCTCCTTGACGGCCTTCTTGGCGCGCGCCTTGGTCTTGGTCCAGTCGGCGCCGCCCAGGCGGTGCAGGGTGGGGGCCTCGCCGCCGACATACTTGGTGATCTGTTCCAGCTGGTCGGTGGGGATGTACAGCCGGTCGCCGGGCTGGCCGCGCTTGGCGGGGGCGTACTCGACGACGAGGTACTCGCGCGTGGCGCCCTGGACGGTGCGCTGGACCATCTCGATGTAGCGGCCGACGCCGTGCTGCTCGTGGACGATGTAGTCGCCCGCCTCCAGGGTGAGCGGGTCGATGGTCTTGCGGCGCCGCGCGGGCATGCGGGTGCCGTCGCGTCCGGCGGCCTTCTGCCCGGACAGGTCGGTCTCGGTGAGGACGGCGACCTTCAGCGCCGGGTGGACGAAGCCGTGCTCGATCGACCCGCACGCCACGTGCACGACCGAGGGCTCGATCTCGCCCAGGTCGGCCTCCAGGCGGGCGGCGACGCCCTCGCCGCCGAGGACCTCGACGGTGCGGGCGGCCGGGCCGTGGCCCTCGGTGACGAAGACGGTGCGCCAGCCGTCGGCGAGCCAGCCCTTGGTGTCGGCGAGCGCCTTGGCGGTGTCGCCGCGATAGGTCTCGGGGGCGTGCATGCCGACCTTGAGCGTGTCCGCGTCGAGCTCTTCGTCGGCGGCGAACGGCGACACCGACCACCACATCATGTCCAGCTCACGCGCGCGGTCACGGACGTCCGCGATGGACCACAGGGAGGCCGCGCCGACGTCGATGGGCGCCTCGCCGCCGCCCGCGGTGGCCGCCCAGGACGCCTGCAGGAACTCCTGACTCGTGGCGACGAGATCGGCGGCACGCGTGCGTACCCGCTCCGGATCGCACACGACGGCCATGGCGCCCTTGGGCAGGACGTCGAGCAGCAGTTCCATGTCGTCGACCAGCACCGGTGCGAGGGACTCCATGCCCTCCACCGCGATGCCCTCGGCGATCTTGCCGAGCAGCTCGCCCAGCTCGGGGTGCTGCTCGGCGAGGGCACGCGCACGCGTGCGGACGTCTTCCGTCAACAGAAGTTCACGGCAGGGCGGCGCCCACAGGCCGTGCTCGGCGACTTCGAGGGAGCGCTGGTCGGCGACCTTGAAGTAGCGGATCTCCTCGACGTCGTCGCCCCAGAACTCGACGCGCAGGGGGTGTTCCTCGGTGGGCGGGAACACATCGAGGATGCCGCCGCGTACGGCGAACTCGCCGCGCTTCTCGACGAGCTCCACGCGCGCGTACGCGGCTGCCGCGAGAGCCTCGACGATCTCGTTCAGATCGGCGCTCTGCCCGGTGCGCAGGGCGACCGGCTCCAGCTCGCCCAGGCCCTTGACCTGCGGCTGGAGCACGGACCGTACGGGCGAGACGACGACGGAGACCGGGCCGGTCTCGGGGTCGTCGGGGCGCGGGTGGGTGAGGCGGCGCAGCACGGCGAGGCGGCGGCCGACGGTGTCGCTGCGGGGGCTGAGCCGCTCGTGCGGCAGCGTCTCCCAGGAGGGGTACTCCACGACGGTGTCCGACGGCAGCAGGGAGCGCAGGGCGGCCGCGAGGTCCTCGGCCTCGCGGCCGGTCGCGGTGACGGCGAGGACCGTGCGTCCGGCCTCGCGGGCGAGACCGGCGATCGCGAAGGGGCGGGTCGCCGGCGGGCCGACGAGGTCGACATGCATGCGGTTGCCGTCCGCGGCCGCCGTGATCGCTTCCGCGAGGGCGGTGTCCTTGACGACGGCGTCGAGCAGACCGTGCAGACTCATGGAGGGGGCTTTCCGTCCAGGTGGGCAACGCGAAGGGCCCGACACGCGGTGCGGG
Source organism: Streptomyces sp. NPDC096205 (assembly GCF_044763135.1). Taxonomy (NCBI): domain Bacteria; kingdom Bacillati; phylum Actinomycetota; class Actinomycetes; order Kitasatosporales; family Streptomycetaceae; genus Streptomyces; species Streptomyces sp. NPDC096205. The sequence goes on along the minus strand of NZ_JBIWFS010000006.1, from coordinate 476,373 downwards.
CCGGGCTTCCCAGAGTACGTCCACGCGGGGGCGATCACCCGGCGGAATCGAACGGGCCCCCGGCCACGCCCTGCGAGGGCCGGCCCGGAAAACCAGGTGACTCCCGCGCCGGGCGCCCCCTGGGGGCCGGCCCGGCGCACCAGGAGACCTCCGCGGCGTCCGCCACGCCACGCGCGTGAGGCCCGGCCCGGAGTCGTGGTGACTCCGGGCCGGGCCTCCCCCCGCTGGGGCCCGCCGGTCGGCCGGGCCCTTCCCCCGCGAATGATGGCTAGTCGGTGCCGATCGCGTTCAGGACGTTCATCCGTCCCGCGCGGAACGCCGGGATCAGTGCCGCGAGCAGGCCCACCAGGGCCGAGCCGACGAGCACGCCGGTGATGGTCGGCCAGGGGATCTCCAGAACCTTCAGGCCCTCCAGGGACAGGAGCTTCTGGGCGGTCACGCCCCAGCCCATGCCGAGTCCGAGGCCGAGCAGCGCGCCGAAGAGGGCGATGACGACCGACTCCAGGCGGATCATGCGGCGCAGCTGGCGCCGTGAGAGGCCGATGGCCCGCATCAGGCCGATCTCCCGGGTCCGCTCGACGACCGACAGGGCGAGGGTGTTCACCACACCGAGGATCGCGACGACGATCGCCAGGACCAGCAGCCCGTAGATCATGTTCAGCAGCTGGCCGACCTGGTCCTTCAGGGCCTCCTTGTAGTCGGTCTGGTCGCGGACCTGGTACTGCGGGTAGTCGTGCATCGACGCCTTCAGCGCCTTGTACGCGGCCGCCTCCTGGCCGTCCTTCGCCGAGGCGAAGACCAGCATATCCAGCGGCATGTCCTCGGCCCGTACATGCTTGGCCAGCGTGCTGATGGAGGTGTACATCGCGCCCTGGTCGATGACGGCGTCGCTGCTGGTGATCGCGCGGACCGTCAGCTTCGCGGTGGCGTCACCGGGAAGGGTGACGTCGATCGTGGAGCCGAGGCGGATGCCGTGGTCCTTGGCGAACTCCTCGTGGACGGACATCGAGTCGGGCCGGTAGGCGTCGGCGAGCTTGCCCTGGACCGTCTCCACGCGCACGTCCTGGGGATACGTCGGGTCGGCGGCCGACAGCGCGGTGCCCTCGAGCGTCTTGCCGTCCGGGGTGCGGAAGTCGGCCTGGAGCCACTTGTACTCGGTGACCCGCTCCAGCCCCGGGGTGTCCTTGATCGCCTTGACGGCCTGCGCGGTGATCAGCTGGTCGCCGTCGTTCTGGACGATGAAGTCCGTGCCCACGCTCTTGTCGAGCTCGTCCGTCGCGGAAGCCACCATCGAGGAGCCCACCACCGACAGACACGCCACCAGCGCGAGGCCGATCATCAGCGCGGCCCCCGTGGCGCCGGTGCGGCGCGGGTTGCGCAACGCGTTGCGCTCGGCCATGCGGCCGACGGGCCCGAACATGCGCAGCAGGACGGCGCTGAGGACCCGTACGACACCGCCGGCGAGGACGGGTCCGATGACGACGAAGCCGATGAGGGTGAGGACGATGCCCAGGCCGAGGAACTGCGCGCCCTCGCTCGCCTTGTCCACGGTCGTGGTGACGTACAGGGCGAAGCCGCCCGCGCCGGTGAGGGCGAGACCGATCAGGGCGCGTATGACACCGGCCTTGGTGTCGGCCGGGGTGCCGGCGTCGCGCAGGGCGGCCATCGGCGAGATCCGGCCCGCGCGGCGGGCGGGCAGGTAGGCGGCCAGGACGGTGACGACGACGCCGAGGAACAGGCCGAGCGCCGGGGTCGTCCAGGCGACCGTCAGGTCCCTGGTGGACAGGTTCATGCCCATCAGGCCCATGAGCTTCATCAGCCCGATCGCGAGGCCGACGCCCGCGCCGGCGCCGAGCACCGAGCCGACGACACCGAGCAGCAGCGCCTCGACCAGCACGGACCGGTTGACCTGCTTGCGGCTGGAGCCGATGGCCCGCATCAGGCCGATCTCACGGGTGCGCTGGGCGACCAGCATGGAGAAGGTGTTGATGATCAGGAACACCCCCACCAGGAACGCGATGCCGGCGAAGCCGAGCATGGCGTACTTGATGACGTTCATGAACTCGCCGACGTCCTTGGCGTTCTCGTCGGCGACCTCCTTGGCGGTCTGCACCTGGTAGCCCCCGCCGAGGGCCTCGACGACGTTGCGCTTGACCTGCGCGTCGGTCATGCCGGGCGCGGCGGTGACGTTGACGTCGGTGTAGACGCCGCTCTCGCCGACCAGCGCCGCTTGCGCGGTCTTGGTGTCGAGGTAGAACAGCGCGGCACCGGGGTTGGTGACCTTGAACTCGACGACGCCGGAGATCTTCGCCCTGTGCGTGCCGACGGCCGTGATGACGCCGAGCTCGTCGCCGATCTTGAGGTGGTGCTTGTCGGCGGTGTCGGCGTCGACCATCACCTGGTCCGGGCCCTTCGGCGCCGAGCCGGAGGCGACCTTCATGGTGCGCGCCTCGTTGTCGTTCCAGTTGCCGACGATGGTCGGGGCGCCGCTGGAGGGCGAGAGGTTGTCCTTGTCGGCGTCGACGACGGTCACCGACGTCGAGAAGACGGCACCCTCCGCCGACCGCACACCGTCGACTGCGCGGACCTTCTCCAGCACGGACGCCGGCATGGCGGGCGGGCGGCCGTTGTCGGAGGTGGTCTCACCGGTGCCGGAGGCTTCCTTCGGGCTGACGGTGACATCGGAGGCGGTGGCCTGGAACAGCTTGTCGAACGTCGTGTTCATGGTGTCGGTGAACACCAGCGTGCCGCACACGAACGCCACCGACAGCACCACCGCCACCGCCGACAGCGCCATCCGGCCCTTGTGCGCGAAGAAGTTGCGCATCGAGGTCTTCAGCACGGTCATGACGTACGCCCCCGGGCGTCGAAGTCCTTCATGCGGTCCAGCACCTGCTCGGCGGTCGGCTGGTGCATCTCGTCGACGATGCGGCCGTCGGCGAGGTACAGCACGCGGTCGGCGTAGGAGGCGGCGACGGGGTCGTGGGTGACCATGACGATGGTCTGGCCCAGCTCGGTCACCGAGCGGCGCAGGAAGCCGAGGACCTCGGCGCCCGCGCGCGAGTCGAGGTTTCCGGTCGGCTCGTCACCGAAGATGATCTCGGGCCGGGCGGCGAGCGCCCGGGCCACGGCAACGCGCTGCTGCTGGCCGCCGGAGAGCTGGGTGGGCCGGTGCTTGAGCCGCCCGGCGAGCCCGACGGTCTCCACGACCCGGTCCAGCCACGCCCGGTCGGGCTTGCGGCCGGCGATGTCCATGGGCAGCGTGATGTTCTCGATCGCGTTCAGCGTGGGCAGCAGGTTGAACGCCTGGAAGATGAACCCGATCCGGTCCCGGCGCAGCTGTGTGAGCTTCTTGTCCTTCAGGCCGGTGATCTCGGTGTCGTCCAGATAGATCTGACCGCTCGTCACGGTGTCGAGCCCGGCCAGGCAGTGCATCAGCGTGGACTTGCCGGACCCCGACGGGCCCATGATCGCGGTGAACCGGCCGCGGGCGATGTCCACGTCCACGTGGTCCAGGGCGACGACCCGGGTCTCCCCCGACCCGTACGCCTTGACGACCTGTCGCGCCCGCGCGGCGACGGCCGTACGCCCTCCAGTGCTTTTGTGCCCGGGAATGGTCACAGCCGAAGTCACGGTATGTCTCCTAAGTCGGTCGTCAGACGGTCCGGGTGAATCGGTACGTCCATGAGTCTGCTGGCCGGGGCAGGTCCGGCGCGCTGGTGCACGGCCCCGTCTTGTGCGGGGGAAAACCCCACCCTCGTCGTTCGGGTACGCCGTCCCCAGCGGCGTAATGCCAGATTAGGAACGGCCCGCCGCCATCTCGTCCTACGGCGGTACGAACGCTCCCCGAGCCGAAGTACGGAGGTACCCCTAGGGGAGTCCACCGGCGGGCGGAGATCCTCTCGGGGTCCGCTACCTCCTCGGGCCCACCCAGGTTCCACCCTCCCGCCACGTCAGGCTCAAGTGGGAAGCTGTCCGGCAGCGGATGGGTGCAAGGGGCAACGACCAGCGAACGGGGAGGACCGACACGTGGGCAGCACCAGACCGACAGCGGCCGAGGACAGCGCGCGCCAGGACACCGCACCACGACGGCGCGGGCCCGTCGTCGCCGCGCTGATGCTGTCGATGGCGCTGGCCGCCCTCGACTCCACGATCGTCTCCACCGCCGTCCCGCAGATCGTCGGCGACCTCGGCGGTTTCTCCGTCTTCTCCTGGCTGTTCTCCGGCTATCTGCTCGCCGTGACGGTCACCCTCCCCGTGTACGGCAAGCTCTCCGACACCTTCGGCCGCAAGCCCGTCCTCGTCGCCGGGGCCTGTGTGTTCCTGCTGGGCTCGCTGCTGTGCGCCCTCGCCTGGAACATGGCCGCGCTCATCGCCTTCCGCATCGTCCAGGGCCTGGGCGGCGGGGCGCTGCAAGGAACCGTGCAGACGCTCGCCGCCGACCTGTATCCGCTGGAGGAACGCCCGAAGATCCAGGCCAAGCTGTCCACCGTGTGGGCTCTGTCGGCCGTCGCGGGGCCGGCCGTGGGCGGTGTCCTCGCCGGCTACGCCGACTGGCGCTGGATCTTCCTGGTCAACCTGCCGATCGGCGCGCTCGCGCTGTGGCTGATCGTCCGTCATCTGCACGAGCCCGCGCGGAAGAACGCGGCACGCGCGCGGGTCGACTGGGCGGGCGCCCTTGCCGTGTTCGCGTGCGGCGGCGTGCTGCTGACCGCGCTGGTGCAGGGCGGGGTGGCCTGGCCGTGGCTGTCGGCGCCGTCGCTGGGCCTGTTCGCGGCGGGGTTGGTGCTGGCCGCCGTGGTCGTGGTCGTCGAGCGCCGGGCCGCCGAGCCGATCATCCCGGGCTGGGTGTGGCGCCGGCGCACCATCGCCGCGGTCAACCTCGCCCTCGGCGCACTGGGCCTGCTGATGGTGGCGCCGACCGTGTTCCTGCCGACGTACGCCCAGTCGGTGCTCGGCCTCGGACCGGTCGCGGCCGGGTTCGTGCTGTGCGTCTGGACCCTGAGCTGGCCCATAGCCGCCGCCCACAGCCAGCACCTCTACCGGCGCATCGGCTTCCGCGACACCGCTCTGCTCGGCATCGGGACCGCCGCGCTGATCCTGTTCGCCTTCCCCTTTCTGCCGTACCCGGGCGAGGCCTGGCAGCCCGCCCTGCTGATGCTGCTGCTCGGCGCCGCCCTCGGCTTCTTCCAACTGCCGCTCATCGTCGGCGTGCAGTCCACGGTCGGCTGGTCCGAGCGCGGCACCACCACCGCCTCCGTCCTGTTCTGCCGCCAGACCGGGCAGACCGTCGGAGCCGCTGTCTTCGGGGCCGTCGCCAACGGTGTCCTCGCCGCCCGCCTCGGCGGCGCCGGCGACCTCGACTCCCTCACCCGCGCCCTCGACGCCGGCCCCGCCCCCGAGTCCGCCCGGCACGCCATCGCCGACGCCGTCCACGCCGTCTATCTCGGCGCGGCGAGCGCGGCGGCGCTGGCGTTCGTGGTCCTGCTGTGCGTGGCTCCCCGGCGGTTTCCCGTACTCCCCGCGGACTGAGGGGCGTCAAAGGGGCCCCGGGCTGTCAAAAGTCCGAGTTAACGCGGGTAACACCGCAGGTCAGCATGGCAAACGGTTACCGACCAGAAGGTTTGCCGAAACCCGTGCGGATCATGTTCCCGGCGAGTAACGTGCGTGCCCCCGCACCCCCCACTCCCTGCGGTCCGCCGCCGCGGACCCGAGCCGCGCGAGGAGCCCCGGGATGTCCTACGACCCGTCCCCACAGGCGTATCCCACCTACCCCTGGCAACCCGCACCCGTACCCGAACCCCCCGCTCCACCCGCCCAGATGCACGCCCCGCTCGGGCACCACAGCGACCTGCGCGTCCTGCGCGGCGCGTACCGCTGGCAGCGCCGCACCGCCACGCTCACCGCGCTCGGCTACTTCGTCCTGTTCCTGCTCATGTCGGCGTTCGCCCCCGGCTTCATGACCGGCACCGCCGCCGACGGACTGCCCGTCGGCCTGCTCCTCGCACTCGTCCAACTCCCCGTCACCTGGCTGGCGATCACCCTGTACGAGTACACGGCCCGCCGCCACGTCGACCCGATCGCCGACCGCATCCGCGAGCAGGCCCGGCTGGACGCCAAGCGGGAGGCCCGCCGATGAACGGCCTCAGCGACGACTCCCAGACCCTGTCCCTGCTGGCGTTCACCGCCATAGCCACCGTCACGCTGCTGCTGTGCGTGATGACCGGCCCCGACCGGGACGACCTCGACGAGTTCTACACCGGCTACAACTCCCTGTCCCCCCTGCGCAACGGCATGGCCATCGCCGGCGACTACATCTCCGCCGCGACCGTGCTGGGCACCGGCGGCGTCATCGCCATCTACGGCTACGACGGCATCGTCCTCGCCCTGAGCACCGCCCTGTCGCTGATGCTGCTGATGTTCCTGCTGGCCGAACCCCTGCGCAACGCGGGCCGGTTCACCATGGGCGACGCCTTCGCCCGCCGTATGCCGGGCCGTTCGGTACGCATCACCGCCTGCCTGGTGACACTCGCCGCCCTGCTGCCGATGATGCTCGTCCAGCTCGCCGGCGCCGGCCAACTGCTGTCCTTCATCCTCGGCTTCTCCGGCGAGTCCGTGCAGACCGGCTGCATCATCGGCCTCGGCGCCCTGATGATCAGCTACGCCGCCATCGGCGGCATGAAGGGCACCGCCCTGATCCAGATGCTGAAGATGGTCATGCTGCTCGGCTCCGGCGCCGTCGTCGCCGCCCTGCTGCTGAACCGCTTCGACTGGGACCCCGGAGCGCTGTTCGGCGCGGCCGCCCGGCAGAGCGGCGAGGGCGACGCCTTCCTCAGCTCCGGACTGTGGTTCGCGGACGGCCCCGCACCCGAACTCGACATGATCAGCACCCAGTTGGCGGTCGTCCTCGGCGGCGCCTGCCTCCCCCACGTCACCATGCGCATGTACACCGCCTCCAGCGCCCGCCAGGTGCGCCGCTCGATGTCCTGGGCGGTGTCGACCACGGCCCTGTTCGTGCTGATCATCACCGTCGTCGGCGTCGGGGCGACCGCTCTGGTCGGACGGGCCGCCGTCGTCCAGGCCGACCCGCAGGGCAACTCCGCCTATCTGCTCGGCTCCCGCGCGGCGTTCGGCGCCGGCATGTCCACGGCGGAGACCTTCCTGTTCACCACCGTCACCGCCGCCGTCTTCCTGACGCTGCTCGCCTCCGTCGCCGGGATGATCCTCGCCTGCGCCAACTCCCTCGCCCACGACGTCTTCGCCACCCGCCTGCGCGAGCTGTCCGGCCGCCACGAGATGGCACTCGCCCGCATCTCCGCCCTCGCCGTCGGCATCCCGGCCGTCCTGCTGGCGACCCTCGCCCAGCACCGCAGCCTGCAGCCGCTGGTGACGTTCTCCTTCTGCGTCGGCGCCTCCGCCCTCGCGCCCGCCCTGGTCTACAGCCTCTTCTGGCGCCGCTACACCCGCACCGGCCTGCTCGCCACCCTCATCGGCGGCACCCTCTCCGTCCTGCTCCTGATGCCCGGCACCAACCTCGTCTCCGGCTCCCCCCACTCCGCCTTCCCCGAAGCCGACTTCAACTTCTTCCCCTTCACCACCACCGGCCTCGCCACCATCCCCCTCGGCTTCGCCTTCGGCTGGCTCGGCACGGTGGCCTCCGGCGGTCGGGCGGGGGCGGAGCATCGTCGGCGGTACGAGGCGGTCGAGGCGTGGATCCTGGCGGGAGCGACCAGGAAGTGGTGAAGGTCGCCGTCTGTGGAGGGTGGTGACGGACCGTTCGCGGGCTGCGGGTCCGTTGTGGCCGCTCGCGCAGTTCCCCGCGCCTCTTCAAGCCCGACGGCGCCATGCGTCACTCGGTCGCCAGGCGGCCGGCCGTCAGGGCGGCGAGGCTGCTGCGGACATGGTCCATATGGGCGTGTACGTCGTCCCAGCGCTCGCCGTGTTCCCGCAGGACGCGCTCGGTCTCGCGGGCGACGCGGTCCTCGTGCAGGCGGGCCTCCGCGAGGAGTTCGGCGGCACGCGCGCATGCCTCCTCCTGACGGCGGCGGGCGGACTCCTCGGCCTCGGCGAAGGCCTGCTCGGCGTCCGCCAGGGCGGCCTCGGCGCGCACGACGAGCTGGGCGTGGCGGGAGTCGAGGGCCGCCGCACGGGCCTCGGTCTCCCGCTCGACGGCAGCCCACCGCTCGGCGAGGTCCTTCTGCTGGTCGTCGAGCACGCCGGAGGTACGCCGGCGCATCTCCCGCAGGGCGTCGAGCGCCTCCACGCGGCGATCCTTGACCTCACGCCGGGTGGTGACGCGGATGTCGTCCGCCTCGGCGCGCGCCGCGAGCACCTTCTGACGGGCCCGTTCCTCGGCGTCCGCACGCAGAGCGTCGGCCTCCTCCTGCGCCTCCTGGCGTACGCGCTGGGCGTGCTCCTCGGCCTGCGCGACCTGCTCGTGCGCGTCGTGCCGCGCGCGCTCGCGCACAGCCGCCGCCTCTTCGAGCCCGAGCTGGAAAATGCGCTGTGCGCGCTCCCCCAGCGAGTCGTACGTCTGCGGCGCGAGCCCCGCGACCGTCTCGCGCAACTCCTCCAGCTCGGCCTCCATCTCCTTGGCGAGCACCGTGAGCCGGGCGGCCCGCTCCCAGGCCGCGTCCCGGTCCCGGCAGAGCTCGGCCGTGAAGTCCTCCACCTCTTCGGGGCGGTAGCCGCGCCCCCGGACGGCCAGGAAGCCATGCGGTGACACCGATGCGCTGCTCATCGTGGAACCCCTCTCCGCCGACCCGCACGAAACGACGTACGAACGAGTTCGATCGACTGCTGTCGCTTTTCTGCTGTCGCATTTCGATTTCGCGCACATCTTGATGGATCAGACGGAAGTGTTCATAACGCGACACTCCGCGCAAAGGTTACTGAAGCAAGCAGAAGGGGCCGGCCCCGGTCGTCCAGCGACCAGGCCCGGCCCCTCCACGCGCGCGTGCGGCGCGGCTCTCCCCTCAGGGACGAGGCGTCACAACAAGCCGTCCCACATCTGCTCCAGCAGCACCGACCACCAGCTCTCCGGCGACCCCAGCGCCGCCGGGTCCAGCGCCGCGAGCTGCGCCTGGAAGTCGACGGTCCAACGGCCCGCCTGCTCCTGGTTCAGCCCGAACCGCAGCCGCCACATCCGGCCCAGCAGCGCCAGGCAGCGTACGAACTCCGGCAGCCCGGAGTTCACGAACTGCGGCGGCACCGGCGCCCCACCGGGCCCGGCCTCCACCGGCACCGCGACGATGTTCGCCGTCCCGTACTGCACACAGAGGGCCTTGCCGAAGTCGGTACCCATGACGAGGTACGACCCCGCGTCCGCGGCCGGCTGCACACCCCGCTCCGCGGCCAGCTCCGCCAGCGTCGGCACCGGCCGCCCCGGCTGGGCCTGCGCCCAGAAGAACGGCCCCATGTCCACCGGAAGCCCCGCCACGACCAGCGTGTGCGCCACGACCGGCGGCACGCCCTGCCGGGACACCGCCGCCTGCTCGAACCGGAACACCCCCGGCCCGAACGCCGCGGCCAGCTCCTGCCCCACCGCCTCCGGCGGAACCGGCTGAACCGGCTGCACCGGCGGCAACGGCGCCCGCACCGGCGCCGGCCGCGCGGGCCCGTCCGCCACCTGGTGCAGCTCACCCTGATGCGCCAGCAACTGCTGCATGCCCTGCTGCCGGCTCGCGTGATCCGTGCCGTACGGCGCGATGCTCGTGATCCGCGCCTGCGGCCACTGCTCCCGGATCATCCGCGCGCAGTACGCACCCGGCAGCTCACACGACTCCAGCTCCGTGTGCAGCTCCAGCACCTGGTCCGGCGGCACGTTCATCGCCCGCAGCTCATGGAAGATCTGCCACTCCGGATGCGGCGTACCCGGCGCCGAACGCCGGATCAGCTGCTGCTCCGAACCGTCCTGCGCCCGGTAGCGCAGCACCGCCTGGTAGCCCGGGCCGACCGTCGGCAGGCCCGTGGGCGGCTGCTGCGGGTAGCCGTACGCCGGCGGCGGCGTACCCGGGGCACCCGGCATACCCGGGGCACCGGGAGGCTGAGGTGCTCCCGGCATACCGGGAGCCGGCGGCGGAGGCGGAGGCGGCGCACCCGGGCCACCCACCGGCGGCGCGGCCAGCATGGTCTCGGCGTGGTGCACGGCGCCCTGCGCGCCGCCCAGAGAACCCTGCGCACCAGGGGCACCGGGCGGCTGAGGCGCACCCGGAGCACCGGGCATACCCGGGGCGCCAGGAGGCTGCGGCGCACCCGGCATACCCGGAGCGCCAGGAGCGCCAGGAGGCTGAGGCGCCCCCGGCATGCCCGGAGCGCCCGGAGGCTGCGGCGCGATCCCGCCCCTACCGCCCATGCTCGGGTCGGCCAGCATCGTCGCGGCGTGATGCACCCCGCCCGGGGGCGTGCCACCCGGCGCGTTCGGCGGCTTGGGGGCGCCCGGAGGCTGCGGCGCACCCGGAGCACCCGGCGGCTGAAGCCCGTCGGGGCCCAGCGCCGACACCAACTGCGTCGGTACGTACGCACCCGCACCCGGCGCCGGAGGAGGCGTACTCCCCTGAGGCGCGGGCGGCGGCGTGCTCCCCGGCCGCGCACCCGGCGCACCGGGCGCACCCGGCGGCGGAGGCGGCGTCGCACCGCCACGCGCCCGACGCGGCGGCGGCGCGGCCTTGCTGGTCGCGGCGTCGGCGATGTCCCCGGCGTTCGGCGCGAGCGACGACACCGGCGCACCCGGAGCACCGACCCCCGGCGGAGGCGTACCCGGCACACCCGGCATACCCGGAGCACCCACGCCCGGCGGAGGCGTACCCGGAGCACCCGGAGCCGCCGGCGCACCCTGCGGATACCCGTAGCTCGGCGCACCCGCCCCCGGAGGAGGCGTACTCCCCTGCGGCGCACCCGGCCCGCCCAGCGCCGGCGCGATCGCCGTCGGCGGAAGCTGGCTGCCGCCCGACATCAACGCCGTCTTGGCCTCCGGCGCCACCGGCGGCGGAGTGTTGTCGTCGACAACGCTCAACGGCGGCGCGAACACGGTCTCCGGCAGCGGAACGGAACGATCCTCACCCGCGTCGGCACCATTGGTGTCCGTACCCGCCCAAGGAGTCGCCCCCGGCGGAGGCCCACTCGGCGAACCCCCCGGTGGAGGCCCACTCGGCGAACTCCCGGGCGCAGAAGCCCCGCCCACCGGCACCCCGGCCTGGGTCCCCGGCAGCGGAACCCCCGCCTGGGTCTCCGGCAGCGGAGCCCCCTCACCGGAAGCAGGAGAAGCCGAAGCGGACGCCGCCGCCTCGCCCCGCCGGTCCGGAACCCCCATCCGGTCCGCCGCCTCCTGCAACCACTCCGGCGGAGTCAGCAGGAACGACGTCTGGTTCAGGTCCACCCGCGCCGCGGCAGGCGCCGGCGCATCGGCGGCGGCATCCGCGCTCCCGCCGTACTCCTCCTCGTACCGGCGGATCACCTCGCCCACCGGCAGCGAGGGCCACAGCGAGGCCTCACCACTGTCCCGGGCGATCACCAGCCGCTGCGCACCACCGTCCGACCGCGGCCCGTCGGCACGGTCCTCCGCCCACACCACGAACCCGAGACCGAACTCCCGCACCCGCACCTCACGATGCTGGTACGACGGCACGTCCCCGTTGATCCACTCCTCGCCGCGCTCCTGCGCCTGCGCAAAGGTCACCATCGCGAAGCTCACTCCCCCGCAGCCGCGGCGGCGACAGGCACGGCCCGCGCGAAACCGCCGTCCACCATCAGATTCGCCACCGTCTCCAACTCCGGCGGAGAACCCGCCAGCCGGGACAGGAACACATCGAAGTCCTCACCGCACGGCAGCAACAACCGCTCCACCCGCTCGGCGGGCGCCCACGAGGGATCGACATCCCGCGCGTCGTCGTACGCGCAGAACCACACCGAACCGATCCGCTCGCCCTTCACCTTCACCGCCAGCAGACCGCCCTGCACGAAGGCGACACCCAGATAGTCCTTGGTCAGATGGTCGCGCAGACACTTGTTCACGTACACCAGGTCGTTGACCGCGGCCTCGTCCCGCACCGTGAAGAACGGCTGGTCCACCAGCAGCCCCAACTCCGCGTCCAGCGCGGTCCCCACCGGCGCACACCCGCCCGCGGCCTTCAGGAACGACCGGTACGCGCCCGGCAGCCGGTACCCGAGGTCCTCCTCGACCTGCTGCACCTGCTGCTCCGACACCGCGACCCCGGACTTCGGCAGACCGAAGTGCGCCGGACGCGTCTCCTGCAACGGCCGCGTCCCCCGCTTGGTCTGGTCCACCGCCGCCGTCGCGACACCGCCGTGATGCCGCAGCAACGCCTTCACCTCGACCGGCACCAGCTCCACGCGCCGCGTACCCGCCACGTGATGCCACGTCCAGCCGTGCGGCGTCGCCACCGCCGGCACCGTGTCCCACAACGCATGACCAGACGCGGACAAAGCGGCATTCGCCGACACATAGTCCGTCAACCGCAGCTCGTCCACACCGAAACCCTCCGGCGGATCCGCGATCTCCGCAGCCGCACGCGCATAAGGAGAGAAGTCGGGGTAGCCGCGCTCGTCCACCCGCACCCCGGCGGGATGACGAGACGCCCGGACCGGGTCCGGGAAATGCACGACCTGCCCGGCGTAGGCCGCGTTCGGCGGCGCGGCTTGCTGCCCGAGCCGACCTGTCGTCATGGCGGTTGCCCCCTGCGGCACTCTGTACGGCCCGTAGTCGCCGGCCCAGCGCCGACTCAGCCCACCACGGCCCGTATCCGACTGTCTCCAACGCGCTGACCGCTGTCACCAACGCATCGACCGCGCCTCACGCGGTGCCGACAGCCTATGCGGTACGCCTCCACCGGTCACCGGCGCTCCGCTTCCGTGACCAGCCGTCACCCCGCCGTGACAGCCCGCCCAAACCCGGGCGTGTCGCACCGCCCCAGCTTCCGCACCAGCCACGCCATTTGGCAGTCTGGACCCTTCGGGGGGATGCTCGGGAGGGGATGACGATCATGAACACGACGCAGACGGGACCACAGACAGCCACCACGGGCGACCCCCGCATCGGGTGGAGCAGCACCGACACACCCCCCGCCCCCACCCTGCGCCACCGCCGCGACGGCATACTCCCCACCGTCGCCGCCGCCCTCTCCGTCCGCGGCGCCACCCTCACCGGCACCGCCGCCCGCGGCGACACCCCACCCCCGCTGCACCCACTCGTCCAGGACTTCCTCGACACCCTCGGCAGCGACCGCCGCGACCGCTTCACCGGCCGCTGCGCCGAGACCATCCTCATCTCCCGGCACCTCACCACCGCCGACGCCACCCGCAGCAAACGCGCCGCCCGCAAACCCATGACCAACGGCGAAGCCCGCAAAGCCCTCAAACAGGCCAAGCTCACCGCCCGCCGCATCCGCGAGGACGGCGACCCCCTCCACGGCAGCTTCGCCGCCCCCTGCCGCGCCTGCACCGCCCTCAGCGCCCACTTCGGCGTACGCATCGTCGACCCGGCCACGGCCACCGACTAAAAACCCACCCCGGCAACCACACACCGATACCAAGGGCAGATGCACCCCGACCGCGCCTCCACCACCCGCTTCTCCGTCCCCGTCGACGCCGCCCTGCGCACCGCCGGCTGGCAACCCGGACGCTGGGACATCAAACAGGCCGAGACCTGGGCCGACACCCTGCGCGGACACACCTCACCCGCCGGCCACCGCCACGCCGTCTTCCCCGCCGCCGTCGAAGCGTGGGCAGAATTCGGCGGCCTCCACATCGCCCCCAACGGCCCCGGCCGCCAGATCGCCCCCGCCGCGCTCCACCTCGACCCCCTGCACGGCCTCCACCTCGCCCGCACCCTCGGCGACCTCGGCCGCGCCCTCGACACCGAGGTCAGCCCCCTCGGCACCGAGACCGACACCCAGGCACTCCTCGCCATCGACGCCGAAGGCCGCGTCTACGCCCTCGACCACACCGGCGACTGGTACCTCGGCCCCGACATCGACCACGCGCTGACGACCCTCGTCACCGGCATACAGCCCGTGCGCCTCACCGCGGGCTGAGCCCACCGGGTCACGACGCCGGAATCACCGCCGACACCCGGAAGCCCCCCGCCTCCGTCGGCCCCGACACGAACACCCCGCCCAACGCGAGGACCCGCTCCCTCATCCCCACCAGCCCGTTCCCCCCGGACGGCAGACCCGGCGACGACACCTCCGGCGGCGGCTCGTTCTCCACCTGCATCGCGATCTCCGACACCCGATGCGCCACCCGCACATACGTCTTCGCACCCGCCGCATGCTTGTGCGCGTTCGTCAACGCCTCCTGCACCACCCGATACGCCGTCTGCTCGATCTCCGGCGCATACACGCACTCGGTCCCCTCCACCGACAGCGCCACCACCATCCCCGCAGCAGCCGACTGCCCGACCAGTTCCTCCAGATCCTCCAGACACGGCCCCTCCGACACCGGCTGCTCGTCCACGGCGGCAACCGCCACCACCGGCACCTCACGCGGTCGCACACCGTCCCCGCTGCGCAGCACCCCGAGCATCTCCCGCAGCTCCGTCAGCGCCTGCCGCCCCATGTCCCCCACGAGCGCGGCATTCCGCACAGCTTTCTCCGGATCCTTCCGGGCCACGGCCTGCAGAGCAGCGGCATGCACCACCATCAGACTCACCCGATGCGCGACGACGTCATGCATCTCCCGGGCGATCCGCGTCCGCTCCTCATTACGCGCCCACTCCGCCCGCTCCTCCGCCCGCTCCGCGAGCAGCTGCAACTCCCGCTCCAGGCTGTCCGCCCGCTCCCGCAAGCTCTCCATCAGCCTGCGCCGCGCACCGACGTACATCCCCAGCAGCAACGGCGGCGCGGTCATCCCGACGGACATGGTCAGCGCGAAGAAGGGAGCGAACCACTCGCCCGCCTCGACATCGGCGTCCGACATCTCCCGCGCCTGCACGAACGCCACCACCAGCATCCCCAGCAGCGACATCCCGGCCAGCGAGGCGATGATCCTGCGCGGCAGCTCGGACGCGGCGAGCGTGTAGAGACCTACGACGCCCATCAGATAGCCCATCTGCGCGGGCGCGACCGCGATGGACACCAGCACGACAGCGATGGGCCACCGCCGCCTGAACAGCAGCACGGAGCCGGCCAGGACCCCGAACACCACCCCCGCCACCGCCGGAATCCCGGCGTCCTGAGCGAACGGAATCCCTCGCGCGCCGCACTCCACCGCGGAGGCGAACGCGAGCCCTCCGTCCAACAGGGCACTACGCCATCTGACCCACCACCACGGCCCCTTCCGGACCGTGGCGTGCTCTTCCCCCGTCGTGGTCATGCCCTCCAGCCTACGGGCGCCGACCCTCGCTTTTCCGGCGAGTTTCCACGACTGGCCTACACCACACTCCGTAATCGAATAACTGCGAAACCGACAGGTATCCCTCGAACTGTCGAATCACTTCCGTTCGATCCCGGAAGCTTCCATTCCACCCAGACGGTATGCACGTGAGCCGAGCTCTACCGTCGCATCGAAGGCTGATGGTGCGGCATAGTAGGTGCCGCGACCTCAGCGGACTGACCAAATGTCCGTTTCGGGTGGCTTTACACTCCCCTGTGGTGTAATCGGCAACACGGGTCACTTTGGATGATTTGTTCCAGGTTCGAGTCCTGGCAGGGGAGCCACAGCACACAAGACCTCAGCGCGGGCCCTGACAGCACAGTCAGGGCCCGCACTCATGTCCCCCCACCCCCACCCCGGTATCCTGCGGATGTCCACCCCTCCCCCAAACAGCCGAAGGGCATCCCGTGAGCGCCATTCGCCCGGCAGCCGTCGTCGTTCTCGCAGCGGGTGAGGGCACCCGTATGAAGTCGGCCACACCGAAGGTCCTGCATGAGATCTGTGGCCGCAGTCTGGTGGGCCATGTGCTGGCCGCAGCCGGTGAGCTGGAGCCGCAGAACCTCGTGGTCGTCGTCGGGCACGCCCGGGAGCAGGTCACCGCGCACCTGAACAGCGTCGCGCCCGAGGTACGCACCGCCGTGCAGGCGGAGCAGAACGGCACCGGGCACGCCGTACGGATGGGGCTCGAAGAGCTGGGCGGAGTCGTCGACGGGACGGTCATCGTCGTGTGCGGCGACACCCCGCTGCTCACCGGCGCCACCCTCAAGGCGCTCTCCGGGACGCACACCACCGACGGCAACGCCGTCACCGTGCTGACGGCCGAGATGCCGGACGCGACCGGCTACGGCCGGATCGTGCGGGACGAGACCGGTGCCGTGACCGCCATCGTGGAGCACAAGGACGCGGACGACACGATCCGTGCGATCCGGGAGATCAACTCCGGAGTGTTCGCGTTCGACGGCCGGCTGCTCGCCGAGGCGCTGAAGCAGGTGCGCACCGACAACAGCCAGGGCGAGGAGTACCTCACCGACGTCCTCGGCATCCTGCGCGAGGCCGGGCACCGGGTGGGGGCCTCCGTCGCGGGCGACCACCGTGAGATCGCCGGCATCAACAACCGTGTGCAGCTCGCCGAGGCCCGCCGCATCCTCAACGACCGGCTGCTGACCGAGGCCATGCTCGCCGGTGTGACCGTCGTCGACCCGGCCACGACCTGGGTCGACGTGACCGTCACCTTCGAGCAGGACGCGATCGTGCACCCGGGCACGCAGCTCCAGGGCACCACGCACATCGCCGAGGGCGCCGAGGTCGGCCCCAACAGCCGGCTGCTGGACACCCGGGTGGGCCCGGGGGCGCGGGTGGACAACACCGTGTCCAACGGGGCCGTCGTCGGTCCGAACGCGTCCGTGGGCCCGTACGCCTATCTGCGTCCGGGTACGCGTCTCGGCGCGAAGGGCAAGATCGGTACGTACGTGGAGACGAAGAACGCCTCCATCGGCGAGGGCACCAAGATCCCGCACCTCTCCTACGTCGGTGACGCGACGATCGGTGAGTTCACGAACATCGGTGCCGCGAGCGTCTTCGTGAACTACGACGGGCAGGACAAGCACCACACGACCGTCGGGTCGCACTGCCGTACCGGTTCGGACAACATGTTTGTGGCGCCTGTCACGATCGGGGACGGTGCCTACACGGCTGCCGGGTCGGTCATCACCAAGGATGTGCCGCCCGGTTCGCTGGCCGTGGCCCGCGGTCAGCAGCGGAATATCGAGGGTTGGGTGGCCCGTAAGCGTCCGGGCAGTGCGGCCGCGAAGGCGGCCGAGGTGGCCTCTCGCGAGGAGAGCGGCGAGGGCTGACCGGAAACAGGTCCGTCAAACACGGCGTACCGTGATAAGTGCACACCCCCACCCACCAGCTGAGACGGCCTGCCGCGCCCCAGCGGCGAGGTCTCTCGACACCCAGCTGCGACACCTCTGAGGAGACAGTGCTGTGACCGGGATCAAGACGACCGGCGAGAAGAAGATGATGTTCTTCTCCGGCCGCGCCCACCCCGAGCTTGCCGAGGAGGTCGCCCAACAGCTGGGTGTCGGGGTTGTCCCGACGAAGGCCTTCGACTTCGCCAACGGTGAGATCTACGTCCGTTACCAGGAGTCGGCGCGTGGTGCGGACTGCTTCGTGATCCAGAGCCACACGGCTCCGATCAACCAGTGGATCATGGAGCAGCTGATCATGATCGACGCGCTGAAGCGTGCGTCGGCTCGTTCCATCACGGTGATCGTGCCGTTCTACGGTTACGCGCGGCAGGACAAGAAGCACCGTGGTCGTGAACCGATCTCGGCGCGTCTGATCGCGGATCTGATGAAGACGGCGGGTGCCGACCGGATTCTCACCGTCGATCTGCACACGGACCAGATCCAGGGCTTCTTCGACGGTCCGGTGGACCACCTGTTCGCGCTGCCGCTGCTGGCGGACTACGTGGGTGCGAAGGTGGACCGGGCGAAGCTGACGGTCGTGTCCCCGGATGCGGGCCGGGTGCGGGTGGCGGACCGCTGGTGCGACCGTCTGGGTGCGCCGCTGGCGATCGTGCACAAGCGGCGTGACAAGGACGTGGCGAACCAGGTGACCGTCCACGAGGTGGTCGGTGAGGTCGAGGGTCGTGTGTGTGTCCTGGTGGACGACATGATCGACACGGGTGGCACGATCTGTGCGGCGGCCGACGCGCTGTTCGCGCACGGTGCGGAGGATGTCATCGTGACGGCCACGCACGGTGTGCTGTCGGGTCCGGCGGCGGACCGGCTGAAGAACTCGCGGGTGAGTGAGTTCGTGTTCACGAACACGCTGCCGACGCCGGGTGAGCTGTCGCGTGATCTGGACAAGCTGACGGTGCTGTCGATCGCTCCGACGATCGCGAGCGCGGTGCGTGAGGTCTTCGAGGATGGTTCGGTGACGAGCCTGTTCGACGAGCAGTAAGGGTTCTGCAGGGCCCCCCTGGCGGGGCCTGGTGATCCTTTTGGGTACGGCCTCCCTCTCCGAGTAGACTGCTGAAGTTGCTCGGCGAGGGAGGCCGTACTCGTGTGTACGGCGGTCCGTTATCGACGCGCTCTTCGTAGCAGGCCGTTCGTGGCCGGGTGACCACGTCCGTTTCCTATGTATCTACGAGGAGTGAACATGTCCGAGGTGAAGATCGCCGCCGAGTCGCGCACCGAGTTCGGCAAGGGTGCCGCCCGCCGTATCCGCCGTGAGAACAAGGTTCCCGGTGTTCTGTACGGTCACGGTTCGGACCCGCTGCACCTGACGCTGCCGGGTCACGAGCTGCTGCTGGCGCTGCGTACGCCGAACGTCCTGATCTCCCTGGACATCGACGGCAAGTCCCAGGAGCTGGCGATCCCGAAGGCTGTGCAGCGTGACCCGCTGAAGGGTTACCTGGAGCACGTCGACCTGCAGCTGGTCCAGCGCGGCGAGACGGTCACGGTCGAGATCCCGGTCGTCGCCGAGGGCGAGCTGGCCGCCGGTGGCAACCTGCTCGAGCACGTGCTGAACGCGCTGCCGGTCGAGGCCGAGGCCACGCACATCCCGGAGCAGCTCACGGTGTCGGTGGAGGGTCTCGCGGCGGGTGCCTCGATCCAGGCCAAGGACATCGCGCTCCCGAACGGTGTGAAGCTGGCCGTCGAGGACGACACCGTCGTCCTGCAGATCCTGGCCGCGCAGGCCGAGGAGGCCCCGGCGGGCGAGGCCGCCGAGGGTGAAGAGGCCGCCGAGGCCTGATCCTCGAGGATCTTTCGTTGTGTCAGCCGCTGTTCCCTTCGGGGGCAGCGGCTGGCTCGCATTCCAGGCCCGTATCGAGGAGAGATGGACGTGACGACCGACCCGAGTGCCCCCTGGCTGATCGCCGGGCTCGGCAATCCCGGACCCGAGTACGCGATGAACCGGCACAACGTGGGGTTCATGGTGGCGGATCTGCTGGCCGAGCGGATGGGGGGGAAGTTCAAGCGGGCCGGCAAGGCGCAGGCGCAGGTCGTGGAGGGGCGGATCGGGCCGCCGGGGCCGTCGAACCGGCGGGTGATCCTGGTGAAGCCGATGTCGTACATGAATCTGTCCGGTGGGCCGGTGAACGCGTTGCGGGACTTCTACAAGGTGCCGGTGGGTCATGTGGTGGCGGTGCATGACGAGCTGGACATCGATTACGGGACGCTGCGGCTGAAGCTGGGCGGTGGGGACAACGGGCACAACGGTCTGAAGTCGATGACGAAGGCGTTCGGTGCGGACTACCACCGGGTGCGGTTCGGGATCGGGCGACCTCCGGGGCGGATGCCGGTCGCGGATTTCGTGCTGAAGGACTTCGCCTCGGCGGAGCGCAAGGAGCTGGACTACTTCGTGGACCGCGCGGCGGACGCGGTGGAGTGTCTGGTGATCGAGGGGCTGGAGAGGGCGCAGGGCACGTACAACTCGTGACATCTCCGTCACCTCGGTTGACGGTCCGTGCGGGCATGGCCAAGGATCGCGGCCATGCTTTCTGCCGCCGGCCGTGTCGTCGCCATGGGGGTCGTCACGGCGCTGATCCTGATCGCAGGTGTGTGGGCCTCTTGGGGGACGGCCCAGTACGTGATGCTGACCAAGGGCCGTGAGCGGGGCACGGTCGAGGTGACGGCCTGTGGTGAGCGGTCCTGTTCCGGGCCGTACACGCCGTTGTCGCCGGGGTCCGTGGCGCGGGCGAGTGTCGCCGTGGAGGACACGGTGGCGGTGGAGAAGGGCCGCACGTACACGGTCGTGGTGAAGCCGGGGCAGGACAGTGCCGTGCGGTCGGGTCCGGCCGGGGTGCTGTACGCGTGGGTGCCGATGGGCGGTGCCCTGCTGCTGGCGTCGGTGATCGTGGCGGGCGGGCTGCGCCGGACGCGGGCGGCGTGGGTGCTGGCGGGGTCGGGTTTCGCGCTGCTGACCGCGGCGTTCGTGACTGTCTGAGGGTTTTCGCCGTTCTCCATGAGTGTGGAGACTTCGAGCGTTTCCTGTTCGTGATTGACCTGGTCACGGGCTTGGCTGGAAGCTGAGCCGCCCCCTCCACATCTTCCCGTTCGCTTCTCGAAGATGGACTGCCCATGCGTACCTTCCCCCGCGTCGGCGCCGTGTGCGCTGTCGCCGTGGCCGCCCTGCTCGCGGCCCCTTCCGCTCACGCCGACGGCGACAACGGCACCGTGAAGATCCACGACGCCTCGACCGGCGAGGAGCTGATGAAGAACGAGCCGCACGTGTGCTCGTTCTACCTGGACGGCTTCAAGTTCGACGGCGCGCAGGAGATCGACTGGCGCATCGAGGCCATCCCGCCGAGCTCCGACAAGGGCGAGACGGTGAAGTCCGGCACCCTGACCCTGGACGCCGAGGGTCACGGCCGCTCGGACGACATGACCCTGCCGGACGGCCACTACAAGCTGTGGTGGAACTTCGACGGCGAGAACGGCTCCGCCAAGCACAAGGTCTTCTGGACGGACTGCGAGGACGAGGAGGGCGGTTCCGGCGGTACGTCGCCGTCGGCCACGCCGTCGGAGTCGGCGGGTTCCTCCGAGTCGCCGGCCGCCTCGCCGAGCCCGTCCGGCTCGTCCGGCTCGTCGGAGGGGGCTCCTGGTGCGTCCCCGTCCTCGTCCCTGCAGGGCGACGCCTCGGGTGACCTGGCCGAGACCGGCAACGGTGCCCCGGTGGGTCTGCTGTCGGGTGTCGCGGGCGCGCTGGTGGCGGCCGGCGGCGGTCTGCTGTTCCTGCGCCGCCGCAAGGCCGGCCAGAGCTGACGTAAGACATGACAAAGGGGCGGCACCTGGAAGGGGGCCGCCCCTTTGTCATGCGGTCGTAGCTGTCAGCCGGTGTTGCGCAGGCCGGCCGCCACGCCGTTGACGGTCAGCAGCAGGGCGCGGGAGAGCAGCGGGTCGGGCTGCTCGCCGGCCTCGGCGGCGTCGCGCTGGCGCTTGAGGAGGGCGACCTGGAGGTAGCTGATCGGGTCGAGGTAGGCGTCGCGGATGGCGAAGGTCTGCTTGAGGACCGGCTGGTGGTCCAGGAGCTCCTTCTCACCGGTGACGCGCAGGACCTCGGCGACGGTCAGCTCGTGTTCGGCCTTGATGGTGTCGAAGACGTGCTTGAGCTGGTCGGGGACGAGGGTGTCGACGTAGTGCTGGGCGATGCGCAGGTCGGTCTTCGCGAGGGTCATCTCGACGTTGGACATGAAGTTGCGGAAGAAGTGCCACTGCTCGTGCATCTCCTCCAGCACGGTGTCCAGGCCGGCCTCGCGCAGGGCCTTGAGGCCGGAGCCGACGCCGAACCAGCCGGGGACGATCTGCCGGGACTGGGTCCAGCCGAACACCCACGGGATGGCGCGCAGTCCGTCGAGCGAGACGCCCGAGCCGGGGCGGCGGGCGGGCCGCGAGCCCAGGTGCAGGTCGGCGAGCTGGTCGACCGGCGTGGAGGCGAGGAAGTAGGTCGGCAGGTCGGGGTCCTCGACCAGGCGGCGGTAGGCGGCGTGGGCGGCGTCGGAGACGACGTCCATCGCGGCGTCCCAGCGGGCGAGGGCCTCGTCGGACTGGCGGGGCGCGGTGTGCAGGGCGGACGCCTGGAGGGTGGCCGCGACGGTCAGTTCGAGGTTCTCCCTGGCCAGGGACGGGATGAGGTACTTGTCGGAGATGACCTCGCCCTGCTCGGTGACCTTGATCTCGCCCTCCAGGGTGCCCCAGGGCTGGGCGAGGATCGCGTCGTGCGAGGGGCCGCCGCCGCGGCCGACGGTGCCGCCGCGGCCGTGGAAGAGGCGCAGGCGCACGCCGTAGCGGTGGGCGACGTCGCGCAGCCGGCGCTGGGCGCGGTGGATCTCCCACTGGCTGGTGGTGATGCCGCCGAACTTGGAGGAGTCGGAGTAGCCGAGCATGACCTCCTGGACGTCGCCGCGCAGGGCCACGAGCCTGCGGTACGACGGGTCGGAGAGCATGTCCTCCAGGATCGTGTCGGCGGCCTTGAGCTCGTCGGTGGTCTCCAGGAGCGGCACGATGCCGATCTTGGCCCAGCCGGCGTGCAGGTCGAGGAGGCCGGCCTCGCGGGCGAGGACGGTGGCGGCGAAGACGTCGTCGGCGCCCTGGCACATGGAGATGATGTACGACTCGATGACCTCGGGTCCGAACACCTCCAGGGCCTTCTTGATCGTCTGGAAGACGCCGAGGGTCTTCTCGCCGGCGGCGTCGACGGGCGCCGGGCTGGGGGCGAGCGGCCTGCGCGAGCGCAGCTCCTTGGCGAGGAGCTTGGTGCGGTAGTCGCGGGGCATGTCGGCGTAGCGCCAGGACTCCTCGCCGAGGCGGTCGAAGAGCTGGCCGAGGGCGTGGTGGTGGGCGTCGGCGTGTTCGCGGACGTCCATGGTGGCGAGCTGGAGGCCGAAGGCGGCGAGGGTGCGGATGGTGCGGTTCATCCGGCCGTCGGCGAACAGGGCGCCGCGGTGCTCGCGCAGCGAGGTCTGCAGGAGGGTGAGGTCCTTGAGCAGTTCGCCGGTGCCGAGGTAGTCGCGGCCGGCCTCGTGCGGGGTGCCCTTGGCGAGGCGCTGCTTGGTGTTCTCCAGCTTCTGCCGGATGCAGGTGGCCTTGAGCCGGTAGGGCTCCTCGGCGTTGAGGCGCTTGTAGCGGGGGCTGATCTCGGGGAGCAGTTCGAGGTCGGCCTGGAGGGATTCGAGGAGTTCCTCGGTGGCGCCGGTGTAGCGGATGGAGTTCGACAGGAAGCCGCGCAGCTCGTCGATGGTGTCCAGGGCGTCGTTGATGCCGTGTTCGTGCTGGAGGATGAGGACGTCCCAGGTGACCTGGGGGGTCACGTTGGGGTTGCCGTCGCGGTCGCCGCCGATCCAGGTGCCGAAGGTGAGGGGGCGGGTGTCGTCCGGGAGGGTGACGCCCACACGTTCGAGTTCGGCGGTGAGGTCCTCCAGGACGTCGCCCACGGCGTTGGCGTGCAGCTCGTCCAGGTAGTAGATCGCGTTGCGGGCCTCGTCGGAGGGCTCGGGGCGGACGACGCGCAGTTCGTCGGTCTGCCAGACGAGGTCGATGTTCTCGGCCAGACGGGTGTCGTGGCGGCGCCGGTCGGAGTCGATGACCGGGGTCTCCAGGAGCGCGGCGATGCGCCGGAGCTTGTTGAGCACCGACCGGCGTGCGGCCTCGGTGGGGTGGGCGGTGAAGACCGGGCGGACGTTGAGGTGGCGGACGGTCTCGCGCAGGTGCTCGGGGTCGGCGTCCTTGAGCCGGTCGGCGGTGCGGGAGAGCAGTCCGCCCTCGGCTGCGCGGCGGGCGCGCAGTTCGCGGCCTCGGTGGACCTGTTCGGTGACGTTGGCCAGGTGGAAGTAGGTGGAGAAGGCGCGTACGAGCTTGGCGGCGGTCTCCAGCTCTGTGCCGCGCAGCAGCTCGGCGGCGGCCTCGCCGTCCTCTCGGGTGAGGCGGCGCACCTTCTCGACCAGTTCGAGGAGCTCGGGGCCCTCCTGGCGGACGAGCGTCTCTCCGAGGAGGTCGCCCAGTCGGCGGATGTCGGCGCGCAGCTCGCTGCTGGTCGTGGTCTGGTCGTCGGCACTGCTCACAGGTGCGGCTCCTTGCAGTGTTGAAGCTCGTCCGGGAGGGGAACCCGGGGACCGGCGCGCGGCGGGGTGCCGCATTACGGGCGGTGCCTCCGGGAAGTATTCAGAGCGGACCGCGCTGTCCGACCGGTTCCAAGGATAGGTGGCGATGCGGACGCGCAGGCTCTGGGGCTCTTGCTGCCGGGCGTCGCACTGCCATACTTACGACGCCGTAGGTTACGGAACCGTAGGGAGTGGTCCCCGGTTCCGCTCACCCGGCGTCCACTCCCGAAAACCCTCGACCCCACAGGGGACGCCCATGACCTCTAGCTCCGATGTGATCGAAGACGCCCCGGAGGCCTCGGACACGGTGGCCTCCGCCACGCTCGGCGGGGAGCAGAAGCGTTCGATCGAGCAGATCACGCTGCTGCTGTTCATCGCCGTGCCGTTCCTCGCGCTGCTGGCCGCCGTGCCTCTGGCGTGGGGATGGGGGGTGAGCTGGCTGGACCTGGGTCTGCTGGTCTTCTTCTACTACCTCGGCTGCCACGGCATCACGATCGGTTTCCACCGCCACTTCACGCACGGTTCGTTCAAGGCGAAGCGGCCATTGAAGATCGCGCTGGCGATCGCGGGGTCGATGGCGGTGGAGGGGCCGCTGGTGCGCTGGGTGGCCGACCACCGCAAGCACCACAAGTTCTCCGACGCGGAGGGTGACCCGCATTCGCCGTGGAAGTACGGCGAGACGGTGCCCGCGCTGATGAAGGGCCTGTGGTGGGCGCACATCGGCTGGATGTTCGACGAGGAGCAGACGTCTCAGGAGAAGTACGCGCCGGATCTGATCAAGGACCCGGCGCTGCGGGCGATCTCGCGCCAGTTCGTGCTGTGGACGGTGCTGTCGCTGGCGCTGCCGGCGCTGATCGGCGGTCTGGTGACGATGTCGTGGTGGGGGGCGTTCACCGGCTTCTTCTGGGGCTCGCTGGTGCGTGTGGCGCTGCTGCACCATGTGACCTGGTCGATCAACTCGATCTGTCACGCGGTGGGCAAGCGGCCGTTCAAGTCGCGGGACCGTTCGGGGAACGTGTGGTGGCTGGCCGTGCTGTCGTGCGGTGAGTCCTGGCACAACCTGCACCACGCGGACCCGACGTCGGCGCGGCACGGTGTGATGCGCGGGCAGCTGGATTCCAGTGCCCGGCTGATCCGCTGGTTCGAGCAGCTGGGCTGGGCGTACGACGTGCGCTGGCCGTCACGCTCGCGTATCGATTCGCGTCGCGACACCGCGGAGGGCGGTTCCCGGCGCCGGAAGGAGACGGCCGAGGCGGCATGATTGACGCCGTGGCGACCGACTCCAGCACTTCCAGCAACGACAAGCCGCGGCGGACGCGCCGTACCCGGATGACCGGAGCGGAGCGCCGCCAGCAGCTGCTGGAGATCGGCCGCACCCTGTTCGCGGCGAAGGGGTTCGAGGGCACCTCGGTGGAGGAGATCGCGGCGAAGGCCGGGGTGTCCAAGCCGGTGGTGTACGAGCACTTCGGCGGCAAGGAGGGGCTGTACGCGGTCGTGGTGGACCGCGAGATGCGCCGCCTGCTCGACATGGTCACGGGTTCCCTGACGGCCGGCCACCCGCGAGAACTCCTGGAACAGGCGGCGTTCGCCCTCCTGGACTACATCGAGGAGTACACGGACGGCTTCCGCATCCTGGTCCGCGACTCCCCCATCCCCCAGTCGACGGGTTCCTTCGCCTCGCTGATCTCCGACATCGCCACCCAGGTGGAGGACATCCTCGGCAAGGAGTTCAAGTCCCGGGGCTTCGACCCGAAACTGGCCCCCCTCTACGCCCAGGCCCTCGTCGGCATGGTCGCCCTGACGGGCCAGTGGTGGCTGGAGGTCCGCCGCCCGAAGAAGTCCGAGGTGGCGGCACATCTGGTGAACCTTGCGTGGCACGGCTTGGACGGCCTGGAGCCGAAGCCGCGGTTGATAGGTCACCGCAAGAGTTAGACGGGCTTCAGGCAGCGGGGGCCTTCTTCGCGGATGTTCCCCGCCGTCGTCCACTGCGGCGCCGTCGTGGCTTGTCGCGCAGTTCCCCGCGCCTCTCTTGGCCGCGCCGCGGCGTCAGGCCTCCTTCCGCGCCACCACGAACACCCGGCGGAACGCGAACGCCGTGCCGTGGGGGGTCGACGGGTACGCCTCGCGCAGGGCCTGCCTGTAGTCGCGTACGAAGGCGTCGCGGGCTTCGGGGTCGTCCGCCAGGGCCGTCAGGATGGGGCGCAGGCCCGTTCCCTTGACCCAGTCCAGGACCGGGTCCTCGCCCTGAAGGACGTGGACGTACGTCGTCTCCCAGGCGTCCACTGTGCAGCCGAGGTCGGCCAGGCGGGACAGGTAGGCGGCGGGGGTGAGGACCGCGTCTTCATGGCGGAGGACGTCCCCCACGCCGTGCCGGGCGGCGAGGGTGCGCATCAGGCGGTGGCTGGGGGCGTCGAAGTTGCCGGGGACCTGGAAGGCGAGGGTGCCACCGGGGCGCAGGCCGGTGATCCAGGCGGGGAACCTCTCCGTGTGGCCCGGCACCCATTGCAGGGTGGCGTTGCTGATGATCAGGTCGTAGGGCTCCGAGGGCGTCCAGGTGCGGACGTCGGCGTAGGCGAAGTCGATGTTGTCGCCCGCGTGCTCCACGTGCGCGCGGTCGAGCATCTCGACGGAGTTGTCGTGGCCGGTGATGTGCGCGGTGGGCCAGCGGTCGGCGAGCAGGGCCGTGACGTTGCCGGGGCCGCAGCCGAGGTCGGCGATGCGGGGCCGGGCCGAGGGAAGGTCCGGGACGCGGGCCAGCAGGTCGGCGAAGGGGCGGGCGCGATGGTCGGCATGGCGCAGGTACTGCGCGGGGTCCCAGGTCGGTGTCGTCATGTCTTCCACCTTCCCGCGCAATCTCTCTTGACGTCAAGAGACTCGACATCAAGAGACTTCACATCGACACAACCACTACACTGATCGTCATGGAGGACGAGGTCGATCGGCTGGTCGCAGCGTGGCGCCGGGAGCGCCCGGACCTCGACGTGGAACCGCTCGAGGTGCTCAGCCGGGTCAGCAGACTGGCCCGGCATCTGGACCGGGCGCGCCGGCTGGCCTTCTCGGAGCACAGCCTGGAGCCCTGGGAGTTCGACGTGCTGACCGCGCTCAGGCGCGCGGGGACGCCGTACCAGCTCTCACCGGGGCAGTTGCTGACCCAGACGCTGGTCACCTCCGGCACGATGACGAACCGCATCGACCGGCTCGCCAAGAAGGGCCTGGTCGAGCGGCTGCCCGACCCCAGCGACCGGCGCGGTGTGCTGGTACGGCTCACCGAGGAGGGCCGCGACCGCGCCGACCAGGCGCTGGCCGGCCTCCTTGACCAGGAGCGGGCGATCCTCGCCGAGCTCTCCCGGGCCCAGCGCGGTGAACTGGCCGCCCTGCTACGCCAGCTGACCGCCCCGTTCGACAACATCCCCGGTTAGGTCGACGGGCCCCACTCCGGCCCTGCGCGCCAGCGCCACCGCCGCCAGCGTCGAGTGCACACCCAGCTTGCCGAGGACGTTCTGCATATGGGTGCGGACGGTGTGCGGGGAGAGGAACAGCCGCTCGGCGACGGCCTTGCGGCCGAGCCCGGCGACCATGCAGCGCAGCACCTCGCGCTCGCGCGGGGTGAGGGACTCCACCAGGCGCTCGCTCTCGGTGCGGTGCTTGCGCGCCGCCGTCAGCTCGCGCAGCACCCCGGTCAGCAGGGCGGGCGGCAGATGCGTCTCGTCACGCAGCACGCCCCGGATGACGGTCAGCAGCCGCGACAGCGAGCAGTCCTTGGCGACCCAGCCGGACGCCCCGGCCTGCAGCGCGAGCGCCGCGCGCCGCGGGTCGTCCTTCTCCGCGAGCACCACGGTCCGCACCCCGGGGTGGGTGGTGCGCACCTGGGCGACCAGGGAGATCCCGTCGACGGTGCCGTCCTCGCCCCCCTGAGCCAGGGACGCGACGGAGGAGACGGGCTGCACGGGCACCGTGGTCCGTACGCCGAGGACACCCCCGCCAAGGTCTGCGTCGACGAGCAGCACGTCGAAGCGGCGCCCCTCGCCGGCCGCCCGCTCCAGGCAGCGCAGCGCGGCCGGACCGCTGCCGGCCGCGGAGACGTCGACGTCGGGCTCGGCCGCCAGCGCGGCCGCGAGCGACTCGGCGAAGATGCGGTGGTCGTCGACGACCAGGACTCGGATGCGTACCACGAAACCCCCTTCCCCGCGCTCCCTCAGGAGCAGGGGATACCCCAAGGCCGGGAGAACTACGTCAGGCGTGGGTGCGGCGCCCTGAGCGTGAACCACCGCGCGGCCGCCGCCATGCGGAACTGCTACCCCCACTTCGGGCGTCGTACCCGACTGTCTCGCCCCCTGAGCGGCACCGGCCCCCACCGGTGCTTGTTCATCAGGGTACGGACGGGGACGGGGAGCGGAAGGCTATTTGCAGAACTGGCCGTCGGACGCGTTTATGGTGTGCCGCATGTTTCGTATCGAGGCGGAAGTCGACAAAGCCCGGCGCGATCTGCTCAGTTCACGGTTGCGCGACACCAACAGCGCGGCCTCGCCGATCCTGCGGGCGCTGCGCGGCACCCCTCAGGAACGCGAGAACCCGCTGCATCTGTGGGCGACGGACGCGGCGGGCGAACTGGCCGGCGGGCTCGTCGGGCACACCTGGACGAGCTGGCTGCATGTGGCGCTGCTGTGGGTGGACGAACGCCATCGCGGTACGGGTCTGGGGGCCCGGCTCCTTGCGGAGGCCGAGCGCATCGCGCGCGAGGAGCGCGACTGCCGGGCGGCCCGGCTGGAGACCTGGGACTTCCAGGCACCGGAGTTCTACAGGAAGCAGGGCTATGAGGTGGTGTGCGTGATCCCCGACTATCCGCCGGGGATCACCGAGTACACCCTGACCAAGCGGCTCAGCTGATCCGCCGGGCCCCCGGCGAGGGCACCGCCTCGAACACCCGCGGCGCGGTGAACGAGGCTGCCGCGAAGGCCTCTTCGACGGCCTTGGTGATGGTGTCGACGTCGGTGGCCTCGGCCAGCACGATCGCCGAGCCGCCGAAGCCGCCGCCGGTCATCCGGGCGCCGAGCGCGCCGGAGGCCAGCGCCGTGTCGACGACCAGGTCCAGCTCCGGGCAGGAGATGCGGAAGTCGTCGCGCAGCGAGGCGTGGCCCGCGGTGAGGACCGGCCCGATGGCGCGGGTGTCACCGGACTCCAGCAGCGCCACCACCTGCTCCACGCGCGCGTCCTCGGTGACGACGTGGCGCACCAGCCGGCGCACCTCCTCGTCCTCCAGCCGTGCCAGGGCCGCGTCCAGGTCGTCGTAGGCGATGTCGCGCAGGGCGTTGACGCCGAGCAGGGCGGCGCCCTTCTCGCAGCCGGCGCGGCGCTTGCCGTACTCGCCCTCGTTGTGGGCGTGCTTCACGCGGGTGTCGACGACCAGCAGGCGCATGCCTTCTGCGGCCAGGTCGAAGGGGATCTGCTTCTGGCCCAGGTCGCGGGTGTCGAGGAACAGGGCGTGGCCGTCCTCGCAGCAGGCGGACGCGGTCTGGTCCATGATGCCGGTGGGGGCGCCGACGTAGACGTTCTCGGCGCGCTGGCACAGCCGGGCCAGCTGCCGGCGCTGGAGCCCGAGTTCGTACAGGTCGTTCAGGGCGAGCGCGACGACGACCTCGATGGCCGCCGACGACGACAGACCCGCGCCCACCGGGACGGTGGAGCTGAGATGGATGTCGGCGCCGGTGACCGGGTGCCCGGCCTCGCGCAGCGCCCAGACGACGCCCGCCGGGTACGCCGTCCACTCCTTGTCGGACTGCGGGACGAGGTCGTCCAGGCGCAGTTGCACGACTTCCCCGTCGAGGTCGGCCGAGTGCAGGCGCAGTACGCCGTCCTCGCGGCGACGGACCGCGGCGGTCGCGGTGTGCGGCAGCGCGAAGGGCATCACGAAGCCGTCGTTGTAGTCGGTGTGCTCGCCGATCAGGTTGACCCGGCCGGGCGCCGACCAGACTCCTTCGGGCTCGGCCCCGTACAGTGCGGTGAAGCCGCCTTGGACCTCAACTGCCCCCACTTAAGACTCCCTTGCGATGTGCTGTGCGAACTGCCAGGCGTCGGCGACGATACCCGCGAGATCGGCGCGGGACGGGGTCCAGCCGAGGCGCTCGCGGGCGGTCTCGGCGGACGCCACCAGCACGGCCGGGTCGCCGCCCCGGCGCGGGGCCACGACCTCGGGGATCGGGTGGCCCGTCACCTTGCGGACGGTGTCGATGACCTCGCGTACGGAGAAGCCGTTGCCGTTGCCGAGGTTGCAGATCAGGTGCTCGCCGGGGGTGGCGGCCTTCAGGGCCAGCAGGTGGGCCTCGGCGAGGTCGGCGACGTGGATGTAGTCGCGGACGCAGGTGCCGTCGGGGGTCGGGTAGTCGTCGCCGTAGACGGAGATGGCGTCGCGGCGGCCCTGGGCGACCTGGAGGACGAGCGGGATCAGGTGGGACTCGGGGTCGTGGCGCTCGCCGCAGTCGCCGTAGGCGCCGGCGACGTTGAAGTAGCGCAGCGACACCGCGCCCAGGCCGTGGGCGGCGGCCTCGCCGGTGATCATGTGGTCGACGGCGAGCTTGGAGGCGCCGTACGGCGAGGTGGGCGCGGTCGGGTCGGTCTCGGTGATGGGGGTGCTGACCGGCTCGCCGTAGGTGGCGGCGGTGGAGGAGAAGACGAGCTTCTTCACGCCCGCCTCGCGCATCGCGCCGAGCAGCGCCATGGTGCCGGCGACGTTGTTGTCCCAGTACTTCTCGGGCTTGACCACGGACTCGCCGACCTGCGAGAACGCGGCGAAGTGCAGGACCGCGTCGAAGGAGGGGTCCAGCCACTTGGCGGCGTCGCGGATGTCGCCCTCGACGAAGGCGGCGCCGGCGGGGACGCCCTCGCGAAAGCCGGTGGAGAGGTTGTCGAGGACGGTGACCTCGTGGCCCGCCTCCAGCAGATGCCGGGCGACCACGCTGCCGACGTACCCCGCCCCACCCGTCACCAGGTACTTCATGAACTCGCTACCTCTCGCAGTCGCTCGGCCGCGGCCTCGGGCCGGATGTCGTTGATGAACACGCTCATGCCGGACTCCGAACCCGCGAGAAACTTCAGCTTGCCGGAAGTCCTGCGGATGGTGAAAAGCTCCAGGTGGAGCGCGAAGTCGTCGCGGTGGACGCCGTCGAACTCCTCCAGCGTGCCGAACGGCGCCTGGTGCCAGGCGGAGATGTACGGCGTCGGGGGCTCGTCGCTGCCGAAGATCCGGTCGAAGCGCCTCAACAGTTCCAGATAGACCTTGGGGAACTCTGTGCGCGCGGCCTCGTCCAGCGCGAGCAGGTCCGGTACCCGGCGCTTGGGATACAGGTGGACCTCGTAGGGCCAGTGCGCGGCGTACGGCACGAACGCCACCCAGTGTTCGCCCTCCAGGACGACCCGCTCACCGGCGAGCTCCTGCTCCAGGACGGCGTCGAAGAGGTTCTCACCGCCGGTGGCGTCCTTGTGCGCGGCCACCTGGCGCAGCATCGCCGCGGTGCGGGGCGTGGTGAAGGGGTAGGCGTAGATCTGCCCGTGGGGATGCTGAAGCGTCACGCCGATCTCGGCGCCACGGTTCTCGAAGCAGAACACCTGCTCGACGGAGGGCAGATGAGACAGCTCCGACGTGCGGTCGGTCCACGCGTCCAGGACCAGCCGCGCCTGCTCCTCGCTCAAAGCGGCGAAGGACGCGGTGTGGTCGGAGGTGAAGCAGACGACCTCGCAACGGCCGGAATCGCCGGCGAGGGAGGGGAAGCGGTTCTCGAAGACGACGACGTCGTACGACGAGTCCGGGATCTCGCTGAGCCGGTCGCCCTCGGTCGGGCACAGGGGGCACTCGTCGGCCGGCGGGTGGTAGGTGCGCCCCTGCCGGTGCGAGGCGATCGCGACGGCGTCGCCGAGCAGCGGATCGTGGCGTACCTCCGATGTGGTGACCGTGGGCTCGAGCGGGCGGCGGTCCACCGCGTCGCGCACCGAGTCGTCCCGCAGGTCGTAGTAGATGAGCTCACGAGCGTCGGCCAGCCGAGTCGAGGTCTTCTTCACCGCCACTCTCCATACCTTACGAAGCTTCCAACAGAACCGAACACATCAAAGCACAAACTCCCACGCGAGTCACCATCACAATCGAACACAGAACACCAACCGAGGTGAGGTCCGGATGCCCCTCCCCCCACACCCCATCCCCCTGGCGGCCGAGCTGCGGCTGCCCACCAACTGGCTCGACTACACGATCCTGGCGATCTACTTCGTCGTGGTCCTCGGCATCGGCTTCGCCGCCCGCCGCTCGGTGCGGACCAGCCTCGACTTCTTCCTCTCCGGGCGCTCGCTGCCCGCGTGGGTGACGGGCCTGGCGTTCATCGCCGCCAACCTGGGCGCCACCGAGATCCTCGGCATGGCCGCCAACAGCGCCCAGTACGGCGTCTACACCACGCACTGGTACTGGATCGGCGCCATCCCGGCCATGGTGTTCCTCGGCCTGGTGATGATGCCGTTCTACTACGGCTCCAAGGTCCGCTCGGTCCCCGAGTTCCTGCTGCTGCGCTTCGACAAAGGGGCACACCTGCTCAGCTCGATCCTGTTCGCCTGTGCCGCGATCCTGATCGCCGGGGTGAACCTGTACGCCCTCGCGATCGTGGTCGAGGCACTGCTGGGCTGGCCGCAGTGGGTGGCGATCGTCGTCGCCGGGTTCTTCGTCCTCGCCTACATCACCCTCGGCGGTCTGTCCTCCGCCATCTACAACGAGGTACTGCAGTTCTTCGTCATCCTCGCCGCGCTCATCCCGATCACCGTCCTCGGGCTGAAGTCGGTCGGCGGCTGGGACGGCCTGTCCGACAAGCTCACCGCCCGCAACGGCGACGACTTCATGACCGCCTGGGGCGGCACCGGCATCGGCCACGCCAACCCGCTCGGCGCGAACTGGCTGACCATCGTCCTCGGCCTGGGATTCGTGCTGTCCTTCGGCTACTGGACGACCAACTTCGCCGAGGTGCAGCGCGCCCTGTCCGCGAAGAACCTCTCCGCCGCCCAGCGCACCCCGCTGATCGCGGCCTTCCCGAAGATCTTCATCGTCTTCCTGGTGATGATCCCCGGCCTGGTCGCGGCCGCGCTCGTGCCGAAGATCGGCACCTCCGGCTCCGACCTGCAGTACAACGACGCCATTCCCTATCTGATGGAGTCACTGCTGCCCAACGGCGTCCTCGGCATCGCGGTGACCGGGCTGCTCGCGGCGTTCATGGCGGGCATGGCGGCCAATGTGTCGTCCTTCAACACCGTGTTCACCACCGACATCTGGGCCAAGTACGTGGTGACGGGCCGCGAGGACGGCTACTACGTCCGCTTCGGCCGCCTGATCACCGCGATCGGCGTCCTCGCCTCCATCGGCACGGCGTTCCTCGCGTCGTCCTTCTCCAACATCATGAGCTACCTCCAGACGCTGTTCTCCTTCTTCAACGTGCCGATGTTCGTCGTCTTCATCATCGGCATGTTCTGGCGGCGGGCGTCGATGAAGTCCGGCTTCTGGGGCCTGCTCGCGGGCACCACCGCCGCGATGGTCAACTACTTCTGGCTCTACAAGCAGGACGTCATCGACATCCCCTCCGACCAGGGCGCCAACTTCGTCTCCGCGATCGCCGGGTTCGTGGCCGGCGCGGTCGTCATGGTCGCCGTGTCGCTGTTCACCCGACCCAAGCCGGCCGACGAACTCCAGGGCCTCGTCTACGGCACCACCTCCCCCGGCATGGCCGAGCCGCCCGCACCCGGCGACGAGGCCTGGTACCGCAGGCCCGCGCTGCTGGGCTGGGGCGCGGTGATCCTGGCGGCCGCCTGCTACATCCCGTTCTCGTTCTGAGGCACTCTGAGAGGAGTTGGGAGCAACCATGTCGTCCGAGCACCACGGATACTCCGACCGGGACGTCCAGCGCGAGGTCACCGAGCTGGAGGGCAGGTCGGCCACGGCCGCCCGCCTCTTCGACATCCGCCGCATCATCGGCGGCCTGTTCGTCCTCTACGGCGTCATCGTCACCGTCACCGGCCTCACCGACGACGACGCCACCATCGACAAGGCCCAGGGCGTCAACATCAACCTCTGGACCGGCCTGGGCATGCTGCTGCTCGGCCTGTTCTTCCTGATCTGGCTGAAGCTCCGCCCGACGGCCCCTCCGCCACCGGAGGTACTGCCGGAGGAGCCGGAAGGGCCGGCAGAGAAGGCGTAGCCGCTACGGCTGCTGCTGCCGGTCCCGGGGGTCGCCCGGGGCCGGGCCCGCACGGTCCAGGAGGCCCGTGCGGGCCGCCAGCGCCGCCGCCTCCAGGCGGGAGCCGACACCCAGCTTCATCAGCACGCGCTGGACATGAGTGCGCGCGGTGGAGGGCGCAATGCCCATCCCGGCCGCGATCAGCCGGGTGTCCTCGCCGTCCGCGACCCGGACCAGCACCTCCACCTCACGCGGTGTCAGCATCTCCAGCAGCCGCTGGCCCTCGTCGTCGGGCTGGGCCGCCGGGTTGAGCAGCTCGCCGAACGCCCCCTGCAACAGCTGCGGCGCCACCGCCGCCTCGCCCTGGCGGGCCTTCATCATCGCCCGCTCCACGCCCTCGATCCGCTCGTCGTGGCGTACGTACCCCGAGGCGCCCGCGGCGAAGGCCGCCGCGATGCCGCGCGGGCTGGGCACCGGGCCCAGCACCAGCACCGCCACCTGCGGACGCTCCCGCTTGATCCGCACCACCGGGTCGAACGCCCCCGGCTCCGCCGGTGTCGCCGTGCCCAGCAGGCACACCTCCGGCGCCCGCGCGATCACCAGCTCGGCGGCGCCCGCCGCGGGCGCCGCCGCGGCGAGCACCCGGTGCCCGCGCAGCTTCAGCGCCGAGGCCAGCGCCTCGGCCAGCAGACGGTGGTCGTCGACCACCATGAGCCGCACTCCCATCGAGACCCCCCAGTCCCCCCAGTGGATGCCCCGGAAGCTACAGGCTTGTTCGGGATCGCGCTGCCCCTCCCGCCGAGAAGTGCCCCCCGATCGGGGAAATTTCCCGCTCGGCGGTGTCGCACCACAACGCACCGGACCCCGCCCCCTGAACAGGGACGGGGTCCGGTGCGACCGCGTAAGGGCCTCAGCTCGCGCCGAAGGCGACGAACAGGTAGTCGGTCTCGCCGCCGATCGAGCCCAGCGTGCTGGCGTACACGTCGGCCATGAACAGCCGCCCCTGCGAGTAGCGGATCTCGGCGTGGTTCGGCAGGAAGCTCGCCTCCACGTCACGGATCTGCTCGTCGTCCGGGTTCTGCAGCAGCTTGGTCTCCTTGAAGGAGCCGCCGTCGAGGCTGACGATCTGGCCGCCCTTGTCGTAGGGCGGGGTCTTGTACGCGATCAGGTTCGGGCCGTCCATGCGCAGCGGCCACAGCTGGTAGTCCTCGCCGGCGTCCGCCCGCTGACCGGTCTCCTTGCCGGTCGCCAGGTCGAAGGAGACGACCGCGTTGGTGTAGTCGCGCTCCACCGTCGGCAGGTACAGCCGGTCGTTGCCGACGACGACACCGGCGCAGTCCTCGACGCGGGAGATCGTCTCGCACTCGCCGTCGTAGTCCTCGTCCGACGCCGAGATACGGGTGCGCAGCTTGCCCGTCTTGTTGTCGATGGAGAAGAAGTCCAGGATCTGCGGACCGTCCCCGGCCATGTCACCGACCTCGGCGGCCACCACCAGCGGGTCGGTGGAGACGATGCCGGCGTACTCGATGCCGCTGTCCATCTTGTACTCCGAGATCACCTTCCCGGACTTCGGGTCGATGGTCTGCACATGCAGCGTGCGGTTGCCGTACTGGCCGCACTTGCGCAGCGCGACGAGCTTGGGGCCGCCGCCGTAACCGGCGTCGTAGCAGGTGTCGTCGACCTTCGGGGCCCACAGCTCCTTGCCGGTGGCGATGTCGAAGGCGCCGCCGCCGCTGGTGCCGCCGACGGCGACGGTGGAGCCGCTGACGGTGACGTTGTCCAGGAGGATGTCCTCGTCACCGAGCTTGACGCTCTTCTGCCACAGCTTGGTGCCGGACTCCAGATCGATCGCGGCGACCTGGCTGCAGCCCTCGGAGGAGCTCACGGCGGGCATCTTCGGCTGGAAGACGACGGCGGCCTTGTTGTCGTCGCTGGTGAACCGGCTGGCGTGGCACACCGGGCCGGGCAGCTTCACCGTCCACTTCTCGGTGCCCTTGTCGAGGTCGTAGCCGACGATCTCGGCGACACCGCTCTTGGCGTACACGGTGTCGGTCAGCCAGGAGCCGTCGACGGCGACCGTCTCGTCCTTGCGGACCTTCGGCATCGGCACCTGGAAGAGCACCTTGGCCTGGGGGTCCGCGGGCGTCTTCTCGGTGGCCTTGGCCAAGCCGCCGCCACCGTCTCCGCCGCCGGAGCCGCCCTTCTCGTCGCCCCCACCGCCGCCGGTGCCGCCGCTGGAGCCGGCCTCGTCCTTCTTGCCGTCGTCACCGGACTTGGCGTACCAGACGCCGCCGCCGATGATCAGCGCGATCGCCACGACCGCGGAGACGATGATCGCCAGCTGGGCGTTGATCTTCCGCCCGCCGCCCTGTGTTCCGCCGGCCTGCGGGGCCATCGGGACGGTCGCCTGCGGGAAGCCGTAGCCGGGCTGCTGGCCGTACTGGCTCGGCTGGCCGCCGTACGGGTTCGGGCCGGGCTGCTGCTGGCCGGGGTAGCCGTAGCCGGGCGCGGGCGTCTGCGGCGGCTGCGGGGCCGTCTGCGGATAGCCGTAGCCGGGCTGGGGCTGGGGCGGCTGGGGGGTGCCGTAGCCGGGCTGCGGGGCGCCCGCGGGCGGGGGCGTCTGCGGCGGCTGCGGGGCCTGGGCCGGGGGCTGGGGTGCGCCGAAGCCGGGCTGCTGGGCCGGGGGCGGCGGCGTCTGCGGCGGCTGGGGCGCGCCGAAGCCGGGCTGCTGCGGCGGCTGGTCCTGCGGGGGCTGGCCGGGCGGCGGGGGCGGGGTGGTCATGGTGTGAGTACCTCGGTGGGACGGAACGGATGCGCGGGCGGGCGAGGCGTGATCGCTCGGGTGCCGGGCGCCGGACGGGCGGGCCGGATCACTTGCCGAAGACGATCATCAGCTTCTCCTTGGCCTCGTCGTTGCCGGTGAGCCGGGTCGTCGCCAGGTACAGCCGCCCGCCGGCCCACTTCAGGTCGCGCGAGAAGAAGCCGTTCTCGATGCTGGAGACGCCCTCGGGGTTCTGCAGCACCTTCACCGGCGTGTGCGTCCTGCCCGCGGTCGCGATCGACACGACCTGGCCGCCGGCGTCGTAGGACGGCTCGACGTAGGCGACGAGCTTGCCGCCCTCCAGCCGCAACGGCAGGATCGTCTGCTCCGTCGGGGACTTCACCCGCCACTTCTCCTTGCCGGTGGCCAGGCTGATGGCGAGGATCTCGTTCGCGCCGCTGGTCGCCTCGGTCGGCAGGTACAGCATGTCGCCGCCGACGACCACGCCCTGACAGCCGGTCAGGTCACGCTGCAGGATCGCCCAGCCGCACTCGGGGGCGATGGACTCCTTGGTGGAGACCTGCGAGCGGATCCTGCCCTGCGGGGTGAACGTGGAGATGTTCCACGTGTCCTTGTCCTCGTTCTCGCTGTAGACCACCAGCGGGTCCACCGACAGGGTCCGGTTGACGCGGTAGCCCTTGTCGTACTTGAACGTCCACTTGACCTTGCCGGTCTTCGGGTCCAGCTCCTGCAGCTCCTCGTGCTCGGCGGCGCCGCCGAGGTCGCAGGACGCGACGGAGATCAGCCGGCTGCCGCCCGCGAACGCGCTCGGGTAGCAGGAGTCGGCGTACTTCTTCTTCTCGTACAGCTTCTTGCCGCTGTGGACGTCGTAGGCGACACCCGACTGCGAGCGGCCCACCATCAGCGTGTTGCCGGCCAGGGACAGCTCGACGGTGATCGCGCTGTCGAACAGCGCGCCGTCCGCGACCTCGGCCTTCCAGCCCTGCTCGCCTGTATTGAGGTCGACCTGCTGGAGCTGGTTGCACTTGGCGTTGTCGCTGGCGCCGCTCATGTACGCCACGACGATCTTGTCGTCGGCCGACTGCTGCCGGGTCGTCGCGCAGATCTTCTGCGGGAAGGTGATCGGCTCCCAGGTCGGCTTGCCGTCCGCCACGTCGTAGGCGAACAACTGCTTGTACGCCGCCTTCACCGCGGTCTTGTCGTTGATCCACATGCCGTTGGCGTCGGCGCCGGAACCGGGCGCGTCGGGCGCCTCCTTGTACCAGAGCACCTTCGACTCGCCGGGCTTGCGGCCCTCGTTGAGGTCGGTGGACTCCTCGCCTCCGTCACCCTCGCCGTCACCGGGGTTGACCGGGGCGTCGGTGGCGGTCGGCTTGGCGTCGTCGCTCTTCTGGGCGACCGGCTTCTTCTTGCCGCCCTTGTCGTCGTCACCGCCGCTCGTCACCGCGAACACGGTGCCGCCGATGACGAGCAGCGCCGCCACGGCCGCGCCGATGATCATCGCGGGCTTGCCCTTGAAGGGGTTGCGGGAACCGCCGCCGGGAGGCACCGGGGCGCCCGGGTACTGCGGCTGCTGCGGGTAGCCGTAGCCCGGCTGCTGGCCGTAGGGCCCCGGCTGGGGCTGGCCGTACGGCGCTTGCGGCTGCGGCTGGCCGTAGGGGCCGGGCTGCTGCGGCTGTGTGTACGGGCCCGGCTGCTGCGGCCGGCCGTACGGGCCCGGCTGGGCGTAGGGGCCGGGCTGCTGCGGGTAGCCGTAACCGGGCTGCGGGCCCGGCGGGGTGGGCGGGGCCTGAGGCGGCTGGGCCGGCGGCATCTGGGGGTGCTGGGGCGGCGTCTGAGGTGGTGTCTGGGGTGCGCCGAAGCCTCCGCCCTGCGGCGGCTGGTCCTGCGGTGCTCCGAAACCACCGGGCTGCGGCGGCTGGTCGGGCGGCTGAGTCATCAGCGTCTTCCCCCTCGTTCACTGATTTTTAGCCACGCCCTGAGGTACGTGATGGACCCAGAGCCGTTCGGTCTCAGACGGTTCTCAGACGGCTCTTTCTATCACTGACCACCGACAGTCAAGAGGCCCGGCTCCTCCCCTGTTCCCAAGGGAGGACCGGGCCGTGATGCTGCCGTTACGCGCCTTCACGCGGCCTTCACGACGTCATGCGCTACGCGTCCTCGGCCAGTTCCAGCCAGCGCAGCTCCAGTTCCTCGCGCTCACCGGCCAGGGCCCGCAGGTCGGCGTCGAGTTCGGCGACCTTCGCGAAGTCGGTGGCGTTCTCGGCGATGCGCGCGTGCAGCTTGGTCTCCTTCTCGGAGATCTTGTCCAGCTGCCGCTCGATCTTCTGCAGTTCCTTCTTGGCGGCGCGCTGGTCGGCGGCGCTCTTCTCGGTGGTGGCCGGCTTCGGGGCTGCGGCCGGGGCGTTGGCGGCCGCCACCTCCTCCATGCGCTTGCGGCGCTCCAGGTACTCGTCGATGCCGCGCGGCAGCATCCGCAGCGTGGAGTCGCCGAGCAGGGCGAACACCCTGTCGGTGGTGCGCTCGACGAAGAACCGGTCGTGGGAGATCACGATCATCGAGCCGGGCCAGCCGTCGAGGACGTCCTCCAGCTGGGTGAGGGTCTCGATGTCGAGGTCGTTGGTGGGCTCGTCGAGGAAGAGGACGTTGGGCTCGTCCATGAGCAGCCGCAGCAGTTGCAGCCGTCGCCGCTCACCACCGGAGAGGTCACCGACGGGCGTCCACTGCTTCTCCTTGTTGAAGCCGAACGTCTCGCACAGCTGACCGGCCGTCATCTCGCGGCCCTTGCCCAGGTCGACGCGCTCGCGCACCTGCTGCACGGCCTCCAGCACCCGGGTCGCGGGGTCGAGTTCGGCGACCTCCTGGGAGAGGTAGGCCAGCTTGACGGTCTTGCCCACGTTGACCCGGCCGCCCGCCGGCTGCACCTCGCCCTCGGTGCGCGCCGCCTCGGCCATCGCCCGCAGGAGGGACGTCTTGCCCGCGCCGTTGACGCCGACCAGGCCGATCCGGTCGCCGGGGCCGAGCTGCCAGGTGACGTGCTTCAGCAGCACCTTGGGGCCGGCCTGGACGGTGACGTCCTCCAGGTCGAACACCGTCTTCCCGAGCCGCGAGGAGGCGAACTTCATCAGCTCGCTGGTGTCCCGGGGCGGCGGCACGTCCTTGATCAGCTCGTTGGCGGCCTCGACCCGGAAGCGGGGCTTGGAGGTACGGGCCGGGGCGCCGCGGCGCAGCCAGGCCAGCTCCTTGCGGACCAGGTTCTGCCGCTTGGTCTCCTCGGTGGCCGCGATCCGCTCGCGCTCGGCGCGCGCGAAGACGTAGTCGGAGTAGCCGCCCTCGTACTCGTACACGGCACCGCGCTGGACGTCCCACATGCGGGTGCAGACCTGGTCCAGGAACCAGCGGTCGTGGGTGACGCACACCAGCGCGGAGCGCCGCTCGCGCAGGTGCTGCGCGAGCCAGGCGATGCCCTCGACGTCGAGGTGGTTGGTGGGCTCGTCGAGCACGATCAGGTCGTGGTCCTCGATGAGCAGCT
This sequence comes from Streptomyces sp. NPDC096205, assembly GCF_044763135.1. Classification (NCBI taxonomy): domain Bacteria; kingdom Bacillati; phylum Actinomycetota; class Actinomycetes; order Kitasatosporales; family Streptomycetaceae; genus Streptomyces; species Streptomyces sp. NPDC096205. Next base: position 435,862 of record NZ_JBIWFS010000006.1, on the reverse strand, counting down.
TGGCCAGCGCGATACGCCGCCGCTCACCACCGGACAGCGGCCCGATGACGGTGTCCAGCCCCTTGGGGAACCCCGGCAGGTCCAGCCCGCCGAACAGCCCGGTGAGGACGTCCCGGACCTTGGAGTTGCCCGCCCACTCGTGGTCGGCCATGTCCCGGATGACCTCGTGCCGGACGGTCGCCTCCGGGTCGAGGGAGTCGTGCTGCGTGAGCACGCCCAGGCGCAGCCCGCCCAAGTGCGTGACCCGCCCGGTGTCGGCCTCCTCCAGCCGGGCCAGCATCCGGATCAGCGTCGTCTTGCCGTCGCCGTTGCGGCCCACCACCCCGATCCGGTCGCCCTCGGACACGCCCAGGGAGATCCCGTCCAGCAGCGCACGTGTGCCGTACACCTTGCTGACGTTCTCGACATTGACCAGATTGACGGCCATTTCACTCCTGCCCGGGGGATGGATCGCCCGTCCAGAGTAGTCGGAGGTCAGCCCTCGCCTCGCTGCTCCTCGCGGCGGCGCCGGTGGTACCGGACCGCGAGCAGCGGAAGGTGCTCGTCGGCCAGGCCCTCTCCAGGGGCACCGAGCGCGTTGCCGCCCGGGCCGTGCTCAGCTGACGGTGGCCCCCTGTGCCGGGCCCTGGGCCATACGGACCGTGCGGCAGGTCCCCGAGGCGCGCAGGGCGTCGGCGACCCGGTGGGCCGCGTCGGGGTCGCGGGTGAGGAACGCGGTCGTCGGGCCGGAGCCGGAGACCAGGGCGGCCAGGGCGCCCGCGGCGCGGCCTGCGGCCAGGGTGTCGGCCAGCTCGGGGAACAGGGAGAGCGCGGCGGGCTGCAGGTCGTTGGTGACGGTGGCGGCCAGCGCGTCCGGGTCGCCCTTGGCCAGGGCGGCGAGCAGCTCCGGCGAGGCGACCGGCTCGGGAATGTCGCGGCCCTCGGCGAGCCGGTCGAACTCGCGGAACACCGCCGGGGTGGACAGGCCCCGCTCGGCGATCGCGAACACCCAGTGGAAGACGCCGCCGACCTCCAGCGGCGTCAGCAGCTCGCCCCGGCCGACGCCGAGCGCCGCCCCCCCGACGAAGCTGAACGGCACGTCGCTGCCCAGCTCGGCGCAGATCTCCAGCAGCTCCTCGCGGGTCGCGCCCGTGCCCCACAGCGCGTCGCAGGCGAGCAGGGCGCCCGCGCCGTCGGCGCTGCCGCCGGCCATGCCGCCGGCCACGGGGATGTCCTTGACGATGTGCAGGTGGACGTCGGGCGTACGGCCGTAGCGCCGGGCCAGCTCGGTCGCGGCGCGCGCGGCGAGGTTGCTGTCGTCCAGGGGGACCTGGTCGGCGTCGGGGCCCTCGCAGGTGACGCGCAGTCCCTGCGGCGACGGGGTGGCGGTGATCTCGTCGTACAAGCCGACCGCGAGGAAGACGTTGGCCAGGTCGTGGAAGCCGTCCGCGCGGGCCGCGCCCACCGCGAGCTGGACGTTGACCTTCGCCGGCACCCGTACGGTGACGCTCACTGTCCGGCCTCCTTGTGCTCGGCGATCCGCGCGAACTCCTCCACCGTGAGCGACTCCCCGCGCGCCTGCGGGGAGACTCCGGCCGCGACCAGGGCGGCCTCGGCGGCGGCCGCGGAACCGGCCCAGCCGGCAAGCGCCGCGCGAAGCGTCTTGCGCCGCTGGGCGAAGGCCGCGTCGACGACGGCGAAGACCTCACGCTTGGAGGCCGTGGTCTTGATCGGCTCGGTGCGGCGGGTGAGGGCGACCAGGCCGCTGTCCACGTTCGGCGCGGGCCAGAAGACGTTGCGGCCGATGGCTCCGGCGCGCTTGACCTCGGCGTACCAGTTCGCCTTCACGGACGGCACGCCGTACACCTTGGAGCCGGGCGCCGCGGCGAGCCGGTCGGCGACCTCCGCCTGCACCATCACCAGCGTGCGCTCGATGGTCGGGAAGGTGTCGAGCATGTGCAGCAGCACCGGCACGGCCACGTTGTACGGCAGGTTCGCCACGAGGGCCGTCGGGGCCGGGCCGGGCAGCTCGGCGACATGCATCGCGTCGGAGTGCACCAGCGCGAACCGGTCCCTCTTGTGCGGCATGCGCGCCTCGATGGTGGCGGGCAGCGCGGCCGCGAGGACGTCGTCGATCTCCACCGCCGTGACCCGGTCGGCCACCTCCAGCAGCGCCAGGGTGAGGGACCCGAGCCCCGGGCCGACCTCGACGACCACGTCGTCGGGCCGGACCTGTGCGGTGCGCACGATACGGCGGACCGTGTTGGCGTCGATCACGAAGTTCTGGCCGCGCTGCTTGGTCGGGCGCACACCGAGCGCGGCCGCGAGTTCGCGGACGTCGGCGGGCCCGAGGAGGGCGTCGGGGGTGGGGCTGCTCACGGCACAAGGGTACGGGGAGGGACCGACAGCCCCTCACGCCTCACCCGGACCGTCCGGCGGGGCGGGCGCTGCCGGGTCACGGCCGCTCAGCCGTGCAGGCGCGCGCCGCAGTGCGGCCAGGGCCCGGCGCCGCGGCGCATGTACAGCTTCTTCGCGCGGAACGTCTGCTCGGCGGCGGACGCGTCCTGCGGGCGGCCGCTGCCGCCGAGGCTGTGCCAGGTCTGCGTGTCGAACTGGTACAGCCCGCCGTACGTCCCCGACGGGTCGACCGCGTCCGGCCGTCCGCCCGACTCGCAGGCGGCGAGGCCCTGCCAGTCGAGGTGGTCGGTGCCCTGCACGGACGTCGGCATCGGCCTGGTGCCCACCTTCACGATCCGGCGGACCGGTTCGCGCACCAGCTCGGTCCTGACCAGGCGCGGCTTCTGCCGCACGCCGTTGACCGTGCGCAGGTGGTAGGTGACCCGGCGCAGACCCGGCTGCCCGGCGCGCTCGACGACCTCCGTGCCCTTGAACAGGGTCGGGTCCTGCGTCCGCTCCACCTCGAACGGGATCTGCTCCTCGCGCACCTCTTTCGTCCCGGTGATCCGCAGGACGGTCACCGTCTGCCCGTCCCGCGGGAAGCTGTCCTGCGGCACGGAGGTGGTGTCCTGGCCGCGCAGGGTGATCCCGGCCTGTTCGACGGCCTCGCGCACGGTCGCCGCGTTGGTGCGGATGGTGCGGGCGCGGCCGTCGGCCATGATCGTGACGGAGCGCTCGGTGCGCACGTCGAGCGCCAGTCCCTCGCGCCCGATCCGCCGGGAGCGCGAAGCGGACAGATACGCGCCCTCCGCGCGCACCCCCAGTTGTTCGAGCGCCTCCTCCACCGTGCCCGCCGTCGTCCACACCTCGCGCCGGTGTCCGTCGAGCGTGAGCCGCACCGGGCGCCCGTACCGGACCACCACCTCGTCGCCGCTGTCCAGCTCCGTGCCGGGGGCGGGCGCCACCACGTCGTGCGCCCCCACCTCCACGCCTTCCTCCGCCAGCAGTTCGGTCACGTCGTCGGCGAAGGTGTGCAGCGTGCGGGACCGGCCGTCGACACTCAGCTCGACGGCCTTGTCCTTGGCGACGAACGCGGTGGTGCCGCCCGCGAGGAAGGCGACGACCAGCGCCTGCGGCAGCAGCCTGCGCACCGAGCCGTCGGCGCGTACGGTGCCGACCGCGCGCACGATGCCGTCCGCACGCCCCGCGCCCCGCGCCCGGTGCCGGCGCGCGGCCCGCCCTCCTGCGCCGTCGGCACGTGCCCCGTACGCGGGGATGCCGGGGGCGGCCTCGTACGCATCGCCGTACGCGGGGATGCCGGGGGCGGTTTCGTACGCATCGCCGTACGCGGGCGCGTCGAGATCACCGCGCGCCTCGTAGGCGGGCGCGTACGTGTCGGCGTACGGCGGCGGGTACGAAGGGACGGGCGTCGGCCAGGGCGCCTGGTACGCGGCCGGGTATGTCTCGCCGTAGCCCAGGGTGTCGGCGGTGTGGGGGTCGAACGGCTCGTACTCGGGGATGCGCGCGTAGCGCTGCTCGTCGCGCACGTGACTCGAATCGCTCACGCCGACACGCTCCAGGGGTCCACGGGGCCGGATCGGGCCCCCAGAACCTAGCGGAGCGATGGTCACTCTCCAAAGCGACGCGGCTACATACCGTGAGACCTCAGTAGCCGAAGGCGCGTGCCGTGTTGGCCGCGAGGGCCGTCGCCAGGGCGTCCTCGTCGATGCCGCGCACGGCGGCCATCGCGCGCACCGTGACAGGAATGAGATACGGGGCGTTGGGCCGTCCGCGGTACGGCGCGGGCGTGAGGAAGGGCGCGTCGGTCTCCACCAGCAGGAGTTCCAGGGGAGCGACGGCGACGGCGTCCCGCAGGTTCTGGGCGTTCTTGAAGGTGACGTTGCCGGCGAAGGACATGAAGTAGCCCGCGCGGGCGCAGATCTCCGCCATGTCGGCGTCGCCGGAGTAGCAGTGGAACACCGTCCGCTCGGGGGCGCCCTCCTCCTTCAGGACGCGCAGGACGTCCGCGTGGGCGTCGCGGTCGTGGATGACCAGGGCCTTGCCGTGCCGCTTGGCGATCTCGATGTGGGCACGGAAGGAACGCTCCTGCGCGGCCTTGCCCTCTTCTCCGGTGCGGAAATAGTCGAGGCCGGTCTCGCCGACGCCCTTGACGTGGGGCAGCGCGGCCAGCCGGTCGATCTCGGCGAGGGCCTCGTCGAGCGCCGCGTCACCGCCAGGAGCGCGGGCGCCCTGCCGGGACCAGCCGTCGGGGTCGCCGTGGACGATGCGCGGGGCCTCGTTGGGGTGCAGGGCGACGGCCGCGTGGACGGCGTCGTGGGCCGCCGCGGTCTCGGCGGCCCAGCGCGATCCGGCCACGTCGCAGCCCACCTGCACGACGGTCGTCACCCCGACCGACGCCGCCTTCGCCAGGGCCTCCTCGACCGTGCCGGACTGCATGTCGAGGTGGGTGTGGGAGTCGGCGACCGGCACCGCCAGGGGCACGGGCAGAGGCGGCGCGGCGTTCTTGTCGGCGGTGTTCGAAGGCATGCCCCGATCCTACGGAAGCGGCATGCCGGGCCCGTCCGCGAGCCTCGGCTCAGCTCGCCCGGCGGTGGAAGACGTGCAGCAGGTCCGCCAGATGGCGGCGCGGCCTCGCCCCGGCCGCCCCGGCGCGCTGCGGCCGGTCGGCGTTCAGCGCCAGGGCGACCTGCCCGGCGCGCATGATGCGCAGCACCCTGCTGTCGCAGTTGCCGCACTGGGGGCGGCTCAGCGGCGAGGGCACCCGCCGGCCGTCGGTGAGGTAGGTGACGAACTCATGTCCTTCGGCGTCGAGATGGTGCTCTATGACATACGACTGCTCCCAGCCGTGTCCGCAGTGCATACAGGCGAAGGAGTAGGACTCGTGTCCGGCGGGAACGTCGCGTGCGATCTCGGTCATACAGGCTCCTGAGGTCCGCAGGCGGGCGGGGACCGGTACGTCCCCGACAACCCCACGAACAGTGGACTCTCCCCCGGAGCCGGGCGGAACAGGCCTGTCGAGTAATTGGAGCCGTCTTGGGCGTTCCTTGCCGTAGCGGCCCCGCGCAAAGACCGGCGCTTTGCTCAGCGCGCTCCGCCCTTTGCACAGAATTCAGCCACGCGCGTGCATACCCGATCACATGTCTGCGTTCAGATATCGGCGTTCAGACGTCCGTGCTCAGATGGCCGCGTTCTTCGCCGCCACCACCGCGTCGAACACCTCGCGCTTCGGCAGCCCCGCCTCCGCCGCGACCGCCGCGATGGCCTCCTTGCGCCGTTCGCCGGCCTCCTCGCGCACCCGCACCCGGCGCACCAGCTCGGCCGCGTCGAGCGTCTCGGGGCCCCGCTCGGGCGCCCCCTCCACGACGACGGTGATCTCGCCGCGCACGCCCTCGGCCGCCCACGCGGCGAGTTCCGCCAGCGGGCCGCGCTTGACCTCCTCGTACGTCTTGGTCAGCTCCCGGCACACGGCGGCGCGCCGCTCGGCGCCGAACACCTCGGCCATCGCGGCGAGGGTGTCGTCGAGCCGGTGCGGTGCCTCGAAGTAGACCAGGGTGCGCCGCTCCTCGGCGACCTCCCGCAGCCGGGACAGCCGCTCGCCGGCCTTGCGGGGCAGGAACCCCTCGAAGCAGAAGCGGTCGACGGGCAGCCCGGACAGCGCGAGCGCGGTGAGCACGGCGGACGGGCCGGGCACGGCGGTGACGCGGATGTCCTTCTCGACGGCGGCGGCGACCAGCCGGTAGCCCGGGTCGGACACCGACGGCATCCCCGCGTCGGTCACCAGCAGCACGCGCGCGCCACCGAGGAGCTCCTCGACCAGTTCGGGCGTACGGGCGGACTCGTTGCCCTCGAAGTACGACACCACGCGGCCCTTGGGGGTCACCCCCAGAGCCTGGGTCAGCCGGCGCAGCCGCCGCGTGTCCTCGGCCGCGACGACGTCGGCGCCGGCCAGCTCCTCGGCCAGCCGGGGCGGCGCGTCCGCGGTGTCACCGATGGGGGTGCCCGCCAAAACAAGGGTTCCAGTCACGCCCCCCATCCTCCCAAAGGGAACGCCCCGGTCTCCCCTGCAGTCCCCGCCGTGCCGACGCAAGCTCCGCATGCACGGGACTCACACAGCACGGTTCCCTACGATGGCGCGGTGACCAGTACCGCGTCCTCCGCGCCCTCGACGGACCTCCGGCATGAGCAGGCCCCGCACGACCAGCGGCCCTCGTGGCAGCAGCGGCTGCGCCGGTTCGGCCACGCGGCGGGGCCCGAAAGCGATGTGCGGGACCGGCTGGTGCCGCCGTACGTCGAGCCCTCACCGCGGATGTGGCAGGCGCTCGGCGTGCCGCACACCCTGGCCCGGCGCATCGGGCGCCTGTCCGGGTGGGGCGGTCCGCTGCTGGTCACCCTGCTGGCGGGGGTGCTGCGGTTCTGGAACCTGGGCAGCCCCAAGGCGGTGATATTCGACGAGACGTACTACGCGAAGGACGCCTGGGCGCTCGTCCACCGGGGCTTCGAGGTCAACTGGGACAAGAACGCCAACGACCTGGTGCTGTCCTCGGGCGGGCATGTGCCGATCCCGACGGACGCGGCGTACGTGGTGCATCCGCCGGTCGGCAAGTACGTCATCGGGCTCGGGGAGCTGATCTTCGGGTTCGACCCGTTCGGCTGGCGGTTCATGACCGCGCTGCTCGGCACGCTGTCGGTGCTGATGGTGTGCCGGATCGGGCGGCGGCTGTTCCGCTCGACGTTCCTGGGCTGCCTGGCGGGCGCGCTGCTGGCGGTGGACGGACTGCACTTCGTGATGAGCCGCACCTCGCTGCTCGACGGGGTGCTGATGTTCTTCGTGCTGGCCGCGTTCTGCTGTCTGGTCGTGGACCGCGACAAGGCGCGCGAACGGCTCGCGGCGGCGCTGCCGGCCGACGCCGAGGGGCGGGTGCGGCCGAACGCCGAGGTCGCGGACACCCTGTGGCTGGGGCTGCGGCCCTGGCGGTGGGCGGCGGGCGTGCTGCTGGGCCTGGCCATCGGCACGAAGTGGAACGGCCTGTACTTCCTGGCCGCGTTCGGGCTCATGACCGTGCTGTGGGACATCGGCTCGCGCAAGGTCGCGGGCGCCCGGCACCCGTATCTGGCGGTGCTCAAGTACGACCTGGGCTTCGCGTTCCTCGCGACCGTGCCGGTCGCCGTCGCCACGTACGTCCTGTCCTGGACGGGCTGGATCCTCTCCCCGTCGGACGGCAGCGGCGGCTATTACCGCGACTGGGCCGTCAAGGACGGCAGGGGCAGCGACTGGTCGTGGCTGTTCCCGGACTGGGTGCGCAGCCTGTGGCACTACGAGAACCAGGTGTACGACTTCCATGTCGGCCTGTCCTCGCCGCACACGTACGAGTCCAACCCGTGGAGCTGGATCGTCCTCGGCCGCCCGGTGTCGTACTTCTACGAGTCCCCGGCCCCCGGCACCGACGGCTGCCCGGCGGACGCGGGCGACAAGTGCGCGCGCGAGGTGCTCGCCCTGGGCACGCCGGTGCTGTGGTGGGTGGGCTGCTTCGCCCTGCTGTACGTGCTGTGGCGCTGGTTCTTCCGCCGCGACTGGCGCGCGGGCGCGATCGCCTGCGCCATCGTGGCCGGTTATCTCCCCTGGTTCTTCTTCCAGGAACGCACGATCTTCTACTTCTACGCCGTCGTCTTCGTCCCGTTCCTGTGCCTGGCGGTGGCCATGCTGGTCGGCGCCCTGGTGGGACCACCCGACTCGACCGACACCCGCCGCGTGGCCGGCGCGACCGGGGCGGGCGTCCTGGTCCTGCTGATCGCCTGGAACTTCATCTACTTCTGGCCGATCTACACCGGTACGGCGATCCCGATCGACGACTGGCGGTCGCGGATGTGGCTCGATACGTGGGTCTAGCCGGGCCCCTGCCGCCGGTCTCCGTTCGGCCAACAAAGCCGGGCTCCGGTCCCCGTTGTCGGTGCCGCCCCTTACAGTGCACGGGAAGGTGAAACGGGGGACGACGGGGGACACGGGAGGGACCGGGCGATGCGCAAGGGGGTCAAGGGGGCCGTCATCGGCACGGTGTTCGCCGTGATGCTGGGCGGCGCCGGGTACGGCGCGTACAACATCGTGTCGGCGCTGGACGGCGACGGCGGTACGGGTGCGAGCGGTGAGACGTCCGAGAAGAGCGGGCCGCCGAGCGGGGACGAGGTCGCGGAGACCACGAAGGCGTTCTTCGCGGCGTGGGAGCAGGGCCGGGGCGCGAAGGCCGCGTCGTACACGAACAACGCGGTGGAGGCCGAGCCCGTCCTGACGTCCTTCGGCGGCAGCGGTCACCTCACCGACGTGAAGATCACCCCGAGCCCGGCACAGGGCACCACCGTGCCGTTCTCGGTCGAGGCGACCGTGTCGTACAAGGGGCGGTCCAAGCCGCTGACCTACGACAGCGAGCTGAAGGTGGTGCGCGGGATCACCACCGGGCGGGCGCTGGTCGACTGGCAGCCCACGGTGGTCCATCCCGAGCTCGGCAAGGGCGACACCCTGGTGACGGAGGAGTCCGCCAGCCCGCCGATCGAGGCGGTCGGCCGGGACGGCAGCGTGCTGACGAAGGAGAAGTACCCCTCCCTCGGCCCGGTCCTGGACGACCTGCGCAAGCGGTACGGCAAGCAGGCGGGCGGCACGCGCGGGGTGGAGCTGTCGATCCGGCACACCGCGAGCGGGGCCGCCGACACCTCGCTGCTGACGCTCACCGAGGGCAGGGCGGGCCGGCTGCCGACGACGATCAGCCCGCGCGCGCAGGCGGCGGCCGAGAAGGCGGTCACGACGTACAAGGAGTCGTCGGTGGTCGCGGTCAAGCCGAGCACCGGTGAGATCCTCGCGGTCGCCAACAACCGCGCGGACGGCTGGAACGCCGCGCTCCTGGGCGAACTGGCCCCCGGCTCCACCATGAAGATCATCAGCGCGGCCATGCTCATCGACAACGGCCTGACCACGGCGGACGGCCCGGCGCCCTGTCCCGACAAGGCGGTCTCGGACAGCGCCACGTTCCACAACCTCCCGGGCCTGCCGCCCAACGAGAGCGCCACGCTCGCCGACAGCTTCGCCCGCTCCTGCAACACCGCGTTCGTGAAGTTCTCCGACGAGATCCAGGACGACTCCCTCACCAAGGAGGCGCAGGAGAAGTTCGGCCTCGGCCGCGACGACTGGAAGGCGGGCATCACCACCTTCGACGGCAGCGTCCCGGTCTCCGAGGGCCCCGACACCGCCGCCGCGCTGCTCGGTCAGGGCAAGGTGCAGATGAGCCCGCTGAACATGGCGTCGGTGACGGCGACCGCGATCACCGGCGCGTTCCGGCAGCCGGTGATCGTGCCGCAGAGCCTGGACGGCCGGCCGCTCGCCCGGGCGGAAGGCCTGAAGTCGGGCACCGTGGACCAGCTGCGCGCCATGATGAACCGCACCGCGACCAGCGGCACCGCCGCGAACGCGATGAGAGGCGTGCCCGGCAGCATCGGCGCCAAGACCGGCTCGGCCGAGGTCGACGACCAGGCCACGTCCAACAGCTGGTTCACCGGCTTCAGCGACGACATGGCGGCCGCCGCCATGGCCCAGCAGGGCGGCCACGGCAGCGACGCGGCCGGCCCGATCGTGGCGCAGGTGCTGCGGGCCGGCGGCTGAGCGAGGGGAACCGCACCACGGGTGGCCGACGTCACCCGCACAGGTCGGGACCGAAGGATGGCGCCGTCGTTGGGGACGGTGAGGGCACGACCACAAGGGACACGAGGGCGACGGGGACCCCGGGGATTTCGCGGAGGAACGGAAAGCAGTGGGCAAGAGAAGGCGCGTCGCCCAGCGACGGAGCACCAGACCGGCCGTCATCGGCTCGGTGATCGCCGCGGTCGTGGTGGGCGGCGGGGTCGGCGCCTACGCGCTGTACGGCGGCGGCGCCATGGCCGACGACACCTCGGCCACGGCCGCCGAGGCGCGGACGAAGTCGGTGAAGACCGGCCCGCTGTCCCAGGCCGAGGTCACCGGAGCCGCCACGCGCTTCCTCACCGCCTGGCAGGCGGGCCGCCCGGCCGAGGCCGCGGCCGCCACCACGGACGCCACGGCCGCCCGCACCCTACTCTCCGGCTACACCAAGGACGCCCACCTGGAGCACGTCACCCTCACCCCCGGCGTCCGCCAGGGCGACAAGGTGCCGTTCACCGTCAAGGCCACCGTCCACCACGGCACCGTCAGCAAGCCGCTGACGTACAGCAGCGCCCTGACCGTCGTACGGAACGAGACCGACGGCAAGCCGCTGGTGAAGTGGGCCTCCGCGGTCGTCCACCCCGACCTGAAGGACGGCGACCGGCTCGTCACCGGCGAGGCCGGCACCCCGCCGGTCAAGGCGCTGGACCGCGAGGGCGGGGAGCTGACGACGAAGAAGTACCCGTCGCTGGCGCCGGTCCTGGACGGGCTGCGCGAGAAGTACGGCGAGAAGGCCGGCGGCACGGCCGGCGTCGAGCTCAGGGTCGTGCGCGGTGAGGCCGCCAAGAAGGCCGAGCTGTCCGACAAGACGCTGCTGGAGCTGAGCGAGGGCACGCCGGGCACGGTGAAGACGACCCTCAGCCCGGCGCTGCAGGCGGAGGCCGAGCGGCAGGTCGCCGCCCGCAAGCGTGCCTCGGTGGTGCTGCTGCGCCCGTCGACGGGCGAGATCCTCGCCGTCGCCAACTCCTCGCCCGGCTTCAACACGGCCTTCCAGGGCTCCCTCGCGCCCGGTTCCACGATGAAGGTCATCACCTCCTCGATGCTGTTCGAGAAGAAGCTGGCGTCGGCGGACAAGGCGCATCCGTGCCCGAAGTTCTTCACCTACGGCGGCTGGAAGTTCCAGAACGACGACAAGTTCGAGATCAAGGGCGGCACCTTCAAGGCGTCCTTCGCCCGCTCCTGCAACACCGCCTTCATCAGCCAGGCGCCCAAGCTGAAGGACGCCGACCTGACCCAGCAGGCGCAGCAGGTGTTCGGGCTCGGCATGGACAACTGGGCGGTCGGGGTGCCCACCTTCGACGGCTCGGTGCCGGTGCAGTCGCAGGCGCAGATGGCGGCCTCGCTGATCGGGCAGGGCGGGGTGCGGATGAACCCGCTGAACATGGCGTCGGTCTCGGCGACCATCCAGTCGGGCAGCTTCCACCAGCCCTATCTGGTCTCCCCCGAGGTCGACGGCCGCACCCTGGCCACGGCCTCCCGCTCGCTGTCCGCGGGCACGCTGGCGCAGGTGCGGGACGTGATGGCGTACACGGCGGCGTACGGCACGGCGGCCGAGGCGATGGCCGGGGTCACCGGGGACGTGGGCGCGAAGACGGGTTCGGCGGAGGTCGACGGGCAGAAGAAGCCCAACGGCTGGTTCACGGCCTACCGCGGTGACCTGGCGGCCGCGGGCGTGGTCCAGGCGGGCGGCCACGGCGGCAGCACGGCGGGCCCGATCGTGGCGGCCCTGCTGAAGGCGGCCGGCTGACGACCGAAGGCGGCCGGCTGACGACTGACGCCCGAGGGACCTGCGGGTCAGGCTCAGTGTGGGACGGGCTGCGCCGCGGCCATGTACGTCCGCCGCAGGAACCGCACCAGCGTCTTGGACTCGAACTGCACCACGGAGACGCCCTGCGCGGAGTGGAACTCGACCACGGCCTGCACCCGTCCGCAGGGCCACACACGCACGTCCCCGTTGCCCGCGGGGGCGCGCAGCCCCTGTTCGAGGAGGGAGCGGGAGAAGGCCCACTCCCGGGTGCCGGGCAGCCGGACCCGCACGGCGCGGGGATCGGTGTCCGGGTCGTACCGCAGGATGACAGGGACAGCCCCGCTGTCCTGAACCGTGACGTCGGTGTCCGTGACGATGTGGGCTCGTGCGTACTGCTCGATCACAGACATCGGCAGTCCCCTTACGCTCGGTGACCAAGGCGAAAGCCCAGCTTCCGCTTCTTCTCCAATGTCCCACATTTCCCGGATCATGCCGCCTGGACAGATCTATCTCACATGCTGATTGGCACCCAGTGCGCTCTTGCAACCCGTTCGCATTAAGCCACTATCATCGAACGGTGCATGTGCCTGACGGATTCATCAACGCCCCCACCTCGGTAGCCACCGGAGTCGTCGCCGCCGGCGCCGTCGCCGTGAGCCTGCGCGGCGCGCGCCGTGAACTCGACGAGCGGACCGCGCCGCTGGCCGGGCTCGTGGCGGCGTTCATCTTCGCCGTGCAGATGCTCAACTTCCCCGTGGCCGCCGGAACCAGCGGCCACCTCCTCGGCGGAGCCCTGGCCGCGATACTCGTCGGCCCCTACACGGGTGTGCTGTGCGTGTCGGTGGTCCTGCTCATGCAGGGCATCCTCTTCGCCGACGGCGGCCTGACCGCGCTCGGCGTGAACATCACCGACATGGCGATCGTGACGACCGTCGTCGCCTACGCCGTCTTCCGCGCTCTGGTGAAGGTCCTGCCGCGCACCCGCCGCTCGGTGACCGCCGCGACCTTCGTCGCCGCGCTGCTGTCCGTGCCGGTCTCGGCGCTGGCCTTCACCGCGCTGTACGCCGTCGGCGGCACCACCGACGTCTCGATCGGCAAGGTCGCCACCGCCATGGTCGGCGTCCATGTCCTCATCGGCATCGGCGAGGCCGTGATCACCTCGCTCACCGTCGGCGCGGTCCTCGCGGTACGCCCCGACCTGGTGTACGGCGCCCGTGACCTGCACCAGCCGCTGAAGCTGCGGGTCAACGGCGAACTGGTCGACGCCCCTGCCGCCGCGCCGGCCCCGGTCGCCGCCCGCTCCACCCGCAAGGTGTGGGCCGGCGGCCTGGTCGCCTCCCTGGTGCTCGCCGGGTTCGTCAGCTTCTACGCCTCCGCCAGCCCCGACGGCCTGGAGAAGGTCGCCGCCGACCACGGCATCGACAAGAAGGCCGAGGACCACGCGGCCGCCGACTCGCCGCTCGCCGACTACGGCGTCAAGGACGTCGACGACGCCCGGCTGTCCGGCGGCCTCGCCGGTGTCATCGGCGTCGGCGTCACCGTCGTGGCGGGAAGCGGCGTGTTCTGGGCGGTGCGCAGGCGGCGGTCCTCCTCCGTCTCGCCCGCCGATGTGAGCGTCTGACATGGGGGCCGGGCACGCGCACCGGCTCTACCGGCACGGGCACTCCCCCGTGCACGGTCTGCCGCCGCACACCAAGCTCGTCGCCGCGTTCGCCTTCGTGGTGGTCGTCGTGTCGACGCCGCGCGAGGCGATGTGGGCCTTCGGGCTGTACGCCCTGCTGCTGGCGTGCGTCGCGGCGTACGCGCGCGTGCCCGCGGGCTTTCTGCTGAAGCGGCTGCTGATCGAGGTGCCGTTCGTGGCCTTCGCGGTGCTGATGCCGTTCGTGGCGGAGGGCGAGCGCACCGAGGTGCTCGGCGTGTCGCTGAGCGTCAGCGGCCTGTGGGGCGCCTGGAACGTCCTGGCCAAGGGCACCCTGGGCGTCGCCGCGTCCGTGCTGCTGGCCTCCACGACCGAGCTGCGCGAACTGCTGCTGGGCCTGCAACGGCTGAAGCTGCCGCCGCTGCTGGTGCAGATCGCGTCCTTCATGATCCGCTACGGCGATGTCATCACGGACGAGATGCGGCGGATGCGGATCGCCCGCGAGTCGCGCGGCTTCGAGGCGCGCGGCGTGAAGCACTGGGGCGTGCTCGCCAAGTCGGCGGGCGCGCTGTTCATCCGCTCCTACGAACGCGGCGAGCGCGTCCACCTGGCCATGGTCAGCCGTGGCTACGCCGGTTCGATGCCGGTCATCGACGAGGTGACCGCCTCCCGGGCGCAGTGGACGTACGCGCTCACCCTCCCCTTGGCCGCCCTCGTCGTATGTCTGCTGGGATGGACGCTGTGACTGCTTACCCAGAGCCCATGACCGCCTCGCTGGAGGTCTCCGGCCTCGCCTTCGCCTACCCCGACGGGCACCAGGCCCTGTTCGGCGTCGACTTCCGCGTCGAGCGCGGCGAGCGGGTCGCGCTGCTCGGCCCGAACGGCGCCGGCAAGACCACGCTGGTGCTGCACCTCAACGGCATCCTGACCGGCGGCGCGGGCCGGGTCACCGTCGCCGGGCTGCCGGTCGACAAGCGGAACATGGCACAGATCCGGCGCAAGGTCGGCATCGTCTTCCAGGACCCCGACGACCAGCTGTTCATGCCGACGGTCCGCGAGGACGTGGCCTTCGGGCCCGCCGCGGCCGGGCTGAAGGGCGCCGAGCTGGAGGCGCGGGTCGACGGGGCGCTGGAGCAGGTCGGCATGGCCGCCTTCAAGGACCGCCCGCCGCACCATCTCTCCTTCGGCCAGCGCCGCCGGGTCGCGGTCGCGACCGTGCTCGCGATGGAGCCGGAGATCCTCGTCCTGGACGAGCCGTCGTCCAACCTCGACCCCGCCTCGCGCCGCGAACTGGCCGACATCCTGCGCTCCCTGGACGTCACCGTCCTGATGGTCACCCACGACCTGCCGTACGCGCTGGAGCTGTGCCCGCGCTCGCTGATCCTGTCCGAGGGCGTGATCGCCGCCGACGGTCCGACCGGCGCGCTGCTCTCCGACGAGGACCTGATGCGGGCCCACCGGCTGGAGCTGCCCTTCGGCTTCGACCCGCGGTCCGTGACAATGGGCGCGTGACGCGTAAGGACGAGGAGACACCCGCCGGGTCGCCGCTGCTCGACGAGCAGCTGTGTTTCGCGCTGTACGCCGCCCAGCGTGCGGTGACGGCTGCCTACCGGCCGCTCCTCGACGAGCTCGGCCTGACCTACCCGCAGTACCTGGTCCTGCTGGTCCTGTGGGAGCGCGGCGAGACGACGGTGAAGGACCTGGCGGCCGCCCTGCGCCTCGACTACGGCACGATGTCGCCGCTGCTCAAGCGCCTGGAGAGCGCCGGGCTCGTACGCCGGGAGCGTGCGGCGCACGACGAGCGCTCGGTGCTCGTCGCGGGCACGGGGCGCGCGGAGGAACTCCGGGAGCGCGCGGCGCGCGTACCCGGCGCACTGCTCGCGGCGACGGGGCTCGGCGGGGCGGAGGTCGCCCGGTTGCGCGAGGAGTTGCGCGCGCTCGCGGAGCGGGCGGACGAGGCGGCGACCCGGGCGCGCTGAGACCCGCGCATCCCGCGCCCGCTGAGGCCCGCGCATCCCGCGCCCGCTGAGGCCCGCTGAGGCCCGCGCATCCGACGCCCGCTGGGGCCCGCTGAGGCCCGCGCATCCGCCAGGGCCGGTTACCCGCGGTTGCCCACCCCTCCCCCACAACTCCTCCTTACCGGTCGGTACCTTGTGCACGATGTAGTTGCACACCACTGTGTTCACCGCGCACCCAGGGGAAGGTCCGAGCCGTGAGCGAAGGCACCGCCGTCGACACCCGCCCGAAGAAGATCATGTACGTCGCGGAGGCGACCGCGCACGGCGGCCGGGACGGGTATGTCACCAGCCAGGACGGCCGGCTGGAGCTGAGGGTCGCGATGCCGCCGGAGCTGGGCGGCGACGGTGACGGCACCAACCCCGAGCAGTTGTTCGCGGCCGGCTACAGCTCCTGCTTCCACAACGCCCTGGTGCTGGTCGGCCGCCGCGCGGGCCTGGACCTCACCGGCTCGACGGTCGCCGCGAAGGTCGGCATCGGCCCCAACGCCCAGCAGGGCTACGGCCTCGCGGTCGCGCTCAGCGTCTCGCTGCCGGTCCTCGACCAGCAGGTCGCGGCACAGCTGGTGGAGGCGGCGCACCAGGTCTGCCCGTACTCGAACGCGACCCGCGGCAACATCGACGTCAGCATCGTCCTGGGCTGACACCGCCGGCCGCACATCTCTCCCGAGCCACCCCTCTCTCCCCACAGGTGGTTCACAGTGCACTCATGTCATGACCACGACGGGGTGATTGCATACAGCCTCAAGATCATCGGCCTTCCGAAACGAGGCATTCGTGCGTCTTCACCACGCCGTCGTCCCCCTCGCCGCCACCGCGGCGGTGCTCTCCGTCACGCCCCTCACCGCCCAGGCTGCGCCCGAGGCCGGCCAGGACGTCCCGGCGGGCATCACCGTCTCCACCGAGCGGACGTCGGACCGCGAGGTCCGGGCCTACTGGACCCCGGCGCGCCTGCGCGCCGCCGCGGCCAGCCCGGTGGACGTCACCGCCCTGAAGCAGCGGGCCCGGACCCAGGAGCCGACCGCCGACTCCGCCACCGAGCACGGCGCGCCGGCCGTCGCCGCGTCCCACGCCGCCGCGCCCGCCACCAAGCCGGCGAGGACGTCGTACGCCACCACCGACGCGGCCACCGCGACCACCGCTGCCGCCACGGAGATCTCGGTCTCGCAGGAGGTGCCGTACACCACGGCACCGCAGTACTCGCTGGTCGGCCGGCTGTTCTTCAAGCAGCCCGACGGCTCGGACCACTCCTGTTCGGCCGCGGTCATCGTGTCGAACAACCGGAACACGCTGTGGACCGCCGGACACTGCGTCCACGCGGGCGACGGCTCCGGCTCGGCCGGCTTCTACACCATGACGGAGTTCATCCCCGGCTACCGCGACGGCAGCGGCCCCTACGGGTCCTGGACCATCAAGTCCAAGGTCGTCAACAACGAGTGGATGGACAGCGGCGACATGGAGGACGCCGACTACGCCGCCGTGGTGCTCAACGACCACCCCACCTGGGGCAAGCTTCAGGACAACGTGGGCGCGTTCGGCTACACCTTCACCGAGAACCTCACCGACCACGCCGAGGTCTACGCCGCCGGCTACCCCGGCAAGGGCTACAACCGCACCGACCTCACCGGTGAGCGGATGATGTACTGCTCCGGCAACACCGTGGACGCCGGCTCCTGGAACCCGTTCGACGACCGGATGTCGATGGACTGCGACATGGGCGAGGGCTCCTCCGGCGGCCCGTGGATCGAGGGCAAGAACAGCAGCGACCCGCGCATCATCGGCGCTGTCAGCCACCACGAGTCGGACGCGTCGGGCAACCGTATCTCCGACGACCAGTTCTCCTCCGAGCACGACTCGAAGGCGGGCAACACGATCAGCACGGCCAACGGCATCAGCTGACGCCACGCCGCACGGGAAGGGGGCTCGCGGCACACCGCGGGCCCCCTTCCGGCACCGGCTCACCCGGGCTGCGCGTGCTTGCCCAGCTCCCGCCCCCACGCATCGAGGATCTCCTGGGTGCTCATCGAGTCCACGTCCGCGGGCAGCTCCTTGCCGGACTCGGCCAGGTCCTCCTGCCACAGCGCGATGTAGTCCTCACGGGTCAGCTTCGGCTGCGTGTCCACGGACACGGCGGTGTCCTCGGCGAGGGCGGCGTACGCGGCGGCACCGGCGCCCGCGCACACGGCGGCGAGCAGCACCCCCGCCAACAAGATCTTCTTCGTCACTCCGGCACGCTACCCACCGCCTCGGAGCCGGAGCCTCCTCCTCCGGCTTCCCCCACACAACCCCCTCCGGATCCCCAGAACCAAGGAATCGCAGGCGGCCCCCTACTGTTGCACCCACTGTCGTAGGCAAGCGGAAGGGACGTACGACGTGGACGTGCACGGCACTGTGGCCGAGGGCTTCGAGCCGGTCAGGGAGGCGTTCGTACGGAACTTCGAGGTGCTCGGCGACCGGGGCGCGGCCGTCTCCGTCTACCGGGACGGCCACCGGGTGGTCGACCTGTGGGGCGGCACGCGGGACATCGACGGCACGGCCCCCTGGGAGCGCGGCACCGCGCAGATCGTGCGCTCGGCCACCAAGGGCGTCGCCGCCGCGGCCCTCCTGCTGCTGCACCAGCGCGGCGAGCTGGACCTGGACGCACCGGTCGGCGCCTGGTGGCCGGAGTTCAAGGCGGCGGGCAAGGAGCACACCCTCGTACGGCATCTGCTCGCGCACCGCGCGGGCGTGCCCGTCCTCGACCGGCCGCTCACCCCCGCCGAGGCCGCCGACCCCGAGCTCGGCGCGCAGGCCGTCGCCGCGCAGGCACCCGCCTGGGAGCCGGGCACGGACCACGGCTACCACGCCCAGACCTACAGCTGGCTGACCGGCGAGCTGCTACGCCGGGTCACCGGGCGGCCGATCGGCGCGTGGATCGCCGAGGAGATCGCCGGGCCCGTCGGCGCGGACTTCTGGCTGGGCCTGCCGGCCGCCGAGGCCGGCCGCGCGGGCCGGGTCGGCGCCGCCGAGATACCCGAGGCCGCGGGCGCCCTGAAGACCCGCCCCAAGCGTGCGGTCGCCGACGCCTACGCCGACCCGGACTCCCTCACCCGCCGCGCCTTCGCCGCGATCACCCCGCTGCCCGACGAGAACGACCCCGCCTACCGCGCGGCCGCCCTGCCCGCCTCCAACGGCATCGCCACCGCCGACGGCCTGGCGCGGATCTACGCCTCCCTGATCGGCGAGGTCGACGGCGGACGGCGCCTGTTCACGCCGGAGACGGCCGCGCTGGCCCGCACCGAGCAGTCCGCGGGCACCGACCGCGTCCTCGTCGTCGGCACCCGCTTCGGCCTCGGCCACATGCTGCACGGCGCCGCGTCCCCGCTGCTGTCGCCCGCCTCCTTCGGCCACCCGGGCCGCGGCGGCGCCCTCGGGTTCGCCGACCCCGACTCGGGCATCGCCTTCGGCTATGTCACCAACGGCTTCCGCCAGAGCGTGACCGCGGACCCGAGGGCACAGGCCCTGGTCAGGGCCGTACGCAGCGCCCTCGGTGAGGACCGCTAGAGCGGCCTCAGACGTGGATCGGGTGGGACGTCCGCCCGGACGCCTGGTCGATCTCGCCGTGCGCCTTGCTCAGGAGCTGCATCGCCAGCTCGTTGAGCGCCCGCGCACCGGCGATCTCCTCCCCGACCCGGGGCTGATTCGAGTCCGTGTGGTGCCTGCTGGCGTGCCCGTGGGCGCGTACCTCGCTGCCGTCGGGCAGGCGCACCATCGCGGCCGCCTTGGTGTGCTGGTCGTCCTCCATGAACTCCAGCTCGACATGCCATCCCACTGTGGTGTGCATCATGACGATCACCTCCGGAAGACCTCCTTCCAGAGTGCCCCCGAGACCCGGCACCCGCACCACACCCGCCGGGGGCGACCGACGTCCCTTCGGCGGGGGCCTCAGATGCCCCGCTCGATCATGTCGATGACATGCTCCCCGGCCTCCCGCGCCTGCTCCGGCAGCAGCCCCCGCAGCGGCCCGTCGATCATCAGTACGGCGATGCCGTGCACCGCGGACCAGGCGAGAAACTCCGCCCCCGGCCGCCGCTCCTCGGGCAGCAGTCCCTGCTCGACCAGCCCGTCGAGCGCCTCGCCGAGCAGCTCGAAGGGCGTACGGCCGCTCGCCCCGGCCGCGCTGTCGTCGGCGGCGTAGGTCATGTCGCCGGGCACATGGAAGGCCGTACGGAACAGGCCCGGCTCCTCGCGGGCGAACCGCAGATAGCCGGTGCCGACGGCACGGAAGCGGGCCCGCGCCGCGGCGGCCGGGTCGGACGGGTCCGGCAGCGCGGCCTGCTCGGCCTCCATCGTGCGGGCGACCCGGGCCATCGCGGCCTGGGACACCGCGTGCAGCAGGGCCGCGCGGTCGGCGAAGTGGCGGTAGGCGGCGTTCGGCACCACGCCCGCCTGCCGGGTCGCGGCCCGCAGCACGACGGCCTCGGGGCCGCCTTCGCGGGCGAGTTCGAGAGCGGCCTCGATCAGGGCGTTGCGCAGGTCACCGTGGCGGTAGGTGTCCCGCTTGGACTTGCCGGTCGCGGCCATCGGGCCTCCTGGTGAACAGCGATGTGAACAGCGATGTGGACAGCGATGTGGACAGCGATGTGGACAGCATCCACTTTTATCGCCTAGGCTTCTGCAAGATCGTTCGGGGGCGCGGATCACCACACCCTCCGAATGTGGACATCGTACACAAGGGCTACTGGGGGTATCCGCCATGGGGAAGATCACGCACTTCGTCCATCAGTCGCTGGACGGTTTCATCGAGGGCCCGAACGGCGAGTTCGACTGGCCGCACATGGCCGGCGAGCTGTCCGCCCACTCGCAGGCGCTCACCGCCGAGGCCGACGTCTTCCTCTACGGCCGCAAGGTGTGGGACCTGATGTCCGGCTACTGGCCGCGCGCCGAGGAGTTCTCCACCGACGCGCACGACCTCGCTTTCGCCCCGGTCTGGCGCGAGGCGCAGAAGATCGTCGTCTCCTCGACGCTGAAGGAGGCCGAATGGAACACCCGGGTCATCGGCGAGAACGTGGTGGAGGAACTGACCGCGCTGAAGGAGAGCGGCAAGAACCTGCTGCTGTTCGGCGGCTCGGAGCTGGCGTCCTTCCTCACCGAGCACCGGCTGATCGACGAGTACCAGGTCTTCGTCCACCCGGTCGTCCTCGGCGGCGGCAGGCCCGTGCTGCGCGGTCCGCTGCCGCGCCTCGCCCTCGACCTGGTCGAGTCGCGGACCTTCGACGGCAAGGTGGTCCTGCTGCGCCACCGGCTCGCCGAGGCGCAGGCCGACGAGAAGGGCGCGAACTGACATGAGCACTCCCGCGAAGGGCCCGGCGAGCTACTTCCCGTCCATCGAGAAGAAGTACGGCCGTCCGGTCGCCGAGTGGATCGAGCTGATCCGCTCCTCCGCGCTGACCCGCCACATGGAGCTGGTCGCCTGGCTCAAGACCGAGCACGGCCTGGGCCACGGTCACGCCAACGCCCTCGTCGCCCACACGCTGAAGGCTGGAGACAACTGACATGGGAACGTACGTCCGGACCGGCGACGTGAACACCTGGTACGACGAGCACGGCGCGGGCGAGCCGCTGGTGCTGCTGCACGGCGGACTCGTCGACGCCCGCTTCTTCGAGCCGAACCTCGGCCCCCTCGCCGAGCACTTCCACGTCTACACGCCCGAGCGCCGCGGCCACGGCCACACCCCGGACGTGCCCGGCCCGATCACCTACCAGCTGATGGCCGACGACACCGTCGCCTTCCTGGAGACGGTCGTCCGCGCCCCCGCCGACCTGGTCGGACACAGCGACGGGGCGTTCGTGGCCATGCTGGTCGCGATGCGGCGGCCCGACCTGGTCAAGCGGCTGGTGATGATCAGCGGCGGCTTCAGCAAGGCGGGCGAGGCCGCGCCGGACATGGAGTGGGACGTCGACGCGATCACCCAGTTCCTCGGCCCGTCCTACGCCGAGGTGTCCCCCGACGGCGCCGACCACTTCCGGGTCGTCGCCACGAAGGTCGGCGAGATGGCCGCGAAGGAGCCGAACCTGCGGGCCGCCGACCTGGCCGCGGTGACCGCGCGCTCGCTGGTGATGTTCGCCGACGACGACCTGATGACCATGTCTCACGCCGTGGAGATGTACGACGCCCTGCCGGACGCCGAGCTCGCCGTCGTCCCCGGCACCTCCCACTTCCTCACCCAGGAGAAGCCGCACCTGGTCAACGCGCTGCTGCTGGACTTCCTCACCCAGGAGCCCGTGCCGACCGTGGCGGCGATCCGGCGGGCGGCCCGGGCCTGACGCTCACCCCGAGTGCAGCATCAGCCCGATCCCGGCGACCAGCAGCCCCGCCGCCCAGATCCGGGCCGCGCCGAACCGCTCCTTGAAGACGACGGCCCCGATCGCCGCGCCGACCAGGATCGAGGACTCCCTGAGCGCCGCGATGGGCGCCATCTCCGCCCGCGTCTGCGCCCACAGCACCAGCCCGTACGCCGCCACGGACAGGGCCGCGCCCAGCAGCCCGACCCCGGCGAAGGGCCGGAGCATGACCAGGGTGTCCCGCCGCCACCGGTAGAGGGCGTAGACCGGCAGCGCGAGCCCCTCGGCGATCATCAGCCAGGCGGTGTACCCGAGGGCCGACCCGGAGGCCCGCACCCCGAGCCCGTCCACCACGGTGTACGCCGCTATGGACATCCCTGTGGCGAGCGCGGCCCCGACCGCCGCCCAATTGGGCCGCCTCCCGCGCAGGCCCCACAGCGCGACGCCGGTCAGCCCGGCACAGGACAGCCCGATACCGGCCGCCGCCCAGGCGTCGGGCACCTCGTGCGCGAACAGGGCGGCCAGCACGGTCACGACCAGCGGGGCGCTGCCGCGCGCGATGGGGTAGGCCTGCCCGAAGTCACCGAGCCGGAAGGAGCGCATGAGCAGGACGTAGTACACGAGGTGGATGACGGCGGAGGCGGCGAGATACGGCCAGGCGCCGGCGGCCGGTACGGCGGCGAAGGGCGCGAGGCAGAGCCCGATGAGCGCCCCGCCGCCCGATATCAGGGTGAACCCGACGAGCTTGTCCGTGATCTTGTGCGCGATGGCGTTCCAGCTGGCGTGCGTGACCGCGGCGAGCAGCACCGCCGCGGTGACCAGCGGCGTCACGAGGTGCGCTCGCGCACGTCCACCAGCGTGGCCCCGGCGTGCGCGACGAGCGCGTCCGGGGCGATGGGGAACACGGCGTGCGGGTCGCCCGCGGCGGCCCAGACCTCGCTGTGCGCGAGCAGCCCCCGGTCGGCGAGCACGGTGGTCCGCGTCCGGTGCCCGAACGGCGGCACCCCGCCGATGGCGTACCCGGTGGTCTCCCGTACGACCCCGGCGTCGGCCCGCGTCACCTTCCGCGCCCCGAGCGCCTCCCGGACCCGCTCCACATCCACCCGCGAGGCCCCGTCCATCAGCACCAGCACCGGCACCCCGTCGGCCGCGAAGATCAGCGACTTGCAGATCTGACCGAGCTCGCACCCGATCGCGGCGGCGGCCTCGGCCGCGGTACGCGTGGCCTCCGGGAACCGGCGCACTCGTCGCAGCAGTCCCTCGAGCCCGTCCTCCAACAGGGCTTCGGCGAAACGGGGGTGGGCTCCGGAGCCCTCGGCGTCAGTGGCGGCTGTCGTCGTCATGCAGGGCACGGTAGCGGTGGGTGTATGAGACACGCGAGTGGATTGAGTCCGGGCACGAAGAAGCCGGTGAGGGCCCTCTTCGCCGAGGGTCCTCACCGGCCGGCCGGCCCGGTGTCAGGCGCGGACCAGTTCCTTCTCCTCGTCGGGGTCGACGTCCTTGCGGTCGTGGGCGCGCAGGCCCTCGCCCTCGACGTCGACGTTGGGCAGGACCCGGTCGAGCCACTTGGGCAGCCACCAGGCGCGCTTGCCCAGCAGGGCGAGGACCGCCGGGACGATGGCCATGCGGACGATGAAGGCGTCGAAGAAGACGGCGATGGCGAGGCCGAAGCCGATCATCTTGATCATGGACTCGGAGGAGCCGATGAAGCCGGCGAAGACCGCCATCATGATGACCGCGGCGGCCGTGACGACCCGCGCGCCGTACTTGAAGCCCGTCACCACGGCCTGGCTCGGCTTCTCGCCGTGCACGTACGCCTCACGCATGCGGGTCACGAGGAAGACCTCGTAGTCCATCGCGAGACCGAAGACCACGCCGACCATGAAGATCGGCATCATCGACATGACGGGCCCGGTCTCCTCCACGCCCATCAGGCCGGACAGCCAGCCCCACTGGAAGACCGCGACCACGGCGCCCAGCGCCGCCATGACCGACAGCAGGAAGCCGAGGGCCGCCTTGAGCGGGACCAGGATCGAGCGGAAGACCACGATCAGCAGCAGGAAGGCCAGGCCCACCACCAGGATCAGGTAGGGGATCAGGGCGTCGTTCAGCTTCTGCGAGACGTCGATGTTCATCGCCGTCGCGCCCGTGACCAGGACCTCCGCGTCGGTGTCCGCCGCGATGCCCGCGCCCGCGTCACGGATCGAGTGGACCAGTTCCTCCGTCGTCACCGAGGACGGCTTCGCGTCCGGGATCACCGTGATCGTCGCCGTGTCGCCCGCCTTGTTGGGCGTGGCCGGGGTGACCGTCACGACGTTGTCCAGGGCCTTGATGCGGTCGCCGGTCTCGGCGAACGCGGCCTCGGGGTCGGCGCTGCCCTTGGCGTCGACGACCACCATCAGCGGCCCGTTGAAGCCGGGGCCGAAGCCCTCGGAGAGCGTGTCGTAGGCGCGGCGCTGGGTGGTGGAGGTGGGCTGGGAGCCGTCGTCGGGCAGGCCCAGTTCCAGGGAGGTCGCCGGGATGGCGGCGGCGCCCAGGCCGACGATGCCGACCAGCAGCACGGCCAGCGGGCGGCGGACCACGAAGCTCGCCCAGCGCGTGCCCATGTTCGGGCGGTCGGCCTTCTCGGCGGCCCGGCCGCCGCCGAGGAGCTTGGACTTCTGGCCGGCCGGGCGCACCTTGCGGCCCGCGTAGCCGAGGAGGGCCGGGATGAGGGTGAGCGCGATGAGGACCGCGATGGCGACCGTGCCGGCCGCGGCCACGCCCATCTTCGTCAGCATCGGGATGTTGACGACGGCCAGGCCCACCAGGGCGATGACGACGGTGAGTCCGGCGAAGACCACCGCCGAGCCCGCCGTACCGACCGCGCGGCCCGCGGCCTCTTCCCTGTCGCGGCCCTCGGCCAGCTCGGCCCGGTAGCGGGAGACGATGAACAGCGCGTAGTCGATGCCGACGGCCAGGCCGATCATCGTGGCGAGGGTCGAGGTCGTGGACCCCAGGTCCAGCGTGCTGGCCAGGGCGGCGATCGAGGAGACGCCGATGCCGACGCCGATGATCGCGGTGAGCAGCGGCAGACCCGCGGCGAGCAGCGAGCCGAAGGTGATGACCAGGACGACGGCGGCCATGGCGATGCCGATGATCTCGGTCGAGCCGGTCTCCGGGGTGGCCTGGAGGGCGTCACCGCCGATCTCGACGGTCAGCCCCGCGTCCCGGGCGTGCTCGGCGGCGTCCTGAAGGGCCTCACGGCTGGAGTCCTGCAGTTCCATGCCGGAGACGTCGTACTTGACCGACGCGTAGGCGACGGAGCCGGACTTGCTGACGGCCCCCGCCTGGTACGGGTCGGCGACGGAGGTGACCTCGGAGCCGGTCGACAGCTCCTTGACGGTCTTCTGCACGGTCGCCTTGTTCTCGGCGTCCGTCATCTTCTCGCCGACGGGCGCCTTGAAGACGACGCGGGCGGTGGCCCCGTCGGCGCTCATCCCGGGGAAGCGCTCCTCCAGCAGGTCGAAGGCCTTCTGGGCCTCGGTGCCGGGGATCGAGAAGGACGTGGTGCCGGGGGCGGGCGCGCTGGCCGCGCCGACTCCGGCGAGGGTCAGCAGCGCCACCCATATCAGGGCGACGAAGTGCCGTCGCCGGAAGGCGAGGCGGCCCAGTTTGTACAGGAACGTGGCCACGGGGCGTACTCCCGGTCAGGTCGTGGGTTCATTCAGGGCAGGGGTGACCGTCCCGGCGGGGAGGCAGGGTCGGTCGGCCCGACGACGTGAGCGGTGACGTCAGGTGCTTGATGGAAGGGGATCAGACTGCGGGGACACCGAGGGCGGGGAGGACCACGGCGTCCACGTACGAGATCAGGAACTCCTGGGTCGGCGGCCGGTCGTCCAGCAGGGCGCGGGTGACGAACCCGCCGACCATCATGTGGAGCATGAAGTCCAGCGCCGGACAGTCGGGGCGGACCTCGCCCCGGTCGACGGCGCGCTGCAGCACGCGCTGGAACTCGGCCATCTCCGGTTCGATGAGCTGCTCCTGGAACGCCTGGCGAAGATCCGCGTTCTGGTGGATCGCCATGGCGATGCCCCGCATCAGCGCGGAGTTCTGCTCCATGGTGCAGTCGTCGTCCATGGTGACCAGCGCGTGCAGGTCGCCGCGGAGGGAGCCGGTGTCGATCTCGCCGACATTGCCGGGCTTGCTGTGCCGCAGGGCCTTGACGACCAGTTCGGCCTTGCCGCCCCACTGGCGGTAGAGCGTGGCCTTGCTGGACCGGGTGCGGGCGGCGACGGCGTCCATGGTGAGGGCGTCGTAGCCGACTTCCCGGAGCAGGTCGAGCACGGCCTCGTACAGCTCGGCCGCCCGCTCGGGCGTGATCCGGCTGCGACGCGGTGTCGCGACCTCAGCCATGTCTCCCACCCTCCTGCCCGGCCCCTTCGGGGGTGCCCCCTGGGGGATTTCTCGTACTCCGACGAATGTAGCGCAGAAGCTCTGCGAAACGAAACGGTTTCGTACGTGTGCCACCTCACAGCTCGCCTCGCAACCCACCTCACGGCCCGCCTCGCAGCCGCCCGGAAACTCATAAGTTGCTCCACTCCGTCCCAGGGAAAAGCATGACTACGTGAGCTATCTGCGCCTGCCCCACATCAGCGGTGACCTGCTCTGCTTCGTGGCCGAGGACGACCTCTGGCTCGCCCCGCTGGACGAACCCGGCCGGGCCTGGCGGCTCACGGTCGACCGGACCAAGCTGGGCCACCCCCGCTTCTCCCCCGACGGCCGCCACATCGCGTACACCAGCTGGCGCAGCCTCGTCCCCGAGCTGCACCTGACACCGGTGGACGGCGGGACCGGCCGGCAGCTGACGTACTGGGGCAGCCCCGACACCCGGGTGTGCGGCTGGACCCCGGACGGCACGATCCTCGCGGTCGCCTCGCACGGCGAGCCCTTCTCCTACTTCACCTGGGCCTACAAGGTCGGCCCCGACGGCGACCCCGGCCGCAAGCTCCCCTGGGGTCCGGTCACCGACATCCAGGTCGCCGACCTCCCCGACGGGCACAAGACCCTTCTGCTCACCGGCACCCCACCGCACGAGCCCGCCGCCTGGAAGCGCTACCGGGGCGGCGCCATGGGCCGGCTGTGGCTGCACGGGGAGCGGCTGCTCGCCGACCTGGAGGGGCATCTGGCCTGCCCGATGTTCGTCGACGGCCGGATCGCGTTCCTCTCCGACCACGAGGGCGTCGGCAACCTCTACTCCTGCGACCACGACGGCTCCGACCTGCGCCGGCACACCGACCACGACGCCTTCTACGCCCGCAGCGCCTCGACCGACGGCACCCGGGTGGTCTACCAGTGCGCGGGCGAGCTGTGGATGGTGGACACCCTCGCCCCCGGCTCGGCGCCGCGCCGGCTCGACGTACGGCTGAGCGGGCCGCGTGCGGGCCGCCGCCCCTATCAGGTGCCGGCCGCGCAGCACATCGACGGCATCTCGGTCGACGAGACCGGCCGGGCGAGCGCGGTCGTCGTACGCGGCAGCCTGTACTGGCTCACCCATCGCGACGGCCCGGCCCGGACGATCACCGACACCCCGGGCGTCCGGGTGCGGCTGCCGGAGATGCTGGGGTCGGGCGGGCAGGTGGCGTACGTGACGGACGCCGAGGGCGAGGACGCCGTCGAGATCGCCTATCTGCCGCGGGCCACCGGTGACCGCGAGCCGCGCCGGCTGGCCTCGGGCGAGCTGGGGCGGGTGCTGGAGCTGGTGTCGGACCCGGACGGCGAGCGCCTGGCCATCGCCTCGCACGACGGGCGGCTGCTGCTGATCACTGTGTCCGATGATGCGGCTGCCGCCGCGGGCTCGGAGGACTCAGGCGGGGAGGTCACCGAGCTGATCCGGTCGATCAACGGCCCCGTGCGCGACCTCGCGTTCTCTCCGGACGGGGCGTGGCTGACCTGGTCGCACCCGGGGATCGGGCGGACGCTGCGGCAGATCAAGATGGCGCGCATCAAGGACCGTATGGTCGTCGACGTCACCAACGGCCGCTTCGAGGACGAGAACCCGGTCTTCACCCGCGACGGCCGCTATCTCGCCTTCCTGTCCTGGCGCGGCTTCGACCCGGTCTACGACGTCCACACCGGCGACCTGTCCTTCCCGCTCGGCTGCCGGCCCTACCTGGTGCCCCTGTCCTCGGCCACCCCCTCCCCCTTCGCCCTGACCCCCGAGGGCCGGCCGGCCGCGGGCGGTCTCGACCCGCTGGAGGACGAGGGCGGCGACGGCACGGTCACCGTCGAGATCGAGGGCCTCGCCAGCAGGGTCACGCCGTTCCCGGTGACCGCGTCCAAGTACTCGGCCCTCTTCCCGGTGGCCGGCGGCGGGCTGGTGTGGCTGCGCTGGCCGATCTCGGGCGCGCTGGGCGAGACCTTCGCCAACCCGGACGACACCAGCGGCCGGCCCACGCTGGAGCACTTCAGCATCACCAAGGCCAAGCGCACCGAACTGGTCGGTGACCTCGACTGGTTCGCGGTCAGCGGCGACGGCAGCCGGCTGGTCGTCGTCGACGAGGGCGACCTGAGGGCGGTGCCCGCCACCGAGTCCGGGGACAGCGACTCCACCGTCTGGATCGACCTGCGCCGCATCCTGCACACCGTCGACCCGGGCGCCGAGTGGCGGCAGGCCTACGCCGAGGCGGGGCGGCTGATCCGCGGCTACTTCTGGGACCCGGGCATGTGCGGCATCGACTGGGACGCGGTCCTCGCGCAGTACCGGCCGCTGGTCGAGCAGGTCGCCTCCCCCGACGAGTTCGCCGACCTGCTGCGCGAGGTGCTCGGCGAACTCGGCACCTCCCACGCCTATGTCAGCCCCGCCCGGCGCAACGAGGGCCCGCCCCACTACCGCCGCCTCCAGGGCCTGCTCGGCGCCAACCTGGTGTGCCGGGACGGCAGTTGGATGGTCAAGCGGATCCTGCCCGGCGACTCCTCCGACTCCAAGGCCCGCTCCCCGCTGGCCGGCACCGGCATCCGCGAGGGCGCCGTCCTCACCCATGTCGACGGCCGCCCGGTCGACCCGGTCGCGGGACCGTATCCGCTGCTGGCGGGAGCGGGCGGTACGACGGTGGAGCTGACCTTCACCCCCGCCGAGGGCGAGGCCGGCCGCTCCCGGCGCGTCGCGGTGGTCCCGCTCACGGACGAGCGCCCCCTGCGCTATCAGGACTGGGTCGCCAAACGCCGTGACGTGGTGCGGGAGTTGAGCGGCGGCAGGTGCGGCTACCTCCACATCCCCGACATGGGCGGCTCCGGCTGGGCCCAGTTCAACCGCGACCTGCGCATGGAGGTCTCCCGGCCCGCGCTCATCGTCGACGTGCGCGGCAACGCGGGCGGCCACATCAGCGAACTCGTCGTGGAGAAGCTGACCCGGACGATCCTCGGCTGGGACCTGACACGCGACGCGCAGCCGGTGTCGTACGCCTCGAACGCGCCGCGGGGTCCGGTCGTGGCCCTCGCCGACGAGGCGACCTCCTCCGACGGCGACATGATCACCGCCGCGTTCAAGCTGCTGAAGCTGGGCCCGGTGGTGGGCCAGCGCACCTGGGGCGGCGTCGTCGGCATGACCGGCCGGCATCAGCTCGGCGACGGCACCGTCATCACCGTGCCCATGAACGCCGCCTGGTTCGACGCCTACGGCTGGGGCGTGGAGAACCGCGGCGTCACCCCGGACCTGGAGATCCTGCGCACCCCCCTCGACTGGGCCGAGGGCCGCCACGCCCAGCTCGACGACGCCGTACAACTGGCCCTGGAGCTGCTGGAGACGAACCCTCCGGCGACCCCGCCGGACTACCGGGACGTCCCGGACAGGTCGCGTCCGAAGCTGCCGCCGAGGGCATGAACACACGAGGAGGGCGCCCCCTCCGAGAGGGGGCGCCCCTACCGCTCAGTGGCGAGCGTCACATGTCGTAGTCCGGGTCGAGCCGGTCCTGCTCGTCCTGCGGGCGCGTGCGCTCCGGCTCCTCGTCAGGCCGCTGGCCGCGCTTCTGGCCGCGCTGCTTGGCCTGCTCCTTGGCCTGGTCCATCTTGCCCTTGGCCTGCTGCTGCCACTGCTCGGTCTTGTCCTGGAACTGGTCCTTCATACCCATGTGGGTTCACTCCTGTACGGGTGAGGGAATCGGGCCCGGAGCACCGGGCCTCGACCAGATTCACACGCACCGTGACCCCACGCATGTCGATCAGTGACAGGCTGTAGTCACCCCTGGCGGGAGGCCCTTTCGGACTCGTCCGCCGCCCCGCCCGCACCCACCAGACCGATGCGCATGCCGTCCAGCCGGTCCGCGAACCGTGCCATCTCCCGCTGTCCGACCGCGCCGATGATCCCCGGCAGATAGCCGCGCACGCCCTGCATGCCGCGCAGCCACCACTGCCCGTAGACATGGCTGGAGCGCCGCTCGATGCCCGCGACGATCCGGTCGACGGCCGGGCCCAGGGGGTACGTCTTGTTCGACGGCCAGGGCAGCCGCTGGCGCAGCTCACGCATGACGTCGTCCTGGTCGGCGCCGCGCACCATGTCGGTGTCCGTCCACGAGAGGTAGCCCACGCCGACCTTCACGCCCTTGTAGCCGACCTCGGCGCGCAGACTGTGCGCGTACGCCTCCACGCCCGACTTGGACGCGCAGTACGCCGTCATCATCGGCGCCGGCGTGATGGCCGCGAGGGACGCGATCTGGAGCAGGTAGCCCCGGCTCTCCATCAGCACCGGCAGGAAGGCGCGGGCCGTCACCGCCGAGCCGATGAGGTTGACCTCGATCACCCGCCGCCACGCGTCGGGGTCGGAGTCGACGAACGGACCGCCGCTCGCCACACCGGCGTTGGCGACGACGATGTCGACCTTGCCGAACCGCTCCTTCACCTCGCGCGCCACGCGGGCCATCGCCTCGTGGTCGGTGACGTCGGCGTACCAGTGGTCGCTCTCGCCGTGCAGCCGGGAGGCGACGTCCTTGAGGGCGTCCGGCTCCAGCCCGACCAGCGCCACCTTCGCGCCGCGCGCGGACAGCTTGCGGGCGAGCAGCTCGCCGACACCGCGCGCCGCCCCCGTGACGACCGCGACCTGCCCCTGCAGACTCACCCTGCTCATGCGCCCTCCTTGACCTGCGTGTACGTCGTGACAAGTGCCCTGATCCGGCCGGTGACGGCCTCCGGCGCCTCCACCGGTGTCATGTGCCCGAGCCCCGGCAGTTCGGTGACTCCGACGCAAGCAGGCAGCGCGGCGGCCAGGGCGCGGGCGTGCACCGGCGGGGTGAGCCGGTCGGCGGTGCCGACGATCACCTCGACCGGCATGCGCAACTCCCGTACGCCGTGGTCGAGATCGAGCAGGGCCAGCACCCCGCCCCACACGTGGCGCACCCTGCGCGGGCAGGCGTGCACGATCCGCGCACACGCCTCGACCATGTGCGGTGCCGAACCGGCGCCCATGGTGGCGTACTTGAGGATGCGCCGGGCGAGCGGCGTGACCGGGCCGAGCGGGGCGCTGGAGCCGAGGATCCGCTCGGTCAACCAGGACCGCAGCCGCCCCGCCTTCATCGGGACGACGGTCGACTCGGCGATCAGCCGCGAACTGCCCGTGCTGCACAGCAGCACCGCCGCCGTGTGCGCCCGGAACGCGGGCCGGGTCGCGGCCGCCATGACAGTCATGCCGCCCATCGAGTGCCCCGCGACGACCGCCCTCTCGCCGGGTGCCAGCGTGGCCAGGAGCACGGCTTCGAGGTCGTCGGCGAGCGCCTCCGTGCTGCAGGCGGGGCTCGCGGGGCTGCGGCCGTGGCCGCGCTGGTCGTACGCGATCACCCGGTGGTCGGCGGCCAGCTCGCGGATCTGCGCCGCCCAGAACGCGGTCGAGCAGGTCCAGCCGTGCGCGAGCACGACGGCCGGCGCGCCCTCGGGTCCGTGCACCTCGACGTGCAGGCGGGCGCCGTCCGCGGACACGGCGGTCAGGACACGGGCCGGGACGGGCGGGGCGTAAGGGCCGGAGGCGACATGCGTCAGACGGCTCATGCGGTCACGTCCTCGGCGGCCGACGGCTCGACGGACTCCCCCACGGGCTCCCCGGCAGTCTCCTGTACGACCTTCAGGTCCGGCTTCTTCGCGGACCCGGCCTCCTTGGCGGCCGGCCGAAGCACCGCGTACTCCGCGAGGTCCACCCGCCGTGTGGCACGCCGGAACTCCGTCGTCGTACCGGGCCAGATGGTGGTGTTGCGGCCGCTCGCGTCCAGGTACCAGCTGGTGCAGCCGCCGGTGTTCCACACGGTGCGCTTCATCCGCTCCTGCACCCGGCGGTTCCAGGCGTGCACCGCGCTGGGCCGGGCGTCGAGGGCGGCGCGGCCGCCGAGGACGTCCAACTGGCGCAGGTAGTCGGCCATGTAGTTCAGCTGGGACTCGATCATGAGGATCATGGAGGAGTTCCCGAGGCCCGTGTTGGGGCCGATGATCGTCATCCAGTTCGGGAAGCCCGCGGCGGCCGCCCCGCGCAGGGCCTCCATGCCGCCCTTCCAGGTCTCGGCGAGGGTCCTGCCCTCCGCGCCGACGACCCGTTCGGCGATGGGCATGTCCGTGACGTGGAAGCCGGTGCCGAAGACGATCGCGTCGACCTCGGCCTCGGTGCCGTCGGCGGCGACGACGGTGGAGCCGCGGATCTCGCTGAGGCCGCTGGCGACGACGTCCACGTTGGGCCTGGCGAGCGCCGGGTAGTACTCGCTGGACAGCAGGATCCGCTTGCAGCCGATGCGGTAGTCCGGGGTGAGCTTGGCGCGCAGGGCCGGGTCCTTGATGGCGCGGGCCATGTTCTGCTTGGCGAGCTTCTCCACCAGGCCCAGCTCGTTCGGATGCTTGGTGAACGCCTGGACCTGCAACTCCCGGATGCCCCACAGCAGTCCGCGGCGCAGCTGCGTGGTGAAGGGCAGGGCTCGGTGCAGGGCGCGCTCGGCGCCGCTGATCGCCCGGTCCATGCGGGGCATGACCCACGGCGGGGTGCGCTGGAAGAGGGTCAGGTTCGCGACCTTCGGCTGGATGGCCGGGACGATCTGGATGGCGCTGGCGCCGGTGCCGACCATGGCGACGCGCTTGCCGGTGAGGTCGTAGTCGTGGTCCCAGCGGGCGGAGTGGAACACCTTGCCGGGGAAGCCGGCGAGCCCCGGGATGTCCGGCATCTTGGGGTCGGACAGCGGGCCGGTGGCGGAGACGACGACGTCGGCGGTGAGGGTCCCGCCGGCGGTCTCGATGCGCCAGTGCAGCTTCTCGGTGTCCCAGGTCATCAGCTTGACCTCGGAGTCGAAGCGCAGGTGCGGGCGCAGTCCGAAGGTGTCGGCGACGTGCTCCAGGTAGGCGCGAATGTGCTCCTGCCCGGAGAAGGTGCGCGGCCAGTCGGGGTTGGGTGCGAAGGAGAAGGAGTACAGATGCGAGGGCACGTCGCAGGCGCAGCCGGGGTAGCTGTTGTCGCGCCAGGTGCCGCCGACGCTGCTCGCCCGTTCCAGGACGACGAAGTCGGTGATCCCCTCGCGTCGCAGCCGTACGGCGGCCCCCAGCCCGCCGAACCCGGATCCGACCACCGCCACCCGTACATGCTCGTGTTCGTGGGCCATCCCGAAGCCTCCGCGCATCGTCCGTATGAACTCTGCCAGTGAACACTGGCGCAATGGGGAGAGTAGAGGAGGTCCGTACTCATGGGTAGGGGTCGGCCCAGGAAAGTTACCGGCGGTACGACATAGGCTTCCGCTGTGGCAGACAAGCGCGAATACCGCATGGAGGAGCTGGCCGAGCTGGCCGGCATCACGGTGCGCACCCTGCGCTTCTACCGCGAGCGCAAGCTGATCCCGCCACCCCGCCGCGAGGGCCGTATCGCCTGGTACGACGACCATCACCTGGCCCGTCTGCGCACGATCGCCGCGCTGCTGGAGCGCGGCCACACCCTGAGCGGCATCGCCGAGCTGGCCGAGGCCTTCGACCACGGCCGTGACGTCGGCGACCTCCTCGGCCTCGGCACCCCCACCGAGGAGGAGCCGGTCCGCCTCACCCCCGAGGAACTCGCCGACCACTTCGCGGGCGAGGTCACCCCGGAGAACCTCGCCGCCGCGATGGAGCTCGGCTACCTCGCCACCGACGGCGAGGACATCGTCCACATCAGCCGCCGGCTCCTGGAGGTCTCCGCCGCGCTGGTCCGCGAGGGCATCCCGCTCGCCGAGGTCCTCGCGGCCGGCGCCCGGGTCCGCGAGCACGCCGACGCCCTCGCCGAGCTCTTCGCCGACCTCGTCCTGCGCCACGCCCCCGAGGAGGACCTTCCGCGCATGCGGCCGCTGGCGCGCAGCGTGGTGGAGGCGGAACTGTCGCTGGCGCTGGACCGCAGGATCAGCAAGGGCGACTGACGGGACTTCCCCGGTTACCGGGGCTTCTTCAGCGTGATCTTCCCGGCCTTCTTGGTGAACAGCGCACCACCCGCGCTCATCGACACGAGCACGTTGTACTTTCCGGCCGGAAGGTCCGAGACGTCGATTCCCGCGGGACCCGAGGTGAAGTACCCGAAGTCGTAGTTGCCGAGGTCACCCCGGTCCTTGTGCGGCCGTACGGATTCCGGGTTCTTCTTCGCGCTCAGGGCGAAGGAGTGGATTCCGGACTTCCCTTCCAGCACGAGGTAGTAGAAAGCGTGCGCGTCACGGTCCGCATTCCTTCCGGGCAGGAAGAAGACGCCCTCCGTGTGCAGCTTCCGCTCGCTCTCCTCCGCCTTCGCGACGGAGAAACTCACGCCCGGGGAATCGACGCCGACGATGCTCCTCTTCACCAGCTTCAGACCGCCCTTGCCGCCCCGGAACAGCAGCTCGGAATCACCGCACACCTGACGCCGGTCCACCGCGGCCGCGGAGATCAGCCGGGTGCGCCGGCTGATGCCCTCGGACTCGCTCGTGACGCACACGGACACGTCGTAGGTGCCCTGCGGGAGTTCCGCGAAGGTCAGCTCGCCCTGCGTGGCGAATCCGCCCATGGCGTACTCGCAGAAGTACTCGTCGAAGTAGTCGCGGTAGAGCCTGATCTCGCTGGTCGTCCTCAGCGGGTACGACCATTTCCGCCCGTCCTTCTCCAGGACCAGCCGCTTGCTCTCCTCGGCCGGGCCCTCGGGCGCCTGGCCCGGCAGGAAGGCGCGCCCCTTCAGGTCCAGGCTGCCGTTCGTGAACACGGCTCGGGTGAGCGTGGCCAGGGCGGTGTCCCGCCCCCGCAGCTCGGCGAGGTACTCGGCCGCGGCCTCCGGGTCCTCGGGCTCGGACCCGACCGTGACCTCACCCCAGCGAGGGGCGACGCCCTCGGTCACGGAGTACACGATGCTCAGGATCGAGGGCAGCGCCTGCCGCACGACCTCGTCGTGCCGCCGTACCGTCGGCGACTCGACGAACAGGAAGTTGAAGTTCTCGTACGCCCGCAGTGCGGGGAGATAGTGCACGACCTCCTGCTCGTACTGGTAGTCGCCGGGTGAGGAGACCAGGTATATGTTCCGCTTGAGGTCGGTGTCCTTGTCCAGGACGTCCTTCATCACGGCGTCCAGGACCGCCACGTTCTCGTCGGGCTGGCCCTCGCCGAGAACCGCGTCGCCGAGCTGGGCGTGACCCTTGGAGTAACTGCCGAGGAAATACTGCGGAGTCGACGCGATGATGTTCTTGTAGTCGTACTTCACGCCGTAGTAGAGGGCGGCACTCGCCCCCTTCGAGGCCCCCAGCAGGGTCACCTCTTGCGGGGTGACCCGCAGCCTGCGCATGAAGTCCTGGATCAGCGCCTGGATGGAGTCCGAGACGCTGAAGTCCATGTTCCGGGCCACGTAATAGGACGCCGCGCCGTCGAAATGGTCACGGATGCGCAGGACATTGCATTTGACGCTGTCCAGCGCGCCACCGAATCCGTACTTGCTGCCCACCGAGGAGAACACCACCAGCAGATGCCGGTGATCCCCCTGCGCCGCCCGGAACTGGTACTCCACCGGCCACTTCCCGTGCACCTCCACGCTCTCCTTGTAGGCACGGGTCATGTGCGTCGCGTAGTTGGGCGACAGAGGAGGCACGGGACTGTTCATGGTGACGTCGGAGCTCTCTGGCCGAGGATGCGGACGGGCGTACTCCGGCGGAGTATACGGAGTGGCCAACCGGCGTTCAGCCGGATGTGGATTCCCGCTCACACAGGCAAGATCGCCCAGGTGAGGAGCCTCGCCGGCCGCCCCCTCAGCGGTCGAACACCGCCGTCACGGGCGCGTGGTCGCTCCACCGCTCGGCATGGCTCGCGGCCCGCTCGACGTACGCCTTGACGCACCGCTCCGCGAGGCCCGGCGTCGCGACCTGGAGGTCGATCCGCCAGCCGCTGTCGTTGTCGAAGGCCCGCCCGCGGTACGACCACCAGGTGTACGGCCCCTCGACCCCCGGGTGCAGCGCCCGTACGACGTCGACGTAGCCGCCGTCCTGCGCGTCGAGGACCCGGCCGAGCCACTCGCGCTCCTCGGGCAGGAAGCCGGAGTTCTTGGTGTTGCCGCGCCAGTTCTTCAGGTCGGCCGGCTGGTGGGCGATGTTCCAGTCGCCGCAGACCAGCACCTCGCGCCCCTGGGCGGCGGCCCGCTCGCGCAGCTCCTTGAGGTGGGCGAGGAACTCGCCCATGAAGCGCACCTTCTCGTCCTGCCGCTCGGTGCCGACCTCACCGGAGGGCAGATAGAGGGAGGCGACCGTCACACCGGGCAGGTCGGCCTCGACGTACCGGCCGCTGCCGTCGAACTCGGCCGACCCGAAGCCGACACGCACCGCGTCCGGCTCTCGGCGGGTGTAGAGGGAGACACCGGCGCGCCCCTTGGCGGCGGCGGGCGCGTGCACCACGTGCCAGCCCTCGGGCGTGCGCACATGCTCGGGCAGCTGCTGCGGCTCGGCCCGTACCTCCTGAAGGCACAGCACATCGGCTTCGGTCCCGGCGAGCCACTCCACGAAGCCCTTCTTCGCGGCGGCACGCAGCCCGTTCACATTCACAGAGGTCACAGTGAGCACCCCGGCACGATACCGGCACACTGGACCGAGTCCAGAATTCGATTTACGAGAGACTGGTCATACGTACGATGACCAGCATGCAGATCCGCCGCGTGCCTTTCGATCACCCCGACGCCGTCAAGCTCAACGACGAGGTCCAGGCCGAGTACCACGAGCGCTACGGCGACGGCGGCGACGCCACGACCCTCGCCCCCGCCGACTTCGAACCGCCGCGCGGCATCTTCCTCATCGCCTACGACGAGTCCGACCGCCCGGTCGCCACCGGCGGCTGGCGCAGCCAGGACAAGAACCCCGAGGGCAACGAGGACGGCGACGCCGAGCTCAAGCGCATGTACGTGGTCCCCGACATGCGCGGCCGCGGCCTCGCCCGGCGCATCCTCACCGCCCTGGAGGAGGACGCCCGCGCGGCCGGCCGCCTGCGCATGGTCCTGGAGACCGGCGACAAGCAGCCGGAGGCCATCGCCCTGTACACGGCCACCGGCTACGAGCCGTGCGCCAAGTTCGGCTACTACCGCTTCTACGAGGACAGCCGCTGCTTCGCGAAGGCGCTGTGAGCCGCGTCACCTGAGGGCCCGTCACGGGTCCTCAGGTGAGGGAGAAAACGATAGAGCCCCGTCGGTTTCCCGACGGGGCTCTATGCTGCGTGGACCTGAGGGGATTTGAACCCCTGGCCCCCTCGATGCGAACGAGGTGCGCTACCGGACTGCGCCACAGGCCCTTGCAACGAGTGAAACTTTAGCACCCCGATCGCCGTGCTTGAAAATCCGTATCCGGGACGGGGCAGGTCGGACCGTCACTCGTTGGCGGCCCGCGGCCGGCCGCCGTCCTCGTACTGGTCGAACAGCGGCGTCCGGCCCCGCTCCCGCGAACGCCGTGCCGACGCGGCCCGACGCGCGTCGCTGCGCCCGTCGTCCTCGCCGCCCGCCTGCTCCTGCGCCCCCTGCGCGTCCTCGGCGGCGGGCTCCTGCTCACGGGGCGCGGCGCTGGAGCGCGCCGAGCTCCAGGCGTCCGGCGCGCCGAGGTCCACATCGGAGGTGGCCCGCGGTGCGACCGGCGCGGTCACATACGTCGGCAGCGGCACCGGCACCGGCTCCCAGCTCTCGCCCCGGCCCGGTGCGCGCTGGCGCTCACGCTGCTGGTCGACCCACTCCGCGTGGTCCGTCTGCTCCACCAGGGCGCGCCGGTCCGCCGCCAGCGCCGACAGCCCCGGGTCCAGCTCCGGCTCACCCGCCGCTTCGGGCTCCTCGGCGTCGTCGGCCGCCGTGTCGGGGCCGGCCGGCCCGCGCCGCTCCCTCGCCGCCCGCTCGCGCAGGCGCTGCGCCGCGGCCTCGGCCCGTCGGCGGTCCATCTGGAAGGCGAACCTGCGCCGCTCCTGGGCGCGCAGATACCCGATGTACCCGCTGAGCAGCACCGCGGGCACGCCCGGCGCCCACAGGAACGCGAGCCCGCCGACGGCGGCGACGATCGCGCCCAGCGTGAACGCCAGGAACAGCATCACGGTCGTACGCCTGCGGCGCGCGAGCACCTTCGTGCGCTGGGCGCGCGCCGCTGCGGCACCCGCCTCGGGCGCACGCCGGGCTCCCGGTACGGAGCCGCCCTGCACGGGGCCGCCCTGCACGGGCTTGCGCGCCGGGGCGGCCGCGCTGTTGCGCGCGGGCGTGCTGCCGGTCGAGTACGCCGCTGTCTGCGGGCGCGTCGGAGGCATGGCGAAGGCCCGGACGTCCACCGAGTCGGTGACCGTGTCCGGGTCCTCGAGGCCGGGCTCCCCCGCGTCGGTGGAGCGCGCCTGCAGGTCCTTGGCGTATCGGCGCTCCATGCCCGCCCGTCCGGACAGCAGCCGGATGGCGGTGCTGAAGCGTTCCGTCGGACGGGCCTCGTTCAGCTCGTCCTGCCTACGGAGCCACATCGGCACCAAGTAGGCGGCCCAGGCCCCGACAATGACTGCGTAGATGAGGCCGCTGCTGCTCACGTCTCACACCGTAGAGGGGTTTGCGTGAGGCCATCCGCCAATTGGGCCGGTGTGTCGCACGATCTGGCTGATATTTCGAACTTTTTTTGTGACCGATGCGATCAGCAGCCCGCCGAGGACGCGAATTGATTGCCCCGAACCGGTCACCGAGGGGTCAATTTCGAACACATATTCAATTTTGCGGGCTGCGCGGGATTCCCCGGGAGCGTGCCCGCCGCCAGCGGTTCAGCAACCCGTCCGGGACTTCCTCCGCGGTCAGGGCGAACACCAGGTGGTCGCGCCAGGCCCCGTCGATGTGGAGATAACGGGGGCGCAGCCCCTCCTCGCGGAATCCGAGTTTCTCCACGACCCGGCGGCTGGGCGTGTTCTCCGGGCGAATGCAGACCTCGATGCGGTGCAGGCCGACGGTGCGGAAACAGTGGTCCACCACGAGCGCGACCGCCGTCGGCATCACCCCGCGGCCGGCCACCGCCTCGTCCACCCAGTAACCGACGTGGCCCGAGCACATCGAGCCCCAGGTGATCCCGGCGACCGTCAGCTGCCCGACCAGCCGCCCCTGGTACTCGATCACGAACGGCAGCATCCGGCCCGAGTTCGCCTCCGCCCGCAGATGGCGGACCATCTGGCGGTAGGTGGGCCGGTGCGCAATCGGACCGCTGGGCGTGGGCGGCGGGATGGTCGCCTCCCAGGGGCGCAGCCAGTCGCGGTTGCGCCGGTTCACCTCGCGCCAGGCCCGCTGGTCGCGCAGCTTTATCGGCCGGAGGACGATGTCGCCGTCCACCAGCTCGACCGGCCAGGATGCGCTGCTCAGCTCGCACCCCCGGGGCCGGGGGCGGGTCTCGGGTGGTCCCCGCCGCGGATCTGGTCGACGGCGTGCACGAGCAGGGGCTCCAGGACGGCCAGACCGTCCTTCACCCCGCCCGTGGAGCCCGGCAGGTTCACGATGAGCGTGCGCCCGGCCAGCCCGGCCAGGCCCCGGGAGAGCGCCGAGGTCGGCACCTTCTCCCGGCCGTAGGCGCGGATGGCCTCGGCGATACCCGGCACCTCGCGGTCGATGACCGCGCGGGTGGCCTCGGGCGTGCGGTCGGTGGGCGAGATGCCGGTGCCGCCGGTGGTGACGATCACGTCGTACCCGGCGTCGACCCCGGCCCGCAGCGCCGCCTCCACGGGCTCCCCGTCGGGGACGATCTGGGGGCCGTCGACGGCGAACCCGAAGCCGCCGAGGCCGTCGGCGACCAGCGGGCCGCCCTTGTCCTCGTAGACCCCGGCCGCGGCCCGGTTGGAGGCGGTGACGACCAGCGCGCGGTAGGCCCCGGCGCTCACGCCCGGCTCCAGTCGCCCGACTTGCCGCCCGTCTTCTCCTCCACCCGTACGTCCGTGATGACCGCTCCCTTGTCGACCGCCTTGACCATGTCGATGACGGTGAGCGCGGCGACGGAGACCGCGGTGAGGGCCTCCATCTCGACGCCCGTGCGGTCGGTGGTCTTCACCGTGGCGGTGATCTCCACGGCGTCGTCCGCGACCGACAGGTCCAGTTTCACACCGGACACCGACAACGGGTGGCACAGCGGGATGAGGTCCGGGGTCCGCTTGGCACCCATGATGCCCGCGATCCGGGCCGTGGCCAGGGCATCTCCCTTGGGGACGCCCTCGCCGCGGAGCAGTTCCACCACCTTCGGCGAGACAAGGACGCGGCCGCTCGCGCGCGCGGTGCGCGCGGTCACGTCCTTGCCGGATACGTCGACCATGCGGGCGGCGCCCGCCTCGTCGATGTGCGTCAGTCGGTCCTGCGTGCTCATGCTGTACGGCGCTCCCGGTCCGGGCCCGTCGCGGTGCGGCGCACGGGCCTGCTGTGCGCGACACGGTACCGCCAAGTCGGCGTGCGGGGCGGAGCAGGATCCGCTGATCCCGGCAGGCGGACGCACGCGCGCGGGCCCTCAGCCGAGCAGCACGACCTCGACCTCGGCGCCGGGCTCGACCGACTCCACGTCCTCGGGCACGACGATCAGCGCGTCGGCGTGCGCGAGCGCCGCGATCAGATGCGACCCGGCCCCGCCGACCGGGGCCACACTGCCGTCGGCGTACACCCCGCGCAGGAACTGCCTGCGCCCCTTGGGCGAGCTCAGCGGCCGGTCCCCGGCCAGGCGCGCCCGGGTGCGCGGGCGGTGGACGTCGGGAAGGCCCATCAGGGTGCGGATCGCCGGGCGCACGAACAGCTCGAAGGAGACGTACGACGACACCGGGTTGCCGGGCAGGGCCAGCAGCGGGGTGTGGTCGGGGCCGATGGAGCCGAAGCCCTGCGGCTTGCCGGGCTGCATGGCGAGCTTGCGGAACTCGATGCCGCTGCCGGCCTCGTCCTCGTCGCCGACGTGCGACAGGGCCTCCTTGACGACGTCGTACGCGCCGACGCTGACGCCTCCCGTGGTGACCATCAGGTCGGCGCGGACCAGCTGGTCCTCGACGGTCGTACGGAGGGTCTCGGCGTCGTCGGCGACGGCGCCCACCCGGTAGGCGATGGCACCGGCGTCCCGGGCGGCGGCGGTGAGGGCGAAGCTGTTGGAGTCGTAGATCTGGCCGCTGCCCAGCTCCTCGCCGGGCTGGACGAGTTCGCTGCCGGTGGAGAGCACGACCACGCGCGGGCGCGGGCGTACGCGTACCGTGCCGCGTCCGATCGCGGCGAGCAGCGCGATCTGCGGCGGGCCGAGCACGGTGCCCGCTTCGAGGGCGCGGTCGCCCGCCTTCACGTCGCTGCCCTTGGCGCGCACATGCGCGCGTGCCTCGGCCGGCCGGTACACCTGGACCTGGCCGCCGGCGCCTTCGGGACCGAGGCTGCGGGCGCGCATGCCGGTCACCGGGCCCTCGCCGAGGCCGCCGTCGGTCCACTCGACCGGCACGACCGTCTCGGCGCCGGGCGGCAGCGGGGCGCCGGTCATGATGCGGGCGGCCTGGCCGGGGCCGACGTGCAGCAGCTCGGCCTGGCCCGCCGCGACGTCCCCGACGACCTCCAGGGCCGCCGGGAACTCCTCGCTCGCGCCCGCCACATCGGCGACCCGCACCGCGTACCCGTCCATCGAGCTGTTGTCGAACGGCGGCAGCGACACCGGCACCGTCACGTCGTCGACCAGGACACAGCCCTGGGCGTCCAGCAGCTGCAGCTCGATGGGCTCCAGGGGGCGGACGGTCGCGAGGATGTCCTCCAGGTGTTCGTCGACCGACCACAGGTGGTCATGGCCGGCGGTACGGGGCGCGGCGGTGCTCAAGGTGCTACATCTCCTCGGTGACGTAACTGCGAAGCCAGGACCGGAAGTCCGGTCCCAGATCTTCACGTTCGCACGCGAGTCTGACAATGGCCCGCAGATAGTCGCCCCGGTCACCGGTGTCATAGCGGCGGCCCTGGAAGACGACGCCGTGCACCGGGCCGCCGACGCTCTCGTCCTCCGCGAGGTGCTGGAGGGCGTCGGTCAGCTGGATCTCGCCGCCGCGGCCGGGCTCGGTCTTGCGCAGTATCTCGAAGACGGCCGGATCGAGGACGTAGCGGCCGATGATCGCGTAGTTGGACGGGGCGTCCGCCGCGTCGGGCTTCTCGACCAGCCCGGTGACCTTCACGACGTCACCTTCGGCGGTCGCATCCACGGCCGCGCACCCGTAGAGGTGGACCTGCTCGGGCGCGACCTCCATGAGCGCGACGACACTGCCGCCGTACTGCTCCTGGATTTCGATCATGCGCTGCAGCAGCGGGTCGCGCGGGTCGATCAGGTCGTCGCCGAGCAGCACCGCGAACGGCTCGTCGCCGACGTGCGGGGCGGCACACAGCACCGCGTGGCCCAGTCCCCTGGGGTCGCCCTGGCGGACGTAGTGCATCGTCGCCAGGTCGCTCGACTCCTGCACCTTGGCCAGTCGCTCGGCGTCGCCCTTCTTCTCCAGAGCCGACTCGAGTTCGTAGTTGCGGTCGAAATGGTCCTCCAGGGGGCGCTTGTTGCGCCCTGTCACCATGAGGACGTCGTCGAGGCCGGCGGACACGGCCTCCTCGACCACGTACTGGATCGCCGGCTTGTCCACGACCGGCAGCATCTCCTTGGGAGTGGCTTTGGTGGCCGGCAGGAACCGGGTGCCGAGGCCTGCTGCGGGGATGACAGCCTTGCTGATCCTGGGGTGCGACTGAGTCATGGCCGCAACCCTATCCGGTGCCTTTGAGAGGAATCTGTGGCTCCGGTTAATTGGCTCTCATATGAGCACATTGGAACCGTAACGGGAGCAACCTGTGGGGCACTTCGGACGTCCGACCGAGACTGACAAGCGAATGTTGCGGCGGGAGTTCCTCGCGGTGAGGAACAGATTGACAGCAGATGACGTGCGGGCCGCGGCCTCCGCCCTCGCCGAGCGGGCCCTCGATCTGCCCGAGCTGGCGCGGGCGCGCACCGTCGCGGCGTACGTCTCCGTGGACACCGAACCGGGCACCCTGGCGCTCCTGGACGCGCTGCGCGCGCGGGGCGTGCACGTCCTGCTGCCCGCCCTGCTGCCCGACAACGACCTGGACTGGGGCGCGTACGAGGGGGAGGGCTCCCTCGCGCGCGTCCGGCACGGCGGGAAGATGGCGCTGTTCGAGCCGGCCGGCGAGCGCCTCGGCCCCGACGCGGTCGTCTCCGCGGACGTCGTGCTGCTGCCCGGCCTCGCGGTCGACGCGCGAGGGATGCGGCTGGGGCGCGGCGGCGGATCGTACGACCGCGTGCTGGCCCGTCTGGAGCGTGCGGACGCGCACCCCGCGCTGGTGGTGCTGCTGTACGACACGGAGGTCGTCGAGCACGTCCCGGAGGAGGCGCACGACCAGCCGGTCCACGCGGCGGTGACCCCGACGGGCGTCCACCGCTTCCACCGCCCCCTGTAGCGCGATGGCCCTCCACGCGCGCGTGGAGGGCCATCGGTGGAAGCCGGCTACCAGGTCACGGCTTGAGGACCAGGGTGTCGCTGGTCCTGTCGTCGACCGCCTTCTCGGTGAAGGCCCAGCCCAGCAGCTCGCCCTTGGCCCACTTGTCCGTCTGGTCGGTGTAGTGGGCGTTGTAGGCGTGTCCGGAGGCGCCGGTGAGGTTGATCCAGCGCGACTTGTCGAGGTCGCCGAGGTTGACGACCATGCG
The DNA here is from genome assembly GCF_044763135.1 of Streptomyces sp. NPDC096205. Classification (NCBI taxonomy): domain Bacteria; kingdom Bacillati; phylum Actinomycetota; class Actinomycetes; order Kitasatosporales; family Streptomycetaceae; genus Streptomyces; species Streptomyces sp. NPDC096205. The sequence continues at coordinate 391,902 of NZ_JBIWFS010000006.1, read as the reverse complement.
CATCGACGGGACCCAGACGACGCCGTAGCCGCCGGCCGCGTTCCAGCCGGTGGCGTTGACCGTGGCCTCGCCGCCGCCGAGCTTCCAGGGGCCGCGGTTGAGCATGTACTGCAGGACGCCGGGGCCTTCGGTGCCGAGGGTCTGGTTGTTCAGGAACAGGCGGTGCAGCCGGCCCCAGCTCCAGGTGTCGATGTCCTTGCCGAGCTTCGCGGTCAGCTCCCAGCGGGCGTCGACCAGGGCGCGCTCGAACAGCTCGTCACGGTTGGTGGCGCCGTCGCGCGTGCCGACCTCGGGCGTGCTCCACCACTCGCTGTCCTCGTCGTCCATGAGGCTGCGCACGACCTCGAACCAGCGGTCCCCGCCGTCGGGCTGGGCCTGGTCGGCGTCGCGCTGGCCGCACTCGCGGACCTTGCGGTCCTCGTCGGCGGGGCCGGTGGTGTCGGTCGGCTCGACCCACAGGCACTGGCCCTTGACGCGCAGCTCCTTGGGGAGCTTGTTGCCGAAGGCGAGCTTGAGGATGTTGCGCCAGGTGGAGTTGAAGTACGCGGCGGCCGCGGAGTCGGCGTCCTGGGTGTAGTCCCAGCCCTCCAGGAGCTTCTGCGCCTCGCGGACGTCCGGGTCCTCCACGTCGATCTTCAGCAGCCGGGGCACGAGCAGCTTGGCGATCTCGCTGCTGTTGTCCAGCTGCATCTGCCGCATGTCGTCGGTGGAGATCTTGCCGCCGCCCTTGATCTTCGACTCGATGAGGTCGTTGATGCGCTGGCTGCGGGTGCCGTAGCCCCAGTCGGTGGTCAGGGTGTACGGGTAGTCGTCCTTGTTCACGACGGCCTGGTTGGCGGTGACGATGTAGCCGCGCGCGGGGTCGAACTCGTAGGGCAGCTCGTCCTGGTCGATGAAGCCCTTCCAGCGGTACTTCGAGTCCCAGCCGGGCGCCGGGATCGAGCCGTCGTGGCCCTTCGCGCGGGTGGGGATCTTTCCGGGCAGCGTGTAGCCGATGTGGTTGTCGGTGTCGGCGTAGACCAGGTTCTGCGACGGGACGTCGAACAGCGCGGCCGCGGCGCGGAAGTCCTCCCAGTCGGCCGCGCGGTCCATCGCGAAGACGGCGTCCATGGAGGTGCCGGCGTCCAGGGCGGTCCAGCGCAGGGCGATGCCGTAGCCGTCGCCGCGGTCGGGGGCGGCGGTGTCGACGGTGGCCTTGCGGCCGACCTTGACGAGGTCGTCGTCGCGGTCGGACAGCAGCGGGCCGTTGTCCGTCTCGCGCACGACGATCGGCTTGGGCGCGCCGCCGGCGACCTTGATGATCTCCTTGCGCGTCGTGAACGGCTTGACCTTGCCGTCGAGCAGGTAGCCGTCGCCGGTGAGCTTCTCCAGGTAGAGGTCGGTGACGTCCACGCCGGAGTTGGTCATGCCCCAGGCGATGTCCTTGTTGTGGCCGATGATCACGCCGGGCAGGCCGGCGAAGGTGTAGCCGCTGACGTCGTACTGGCACTTCTCGGAGACCGCGCGGCAGTGCAGGCCCATCTGGTACCAGACGGACGGCAGCGAGGCCGACAGGTGCGGGTCGTTGGCGAGCAGCGGCTTGCCGGTGATGGTGTGGCTGCCCGCGACGACCCAGGAGTTGGAGCCGATGCCGTTGCCGTTCACGCCGACGGCATCGGGGATGTCCTCCAGGACGCCGTACAGGCCCGAGAGCTGGGTCTGCAGGGCCGTACCGTCCGTGGTGCCGGTGGAGGCGCCCACGGCGTCCGTGGAGCCGCCCGTGCCGGTGCCCTCGCCGCCCGTGCCGGGGTCGGTGCCCGTGCCGCCGTCGGAGTCGCCGTCACCGCTCTCGCCACCGCCGCCGAAGGAGCCGGTGAGCTCGTCGTACTGGCCCTCCTGGACGATCGCCTTGTTGCGGCCGTACGGGTACGCCGGGTACAGGTCGGCGATCTGCTTGGGGCCGAGGCGGCTGGTCATCAGGGCGCGGTCGATCTCGTCCTGCATGTTGCCGCGCAGGTCCCAGGCCATCGCCTTCAGCCAGGCGATCGAGTCGACCGGGGTCCACTGCGCGGGCTTGTAGTCGTTGGCGAAGCCGAGAGCGGCGTACTCCAGGGAGATGTCCTCGCCGCTCTTGCCGTCGAGGTAGGCGTTGACCCCCTTGGCGTACGCCTGGAGGTACTTCTTCGTGGAGTCCGACAGCTTGGTGTCGTACTCCTTCTTCGCCACCCGGTCCCAGCCCAGGGTGCGCAGGAACTCGTCGTTGTCGATCTGGCTCTTGCCGAACATCTCCGACAGGCGGCCGGAGGTCAGGTGCCGGCGCACGTCCATCTCGTAGAACCGGTCCTGCGCCTGGACGAAGCCCTGCGCCATGAACAGGTCCGCGTCGGAGGACGCGTAGATCTGCGGGATGCCGTTGCCGTCGCGCTTGACGTCGACGGGCCCCGACAGGCCGTCCAGGGTGATGGATCCCTTGGTCTGCGGGAAGGAGGCACGCACGGTGCTGATGGACCAGTACGCCCCGAATCCGAGTCCGCCGACGACGGCCAGCACCAGCAGGAGCACGATCAGTCGGGCTTTGCGCCCCTTTTTCCTGCCGGGCTTGCCGGGCTTCTGACCCGAAGAGGCGGTGGTGTTGGGGGGCATCGCTGTCCTTGCTGTCCTAACGCGAGCGGCAGGTCGGGCTGTGACTATGAAAGAGCGCTGGAGCAACCATAGGCGCAGGGTCCGACGCCCCTTGACGCGGAGTCCGGAACCAGCGCGGACGGATGTTCGATCTTGCCTGGTCGAGCGTCAAGAAAACGTCAAGAGTTAGGTAAGGTAACGAAGTAGTTGCCCCCAGGGGAACCAGGGAACCCAGGGAGACCAGGGAAGGGAACGGCCACTGACAGTCCACGACCTCAACCAGCTCCTCCTCGTCTGCTCGCTCGTCCTGCTCATCGCGGTCGCCGCGGTCCGGATCTCCTCGCGCAGCGGGCTCCCCAGCCTGCTCGTCTACCTGGCCATCGGCGTCCTCATGGGCCAGGACGGCATCGGCGGCATCCACTTCGACAACGCCGAACTCACCCAGGTCATCGGCTATGCGGCCCTGGTCGTGATCCTGGCCGAGGGTGGCCTCGGCACGAAGTGGAAGGAGATCAAGCCGGCCCTGCCGGCCGCCAGCGCGCTGGCGCTGGGCGGGGTCGCGGTGAGCGTCGGCGTCACCGCCGCGGCCGCTCACTATCTGGTCGGTCTGGAATGGCGTCAGGCCCTGATCATCGGCGCGGTCGTCTCCTCCACCGACGCAGCGGCCGTCTTCTCGGTCCTGCGCAGAATTCCGCTCCCCGCGCGCGTGACGGGAACGCTGGAAGCGGAGTCGGGCTTCAACGACGCCCCCGTCGTCATCCTGGTCGTCTCCTTCTCCACCGCCGGTCCCGTCGAGCACTGGTACGTCCTGCTCGGCGAGATAGCCCTGGAGCTGGCCATCGGCGCGGCCATAGGCCTCGCGGTGGGATTGCTGGGCGCGTGGGGGCTGCGCCATGTCGCGCTGCCCGCCTCCGGCCTCTACCCGATCGCCGTCGTCGCGATCGCGGTGACCGCGTACGCCGCCGGCGCCCTGGCACACGGCAGCGGCTTCCTCGCCGTCTACCTCGCCGCCATGGTCATGGGCAACGCACGCCTGCCCCACTGGCCCGCCACGCGCGGCTTCGCCGAGGGCCTCGGCTGGATCGCCCAGATCGGCATGTTCGTCCTGCTCGGCCTGCTGGTCACCCCGCACGAGCTCTACGACGACATCTGGCCCGCCCTGGTCATCGGGCTCGTCCTGACGATGGTGGCGCGCCCGCTCAGCGTCGTGCTCTGCCTGGTGCCGTTCCGGGTGCCCTGGCCGGAGCAGGCGCTGATGTCCTGGGCCGGGCTGCGCGGCGCCGTGCCCATCATCCTGGCGACCATCCCGATGGTGAACGGCGTCGACGCCAGCCGCCGCATCTTCAACATCGTCTTCGTCCTGGTCGTCGTCTACACCCTCGTCCAGGGCCCGACCCTGCCCTGGCTCGCCCGCACGCTGCGCCTCGGCGACGGGTCCGAGGCCTCCGACCTCGGCATCGAGTCCGCGCCCCTGGAGCGGCTGCGCGGCCATCTGCTGTCCGTGGCGATCCCCGACGGCTCCAAGATGCACGGCGTCGAGGTCAGCGAGCTGCGGCTGCCGGCCGGAGCCGCCGTGACACTCGTCGTACGCGACGAAGAATCGTTCGTGCCGCTGCCCTCCACCGTCCTTCGCCGCGGCGACGAGCTCCTGGTCGTCGCCACCGACCCGGTGCGGGACGCCGCCGAGCGGCGCCTGCGCGCCGTGGGACAGGGCGGAAAGCTGGCCGGATGGCTGGGCACCGGGGGCGGGGACTCCGGGAGGCGGTGAGGGCGCGGGGTGCGTTTCGCGCCGTTCCCAGGCCACAGCGACTCTGGTGTGCCCTTTCACAGAGTCAACGCGCGTAGATACCTGTATCATCAAGGCAGACCTTGATCGAACCAACTCTGCCTGACGCAGAGCTGGCGCGACCGTATGGCGGCCGTGACGCCCTCTCCACAGGGGGCGCCGGTATCTACCGCAGTTCAGCGCAAGAGGACAGCTCTCGGCGCCGCCCCCCACCCGCAGGGGCCGCGCTACCAGGCGGCAGAAAGGCACGGGCCGTGGCGTCCACGGTCTCCACCGAGCCGTCGAAGAACTCGCCGGCACCCTCCCGCCCGGGATACGGGCAACTGCTGCGCACCCGCGGCGCCTGGACGTTCCTGCTCTCCGGTTTCGCGGCGCGCCAGCCGTTCGCGATGCTGACCATCTCGATCGTGCTGCTCGTGCAGCACACGACGGGCTCGTACGGTGCGGCGGGCGCCGCCGCCGCCGTCACCGGTGTCTCCATGGCGCTGTTCGCGCCGTACACCGGGCGGCTCGCCGACCGCTTCGGGCAGCGCGCCGTGCTGCTCCCCGGTGTGCTGGTGCACGCCCTGGCCGGTATCACCTTCACCGCGCTCGCGCTGTCCCACGCGCCTCTGTGGGCACTGTTCGTGGCCGCCGTCCCCACGGGCGCCTCGGTGCCGCAGGTCGGGCCGATGGTCCGCGCCCGCTGGGGCGTGAAGCTGCAGGGTTCACCCCTGATGACCACGGCGGCGGCCTTCGAGTCGGTCACGGACGAGTTCACCTTCGTCGTCGGACCGCTGCTGGCGACTGCGCTGTGCACCGCGGTGGACCCCGCCGCGGGTCTGGTGACCGAGGCGTCGCTGACCCTGCTGGGCGGCCTGCTGTTCGCCGCGCAGAAGGGCACACAGCCGCAGGTCGCCCCCGCCGGGCACGCGCGCGTGCAGCACGCTTCGGCGCTCAGCGTCCCGGGCGTGCGCGTCCTGATCGTGGCGTTCCTCGGCATCGGCTCCGTCTTCGGCGGCATGCAGGTGTCGCTGGCGGCGTTCACCGAGTCCATCGGCGAGCCCGGCCTGAACGGCGTGCTGTACGGAACCTTCGCGGCGGGCAACATGCTCTCCGGTATCGCCTGTGGCGCCATCGCGTGGAAGATCGCCCCGCAGCGCCGCCTCGTTCTCGGCTACGCGGCGCTCGCGCTGGTCGCGTCCGGCCTGTGGGCGGCGCACTCGGTGCTGCTCCTCGCGGGGCTCGGCCTGCTGGTCGGCATGTGCATCGCGCCCGCCCTGATCACCGGCTACACGCTGGTGGAGGGCCTGGTCCCGGCCGGGGCCCGCACCGAGGCGTTCACCTGGCTCACCGGCGCGGTCGCGCTCGGGCAGGCGGCCGCCGTCACGGTCGCCGGACAGCTGGAGGACCGGCTGTGGGGCGGTGCCGGTTTCCTCGTCCCGATGGGCGGCACGCTGCTCGCTCTGGCGACCCTGGTCGCCCTGCGCGCACGCCTCTCGGCACGGCCCGCCGGCCGCACCGTCGCGCGTGGCGTCGGTCACCGCGTGCCGGTGACGGTGGACTGATCCCCCGGAATACGTCACTATGGATCGTCGTTAGCACTCATCGAGTGAGAGTGCCAGGAGGAAGACAGTGCCGACGTACCAGTACCAGTGCACCGAGTGCGGCGAGGGCCTCGAGGCGGTGCAGAAGTTCACCGACGACGCCCTGACCGAGTGCCCCAACTGCGGTGGTCGCCTCAAGAAGGTGTTCTCCGCGGTCGGCATCGTCTTCAAGGGCTCCGGCTTCTACCGCAACGACAGCCGCGGCGCCTCGTCGAGCAGCTCGCCCGCGTCGTCGAAGTCGACGCCGGCGTCGTCCTCCACTTCTTCGTCGTCTTCGGCGTCTTCGTCGTCCTCGGACTCGAAGTCCTCGGGCTCGGCCAGCTCGGCCGGCAGCTCCGCCGCCTGACACACCCGCTCGCGGGACCCTGTCGTCGTACGACGACAGGGTCTTCGGCGTTTCCGGCACCGGTGGACCGCGCCTCCCCCGCGCCAGCTACCGTGCTGGTCATGGCGAACGCAGACATCGGTGTAATCGGCGGCTCCGGCTTCTACTCCTTCCTGGACGACGTGACCGAGATCCAGGTGGAGACGCCGTACGGGCCGCCCAGCGACTCCCTCTTCCTCGGCGAGGTCGCGGGCCGCCGGGTCGCGTTCCTGCCCCGGCACGGTCGCGGCCACCACCTCCCGCCGCACCGCATCAACTACCGGGCCAACCTGTGGGCGCTGCGCTCGGTCGGGGTGCGCCAGGTGCTCGGCCCGTGCGCGGTGGGCGGCCTGCGGCCCGAGTTCGGGCCCGGCACGCTGCTCGTACCGGATCAGCTGGTGGACCGTACGAAGTCACGGGTGGGAACGTATTTCGACGGGCTCCCGCTGCCGGACGGCACGGTGCCCAACGTGGTGCACGTGTCCCTCGCCGACCCCTACTGCCCCACCGGACGGGCGGCCGCGCTGAAGGCGGCGCGCGGCCGGGACTGGGAGGCGGTGGACGGCGGGACGCTGGTGACCGTCGAGGGGCCGCGGTTCTCGACCCGCGCCGAATCGCTGTGGCACCAGGCTCAGGGCTGGTCGGTGGTCGGCATGACGGGCCACCCGGAGGCCGCGCTCGCCCGGGAGCTGGAGCTCTGCTACACCTCGCTCACGCTGGTCACGGACCTGGACGCGGGCGCGGAGACCGGCGAGGGCGTCTCGCACGACGAGGTGCTCCAGGTCTTCGCGGCGAACGTCGACCGACTGCGGGGCGTGCTGTTCGACGCGGTCGCCGCACTGCCGGCGAACGGTGAGCGGGACTGCCTGTGCACGAGCGCGCTGGGCGGCATGGATCCGGGGTTCGCGCTGCCGTAGCGGGGCGTAGCCCCGGGGGGACCCCTTCGGGTGAGGGAGTTTTCCACAACCGGCGAGTAGCGCACCGGCCTCGGCGGGCATCGGCGAGCGGCCCCATCGTGGGCCTGCAAGCCGGTTCCCGTCGCAGGTGGTGGTTCTCGTGTCCGTGTTCCCTCCTCCCGTTCCCCTGGTTCCTTCCGTTCCTTCGGTTCCTTCCGCTCCTCCTTACTCCTCCGCGCATCCGCCGGGCAGCGACGCACCGGCCACGTGCGAGGTGCCGCACTTCGACCCGGTGCGGGTGCGCGGCGTGCGTCATCAGCTGGAACGGCTCGTACGGCATCGCAGGCGGGCACTGGCGGCCGGACTGGCAGTGACGGCGGCGGCGCTGGTGGCGGCCGGACCCCGGACGGGAGCCGACGCCCACCGCGAGGAGCAGGCCCTCGGCCATCCGGTGGCGGAGCCGACGCCGGAGCGCCGGGTGGTGCGGACGGTGACCGCGCCGGTGCGCATCGCCGACGGCGCGACGGTACGGCTGCTGCGCCCCGGCGACCGCGTCGACGTCATCGCCGCGCAGGAGACCGCGACCGGTGGTCAGGCCCGGGTGGTGGCGCGCGGGGCGCTGGTGACGAAGGTGCCCGAGCCCCTCGCGGAGACCGCCGACACGGGGGCCCTGGTCGTGCTCTCGGTGCCGCGCGCCACCGCGACCCGGCTGGTCGGGGCGAGCGCCACGGCGCGGTTGGCGGTGACGCTGTGCTGAAGCGTGTTTTGCGCCTGCTCGGTGACACGCTGTCAAGTCGCTCGATCGAGCTAAGGAATTGGACAGGATGGCCTCGCCCTGACGTAGGTTGCGGAGCGGTTTGTTCCACAACAGGTGTGTACGAGGAGAGGCTCCGAGGTGAGCGAGAAGAAGGGTCCGAGCGTCTGGTCGGGCTTCAAGGCCTTCCTGATGCGCGGGAACGTCATCGACCTGGCAGTGGCGGTGGTCATCGGCGCCGCCTTCACCAACATCGTCAACTCGGTGGTGAAGGGCGTCATCAATCCGCTGGTCGGAGCGATCGGCACCAAGAATCTCGACAGCTACAGCTCGTGCCTCAAGGGGCCCTGCGAAGTGGCTGCCGACGGGACGGTCGCATCGGGCGTCATGATCCTCTGGGGCTCGGTCCTGGGGGCGACGCTCAGCTTCGTGATCACCGCGGCGGTGGTCTACTTCCTGATGGTGCTGCCGATGTCGAAGTACCTGGCGCGGGTCGAGGCCCAGCGCAAGGCCCGGGAGGGCACCGTCGAGGTCATCGAGGTGACCGAGCTGGAGGTGCTCAAGGAGATCCGCGACGCGCTGGTCGCCCAGCGCGGAGCGGGCCACAGCGAACGCTGACGGCCGCGGTCGGGGCGGCTCTGCGGGCGTCGGCCCGCCGGGCCGCCCGTCGCGCTCAGAGGTGGTGGGGCGGCTTCTCGTCGAGGAAACGCTTGAGGTCGTCGGCGCTGCCGCCGGCCGGCCGATCGCCCCACCCGCGGTCCGTGTCGTCCGAGGACTGCTGCGACAGCGGATCGTCGAAGATCAGCGCGGCCTTCGGCTCGCGCGGCTCGGGGGCGGATGCGGTAGTCATGCCTCCAGCGTACGGCCCCGGCGGCGACGCCCTGACGCGCCGGGCAGGCGCACCGCCTCACCCTCGCCGCATCGCTTCGCCGGCGGGTATCTGCTGTGCTGGACGGCATGACATCCAGTTCGACGCCGTCCAAGGCCCCCTCCGGCCGGTCCTCTGCCGGACAGCCCCTGCGCAAGCTCACCGCCCGGGGGCGCGACGAGGCCCATCGGGTCGCCTCACCGCTCGAGCTCTTCTTCGACCTGTGCTTCGTCGTCGCCATCGCGCAGGCGGGGATCCAGCTGGTGCACGCGCTCGCCGAGAGCCATGTCGGCGAGGGGATCATGAACTACGCGATGGTCTTCTTCGCCATCTGGTGGGCGTGGATGAACTTCACGTGGTTCGCCTCGGCGTACGACAACGACGACGTGCTCTACCGGGTGGTCACCCTGGTGCAGATCGCCGGCGTGCTGGTGCTCGCCGCAGGTGTCTCGCGAGCCTTCGAGGAGCACGAGTTCCTCGCCGTCTGGCTCGGCTACGCCATCATGCGGCTGGCCATGGTCGCGCAGTGGCTGCGGGCCGCGCGGTCGGCCCGGGGCGCCGAGCGGACGGTCGCGCTGCGGTACGCGGGCGGCGTGCTGCTCTGCCAGGTCGGCTGGCTGGGGCTGCTGCTCCTGCCGGAGGGTGGCCGGCCCTGGGTGTTCCTGGTGATGGCGGTCGCCGAGCTGTGTGTGCCGGTCTACGCCGAGCGGCAGGCGCAGACGGCCTGGCATCCGCACCACATCGCCGAGCGGTACGGACTGTTCACCATCATCGTGCTGGGCGAGACGATCGCCGCGGCGACGGTCGCCGTGAAGACGGGCGTGGACGAGAACGACGCGCTCACCGACCTGCTGCCGATCGCGACGGGCGGCCTGCTGATCGTGTTCGCCGCCTGGTGGATCTACTTCGCGGTGCCCATCCACGGCCATCTGCGCTCCAACCGGCAGGCGTTCCTGTGGGGCTACGGCCACTACCTGATCTTCGCCTCGGCGGCGGCGATCGGCGCTGGTCTGGAAGTGGCCGTCGAGGAGGCGGTCGGCAAGGCGCACATCTCCACCCTGGCCGCCTCCGCCGCCGTCACCCTGCCCACCGCCCTGTACCTGCTCACCCTCTGGGCGCTGCACTCCCGCCACTTCAAGGTGGGCACCGCCCAGCAGACCGTGCTGCCCCTGACCGCACTGGCCGTCATCTGCTGCACCTTCCTGGGCGAGTGGGCGGTGCTCGCGACGGGCCTGGTGTCCACGCTCGCGGTGGTGACGGGCACGACGCTGACGGCGCGCCAGGCGGCCCGGGAGAGCGCGGCGAAGGCGGCCACACCGGTGTCCTGACACCACGCCGGGGGCGCGCACGGTCATACGCGTCCCCGGGCCGGGCAAGACTGGTCCCCATGACAGTCGACGCTCTGACGGACGTCGCCGGGCTGCGCGTGGGGCATGCCACCCGCACCGGCGACGGATGGCTCACCGGCACCACGGTCGTCCTCGCTCCCGAGGGCGGCGTGGTCGCCGCCGTGGACGTGCGGGGCGGTGGTCCCGGCACCAAGGAGACCGACGCCCTCGACCCGCGCAACGTGGTGCAGAAGATCGAGGCGCTCGTGCTGACCGGAGGCAGCGCGTTCGGACTCGACGCGGCCTCCGGTGTGATGGCCTGGCTGGAGGAGCGGGGGCGCGGGGTGTCCGTCGGGCCGGACCCGTCCCACGTCGTGCCGGTCGTGCCGGCCGCCTGCGTCTTCGACCTGGGCCGCGGCGGCGACTTCGGAGCCCGGCCGGACGCCGCCACCGGGCGGGCCGCCGTGGAGGCGGCCGCGGCGGGCGACATGGGCGCGCGGGTGCCCGAGGGGTGCGTGGGTGCGGGCACGGGCGCGGCGGTCGGGCCGCTGAAGGGCGGGATCGGCACGGCGAGCGTCGTGCTCGCCTCGGGGACGACCGTGGCCGCGCTGGTGGTGGCCAACGCGGTGGGCTCGGCGATGGATCCCGAGACGGGCCTGCTGTACGGGGAGTTGTTCGAGGGGCGGCTGGAGCGGCCCGGGGCAACGGTGCACGCCGCCGCGTGCCGGCGCCTGGCCGAGACCGCGGCGAGGAACGTGCCGCCCCCGTTGAACACCACCCTCGCCGTGGTCGCCACCGACGCGGATCTGTCGCGCGCGCAGGCGCAGAAGCTGGCCGGTACGGCGCACGACGGCATCGCGCGCGCGGTGCGGCCGGTGCATCTGCTCAACGACGGTGACACGGTGTTCGCGCTGGCGACGGGGGCGCGCCCGTTGGACGCCGGGCAACCGCTCGCCCTGAACGAGATCCTCGCCGCGGGCGCGGACGCGGTGACCCGCGCCATCGTGCGCGCGGTGCGCGCCGCGCGGTCCGTGGACGGGCCGGGTGGGGCGTGGCCGTCGTACGAGGAGCTGTACGGGCCTCGGTGAGCCTCGGGGCGCGCGCCGCCCCTGCCCTCGTGCCCCCGCCCGCTCGCCCTCTCCCCCGCGCCTCCTCCCCCTCGTCCCCCTGTCCCCCACCACGTCCCCCACGACCCCCAACCACCGCTCCTGGGCAGGCAATTGTCCCGGTTCTGTCACCGATGGCGCCACAAGCGACGGCATGGGAACCCATTCGCGGCTGTCCGCCTCTTTTCCCACGCATTGCAGCGGACCACGCACATCACACGAACTGGGAGCAGCCCGTGACAACGCCGGACATAGCCTCGCGGCGCAAGGTGGTGGCCTGCGCCGCCCTGATGGTCGGCGCCCTGACCCTGACCGCGTGCGGCGGCAGCGCCAGCGCCGACAACGGCGGGAACGGCGACAGCGACGCCAAGAAGTCGGCGCCGCGGATCGTCATCTCGGCCGAGGACGGCTCGACGACGGCGTCGATCAACACGACCGGCGTGAAGGTCACCGACGGCAGGCTGACCGGCGTGAAGATGACGGAGACGGAGTCGGGCGAGGCCGTGCCGGGGGCGCTGTCGTCGGACGGCACGAGCTGGAAACCGAAGGAGCAGCTGGAGCGCGGGACGGCGTACCGGATCTCGGCGACCGCGAAGGACGGCAAGGGCCGGACGATCGCGGCGGACTCGCGGTTCACGACCGTGTCGGAGGCGAACAGCTTCATCGGGACGTACGTGCCGGACGGGGGCCAGACGGTCGGCGTCGGGATGCCGGTGTCCTTCACCTTCGACAAGGAGATCAGCGACAAGAAGGCCGTGCAGTCGCACATCACGGTGACGTCGGACAGCGGGCAGAAGGTGGTCGGCCACTGGTTCGGCTCCCAGCGGCTCGACTTCCGGCCGCAGGAGTACTGGAAGGCCGGCTCCAAGGTCACGATGAAGATCGACCTGGACGGCGTGGAGGGAGCGAACGGCGCCTTCGGTGTGCAGAAGAAGACCGTCACCTTCACGGTCGGCCGCTCGCAGGTGTCCACGGTCGACGCGGCCACGCAGACGATGACGGTCGTACGGGACGGCAGCACGCTCAAGACGGTCCCGATCTCGGCGGGCAGCCCGGAGAACACCACGTACAACGGGCAGATGGTGATCTCCGGCAAGTGGGAGCAGCTGCGGATGGACGGCTCGACGGTCGGCTTCGCCGGGCAGTACGACATCCCGGACGTGCCGCACGCGATGCAGCTGACGCAGTCCGGGACCTTCGTGCACGGCAACTACTGGTACAACCAGGGCAACCCGCCGTTCGGCCGCGAGGGCACGAGCCACGGCTGTGTGGGGCTCCAGGATGTGCAGGGGGCGCAGGGCGACACGACGGGCAAGTGGTTCTTCGACAACTCCCTCGTCGGGGACGTGGTGATCGTGAAGAACTCCCACGACAAGACGGTGGCGCCGGACAACGGGCTCAACGGCTGGAACATGGCCTGGAGCGACTGGGTCGCGGGCAGCGCGGTCTGACCGGCCGACGGCACCCGAAGAGGTGCCCAAAGGGGCGCCCACCAGCGGATTTTGAGGGGACGTCGGGCCGCACGGGAACTTCTCCGGCGGCCCGGCCGTTTTCCCCGCGGACGTTTTCTCGGTTCCCGGACATGATGTCCGACCGAGGGGCTACGGTATGCACCCACAAGGTGACATGCAGCAACGCCGGGAGAAACCTTGAGCGTTCCGTACGAGACCGCACCGTACGAACCACACGAGTCGCCGGAGTCTCCGGAAGAGCATCTCGCGCGACTGCTCGGCCGCGCACTGAACTCCTTCGAGCTGCCCGACGACGTGTTACGGCGGCTCGACACCGCGCTGGCGCACGACAGTTCGCTGCACTCCGCGCACCACAGCGCGGGTCGGCACCGGGAGACGTACCGGCACACCTGGCTGCTGGCCGACGGTTCGGCGCTCACCCTGTGGGAGCTCGTGCACGACACCGCCTCGGACAGCGCGCACCACGAGGTGTACTCCGACGAGGAGGAGCTGCGCACGGCCACCAGCCGCCTCCCATTGCCGCCGGAGACACCGGACTTCGAGCTGCCGGTCCTCTCGCCGCTGCCCTCCCTGCCGGGCCCTCGGCACGCGTATGTGCCCGACGACTCGGCGGACCACGCGCGTCGGCTGCTGCGCCGGGCGGAGAACCCGGACCGGCCGGGGGCGGAGATCGCGGCGCTGCTGGCGTCGGCGTTCGCGCACCAGATCACGCAGGCCTTCGGACGCCCCTGCCGTGCGGGCCGGATCGGGCTGGGCTTCTCGCTCTACGAGCACGCGTTCCTGCTGCGCGACGGCAGGGAGCTGTCCCTCTGGGAGGTCGAGCACACGGCCACGCCCGACGGGCGGCACATGTGCGAGGTGTACGCGAGCGAGGACGCCGCCCGCGAGGCGATGGAGCGGCGGGCGGCGCAGGTCTCCTGACAGCGGGCGCCCGGAGCCTCGCGCAGAGCCCGAAGGCCCGCTCAGCACCCGGCGCCTCGCTCAGCGGCCCTCGGCGAGCTGTCGTACCAGTCCGGCGAAGGCGTCCTTCTCGGCCGGGGTCAGTTCGACCGACTCCCGGTCGGGGCCCGTCTGCCGCTGGCGCGGGAGGGCGGGCAGAGCGGTGGGGCCCGGGCGTGGGTCCGCCGCCGGGGCCTCGAAACCGCCGCGGCGCAGCATGCGGCTCAGGCCGGTCACCCAGGCGACGGCCGCCAGGGCGAGGACGGCCACGCCCGCCCACTGGAGGATCGAGACGTGCTCAGGCATGGAGCCCAGTAGACACCACGGTCCGGGACTTTCGCCCCGGACCGTGACGTATCTCGCAGGTGGTGCAGTTGACCTTGTTCCGGCCTGGTTCCGCTCAGGGTGCCGTGAACAACTCACAGCTCCCTAAAGGGACAAGTGTCGCTCTCAGGCCGCCACGGCCTGCTCGTTCCGCGGGGACTTCGCCTCCGCCGGGCCACCGGCCGGCTCGGGCGCGGCCGCGTCTGAGGCCTGCTTGCGCATGCTCTTCAGTACGACGACCAGGGCCGTCGTGACCGCGACGCCCGCGGCGACGGCGAGGAGGTAGAGGAAGGGGTTGCCGATCAGGGGGACCACGAAGATGCCGCCGTGCGGGGCGCGCAGGGTCGCGTCGAAGGCCATCGACAGGGCACCGGTGACCGCGCCGCCCGCCATGGAGGCGGGGATGACCCGGAGCGGGTCGGCCGCCGCGAACGGGATCGCGCCCTCGGAGATGAAGGAGGCGCCCAGCACCCAGGCGGCCTTGCCGTTCTCGCGCTCCGTGCGGGTGAACAGCTTGCCGCGGACCGTCGTGGCCAGGGCCATGGCCAGCGGCGGGACCATGCCGGCCGCCATCACCGCGGCCATGATCTTCATCGCGGAGTCACTGGGGTCGGCGACCGCGATGCCGGCGGTGGCGAAGGTGTAGGCGACCTTGTTGACGGGTCCGCCGAGGTCGAAGCACATCATCAGGCCGAGCAGGGCGCCGAGCAGGAGGGCGTTGGTGCCGGTGAGGCCGTTCAGCCAGTCGGTCATCGCCTTCTGGGCGGAGGCGATGGGCTTGCCGATGACGACGAACATCAGGAAGCCGACGACCGCCGAGGAGATCAGCGGAATCACCACCACCGGCATGATGCCGCGCAGAGCCCCCGGGATGCGCACCCTCTGGATGGCGAGCACCACGGCACCGGCGATGAGACCGGAGGCCAGACCGCCGAGGAAGCCGGCGTTGATGGTCAGCGAGATCGCGCCGCCGACGAAGCCGGGGACGAGACCGGGCCGGTCGGCCATGCCGTAGGCGATGTAACCGGCGAGGACCGGCACGAGGAAGCCGAAGGCCACGGCGCCGATCTGGAAGAACAGCGCGCCCCAGCTGTCGGCCTGGCTCCACACGAAGTGGTCCATGACGGAGGGGGCTTCGTTGATCTGGTAGCCGCCGATCGCGAAGCCCAGGGCTATGAGCAGACCGCCCGCGGCGACGAACGGGACCATGTAGCTGACGCCGGACATCAGCCACTTGCGGAGCTTGGTGCCGTAGCCCTCGCCGGAGGTGCCGGAGCGCTCGACCGGCGTGCTCGCCGTGGCGGGCGCCCCCGCGCTCACCTCTCCGCGCGCGGCCTTGTCGCGCACCTCGGCGATCAGCTCGGCGGGGCGGTTGATGCCCGCCTTCACACCGACGTCGACGGTGGGCTTGCCGGCGAAGCGGTCCTTGTCGCGTACGGGCACGTCGTGGGCGAAGATCACGCCGTCCGCGGCGGCGATGGCGGCCGGGTCGAGCCGGGTGAAGCCGGCCGAGCCCTGCGTCTCGACGACGAGTTCGATGCCCGCCTCGCGGCCGGCGTTCTCCAGGGACTCGGCCGCCATGTAGGTGTGGGCGATGCCGGTCGGGCAGGAGGTGACGGCGACGACCCGGAAGGGCCGGGGCTCGGCGTCGTCGGGGCTGGTGTCCGTGGCGGCGTCGGCGGAGGCCGCCACCGGCGCCGCCACGGAGTTCTCGGGTGCGGCGGCCGCAGGGGGCTCGTCGCCGCGGATGAGCGCGGCCGCGGCCGCCGGGTTGCCCGCCGCGCGCAGGGCGTCGGTGAACTCGGCGTTCATCAGCTGCCGGGCCAGCGAGGACAGGATGGTCAGGTGGGCGTCGTCGGCACCGGCGGGCGCGGCGATCAGGAAGATCAGGTCGGCCGGGCCGTCCGCTGCGCCGAAGTCGATCCCGGCCGCGCTGCGCCCGAAGGCGAGCGTCGGCTCGGTGACATGCGCGCTGCGGCAGTGCGGGATGCCGATGCCGCCGTCCAGGCCGGTCGGCATCTGCGCCTCACGGGCGGCCACATCGGCGAGGAAGCCCTCCAGATCGGTGACCCGGCCCAGGGCCACCATGCGCTCGGCGAGGGCCCGCGCCGCCGCTTCCTTGGTGTCGGCGGACAGGTCGAGATCGACCAGGTCCGCGGTGATCATCTCGCTCATCGCGGGCTCCTTCGCACGCGTATCGCCCGGGGAGTGGGGAGGGCGGGGGTAGGGACGGGGGTGCTGTGGGGGGCGGAGAGGCTGAGACCCGTACGGCCGGGGAGACCGGGCCTCCTCAGGGGGGCGGAGCCGACGCCGGGGGGACGGGGCGTCCGTCGGGGGGTGGGGAGGGTGCTGGAGAGGGGGCTGGGGTGGCCCCGCCTCCGTGCGGGGGTGGGGAGCGCGAGGGAGAGGGGGTCGGGGTGTTCCCACCTCTGCACCGGGCCGAGATGCTCCCGCGTCCGTCCCGGGCGGGGGTGTCCCTGCCGCGGTCCGGGGCCGGAGTACGCCTGCCTCCGTCCGGGGACGGAGCGGGCGAGGTGAACGGAGCGGGGGTGACCCCGCCTACGCCCACGACTGGGATGACCCCGCTTCCAGCCGGAGACCGGGTCGTGCGGAGCGCCCGCTGCGAGCAGGAGGTTCATGACACCGGCTCCGTCAGCTCGCGGTCCATGGGGACGTCCGTGGTGACCGTCACCGCGGACGGGTCGAGGTCGGACGGGGTCGGCATGACGCTGCCGGGGAGTCGGACGGCGGCCGCGCCGTGGGCGACGGCGGAGGCGAGGGCCTCCGGGCCGCTGCCGCCGGCGATGAGGAAGCCGGCGAGGGAGGAGTCGCCGGCGCCGACGTTGGAGCGTACGGCGGTGACGCGCGCGCTGCCGAACCAGGTGCCCGCGCTGTCCACCAGCAGTTGTCCGTCGGCGCCCAGGCTCGCGAGGACCGCGCCCGCGCCCCGCTCGCGCAGTTCCTCGGCCGCTTTCAGCGCGTCGCCCACCGTCGCCAGGGGGCGCCCGACGGCCTGCGCAAGCTCCTCGGCGTTCGGCTTCACCACGTCGGGCCGCGCGCGCAGTGCTTCCAGCAGCGCGCGCCCCGAGGTGTCCAGGGCGATCCGCGCGCCCCCGGCGTGCGCCCGCGTGACCACGTCGGCGTACCAGGAGGGCACGAGGCCCCGCGGCAGGCTTCCGCAGCACGCGATCCAGTCGGCGCCCGCCGAACGGTCGCGCACCGTCGCCAGGAGCAGCTCCTGCTCGGCGGCCGTCAGCTCGGGGCCCGGCGCGTTGATCTTCGTCAGGACGCCGTCGGATTCCGCGAGCGCGATGTTCGAGCGGGTGGCTCCGGCGACCGGCACCGGCGCGACCTCGATGCCCTGCGCGTGGAGCAGATCGGCCACGAGTGCTCCGGGCGCACCACCCAGGGGCAGCACCGCGACCGTGCGCCGCCCGGCGGCCGCGACGGCCCGCGAGACGTTCACGCCCTTGCCGCCCGGGTCCATGCGCTCACCGGTGGCGCGGATGACCTCGCCGCGCTCCAGGGCGGGGACCTCGTAGGTGCGGTCCAGGGACGGGTTGGGAGTGACGGTGAGGATCATGCGCGTACTACTTCCGTGCCGCCGCGCTCGATGGCGGACGCGTCTTCGGGGCTCAGCCCGCTGTCGGTGATCAGCAGGTCCACATCGCTCAGGTCGCCGAAGCGGGCGAAGTGCTCCTGGCCGTGCTTGGAGGAGTCGGCCAGCAGCACCACCCGGCGGGCGGCGGCGACCGCGGCCCGCTTGACCGCGGCCTCGGCGAGGTCGGGGGTGGTCAGACCGTGCTCGGCGGAGTAGCCGTTGGCGGCGACGAACAGCACGTCCGCGCGGATCTCGCCGTACGCCCGCAGCGCCCAGGCGTCGACGGCGGCGCGGGTGCGGTGCCGTACGCGCCCCCCGACGAGGTGGAGCTGGATGCCGGGGTGATCGGCGAGGCGGGCGGCGATGGGCAGGCTGTGCGTGACAACGGTGAGGGAGGCCTCCAGCGGGATGGCGGCGGCCAGGCGGGCGACCGTCGTACCGGCGTCGAGGACGAGGGTGCCCTCCAGGGGCAGCTCCGCGACGGCGGCCTTCGCGATGCGGTCCTTCTCGTCGGCGGCGGTGCCCTCGCGCTCGGTGAGGTCCGGCTCGAAGTCGAGGCGGCCGACGGGTATGGCGCCGCCGTGCACCCGGCGGACCAGACCGGCGCGGTCGAGGGCCTTCAGGTCGCGCCGGATCGTCTCCGCCGTCACCTGGAACTCCTCGGCGAGCGACAGCACGTCCACGCGGCCGCCCTCACGGGCGAGGCGGAGGATCTCCTGCTGCCGCTCCGGTGCGTACATGTCCGTTCGCCTCCGACGTGTGCCCGAACTTGTGGTTTAGCCGTGAGAGTACGCCCGGATTTCCGAGAAGTAAACAGCTTCGGGCGCCACCTCAACACAAACGGGCATGCACCCACCTCGACGCACAAACGGGCATCCGCCCCCTCCCGCATCGTCTGCGGAAACGGGGCGGATGCCCGTACGTGGGTCGGCCCGGGGGCCGACGGTTCAGCCCTTGGCGCCGGTCAGCGCTTCCTCCGGCTCCCCGGCGGCCTCGGGGCCGGCGGCGTCCACGCTCTCGGGGCCCTCGGAGCCCTCGGGCCCCGCCTCCGCCGACCGCCGCGGCAGCGCGAACATCAGCAGGAAGATCACGCCCATGATCCCGGCGACCCACCCGAGCGCGTACTGGAACGCGTCCACGAAGGCCGGCCCCATCTCGGCGGGGGCGAGCCCGTCGTCGATGACCCCGAAGAAGACGACGGACACCAGACCCAGCCCCAGCGCGTTGCCCATCTGCTGCACGGTGTTGATGAGCCCGGACGCCGAACCGGCGTGCTCACGCGGCACCCCGGACAGGATCGCGTCGGTGAGCGGGGCGAAGATCAGGCCCATGCCGGCGCCCATGACGATCAGCGGCAGCGCCATCTGCCAGGGGGCGATGCCCTGCCCGTAGCGCTCGGACTCCCACATGTACAGCAGCACTCCGGTGGCCATCACCAGCGCGCCCGCCTGGAGCACCTTGCGCCCGAACCGCGGCACCAGCTTCTGAACGGACATCCCGGCCGCCGCCGACACGGCGATGGAGAACGGCACCCCGGTCAGACCGGCCTTCAACAGGCTCCAGCCCAGGCCGATCTGCAGGTACAGCGTCCACACCAGGAAGAAGATGCCGAGCCCGACCCCGAAGACGACCTGCACGGCGATGCCCGCGGCGAAGCTCTTCACGCGGAACAGCGACAGCTCGATCAGCGGCGAGCCGTCCCGCGCGGTCTTGCGCCGCTCGTACGCCACCAGCACGGCGAGGACGACGAGCGACCCGGCCATCGAGGCGTATCCCCACAGCGGCCAGTCCAGCTCACGGCCGCGGGTGAGCGGGTAGAGCAGCATGAGCAGACCGAGCGTCACCAGGCCCACGCCGGGCAGGTCCAGCTTCAGTGCCTTCGGGGCGCGCGACTCGGTGATGAAGCGGCGGCCGAGGATGAGGCCGGCGATGCCGACGGGCAGGTTGATGAGGAAGATGGGCCGCCATTCCAGGCCGAACAGGTTCCACTCCGTCAGCAGCGCGCCCAGCAGCGGGCCGAGCACCGCGCCCATGCCCACGATCGCGCCGAACAGGCCGAAGACCTTGCCGCGTTCGTGCGCCGGGAAGGTCGCGTGCACGATCGACAGCACCTGAGGCACCATCAGCGCGGCCATCGCGCCCTGGAGTATGCGCGCCGCGACCAGCATGTCCGGGTTCGCCGCGAACCCGCACAGCGCCGAGGCGAGGGTGAAGCCGCCGATGCCGATCAGGAACAGCCGCTTGCGGCCGTGGATGTCGCCGAGCCGCCCACCGGTGATCAGCCCGGCGGCGAACGCCAGGGCGTATCCGGCGGTGATCCACTGGATGTGGCTGAAGGTCGCGCCGGTGTCCCGCTGAATGGACGGAATGGCGATGTTGACGATCGTGACGTCGACGAGGTCCATGAAGGCCGCCGTCATGACGATGGCGAGGGCGAACCAGCGACGCCGGTCGGCCGGCGCCTGCGTCCCTGAGAGCTGATCGGTGGAGGTCATGCACTCAAGCTAGAGGCCCAGTAGGTCAGATCGTGTCCTAGATGTGCGGCATCCTCTTGGACATGACGACGGACACCCCGGCACGACTCCTCCAGTTGCTGTCCCTCCTCCAGACACCCCGCGAGTGGCCCGGCGGGGAGCTCGCCGACCGGCTCGGGGTCTCCCGGCGCACCGTGCGCCGGGACGTCGACCGGCTGCGTGAGCTGGGCTATCCCGTCCAGGCGACCATGGGCGCGGACGGCGGTTACCGCCTCGTCGCGGGCAAGGCGATGCCGCCGCTCGTGCTGGACGACGAGGAGGCGGTGGCGATCGCGGTCGGCCTGCGCGCGGGCGCCGGGCACGCGGTCGAGGGCGTCGACGAGGCCTCGGTGCGGGCGCTGGCCAAGCTGGAACAGGTACTGCCCGCCCGGCTGCGGCACCGCGTGACCACCCTCCAGGCCGCGACGACCGCGCTGACCAGCGGCGACGGCCCCAGCATCGCGCCCGAGACGCTCACCGTGATGGCCTCCACGGTGGCCGGCCACGAACGTCTCCGCTTCGCCTACCGCGCCAAGGACGGCACCGAGTCCCGCCGGCTGACCGAGCCCTACCGGCTCGTCTCGACGGGCCGCCGTTGGTACCTCGTCGCCTACGACCTCGACCGCGCCGACTGGCGCACCTTCCGCGTCGACCGGGTCAGCGAGCCCTTCGCGACCGGCGCGCGCTTCACCCCGCGCGAGCTGCCGACCGGCAGCGCCGCCGAGTATCTGCGCCAGTCCATCCACGGCCGCCAGGAGACCTACGACTTCACGGTCACCTTCGCCGCGTCCGCCGAGGACGTCGCCGCCCGGCTCCCCGCCTGGCTGGGCCCGCCCGAGCCCGTCGACCCCGCCCACTGCCGCCTGCGCGCCACGACCGGCGACCCCGTGGAGTGGCTGGCGGTACGCCTCGCCATGTCGGGCTTCGACTTCACGGTCGAGCAACCCGCCGAACTGGTGGACTGCGTACGCCACCTGGGCGCACGCCTGACCCGCGCGGCGGGGTGAGCGGGCGGAACTCGGGCCTTACGCCCCGGGACCGGACGACCGGCCCTAGCTCCCCCACCCGAAGCCCCGCAGCGCCTCCAGGTTCCGCAGGGCCAGCGCGGCCGGGCCCTGGGGGCCGCCGGCAGGTGCGTCGCCGGCGGCCCACGCCTCCACGGCGGTCCGTACGGCGGCGCCGGCCACGGCGGCGACGAAGCGGCGGCGGGCGGCGTCCTCGGCAACGTTGTCGCGCTCCTCGGGCGCCTCGACCCCCCGGGCCCTCTCCCCCAGCACCTCCCCCAAGGCATCCTCCGCGCCCCGGCACACCTCCGCCCACACCCTGCGCAGGGCGGGGCTGGAATCGGCCAGCCGGATCAGTGTGCGCACCCACTCCCAGGACGCCGCCGAGACACCGCGGCCGGGGACCAGGGTGTGCCGTACGGCGTGCTCCAGGGCCGCGGGTGCGTCCAGTTCGGCGGGAGCCGCGCGGACGGCCGCCTCCCAGCGCTCGGCGCCCGCGGTGTAGAGCGGGGCGATGGCCTCCTCCTTGGAGGCGAAGTAGCGGTAGAAGGTGCGCGGGGCGATCCCGGCGGCCTGGGCGATGTCCTCGGCGCGGGTGGCCTTCAGGCCGCGTCGGACGAAGAGTCCGGCGGCCGCGCGGGCGATGTCCATACGGGTCTCGGCCTTGCGCCGTTCGGTCAGCGACATGGACGATTCCGGCCGGTTCTGTGCGGGGGTGGTGCTGCTCACGTCGGCAGGCTATGCCGGTGTGGCACAATCTGCCATCCGGCGGGCCACCCCGGGGTTCAGGTTCGGGGTGCCCCGCCCTTCAGCCGTTCCCGCACTCCGGCCCTCCGTACCTCCACGAAGTTCCCGCACTCCGGCCCGCCGTACCGGACGAAGAAGAGCCGGGCCCCGGCGCTCAGGGGGGAGAGGCGCCGAAGCCCGGCTCGGGAAAGTCCCGGCACCGGGGGGAGTGTGCGTCGGGACTTGGCTACGTGGTCTGCGGTGGGGTGCCGTCGGCGAGGCCCGCGAAGGAACGGTCCTGCAGAAGCGGCCCCGTCAGGGTGCCCCTGCCTCGAACTCGCGCGCCCTGAAGGGTTGTTCCCGCCGCCCGGCCGATTGAAGCGATGGAACACGGCCATGTTTGCGCGGCCTTTCGCCACCCGGCGTACGCCCCTGCGCGGGCGCGGACGCGGGGGCCGGTGTGCGCCGCCACGAGGGGCGACGCCATCGGCCCGGCATCCGTCCGGCGGGGGCCGCCGGCGTACGGATCAGGCCGCCGCGTCGAAGCCGGTCTGGCGGGCCAGCTTCTTCAGCTCCAGCAGCGCGTGCTTCTCGATCTGCCGGATGCGCTCGCGGGTCAGGCCGTGCTCCTTGCCGACCTCGGTCAGCGTGCGCTCGCGGCCGTCCTCGATGCCGTAGCGCATCTTGATGATGGAGGCCGTGCGCTGGTCGAGACGGCCGATCAGGTCGTCCAGTTCCTCGCTGCGCAGCAGGGTCAGCACCGACTGCTCCGGCGACACGGCGGAGGTGTCCTCCAGGAGGTCGCCGAACTGGGTCTCGCCCTCGTCGTCCACGGACATGTTCAGCGAGACCGGGTCGCGGGCCCAGTCCAGGACGTCGACGACGCGCTCCGGGCTGGTGCCGAGCTCGGCGGCGATCTCCGCGGGCTCCGGCTCACGGCCCTGGTCGCGGTTGAACTCGCGCTGCACGCGGCGGATCCGGCCGAGCTCCTCCACCAGGTGGACGGGCAGGCGGATGGTGCGGGACTGGTCGGCTATGGAGCGGGTGATGGCCTGGCGGATCCACCACGTGGCGTACGTGGAGAACTTGAAGCCCTTGCGGTAGTCGAACTTCTCCACCGCGCGCACCAGGCCGGCGTTGCCCTCCTGGATCAGGTCGAGCAGGGGCAGACCGCTGCGCGGGTAGCGCCGGGCCACGGCGACGACCAGGCGGAGGTTGGAGCGGATGAAGACGTCCTTGGCGTGCTCGCCCTCGGCGACGAGCGCTTCCAGCTCCTCGCGGGTGGCCTCGGCCTTGGAGTCCTCGAACCCGTCGAGGACCTGCTGCGCGAACACGCCGGCCTCGATCGCCTGGGAGAGGTCGACCTCCTTGGCGGCGTCGAGCAGCGGTGTGCGCGCTATTTCGTCGAGATACATGCCGACCAGGTCGCGGTCGGCGATCTCGCCGCCATGGGCGCGAACACTGCTTGCCGCGCCGGTGGTCTCGCCGGTGGCGGACTTACGACGGGCGACGGCACGGGTTGCCATGCGTGCTCCCTTGCGATGGTGGGTCAGCGGGTGGTCCTGGACGCCCGGTCACTCTGCTCGGGTGCCCTGCATCCGATGGAAACAACGACTGGAATCAGGACAGAATTCCCAACGTGTCCCTCGATTTTTCCGATCTTGCAGTACCCTGTCGGGCCACACCCCGGCCGGCGGCGCCCACGGCACCGGCCAAGGCCCAGGTCAGACAGGGAATCGACGGGCTTCCCGACCGCTTCACCGGCCCTCGGCCATCGCGCGTGTGAGACGCCCGTCACTCCGGCAGCGGGCGCCCTCGACCGCTCTCCCACCCTGAAGACGAACGGCCTTCGCCAAAAGTTGCCGGAGGGCTCGCCCGAACCGGCTTCGGTCGTCAGCCGAACTGCACGGACCGCTTGGCGAGTCCCATCCAGAACCCGTCGATCACCGATTTCTGTTCCCCGAGCTCGCCCGCCGCGTCGGCGGCACCCATGGTCACGAACAGCGGCGCGAAGTGCTCGGTGCGCGGATGCGCGAGACGGCCGGCCGGGGACTTGACGGTGAAGTCGAGCAGCGCGTCCACGTCACCCGTCTCCAACGCGCGCCTGCCCCAGTCGTCGAACTCGGCCGACCAGCCGGGCACCCCGGCGCCGGTGTGCCGCAGGGCGGCGAGGTTGTGGGTGAAGAAGCCGGAGCCGACGATCAGCACGCCCTCGTCGCGCAGCGGCGCGAGCCGGCGGCCGATCTCCAGCAGGCGCACCGGGTCGAGGGTGGGCATGGAGATCTGCAGGACGGGGATGTCGGCGGCCGGGAACATCTCCACGAGCGGGACGTAGGCGCCGTGGTCGAGGCCGCGGTCGGGGATGTCCTGGACGGGCATGCCGGGGGCGCGCAGCAGCTTGCGTACCGACGCGGCGAGATCGGGCGCGCCGGGGGCGTCGTAGCGGACGCGGTAGTAGTGCTCGGGGAAGCCCCAGAAGTCGTAGACCAGGGGGACGGTCTCGGTCGCGCCGAGGGCGAGCGGGGCCTCCTCCCAGTGGGCGGAGACGATGAGGATCGCCTTCGGGCGGGGCAGACCGGCGGACCAGGCGGCGAGCTGGCCGGGCCAGACGGGGTCGTCCGCGAGCGGCGGGGCGCCGTGGGAGAGGTACAGGGCGGGCATGCGCTCCTGGGTGGTGGCGGACATGGTGGCGGCTCCCTCACACAGAACGCTTGAAATTTAAAGCTTCACCCACCATAGGCGCGGTTCGTTTAACTTTCAAGGAGTGCGTGCTTACAGTGGAAACCATGAACAGTGGAGCCGAGCCGCACTGGCTCACCGCCGAGGAACAGCGCGTCTGGCGCTCCTACCTGCATGCCACCACCCTGCTCGAGGACCACCTCGACCGCCAGTTGCAGCGCGACGCGGGGATGCCGCACATCTACTACGGCCTGCTGGTGAAACTGGCCGAGGCTCCGCGCAGACGGCTGCGGATGACCGAGCTGGCCCGGGACGCCAAGATCACCCGGTCCCGGCTCAGCCATGCGATCGCGCGCCTGGAGAAGAACGGCTGGGTGCGCCGCGAGGACTGCCCCTCGGACAAGCGCGGCCAGTTCGCCGTGCTCACCGACGCGGGCGTCGAGGTGCTGCGCCGCACCGCGCCGGGCCATGTCACCGCCGTACGGCAGGCGCTGTTCGACCGGCTGAGCCCACAACAGCAGAAGTCCCTCGGCGAGATCATGGAGATCGTCGCCGAGGGACTTCAGCCCGCGGACGCGGGAGCGGACCTGCCCTGGCTGCGGTGAAGCCAGTTCACCGGTGAGCCGGGGCAGGTCCGGGATGTCGTACGGCCGAGGCGTCCCCTTCCTCGGCCGTACGCGCAGGGAGCTGCGGGGGTACCTCCCTCGAGCGTCGCCTCAGTGGGCGACCACCGGCACCGGCACCTCGCCCTCGACGCCCTCGCCGGAGGCGACCGGGGTGCTGCCCGGCTTGCCGGCGTTGATGAGGGTCAGGGCGATGACCGCCGCGACGGCCAGGATGCCGACCGCGAACCAGATGGCGCTGGTGTAGCCGTGCACCTGGGCCTGCAGCGCGACGAGCTGCTGCTGCGAGCGGCTGGTGGCCGAGCCGATGTGGTCCGCGACGTAGGAGGTGGTCGCGGACGCGGCGATCGTGTTCAGCAGCGCGGTGCCGATGGCGCCGCCGACCTGCTGCGAGGTGTTGACCATCGCGGAGGCGACACCGGCGTCCTGCGGCCGGACGCCCTGGGTGGCCATGGACATGGCCGGCATGAACGCCGTACCCATGCCGAGGCCGAGCAGCAGCATCGCGGGCAGCAGCAGAGCGGCGTAGGAGGAGTCGATCTCCAGCTGGGTCAGCAGCAGCATGCCGAGGGCGGCGACCAGGAAGCCGGGGCCCATCAGCAGCCGGGGCGCGACCCGGGTCATCAGACGGGTGCCGATCTGGGTGGAGCCTGTGATCATGCCCGCGATCATCGGCAGGAAGGCGAAGCCGGTCTTGACCGGCGAGTAGCCCTTCACGATCTGCAGGTAGTACGTCAGGAAGAGGAACAGGCCGAACATCGCGATGATCGCGAGGCCGAGGGAGAGGTAGATACCGCCGCGGTTGCGGTCGGTGACCACGCGCAGCGGCAGCAGCGGGGCCTTGACCCGGGCCTCGACCACGACGAAGGAGACCAGCAGGACGGCGGAGGCGACGAACATGCCGACCGTCACCGAGTCGCCCCAGCCGTCGGACTCGGCGCGGGTGAAGCCGTAGACCAGCGCGACCAGGCCCAGGGTGGACAGCAGCACGCCGGGGATGTCGAGCGGGTTGCGGTTGCGGCCGCCCTCGGGCTCACGGATGACCAGATAGGCACCCGCGGCCGCGACCACGGCGAACGGGATGTTGACGAAGAACGTCCAGCGCCAGTCCAGGTACTCGGTGAGGAAGCCGCCGAGGATCAGGCCGACGGCGCCACCGCCACCGGCGATCGCACCGTAGATGCCGAACGCCTTGGCGCGCTCCTTGGCGTCGGTGAACATCACCGCGAGCAGCGACAGGGCGGCGGGCGCGAGCAGTGCGCCGAACGCGCCCTGCAGTGCGCGGGCGCCGAACATCATGGCGCCGGAGGTGGCGGCACCGCCGAGCGCGGAGGCCGCGGCGAACCCGCCGAGACCTATGACGAAGGCGCGCTTACGGCCCCACAGGTCGGCGATCCGGCCGCCGAAGAGCAGCAGACCGCCGAAGGCGAGGGCGTAGGCCGTGACGACCCACTGCCGGTTGCCGTCGGTGATGCCGAGGTCCTGCTGGGCGGAGGGCAGCGCGATGTTCACGATGGTGGCGTCGAGGACGACCATCAGCTGCGCCAGCGCGATGAAGACGAGGGCCTTCCAGCGTCCCGGATCGGGGGCGAGGGAGGCCGGGGAGGAGGCCTTGGAGGCTGTTTCAGGCATGGAGGTACCCACTTCGGTACTACGTGACGGAAAAACGGGACTGAGTAAGAAACTGCGTAAGAAGGTCTAGGAGGACGTCGGCAGGAGTGTGGACTGCCGTGGAGCGCTGAACTGATCGGTCAGGCCTGGCGCAGGTCCTCCATGGTCAGGGCCGTCCCCGGCAGGACGGAGCGGGCCGGGGCCCGCAGTCCGTCCAGGAACAGCTGCAGATGGCGGTGGGCGAACCGGTCGACGTCGAGGCAGACGGTGCCGGCCGGGGGCCGGCTGAGCTGGGCGACCGCGACCATGAGGTCACCGAAGCCGACGTCGGGGCGGAGCTGGCCGGCCGCCTTGGCGCGGTCCATGATCGCCACGACCAGCCCCTCACACCGTACGCGCGTTTCCTCCAGGTCGGGGTGGTTTTTATCGAACGTGCTCTCGACCATCGGGCAGAGCGCGCTGATCCGCTCGTCGACGGAGGCGTGCGCGAAGTGCTCCAGCGCCTCGAAGGCGTCCCCGGTCTCGGTGAGCGCCTTCTCGGCCGCCGCGACCGTACGGTCCATGACGGAGCAGACCACCTCGCGCACCAGCGCGTCGCGGTCCGGGAAGTGGCGGTACACCGTGGCATTGCCGACGCCGGCCCGGCGGGCGATCTCGTCGAGCGGTACGTCGGGACCCAGCTCGGTGAACATCTCGCGGGCGGCGGTGACGATCCGCTCCCGGTTGCGCAGGGCGTCGGCACGCAGCCGGGTCGCCGGACGCGGCACGCGGGGGGCGGTCGTCTGCACGGCGTACTCCTTCGGGTTGCAGGTGTGGCGTGGTGTTCCGGGCGGGCGATCCGGGGAAAGGCTCCCCGTTTCGCCGTACGCACGATTAAACGGGGAAGGGCTCCCCGGTTATTTCCCGACCTCCGGAAGAATTCCTGTGACCTGAATCACGCCAGGCCGGCCGGGAATCGCACGATCGGTCCTGTCCAGCGCGCGCCGCCACGGGCTCCGACCGAGGGTGATCGCAAGGGTGCAGCCGGTGACCGGGGGCTGCCCGGAGCGAAGGGCCCCTGCATGCAGCCGCAGCCGACCAGTCGCCGCATACGCCCCCGCCGGGCGGCCGCCCTCGCGTCCGTGACGGCACTGACCCTCGCGGTCAGCACCTCGGCCGGCACCGCCCGGCTGACGCACAGCGGCACGGCGTCCGGCCCCGGCCCCGCGGCACTGGCCCGCTCCTCCGCGCTGGGCCCCTGCATGATCAGCGGCGGGGCGGAGGTGCAGATGTCCGAGGGCGTGCCCACGACCACCGGGTACTCGCGCTCCACCGGCACCGTCCGCGCGCTGACCGTGATGGTCGACTTCTCCGACGCGCCCGGTGAGGGCCGGGCCCTCGCCCGCTTCCGGGAGTTCTTCCCGCAGACCCAGGAGTGGTTCCGCACCGCCAGCTACGGCCGCCTGGACTACCGCCCCGAAGCACCGATCACCGGCTGGCTGCGCATGCCGCGGTCGTTCCGCGAGTACGGCATAGAGCGCGGCGCGCCCTTCGAGCCCGGCTACCGCCGCCTCGTCCAGGACATCGTGGCGGCGGCCGACACGAGGGTCGACTTCCGCGCCTACGACCTCCTGAACGTCCTGGTCACCCCCAACGCGGGGCCCTCCGCGCTGGACACCGTCCTGTCGGTGACGTTCGCCGGCAACCCGGACGCCCCGGTCGCCGACGGCGTGCCCGTGGCCAACGCGTCCTTCGTCTACTCCCGCCAGGACGACGGCTCCGGCTCCTACGACCGGACCGGCTACCGCGTCCTGCCGCACGAGAACGGGCATGTCTTCGGGCTGCCCGACCTCTACACCCAGGAGGGCGGGGGCGCGGTCGGCCACTGGGACATCATGAGCGAGGACTGGGGGGCCAACAACGACTTCCTCGGCTGGCACAAGTGGAAGCTGGGCTGGCTGGACGCGTCGCAGGTCTCCTGCGCGGCGGCGCCGGGCGTCAGCGAGTACGAGCTGACCCCGCTCGCGCGGGCCGGCGGTCCGAAGCTGCTCTTCGTCCCGCTCGACCGGCGCACCGGTTACGCCGTCGAGCTGCGCACCCGCGGCGGCAACGACGAGAGCGTGTGCCGTCCCGGCGTCCTCGTCTACAAGGTCGACGCCGACGTCGACACCGGCCAGGGCCCGGTCCGTGTCTACGACTCCCGCCGGGACAGCGGCGGCTGCACCCGCAGCCCCAATGTCCACGCCGAGCTCTCCGACGCCCCCTTCACCCCCGGCGAGTCCTTCAAGGACCCCCGGCACGGCGTGACGATCGCGGTGGCGGGGGCGGATCTGGACGGGGTGTACCGGGTGCGGGTGACCCGGAAGCAGCCGTAGGCACGTCTTCCGCACGGGCACGCTCCCTCGCGGTGGTGGGCAGATGGGCGGCCGCGTAGCGCAGACAGGGCGCGGCCATGGCCGAGGTCGCGATGGCGACCAGCACGATCACGGTGTACATGGCGGGGCTGAGCACTCCCAGGCGCAGCCCGGTCAGCGCGATGATCACCTGGATGACGCCGCGGGCGTTGAGGCTGCCCGCCAGGGCGAGGGCCTGCCAGCGGTCGAGGCCGGTGGCGAAGGCGCCGACGAACACGCCGAGGAACTTGCCGCCGACCGCGACCGCGAGCACCAGCAGCGCGGTGCCCAGGACGGCCGGGCGGGCCAGCGCGCCCAGGTCCATGCGCAGTCCGGCGGTGGCGAAGAACAGCGGCGCGAGGACGGTCGACACGACGGTGCGCAGCCCGCGCAGGGACTCGGCGACCGGCATGCCGGAGGCGCTGATGGCGAGCCCGCACAGAAAGGCCCCGAAGACGGCCTCGAGACCGAGGGCCACGGCGGCGGCCGAGGCGGACAGGATCATGGTGACCACCGCGGCGGTCGTGGCGCCCTGGTCCCCGGTACGGCCGACGGCCCGCAGGATCGCCCCGAGCGCTACGGGAGCCACGGTCGCGGACGCGAGAAGGAAGGCGACGACGACGGTGAGCGCCACGGCGAGGTCTCCGGCGCGCACCCCGGTCGTGGCCATCATGGAGACCACGGAGAGCAGCAGCCAGCCGGCGATGTCGTCGAGGAGCGCGGCGCCCAGGGACAGCTGGGCCACGTCCCGGTGCAGCAGCTTCAGGTCCGCGAGGATCTTGGCGATGACCGGGATGGCGCTGACGCACAGCGCCACGCCGAGGAACCCGGCGCGGACGGCGGGCTCGGCCGTGGGGCCGAACATCGAGGCGGGCAGCAGCAGGCCGACTCCCAGTCCGGCGAGCAGCGGAAGCGTCAGCCCGCCGAGTCCGACCGCGGCGATCTCCCGCTTGCTGCGGCGGATCAGGCCCAGGTCGCAGTGGATGCCGGTCAGACCGACGAACAGCAGCACACCGAGCTGCGTCACCGCGTCCAGCAGATGCACCGGCGCGGGGTCGTGCGGGAACAGCCACTGCGCCACGCCCGGGGCCACATGCGGCAGCACCGTCGGGCCGAGGACGATCCCGGCGCACAGCTCGCCCGTCACCGCCGGCAGCCTGCACCGTGCGGCGAGCCTGCCCAGCACGGTGGCCGTCGCCAGCAGCGCGGCGCACTGCGCGAGCAGCACCAACAGGGCGGCCCCGGGCAGCGGCGCGACGGGCGCGGCACCCAGCACGGGGCCCGCCCCGACGGCGAGCGGCGTCATGCCGCCCACCCCGGCCGGTCGTGAGGTCGCCGATGCATGGTCGTCTCTCCATGGGTCGGGGACGGCGAAGGAGGCCGGCGGTTCCCCGGCAGGGGCCGTCCGGCCGTGCGGTGCGGTCCGGTGCGCGGTCTGGTCCGGTGCGGTCCGGTGCGGTGAACGGCGCCGGGTGGTCCGGTGCGGTCCGGTGCGGTGAACGGCGCCGGGTGGTCCGGTGCGGTCCGGTGCGGTGAACGGCGCCGGGGCAGCCCGGGGCGGCTCGGCGGGACGCGGGGGTCCTGCCTCGTGCCCGGGGCTGCCCGGTGTTCAGCGGCCGTTCAGGACGGACCGGTAGACCTCGGTGGTCCGGGCGGCGGCCCGGCCCCAGGAGAACGCGGTCTCCACGCGTGCGCGTCCGGCCTTGCCGAGTTGTTCTCTGAGCCGCGCGTCGTCGAGCAGCTCGTTGATGGACTCGGCGAGTTCCCTGGCGAACGTGTCGAGGGCGACGGGTTCGCCCGTGCGGGAGTGCTCCAGCGGCACCAGCAGGCCGGTGCGGCGGTGCTGGACCACTTCCGGGATGCCTCCGGTGGCGGTGGCCACCACGGCCGTTCCGCAGGCCATCGCTTCGAGATTGACGATGCCCATCGGTTCGTAGAGCGAGGGGCAGACGAACACGGAGGCGTGCGTGAGGAGCTGGCGCAGCGAGGTGCCGTCGAGCATCTCGTTGATCCGCACCACTCCGGGGCGTGCCCGGTGCAGTCCCTCCACCAGATGGTCGACCTCGGCGGCGATCTCCGGGGTGTCCGGTTGGCCGCAGGCGAGGACCAGCTGGGCTTCGGGGTGGAGCAGGAACCCTGCCCGCAACAGGTGTTGCAGGCCCTTTTGACGGGTGACCCGGCCGACGAAGAGCACGATGGGCCGGCCGGGGTCGATACCGAACCGCTCCAGTGCCGCGGTCCGGTGGTCCGCCTGGTACCGCTGCGGGTCTATGCCGTTGTGGATGACGTGGATCCTGTCCGGCGCCACCTCGGGATAGACCCGCAGGATGTCGTCCCGCATCGCTCGGGAGACGGCGATGACCGCGTCGGCCCTGACGATGCTGGAGCCCTCCAGCCAGCTGGACACGGCGAACCCGCCGCCGAGCTGCTCGGCCTTCCACGGCCTGAGCGGTTCCAGGCTGTGCATGGTCATGATGTGCGGCACCTGGTGCAGCAGTCCGGCGATGTGCCCGGCTGCGTTGGCGTACCAGGTGTGGCTGTGCACGACATCCGCGCCCCGGCAGTCCTGCGCGACGAGCAGGTCGGTGCCGAGGGACTGGATGGCGGGGTTGCTGCCGCGGAAGGGCTGGGGCACGCCGTAACCGTGTGTCCCCGGCTCGTCCACCGGCGTCCCGAAGGAGCGGACCCGGACGTCGATGATGCGGCGCAGCGCGCGGGTGAGTTCCCCCGCGTGCACTCCGGCGCCTCCGTAGACCTCCGGCGGATACTCCCGGGTCAGTAGATCGACACGCATGCTGTACGGCTCCCCCCGGGGCACCGCCTCAGCAGCAGGCCGGGTCGAAGCTCGGGCTGGTGCTGGGGCCCGGGAAGAGACCGGAGCTGGTGGTGCCGGTGGTGCTGCCCGTGTCGTCGGCGAGAGCCGAGGAAGAGGCGATGCCGGCGATGCCGGAGAGGGTCGCGGCGCAGACGAGGGCGGCCAGCAGGGTTGTCAGGTGCTTGCTCATGGATGTCTCCCCCAACGGATGAGCGATCGGGTGCCCCCGATCGACTTGACATCATGAGTCAAACAGACTTCACAAGCTTTGTCAAACAAAGTCATGAGCTGTCAGACGCCAGTCAACTCACTCGCCCGCGTCCGACTCGCGCCCGGCCCGCGTCCGCGCCGCCGACGTGAGCACGAAAAAACAGGGCAACCTGCCGGAAGGCAGAGGAGTCTCAGACTGACAGGCACCATTGAGCCAGAGTGGCGTCGATCCGACCGGTCTGAATCCAGACAAACATTCGCGCCCGATCCGACCCGAAGGAGTGGACTACGCAGGCAGCCCCGTGCATATGACAGAACGGAGGAAGTGATTCAGCCATGCGAGCAGGAGGCCCAAACCTTCACATATGGACCACACCTCAGGAAGTCGATGACATGGATACTTGGTGAGAGTCACCGGCGGGGTAAAACTTAGTCAATGAACGTAAAAGCCGAGTGTCACAAATTGACTGCACCGGTCGACGTCAAGGCCGCAACCCGGTCCTGAGGCAGGAGTGAGATGGACCAGAACAACCCCATCGCGGTCGGCAAACGGCTGCGCGACCTACGCAAGCGCAAGGGACTGCACCAGCGCGACCTCGCATCACAGGACGTATCCGGCAGCTACATCTCCCTGATCGAGTCCGGCAAGCGCTACCCGTCCGACGCTGTCTTCGCGAGCCTGGCCGAACGGCTCGGCTGCACCGTGGAGTACCTGCGCGACGGGCGGCACGAGTCACGCGCGAAGGAACTCCAACTGAAGGTCGCCTTCGGCGACATGGCGCTGCGCAACGGCGACAACGGCGAAGCGCTGCAGGCGTACAGCGAGGCACTCGGCCAGGCCGACCAGCTCGACGCCACCACGATCCGCCGGGCCCGCCGCGGCCAGGCCCACGCCCTGGAGAAACTGGGGCAGCTGGAAGCGTCCATCCCTCTGCTGCACGAGCTGTACGAGGACCCTGAGACCGTCCCGGGCTCTCAGGAGTGGACCCAGCTGGCGGTGGCCCTGTGCCGCTGCTACCGGGCGGTGGGCGACCTCACGCTCGCCGTGGAGCTGGGCGAGGCGGCGCTGTCCCGGCTGAGCACCCTCGGGCTGGACGTCACCGACGACCATGTGCAGCTCGGGGCCACGCTCATAGCCTGCTACCGCGACCGCGGGGACCTCACCCGCGCCCATCTGCTGGCCAACCGGCTGCTCGGCACCGCGGAGGAGGCGCAGTCCCGCAGCGGCAGAGGCGCCGTGTACTGGAACGCCGGTCTGGTCGCCGAGTCGCGCGGACAGACCGACGAGGCTCTGGCCCTGGTGGAAAGGGCCCTGGTGCTGATGGCGGAGGATGACAACGTTCGCCATCTCGCCATGCTCCGGCACGCGGCCGGGTGGCTGATGCTCGCCTCCGAGACGCCCGATCTTCCGCGTGCCAAGGAGCTGCTGACTCAGGCTCAGGAAGCGCTGGTGCAGGTGGGCAGCGCCGGCGAGCAGGCGGAGTGCGAGGTCAACCTCGCCTACGTCGAGATGCGCATGGGCGAGCTGGACTCGGGCATCGCCCGCGCCAAGCGGGCCCTGGGGCTCATCGGGGCGGAGGCGAGGGCCGAGGCCGTGCACGCCCGGCTGGCCGTCGCCGAGGGCATGCTGCTCAAGGGAGACGGCGACCAGGCCATGGCCGCGCTGCGGGCCGCGGAACGGCAGCTGGGGCATCTGCCCAGCAGCCGCACCACGGCCAAGTTCTGGAGCCACATCGGTGACCTGTGGACCCAGTGCGAGAGCCACTCCGAGGCCACCAACGCCTTCCGCCAGGCCCTGGCGGAGGTGGGCCTGCGCCCCTGGCACGTCACCACCGGAATCCTGAGCGGCAACCCTGCCTGAGGGCAGCCGCGCGGTGCGGCGGGGCCGGTCCGTCACGGCCGCCCCCGCCGTGCTGCCCTGTCCGTCACGGCCGCCCCCGCCGCGCTGCCCTGTCCGTTCGACCCGAGGTCGCGCCCAGGACGCGGTCGGTCAGCCGGCGCGCCCAAGGCCCGAGTCCGGTTCCGGGTCCGGGTCCGGCTCCGCCGAGGAGGTGTCGGCCTCGGTGAGGCGGGGGCTCAGCCACAGTGTGGCCAGGGGCGGGAGGGTCAGCAGCGTGCTGTGGTCCTGGCCCTGCCAGGGCGCCGGGTCGGCGATGACCGGAGCGGTGGCCGAGCCGCTGCCGCCGTAGCGCGGGGCGTCGGTGTCGAGCACGATGTGCCAGCGGCCGGGGCGGGGCAGGCCGATGCGGTAGCCCTCGCGGACCACCGGGGAGAAGTTGCTGACGCAGACCAGCGGCTCGCCCGCGGCGGAGCGGCGTACGAACGCGATGACGTTGTCGGCGGCCGCGTCCGCCGCCAGCCAGGTGAAGCCCGCCGGATGCGAGTCGAGCTGCCACAGGGCGGCCTCGGCGCGGTAGCCGTGGTTGAGGTCACGGACCAGGTCGCGCACCCCGCGGTGGTCGCCACCGGCCGGCCGGTCCTCGTCCAGTGCCCACCACTGCGGGCCCTTGTCGTGGTCCCACTCGCCGCCCTGGGCGAACTCCTGGCCCATGAACAGCAGTTGCTTGCCCGGGTGGGCCCACATGAAGCCGTACAGGGCCCGCAGGGTGGCACGCTGCTGCCACCAGTCCCCCGGCATCTTGGCGACCAGGGAGCCCTTGCCGTGCACCACCTCGTCGTGGGAGAGCGGCAGCAGGAAGTTCTCCGAGTAGGTGTACGTCATCGCGAAGGTGAGCTCGTGATGGTGCCAGGC
Source organism: Streptomyces sp. NPDC096205 (assembly GCF_044763135.1). Taxonomy (NCBI): domain Bacteria; kingdom Bacillati; phylum Actinomycetota; class Actinomycetes; order Kitasatosporales; family Streptomycetaceae; genus Streptomyces; species Streptomyces sp. NPDC096205. Next base: position 356,972 of record NZ_JBIWFS010000006.1, on the reverse strand, counting down.
CCGGTGCACCGGCTGCCGGGCCAGGTACAGCAGGGTGTCGTGCATCCAGCCCATGTTCCACTTCAGCCCGAAGCCCAGGCCGCCGCGGCCGTGCGGCGCGATGTCGGTGGGGCGGGTCACGCCGTCCCAGGCGGTGGACTCCTCGGCGATGGTCACCACCCCGGGGCAGCGTCGGTAGACGGTGGCGTTCAGCTCCTGAAGGAACCGCACCGCCGCCCAGTTCTCGGTGCCGCCGTCCTCGTTAGGGGTCCACGCGCCGTGGCCGCGCGAGTAGTCGAGGTAGAGCATGGAGGCGACGGCGTCCACCCGCAGGGCGTCGATGTGGAACTCCTCGCACCAGTACACGGCGTTGGCGACGAGGAAGTTGCGCACCTCGGGGCGGCCGTAGTCGAACTCCAGGGTTCCCCAGTCGGGATGCTCGGCGCGCAGCGGGTCGGCGGGCTCGTACAGCGCCTGCCCGTCGAAGGCGGCCAGGGCCCAGTCGTCCTTGGGGAAGTGCGCGGGCACCCAGTCCAGGATGACGCCGATGCCGGCCCGGTGGAGGGCGTCGACCAGGTACTTGAAGTCGTCCGGGGTGCCGAGGCGGGCGGTGGGCGCGTAGAAGCCGGTCACCTGGTAGCCCCAGGAGCCGCCGAAGGGGTGCTCCATCACGGGCAGGAACTCCACATGGGTGAAGCCCAGGCCGGCCACGTAGGCGGGGAGCTGCTCGGCGAGCCGGCGGTAGGTGAGGCCGGGCCGCCAGGAGGGCAGGTGCACCTCGTAGACGGACATCGGGGCCTCGTGCGCGGGGGTCGCGGCCCGGCGGGCGAGCCAGTCGGCGTCCTGCCAGGTGTGGGCGGAGTCGTGCACCACCGAGGCGGTGGCGGGCGGGCACTCGGCCGAGCGGGCCAGCGGGTCGGCCTTGTGCAGGACGCGGCCGTCGCGGGTGTGGATCTCGTACTTGTAGCGCGTCCCGGCCCCCACGTCGGGCACGAACAGCTCCCACACCCCGCTGCTGCCGAGGGAGCGCATGGGGTGCCCGCCCGCGCACCAGCCGTTGAAGTCGCCGCTGAGCCGGACCCCGACGGCGTTCGGGGCCCACACCGCGAAGGCGGTGCCGGTCACCCCGTCCAGGGTGACCACCCGCGCGCCGAGGGCCCGCCACAGCTGCTCGTGGCGGCCCTCGGAGATCAGATGGAGGTCGAGCTCGCCGAGGGTGGGGGCCATCCGGTAGGCGTCGTCCTGCTCGTACTCCAGGCCGCCCGCGTAGGTGATCGCGATGCGGTAGTCGGGGGCCTCGTCCCAGGGCAGCAGGCCGGTGAACAGCCCGTCCCGGTCGTGGACGAGCTCCACCTCCTCGTCGCCGAAGCGCAGGGCGACGCGTTCCGCCAGCGGACGCAGGACCCGCACCGCGACGCCGTCCGCCACGCGGTGCGCGCCGAGCACGCCGTGCGGGTCGTGGTGACGGCCCGAGAGCAGCCGGTCGGTCTCCTCGGCGGCGGGCGGGGCGGGCTGCGGACGCCGGGGCAGGGTGCGGGCCGGGGGCGGCAGGCTCACGGTGATGGTTCCTCACATTTCGGTGGGCGGGAGCGGAGGGGTGGTCGTGCGGTCGGCGGTCAGCGGCCTGAGGTCAGGCGGGTGAGGGCGGCCAGGGGGACGGCCAGCCGGTCGGGGCGGTGCTCGGCCTCGTACCGGGCCTCGTAGACCGCCTTGTCCGCTTCCAGGGCGCGCAGCAGGACGGGGTGGACGCGGGGGTCGAGGCCGCCCGCGGAGGCGTAGCCGGCGATGAAGGCGCGGCGGTTGCGGACGGCCCAGGCGTAGCCGCGGCGGGCCCGGTGCAGCGGCCGGACCGGCCCGTCGGGCACGGCCGTGACGCGGACGCGGTCCAGCGCCTCCTGGGCGGCGTAGTCGAAGGAGCGCAGCATGCCCGCGACGTCGCGCAGCGCGGGCTCGGGCAGCGTGCGTTCGGCGAGCGGCCGGGAGGGTTCCCCCTCGAAGTCGATGATCTTCCAGCCGTCCGGGGTGCGCAGCACCTGGCCGAGGTGCAGGTCGCCGTGGATGCGCTGGGAGGCGGGCGCTCCGCCGCGCTCGGCGACCGCCGCGTAGTCGTCGTACAGGCGCAGGACCCGGCCGGTGTACGGCTCCAGGCCGGGCACCTCCCGGACGGTCTCGCGCAGTCGGCGGCGCATCCGCGCGACCTGGTCCGTGACCCGCTGTCCGGTCGTGGGGTGGTGGCCGAACACCTCGGCCAGCGCCGTGTGCAGGGCGGCCACCTCGGCGCCGAGGGCGCGGGCGTCGTCGGTGAAGCCGCCGGTGGCGGGCACGGTGGGGCAGCTGCCGGTGACGCAGCGGGCGGCGTGGGCGGTGGCCAGGCTCCAGCCGTCGCCCTCGTTGGGCAGGTACTCGGTGAGCACGCCGAGGACCGTGGCGGGCAGCCCGGGGCCCTCGGTGTGCAGCCAGCCGGCCAGCCGGGCGGTGCCGCGGTAGCCGTGGCCGGTCAGCGCGCGCAGGGTGTCGGTCTCGGGGTGGTCGCCGGCGGCGGGCTGCCGTACGAGCTTCAGCAGCAGCCGGTCCCCGTAGGCGACGCTGGTGTTGCTCTGCTCGGCGGACAGCGGCCGGGGCGTGCCGGCGGCGGTGAGGGGCACGGCCCCGGTCAGGGTCAGCCGGGGGCCGGGGGCCGTGCTGTCGTGCCCGGCCGGGAGCCGGTGCAGCAGCGCGGTCATCAGCTCGGGGTCCTCGGTCGCCTCGTACAGCCACCAGCCGGCCCAGCGGCCGCCCTCCGCGCGGCCTACGACGGCGGGTGCGAGGGCGGCCGGGACGGCGGGCCGCAGTCCGAGCAGGAGCTGGTAGCGGTGGCGGGCGCCCGAGGAGTGGTGGGCGTCGAGCAGGGTGTGCAGCAGCACGGCGGAGCCGTCCTCGTGGACGACGGTGGACCGGACGGGGGTGAGCCGGGTGAGGCAGCCCGCCGCATGGGCGTACCAGCGGCGGGTGGTCAGCCACGGCAGCAGCGCCGGCAGCAGGGCGCCGAGCAGTTCGTCGCCGCGGGCGAGGGTGCGGGCGTCGAGGCAGGTGGGGCAGGCCTCGGCCGCGGCGGGCGCGGTCATCGTCGCTCCCCGGCGGTGACGGTGAACAGGTGCGCCACCTGGTGCCGCGGGTCGAGGCGTACGTAGTTCGCGCCGCCCCAGGTGTACGACGCTCCGGTCAGCTCGTCCTGCACGGGCACCGGGTCGTCGGCGCCGAGGCCGAGGGCGGTCCGGTCGAGGAAGACGGTGGCCTCGTGGGCGTGGTGCGGGTCGAGGTTGACGACGACGAGCACGGTGTCCGCCCCGCGGCGCTTGGAGTAGGCGAGGATCTGGTCGTGGTCGGTGGCGTGGAAGCGCAGGTTGCGCAGCTCGTGCAGGGCCGGGTGGGCGCGGCGCCACCGGTTGAGGAGGGTGATCAGCGGCGCGAGGGTGTCGCCCGACGCCTCGGCGCCCGCCCAGTCGCGGGGCCGCAGCTGGTACTTCTCCGAGGCGGCGTAGTCCTCCGAGCCCTCTCTGAGGGGGGTGTTCTCGAAGAGTTCGTAGCCGGAGTAGACGCCCCAGGAGGGTGAGGCCGTGGCGGCGAGAACGGCCCGCACGGCGAACGCGGGGCGGCCGCCGTGCTGGAGGTGGCCGGGCAGGATGTCGGGGGTGCTGGGGAAGAGGTTGGGCCGCATGTGGGCGGCGGCCTCGCCGGTCAGCTCGCCGAGGTAGTCGGTCAGTTCCTGCTTGGTGTCGCGCCAGGTGAAGTAGGTGTACGACTGGTGGAAGCCGACCTTGGCGAGGGTGTGCATCATCGCGGGCCGGGTGAAGGCCTCGGCGAGGAACAGCACGTCGGGGTCGGTGCGGGCGATGTCACCGAGGACGCGCTCCCAGAACATGACCGGCTTGGTGTGCGGGTTGTCGACACGGAAGATCCGTACGCCGTGGGACATCCAGTGCCGCAGGACGCGCAGGGTCTCGGTGACCAGGCCCTCGAAGTCGGTGTCGAAGTCGATCGGGTAGATGTCCTGGTACTTCTTCGGCGGGTTCTCGGCGTACGCGATCGTCCCGTCGGCCCGGTGGGTGAACCACTCCGGGTGCCGGGTCACCCAGGGGTGGTCCGGCGAGCACTGCAGGGCGAAGTCCAGCGCCACCTCCAGGCCGAGCCGGCGGGCGCGGGCCACGAACGCGTCGAAGTCGTCCAGGGTGCCGAGGTCGGGGTGGATCGCGTCGTGCCCGCCGTCGGCGGAGCCGACCGCCCAGGGCGAGCCGACGTCGTACGGGCCTGCGGTCAGGGTGTTGTCGGGGCCCTTGCGGTGGGAGGTGCCGATGGGGTGGATGGGCGGCAGATAGACGATGTCGAAGCCCATCGCGGCTACGGCGTCCAGGCGGGCGGCCGCAGTGCGCAGGGTGCCGGAGACCGGCGGGCGCAGGCCTTCGGGGTCGAGGAGGGCGCCCTCGGAGCGGGGGAAGAACTCGTACCAGGAGCCGAAGAGAGCGCGGGTGCGGTCCACCTGAAGGGGGTGCGGGCCGGACGTGGTGACCAGCTCCCGCAGCGGATGCCGCTCGAGCACACCGGCGAGCCGCTCGGCGGGAGGCAGCTCCCCGCGCCGCAGCCCGGCCACCGCGTCCCGTACGACCGCCCGGTCCCGCTCCCCCGGTATCCCTTCGGCGGCGCGCTCCAGGAGCCGGGCGCCCTCCTCGAAGAGCAGCGCCAGTTCGTCGCGGGCCGTTGTGGTGTCCGGGTCGGCGTGCGTCCACACCTCCGCGGCGTGCCGCCAGGTCGCCAGCGGGTCGGCCCATGCCTCCACGGTGAAACTCCAGCGGCCCGGCGCGGGTGCGGAGACCTCCGCGCTCCAGCGGTCGGTGCCGGGGTGGTCCTCGCGCATCGGCACGACCGGCCCCGGCCTGCCCTGCGGATCCCTCAGCACCACCCGCGCGGCCACGGCCCCGTGTCCCTCCCGGAACACCGTGGCCCTCACCACGAACCCCTCCCCCACCACCGCCTTCGCCGGCCGCCGGCCCTCCTCCACCCGCGGACTCACGTCCATCACCGGAATCCGCCCCACAGCCGGCCCCGGCCCCTCCGTCCCGTCGTCCACAAGCAGCGAGGGCATCCCGTCGGTCTGGGCGGTCATGGTCCGGGTCTCCTTCGGGGGGCGGGGCAGGGTGGCGGGTCGGGGCAGGGCAGGGCAGGGCAGCGGGCCAACGGGGGCGGCGCTGGGGCTTGGCTCGAGGGGGTCGCTGATCGGACGGCGGGGGCTGGTCGGGCCAGGCGACGTCGTCAAGCAGGTGGGATCGGTGGGCGGGCCGGCCGCCAGGCCCCCTGAGACGGCAGGCATGACCTCTCAGGCACCGGGCCGGCCCGACCGTGCGTCGGCCGGCCCGATCAGCAACCTGCGGCCCGGCCTCTCTCGTCTCGGCGGGACCCTTCAGCCCGGCCAAGCCGACCAGGCCGATCAGGCCGATCAGGCCGATCAGGCCGATCAGCCCTCAACCCTCAGCCCTCAGCCCTCAGCCGGACCACTCGAACCCCACTCCCGCCGATCAGCCGGCGGCAGCCTCACGCAGCCGTCAGCCCCGGCCGGGTCGTGCGGTGGGCGAGGCGGTCGATGATGGTGCGGGCGAAGACATGGCAGTGGTCGCCGGTGCGGGCGGTGACGAGGTCGCCGTCGTCGACGACGTCCTGGTCGACGTAGACGCCGCCCATGTTCTTCAGGTCGCCCAGGAGGTTGTTGTGGACGACCGCGCGGCGGCCCTCGACGACCTGGGGGATCGGCGCGGCGAGCCACATGCCGTGGCAGATGATGCCCTTGACGATGGCCGGGTCGGCGAACGCGCGGCGCAGGAAGGCGGTGGCGGGGGGCAGCTTGTCGACGTCCTCGGTGTAGCGCAGCCGGTCGGCGACCATGCCGGAGGGCACGATGACCGCGGAGAACTCCTTGAGCGCGTACTCGTCCATGTCCTCGAAGGACTCGCTGACGGTGAACGGCATACGGTGCTCGTGCCCCCGGAAGACGATCCGCTCGTTGCCCCACAGCCTGGTCAGGAAGTGGACGCGGGCGCCCTCCTCGGCGAACCGCCGCTGGTAGTACAGGATTTCCGGTTCGTAGAAGTCGCTCTCCATGAGGACCGCTACCTTCTGTCCGTGCAGGCGCACTTCAGTCCCCTCCTTTCCTTCTCGGGTTTCCTTCTCAGGAATCCCGGCCTATGACCAGGTCGATGAGGAACGGTCCGGGGTGGGCCAGGGCCTCGGTGATCGCCGGGGCGACCTGGTCGTACTTCTCCACCCGGACCGCGGGCACGCCCAGCGCGGCGGACAGGGCGCTGAAGTCGATCGCGGGACGGCTCAGGTCGAACAGGTCGGGGAAGTCGTGCTGTTCGACGCCGACCGTCCGCCAGTACTCGGTGATGTTGTTGTCGAGCAGCTTGTAGCGGCCGTTGTTGCAGATGACGAACTTGGCGGCGATGTCGTACCGCGCGGCGGTCCACAGCGCCTGCGGGGTGTACATGCTGCCGCCGTCGCCGGTGAAGCCGACCACCGTACGGTCGGGATGGGCGAGCTTCGCCCCGATCGCGCCGGGGATGCCGACACCGAGCGAACCGCCCCTGGTCTGGAACCAGTTGCCGGGCATGGTGGGCGGCAGGTGGCGGAAGATGCCCGGGGAGGCGGTGAGCGCCTCGTCGAAGAGGATGGCGTCGGCGGGCAGCTGTCGGGCCAGCTCCCGGGAGAACACGGCCGCCGACAGTGGGAGTTGCTCCTCCCCCGGTTCCGGTGCCTCGGCAGCGGCGCGCTCGGCCGCCTTCTCCTGCGCGAAACGCGCCGTACGGGCCGACGCCGAGGCCCGCTGCTCGCCGGTCATGTGCCGTTGCAGGGCGGCGGCCAGCAGGCCCAACGTCTGCTTGGGGTCGGCGACGAAACCGACGTCGACGGGGAAGTTCTTGGCGATCGCCGCGCTGTCCAGGTCGACATGGACGATCCGCGCGTCGGGCGCGAACACCCCGTCCAGGGCCGGGTAGACCTCGGGAAGGGCGTACGTGCCGCACAGCAGGACGGCGTCGGCCGCCGAGGTCACCTTGCTGCTGGAGCTGCCGAACATGTGGCCCAACTGCCCCTTGTAGCAGGGGTGGTCGGCCGGGAGGTTCACCTCGGCCCAGTCGGCGCCCCACACCTCGGCGCCCCACACCTCGGCGAGCCGGGCCAGTTCGTCCTGCGCGCCGGAGAAGTGCACCCCGTCGCCGGCGATCACCAGCGGGCGCCGCGCGTCGGCGATCAGCCGGGCCGCCTCCTGGACGGCCTCCATGGTGGGGCTGGTGACGGTGTCGAGGTAGGAGGTGGGGACGGCCGGCTCGTCGGTGTCCGCGTCCATCACATCGGCGGGCAGCACCACGAGCACCGGGCCGTACGGCGGGGTCGCCGCGGTCTTCAGGGCACGGCGCAGGGTGCGCAGCGTGGAGCGCGGGTCGACGACGCGGGTGGCCCACTTGGTGACCGGGCGGGCCATGCCCACCAGGTCGGCGGCCATCTGCGCCTCCATGGCGTCGTAGGCGAGACCCGCCTCGCCCACGACGGCGACGAGCGGTGCGTGGCCGCGCATCGCCTGGTAGAGCATGCCGATGCCGTTGCCGAGGCCGACACCGGAGTGCAGCTGGATCAGGGCGGGCTTGCGGGTGGCCCGTGCGTAGCCGTCGGCGATGCCCACGACGGCGGCCTCCTGCAGGCCCAGCACGTACTCCAGGTCGGGGAACCCCCGCAGCTCGTCCAGGAACCCCTGCTCCACCGTCCCTGGGTTGCCGAACATGTGGCGGATGCCGTCGGCCTGGAACTGTTCGAGAATCGCCACGCGGGCGGGCCTGCTGGCGGCCATGGGTGTGCGCCTCTTTCCGGGATGAGGGGGTGGGGGACAGGGGCGGCGACGCCGAGCGCGCCGCCCGTGACGTCGGCGGTGGCTCAGGCCTTGAAGCCCCACTGCCGCAGCCCCTGCTCCAGCACCTCCACGACCTTCTGGCCGGTGAGGTAGGAGTCGGGGGTGGAACGGCCGGTGATGAACGGGTAGTCGACGATCACCGACGTCTCCTTGCCGAAGTTCCCGTGGTAGGCGCCGCCGGGGGCGGTGGCGTCCCGCAGGATGTACTCCAGCGGGTACGGGGGCGGGCCGATCACGAAGTCGGTGCCCATGAAGCCGGTGCCGTCCTTGTAGTCGTACTCGATGCAGTGCCCGGTGACGTGCTTGCCGGCGATGATGCTGGCCCGGTCGTCCTGCTCGCGGGCGAAGGCCAGGCAGGCCACGCCGTAGCACTCGGCGGCGATCGGCAGGTCGAGGTTGTGGAAGGCGAGGATGAGGTCGTGGACGCGCCAGTTGTTGGCGAGGTCCACGATGGGGCCGCTGCCGCCGACGATGAGCAGCGCGTCGTAGCGGTCGGCGACCTGCGCCTGGACGTGCTCGCGGCGGGTGTTGTAGTCCTCCCAGGCGCGCAGGAAGTCGGTGCGCGAGCGGTAGGGACGGTCCGGCAGCCAGGAGGACAGGTTCAGGGGGTTGTCCAGCCGGGACGAGTTGTCCAGCGCCCTGACCTTGTTGGCCACCTCGGTGGTGGTGACGGAGCGGCCGAGCGGCGGGTCGATGTACTCGGGGTCCATGCTCGGCGGCAGGGCGACCGGGCGCTTGCCGGTCGGCGTCGCGAACGTGATCTCGTAGCCGGCCTCGTCGAACGTCTCCAGCGGGCCGAGCAGTTCCTCGCCCCAGTAGCCGTATTCGGACAGGACGATGAGGACGCGTTTCTTCGCCATCGGAGGTGATCTCCTTCGTTTCGGGAGGTGTTGACCCCTTCGGTGTCTAACAGCCGCCCGGTGCCGAACCCGAGGGTCAGCAGCCCTGTAGCCCGGCAGAACGTCAGGTCAGCGCCAGGGCTGTGCCACATGGACGCCCTCAAAGGGGCGCGGGGAACTGCGCGAGAACCACGACGGACAGCCAGTCGGCGACAACGAGCACCCGACACGGCGATGGCCGGTAGTACGCACGCCGACCTGACCGAATACGACCCCGAACACCAGCGCGACCCCACCCCGCACGCCCCGCCGAGTACACGTGACGGCAGGACCGACCGCGAATGGGGGCCGAGGCCGATGGACGTACTGCCACTGCTGCTACTGGTGGCGGGAAGCGCGGCGATCGCGGGCGTCGCCCGCCGGACCCCGGTGCCGCCGCCGCTGCTGCTCGTCGCCGGCGGGCTCGCCGTCGCCTGCGTACCGGGCGCACCGGAGTACGCCTTCGAGCCCGAGATCATGCTGCTGCTGGTGCTGCCGCCGCTGATCCACTCCAGCGCGGTCGACAGCTCCTACCTGGACCTGCGGTCGCAACTGCGGCCGATCATGCTGCTGTCGATCGGCTATCTGCTCTTCGCGACGCTGGCCGTGGGCTATGTGATGTACCTGCTGGTGCCCGATCTGCCGCTGACCTCGGCGCTGGTGCTCGGGGCGATCATCGCGCCGCCCGACGCGGTCGCGACCACGGCGATCGCCCGCAGGATCGGGCTGCCGTCCCGGATCACCACGATCCTCCAGGGCGAGTCGCTGGTGAACGACGCGACGGCGATCACCACGTTCAAGGTGACGCTGGCGGCGGCGGCCGGCGAGAGCGCCACATGGCTTCAGGGCGTGGAGGAGTTCGCGGTGTCCACGGTCGGCGGGATCGCCGTGGGCCTGCTGCTGATGGGGCCGCTGCACTGGCTGCGCACCCATCTGCGCGAGCCCCTTCTGCAGAACACGCTGTCGCTGCTGATCCCGTTCGTGGCGTACGCCGCCGCCGAACGCATCCACGCCTCGGGCGTGCTCGCCGTCGTGGTGGTCGCGCTGTACCTGGCGCACCGCAACTGGCAGGTCGGCTTCGAGACCCGGCTCCAGGAGGAGGCGGTGTGGCGGATGGTCGGCTTCATCCTGGAGTCGGTGGTGTTCGCGCTGATCGGGCTGCAACTGCCGGTGATCCTCGGCGGACTCGGCGAGTACGAGGGCATCCGGGCGGCCTGGTACGCGGTGGCGCTGTTCGTGGTGGTGGTCGCGGTGCGGTTCGTGTGGGTGTACCCGGCGACCTTCCTGCCGCGTGCGGTGTTCGCACGGATCAGACGGCGGGAGGCGAACCCGACCTGGCGGGGGCCGTTCGTCGTCGCCTGGGCGGGCATGCGCGGGGTGGTGTCGATGGCCATCGCCTTCTCGATCCCGCTCACCATCGAGGGCGGCGAGCCCTTCCCCGGGCGGAATCTGGTGCTGTTCCTGTCGTTCACCACGGTGATCGGCACCCTCGTGGTGCAGGGGCTGACACTGCCGCCGCTGGTGAGGCTGCTGAAGATCCCCGGGCGGGACACCCACGCGGAGGCGCTGGTCGAGGCGGAGGCGCAGGCCCAGGCCTCGAAGGCGGCCGAGGAGCGGCTGGACGAACTGCTCGCCCACGACCACAACATCCTGCCCCAGACGGCCGCGGGCCAGCTGGTGGCGGTCCTGGAGCGGCGCCGCAACGCGGTGTGGGAGCGGCTCGGCACGGTCAACGAGACGACCGGGGAGTCCGTGGACGAGACCTACCGGCGGCTGTCCCGGGAGATGATCCAGGCCGAGCGCCGGGTGTTCGTCCGGCTGCGCGACGAGCGCCGCATCGACGACGAGATGCTCCGCACCCTGCTGCGCCGGCTCGACCTGGAGGAGGCGGCGACCTACCGGCGGGACACCGAGCATTAGGTCGTGTCCGCGATGTCAGGGCCGCAGTGACTGCCCGAGCTGGGTGAGCAGGTCCTCCCAGCGCTCGACGAAGCGGGGGTCGTCCGGGTCGAGGCCCGTGGTCATGCGGGTGATCTGGGGCAGCATGCGGGGGTAGTTGGCGAGGGCGAAGCCGACCAGGCGCAGCAGCTCGGGGTCCAGGTCGGGGCGTACGGCGCCCTCGGCCTGACGGCGGCGGATCTCCTCCACCTGGGTCCGCAGCACCGCGGCCCGCTCCTTCTCGTGCGGGACGGGCCGATGGGCGAAGGACAGCGCCTCCCGGGTGAGGTAGACGAGCCACGCGGTGTCGTGCCGGGCCTGGTCGAAGTGGTAGGCGAGGAACGCGCCCGGTGCCTGCGGGGCCTGCTCGGCGCGGCGGGCCCGCTGTCGCGCGACCTGGTCGAGGACCTGGTGGAAGAGCCGGTCGCCGACCCGGCCGCCGGTCATCAGATACATCGAGTACGCGAACCCGGTGGCATGGCCCGGCAGATGCTCCAGCAGGGCGTTGCCGCCGCCGTCGGGGGTGCGCCGCGGCAGGCGGGTCACCAGCAGCGCGGCGCCGACGAAGGCCACCGCGGTCAGCGGCAGCACGGTGGCGAAGGCCGTCGCGTGCCGGGCCGGTGAGGTGTCGTCGCCGAGCACGGCGAAGAAGAGCAGGCTCAGCACGGCCACCCCGAGCGCGTTGCCGAGCTGGAGGGTGGTGGCGACCACGCCGGCGCCGGCCCCCGCGTCACGGGGCGGCAGGGAGCCGATGACCGTACCGATCAACGGGGTCATGCCCAGGCCCTGCCCGAGGCCGACGAGGAGCAGCGGCAGGGCCAGCTCCCCGCCGGACAGGCCCGCGCCGGCGGCCAGGGCGGTGGCGGCGGTGGCGAGCAGGCCCGTGGCGGCGAGGAGATAGCCGGTGGTCAGGGTGTGGCGGCCGAGGAACCGGGCGATGCGCGGGGCCAGTTGTGAGCCGGCGAAGAAGCCGACGGCGGCCGGGGTGTGGACGAGGGCGGCGTGCAGCGCGGAGAAGCCGAGGCCGATCTGCAGATGGACGGAGAGCAGCAGCAGGAAGCCGAAGTAGGCGAAGCTGAACAGGGCCGCCACGGGCACCCCGCGGGCGAAGGCCCGGTCGCGGAACAGGGCGGTGCGCAGCAGGGGCGTGCCGCCGCGGGCGCCGACGGCCCGTTCGTGCGCGAGGAACCAGGCCGCGGTCGGTGCCACGGCGAGCAGCGCGCCGAACGTCCAGGCGGGCCAGCCGGCCTCCCGGCCCAGCAGCAGCGGCACGATGAGCAGGGCGAGGGTGAGCGCGGACAGCGCGGCGCCGCCCCAGTCGAGGTGCGGGCGCGGTTCCCGCGGCCGGTCGGCGGGCAGCAGCTTGCGGCCCGCCGCGAGAGTGGCGAGCCCCAGCGGCACGTTCAGCAGGAACACCGGGCGCCAGCCGAGGCCCAGGGGGTCCCAGGCGAGCAGCATGCCTCCGACGAGCTGCCCGGCGATGACGGCGACGCCGATCACACAGCCGAAGGTGCTCAGGGCGCGGGCGCGCCGCTCGCCGTCCGTGGTGAGCTGGAGGATCGCGAGGACCTGCGGGTACAGCAGGGCGGCCCCGACGCCCTGCACCGCGCGGGCGGCGACGAGGACCTCGATGGTGGGGGCGAGCCCGCACAGGGCGGAGGCGGCGGTGAACACGCCGAGGCCGGTGAGGAACACGCGCTTGCGGCCGTGGAGGTCGCCGAGGCGGCCGCCGGTGACCAGCAGGGCGGCGTAGAGCAGCGTGTACGCGGAGACGACGAGGGCGACCGCGCCGAAGGTGGTGTGCAGATCGGCCTGGATGGCCGGCATGCCGACATTGACGATCGCCACGTCCAGGACGGCCATGAACGCCCCGGCCAGGACGACGGCGAGGCGGGCCCTCTCGCGTGGCGGGCCGGCGGTGGAGGCACTCATGGGCGTCACCTTTTCCAGGGCGTTCGTGGCGCGTTCCCGGCACGTCGGAGATGTTCGCGGACAGGAACATACGGACGAACGGCCGCCTGCCGGGGTGGCCACGGGGGCGCCGTGCGCACTGTGGGACGCGGGCGCCGAGAGTGCGTCACATCCCCTGTGAAGTGCGGCGGTTGATCGATTCCGCTTCGCGTCTGACTGGGTTTTACCGGCGAGTTGACGCAGTACTCGCGGTGAGTGCGGGGAGTGCGGCTGCCAACGCCGCAATGGGAGCGATGCCGGGAGGGGCGGCGGTCGAATGAGGCCGTCAGCTGTGCAGTCCGTCCGGCACGAACAGGAGTGAGAACGATGCCCAGTACTTCCCAGCAGACCGCGGTCGGCGTCGAGGAGATCCAGCGGTACGTGGCCGACTGGTACGTGGCACTCGACCGGCACGTCCCGTTCGAGAAGGTCACCGAGTACCTCGCAGAGGACGAGATCCGCTTCGTCTTCCCCGAGACGACGGTCACCGACCTCAAGGGCCTCTCCGGCTGGTACGACACCGTCACCGGCCGGTTCTTCGACGAGGCGCACCGGGTGGAGGTCGCCGACGTGGAGATCGACGGCGACAACGCCCGGGTGCACGTGGTCGTCAACTGGCAGACCAGTGTGTGGAACCCGCCGCAGCCCGACAGCCAGCGCCTCGAGTTCGAGGCCGACCAGTCCTGGGAGCTCGACCTGAGCACCGGGCGGCCGCTGCTGAAGACGTACGTCGTCAACTCCTTCGTGCCGTTGGGCGACACCCCCGAGCTGTTCTGACCGGCCGAGGCCGGCAACTGGACCGACTCCCCAAGGAGAATCTGTGACAAGCACCATTTCGTCCTCGGAGACGGCTGCCGCCGTTCCCGACGCCTCACGGCGGCCCTGGGCGGCACTCGTCATCCTGGCCGCCGCCCTGGCCCTGGACTCCGGAAGCGTCGCGGTCATCAACTCGGCCCTGCCCGAGATCGGTCGTGACCTGTCCATGAGCGAAGCCACGCTGCAGTGGACGATGACCGCGTACGCCGTCGCGTTCGCCGGCTTCCTGCTGCTCGGCGGGCGGGCCGCCGACGTGCTCGGCCGCCGGGCGTGCTTCGCCGCGGGCGTCGGCCTGTTCGCGGTCTCCGCTGTGGTGGCGGCGCTCGCCCCCAGCACCGGCGTCCTCATCGCCGCCCGGGCCGGCCAGGGCCTCGGCGCCGCACTGTCCGGGCCGGCCTCGCTCGCCCTCGTGACCCAGATCTTCCCCGAGGGGCCGCAGCGCAACAAGGCGCTGGCCATCTACACCGCGGTGGGCGCCTCCAGCTTCAGCAGCGGCCTGATCCTCGGCGGTCTGCTGACCGACGCGTTCGGCTGGCGCTCGGTGTTCGTCGTCAGCACCGCCATCGGTCTTGCCGTGCTGCTCGCGGTGCGCGCGGTGCTGCCGGCCGGCACCCGCGGGTCGCAACGCCTGGACTTCGTCGGCGCCGTCGCGGTGACTCTGGGCCTCACCCTGGCCGTGTACGGCGTCAGCCGCGCCTCGTCCGTCGGCTGGTCGGCGTGGGACGTCGTCACCTCCCTGGTCGCCGCGGTCGTCCTGCTGGTCGGGTTCGTGGCGTGGGAGCGGCGTACGGCCGAGCCGCTGCTGCCGCTGTCGATCTTCCGCTCCTCGCCGGTGCGGGCCGCGACACTGTGCGCGATCGCCTTCTTCACCCCGCTGCTCGGCATGCTGTTCTACGCCCCGCTGTACATGCAGGGCATCCTCGGCTACTCGCCGCTGCAGTCGGGCGCGGCGATCGTGCCGATGGGCGTCATCATCATCTTCGCGGCGAACGCGGCCGGCAAGAACATGGCCCGCATCGGCCAGCGTCCGCTGATGGCGGCCGGCCTACTGCTCATCGCGGTCGGCGTGGGAGTGCTGTGGGCGCGCACCCCGGTGGACGGCAACTACTGGATCGACATCCTGCCCGCCGTCGCCGTGATGAGCGTGGGCCAGGGTCTCGCGTTCGCCTCGATGACGGCGGCCTCGATGACCGGCGTCCCGCAGGAGCAGCACGGCATCGCCAGCGGCTTCAACGTCACCGCCCAGCAGATCGGCGGCTCCATCGGCGTCGCCGCCCTGGTCACGGTCGCCAACGCCGTCACCTCCGGCACCTCCCCCGACGACATCCTCTCCGGCTACCACACCGCCTTCATCACGGGCGGCGCCGTCGCGGCGGTGGGCGCGGTCATCATCGCCCTCCCGGCCCTCCTCGGCCGCCGCGAAACCTCCTGACCCCCCACACCCCCCACCCCAGGGCCGCCCGGCCACCCTCCCGGGCGGCCCTTCTTGTTGCCCAGCGGCAGGGGGGTGAGCGGGCGGGCTCCGCCGCTTGGCGGACTCGTCACGGGCCGCGGGGCTCGAACGGGCCGGGGGCAACGCTCTGGCGCTCCACCTCTTGGCCGACTCGCCACGGACCGCGGGGCCCGAGCAGGCCCCGGGGGGGGCAACGCCCTGGGGCTCCGCCACTTGGCGGACTCGTCACGGGCAACGCCCTGGGGCTCCGCCACTCGGCCGACTCGTCACGGGCGGTGGGTGGGCAAAGGTCGGGGTCCGGGGCGGAGCCCCGGGACCTGAGGGGCGACGCCCTGGTCCGATGAGCAGGGACACGCCGAAGCTCCCCACCCCGCACAAAGGGGGTGAGGAGCTGAAGGGCGCTGCTGCCGCGCGAGAGCGTTACGCCGCGAGGACGTCCCGCATCTCGTTCTCGCTGTAGAAGAGGTGGAAGACCGACCCGCCCGGGTCGAGAGGCGCGGAGTCGTCGAGCCCGCCCAGCTCGACCGGAGTCCAGCCGGCGTCACGCACCAGCTCGGAGACGGTGCGCCGCGTATCGGCGTCGTCCGCGGCGATGGCCATGGCCCAGTAGAGGGCCTGCTCGGTGCCGCGCGGGAAGAGCAGCTCGTCCGGGATGTGGCTGAAGGCCCGGGCGACCGAGCTCTTGGTCAGCCGGTCCGCCATCCGGCGCCCCTCGGTGAGGCCGGCCGGCAGCGCGGAGGCCCAGCGGCCATCCACGTACGCGAGCTGATTCGTCGCGTCGATGACGATCTTCCCGGCGAGGGCGTCCTCGATCTCGTCGACGAGTTCGTCGACGGACTCTCCCGGCACGGCGAGCATCACGATGTCGGCGGCCTCGGCGGCCTCCCGGGGCGTCGCGACACCGGCCCGCTCGCCGTACTGGGCGATCTGCCCGGCCTTGCTCGCCGGATCGCGCGAGCCGAACACGACGGTGTGGCCGGCGGCGAGCCAGAGCCGTCCGGCGGCCAGCCCGATCTTGCCGGTGCCGATGACGGCCAGTCTGCGGGGTGTGCTGGTCTCTGGCATGGTGAATCCCTCCTGAGGCAGTGAATGAGGCAGTGAATACGGTGGATGGCTCCGGGCTTCACGCCGCCGCGGGCGCCGCCTCGTCCCGGTAGCCCTGGCTGACCTCGACCACGACACCGTCCGGGTCGGTGACCCACACGGTGCGCCAGCCCTCGATGAAGTCGTCGAAGTGCAGCGGCCCCAGCGTCACCGGCACGTCCGCGCCGAGCAGGGCCTGGAAGGCCTCCAGATCGTCGACCTGGAAGGCGAGATGCCGGATGGTGCCGGGCGCCTGCGGCCCGTCCCCGGTGCCGGGACCCGCGGACGGGGCGGTGGAGTGGAACAGCTCGAGATAGGCCGCGTCCTTGCGCAGGAACACGATGCGGTCGTCCCCGAGGTCCACGACCCGGGCCCGCTCGAAGCCGAAGTAGCGGGTGTAGAACGCCTCGGTGGCGTCCAGGTCCGCGCAGTTCAGTCCGACGTGCGACCAGCGCACGCGGGTGGGCTCAGACACGGCAGTCCTCCTTGATGAGATCGGCGGCCCGCTCCGCCACGGCGGCGATGGCGGTGTGGCAGTTGCCCGACGGCACCGCGGGCATGACGCTCGCGTCCACGACCCGCAGCCCGTCGACGCCGTGCACCCGCAGCCGCGGGTCGACCACCGACCGGTCGTCGATGCCCATGCGGCAGGAGCCGGCCTGGTGGTGGTAGCTGTCGGCGCGCTCCCGTACGAACGCGGTGAGTTCGGCCTTGGTCCGCACCTCGGGGCCGGGCATCAGCTCGCCCTTCAGCGCCCCGGAGAACGCCGCGGTCGCGAAGATCTCCCGGCTCAGCTCGACGGCCTGCACCAGCCGCTCGACGTCCGCCGGGTCGCCCAGGTAGTTCGGGTTGACCAGCGGCTTGGCCAGCGGGTCGGCGCTCGCCAGCCGGACCCAGCCGCGCGAGAGCGGTCGTACGACACCGGGCAGGATGCTGACGGCGTTGGGGTGCTGCTGCCCGACGATGATGTCGAACGGCGCGTGCACGAACGCGATCTGCAGGTCGGGCGCGTCGAGGCCGGGCTGCGAGGTGAGGAACAGCGCGGACTCCGAGAGGTTCTGCCGTGGCGGCTCGACGGGTTCGCGGGTCTCCGCGATCAGCCCGGTGAGGACGTGGTTGTGGAAGTTCTCCCCCACGCCGGGCAGGTCGGCGACCACGGGGATGTCCAGCTCGGCGAGCCGGCCCGCGTGTCCGAGGCCCGACAGCAGCAGCAGCTTGGGCGACTCGATGGCGCCGGAGCAGACGACGACCTCCTGCGCGGCACGCACCGTGCGCGGGCCCGTGCCCTCGGGGGCGGGGCCGCGGCCCGTGACCAGCCGGCCGTCCCCGTCCGGCTCGGCGGGGCTGTCCTGCACGTACTCGACCCCGACACAGCGCGTTCCCTCGAACAGCAGCCGGGTCGCCTGGGCGTTCGTCCGCAGCGTCAGGTTGGGCCGGTCCAGGGCGGGTTCGAGGTAGGAGCGCAGCACGCCGCGCCGCTCGCCGTCGACCACGTCCAGGTGGTGCCAGCCCGCGCCGAGCATGTCGGGCCCGTTGAAGTCCGGGGTCTCGGGGTAGCCCAGCTCCAGGCAGGCGTCGATGAAGGTGCGCGACAGCGGGTTCGGCCCGTGCAGGCCCGCGTTGGTGACCCGCTGCGGGCCGTCGGTGCCGCTGACGCCCTCGACCGGGTCCTCCTGCGACTCCAGCTTGCGGAAGTAGGGCAGCAGATCCTGGTGCCGCCAGCCGGCGGCGCCCTGGTAGGCCCAGTTGTCGAAGTCCGAGGGGTGCCCCCGGACGTGCATCATGATGTACATGTTGCTGCTGCCGCCGGGCATCCTGCCGCGCGGCTCATAGGTGACGCGGCCGTTCAGCCCCGGTTGCGGAACGCTCTGGTATCCCCAGTCCACCGGCGATCCCAGCAGCGTGACCCAGGCCGGCGCGGCGTCGACGCCGGACGGGATCCACGGCCCGCCGGCCTCCAGGAGCAGAACGCGCACGTCCGGGTTCTCGGTGAGGCGACGCGCGAGCACCGATCCGGCCGTGCCCGACCCCACGACGACATAGTCGAACTCCTCCACGGTGGCCATGGGTCTCACGCCCCGGCGGTCACGGGCAGGAACGGGACCGTGTCGTGGTGGTTCGACATGTAGACGATGCGGCCGTCCTCGACACGGAAGTAGTTGGCCACGTCGGCCTCGATCTCCGCGCCGGTGTGGGTCGCGGCGGAGATGTGGGAGACCACGGCGGCCTGGTCGCCGTCGACGACGATGTGCCGGGGCACGTTCTGGAACCGCGCGTACATGTCCGGGAACCCGGTCATCATGTCGCGCAGCGTCTGCTGCCCCTCGACGTGCCCGGCCAGCTGCTCGTCCATCACCTGGTCCTCGGCGAACAGGTCGGTCCAGGCGGACCAGTCGCCCTTGTTGGCCAGTTCGTAGTACCGCTCGATGACACCTCTGGTGTCCACAGGAGCCTCCCGGCGTCTTTCGTGGGTGGGTGGAGATGGACCGACCGGTGTGGCCGGCCCCCGGGTGCAGGGGGCCGGCCACACCGGTCGGGGAAACGCCTGCGGCCGTTTCAGGCCACGAACTGCTCGAAGTCGCCGGTGCCGGTGCCGAACATGGCACCGCGGCCCTGGACGATCCGGCCGTCCCGCCAGCGCAGGAAGTGGACCTCTTCGATGTCCATGCCGCGGTCGGCGTCGTTCGCGCGGGTCGCCGTGTTGTGCGTGACCGCCACGGCGACGTCACCGTCGACCACGATGGTGCGGAATTCCATGGCGAGCGATCCGGCCGATATCTCGCCCATGGTGCCGAGGAATCCCAGGAATTCGTCCATGCCCTTGTAGGTGCCGGACACCCGGGAATTCCCTGCGGTCTCCCAGGTGAGTTCCGGGGACCAGTACTGCTCGATGACGGCTCGGTCGCCGCTGCCCAGAGAGGCGTACGCGGCGCGGACGCGGTCCTGGTCGAGGACCGGGGCGGCGGCCATCAGACCTGGCCGTCCGCCAGGCGCTCGGGCAGCGCCTTCAGGCTGTAGCGGGACCACATGTACTCGTTGACCGCGTGCGGGTCGCCGGCGTGCACACGGA
Source organism: Streptomyces sp. NPDC096205 (assembly GCF_044763135.1). Classification (NCBI taxonomy): domain Bacteria; kingdom Bacillati; phylum Actinomycetota; class Actinomycetes; order Kitasatosporales; family Streptomycetaceae; genus Streptomyces; species Streptomyces sp. NPDC096205. Next base: position 337,875 of record NZ_JBIWFS010000006.1, on the reverse strand, counting down.
CCTCGACGATCCGGTCGTTCTCGACGCGGTACGAGGTGCAGGTGGGGAAGAGGTAGTCCACGCCGTCGGCGTGGCCGTGGCCGAGGTGCTTCTCGACGACCGTACCGTCGTCCAGCTCGCCGACGTGCAGGTTGTCGACGGTGATGCCGGCCTTGGCGAGGGCGGCGTTGAACGCCATGACCTGGTCGATGCCGTCGTGCAGACCGGACAGCGGGTGCTGGCCCGGCATGTACCAGGTGATGTTCGGCGCGTACACCTCGTTGCGGAGCTTGTCCATGTCGCCGGCGTGGAACGCGGCGTACATCCGCTTGATGACTTCGGTGTTCGAAGCAACTGCAGTTGCCATTTCACTGCTTCCCTTCAGGTGAACTGTCGTTGCGGAATTCGGGGTACGAGTTGCGGTGAAAGGAATTCCGAAGTTCCGCCGGATTCAGTAGACACGGGCTGCCGGGTGGAAAGAAGTGGTGTTCCCGGCGGGGGCGGTACTGTCGCAAGTCCCGCGCCCTACTGTGGCTTTGTCGCGGCTTTTCAGAATTGCAGGACCTTCGGCCACGGCCAGCGGTCCTTGCTGGTGGGCGCCGCCACGGCAGGGCCGGTGAGGTTCCAGGCCGTGACGACGGGTCTGCCGTGCTCGGCGCCGAGCACCCCGAGGGCGCCGGTGTCGAGCCGGAAGTGGGCCCCGCCGGCCGGGGGCAGCCCGAGCCGGCGGGCGGTGAGCACCCGCAGGATGTGCGCGTGGGCCACGAGCAGCACATCGCCCGTGTCTCCGGCGCCGTCCAGCAGCGGGCCGACGCGGGCGAGCACCCGGTCGGCCCGGGCGCCGACGTCCTGCGGGCACTCGCCGGGATGCTGTGGGTCGCCCGGCGGGACGCCGTCGCTCCACAGGTTCCAGCCGGGCCGCTCGGCCTTGATGTCGGCGCTGGTCAGGCCCTCGTAGCCGCCGTAGTCCCACTCGTGCAGGTCGGGCTCCTCGACCACCGCGCGCAGTCCGGCGAGGCGGGCGGTGTGCCGGGCCCGCTCCAGCGGGCTCACCAGGGTGAGGGCGATACGCCGGCCGGCGAGCAGCCCCGCGGCCTGGCGTGCCTGTTCCCTGCCCCGGTCGGTGAGGGGGACGTCGGTGCGGCCGGTGTGCCGGCGGGTGCGGGTCCAGGTGGTCTCACCGTGCCTGAGCAGCAGCAGGTCAGCCATGAAGCCGTTCCTCCTCGGGCAGGTCGGTGCGGAACAGGCCTAAGCCCGACTCGGCCCGGCGGGCGCGGGCGGCACCGAACTCGCCGAGCGCGTGGAAGCCGCGCGCGGCGGAGGCGAGCGTGACGTGGTGGTGCCAGCCGCGGAAGGAACGGCCCTCGAAGTGGGAGAGCCCGTAGTCCCGCAGCCGGTCGCAGCCGGCGCTGGCGTGGCTGCGCAGCTCGGCCAGTTCGACCGTGCGCGGCAGCCGCTCCGGCGGCAGGTCGGTGACCCAGTAGGTGCGCGGGCCCTGCCGGCCGAACGGCCACTCCACCACCAGATGGCGCGGCAGCGGCCGGGTGCCGTACGGCGCCCCGCGCCGGGGCACGCCCGCGCTGGGCAGCCGGGTCGCCTGGAACCGGGAGGGCCGGGCCCGCCCGCCCGGGCTCTCGCACCACTCCAGGACGGTCTGCTCGCCGTGCGCCATGAAGTCGCGCACCAGGTCGCCGACCGGCGTGAGCACCGTACGGCCGGGGGCGGGCTGCACGGGCAGCCGGGTGGAGGCGCCGACCTGGATCAGATAGCCGAGGCCCCGGTGCTCCAGGCCGCACAGCAGGTCCGACACGTCCGGCTCGAAGCGCCAGTCGGCCAGCACGGGTGCGGGCGGGACGTCCCAGTCCTGGAGCATCTGGTCGACGGACTCCAGCAGGTACGTCCAGCGCGGGCGGTGGCGCTCCTCGGCCGGGATGTGGGCCTTGGCGCGCAGGCGTTCGTCGTTGTCCCACTGGCGCGGCAGCAGCAGATGCCAGTTGACGGGCAGGGTGCACGAGCGGTGCACCAGCGAAGTGGCGAGTCCCAGCTGGCAGTTGACGACCTTGCCGAGGGAGGGCACGAACTGGCGGGCCACGCCGGCCGAGTACGCGCCGTGCTTGGGGAACACCACCTCGTCGAACGCCCAGGCCTGAGGCTCCACCTGGCTGCCGAGCCGCTCGGCGAGGTTGCGGCGCACCGTGGTGTACTCCCAGGTGCTCTGGCTGATGAACTGCTGGAGCGGCTGCACCGTACGGGTGCCGAGCACCTGCTCCGAGATGTTCACCGGCGTCTTGCGGCCCCGCACGTGCAGCAGCCCGCGCAGGTAGACCTCGCCCCAACGGCGCTGGTCGGAGCGGGCGAAGTGGGCGAAGAGGTCCTGGCAGTAGTCGGAGATCCGGTCCTGGCGGGTCCCCGGCCTGGACTCGGGCAGTCGCAGAATCGTGGCCACATCGATCCTTCTGGGTCGGGGCGCGGCAACCGCGCGGGCCCGGTCCCTCCCTCGCGGCGGGGGGGTTGGGAGGGAGGGACCGGGGGTCTGGATGGGTTACTCGGCGCAGACGTGGTGCGGGTCGAGCAGGAAGGCGTCGGTCGCGACGAGCGCGTGGATGACCTCGTCGGGCGCGCAGTCGGCGATGACGAAGTCGACGTCCAGGCCGATCTTGGTGCGCTGGAAGAGCAGTTCGTTGATGGCGGGCCGGGTCATCTCGGTGACCTTGCACAGGTGGAACTCCACCCGGCGCGGGCCGGCCGACAGCGCCTCGCTCAGGCCGTGCCGGAACTTCTGCAGCTCCTCCCGGTCGACGGTGCCCTCGATGGAGACGTGCACGGTCTGGCCGTCGAAGTCGCTGCTCATGCGCATCCGCATGTCGGTGGGTTCCAGCTCGACGCGCACCCGCTGCGGCTTGCTGCTGACGGGCAGGTTGACCGTCAGCTGCTCGGCGTCGAAGTCGGCGTGCGGCTCGTCGTTGATCCAGACCTGTCCGATGCGGATGGAGCCCTTGGGCAGCAGGTCGGGGGCGACGCGCAGCACTCCGTCGGGGAAGGCGCCGGGCAGCGGGCTGAAGTGCAGGGTGAGCGGGGACGAGCCGATGAGCAGGCCCGTGTAGACGGCGGCCAGGTAGCACAGCTCCAGCGAGTGGTAGCCCGACATGGAGTGGCTGCCCTTGAGCCGTTCGGTGCCCAGCAGATAGGGGATGCCGTTGGCGAGGACGTTGAAGTAGACGCCGCCGTCGTCGTAGTCGAGGAAGTGCGCGTTGTAGAACGCGGCGGCCTCCCGGGCCAGCCTGCGGTGCTCGGGGTCGCCGGAGACGCCGGCGAGGATGAGGTAGGCGAGGATCGCCTGCTCCTGCTGCCACCAGGCCTTGCGGTCGTGCCAGACCAGCCGGTGGCCGCCGTCCCGGCCGGCCTGCCGCTCGACGACGTCGTACCAGCCGCCGCGCTGCTGGTCGCTGCCGACGGGCGGCATGACCTCGGCGATCCGCTCGGCGAGCGCGGCGTACTCCGGCTTGTCGTGCAGGGAGCGGATGCGGGTGAGGTTCCAGGCGATCTTCAGGTTGTGTCCGACGACGGCCCGGTTCTGCTGCCAGCCCCAGGTGCGGTCCGGCGTCCAGTCCTCGTGGAAACGTTCCTGTACGAAGGGGCTGTCCGGCTCGTCCGGGAAGCGCTCGGTGATGGTGTCGGCGGTCTCCTCCAGGAGCCTCGCCAGGTCCGGGCGGCCGGTGGCCAGGTAGGCGTTGATGAGGTAGGCGGGCGCGTGGTCGCCTATGGAGTTCCAGTTCTTGCGGGACCGGTTGCCGCGCAGGGAGTCGGCGCGCGGGTCCATGGTGATCGGGTCGAGGTGCGAGAAGAAGCCGCCGTGGCGCTCGTCCCTGAAGTACCGCTCGAACAGCGCGACCGTCTGGTCGATGTCGCCCAGGATCAGCGGGTCGCCGGTGATCCGGTAGGTCTGGGTGGGGCCGGCCAGCGCGTAGATCTGCTCGTACATCGGGATGGCGTCGAAGTCGTCGCCGAACTCCGAGGCGAACACCTTGCGCTGGCCCGAGGGCGTGATGTCGATGCCGTGGTACCAGTACACGACCCCGTCGCGCTCGTCGGCCACCCGCATGTGCTCGCGCAGATACGCCGTGCCGGACCGGGCGGCCTCCAGGAAGCGCTCGGTGCCGGTGAGCATGTACGCGGTGGCGAGGCCGTACACCAGGCGGGAGATGGTGTCGGTCTCCTGCCGTACGTCCTCGCCGGCGGTGTCGGGCAGATGGGTGCCGGAGAGCGTGACGTGGGTGCGGAAGCGGCGCCAGTCGTAGACCCCGTCGGGGAAGTGGGCGCGCAGATAGAAGTCCGCTATCTCGGCGGCCTGCTGCACCCACCAGGAGGGCCGCTCGAAGACGTACTCGCCGCGGGACTCCTCGGGGAAGGTGAGCGTGCGGGCCTCGAAGCGCTCGCCGCCCGGCTCCTGGTAGAAGAGGCCGTAGACGAAGACGTAGCGGCCCTCGGCGAGCATGTCGCGGGTGGTGCCGCTGGTGTCGCGGGGCGGGTCCCCGAGGTTGCGGACGATCTGCGACACCACCGACTCGCCGAGGTGCACGGTGAACTCTCGGCCGTCGGTGGTGCGCAGTCCGAAGCGGTCGCGGGTGGGCTCGTAGCCGGTGATGTAGCCGGCGATGGTGTCGGAGTAGGTACGGCGGGTCCGGGGGGCAGAAATCATCGGGGGGTGTCTCCGTCTTCGGGGCGCGCCTCGAGTAAGACGACGCTGCGGCCATGGGCGTGGTAGGTGGCACCTGACACGGGCACCGCGTCGGCCGGCGCCATGACGTCCTGGCCGGCGCTCTGCGCGGTGTCGACGAGCCGGGTCCAGCGGTGACCGCTGATGTGCGGCAGTTCGAAGTCCAGACCCAGGTGGAACATGTTGAAGATGACGTGGAGATCCGGGTCGCCGTCGAACCCGGCGAGGGTGAAGGACAGCACCCGTGCCTCGGGGTCGTCCCAGCCCGGCTGTTCCAGTCGGGTGCCGTGCCAGGTCACGTCGGGCAGCCCGCGCTCGTTGTGGCGGCCCGAGAAGAACCGCGGGGCGCGCAGCGAGCGGTGCCGCTTGCGCAGGGCGATCATCTCGGTGAAGAACCGGCGGACCTCGTCCTCCTTCTCCGCCTGGTCCCAGTCCAGCCAGGAGATCTCGTTGTCCTGGCAGTAGGCGTTGTTGTTGCCGCCCTGGCTGTTGCGGAACTCGTCGCCGGCCAGGATCATCGGCACGCCCCGGCTCAGCAGCAGCAGCGCGGCGTGGTTCTTGATCTGGCGCACCCGCAGCCGCTGCACCTCGGCGTCGTCGGTGGGGCCCTCCACGCCGCAGTTCCAGCTGAAGTTCTCGTGGGCGCCGTCGGCGTTCGCCTCGCCGTTGCCGTCGTTGTGCTTGTGGTCGTAGCTGACCAGGTCGTTGAGGGTGAAGCCGTCGTGGCAGGTGACGAAGTTGATGCTGTTGGTGGGCAGTTCGCCCTCCTGCCGGAACAGGTCGCGCGAGCCTCCCACCCGGCTGGCTATCGCGCCGACCATGCCGCCGTCGCCGCGCACGAAGCGCCGTACGTCGTCCCGGAACGGGCCGTTCCACTGCGACCAGCGCTTTCCGGGGAAGCGGCCCATCTGGTAGAGGCCGCCGCCGTCCCAGGGCTCGGCGATGATCTTCGACTCGGAGAGCGTGCCGGACAGCTCGATGCCCCACAGCACCGGCGGCACGTCCATCTCGTAGCCCTCGGCGCCCCGGGACAGCTCGGAGGCCAGGTCGAAGCGGAAGCCGTCGACGTGGTGCTCCCTGACCCAGTACTCCAGGCACTCGATGATGAACTTGGCGACCGCCGGGTGGTTGGCGTTGATCGCGTTGCCGCAGCCGGTGAAGTCCATGTAGTGGCGCCGGTCCTGCGGCCACAGGTGGTAGTAGATCTCGTTGGCCTGGCCGCGGAAACTGATGGTCGGGCCGTGCTCGTTGCCCTCGGAGGTGTGGTTGAAGACCACGTCGAGAATGACCTCGATCCCCGCCTTGTGCAGGGCCTTGACCATGTCCCGGAACTCCGTGATGTGCGTGCAGTTGCACGGGTCGGAGCAGTAGCCGGTGTGCGGCGCGAAGAACCCGAACGGGTCGTAGCCCCAGTAGTTGCGCAGCGGCGTGCCCTTGGGCCCGCTGCGCAGCACCTGCCGCTCGTCGAAGTCGAACACGGGCAGCAACTCGACCGCGGTGACGCCGAGTTCTTTCAGGTACGGGATCTTCTCGACGACCGCCGAGAAGGTGCCGGGGTTGGTCACGCGCGAGCTGGGGGACGCGGTCAGGCCGCCCACGTGCATCTCGTAGATGACGGTGTCGGCCATCGGGGTGCGCAGCGGCTCGTCGCCCTCCCAGTCGTACGCGTCGAGGTCGACGACCATGCTGCGCATCGCGTAGGCGCAGTTGTCCTCGGGGCCGAGTGCGCGCACCCGGTCCCACAGGGTGTTGATGTTGGCCCGGGCGTAGGGGTCGAGGAGGACCTTGCGGGGGTTGAAGCGGGTGCCGCGCTGCCGGGTGTCGTGCGGACCGTCCATGCGGTACGCGTACACCTGTCCCGCGCCGAGCCCCTCCACATGGCAGTGCCAGAAGTGGTAGCTGTGGTTGTCCTCGGCGTGGAGGTGGATGACACGGCTGGGCGCGAGGGCCTCGTAGCTGTCGAAGAGGAGCAGTTCGACGCGGGTGGCCTGCTCGGAGAAGACCGAGAAGTTGACGCCGGTCGGGGTCAGGGTGGCGCCGAGCGGTTGGGCGCGGCCGGGGGTCACGGTGCCGTCCATGCGGTCGGCGGCACCGTCGGCGGATCGCTGCCTGATGGGGCTCGTCGGACTCGTCGGGCTCGTCGTCATGGCGGAGTCATTTCTGTTGCTGATGCGGTCGGTGGGACACACCGGGGGCGCCTCGGCGGGCTCAGGCCACGCGCTCCAGATCCCAGTCCAGGGCGGCGAAGGCCAGTTCCCAGGCGCTGGTGGAGTCGCCCGGCTGCCAGGGAGCGGCTCCGGAGCTGTTGAACAGCTCGAACGTGATGCCGTCCGCGGACGGGCAGGCGAGAGCCTGCACGCAGGCCTCGGCCAGGTCGGGCCGGGACACCGTGCCGGTGCCGGCATCGCCCTGCACGAGCCGGATGCCCTCACCGGCCGGCCGCTCCTCGGTCAGCCACCCGGGGCGGACGACCGTGTACGGCAGCCCGGAGGCACGGACGGCCTCCTCGCCGGCCCGCCGCCAGTCCAGCAGCCGGCCGTAGGCGTTGAGCGGGTGGCCGAGATGCGTGGTGTGGATCTGGCTGACCAGGACGACACGTGGCCGCTCCCCGGCCGAGGTGGCCGCCTCCAGCGCGTTGCGCACCCCGAGGTACATGGTGGTCTCGGGGCGGTCCGGGCCCTCGTTCTCGGTGCCGGGCTCCACGCAGTACACCAGCGCCGAACAGCCTGCCAGCGGGCCGCGCAGGGAGGCGGGGTCGCGGACGTCGGCCCGGTGGTGCACGGCTCCCGGCGGCAGATGGCCGGGCAGCCGTGGGGGTCTGCGGCTCAGCACCCGGACGCGCTCGCCGCGCTCGGTCAGCCGGCGCGCGACGAGCCGGCCGGTCCGCCCGGTTCCGCCGATGACCGCGATGGGGTGGTCCATGGGATGGTCCACGGGGTGCCTCCTCGTCCAATCGATGACGGGCCGTCAGGAGGCCCAGTGCAGTACGTCGTCGGAACTGGTGAGCTGCGTGCCACGGGGCAGACCGGACAGCGGGGGGACCTGCAGCCGCGGGTAGACGCCGATGCCGTCGAGCCGGCTGCCCGGCCACAGCTGGGCGCCGTCGCCGATGGCGGTGAACCGGGTGAGCCGGGCGGGGCTGAGCCGCTGTGAGCGGATCTCGGCCATCGGGCCGATGTACGAGTCGTTGATCTGCGCGTACGGCCCCACGATCGCGGCGTCCCCGCACGCCCCCCGGCGCACCTCCACGCCCTCCCGCAGATCGGCACCGTCACCGATGTCGGCGTACTCCAGCCGGACATCAGGCCCGATGACCACATGCCGCCCGACCCGCACACCGGGCCCGATGACGACGCTCCCGGTGGCGATCTTCTCGGCGAGCGTGGTCCCGGTGAGGTCGTCGCGGGTGGCGAGGCTGCTCTCGTGGATCCAGTACCGGGGCTCGACGCTGCGCGGCACGTCCATCAGCTGGTTCATCTGCGCATACGCGCCGGACAGCACGTCCCGGAGCGTCAGCAGATAGTCCTGTACGTTGCCCAGGTCCCCGAGCCGCCCGATGGTGCTCACGGCGACGGGCAGCCCGTGCGCGACCAGATAGGGCAGCAGATCCCCACCCCAGTCCAGGCGCTGCTGGGCGAGCCGCATGAGGTCCGGTTCACGGGCGACCTGACGCAGCCGCGCGCAGTCGACCAGATACATACCGGCGTTGGTCGGCAGAAGGGCGCCGCGATCCTCGGCAAGGTGCGGAAACACCTCGACAATCCGCTCAAGCCCGGGCTTCTCCACGAACCCCGTCACCAGATTCCCGGCGGTCCGCATCGCCCCGTACTTCCCGGCGACCTCGACGGCCCGCCGAGCCACCGCGGCGACCGTGACCAGGGCCCCGGTGGCGTCCTGCGTGGCCTGCAACTCCTCCAGGGAGAAGTCGAAAACGGAGTCCACAGGCAGCACCAGCGCCTGACCCCGCAGGTCCCACTCCTCCAGATTGTGGAGCGTGGCCGCCCCGGACCCCACGTTGTACCGGTCGAACACGGACCGCGAGTACCGCACCTCTACGCCGTACCGCTCGCCGTGCTCCAGCAGCATCTTGATCTGGCTGCGGTTCTCCTGCCCCTGAGCCACGACATAGAACCGCCGGATCCCCTGCTCCCGGCAGGCATCGATCACCCACTCCACCAGCCGACGCCCCGCGAACGGGATCATCGCCTTGCTCCGGATGTAGTCGGCCGACTCGAGCGTGATGGGTTTGGCGCGCTCGCCGCGACCCCCGGCCAGGATGACCCCGACCGTCTCGCGTTCTCTCCTCGCCATCGCCCTCTCCCTCGTCGTACGGCGGTGGTGGTGATGTGGCTTCATAGATCTAACTCGATGAGTAAAGTCCTGTCAACTCTACAGTCAGGTACTGATGTAGGGCAGAGCGGGCCAAGGAGGGAGATCGGGGACGGATGGGCGTTGACTGGGGATGGGAGGCGGATGGGCCCCACCGGGGCAGCAAAAAGAGGCTTGACTAAATGTTTTACAAACGTTGAGGGACGGCCGGGTCCAAGCCGGCGCCCCCACCCACACGACGGCCCCCCGACAGGCCCGCCGCCACGCTCCCCTCAACCCTCACCAGCACCCCGACCGAGATCCACACGCACCCGCTACACTGGCGCCCATGCGCCGCTTCGGCTGCGCGCGCCTTCGTAGCTCAGGGGATAGAGCACCGCTCTCCTAAAGCGGGTGTCGCAGGTTCGAATCCTGCCGGGGGCACAAGGGCAAAGGCCCCGGACTGATCATGGTCCGGGGCCTTTGACATCCGGCTTTGACATCAACGGGGGCGGTCACTGACGACCGGGGCGCCTCCGCAGCAGGCGGTCCGTTGGCCGCATCCGGCGGTGCAGCGTGCAAGCCAGTGGCCGCCTCAGGTGGACGCTTCTGGTGGTTCTGATGTTCGCCCTCCTGGCATACATCCTCGTGAGCTTCCTCGGGTTCGCCCTCGTCCCACTCTTGTTCGTGCTGGGCGGCACCGTCGATCATTGATCAGGCGAGCAGTCATGGAGCGACTGGGTTTGTCCCGATCCCGGAGCTGTGCCGTTGACATTCAACGCTGACATCAAGGGGCCCGGTCGATGGCATAGCAGCGTCCATGGCGACCGTCGGGTCAGCCGACGACGGGCCGAGGGCCGGGCATAGAACGAGCTCCTGAAACGGCTGCCGCAGGTTCGAATCCTGCCGGGGCACGGAGAGAAGGGCCAGCTCCGCAACCGACTACAGCTCCTGGCCGCAGGCCTGTCAGACCATCAGTGCGCCGACCGAGGAGTCGGCCGAAGAGGTCGGGGCCATGCCAAATCAGGCGAGGAGCCACGGGAACCCACTGACCGCCGAAGACGCCCCCAAGCGTTGTTTGCCTGGGGGTTCGGTTTCACACCGGAGCACCGAACGCTGTTGAGCGCGGGGCTGTCCACGGGGAGCAGAGTCGGCCCGATTGGCGGAGCCTGTGGATCACCAGTCGACGACCCATGCCCCCTCCGCGAAGAAGCCATCGAGGGATTCCCGGTCCTCCACCCAGTAGTCGCCATAGCCATTCCGAAATTCGCGATCATGGGCCACGAGGATCAGATAACTGGGGGGTGAATCCGGGAGCTCCTGAACCTTCACATATTTTCCCGCCTCGTCCCCGGAACGAATATAGCCAACTTTACCGATCTCAATCACGGACCCTCCAGAGATTCCTTTCACGATCAATGCGGGATAACTACTCGATCAGCGGGACGTGATTGTTCACCACCGCCTTCTTTCCTCCAGGAGTGAATATTTCGAAGTGTACGTGCGGGATGTCCGGCCAGTGTCCGCCACGCATGGAATCGGGGTCCATACGGAACTGTCGCAGCCCGTCGGCGCTGCGGAACACCCCTCGGCCCTTGCCCAGTTCGCGGTATCCGTCTCCCAGGAACTTCTCGGCGGCGTCCAGGGCCTCGTCGGCGTTCATCGGATGCTGGCTGACGATGCTGCCATCGCCGATTCTGTTGCGGGTCTCGGTCACGGCGGCGTGCTCGCACTCCGGTGCGAGGCCGAGGGGATCGGACCAGGTATGGGGATTGTCGACGTAGGCGGTAGGGAGGGGAGCAGGTGCCAGACCGAGTGGGTCCTTGGTCAGGTATTGCGCCGTCTCCGGGTCGTAGTGACGGAAGTAGTTGTAATGCAGTCCCGTCTCGGGGTCGAAGTACTGCCCCGGAAAGCGCAGCGGTGTGTAGGCCGACGCCCCCGTGTTCCAGGCAGTGACGCCCCACAGTGTCGTACGGGCGTGCCAGGCGACATCACCAGCCGCGTCCACAAGCTCGGTGGGAGTGCCGATCAGGTCGGTCACCATGGCGAAGAACCGAGCGTCGATCTCTTCCTGAGGCGCGCAAGCCGACACCATTCGCTCGGCCTGCAGGATCGGCTGTTGACCTTGGTGCTCCCAGGTCAGGGAAACAGGGTGGGGCAGGTCGGCGGATGTCGTGGTCTGTTCACACAGTCGAGAGCCGTCCCAGACGAAGTCGACCTGCTCGAGCACCGTTTCGTCGTCCGGCGCGAACCGACGCTTGGCAACGCGGCGGCCGAGGGGGTCGTAGAGATAACGCCAGCGGACCCCGTCCGGCGTGATGACGGACGTGAGCCGGTCTTCGGCGTCCCACGTGTACCGCCAGGTGTCTGGTTTGCGGGACAGCCTTATCCTCTGACGGAGCGTCATGCGGCCTTGCGCGTCGTACTCGTAGCGGACACGTCCGGCTCGAAGCACTCGCGCACCTGTGGAAACACGCTCCCCCGTGGCCTCCTGGCCAGGGTGAAAGGTCGGCCAATGCGCGCTCGTCTGAATGCCGGCCGGGTCGTAGGAGTAGCGCTCCGTCCACCCCTCCGCGTCGACGCCGGTTACCCGGCCGACGGAGTCCAATCTGAGGGACCGGGATCCGCGCAGCTGGTCGTCGATTTGGAGGAGGTGGCCGTCGGCTCGATAGGCAAACGAGCGGTGCTGAATGCCTCGACCGTCGACGTGGTTCAGGGACTGGGTGGAGACGCGCCCAACCGAATCGTAGGTGTGGGAGAGGGTGAGTGTTTCTCCAATACGGCGAGCGAGCTCCCGGCCAGTGGAATCGTGCTCGAAGTCGATCGCCCGACCGCAGGCGGTGAGGCGAGCCGGGTTCCCCACGGCGTCGTACGACCAGGCGCTGACCGCTCCGGTCGGAGTCACCCTTTGCGTACGGCGTCCCACTCGGTCGTGTCCATAGCTGGTCGTACGTCCGTTGATGCTTTCGGACGTCACGTTGCCCTGCGCGTCATGGACGAGCGTGAGAACCACGTGGTTGTTCCGCGCTTCTGCGAGCTGGCCGGACATCGTGTAGCCAAAGAACGTCGTCTCACTGTCGGTGACCTTGCGAATCACCTGGCCGACCGCATTGCGCTCGAAGCTGACGCGTTCATTTATCGCGTTCACACGGGACGACACACGACCTGCCGCGTCGCGCGTGTAGAGGAGGCGTCGCCCCTCGAAATCCGTCTCCGATTCAAGGCGGCCCGCCGCATCGTAGGCGTATCGCCAGGTCAGACCTGTCGGATTGACGACTTGCACGAGGCGTAGCTCAGTGTCGTGAACGAAGGTGTGGCGCGTGCCGTCCGGCTCCGTGCGCGCAGACATGAGATCGAAGTGCGTGTACTCGAACCGCGTGACAGCACCCGTCGGGTCGGTGTGGCTCGTGCAGTTTCCTTCGCCGTCGTATGTCCATGACTGGGCGCTGCCGTCGGCTTCGGTCCGTCGGGCGAGCCTGCCCTCCACAGTCCATTCGAGACGCGTGAGACGGCCGGCAGCGTCCATGATGGTGGTAGGGCGGCCAAAGGCGTTTCGCTCATAGCGAGTCACGGCATGCAGCGCATCCTTGATCACCACCGGAAGCCCCACCGCGTCGCATCGAAGAACGGTGGTCTGCCCCTCCGCGTCCGTGATGGAGGTCAGCCGTCCCCTCGAGTCGAAACCGAAGCGCGTTGTGGCTCCCGCGGCATCGATGACAGCGACCCGGTTGCCGCGCGCATCGTGCTCGTACCGTTGCTCCGTTCCGTCAGGATCTCGAACGGATGCAGGGAGGCCGTGCCCGTCATAGACGACGCTCGTCTCTCCGCCGTCCGGGCGGACGACGGAGAGCACCCGTCCGTGCTCGTCGTATCCGTAACGGGTGGTGTGGCCGAGCGCGTCCGTGACCGCGGTCAACTGGAGTCGGCTGTCCCATACCTGGGTCGTGACGTTCCCGAGGGGGTCGGTCTCGCGTATCAGGCGGAGCGATTCGTTGTGCTCGTAGACGCGGGTGTGGCCGAGGGAGTCGGTCACACGAGTCGTGCGGGTGGCACCGTCATAGGCGAGGGTGGAGGCCAGGGCGTTGCCGGTGCCGCCGGTGGCGATCACGCGTCCGTGCTCGTCGTACGTGTACCAGTAGGTCGTGTGGTTGCGGTCGGTCCAGGAGGTGACACGACCCTCACTGTCGTAGGTGTAACGCATCGGCGCACCCGAAGAGTTGAGCTCTTCCACAAGGTGCCCCAGCTCGTCATAGACGAAGGTCAGCAAAGGAGTACCCGGCTTGTGCGGGGCTTCCGGGTCGATCAGACGCAAACCCGTGATGCGGGACAGTGTCGGATGGCGGTCCAGGGCGATGTGGTAGCCGCCGGAGTGAACCACGGCGGCGGGAACGTCACCCTCGGAATAGGCGACGGTGATGCGGTTGCCGTTGCGATCCTGGACGTGGTGGAGGGGCAGGTCGACCACAGTGTCGTCGGCTGCGGCGACAGGGCTGTGGAAGACACTGATCAAGCCGGTCTCGAGGTCGGTGATGCGAACGGCGCCGTCGGTCTCGTCGTCCCAGGACAGAGTCACGCGAGAGCCGGGAGTCTCCGCAGGGACCGGGATGTTGCTCTCCGGGTCCGGCATTGGGAAGCACAGCCGGGCTCCGTCCGCGGCCGCGTACACAAAGCCCTCGTCCTCGGCCTGCACTCGCTGGTCCAGCGTGGAGGCCCAAGAGGGGCCGAACCATCCGCCGAAGCGATAGGAAGAGATGTGGATGCGTTCCAGGATCAGCGGCAGGACGCCCGGCAACCGAACGTCGACGCGCGGCAGGACCATCTCGCCGGTGGCCACGTCGATCGGGTCCCGCACAAACTTCTTGACCATGTTGCGGACCGAGGCGGGCAGCTTGTTGAAGCCCGGGTTCAGCTTCAGCCGCTCGAAGGTGGCGCAGTTGAGTTTGAGACCTCGGCTCAGCTTGGCCAGGTCTGCCGGCTTGAGCGCCTTCAATCCCTTGCCCAGCGCCTTGCCCAGGACACCGAAGCCGAGGCCCAGCAAGGCGCCCTCGGTGAGGATGCCGGCCAGTTTGTCCGGGTCCTTGAAGGCTGCCGGGTCCCTCAGCAGTGCGTCGAAGGCAGAGAACTTCGCGCCTTCCTTGGCGTATTTGGCCGCCGTGGCGACGCCGCGGATCTCCTTGAGCGCCTTAAGCGCCCGCTCCACGGCCCGGATGACCTCCATCACGCCGCGGATCGCGGAGGCCAGAACAGTGCCCTCCTTCTCGATCCGGGCGACCAGCGCGACCACCTTGACCGCTCGTGAGCCGGCCATCAGCGAGGAGACGACAGCCGAGGCGCCTCCGGTCAGCACGGACAGCGCCAGGCCGGCGATCTCGAACTCGGCGATCTCCGCGACCAGCACGCCCATCTCGGTGAGCAACTCGTGCGCTTGGTCGGCGAAGTCGTCCAGTGCCTTCGCGCCCTCGCGGAGCGCGTCCGCCATGTCGGTGGCCTGCTTGCGTGCGGCCTTGGAACGCTTGTGGAAGGCCTTGGCCGCCTCGCCCTCCCACTCCACCTCGGCCAGGGCCTTGCGAGCGGCCTCGGCCGCGCCGTCCAGGCCGGTGGCCAAGTGCCGCCACTTCTTGGCGATCTCCCGCACGCCGTCCGGGTCCACCGCCGGGTCGGTGATGCCGAGGAACTCCAGACCACTGGCGAGGGTGTCGCCGAACATGTGGTTGAACTTGTTGACGTAGTGCAGGGGGTTGAGGTCGACCACGCCCGGCTCAGCCCTTCTTGGCGCGGGCCGCGGCCGCGAGCAGAACGTCGAGGAGGTCGAAGGCGTCGGAGACGTCGCCCAAGAACTTGGCCTCCGTCTCCCACTCCTCCTCCAGGTCCTGGGTGAGCTTGGCCAGGGTGGTCATGCCCTCGCGTATCTCATCCTTGGCGCCCAGCAGCGAGCCCAGCGCTCCCAGCGCGTCCAAGTCGTGCGACTCGGCCTTGAACTCCTGCAACGGCTTCGCCGTGTGGTGACCCACCGCACGCAGGCCCGTAGCCGCCTTGTGCAGCGACGTAGCTTCTTTTTTCAGGTCCGACACGCGAGACGCCCCCCACACTTCGCTCTGTGCACATGCCAACCCGGCGACCCTAGCCAGCCAGCTTCACGGGGAGGCAAGCCGCACACCAAAGATCGGCAAAGCGGTCCGCTCCGGTCACGGCAGGCCATGGGACGCGCCGCGCACTATGGCCGCCGGAACAGATCCCTCAGAGCAAGTCCCGCCACACCCCCCACCCCGAAGCAGCCTTCGCAACCCGCCCCTTGAAGGTGCCCGCGCCCGTCCCCGCGTAGAAGTACAGGGCGCCGGTCGAGGTCGTGGTCATCAGGTCCGCCTTGCCGTCGCCGTCGGCGTCGCCGGGGGAGAAGAGGTTCTTGTACTGCTGCCAGCCCGTGCCGAGGCTGACGCGGGGCGCGAAGGGGGCGGAGGCCGAGCCTGTGCCCGTCAGGCGCCACAGGGTGCCCGCGGTGTCGCGGGCCAGGAGGTCGGGGCGGCCGTCGCCGGTGAAGTCGCCGCCTGCGACGAGGGCGTTGTAGGTCTGCCAGCCGGTGGCCACCTGGGCGCGGGCGGCGACGGAGGTGCCGGAGCCGGTGCCGGCGTTGAGGTAGACCGTGCCGGACGAGGTGACGGAGAGCAGGTCGCCCTTGCCGTCGCCGGTGAGGTCGCCGGGGCCGAGGATGCGGGTGTACGACGTCGAGCCGCCGGCGATCTCGGGGTCGGACAGGGCGTAGTACGCGGGGTTGGTGAGCTTGCCCGTGCTGAGCGAGTGCACCACCAGGTCGGCCAGGCCCACCTCCCGGAGGGACGAGGCGTAGGCGAGGTGGGTGCTGGAGGGGGGCCAGGCGGCGCTGCCCACCAGGAGTTTGCCGGTCAGGCCGCCGGTGCCCGTCACCTGGTAGCTGTAGACCGACCCGGCGGATGTACGGGCCATGGTCCCGTACTTGCCGAAGTGCGGGTTGCTCCCGGCGCCCGCGAACTGCGTGACCTGGCCCCAGCCCTTGCTGCGGGCCTCGCGCGCGGCGAAGGTGCCCCTGCCGTCGCCCGGGTAGAACCACAGGGCACCGGAGAAGTCCCTGGCCAGCAGGTCCGTACGGCCGTTGCCGTCCCAGTCGCCGCCGCCGAGGATCTGGTTGTACGACGCCCAGTCGGCCTTCGGGTCCTTGACGCGGGCGCCGAAGCCGCCGGAGCCCGTGCCGGGGTAGCGGTAGAGGACGCCGGCGGTGGTGCGGGCCAGCAGGTCGCCCACGCCGTCGCCGTCGAGGTCGCCGGCCCCGATCAGCTGGTCGTACTGCTGCCAGCCGGTGCCGATCTGCACGCGCCCGCCGAACTCGCCCGTGCCCTTGCCCGGGTAGAGGTAGAGGGTGCCGGAAGGGGTGCGGACCAGCAGATCGGCCCTGCCGTCGCGGTTGAGGTCGCCCGGCGCGGTCACCTTGTTGTAGATCTGCCAGCCCGTGGCGACCGTACGGTAGGAGCCGAGGCCTCCGGGGGTGCGGGCGTAGACGCCGGTGTGCAGGCGCAGTACGCCGGTCGCGCTCAGGGTCAGCACGTCCTGGACGCCGTCCGCGTCCAGGTCGCCCGGGGTGAGGACGTCCTTGACCTTGGCCACGTCCGACTCCAGCGCCATCGTCTCGGCCGCGCCGGTGTTGACGTACAACTGGCCCGCCGCGTTGCGGTAGACGAGGTCGGACGTGCCGTCGCCGTCGAAGTCGGCGCGCGCCGGGGTGACCGCGTCCGCGTCGCCGGGCAGCGCCACGAAGGCGCCCGCCGCCGCGAGCACCGCGCACGCGCAGGCCAGCGCCTTCAGGGCGGGGCGGCGGCGACGCCGGGATCGGGTGGTCAGCACGTGCTCTCCCGGGGTCAGGGGGTGGCTTCGGGGGACTCGGGGGCCGCGGAGGCGCCCTGCACACCGACCTGGCGCACGCCCGGCACTCCGTCGTCCACGCGGAACGTCGCCGCCGTGGTCGTCTCGCCGTCCCGGGTCAGCACGGTGGAGATCGCCCGCAACTGCGCGTCGATGCCGCCCGGGGTGATGTCGAGCAGCAGATAGCCGCGCCGCGCGTCGATGATCTTCCAGTGCGGGTTGTCCGCCAGTTTGGGCGCCCATTCGGCGGCGAAGGCCGGGAGGTCCTCGTCGCCGTTGCTGGAGATGGACGTGCCGACGAACTCCGCGCCGACCACCTTCGAGCCGGGGTCGGCGTAGTCGAGCTTGAGGTCGCTGACGATGGTGCGGTGCCGGTCGCCGGACAGGACGACGGGGTTACGGACGGACGGGAACTCGGCGAGCAGCGCCGCGCGTTCCTTCTGGTAGCCGTCCCATGCGTCGTACGACCATTCCTTGCCCTCACCGGCCAGGAAGTCCGTCTCGGCCATCATCACCTGCGAGGCGACGAGGTTCCAGGCCGCGCCGGACTTCTTCATGCTGTCGACCAGCCAGTTGCGCTGGGTGTCGCCCATGATCACGCGGCCGGTCTCCTGCGCGCCCGCGGCGGTGGTCGCCTGGTCGTCGCGGTACTGCCGGGTGTCCAGGACGTGCAGCCGGGCCAGGGAGCCGAAGTCGAGCCTGCGGTGGATCCGGACGTCCGGGCCGCTGGGCTTCTGCGCAAGGCGGATCGGCATGTGCTCGTAGAAGGCCTGGAAGGCGGCCGCGCGGCGGGCCAGGAACTTGTCGCGGGGCCAGGCGGCGGGGTCGTTCGCCACGTCGCCGGCCCAGTCCTGCTCGACCTCGTGGTCGTCGAAGACCACCACGAAGGGTGCGGCGGCGCGCATCGCCCGCAGGTCGGGGTCGGTGCCGTACTGCTCGTGGCGGGCCCGGTACTGGGCGAGCGTGACGGGTGCGCCCGCGCCCTCGTGGCGGCGTACCCGGTAGGAGTAGGCGGAGCTCTCGTAGATGTAGTCGCCGACGAACAGCACGAGGTCCGGCTGCTGCTCCCGCATGTCCCGGTAGGCGGTGAAGTAGCCGTGCTGCCAGTTCTGGCAGGAGGCGAGCGCGATCCGCAGCCGGTCGGGTACGGCGCCGGCGGCCGGGGCGGTGCGGGTGCGGCCGGTGGGGGACGTACGGCCGAGGGCCTTGAAGCGGTACCAGTAGTCGGTGGCCGGGCTCAGTCCCGTGGCGTCCACATGGACGCTGTGCCCGAGGCCGTTGCTCGCGGTCGCGGTACCGCTTCGGACGATCTGCGTGAAGCCGGAGTCGGTGGCGACTTCCCAGGTCACGGGCACGCTCGGGGGAAGGATGCCGGAGCTGCCCTGCTGGGCGGGGGTCAGCCGGGTCCACAGCACGACGGCGGTGGGCAGCGGGTCACCGGAGGCGACGCCCAGCTTGAACACCGTGCCGCTGACCGTCACGCCGGCCCCGGGCGGTGAGCCCGGGCCGCCCACGGACGCCGAGGCGTCCCCCGGCAGGAACTGCCCGGCCGCCACCGCGCCCGCCGCGCCCAGGGTGACGGCTCCCGCGCCGAGGAAGCGCCTGCGGCGGATGCCGCCACTGACGCCATTCACGTCACTGCCGCCACTGCCGCCACTGACGCCACTGACGCCATTCACGCCATTGACGCCATTGACGCCATCGACGTCCGTGCCCTCGCTGACGTCGTTGCCGTCGCTCGCGTCCACAGCCGTGCGCGCCCTTTCCCTTCAGGCGGTGCGCTGCGCAGCGCCGGTGAACCGATCGGGCGGGATTCTAATACCCTCGAATTCATGCGCAGACCATTGATCTCCGTGGCCGCGGTCGTGTTGCTCGCGGGCGCGGCGGGCTGCTCGTCGTCGTCCTCCGGCCCGGGGGACGACGGGGCCGGGAGGCCCGCTACGACACCGTCCGGCACGGCGTCCGCCGGTACGGCCTCCACCGGCACGGTCTCCGCCGGTGCGTCTCGGACCGGCGGCTCCTCGGCCCCCGGCGCGAGCGGGGAGGCACCCACCCCTTCCTCCACCCCTCCCCCCGGCGTCCTCTACGGCACCGAGCAGCTCCCCACCCCCGCCGCCGACCACTGCCGTACGGCGCACCTGACGGCCTCGGCCCGCAGCACGGGGCCGGGCCGCGCCTTTGTCGTGCTCACCCACAAGGGGCCCGGCGACTGCACGCTGCGGGGCTTCCCCTCGCTCCTCTTCGTCGGCGAGTCCGGCCGCACCGAGCTGCCGGTCGACTGGGCCGGGGCCGCGGAGGACGCCGCCGAGGTGACCCTCGCCTCCGGCGAGTCGGCCACCGCCGAGCTCACCTTCACCAGCCTGGCCGAGTGCGAGCCGATCACCCGCCTCGACGTCGTCCCGCCCGGCGAGTCCCGTCCGCTGAGCCCGGCCTTCGGCAGCCCGGTCCGCATCTGCGACACCGGCGTACGGGTCACGGCGTTCGCGCCCGCCCGCTGAGCGGCGGCCGGTGCGGGGTCAGAGCTTCAGATACGACAGGTCCACCGCCCGGGCCATCGCCAGCGTGCCCGCGTCGTTGAGGTGCAGGTGGTCGCCGCAGTCGTAGGCGGGCAGGATGCGCTCGGGGTCGGCAGGGTCCTCGACCGCGGCGGCGACGTCCGTGACGGCGTCGAAGGTGTCGGTGGTGCGGATCCAGTCGTTGACCTCGCGGCGGATCGCGCGGCCCTCCTCGGTGTCGTAGCCCTCGTAGACGGTCCCGGCGTACGGGCCGATGGTGTGCGCTACGACGGTGAGTCCGGCGGCCCTGAGGAGCGCGGCCAACTCCCGGTAGCCCTCGATGAGTTGCTCGGCGCTGGGCAGCGGCTGGGGCGTGCCGGGGTCGATGGAGCCGGGGCTGCCGAGGTCGTTGAGGCCGAAGTTCAGCAGGACGTGGGTGACGCCGGGGACGTCGAGGACGTCACGGTGGACGCGGGTCAGTCCGGCCTCGCCGATCTCGTCGGTGAGCAGCCGGTTGCCGGAGATGCCCTGGTTGACGACCCAGCCGCGGTCAAGGAGGCGGTTGAGCTGGTCGGGGAAGCGGGCGTTGGCGCCGGGTGTGGTGCCCGCGCCCTCCATCCAGGAGTCGCCGAAGGCCACGGCGATCGCGGTGCCCTCGGGCGCGAGGACGTCGACGCCGGAGACGAAGTAGCGCGAGAGCTCCAGAAGTTCGGCGTCCGGGAGGGCCGCCTCGTCCGTCACGTCCCCCGCGGCCGCGTACCCGGTCTCGGAGGCGACCACGGAGAACGTCGCCAGGCCGGTGTCGTACGGCAGGTGGAGGCTGAGCGCGAACTCGTCCCCGGCCGCGACCGCGCCGGGCACCGGGTCGCTGACCGCCTCCTCGCCGGGCGCCAAGACGAGGTCGGCGCGGCCGTCGAAGGTGAGCGGGACGGAGGTGGCCGGGTCGATGCCGTGTCCCTCGGTGCGGCGGGCCCAGCGGGCGGCGCCGACGGTGAGCGGCTGTCTGCCGAACCGGTTGCTCAGCCGCACCCGGACGGCCTCACCGCCACCGGCGAGACGCACGATCTGACGCACCGTCTGCTCGGCGAAGGCCCGGGAGGGAAAGAGCTGGTAGTCCTCGTACGGGCTGACCAGAGCGGAACGGAAACCTGCCACCCACTGCGATGAAGTCGTCATGTGCAGTGCCAACAGCGGAAGTTGTGATCTTGTTTCCGCTCCCGGGATTCACTTCGCTCGACGGGTCGCGGGAAGGGCCGCAGGCGCCACGCGGCCGCAGGCGTCACACGGCGGTAGGCGTCACACGGCCGCAAGCGTCAGCCGCCGGTCGGGTCGCCGGACGCATCCGGAAGGAGAAAGCCTCCAGCAGCCGCCGGTGGGCGGTCTTCTGCACGGCGGCGATCCGCCAGCGCCCGTCCCGCGGCGTTCGTACGACCGTGTACGTGGCGCGCTTGTCCGGGCGCCCGGGCCTGCGCCCCTTGTGCACGCCGCCGCAGGTGACGACCACGGCCGTGTCCGGGCCCAGCAGACGCAGGTCGAGGATCTCCAGGGTCAGGGTGGTGCCCTTGAGGAAGCTGTCGAAGAGGTCCTGGTGGGCGCGGCCGATCTCCGGGCCGCCCCGGTAGACCGTGCCGACATAGGTGACATCGGTGGCGTCGTCGGTGAAGTGCGCGCCGTACGCGATGCCGTCCCCGCGGTTCCAGGCGGCGGCGCTGCTGTCCAGCAGGGCGCGGATGTCGGCGGCGGCGGTGGTGGTCCCGGTCATGACTGACCTCCCATGGTAACTTCGACGAAGAAGTAACTGCCCGAAAGATTTCTCTTCTTGAGAGATTTCTCTTCCTTTAAGAAGAGACTAGGGAAGGGGTTCCCGCGTGTCAACGTCCTCGGACCGCGCCAGTGAGGCCTACCGCCGCTACCTGAGCGCCGTCCTGCTGCACGCCCACGCCGGCGCCAAGGCCTGCGACCTCGGGGCGACCGACCTGTACGCGCTGAACATCCTCGATCTGTCCGGCCCGCTGACCCCCGGCGAGCTCGGCGCCCGCACCGGCCTGACCACCGGCCCCACCACCCGTCTGATCGACCGCCTCGAGCAGGCCGGCTACGTCCGCCGCACGCCCTCCCCCGACGACCGCCGCAAGGTCATCGTCGAGCCGGTGGGCGAGCCGGCCGACCTCGACCGGGCGCTGGCTCCCGCGCGCCGGCGCATCGGCGAGATCATCCAGGGCTACTCCCCCGACGAAGCACGGGTCCTCTTCGACTACTTCGAGCGGGCCGCGCAGGCCTTCACGGAGGCGGCCGAGGAGCTGCGCGCGGGGCGGACGGGCGGCTGACGGCCGTTACGCTTCCTCCATGGCAAAGGCCGATGGCGAACGGATGAGCGTGGTGACCGCGTTGGTGCGGTCCTCGTACCTGGTGAACGCCGTGTACGCCGATGCGAGCCATGCGTACGGACTCACCCCCCAGCAGGGCAAGCTGCTGTGCGTGCTGATGCCGCAGCCGTACGGGATGCGCGAGCTGGGCGACATGCTGGGGCTGGCGAAGTCGAGCCTGACCGGGCTCGTGGACCGCACGGCACAGCGCGGCCTGGTGCGCCGGGAGGCAGACCCGCGCGACGGCCGGGCGGTACGGGTGGCGCTCACGGAAGAGGGCGCCCGGCTGGCCGAGGAGTTCTACGACGACGCCTGCCGCCGCATCGACGAGCTGCCCTCGGGCCTGAGCGCGCAGGAGCGCGACCGGCTGGCCGCGCTCCTGGCTCGCGTGGTGGAGGACAACAAGGTGCCCGAGGTGTTCATCGACCCGCAGGGCTGATCACCCTTCGGCCTGTGTGCCGAACAGCTCGTGGAACATGCCCGTGAACAGGTCGCCGCCCTTGTACTGCGCGACCACCTGAGCCGGCACCACCGCCGCGACGGCCGGGTCGTCCTCGGACGGGAACTGCCCGACCCCGCGCTCCGGGCCGAGCGGCAGCAGGACGGACGGCACCGGCGAGGGGGTGTAGACGGCCTCGGGGGTCTCGCCGCGCAGTTGGGCGGAGATGTTCGCCGCGGCCACACGCGCGTGCTGCATGGCGTAACCGGCCATCTTGGCCTCGGCGAGGTCGGTGATGTCACCGATCGCGTAGACGTGGTCGTAGCCCCGCACGGCGAGTGTCCCGGTGACCGGCACCTGGCCCCTGTCGGTCCGGGTGGTCAGGGCGCCGTCGGCGAGGTAGTCGCCGTTGACGCGTACGCCGTGGGCGCGGAACCAGATGTCGGCGGTGAGCTCGTCCCCGTCGGTGGTCGCCACGGTGAAGGTCTTGGCGCGGCCGGGCTCGCTCGGCGGCTCCTCGGCCAGGGCCGTGCCCAGCCGCAGTTCGACGCCCGCCTCCTGAAGCTGGCGGTGCAGGTCGTCGCGCAGGCTCTGCTCGAAGGCGGGCAGCAGCGCGGGCGCCGGGTCGAGGACGACGACCTGCTTGCCGGGCCACACGTGCGCGATCTCGCCGGCCAGCTCCAGGCCGACCGGCCCGGCCCCGGTGATCAGAACCCGCTCGGCGCCGGCCAGCTCCTCGTGCGTCTCGCGCAGCCGGCCCAGCGCCTCCGCGGCCTCGTCGCTGTCGCTCTTGGCCGGGAAGGGGTAGCGCGAGCCGGTGGCCAGCACCAGGTAGTCGGCGTCGATCCGGGTGCCATCGGCGAGGGTCACGCCCTTCGGGTCGACCGAGGCCACCCGCTGCCGCACGACCCGGCCGCGCTCCAGCAGCCGGTCGTAGGAGAAGAAGACGTTGTGCGCCCAGTCGGGCCGGACCAGCGCCCGCAGCGAGCCGGCCGCGTGCTCGAAGGCGTCCTTGGGCTCGATCAGGACGACGTCGGCCTCGGCGTCGAGGGCCTTGGCGGCCGTGGCGCCGCCGTAGCCGCCGCCGATGACGACGACGGTGCGGCCGGTGGTGGAGGTCGTGGATGCCATGACTGTTCAGCTCCCCCTGGGTGAAGACGCGCGGATCCCTGCTGATCCGCGCGCCGAATCAGTTCGTACTACGAACCATATTCGTTCGTAGTACGAACTTCAATGGGGCTTTTCGAGGAGGGGCTCTTCGGCGAGCGCCCGAGGCGGGCCGGCGTCAGCCCCACTGCGCCCGAGGCGGGCCAGTGTCAGCGTCACCGCGACGGACGCGGCCGCCATCACCGTCATCGCCGTTGCGGGGGAGGTCAGTTGGGCCACCGCACCCGCCAGCGCCGCACTCACGCCCTGCATCGTGAGCATCCCCGCGGAGTGCAACCCCAGGGCGTGGCCCGCGAGTTCGTCAGGGGTCAGCGCCATCAGCCGCTCCTGCTGGACCAGGCTCGCCCCGAAGCCGACGGAGGCCACACCCGCGGCCACGGCCGCCCACACCACCCCCGGCCGCAGGACGAAGAACAGATACGGCACGGCCAGCAACAACAGCAGCGGCGTCGCCAGCCGGCCCCGCACCTCGGGCCGCAGAAACCGCCCGACGGCCACATCCCCGGCGAACATCCCCAGCGCCCCGCACGCGAACAACACCCCGGCGGCGCCCGGCGCGTAGGAGACATAGAGGGACTCGCAGCCGACGATCAGGCCGTTGGGGACCCACAGGCCCAGATACGTCAGGCGGCGCGGGCGCGAGGACCACAGCAGGGCATTGGTGCGCCGGGTCGCCTGCGCCGACGGACGGCCCGACGAACGCGGCGGGCGAGCGGTCAGACCCAGCCGGACACCGAGGGCGGACAGCGCGTAGAGCGCCGCCGCGAGCAGCAGACAGGAACGCGGGGACAGCACCGTCAGCAGGGCGCCGCCGGTCGCGAACCCGGTGATCTGCATCAGACCGGACAGCATGTTGAACACCGAACGCCCCAGCAGATAGCCGTCCTTGGACAGGATCTCGTTCAGCAGCCCCCACCGCACTCCCCCGCCCAGCGACGCGACCAGGCCCAGCACGAGCACCACCGCGAAGACCGCCCCCACCGGCAGACCCGGCAGCGCCATCACCGCCGTACCGGCCGCGAAGGCCAGGCCGATGCCCGTCAGTGTCGACCTCGGAGGCAGCCGGTCGGCGCCCGACAGCAGGAAGGTCGCCCCGAACACCTGGGCCAGCTGCGGCCCGAACATGCTCACCGCCGACAGCAGCGGCGAGTCGGTGACCCGGTACACGAGCGTGGCCAGCGCCAGGCCGCCGACCGTCTGGGCCACGGTGTGGGCGGCGGAGGCCAGGAAGAAGGGAGTGAACTCCGGGGTGCGGAACAGGTCTCGGTAGCTGCGCATGCACGGAGTCTCGGAGGGGCGGCCGTACGGTGGTTATTGTTTCGCGCGGACGCGAAAGGTGGGGTCGCCCCATGGGCTGGTGGCAGGTCAATGCCGACACGCTCGCCGGCAGCCGGTTCGTGCTCTCCCCGCTCGCCGAGACCTTCGCCGGCCTGAAGCTGCTGCACGCGGGCGTGCCCTCGCACCCGGGCGAGCGCGCGTGGCTGCGCCGCCACCTGCCCGGCTACCGGGCCCGGCTCGCCGCCGACCCGGTCACCGCGCTGCTGGTGCGCTCCGGGCTCGGCCGGGAGTGGATCGCCGACTTCCTCACCCCGACACCGCGCGGCGACGAGCCCTTCGAGGCGGAGGCCGCCCGGGTGCGGGCGGCCCGGCCCGAGGACGCCCGCGCGCATCTGCGGGTGTCCCTCGCCGGACCGCTGCCGGACGCCCTGGAGCGGGACGACCTGCCGGCGCGGGCGGCCGGGCTTCTGGAGTACGTGTGGACCGAGACGGTCTCTCCCGACTGGGAGCGGCGTCGGCGCATCCTGGAGGCGGACGTGGTCGCCCGGACCGCGCAGGTCAGCCGGGGCGGCTGGGCGGCCGTACTGGACGCCCTGCGGCCGGGCACACGCTGGCTCGGGGAGAACCGGCTCCAGGTCAACGCGCACGAGTATCCGCCCCGGGAGATCTCGGGGGCCGAGCTGGTGTTCGTGCCGGTGACTCCGCGGGCGGGGTGGGTCTCCTGGGAGGAGCGGGAGCGGTACGCGGTGGTGTACCCGGCGACGGGAGTGCTGGCCCCGGAGCCGGCGCCCGCGGGGCTCGGGGCGCTGCTGGGGGCCGGGCGGGCTCGGGTCCTGATACTGCTGGCTTCGCCGATGAGCACCACGCAGCTGGTCGCTTCGACGGGGCAGGGGCTGGGGTCTGTGGGGCGTCACCTGAGGGTCTTGCTGGATGCGGGGATGGTCGAACGGCGGCGGGCTGGGCGGTCCGTGTTGTACTCGCGTACGGCCGCCGGGGACGTCCTGGTGAAAGCCGCCGCGTCCGGCCCGGGGTGATGGCGGTTCGATCGCGGCTGCGGACCGTCTGTGGTTGCTCGCGCAGTTCCCCGCACCCCTGAAACCCTTAAGCTCCGGGGCATGACTAGTGAACTTTCTTCCACCTCTCCTCTCTCCGTGTCCGTCGGTGCGCTCACCGGTGGGGACGCCGATCTCGGCTCGTATCTCGGCAAGGTCGTTCTTTTCGTGAACGTGGCGTCGAAGTGTGGGCTGACACCGCAGTACACGGGGCTGGAGAAGCTGCAGGAGGAGTACGCGGAGCGCGGGTTCACCGTGGTCGGGGTGCCCTGCAACCAGTTCCTCGGGCAGGAGCCGGGGTCGGCCGAGGAGATCGCGGAGTTCTGCTCGGCGACGTACGGCGTGACCTTCCCGATGACCGAGAAGGTCGAGGTGAACGGCGAGGGACGGCACCCGCTGTACGAGCGGCTGGCCGGGTTCGCGGACGCCGAGGGGTACAGCGGGGACATCCGCTGGAACTTCGAGAAGTTCCTCGTCGGGCGGGACGGTCAGGTCGTGGCCCGGTTCTCGCCGCAGACCGAGCCCGAGTCGGACGAGATCGTGGCCGCGCTGGAGCGGGCGCTCGGCTGAAGCCCGTTGACCTTGCCCCTGGGGCAGGGCGGAACGTGCTCCTCGCCGGACGGGACAGGCCGTCCGGTGACGGAGGACGAGGCTGCGTGATGGACGACGACCTGCTGACCATCGGCGCGTTCGCCGCGCGGGCCCGGCTGTCGGCCAAGGCGCTGCGGCTGTACGACCGGCTGGGGCTACTGGCCCCGGACCGGGTCGACCCGGCCACCGGGTACCGCTACTACCGGGCCGCCCAGGTGGAGCGGGCCCGGCTGGTGGCGCTGCTGCGGCAGCTGGACATGCCGCTCGCCCGGATCGCCGAGGTGGCCGATGCCGAGGGCGACGAGGCGGCCGCGCTGCTCGCCGCGTACTGGGCGGACGTGGAGGCGCGGTTCGCCGCGCAGCGGACGCTGGCCGAGTACCTCCGTGGACGGCTTTCGGGGAGGAGCTCCGAGATGTACGGAAAGTTCACGGTGGAGACGGTCGAGGTGCCCGCGCAGGTGGTGCTGAGCGAGTCCCGGCATGTACTGGCGGACGAACTGCCGACCTGGATCCCGGCGTCGCTGGGCCGGCTGGAGGAGGCCGCCGCGGGCTGCGGGGGTGCGGCGGGAGCGCCGTACGTCGTCTACCACGCCGAGGTGTCGACGGAGAGCGACGGCCCCGTGGAGGCCTGTGTGCCGGTCGCCGACGAGGCGGCGGCGCGGGCGTGGGCTGCGGACCGGGGACGGGCCCGGCAGGTGCGGCTGCGGGTGGAGCCCGCACGGCGGCTGGCGTACACCCGGATCACCAAGGCGCAGGTGGCACAGCCGCAGATCCTGGCCGCGTTCGAGGCGGTGGAGGAGTGGATGAAGCGGGAGGGGCTCGCCTACGACGGCCCGTGCCGGGAGGTCTACTTCGCCGACTGGGACGCCGCCGGGCCCGAGGACCCGGTGTGCGACGTGGCGTTCCCGGTGCGCCGGGATTCCTGACGGCGACGCCAGGCGCCGGGCGGAGCGGTCCGTCCGGCGCCGGGCACAAGCCGAGCCCTCTCGGCAAGGACGGCGAACTGGTCGAGAGGGCTCTTCAGTCGTGCTTGTCGAATCGTGGTCATCGGCGGAGGATCGGAAGACCCTCCCCTCACGCCTTGACCGACGTCACGAACGCCTGCCAGGCGTCCGCCGGGAAGGCGAGGGTCGGGCCGTCGGTGACCTTGGAGTCACGCACGGCCAGAGCGGCGGTGACAGGGGACTTGACCTCGACGCACGCGCCGTTGCCCTGGGAGTAGGACGACTTGATCCACGTGTCCGTCGAACCCTGCTTGATTGCCATGTTCACTCCGGTCGGTTCAGTAGCCGAGTTGCTGCATTCTCGCCAACCCCCGTGCTCGATTGGCGTGATCGACGCTACTCGCCAACTCCACCGTCCGGAGCAGCCATTCACCCGACCGGATGACATATTCCAGAGGGACTTCCCTCTTGGTCGCGCTCCGGTGTACTGTCCGGCCTTTCATGTCCAGCAGGCGCCCACGGCGGCCACTCGGGCCCCTCGAGCCACTCGGCCCGCTCAGCTGGCGTAGTCCTTGGCGACCTTCGCGATGAACTCCCGCGTCTGCTCGACGTTCAGCGCCTGCGCCCTCAAGTGCTCGTACATCACGCTGTACTTGGACACGTCCTGCGCCTTCTCCAGGTACAGGTCGCTGGTCACGCCCTCGATGTACACCACCGTCGAGTCGGCGGCGTCGGGGAACTCCAGGATCGCGTACTGGCCGCTCACACCCGGGTGCGCGCCCATGGAGAACGGGATGACCTGCACGGTGACGTGCGGCAGTTGCACCGCCTCCAGCAGGTACTCCAGCTGCTCGATCATCACCTGCTTGTTGCCGACCTCGCGGCGCAGCGCGGCCTCGTCCACCACCGCCCACAGCCGGAGCGGGTTGTCGGCCGCGGAAATACGTTCCTGCCTGCGCATGCGCACCTGGACGCGGCGCTCGATGTCGGCCGGAGCGGCCTCCGGCAGCGCGCCCGCGATCAGCGCCTCGGCGTAACTGCGCGTCTGCAGCAGGCCCGGCACGACCTGCGGGTCGTACACGCGCAGGCTCGCGGCATCGGTCTCCAGGCCGATGTAGACGCTGTAGGGGACATCGCCGAAGGCGTGCCACCAGCCTTGCTGGCGCGAATCCTTGGCCATCTGCATCAGCGAGTCGACGACGCGCTGGTCCTCCACCTCGTAGACCCCGCACAGGTCGCGGACGTCGCGCTGGCTGATACTGCGCCGTCCGTTCTCCAGGCGGCTGATCTTCGACTGGGACACCAGCAGCCGCTCGGCCACCTCTTCCGCCGTCATGCCTTTGAGCTCACGGAGTCTGCGCAGCTCCTGGCCCAGCCGGCGCCTCCTGACGGTGGGATTGACATTGGACGCCACGGGACGTGCACCTCCGGCTGCTGCCTGTACTTAACACTTTGCGTATCTGCTGTTGAGCAGACTGCCACCAAGGTGCTTACTACCGCTGGGAAACGGGGGATATGCGCCAGGTGCACGTCAGTGAACGCACGACGGCCGTTTCCGGACACGGCCGAGCGGGGTGACAGAACCGTGCGGTTCTGTCACCCCGCTCGAACAGCGGCTCCCGTGACCGGGCTTGGGGGGTCGTGCGGCGGTGCTGGTTCGAGTCGGCGCCGGGCGGCGCCGTGTTGCGGGTGCTGCCGTGGAACTGCGGCTCAGTGGGCCACGGCACGCGCCATGGAGCTGCGGTGCGGCTGCACCGGAACACCGCGGGCGGGTTCCGTTGCGGGTCCGGCTCCGGCGGCCTGACGGCCGGCCTGCGCCGGGCTGCGGCGCGGCTGGGCGGCCACGCCGTTCTGGACGTCCATGACGGCATGTGCCACCAGGCCGCCCATGGGGTCGTGCCGGATCAGATCCCGCAGCCGGGAGCGCGAGGAACGACCCTCGTTGCCCGGATACAGGTGCTTGCCCAGACCGACCGCATGCGCCAGTGCGGCGAGCGCCGCGGTCCGCGGGTCCGGCGGTACGCCGGTGCGGATCGCCGAGTCCAGCCGTGCCTTGATCTCACGGCTGATGGCGTTGTCCGTCGCCTGGTAGCGAGTGGTCGGCAGCACTCCGCACATCTGGCCCTCGACGGCATGGACCATGCCGCACCGCTCCAGATGCGAGAGGTAGGTCTGGCGGAGCCCGAGACGCGGCCCGCCTATCCAGTGGACCGCCCGCACGGGAGCGCCGCGCCTGCGCAGCAGCTCCAACGCACAGTCCAGTGTCGGATCTCCAGTCGGCCGTGGAACCACCACGGCGATACGATCCCCGTCTGGGGCTATCCGTCCGGCCAGCGCCAGCTCCACTAGCTGTGCTCCGGCCAGACCGAGGTCGAGCGACTGCGGCTGTGCAGTGGTACCCGTCGTCGGGTCCAGTGCCAGCAGCAGAAGCTCCTCCGGAATTGTTCTGCGGCTCCTGCCCATCCATGCCTCCCCGCGTGGATGAATGACAGGGTGACCCCTCTCACATTGGTCTGTCGAGGGTGCGTGACCTGTTTGTGAGGGAACCGGCAGGTATGTCGTTCTCGTCTACCGCGTTGGTCAGGCCCACACACAGGACACTGGTACATGGTTCGGACAGCGGCGTGAGGCCGGTCCGGGCGCGGTTCACGGTTCGTTTCAGAGGAGGCATCGGTGGCGGGCGAGTCCCCCGACAAGTCGAAGCAGCGCGAGTCGTCGGCAGAACCGACGTCGGGGAGCGCGGGTCCGGTTCCCGAAGCCCGGTCCGAATCCCGCGACCCGCGCCTCGCGGTCGCCCGGACGTCCGAACCGGACACGTCCACGAAGATCCTCGCCCTCCCCAAGGACACCCCCGACGAGGACGACGCCCGCCTGCGCGAGGCGGTCGCGGCGTGGGTGACGAAGGCCGCGCCCGCCGAGGAGCAGCCGGAGGAGCCCTCGGAGGACACCTCGGCGGCTTCTGAGGAGCCCGAGGAGGCGCCGGAGGAGCCCGAGGAGGACGCGGACCAGGCCGAGGCGGCCCCGGCCGCGGAGAAGGCCGAGGAGAGCGCCGAGGAGCAGGAGCCGGAGGCGAAGTCCGAGCCGGAAGCGGAGGATGCCTCCGAGGACGACCACGAGCCCGCGGCCGCCGACGGCGAGGACGTCCCACAGGGGCCACCGGCAGCCGACGACGAAAGCCGCACTGGCGGTGCGGGTGGGAAGACGGAGACGGCCGAGGGCGAAGCCGAGGCCGAGCAGCCCGCCCCCGAGCCCGCGGCCGCCGACGGCGAGGACGCCCCACAGGGGCCACCCGCAGCCGACGACGAAAGCCGCACGGGCGGTGCGGGTGGGAAGACGGAGACGGCCGAAGGCGAAGCCGAGGCCGAGCAGGCACCCGACGAGCCCGCGGACGACGACGACGGCGACGGCGACGGCGGCGACGCACAGAAGCCCGCCGAGGCCGAGACGGGGGTCGACCAGCCGACCACCATGTTCAAGGCCGTCCGCCCGAAGCCGGCCGTCGACCAGCCCACCACCATGCTCAAGCTCGGGGACAAGGCCCCCAAGCCGGACCCCGAGCCCGAGCAGAAGGCCGACCCCAAGGCCGACCCCGAGCCCGAGCAGAAGCCCGAGCCGAAGCCCACCCCCCAGCCCGCGCAGCCCGACCGCACGAGCAAGTTCGTCGCCCTCAAGCCCGCCGACCCGCCCCAGCCCGCGCAGCAGGAGCGCACCACCCAGCAGCCCCTCCCGCCCAAGCCCCCGCTGGACCTGCTGGCCGAGCTGACGAACACCCCGCCGCCCCCGCAGACCCCCCTGCGCACGGCGGCGCGCCGCGTCAAGATCTGGACCCCGCTGGTCCTGCTGCTCATCGTCGTGTTTGCGGTCGCGCAGTCGCTGCGCCCGCTCCCGAACCCGGAGCTGACGCTCACCGCGAAGGACAGCTACACCTTCGACGGCGACCTCGCGGACATGCCCTGGCCGCAGGACGGCCAGGCCGCGCTGGACGTCCAGGGCATCGGCTCGTTCGGCTCGTCCGGCGAGCAGAAGCCCGTGCCGATCGCGAGCGTCGCCAAGGTCATGACGGCGTACCTCATCCTGCGCGACCACCCGCTCAAGAGCGGCGTGGAGGGCCCGATGATCAAGGTCGACCAGGCCGCCGAGGAGCAGGCCTCCGCGGACGGGGAGTCGACCGTGAAGGTGACGGCCGGCGACTCGATCTCCCAGCGCGAGGCGCTGGAGAGCATCCTGATCGCCTCCGCGAACAACGTCGCCCGACTGCTGGCCCGCTGGGACGCCGGCTCGGAGAAGGGCTTCGTGGCGAAGATGAACGCCGCCGCCGAGGACCTCGGCATGACCAACACGACGTACACCGACCCCTCGGGCCTGAACGACACCACCGTCTCCACGGCCGTGGACCAGGTGAAGCTGGCCAAGGCCGCGATGAAGGAGCCCGCCTTCCGCGAGGTCGCGGCGATGATGGAGTACTACGACTACAAGGGCGCCAGGCACCCCAACTGGAACCAGCTGGTCGGCAAGAACGACGTCGTCGGCATCAAGACCGGCACCACCACCTCCGCCCGCGGCAACCTGGTCTTCGCGGCGAAGAAGGAGATCGGCGGCGAGACCCGCACGATCGTCGGCGCCGTCCTGC
This sequence comes from Streptomyces sp. NPDC096205, assembly GCF_044763135.1. NCBI lineage: Bacteria > Bacillati > Actinomycetota > Actinomycetes > Kitasatosporales > Streptomycetaceae > Streptomyces > Streptomyces sp. NPDC096205. The sequence continues at coordinate 306,019 of NZ_JBIWFS010000006.1, read as the reverse complement.
GCCAGCCCGAGGGCGGCTACGACAACACGATCCTCCAGGGCGCCCTGTCCGCGGGCGACAAGCTGATCCGGGCCGCGCAGGAGCGCCTGGAGTCGGCGACGATCCTGAAGAAGGGCGATGTCGTCGGTTATGTCGACGACGGCCTGGGCGGTCGTACCCCGGTCGTCGTGACGAAGGACGTCACCGCGGTCGGCTGGGCGGGCCTGAAGGTGGAGCTGAACTTCGCCGCCGACGAGCTGCCGCACACCGCGAAGGCCGGCAGCCAGGTCGGCACGCTCACCGTCGGTGACGGCGGTACGGCCGGCGCGGTCAAGGTGCCGGTCGCCCTGCAGGGCGAACTGGTCGAACCGGGCTGGACGGACAAGCTGACCCGTATCGCCTGACCTGCGCGGACCTGCCCGGCCCGTCGACGGCACCCGCCCCGGGTGCGGTCGGCGGGCCGCGTGCTAGCGTCACGAAACGGGACAAGGTCGCCGGTCATGGAGACATGGCCGTGAAGTCTGCGGAAACCCGCGGCCGACAGCAGAAGACGGGACACGGGGAGTGCCAACAGGTGGCCACTGCGGAGAAACGCGCCGAAGACACCGGTCCGGGCCCGGACGCCGGCCCGCGAATACCGCTGCCCGCGCCTGAGGCGCCCCGCACCCGCGCCCACCGCGCCGTGACCGTCGTCCGCGAGGCGTTCCTGCGCCACCCGGTCCTCGCCTTCACGGCCCTGTCGGGCGTCCTGCACATCGTCTGGTTCTTCACTTTCGCGAACAGTGGTGGCGACCTCGCCGCGCAGGACGCGTGGGCGGAGTTCGTGGGCCGCCACCCGGCCTCGGCGTACAACCTCGCCTGGTACGGCGGCATGCACCCGGTGTCGTACAGCGTGGTGTCGCCGTATCTGATGTCGGTCCTCGGTGTCCGTACGACGATGATGATCGCCGGGACGGTGTCCGCGGGCCTGCTGACGCTGGTGCTGATGCGCAGCCGTGCGGTGCGCAACCCGCTGTGGGCCTCCCTCGCCGGTCTGTTCGCCTTCCTGTGCAACGCGGCCTCGGGCCGGGTGACCTTCGGGCTGGGCACGATGTTCGCGCTGGGCGCGGTCGCGGTCGTGTACTGCTGGCCGTACAAGTGGCGCTACAAGCGGTGGGCGAAGGCGCTGTGCGCGGCGCCGCTGGCGGCGCTGGCCACCATGTCCTCGCCGGTCGCGGGCCTGTTCGTGGGGCTGATCGCGGCGGCCCTGTTCCTGCAGAAGCGGCTGCCGGGCGCGTGGGCGCTGGGGCTCGGGCCGACCGCGGTGGTGGCGGTGTCGGCGTGGGCGTTCCCGTTCTCCGGCACGCAGCCGATGTCGTTCGCGTCGGCGTTCCTGCCGCTGCTCTTCTCGGTCGTCGTCTTCGCGGTCGTGCCGCGCGCCTGGAAGTCCGTGCGGATCACGGCCGCGGTGTACGGGCTCGCGGTGCTGCTGGTGTGGGTGATCAGCTCGCAGATCGGCTCCAACATCACCCGGCTCGCGATGCTGTTCGCGGGCGTGGTCCTGCTCGCCGCCCTGCCGTTCGCCGAGCCGCGCTCGCGCAAGTGGTACGCGATCGTGGTGGCGTTCGTCGGGTTCACCGGCTGGATCGGCTTCAAGACGGTCGACGACATCGTGCACACCACCCCGGAGGCGTCCTGGGCGCGGGAGCTGGCGCCGCTGGTGAACGAGCTGCAGGAGATCGGCGCCGGCCAGGGCCGGGTGGAGGTCGTCCCGGCCCGCTCGCACCGCGAGGCCTCCGCGCTCGCGCCGTACGTGAACCTGGCGCGTGGCTGGAACCGGCAGGCCGACATGGAGCGCAACCCGCTCTTCTACGACGACACCCTGAACTCGGCGAACTACCACGAGTGGCTGGGCCGCTGGGCGGTGCACTACGTGGTGCTGCCCCAGGGCGAGCCGGACGGGGAGGGCGCCGAGCGGGAGCGGGAGCTGGTGCAGCGCGGCCTGCCGTATCTGCGGCAGGTGTGGGGCGACGCGAACTGGCAGCTGTTCGCGGTGACCGACCCGACTCCGCTCGCGGACGCGCCGGCCACGGTGGACCGGGCCGACCAGGACGAGATGACGCTGACGGTGACCGAGCCGGGCCGCATCCTGATCCGCATCCCGTACTCCCCCTGGCTGAAGCTGGTCGACGCCGACGGCAAGGGTGTGGACGCGCCGCGGGAGACGGAGGCGTCCGAGGAGCGGCCCGAGGGCGAGCCGAAGACGTACGAGAACGTCAACGGCTGTCTGATGGAGACCGAGGAGGACGCCCTCGGCGTGAAGTGGACCGAGCTGCTCGCGCCGCGCGCCGGCACCTACCGTCTCGCCTCGCCCTACGAGCTGCCCCGCGGCACCCCCTGCCCGGAGGAGCTGCGCTGAGCTAGCGCAGCTTGTCGACGTACGTGTCGGTGCCCGGGATCGTCGGCACGAACGGGGCGACCAGCTCCACCCGGCCCGCCTCGGTGCCGAGGTCCGCGAAGTGGGACTCCCAGCACGCGCGGGGATCGGCCTCCAGGAACCACAGCAGGGTGAGCCGGGTCTCGACGCCCTCGACCTGTGCGACGTACGACATGCGGTCCAGCGGGAGCGGGGTGGGGCGGAAGACGGCGACCTGGGCGGCCGGCGACCCGGCCAGCCGCCTCGGCAGGTCGCGGGCGCACAGCCGCTGGAGCAGCTCGGCCCGCTGCTCGGCGGACTCGGTGTCGATCACCTGGAGGACGAGCCCGGCGTACGGGTGGTCGAGGGCGTGGATGTCCCGGGGCCCGGCGGCGCCGTCGCGGTAGACGGTGGCCTCGTGGTCCTGGAACGCCGTGAACACGTGGGTGCGCTCACGATGGACGCGGGCGTCGCGGTTGAGGCGCCTGTTGATCGCGACGGTCCAGCGCATGTGGTCGTCGTAGCGGCCGTCGGTGATCCAGTACGTCGAGAGGTAGCAGCCGGTCGTGACGGGCTGGGCGACGGCCGACTTCTCCGGGTGCCGCAGCAGTTGCAGGTCCCGGGTCGCCACCCAGCGGCGGCCCGCGAACATCCAGGGCATGGCCATGGCGCCGGCGTAGTAGTGGTCGTCCTCGTACCAGCGGTTGTACGCGTACTCGTGTCCGGGGTGCGGTTCGACCAGGGTGATCAGGGCGTGGCCGAGCCGGACGCCGTAGGGGCCGACGGAGGCCAGCTCGGCGTAGAGGTCGCTGCGGGTGTCGATGTTCCTGTCGGTGCTGAAGTCCGGGCTCATGGGCGTTCCCCTTTCCTGCGGTCGCCCATACTCTGACGGACCGTCAGATGGAGCGCCAGAGTCGAGGAGGGCTCTCATGTCGTTGCTGGCGGGCAGGACCGTGGTCGTCTCGGGTGTCGGGGCCGGGCTCGGCCACCGGGTCGCGGCGGCGGTGGTGCGGGACGGCGGGAACGCGGTGCTGGGCGCGCGCACGGAGGCGCACCTCGCGGCGAGCGCCGCCGAGGTCGATCCGGGCGGGGCGCACACGGCGTACCGGACGACGGACATCGCCGACGAGGCCCAGTGCGAGGCGCTGGCCGCGCTCGCGCACGAGCGGTTCGGGCGGATCGACGCGGTGGTCCATGTCGCCGCCTGGGACGGCTACTTCGGCGGGCTCGCGGACGCGGACTTCACCACCTGGCAGAAGGTGATCGACGTGAACCTGCTGGGGACACTGCGGATGACGCGGGCCTGTCTGCCGCTGCTGAAGGTGCGCGGCGGGTCGGTGGTGTTCATCGGCACGCAGTCGGCGGTGGCCGCGCCCTCGCAGGTGCGGCAGGCGGCGTACGCGGCCTCGAAGGGCGCGCTGACCAGCGCGATGTACTCCCTCGCGCGGGAGCTGGGCCCGGACCGCGTCCGGGTCAACACCGTGCTGCCGGGCTGGATGTGGGGGCCGCCGGTACAGGCGTACGTGCGGTTCGCGGCGCACACGGAAGGAGTGGCGGAGTCCGAGGTGCTCAGGCGGCTCACGGACCGGATGGCGCTGCCCGAGCTCGCCACGGACGCGGATGTGGCCGACGCGGCGGTGTTCCTGGTGTCGGACAGGGCGCGGGCGATCACCGGACAGTCGCTGCTGGTCAACGCCGGGGAGCTGATGCGGTGAGTTCATGTCTGTGAACTGAAGCCATCATGACGAATACTTTTACCTCCCTTTGACCTTCCGCCGCCTTGTCGTGCTCACGCGGCTCCCCCCACGATGAGCGCCGGGCTGATCCCTGGGAGGGCGCACATGAACGGTCTCGACTGGGCCGTGCTCATCGGCTATTTCGGCGTGATGGTGGCCATCGGCGTCTGGTCGCACAAACGCGTGGACAACGTCAGTGACTTCTTCACCGCCGGCGGCAAGATGCCCTGGTGGCTGTCCGGCATCTCGCACCACATGTCGGGCTACAGCGCGGTGATGTTCACCGGCTACGCCGGCATCGCCTACACCTACGGCGTCACGTCCTTCGTGACCTGGTCCTTCCCCATCGCCCTCGGCATCGCCATCGGCTCCAAGCTGTTCGCACCGCGCATCAACCGGCTGCGCTCCCGGCTCCATGTGGCCTCTCCGCTGGAGTACCTGAAGAACCGCTACGACCTGAAGACGCAGCAGGCGCTGGCCTGGTCGGGCATGCTGCTGAAGATCGTCGACGTGGGCGCGAAGTGGGCGGCGATCGCGACCCTGCTGTCGGTCTTCACGGGCGTCAGCCTGAACCAGGGCATCCTCATCACCGGCGCCATCACGGCGGTCTACTGCACGATCGGCGGCCTGTGGGCGGACGCCCTCACGGAGTTGGGCCAGTTCGTCATCCAACTCCTCGCCGGTGTCGCGATGTTCGTCGCCGTGGTCATGGAGCTGAACGACAAGGGCATCGGGTTCTTCGGCGCCTGGGACGAGCCGGAGCTCCAGGGCCACGGGGAGCCGCTGGTGGGCCCGTACGGGACGGTGTTCCTGCTCGCCTTCCTCTTCATCAAGCTGTTCGAGTACAACGGCGGCATGCTCAACCAGGCCCAGCGCTACATGGCGACGTCGTCGGCGCGCGAGGCCGAGCGGTCGGCGCGGCTGTCGGCGGTGCTGTGGCTGGTGTGGCCGGTCGTGCTGTTCTTCCCGATGTGGATGTCACCCCTGCTGGTCGACGCGCAGAAGCCGGACGGGTCGGACTCGTACGGCCTGATGACCGAACAACTGCTGCCGCACGGCCTGTTGGGCCTGGTGATCGTCGGCTTCTTCTCGCACACCATGGCGATGTGCTCCTCCGACGCCAACGCCATCGCGGCGGTGTTCACCCGGGACGTGGCGCCGGTCGTCTCCGCGAAGGCGCGTCGCTGGGACGAGCGGAGGGGGCTGATCGCCGCGCGGCTGACGACCGTGGTGTTCCTCGCGCTGTCCATGGCCGTGGCCACGCAGGTGAACTCGCCGACGTTCAAGGACATCATCACCGTGGTGATCAAGTGGGTGGCCGGGCTCATGGGGCCGATCGCGATTCCGATGATGCTCGGGTTGCTGCGGCCGTTCCGCCGGTCGGGGCCGACCGCGGCGCTCACCAGTTGGGCGATGGGGCTGCTGGCCTTCTGGCTGGTGAACTACCCGATCAACTGGAACGTGGACGGCGGGGTGCCGTTGCAGTACCAGGTGTCGATTCCGCTGGCTGTTTCTCTGGTGCTGTATGTGGTGATCGGGTTCGTGAAGCCGGAGGACACGGAGGATCGCCTGGCGGTCATCGAGCGGGTCAACTCGGACGGGGATGGAGCGGTGGCGGTTCCTGCCCAGGCGGGCGGCCAACGGGTCATGGACTGAGCGTTGCCGGCTGCGGGTCGTCCGTGGCTGGTCGCGCCCACGCGGCGGAGCCGCAGATCGATACAGCCCCGCGCCCCTGGAGGGCGCTGCCCCTAGGGCGTTCTCGGGTATCTGGCCAGCCAGCCGGGGGACGAACCCCCCGGCCCATGAAGCGCAGGTCCCTGGGTCATCTCCATGGCGAAGTCGTCGGCCAGTTGCAGGATGGTGGGGCGGCCCTCCAGTTCGGCCAGCCAGGCCGGGGGGAGGGCCGTTTCGCCGTGGAGGGCGCCGAGGAGGCCGCCGGTGAGGCAGGCGGTGGCGGCGGAGGGGCCGCTGTGGTTGACGGCGAGGCGCAGGCCGTGACGGACGTCCTCGGCGACCAGGGCGCAGTAGACGGCGGCGGACAGCACCTGCTCGGCGGACCCGCTCGCGGCGAGGTCCTCGACCCGTGCCGGGGCCGGGATACCCTGGCGGACCGCGCCGAGGGCCCGCTGCAGCGCGTCGGTGACCTGCTCGTGGCCGGGCCGGGCGGCGAGCAGGCCCATGGCGCGCTGTACGGCGCCGTCGAGGCTGTCGCCGCGGGCCAGGGCGTGCACGACGACGGCGTAGGCACCGGCGGTGAGGGCCGCGGCGGGGTGGCCGTGGGTCTGGGCGGCGCACTCCAGGGCGAGCTGCACGACGAGCTGCGGCTCCCAGCCGACCAGCAGCCCGAAGGCCGCCGAACGGGCCGCCGCCTCGGGCCCGTCCGCGCCGGGGTTCTTCGGCGCCTCCAGGGTGCCCATGATGTCGTCACCGAGCCCGAGCAGCAGCGGCCGGGTCGGCCCGCGGCGGGCGTACAGCCACTCCTCCCGGGCCAGCCAGCCGTCGTCCTTGCGCCGCTCGTCGGGCCCCCAGTCACGCTGGGTGGCGGCCCAGCGCAGATACGCCCGGTGCAGATCGGTCGGCGGATGCCAGGCCCCGGTGTCGCGCCGCACCTGCGCCCGGATGAGCCCGTCCACGGTGAACAGCCCGAGCTGCGTGAGATGACCGACGGCCCCCCGCCGCCCGAAGGCCGGCACGAGATCGACGACTCCGTCCGCCCCGTGCGCCTCCCGTATCCCGTCCAGCCCCAGCCCGTCGACCGGCAGCCCCAACGCGTCCCCGACGGCCGCCCCCAGCAGCGTGCCCCGCACCCTGCTCCGAAAGTCCTGCTGCTCGACCCGCCCCCACACAGCCCCGGCTGCCGCACCCACCAGAACCTCCCGGGGACCGTCCGTATGTACGACGCCCAGCACTGTAATCGACCTGTGTGACGCGATCTCCATCATGGAAGATTGCTGTCATGTCCACCAACACTTCCCCCCACGCCCGTGCCCTGCCGCTCGCGGCCGGTGTGCTGACGGCGGTGCTCGCGCTGTACATCGCTCTCGTGGCGCTGGGCAATATCACTGATTTCGGGTCCAACCAGCAGTTCGTGCGGCATGTGCTGGCGATGGACACCACGTTCGAGGACGAGGATCTGATGTGGAGAGCCGTGAGCAGTACGGCGCTTCAGGATGCGGCGTATGTGGCGATCATCGTCTGGGAGACGGTGACGGCGCTCGTGCTGATCGGGGCGACCTGGCTGTGGGCGCGGCGGCGGTTCGGGGTCGCCCGGCGGGTGTCGACGTACGGGCTGCTGATGCTGATGGTGCTGTTCGGTGCCGGGTTCATCGGGATCGGCGGTGAGTGGTTCGCGATGTGGCAGTCGGAGGACTGGAACGGGCTGGACGCGGCGACGCGGGTGTTCCTGATGAGCGGTGTGGTGCTCGTCGTCGTCCAACTCACCTCGGGGGCAAGTGAGTCCGTGGAGTCCATGAAGTCTGTGGAGTCCGTGGAGTCCGTGGAGTCCTAGTCGACCACTCGTACCGGTGTCCCCGCCGTCGCGAAGGCCCACAGGGCGTCGCCGGGGGCCTTGCCGATGCGGATGCCGCCGGTGCGGCGGCCCTCGGCGGGCGGCGGGGACGAGCCGTCGAGGGCGTTGGAGAAGGCGATGTCCACGCCGTCCTTGTTGGCGAAGAACACGACGTGCTCGATCGGCACGCCGTCGGAGCCGGTGGTCGTCTCGGTGCGGGTGCCGACCTTGTAGCGGCCCGGGTCCGGGGCGATCGTGCCCGGCCAGACCGTGAAGGACCCCCGCACCGCGTCGCTCGCGTCGATCAGCCAGACCCGGTGCTGGGTCAGGGAGTACACGATCCGGCGCCCGGTGCCGGAGCCGGCCGGCGCCGCGGGCGGGGCGGGCTCGGTGTCCTGCGGCTTCGGCTCCGCGCTCGCGGACGCCGAGGCGCTCGGCCTGGCCGCCGTCGGCTCGGGGCGCGGGCCCTGGTCGGCCCGCACGGCGAGGACGGCGACCACGGCGACCGCGCCCGCGGTCAGTCCGGTGACCCAGGCCCACGAGGGCAGTCGGGCAGACACGGGCGCATCTCCTCAGTCGCTCAGTCGCTCGGGCGGCCCTCACCGAGGCCACCCGGGTCGCATCATCGTACTGCCAGGCCGGAGCCGCCCGGTCGGGCCCCGTCCCTGCCTCAGTCCAGCACCGGCAGCAGGTCCGGCAGGTGTCCGTCCGAGGCGGCCGCGGCCTGGCGGCGTTCCTCGGGGACCTCGCCGTACAGGGTCGTGCGGGGGCGGGACGGGCGGCCGGCGGAGTCGGCCACCGCGATCAGGTCCTTGACCGACTTGTAGGAGCCGTAGGAGGAGCCCGCCATGCGGGAGATGGTCTCCTCCATGAGGGTGCCGCCCAGGTCGTTCGCGCCGGAGCGGAGCATCTCCGCCGCGCCCTCGGTGCCGAGCTTGACCCAGCTGGTCTGGATGTTGGGGATCCAGGGGTGCAGCAGGAGGCGGGCCATCGCCGTCACTGCCCTGTTGTCCCGCATGGTCGGGCCGGGCCGCGCGATGCCCGCCAGGTACACCGGCGCGTTCGTGTGGATGAACGGCAGCGTCACGAACTCCGTGAAGCCGCCCGTCTCGCGCTGGATGCCCGCCAGTGTGCGCAGGTGGCCCAGCCAGTGGCGGGGCTGGTCGACATGGCCGTACATCATCGTGGACGAGGAGCGGATGCCCAGCTCGTGGGCCGTTTTCACCACCTCGATCCAGGTCGCCGTCGGCAGCTTGCCCTTGGTCAGCACCCAGCGGACCTCGTCATCGAGGATCTCGGCCGCCGTGCCCGGGATCGAGTCCAGGCCCGCTTCCTTCGCCGCCGTCAGCCACTCGCGGATCGACAGGCCGGTACGGGTCGCGCCGTTGACGACCTCCATCGGCGAGAAGGCGTGCACATGCATGCCGGGGACCCGGGACTTCACCGCCCGCGCGATGTCGAAGTACGCCGTGCCGGGCAGGTCCGGGTGGATGCCGCCCTGCATGCACACCTCGACCGCGCCCACGTCCCACGCCTGCTGGGCCCGGTCGGCGACCTGGTCCAGGGAGAGGGTGTAGGCGTCGGCGTCGGTCCTGCGCTGCGCGAAGGCGCAGAAACGGCAGCCGGTGTAGCAGACATTGGTGAAGTTGATGTTGCGGGTGACGATGTACGTCACCTCGTCCCCGACCGCCGACTTGCGTACGTCGTCGGCGACTTGGCACAGCGCGTCCAGCGCGGCCCCGTCCGCGTGCAGCAGCGCCAGCGCCTCCGCGTCGGTCAGCCGGGTCGGGTCGTCCGCCGCCGTGCGCAGGGCCTGCCGTACGTCGGTGTCGATGCGCTCCGGCGCCATGCCGGGCGCGGCCGCCTCGCGCAGGGCGTCCCAGTCGCCGTACACCTCGTCGAAGTCGTCGCGCCGGTCGGCGGTACGGCCCTCGGTGTCGATGGAGGCGTGCAGATCCGTACGGCCGGAGGGGAACACCTCCTCCGGCTCCTGCCACGGCAGCCCCCGCACCGGAGCCTCCGCCCGCGCGAGCCCCGTCTCCGGGTCCGCCAGCGCCGCCACGTGCGGACGCAGCCGCGGGTCCAGCCAGGGCTCGCCGCGCTGCACGAACTCCGGGTAGACGCAGAGGCGTTCCCGCAGTTCGAACCCCGCGGCCCGGGACCGCTCCGCCAGTTCCTCGATCTGCGGCCAGGGGCGCTCGGGATTGACGTGGTCGATGGTCAGCGGGGACACCCCGCCCCAGTCGTCGATGCCGGCCGCGATCAGCCGCTCGTACTCGGAGTCGACGAGGTTCGGCGGGGCCTGGAGGCAGGCGGAGGGGCCCAGGAGGTGCCGCGCGACCGCCACCGTGGCGACGAGTTCGTCCAGTTCGGCGTCCGGCATGCCGCGCATGGCCGTGTCCGGCTTGGCGCGGAAGTTCTGGATGATCAGTTCCTGGATGCCGTGGTAGGCCCGGGAGACCTTCCGCAGCGCGAAGAGCGACTCGGCCCGCTCCTCGTACGTCTCCCCGATGCCGATCAGAATCCCTGAGGTGAAGGGCACCGAGGACCGGCCGGCGTCCTCCAGCACCCGCAGCCGGACGGCCGGTTCCTTGTCCGGGGAGCCGTGGTGCGGGCCGCCCGGCTCGGACCAGAGCCTCTGGGCGGTCGTCTCCAGCATCATGCCCATCGACGGCGCGACGGGCTTGAGCCGCTGGAAGTCCGTCCAGGACATCACCCCGGGGTTGAGGTGCGGCAGCAGCCCGGTCTCCTCCAGGATGCGGATGGAGATGGCGCGGACGTAGGCGATGGTGTCGTCGTAGCCGTGCGCGTCGAGCCACTCGCGCGCCTCCGGCCAGCGGTCCTCCGGCTTGTCGCCGAGGGTGATGAGGGCTTCCTTGCAGCCGAGGGCCGCGCCCTTGCGGGCGATGTCCAGCACCTCGTCCGGGGACATGAACATCCCGTGTCCGGCCCGCCGCAGCTTGCCGGGGACGGTGACGAACGTGCAGTAGTGGCACTTGTCCCGGCACAGCCGGGTCAGGGGTATGAAGACGCTCTTCGAGTACGTGATGACACCGGGCCGGCCGGCCTGCGCGAGACCGGCGTCCCGCACCCGGCCCGCCGACGCGACGAGGTCGTCCAGAGCCTCGCCGCGTGCCTGCAGCAGCACGGCCGCCTCGGTGACGTCCAGGGCGACGCCGTCACGGGCGCGTCTGAGAGCGCGACGCAGGGAGTTCTCGGTCGGGCCGGTTCCGGAGGTCGCGGAAGTCGTCATCCTTCGAGGATAAGGTCGCGCCGATCAACGCCGAGCAGGACTTTTTCCGGCCAGGGCACCGACCTCACCCGGCCACGAAGCCCATGAGTCCGTCCAGCGCCCGCAGCACCTCCGCCTCCCCGCCGGGCGGGAGTTGTGCCACGACCTCCTCGATCCCGAGCTCGGCATAATGCGCGAGCTTGCCCGGGTTCGGGCGGACGGCGTACGGGACGACCTGGAGGGCGTCCGGGTCGCGGCCCGCGTCGGACCAGCGGGCGCGCAGCTCCGGCACGGACTCGGACAGGCCGCGCCCGCCGATGGGCAGCCAGCCGTCGGCGTACTCGCAGATGTGGGTGAAGAGCCTGGGCCCGGCCGCCCCGCCGACCAGCGTGCGCGGGCCGGTCACCGGGCCGCGCGGCTTCTGCACCGGCTTGGGGTGCGCGAAGCTGGGCCGGACGCTGCCGAACTCGCCCTCGTAGCCGGTCGGTTCCGCCGCCCACAGCGCCTGCATCAGCCGCATCCGGTCGCGGACCAGCTCGCGCCGGGTGCGCCAGTCGACGCCGTGGTCGGCTGCCTCCTCCACGTTCCAGCCGTAGCCGACGCCCAAAGTAAGCCGCCCGCCGGAGAGGTGGTCCACGGTCGCCACCTGCTTGGCCAGGTCGATCGGGTCGTGCTGGGCGACCAGGGTGATGCCGGTGCCGAGCCCGAGCCGCTCGGTCACCGCCGCGGCCTGCCCGAGCGCGACGAAGGGGTCGAGGGTGCGGCCGTACTCGGGCGGCAGCTCGCCGCCCGCCGGGTACGGGCTGGTGCGCTCGGTCGGGATGTGGGTGTGCTCGGGCAGATACAGCCCGGCGAAGCCGCGCTGCTCCAGCTCCCGGGCGAGCCGGGTCGGGGTGATCGTCTCGTCGGTGAGGAAGATGGTGACGGCGATACGCATGTCCCATCTGTACCGAGCCCCGCCCCATCTGTCCATACCGACCGGTCGGCACACATAGCGCTGCCCGCACTACCGTGGACAGGTGAGCGTCGAGACGCGAACCCTCCGCGGCATGCTGCCCGCCGGCTCCCCCGACCACGCCTACGAGCCCTTCGACGTGCCGCCGGGCGTCAGGGAGGTGCGCGTGGCGTACACCTACGACCGCTCGCCCGGCAACGCCCTCGACCTCGGCCTCTTCGACGAACGCGGCACCGGCTCCGGCTTCCGCGGCTGGTCGGGTGGGGCCCGCACCGAGTTCTTCGTCCGCGCCGACGAGGCGACCCCCGGCTATCTGCCAGGACCGCCGCGCCCCGGCACCTGGCACATCGCGCTCGGCCCGTACACGGTGGCGCCGCAGGGACTGTCGTACGAGATCACGCTCACGCTCACGTACGGCGAGCCCGGCGAGGCCGTCCAGCCGGTGTACCCGCCGGAGCGGGCGAGTGGCCGGGGCCGGGCCTGGTACCGGGGCGACCTCCACCTGCACTCCTGGCACTCCGACGGGCGCCGCACCCCGGCCGAGATCGGCGCGCTCGCCCGCGCGGCCGGGCTGGACTTCGTCAACAGCTCGGAACACAACACGACGTCCGCGCACGCCCATTGGGCCGATGTGGCGGGGGACGACCTGCTGGTGCTGCTGGGCGAGGAGGTGACCACCCGCAACGGTCACCTCGTGGCGCTGGGCACGGACCCCGGCACCTTCGTCGACTGGCGGTTCCGGGCCCGCGACGACGCCTTCGGCCGCACCGCCGCCACGATCCGCGCCGCCGGAGGCCTGGCCGTCCCGGCCCACCCGCACGCGCCCTGCGTCGGCTGCGCCTGGAAGCACGGCTGGGACGCGGCGGACGCGGTGGAGGTGTGGAACGGCCCCTGGACACCGGACGACGAGGTGACCCTGGCCGCGTGGGACGCCGGCCTCGCGGCCGGGACCTGTCGCACCGGTCCCGCCGCCACCGACGCCCGCCCGGACGCCGGCCCCTCCGAGACCGAGGTCCGCCCGGACGCCGACCTCGCCGCCGGGGCCGGTCGTACCGACGACGCCGACACCGCAACCGGCCCGAACACCGGCCTCGGTGCAGGGGCCTGGGGTACCGGCCCCTCCGAGACCGAGGTCCGCCCGGACGCCGACCTCGCCGCCGGGGCCGGTCGTACCGACGACGCCGACACCGCAGCCGAACCGAACACCGGCCTCGGCGCCGGGACCAGTCGTACCGACCCCGCCACCGAAGTCGGCCGTACCGACCACGCCGACATCCCGACCCGCCCGAACCGGGCGCCCGGCCCCGTACGCCTCCTCCCGGCGGTAGGCGGCAGCGACGCCCACCGGTCGCCGGACCGGGTCGGGCTGCCGCAGACCGTCGTCCTCGCCGACGACCTGACCCGGGCGGCCGTTCTCGCGGGGATCAGGGCCGGTCACTGCTATGTCGCCGAGTCGAGCGCGCTGTCCCTGGACTTCACGGCCCGTGCCGCCGACGGCGGGACGGCAGGCATCGGGGGGCGGCTGGCCGTCGCCCCGGACACCCCCGTCACCGTCCGCGTCGCGGTGACCGGTGCCCTGCGCTGCACGGTGCGCCTCGTCACCGACCAGGGCGTCCTCCACACGAGCCCGCCGCTGCCCGTGACCGGGTCCGGTGTCGTGGAGTGGCGTACGACGCCCGCCCGTGCGACCTACGTACGCGCCGAGGTACGGCACGAGGCCGCGCTGGGTCCGCTGCCGGGCGTGATGGCCGCGTTCACCAACCCGGTGTTCCTGGGCCCGTAGCCGCTCAGCCCGGCCACACCAGCGCCTGGACCTCGCCGTAGGCGTGCAGGGCGTACGAGCCGCAGTCACGGCCTACGCCGCTCGCCCCGAAGCCGCCGAAGGGTGCCTCCATGTTGCGGCCGACCGTGTTCACCCCGACCCCGCCCGCGCGCAGCCGGCGTGCGACACGGAAGGCGCGGGCCACGTCGGCGGACCAGACGTAGTCGATGAGGCCGTAGTCGGAGTCGTTCGCGAGGGCGATGCCCTCCTCCTCGTCGTCGAAGGGCACGACCACGACGACCGGCCCGAAGATCTCCTCCCGGGCCACGCGCATGTCGTTGGTGCAGTCGGCGAGGAGGGTGGGGGCTACGTAGAACCCGCGGTCCAGCCGGGGCCGTTCCCCGCCGGTGACGACCACCGCGCCCTCCTTGCGGCCGAGTTCGACGTACGCCTCCACCCGCTCCCGGTGCGCCGCGGAGATCACCGGGCCCACGACCGTGTCCCGGTCCCGGGGATCGCCGACCTTCAACCTACGGGCGTACGCCGCGAGTTGCTCCACCACTCGCTCGTACACCCCGCGCTGGGCCAGCACCCGCGTGGGCGCCGTACAGATCTGTCCGCTGTAGAAGGAGAAGGTCGTCCCGATCCCGGCGACGGCGGAGGCGAGGTCGGCGTCGTCGAGGACCAGGGCCGCGCCCTTCCCGCCGAGCTCCATCAGCTGGCGTTTCATGCCCCGGCCGCACACCTCGGCGATACGGCGTCCGACGGCGGTGGAGCCGGTGAAGCTGACCATGTCGACGTCGGGTGAGTCCACGGCGGCCTCACCGACGGCCACGGCCCGCCCCGAGACCACGTTCACCACCCCGGGCGGGACGCCCGCCGCCTCGAGGGCCTCGGCCATGCGGTAGACGGACAGGGGGTCCTGCGGGGCGGGTTTGACGACGACCGTGTCGCCCATGGCCAGCGCGGGGGCGACCTTCCCGGCGGCGTTGGCCCAGGGGTTGTTGTACGAGGTGACGCAGGTGACGACCCCGACGGGCTGCCGTATCGCCAGGGCGCCCATGACCCCGGCTCGGCCCATGGGGCCGGCCTCGTTGATCTGCGGCGGGATCGCCCACTCGGCGGGCTCCACGCGCGCGTAGCGGCGGAAGCGGGCCGCGGCCACGCCGACCTGCATCCCGCGGGCCGTGGCGGTGGTCGCGCCCGTCTCGGCCTGGGCGAGGGCGGCGTACGCGCCGGCCCGGTCCCGGATGATCTCCGCCGCCCGGGCCAGCACCGCGGCCCGCTCCTCCGGTGCCGTGCGCGACCACGGCCCGAAGGCCTCACGGGCCGCGGCACACGCCGCGTACACCTGCTCCCGCGAGGCCTCCGGCGCCCGGCCGACGGCCTCCTCGGTCGCCGGGTCGACGACGTCGTAGTGCCCGCCGTCCGGCTCGGTCCACGCGCCGCCCACGAACAGCCGCTGCTGCGCGCTCACTTGGTCGCCACCGTCCTGGTGTCCCGCCCCGAGCGCAGCACCTTCCCCGGCACCGCACCGGTCACGGCGTCCTCCCGGACCGCCTCGACTCCGTTGACCCACACGGCCCGCACCCCGAGCGCCCGGGAGTCCAGCCGGGGGCTGTCACCCGGCAGGTCGTGCACCAGGGTGGCCGGGCCCGCGTCGATCCGCTCCGGGTCGAAGAGCACGAGGTCGGCATGGAACCCTTCCTGGATCCTCCCCCGCTCCCGCAGCCCGAAGAGCCGCGCCGGGTCGTCGGTCAGCATCTTCACCGCCTGTTCGAGGCCGACCAGCCCGCGCCCGCGCAGACAGTCCCCGAGGAACCGGGTCGTGTACGGCGCCCCGCACATCCGGTCCAGATGCGCGCCCGCGTCGGAGCCGCCCAGCAGCACGTCCTCGTGCCGCCATGTCTCGGCCCGCAGCGCCCAGGACGCGGGGTCGTTGTCGGTGGGCATCGGCCACAGCACGGTCCGCAGCTCGTCGGCGGTGCAGATCTCCACCAGGCAGCCGAACGGGTCCTGCCCCCGCTCGGCGGCGATGTCCCGCACGACCCGGCCGGTCAGCCCGGCGTTGCGCTCGCTGTAGGTGTCCCCGATGACGTACCGCCCGAAGTCGGTGAGCCGCCGGAAGACGCCCGCCTCCTCGGAACGGGCGTGCCGCAGCAGCTCCTCCCGTACGGCCGGATCGGCCAGCCTCCGGATGCGCTCGGGGACGGGCAGCCCCAGGACGGGCCCCCAGCCGGGTATCAGGTTGAGCGCGCAGAAGGTGCCCAGGGACATGTTCATCGGCGCGAGGACCGGCATGGTCAGTGCGACGACCCTGCCGCCCGCCTTCCTCGCCCGCTCGCTCGCCAGCAGCTGCCGGGGCACGCGCTCGGGGACGGCCGCGTCGATGGTCAGCACGTTCCAGTTCAGCGGCCGGCCCGCCGTCGCGCTCAGCTCCGCGAGCAGCTCGATCTCCGCGTCGGCGAACCTGTCCAGGCACCCGGCCACGATCGCCTCGATCTGCGTGCCCTCGTGCTCACCCACCGCCCTGGACAGCGCCAGCAGCTCATCGGGACGCGCGTGCCGCGAGGCGACCGGGTGCCCGTCGCCGTCGGAGTGCGTGGACGACTGGGTGGTGGAGAATCCCCAGGCACCGGCGTCCATCGCCTCGTGCAACAGCCCGACCATGGAGGCGAGTTGCGCGTCGGACGGCTGCCCGCCGATCGCGTCCGGCCCCATGACGTACCGCCGCAGCGCGCAGTGCCCCACCATGAACCCGGCGTTGACCGCGATACGCCCTTCCAGCGCGTCGAGATACTCCCCGAATCCGCGCCAGGTCCAGGGTGCCCCTTGCTCGAGGGCCGCGAGGGACATGCCCTCCACCTTCGCCATCATCCGCCGCGTGTAGCCGGCGTCCTCGGGACGGAGCGGGGCGAGCGTGAAGCCGCAGTTCCCCGCGACGACCGTGGTCACGCCGTGCTGCAGGGAGGGCGTGGCGTACGGGTCCCAGAACAGCTGGGCGTCGTAGTGCGTGTGCGGGTCGACGAACCCGGGGGCGAGGACGAGCCCGGAGGCGTCCTCCCGGGTGCGGGCGGCTTCGCTGACCTTGCCGATGACGGCGATACGTCCGTCGAGGATGCCGACGTCGGCGGTACGGGCAGAGGTGCCGGTCCCGTCGACGACGGTGGCGTTCTCGATCAGGTGATCAAGCATGATTGTCCAACTCCCTGAGGTGAACGTCCCTAGGAGCGCGGGAACTGCGCGACCAGCCCATGACGGCCCGCACGCCGCCGACGAAAGCTCAGGCCCCCTGACGGAACCGCGTAGTCCGGTGCACAGGGTCGGTGTCGATCTTCGGAATCACATGCTCACCGATCAGCCGGATCGTCTGCAGCGTCTCCTCCTTCGGCACCCCCACCGGCAACCCGAAGCTCAGCTGGTCCGCCCCGGCCCGCTCCCACCGCTCGCACTGCCGCAGCACCTCGTCGGGGTCCCCGCAGATCAGCAGCTCCTCCTCGATCAGCACCTCGACGAACTCCGGCGTGTAGGGCGGCAGGGTCTCCGGCCACACGGGGAAGCCCTCGGGCCGCGGGAAGGTGTCGTGGTAGCGGAACACCAGGGACGGCAGATAGTGCAGCCCCCCGTTGACCGCGATCTCGATCGCCTCGGCGTGCGTCGGCGCGCAGATCGCGGTGGTCGTCACCATCACGTTGTCGTTGACGAAGTCCCCCACCGGCTCCGCGTCCACGATCGCCGTCTTGTACTGCTCCAGCACCCACTCCATGTCCGACACCTTCTGGATGCTGAAGCCGAGCACCCCGAGCCCCTTGCGGGCGGCCATGGCGTACGACGGCGGCGACCCGGCGGCGTACCACATCGCCGGGTGCGAGCCGCCGTACGGCTTGGGCAGCACCTTGCGGGGCGGCAGCTGCCAGTGCTTGCCCTTGAAGCCGGCGTACTCGTCCTGGAGCCACATCTTGGGGAACTCGGCGATCGTCTCCTCCCAGATCTCCTTGGTGTGGTTCATGTCGGTGATGCCGGGCAGGAAGCCGAGGATCTCGTGCGAGCCGGCGCCCCGCCCGCTGCCGAACTCGAAGCGGCCCTCGGAGAGGTGGTCGAGCATGGCGACCTTCTCGGCGACCTTGACGGGGTGGTTGACCTGGGCGAGGGGGTTGAAGATGCCCGAGCCCAGGTGGATCCGCTCGGTGGCGTGGGCGAGGTAGCCGAGGAAGACGTCGTTGGCGGACAGGTGGGAGTACTCCTCCAGGAAGTGGTGCTCGGAGGCCCAGGCGTACTTGAAGCCGGACCTGTCCGCCTGGATGACGTACTCGGTCTCCTCCATCAGCGCCTTGTGCTCGGCGAGCGGGTCGGTCTCGGCGCGCTTGCCCACGTATCCCTGTACGAAGAGCCCGAATTCCATGGAGGTTCACCGTCCCGGGGTCTGCTGAATCCCTTTACCTGACGGACCGTCAGATCGACGACTGTGGCACCGCGGGGGTGGATGGTCAATAGCTGACGGTCAGTCAGAAATGCAGCCCCGGGTTCAGATGACGCTGACGCCCGCCAGCCACCCGCCGTCGATCACGAACGGCTGCCCGGTGATGTACGACGAGTCCTCGGAGGTCAGGAACAGCGCCAGCCGGGCCACCTCCTCCGGCCGGCCGACCCGGCCCAGCGGCACGAGCTTGCGGTAGAGCGCGTCCAGCGCCCGCGCGGTCTCCTCCGGGTCGGCGTCCGGGTCCAGCCGGGCCGGGTTGGACATCGGGGTGTCGATGGCGCCGGGGCAGATCGCATTGACGCGGATACGCCGGCCGGCCAGCTCCAGCGCGGCCACCCGGGTCAGCCCGAGCACGGCGTGCTTGGTCGCGGCGTACGCGCCCACCGCGGCCATCCCGGTCAGCCCGGTGTAGGAGGCGGTGTTGACGATCGTCCCGCCCTGCGGCATCCGTGGCGCGACCGTCTTCACGCCGAGGAAGCAGCCGACCTGGTTGACCCGCACGACCTCCATGAACTCCTCCAGCGGGGTGTCCACGAGCGCGTTGAACCGCAGGATGCCGGCGTTGTTGACCAGCCCGTCGACCCGCCCGTACGCCCACTCGGCCGCCGCGACGGCATCCCGCCAGCCGCTCTCCTCGCCCACGTCCAGATGGACGTACAGGCCCCCGATCTCCTTGGCGAGGGCCTCGCCGGGCTCGTCCAGCACATCGGCGAGGACGACCTCGGCCCCCTCCGCACGGAACAGCCGTGCCTCCTGCTCCCCCTGCCCGCGTGCCGCGCCGGTGACGATCACGACCCGGCCGTCCAGCTTGCCCATCGCTACTCCTCCTCGTGCAGATGAGGCGCCACCTCGGCGCCGAACGCGGCGATCTGGTCGATGAGTTCGGTACGGCTCCGACTGCGCAAGCGCACCTGGAGCTGCCCCACGCCCATCGCCCGGTACGCCCGCAGCGACTCGGCGAGGGCCTGCGGGGCCCCGGCGAGGGTGCGCCGGCCGACGTCCCAGGCGGGCCGGCCGACGTAGAGGGGCTCGGCGATGGCACCGTAGGAGAAGGGCGCGTCGATCCCGGCCTTCTCGCGCAGGGCGCGGATGCGGCCGGTCTTCTCCGCGAGGCGTTCGCGCGGATCGCCCTGCGGGAGCCAGCCGTCGCCCTTGAGCGCGGCCCGGCGCAGGGCGGGCTCCGAGGAGCCGCCGACCCAGAGGGGTACACGGGGCTGGACGGGGCGGGGTCGCTGCCCCAGGTCCTGGAAGTCGTACCGCTTGCCGTGGTGCTCGGGGAACTCCTCCGGCCCGAGGGCGGCGCGCAGGGCGTCGATCGTCTCGTCCAGCAGGGCCCCGCGCCGCCCGAAGTCCGCCCCGAGCGCCTCGAACTCCTCCCGGACATGCCCGGCCCCGACACCGAGGACGAGCCGCCCGCCGCTGAGCCGGTCGAGGGTGGCGTACTGCTTCGCGGTGAGCAGGGGGTGCCTGAGCCCGACGACGGCCACGTGCGTGAGGAGTCCGACGGTCCGGGTGTGCGCGGCCAGGAAGGCGAGCGTGGCGACGGGGTCGTACCAGACCGTGCTCATGGCCGCCGCGAGCCGGCGCGGGATCGCGACATGGTCGCAAGCGGCGACGTACGCGAACCCGGCCACCTCGGCCGCCCGCGCCACCTCCACGAGGTCCTCGGGGCCGGCCGCGGTCTCCCAGGGCTCGGTGTAGAGGGTGCTCTGCGACTGGACGGGGAGCTGGATGCCGTACCTCACGGCCGCCAGAGCCCTTCGGGCGTGAGCTGGAGCAGCTCGATGGCGTTGCCGCGCACGATCCTGTCGACGGTGTGCGGGTCGAGGTGGGCCATCTGCGCCTCGCCCACCTCGCGGGACTTGGGCCAGGTGGAGTCGGAGTGCGGGTAGTCGGTCTCGTACAGGACGTTGCCCGCGCCGATCGAATCCAGGTTGCGCAGCCCGAAGGCGTCGTCGAAGAAGCAGCCGTAGACATGCTCGGCGAACAGCTCGGACGGCGGCCGCGTCACCTTGTCGGCGACCCCGCCCCACCCGCGGTTCTCCTCCCACACCACGTCGGCGCGCTCCAGGATGTACGGGATCCAGCCGATCTGCCCCTCCGCGTACATGACCTTCAGGTTCGGGAAGCGCTCGAACTTGCCGCTCATCAGCCAGTCGACCATCGAGAAGCAGCAGTTGGCGAAGGTGATCGTCGACCCGACGGCGGGCGGCGCGTCGGCGGACGTGGACGGCATACGGCTGCTGGAGCCGATGTGCATGGCGATCACGGTGCCGGTCTCGTCGCAGGCGGCGAGGAAGGGGTCCCAGTCGTCGGTGTGGACGGAGGGGAGCCCGAGATGCGGGGGTATCTCGGAGAACGCGACGGCCCGGACGCCGCGTTCGGCGTTGCGCCGGACCTCGTCGGCCGCCAGGCGGGCGTCCCACAGGGGGATGAGGGTGAGCGGTATGAGCCGCCCCTGCGCCTCGGGCCCGCACCACTCCTCCACCATCCAGTCGTTGTACGCCCGCACGCACAGCAGCCCGAGCTCCCGGTCCTCGGCCTCGGTGAAGGTCTGCCCGCAGAAGCGGGGGAAGGTGGGGAAGCACAGGGCGGACTGGACGTGGTTGACGTCCATGTCGGCGAGCCGGGCCGGGACGTCGTAGGACCCCGGCCGCATCTGTTCGTACGTGATGACTTCCAGCCGGATCTCGTCCCTGCTGCACCCGACGGCGGTGTCGAGCCGGGTGAGGGGCCGGTGGAGATCTTCGTACACCCACCAGTCGCCCACCGGGCCGCTTTCTCCCTCTTTGCCCATGACGGGCTTGAAGCGTCCGCCGAGGAAGGTCATCTCCCTCAGCGGGGCGCGGACGATGCGCGGCCCGGTGTCCAGGTACTTCTTCGGGAGCCGGTCCTGCCAGACGCCCGGCGGTTCGACGGTGTGGTCGTCGACGGAAATGATGCGCGGAAAGTCGGGGTTGGTCTCCATGTCGGCCACCGTAGCGCCGATCTGACGGACCGTCAGCCAGGCGGTCGGGAGGAGTGGATGTGAGGGCTTTGTGCACTACCGCGCGCCGGTCTGTGATCGGCGTCTCGCACGGCTGACGCATCCGCCATGAACAAGGCAGACTGACGGAGTTGTTCGGGATGTCTGGGGTCTGTCGTTCGCATCAGTCGGCTGAGAGAGACTGCGTCTTCCAGCCGAACCGAACGGGGTCCGGTGCGTGCAGCTGCAAGGCGGAGGAGGGCGGCGACGCGGAGCGTCGGCAACCGACGACAACGCGGCAGCTGCACGCACCAGGCCCCGCGGACGCCGACATGACCCAGACGAGAGGCCCTAGGGGGACGTCGATGGACGGGGTACCGCGCGTACCGGAGCAGCGTCGTGGCTCTGAGGAGCCCGCGCCGCTGCGCTTCGCCGTGCTCGGACCGGTGCGCGCCTGGCATGTCGAGAACGAGCCGTCCCTGGTGGGCGGGGCTCCACGGGAGGACAAGGCGCTGCCGACCGGCTCCCCGCAGCAACGCGCCCTGCTCGCCGCCCTGCTGCTGCGCGAGGGCCGCACCGCCACGGCCGCCGAGCTGATCGACGCGCTGTGGGGCGAGGAACCGCCCTCGCAGGCACTGGCCGCGGTTCGCACGTACGCCTCCCGGCTGCGGAAGGTGCTGGGCGCCGGGGTCCTGGTCAGCGAGTCCGGCGGCTACGCGGTGCGGGCCCCCGGCTCCCTGGACCTCGCGGTCGCGCAGGACCTGGTGACCGAGGCGGAGAAGGCGCGTCAGACAGGCGATCTCGGTGAGGCCCGCTCGCTGCTCGGCCGCGCACTGGCCCTGTGGGACGGCGAACCCCTGGCGGGCGTTCCCGGCCCCTACGCCGAGGCCCAGCGCGTCCGCCTGGAGGAGTGGCGGCTGAGCCTGCTGGAGACCCGGCTCGACCTGGACCTGGAGCAGGGCTGCCACGCCGAGGCCGTCTCCGAACTCACCGCCCTCACGGCGGCCCACCCCCTGCGCGAACGCCTGCGCGAGCTGCTGATGCTCGCCCTCTACCGCAGCGGGCGCCAGGCCGAGGCGCTCGCGGTGTACGCCGACACCCGCAGGCTCCTCGCCGACGAACTGGGCGTGGACCCGGGCCCGGGGCTGCGCGAGCTGCAGGAGCGGATCCTGCGCGCGGACCCGGGCCTCGCCGAGCCCGCCGCGCCCGCAGGGGAGCCCTCGGTGATCCCGGTCCGCCCGGCCCAGCTGCCTGCGACGGTGCCGGACTTCACCGGGCGTACGTCCTTCGTCGCCGAGCTCAGTGAGGTGCTCGCCTCGGCGGAGGGCCGGGTGATGGCCGTGTCCGCCCTCGCGGGCATCGGGGGCGTCGGCAAGACGACCCTGGCGGTGCACGTGGCCCACCAGGCGCGGTCGGCCTTCCCGGACGGCCAGCTGTACGTCGACCTCCAGGGGGCGGGCCCGCGCGCGGCGGAGCCGGAGACGGTCCTCGGCGCCTTCCTGCGCGCCCTCGGCACCGCGGACTCGGCGATCCCGGACTCCCTGGAGGAACGGGCCGCACTGTACCGCTCCGTCCTGGACGGCCGCCGCGTCCTGGTGCTGCTGGACAACGCGCGCGACGCCGCCCAGGTCCGCCCCCTCCTGCCCGGCACGGACGGCTGCGCGGCCCTGGTGACGTCCCGCGTCCGCATGGTCGACCTGGCCGGCGCCCACCTGGTCGACCTGGACGTGATGTCCCCCGACGAGGCGCTGGCCCTGTTCACCAGGATCGTGGGCGAGGAACGCGTCGGCTCCGAACGCGAGGCCGCCCTCGACGTGGTCGCCGCCTGCGGCTTCCTCCCCCTGGCCATCCGCATCGCAGCCTCCCGCCTCGCGGCCCGCCGCACCTGGACCGTGTCCGTCCTCGCCGCGAAGCTGGCCGACGAGCGACGCCGCCTCGACGAACTCCAGGCCGGCGACCTCGCCGTCAAGGCGACCTTCGAACTCGGCTACGGTGCCCTGGACCCGGCCCAGGCCCGCGCCTTCCGCCTCCTCGGCCTCGCCGACGGCCCCGACATCTCCCTGTCCGCCGCCGCCGCCGTCCTGGACCTCGGGGTGGAGGAGACCGAGGATCTGCTGGAGTCCCTGGTGGACACGTCCCTCCTCGAATCCGCCGCCCCGGGGCGGTACCGGTTCCATGACCTGGTACGGCTCTATGCCCGGTCTTGCGCGGAGCGGGACGAATGGCCTCCGGAGGAGAGGGGGGCTGCGCTCTCTCGGCTGCTGGACTTCTATCTGGCGACGGCAGCTCGGGTTTATGCGATCGAGCGGCCGGGGGATCGGTTGGTGGATCATCTGGAGCCCACCGAGTATCCGGGGCTGCGCTTCAGTGATCGCCAAGAGGCGCTGGACTGGCTGTATTCCGAGGCCAACTGCCTGCTGGCCTCGGCTCGACAGGCCCTGGGCGGACCCAGGCTGCGCCGCGGTGTGGATCTGCTCTGGGCTGCCAAGGACCTGGGTGAGTCGGGAGCCAACTCCAAGCAGTACGAGTCCACTGCGCTCGCCGCCAGAGACGCCGCCCAGGCCTCGGCCGACGCCCGTGCGGAAGGACGCGCGCGCACGGCGCTGACCAACGTGCACCTGGTGGCCGGCCGCTACAGCGAGGCCGATGAGGAGGCTCGGCTGGCAGGACTCCTGGCCGGTGCGGCTGAGGACCTCACCCCCGTTTTCTGGACGAGCAACGACCGGGGGATCATCGGCCTCAATCAGGGACGTCACGCGGACGCCGAGCAGCATCTGGTCCGCGCCATCGAGGCATCGCGCCAGGACGGAAACCTGGCGGGCGAAGCGAGCGCACTGTGCAACCTTTCACGCGTTCACCTCGCGATGGGGCGGACGAACCACGCGATAGCGCTCGCTCAGCAGGGCATCGATCTGTACGACCGCTTGGGAGCGACGGTGCGTCTGGCCAATGCCCGCTACGCCCTGGGGCTGGCGCTGACCGAGGCCGGACGTCCGTCCGAAGCGCTGGTGGAGTACACGGAGGCCCTGAACACCTTCCAGATGAATCGTCAGCGCCTCTGGGAGGGAACAACTCACTTCCGCATCGCCCAGGCTCACCTTGTGGGGCGTCACCACACACTGGCGGCCAAGCATGCGGAGCAAGCTCTGGCTGTCGGGTGCATCGGCGGTGACCGAGTGCGCGCAGGCGTGCTGACGACCTTGGGGCGTTCGCTGGCCGCCTTGGGCCAGATCGATCGCGCACGGGTCTGCTGGCTCGAGGCGCTGCCCCTCCACGAGCAGGTCGGCTCTCCGGAAGCGGACGCGGTACGAGCACTGTTGTCGCCCCTCTCGGCAGCCTGACAGGGCCGCAGCAGCGTTCATCGATTGTTTATGCCTCGCTGACATGCTCAACGCATCGATCCGTCGCGTCGGGGGGCAGGCGGGTCGCTGAGGGACTCATCAGGTATGCGAGAGTCCTGTCAGGTCCCTGCCCGGCAACCCTCGGGGGAGTTGCCGGGCAGGGACCGCCCAGATCTGGCCCATATTCAGGGGAGCTAGGAAATGGCCGAGGCCAAGAACAAGTCCGAGGACATCACGACGCTGGACAACCACTCGCCCGTTCCGCCGAGCGACGACACGATCGTCACGATGGACAACCACTCGCCGGTCCCGCCGAGCGATGTGATCACCACGATGGACAACCACTCGCCCGCCCCGCCCGCCCTGGACCTGGACGGCAAGTAAGTCCCAAGCACTTCCATCCCGACGGGGATCGGCCGCGGCGGCGCGGAGGGGAGCCGCCGCGGCCGAGGTGTTTCTGGGGCCAGTTGTCGTGCCTCGCGCCCCTTAAGAGGCGACCCCGATTGTCCACAGGGACGGCGCTCATGTCAGTGCCCTTCATGACAGTGGGGGCATGGAGCGCACGGAGCTGGGGGCGTTGGCGGAGGGAGGCGTGTTGGTCACCTCCCGGGCGGTGGAGGCGGGGTGGCCCAGGCATGCGCTGTCCCGGTGGCTGACGTCACGCGGCTGGGCCCGGGTCCGGAACGGCGTATGGGCCGAACCCGGTCGGACCGTCGACACCCAGCTGCGCCTCAAGGCCGTCCAAGCCGTACGCCCCGAACTCGTGGTGAGCCACGGCGCAGCCGCCCGTCTCTGGCGCATCGAGACCCTGACCGGCCGCGCAGCCACGGACCAACTGGAGTTCACCAGCCCCACGTCCACCGGCAGAACCACCCTGCCCGGCGCCCGCCTGCACCGACTCCCCCTCCCCCAGACCGAGGTCGTCGTCCTGCGCTCGGGGCTCCGCGTCACCGAGGCACCCCGCACCCTCGCCGACCTCCTGCGCTCCGGCCCCCGCGACAACGCACTCGTCGCCGTGGACTCCGCACTCGGCTATCGCCGGGTCGGAGGCGTACGCCGACCGCCGCTGGTCAGCCCGGCCGCCCTGGCCGTCGCCCTGGAGGCCCCGTACAAAGGCGCCGCCCGCGCCAGACAGTGGCTGACGCTCGCCGACCGCGCCTCCGGCTCACCGGCCGAGACGATCGCCCGCCTCCGCATGCACGACGCCGGCCTGCACCCGGAGACCCAGGCAGAGGTACGCACCCGAGAAGGCACCCGCCGCTACCTCGACTTCCTCTTCCGCGCCCAAGGCCTTGCCGTCGAGATCGAGGGCTACGCCTACCACGGCACCCGCGACGCCCACCGCCGGGACATCACCCGCTTCAACGAACTCCTCCGCTGCCCGGACATCCACACCCTCCTCCGCTTCACCGCCGAGGACGTCTTCCACCACCCCACCCTGATGATCCAGCAGATCCGAGAGGTGCTGAACCCGGAGCCGGAGCTGGGCTGACCCCCACGGCGTTCGCCAGTCGCTGTGGGGCCGCCCGCTTCTTTGCCAGTGTCGTGCTTCCACGCCCCGAGTAAAGGGCGCTCCCTGCGGTCGCGTCGCCTCCGGCGATCGGCCTCCGGCCGCCCCTTGACACGGGGCGCTCCAGCACGAGGGAGAAGCGAGCGGGCAGGCCCGGAAAACGGGGGGCCAGGGAAGTGACCCCCTGGGCCCACCTGGGAGCGGGATGGGCGTTGGGGGAACGCGGCCGCGTCCCACATGCACGCCGGGCCGGTCTAGCGGCCGCCGCGCCGTCCCGGGTGCCGCACGCGGCGGGTGGCCGGGGGCACTCCGGCATTGCCTGGCGCCGCCAGGCCGTCCCGGGTGCCGCACGCGGCAGGCCCGTGGCGGCACGCCGGGCGGGCTCAGCGGCCACCCGCCGGTGGTGGTGCCGGGCGCGCCGGGGCCGTGGTGGAGGCGGGCTGGCTCGGCGGGGGGCGGGTGGCGGTCGCGAGTGAGGGGGCTGGGGGTGTTTGCATGGTTTGTTGCAGCCCGGGAAGCGACCGGCGCCATCGACATGCAACAAACGATGCAAACCCCCCGAACACTCCCCCCAAGTGCCCCCATCCCGTGACTCATGTGGCGACTGATGCCCGTGGGGCCGCGTCACGCCAGACCCAAGCCCAAGCCCAGGCCCAAGCCCTTGGGGCTCCCCGCCGCACGGACCCACGGCCGCCACCCAGGGCCTATCCCACACAGCCCCCCACTCACCCCGTGCGCCCGGCACCCCAAGCGGCGCGGTGGCCGCCGGCGGACCAGGAGTGGCCCGCCCGGCCCCACGCGCGGCACCGCGGACCGCCCGACGGCCGCCGAACCGACCAGGCGTCCCCCCAACCAGCCGGTGCGCTCCGCACCCCGCACGGCCCGGCGGCCAGCACTGGCCGCGGCACGCCCCCACCCCCGGGCGCCCCCATCCCCCACCAGCGGGAAGCCGCCAAACCGACCCGGCGTGCCCCCACCCGGGCAGTGCGCTCGGCACCCGGGACGGTCCGGAAGCCGCTGAACCAGCCCGGCGTGCATGTACGGCGCGGGCGCGCTCCCCAACGCCCATCCCCCACCCAAGGCGACCTAAGGGGGCACCCACCCAGGCCCCCCGCTTTCCCGGGCCAGCCCGCTCGCTTCTCACCCGTGCTGGAGCGCCCCGAGTCAAGGGTGGCCCGCAGGGCCATCGGCGGCAGCCGACGCGACCGCAGGGAGCGCCCTTTACTCGGGGCGCGGAAGCACGACAATCGAGGAGAAGCGGGCGGCCCCACCCCAGCCAAGAAAACGGGGCCGTCCAGGGCCCACCCGCCCCTCAGCCGTCCAGGGTCGCCCCGCCCCTCAGCCGTCCAGGGTCGCCCCGCCCCTCAGCCGCCCCCGCCCCACCCCTACAATCCAGCCCACCCACCCCGCAGTTCGCCCTTCACCACCTTGCCGCTCGCGTTGCGAGGCAGGGTGTCCACGAACTGCACCGACCTCGGGACCTTGTAGTTGGCCATCTCGCGCCGGGCCCAGGACAGGAGGTCGTCGGCGGTCGGGGAGGTGCCCGGGTGGGGGACGACGTATGCCTTGCCGACCTCGCCGAGGCGGGGGTCGGGGATGCCGATGACGGCGACGTCGGCGACGTCGGGGTGGAGGGCGAGGAGGCGTTCGATCTCGGCCGGGTAGGCGTTGAAGCCGCCCACGACGTACATGTCCTTCAGGCGGTCGGTGATGCGGAGGTTGCCGTCCACGTCCAGGACGCCTATGTCGCCCGTGTGCAGCCAGCCCTCCGAGTCGAGGACCTCCGCGGTCGCGGCGGCGTCCGCGTCGTAGCCCCGCATGACGTTGAAGCCGCGGACGTGCACCTCGCCCGGTTCGCCGGGTGGTGCGGTCGCGCCCGAGTCGGTGACCAGGCGGACCTCGACGCCGGGGATGGGCCGGCCGGAGGTGGCGGCGATGACCTGGGGGGCGTCGCCGCGGCGGCACATCGTCACCACGCCGCTCGCCTCCGAGAGGCCGTACGCCGTGAGCACCGTCTCCACGCCCAGGTCCTGCCGCAGGCGCTCCACCAGGCGCAGGGGGATCACCGCCGCGCCCGTGACCACCAGGCGGAGGGAGGAGAGGTCGTGGGACCGGCGGGCGGGGTGGTCGAGCAACGACTGGAAGAGTGTCGGGGGGCCCGGGAGGACCGTGACCGCCTCCCTCGCGATGTTCGCGAGGGCCGTCTCCGCGTCGAACACCGGCTGGGGGATCATCGTCGCGCCCCGCATCAGGCAGGCGAGGATGCCCGCCTTGTAACCGAAGGTGTGGAAGAAGGGGTTCACGATCAGGTAGCGGTCGCCGCGGCTCAGCCCCGCGAGCGCCGACCACGTCTCGTACGCCCGCAGACTCTGCTCGTGCGTGATGACCACGCCCTTCGGGCGGCCCGTCGTGCCCGAGGTGTAGATGATGTCCGAGGGATCTGATCCCTTCACCCTCACCGCACGGACCTCCGCTTCCCCCACCCCCTCCCCTCCCGCCAGGAAGTCCTTCCAGGTCAGGAAGCCGGGCGGGGCGTCCTCCGACAGGACCACCACATCCCGCAGCCCCGGCAGTCCGGCCAGCGGGCCCGACCCCTCGCCCTGCCCCTCACCCTGCCCCTCACCCCTCCCCTCCCCCGCCGCTCTCCTCAGCGCCGCCACGTACGACGTGCCCAGGAACGCCCCCGTCACGAAGAGCAGGCGGGCCCCGCTGCGGCGCAGCACGTCCGCCGCCTCGGTGCCCTTGAAGCGGGTGTTGAGGGGGACGAGGACCGCGCCGGCCGAGACGGCGCCGAGGGCGGCGACCGTCCAGTCCAGGGAGTTGGGGGCCCAGACGGCGACGCGGTCGCCGGCCCGGACACCGCGCGCCAGGCAGGCCGCGGCCGCGCGCTCCACGCGGGCGCCCAGTTCGGCGTACGACACCCGGACCCGGCCCCCGCAGTCCACCACCGCCTCCACGTCCGCGTACCGCTCGGTCGCCGCCCGCACCAGTCCGGGGATGGTCCCCCACCCGGCCCACTCACCGTCCACCATCGGCCTCCACCTCCACGAGAGCTGACACTTCGTCAGGCTAGCGCTAACCTGACGGTCCGTCAGCTAATGCCCCAGGGGGAGGCACCCATGGCCACCGGGATCAAGGACGCCACCGCCGTCGTCGGCATCGGGCAGACCGCGTTCGCCAAGCACCTCCCCGAGGACGAACGCACCCTGGCCTGCCGGGCCGTGCTCGCGGCGCTCGACGACGCCGGGATCGCGCCGGGCGAGGTCGACGCGGTGGCGTCGTACACGATGGAGGAGACCGACGAGGTGGAGCTGGCTAAGGCGGTCGGGTTCGGGGACCTGACCTTCTTCGGGCGCGTCCCGTACGGCGGCGGGGGGTCCTGCGCCACCGTCGCGCACCTCGCCACCGCGATCGCCGCGGGGCAGGCCACCGTGGGGGTGGCGTGGCGCTCGCGGAAGCGGGGCAGCGGGCCACGCCCCTGGACCAACACCACCGCCCAACTCCCCACGCCCGCCCAGTGGACGCGCCCCTACGGCCTTCTGCGGCCCGTCGACGAGATCGCCATGCTGGCCCGCCGCCATATGCACGAGTACGGCACCACCCGCGACCACCTCTTCAACGTCGCGCTCGCCTGCCGCAACCGGGCCAACCAGAACTCGGCCGCCCTGATGTACGACCGGCCCCTGACCCGCGAGATGTACATGTCGGCGCGCTGGATCAGCGAGCCACTGTGCCTCTTCGACAACTGCCTCGAGACGGACGGGGCCCTCGCGTGCGTCATCACCACGAAAGAGCGGGCCCGCGACTGCCGGCAGCGTCCCGTCTACGTCCACTCCGCCGCCCAGGGTCTGCCCGCCCAGCACCACGGCATGGTCAACTACTGGAACGACGACCCGCTCACCGGCCCCTCCTGGGCCGCCGCCCGGCATCTGTGGAAGCACGCCGACTTCACGCCGCAGGACGTGGACGTGGCGCAGATCTACGACGCGTTCACCCCGCTGATCCCCCTCTCCCTGGAGGGCTACGGCTTCTGCGGGAGGGGCGAGGGAGGCGCGTTCACCGAACAAGGCGCCCTGGAGACCGGCGGGAGGCTCCCCCTCAACACCGGCGGGGGCGGGCTCAGCGAGGCGTACGTGCACGGCTTCAACCTCGTCAACGAGGGCGTGAAGCAACTGCGCGGCACCAGCACCGCCCAGGTCCCCGGCGCCACAACCTGCCTCGTCACCGCCGGCGAGGGCGTCCCCACATCCGCGCTGCTGCTCACCAACAGGAGCTGACCCCGTGCTGAGCCCCGTCACCGACCCCGACGGCGCCCCCTTCTGGGAGTACGCCGCCCGGGGTGAACTGCGTGTCCAGGTCTGCGCCGGCTGCGCCGAGCCCCGCTTCCCGCCCCGGCCGTGCTGCCCGCACTGCCGGTCCTTCGACAGCGACTGGCGTCCGGTCTCGGGGCGCGGCCGGGTCTGGTCGTACGTCGTCGCCCATCCGCCGCTGCTCCCGGACTACGCGGCGCAGGCGCCGTACAACGTCGTGGTCGTCGAGCTGGAGGACCTCCCCCGCATCCGGCTCGTCGGCAACCTCGTGCCCGCGCCCGGGGCGCCCCTCAACTCCCTTCCGCCGGACGGCATCCGCATCGGCGCCCGCGTGCGGGTCGTGTTCTGCGACGGCGGGCTTCCGCAGTGGGTGCTCGCGTGAAGGGCGTGCGTCTCGACACCGACGCGGACACCGGGGTCGCCGTCGTCACGCTGGACCGGCCCGAGCGGCTCAACGCGATCGATCTGGACACCGTAGAGGAACTCCGGGACATCTGGCGGTCGTTGCGGTACGACGACTCGGTCCGGGCCGTCGTGCTGGCCGGGTCGGGGCGGCGGGCGTTCTGCACCGGGATCGACCGGGACGTCGACGTGCCGCAGCCGGGGTCGCCGTACATGCAGGACGATCCGCTGCTGGGGGTCGGGCCGAAGGCGAACGACCTGTGGAAGCCGGTGGTCGCCGCGGTGGAGGGGATGGCGTGCGGCGGGGCCTTCTATCTGCTCGGGGAGTGCGAGTTCGTGGTCGCCGGGGCGGATGCCTCCTTCTTCGATCCGCACACCTCGTACGGGATGGTCAGCGCGTACGAGTCGCTGCTGATGGCGCAGCGGATGCCGTACGGCGAGGTCGCGCGGATGGCGTTGATGGGGGTGCGGGAGCGGATGGGGGCCGAGCGGGCGTACGGCGTGGGTCTGGTGTCCGAAGTGACCGCGCCGGATGGGGCGTTGGAGGCGGCCCTCGCCTGTGCCCGGACCGTCGCGGGGTTCCCCGCCGAGGCCGTGCAGGGGACCGTGCGGGCGTTGTGGGCGGCGCGGGAGGGGGCGCTGGAGCGGGGGTTCGCGATGGCGCCCCAGCTCATCGCGCTGGGGAATCTGGCCCCGGAGCGGCAGGCCGAGCTGTTCCGGGCACGGCGGACGGGCGGGTTCCGCACGCGCTAGGGCCTGTCGTTTGGATCAGGTCGGCTGAAAGGGACTGCGCTTCTTGGCCGGGTCGAGCGGGGTCTGGTGCGTGCAGCTGCAAGGCGGAGGAGGGCGTCGACGCGATGGGGGTCCCCCCGCGCGAGCTCGATTCGAGCGTGGGGGAGTCGGCAACCGACGACAACGCCGCTGGGGGTCCCCCCACGCCCTTGAGGCAGTGGGGGAGTGCGTGCCAGACCCCGCGACGCCGGCATGATCCAAACGACAGGCCCTAGGGCCTGTCGGACAGCCTCCAGGGCCTGTGTGGCGGGCCCGGCTCACCGGGCGTAGCGTCTGCCGTGAGAGCGGTGACGGGCCGAGTTCCCCTCAGCTCCCTTCAGCGACGGCCGCCGTCTGGCCCCTTCCGTGCCCCGGTACGACGGCCGTCCCGCTCCGGCGGGGCGCTACGCCGTGCGGGCCGTCCCCGTGCCCTTCTCCGCGTCCAGCGCGTACACGCAGCGGTCCTTGCTGCACGCGTAGACGATGCCGTCCTTGACCACCGGGGAGCCGGTGATCTCGCCGCCGGTGGCCAGCTTCCAGCGCAGGCGGCCGTCGTCGGCCTTCAGGGTGTAGAGCAGGTGGTCGGTGGAGCCGAAGTGGATGCGGCCCTCGGCGACGGAGGGGGCGCCGACGATGTCGCCGCCCGCCTGGAAGCGCCACTTCGGCGTGCCCGTCACGGCGTCGAGGGTGTAGAGGCCGTTGCCGCTGCCGACGTGGACGTGGCCGCCCGCGACCAGGACCGGCTCGATGGAGGCGCGGCTCTCGGTGGCGATGCGCCAGCGGTCGCGGCCGTCGGTGGCGTCGAGGGCGTAGACGGTGCCGAGGTAGTCGGCGAGGTAGACGCCACCGCCCGTGACGGCGGGGCCGGGGGCGTAGGCGGGCGGGCAGAGGAAGACGGCCGGGGCCTCGAAGTGCCACTTGACGTGCCCGGCGGCGATGTCGATGGCGAGGACACGGGTGCCGGCGCTGACGTAGACGTAGCCGTCGGGGGCGGGGGTGAGCCGGACGGGGACGCCGCCGCAGGAGGCCGCGTCGCCGATGGGGTAGGACCAGCGCTCGTCGCCGGTGCGGGCGTCGAGGGCGCGCAGCCGGGCGTCCTGCCAGACGTAGACGGTGCCGTCGTGGACGGCCGGGCCGGCCTCGGGGGACTCGAAGTCGGTCTGGGCGCCGGTGAGCTCCCACAGCTTCTGGCCGCCGGCGGCCTCCCATGCCTGGACGCCGCCGCCGCGGGTGCCGGTGACGACGGTGCCGCGGTCGGCCTTCAGCGAGTACACCCAGGCGTCGGTCTGCAGGCGCCACAGGTCGGTGCCCTCGCGGGCGTCCAGGGCGAACAGCGTGGGCCCGTCGGAGGCGTGGATACGGCCGTCGGCGACGGCCATGGACCAGGCGACGTCGCGGGTCTTGAAGCGGCGCCGGCCGGTGGCGACGTCGAGGGCGTGCACCTCGAAGGAGGTGACATAGACGAGGTCGTCGGCGACGGAGGGCGTGCCCCACACGTCGTTCGACATGCGGAAGCGCCACGGGCGCCAGGAACCGGGCGTCTCCGGGGCCGCCGCGGGCGGCTGCGCCGGGGCGGGGTCGGTGCCGTTGACCCCGCCGGGGCGGGGCTTGGACCAGGCGGCGACCAGGCCGGCCTCGGGCGGGGGCGCCTTGACGGCGGCGGCGCGGGCGTCGGCGACGCGCGGACCCGGGCCGATGGGCACGGACCCGCCGGCCAGGCGTACGGGGCCGGTGTCGGAGGCACCGGAGGGGGAGCTCACCGGGGCGGGCGGGTGCGGAGGCGGGGGCGGGGGCACTACGGGGTGGCCCGAGTGTCCTGGCCGGTGTCCGCCGGTGCTGCGGCCCCCGACGGGGGCGGGCTTGGGGGCGAGGCGGCCGCCGCGGCGGGTCTCGATGAGGGCGACGGCCTTCTCGGGCAGCCAGGCGCTGGCGGTGCCGCTGTCGTCGGAGCCGGAGCCGAACAGATGCGGGGCGAGCTGTGCCTGCAGGTCGGCCGGCGTGGGCCGGGCCGAGGCCTCCATCTGCATACAGGACTCGATCAGCGGGCGCAGCTCGTCGGGCAGGCCGTCGAGGTCCGGGCCCTCCCTGAGCAGCATGAACACCGTCTCGACCGGGTTGGCGCCGTGGAAGGGCGGGTGGCCGGTCGCGGCGAAGACCAGGGTGGAGCCGAGCGAGAAGACGTCGGACGCGCCGGTCACACTCCGCGAGTCCTTGGCCTGCTCGGGGGACATGTAGGCCGGGGTGCCGACGGCCACGTTGGTCATGGTCAGACGCGTGTTCGACACGCCGGACGCGATACCGAAGTCGATCACCCGGGGCCCGTCCTCGACGACGAGGACGTTGGAGGGCTTGAGGTCGCGGTGGACCAGCCCGGCGCCGTGGATGGACTGCAGGGCCTCGGCGACGCCCGCCGCGAGCCAGCGCACCGCCTGGGCCGGGAGCGGCCCGCACTCGTTCACTATCTCCTCGAGCGAGGGCGCGGGCACGTACGCGGTGGCCAGCCAGGGCACGGCCGCCCGCGGATCGGCGTCGACGACGGCCGCCGTGTAGAAGCCGGAGACCGCGCGGGCCGCCTCCACCTCGCGCGTGAAGCGGACGCGGAAGAGCTGGTCCTCCGCGAGCTCCGTGCGGACCGTCTTGATCGCCACCCGTCGGCCGGACGCCGATCGCGCGAGATAGACCAGCCCCATGCCGCCGGCTCCCAGCCGTCCCAGCACCTCGAACGGCCCGATCCGCCGCGGATCGTGCTGTGTCAGCTGATCCACCACTTGCCTGCCACCTCCCCGTACGGGCCGCGTCACCCACATATGTACGCGACCCCGTGCAGCGTCTCACCACCGCACCGCCATGGCGGCACGCACCCCGATTCTTCCTGGCCGGGCCACAGGTTGCGAACCCGGTGAGAATTGGGGTGTCCGGCCATAAACAGGGGCAAAACTACCTGCTCAGCGCTCCAGCACGGCGAACGACGCCCCCTGGTTGTCGGTGACCACGCCCACGGTGCCGTAGGAAGTGGAGAACGGCCCCGCCTGCACCCGCCCGCCGAGCCGGCCCACCTCCGCCAGCGCCTCCGCGCAGTCCTCGACCCGGAAATGCACGAGGAAATGCGATGGCATCTCGGTGGGGAAGACGTCGGTGACGGGCGCCCGCCCGAAGTCGGGCCGGGCGTCGGGGCCGAACAGGGCGTCGTGGAAGAGGTCGCCGTAGAAGATGTTGGCGCCCGCGGTGTCCCGGGCGTACAGCTCGGCCCAGACGAAGGTGCCGGGCTCGTGGCGCACCCCGAAGCCGGGGTGGGTGCCCGGCTGCCAGAGGCCGAAGACGGCGCCCTCGGGGTCGGCGGCGAGCGCGGAGGTTCCCAGGCGGCCGACGGGCAGCGGCGCCGCCACCACCTGCCCGCCCGCCTCCCGGAGGCGGCGGGCCAGCGACTCGACGTCCGGGGTGGCGAAGTACACGGTCCAGACGGTGGGCATACGGCCGTCCGTCTTGTGGGCCAGCGCGGCGACCGGCTCCCCGCCCTTCAGGGCCCGCACGGAGCCGCCCTGCCACTCCTCGAAGGTCCATCCGAAGAGCTCACCGTAGAACCGTTTCCCCGCTTCCACGTCGGGAAGCTGGGCGTCCACCCAGCAGGGGACGCCCTCCGTGCACCGCGATGCCCTGTTTTCGGCCATACAAGAAAAGTAACGGCCGCTCACGCAGCGCGCAGACCAGCACACCAGCCTTCGATCCCCCGGGCACCCCATTTGCAGTCGGCCGAATCGCGCTCCCATCACCCCTCGGTAAGCTGACGGCATGACAGGACAAGTGCGTACCGTTGACGGCCGCGTGGCCGGTCGGCGTGGGCAGGCCACGCGGCAGAAGCTGCTGGACTGCCTCAGTGAGATGCTCAGCTCCTCTCCCTACCGGGACGTCAAGGTCATCGATGTCGCCCGGAAAGCGGGCACTTCGCCCGCGACCTTCTATCAGTACTTCCCGGACGTCGAGGGCGCCGTCCTGGAGATCGCCGAACAAATGGCCACCGAGGGCGCCGGGTTGACCGAACTGCTCGCGGGCCGCAGCTGGGTCGGCAAGGCCGGCTGGCAGACGGCACAGGAACTCGTCGACGGATTCCTGGAGTTCTGGCGCAAGAACGACGCGATCCTGCGCGTCGTCGACCTCGGGGCCGCCGAGGGCGACAAGCGCTTCTACAAGCTCCGCATGAAGATCCTGAACTCGGTGAACAACTCCCTGGCGGACGCCGTCACCGAACTCCAGTCCAAGGGCAAGGTCGACAAGGACGTCAACCCGGCCGCCGTCGCGGGCTCGATCGTCGCCATGCTCGCCGCGGTCGCCTCCCACCAGAAGGGCTTCACCTCCTGGGGCGTCAAGCAGGCCGAACTCAAGCCGAACCTGGCCTTGTTGGTCCACCTGGGCGTGACGGGCAAGAAGCCCACGAAGTAATCCTCTCCGGAAGATCCCCATGTCTTGTCAAGCGCCCCGAAAGGGGCGCGGGGAACTGCGCGAGAAGCGAAGGACGGCCGCACAGCCCGCAACGGCGATCAACCGCC
The DNA here is from genome assembly GCF_044763135.1 of Streptomyces sp. NPDC096205. Classification (NCBI taxonomy): domain Bacteria; kingdom Bacillati; phylum Actinomycetota; class Actinomycetes; order Kitasatosporales; family Streptomycetaceae; genus Streptomyces; species Streptomyces sp. NPDC096205. The sequence continues at coordinate 270,129 of NZ_JBIWFS010000006.1, read as the reverse complement.
ACGGCGATCACGAGGGCAACGGCCGGTCCTTCACCACATGCTTCATCACCAGGGTCGACGTCAACCGCTGCACCCCGGGCAAAGTAGCCAGCCTCTCGTCATAGAGCCTCTGGAACGCCGCAAGATCCGCGGTAGCGACCCGCAGCAGATAGTCCGGCTCCCCGAACAGCCGCTGCGCGTCCAGCACGTGCTCCACCTCGGTCAGGGCCCGCTCGAACTCCACGACCGTGTCACGGTCCTCCTGGCGCATGGAGACGAAGACGAGCGCCTCGAAGGTCAGCCCCACCGCCGCCGGCTCCACCACCGCGCGATAGCCGCTGATCGCCCCCGACCGCTCCAGCTCCCGCAGCCGCCGATGGCACGGCGAGACACTCAGCCGCACCCGCCCGGCCAGCTCGGTCACGGTGAGCCGCCCGTCCTGCTGCAGCTCGGCAAGAATTTTCCGGTCAACGTCGTCCATGAGGCAGATCTTCCCTCATCGTGCGAGACGGCGGGCAAAGTTCGGGAACACTTTCGGGCAGATCACGCATAGCGTTCCCGGTATGGATTCGGCTGCCCTCATCTCCTTCCTCGCGATCGACCTGCTGCTGGTGTGCGTACCGGGCGCCGACTGGGCGTACGCGATCGCCGCCGGACTGCGCGGCCGCTCGGTCGGCGCGGCGGTGGGCGGCCTCGTCTCGGGCTACGCGCTGCACACGCTGCTCGCGGCGGCGGGCCTCGCGGTGCTGGTCGCGGGCTCCCCGGCGCTGCTCACCGCGCTCACCGTGGCGGGCGCCGGGTATCTGGTGTGGCTCGGCTGGGGCGTGCTGCGCCGCCCGGGCGTCCCCGGCGCCGATGAGGAGCCGGTGCGCGGCGGCGGCGCGGGCGTCTTCCTGCGCGGCGCCACGATCAGCGGCCTGAACCCCAAGGGCCTGCTGCTCTACTTCTCCGTCCTGCCCCAGTTCCTCACCACCGTCGGCGACCACCTCCCGGTGCCGCTGCAGACCGCCACGCTCGGCCTGCTCCACATGGCGTGCTGCGCGGCCGTCTACCTCACCGTCGGCGTCGCGGCCCGCGCGGTCCTGCGCGCCCGCCCGGCCGCCGCCCGCGCGGTCACCCGCACCTCGGGCGCGGCGATGCTGGGGATCGGCGCGTTCCTGCTGGTCCAGCGGCTCGCCACGCTCTGATCGTCACTTCACTGCGATCCTGAAGAGCCGTATCTCCCGCTCCACCCGCGCCTGATACGTGGCGTACGGCGGCCAGAACGCCAGCGCCGCCTCCCAGGCCGCGGCCCGCTCCTCCCCGGCCAGCAGCCGGGCGGTGACCGGGATGTCCCGGCCCTTCCAGCTGATCTCGGCGTCCGGGTGGGCGAGGAGGTTGGCGGTCCAGGCAGGGTGGCCGGTGCGGCCGAAGTTGGAGCCGACCAGGAGCCAGCCGCGGCCGTCCTCCTCGGGCATGCAGGCCAGCGGCGTCCGCCGGGGCAGCCCGCTGCGCGCGCCGGTGGAGGTGAGCACCAGCCCGGGCAGCATGCGGGCGCTGAGCAGCACCTTTCCCCGGGTCAGCCGGTGCACGGCACGGTCGAGGGCCGGGATGACGTACGGGGCGGCCTTGGCGAAGCCGCGGGTGGAGGACACCTTCTGCACGAGCCGTACGCCGACGCCGCTCATACGGGGATCTCCTCGCGGGTGAAGAGCCCGGCCGTCTCGGCGGCACGGGCCCGCAGCAGGTGGACGGGGCCGAGGAGCAGTTCGTCGCCCGCGGCCCGCTTGAAGTACAGGTGGGCGTCGTGCTCCCAGGTGAAGCCGATGCCGCCGTGCAGCTGGATCGCCTCGGCGGCGGCCAGGCGCAGCGCCTGGAGGGCCTGGGCGAGAGCGAGCGCGCCGACGGGGGCCTGGGCGAGGGCGAGCGCGTCGGCGGGGGCGGCCGGGTCGCCCTGGACCGCTGCCCAGGCCGCGTAGTACGCCGCCGAGCGTGCCGCCTCGACCTCGACATGGACGTCGGCCAGCCGGTGCTGCACCGCCTGGAAGGAGCCGATCGGCCGCCCGAACTGCTCACGCGTGCGCACATGCCCCACGGTCAGCTCCAGCGCCCGGTCCGCGGCCCCGACGGCCTCGCACGCGAGGAACGCGGCGGCACTCCCACCGGCTCCGGCGAGCGCCCCGCACACATCCGCCCCGTCGTCGGAGCCGAGCAACTCGGCTTCCACATCCCGCAGTTGTACGTGCGCCCGTGGCCGGGTCGCGTCCAACGCCGTCTGCCGTACGCGGGTCAGGCCGGAGGCGTCGCCGGGGACGAGGAAGAGGAGCGTGCGGGAGCGGGCGTACCCGCCGTTGTGCGCCGGGACGAGGAGCAGGTCCGCGCTGTGCCCGTCGAGGACCTGGTCTGCCTCCCCGTACAGCCGCCACGCGCCGTCCGACCGCCGCGCCTGCACGCCCCCTGCCCGGCCGCCGCCCGCCCAGGAGCCCCGGTTGTCGCCGGTGAGCCCGAGCGCGACGGCGAGACCGGCCCCGGGTGCGGCGAGGGCCGCGGTGACGGTGCCGTCGGCGAGGCGCGGGAGCAGCCTGGTCCGCTGGGCGTCGGTGCCGAGGGCGAGCAGCAGCGGGGCTGCCAGGACGGAGGTGGCGAGCAGGGGCGAGGGCGCGAGGGCCCGTCCGGTCTCCTCGGCGGCGAGGGCGAGGTCCGCCACCGTGCCGCCGACACCGCCGTACGACTCCGGCAGCGCGAGCCCCGGGAGGCCGAGCGGGTCGGCGAGAGCGGCCCACAGGCCGGGGTCGTACCCGGCGGGCAGGCCGACGGCCTCGCGCACCGCGGTGGGATGCCGGCGGAGCAGGTCCCTCAGCGTGCGGCGGATCTCGTCCTGCTCGGGCGTGAAGGCGGCGTCCATGGGCGACCTCCCGGATCTGACGGGCCGTCATATTAGGGCGCGGGGGCGGAGATGCGAAGAGGGGCGAGGTCTCGACCGCGAGGCGCTGTCTGACGTACCGTCAGTTTCCATGGGTCACCGTGACGCGGCGATCGTTGGGGTCGCCCTCTCCTCCTGCGGCCGGGTGGACGACGCCACCCCGTACGCCCTGCACGCCCAGGCCGCCCGCCGCGCGCTGGCCGACTCAGGGCTCGACCGGTCGGTCGTCGACGGGTTCGCCTCGGCGGGCACGGGCCTGCTGGCCCCCGTCGAGGTCGCCGACCATCTGGGGCTGCGCCCCACCTGGGTCGACTCCACCTCCGTGGGCGGGGCGACCTGGGAGGTGATGGCCGCCCACGCCGCCGACGCCATCGCCGCCGGGCACGCCCGGGCGGTCCTGCTGGTCTACGGCTCCACCGCCCGGGCCGACATCCGCGCGGGCCGCCGCAGCGGCGACCTGACCTTCGGCACCCGCGGGCCGGCGCAGTTCGAGACGCCGTACGGCATCACGCTCATCGCCAAGTACGCGATGGCCGCGCGCCGCCACATGATCGAGTACGGCACGACGATCGAGCAGCTCGCCGAGGTGGCCGTGCAGGCCCGCGCGAACGCCGCCCTGAACCCCGACGCCCTGTACCGCACCCCGCTGACCGTGGACGACGTGCTGGACGCCCCGCTGATCGCCGACCCGTTCACCAAGCCGCACTGCTGTCTGCGCTCCGACGGCGGAGCGGCCGTGCTGCTGGCCTCGCGGGAGTACGTCCGTGACTGCCGCACCCGCCCGGTGTGGGTCCTCGGCACCGGCGAGCACGTCTCCCACTCGGCGCTCGGCTCATGGCCCGACTTCACGGTGTCGCCCGCCGCGGTGAGCGGCCCCCTGGCCTTCGCACGGGCCGGGGTGCGCCCGGCGGACATCGACCTCGCGGAGATCTACGACGCCTTCACCTATATGACCCTGGTGACGCTGGAGGATCTCGGCTTCTGCGCCAAGGGCGAGGGCGGCGACTTCGTGGGCAAGGGGCGGCTGCGGGTGCAGGGCGGGGAGCTGCCCGTGAACACCGACGGCGGCGGCCTGTCCGCCCAGCACCCCGGCATGCGGGGGCTGTTCCTGCTGGTGGAGGCCGTACGGCAACTGCGCGGCGAGGCGGATGCGCGCCAGGTGCGGCGCGCGGACGGGTCCCTGCCGGAGCTGGCGGTGGCGTCGGGGACGGGGGGCTGGTTCTGCTCCTCGGGGACGGTGGTCCTGGGGCGGGGCTGAGCCGGTACGGCGTCCCCGGCCATACTTCGGGCATGGCACAGGACCTGCACGAGCTGCTGCGGTCGCTGCGGGTCTGGGACCCGCAGATCACCGAGCTGCCGCCCTTCGACACCGACACCGCGCCCGCCGAGCCGCTGGACCTCTTCACGCGCTGGTTCGCGGAGGCGGTGGCGGCCGGGCAGACCGAGCCGCACACCATGAGCCTCGCCACCGCGGACGAGGCCGGCCTGCCCGACGTCCGGACCGTGATGCTGCACGGCGCCGACACCGACGGCTGGGCCTTCGCCTCGCACGCGACGAGCCGCAAGGGCCGCCACCTGGCCGGGCGGCCGTATGCCGCGCTCGGCTTCTACTGGCCGGTCCTCGGACGCCAGGTGCGGGTACGGGGCCCGGTGACCGCCGCGCCCTCCGAGGAGGGCCAGGCGGATCTGCACGCCCGCTCCACCGGCGCGCTGGCCGCCGCGCTCACCGGCCGGCAGAGCGAGATCCTCGGCTCCGCCGACGAGTTGGCCCGGGCCTCGGAGGCCGCCTGGGACCGGGCCCGCCGGGACCCCGACGCGCCGGTCCCGTCCTGGACCTTGTACCGGCTCCGCCCCGAGGAGGTGGAGTTCTTCCAGGGGGATGAGCAACGGCGCCACATACGGCTCAGCTACCGCCGGGTGGTTGGTGGTTGGGCGCGCGAGCTGCTGTGGCCTTAGGGCCCGGGGGGTGTGGGGCCCTTGGGTCTTGGGTGGCCCGTGGGTCTCGGGCGGCCGTGGGTCTCGCGGCCCGTGGGGCTCAGGCGGCCGCGGATGAGCGGTGGCCCGTAGGTCTTGGGCGGGCGTGGGGTTTAGGTAGCCGCGGATGAGCGGTGGCCCGTAGGTCTTGAGCGGCCGTGGGGTCTCCGGCGGCCCGTAGGTCGGGCAGCCGTGGGTCTCCGGCGGCCCGTAGGTCGGGCAGCCGTGGGTCTCCGGCGGCCCGTGGGGCTCAGGCGGTTGTGCTCAGGCCGCCGTACGTCTCACGCGGCCGTCGAGCCGGGGGTCGTGGAGCCGCGGGCTGCTGCGCTTCGGGGCGGTGAGCCATGGGCCGGTGAGCCCGGGGCCGTGGTGTCGCGGGCCGGGACGTCGCCGGCGGTGCGGTCGCGCGCCGTGAAGTCGCAGGCCGTGAAGTCCGCCACCGGGCGGTATCCGATCCGCTGGTAGAGGGCGTTGCTGGTGGGGTTGGCCAGATCGGTGAAGAGCAGGACCTGGTCGGCGCCGCGCTCCCGGGCGAGGCGGCTGACCTCGGCCGTGACGGCGCCGGCGTAGCCCCGGCCGCGCAGGGGGGCCGGGGTGTAGACGGGCGCGACCCGGATCTGGCCGGCGATCAGCGGGGTCAGTCCGGCCATGGAGAGCGGGGTGCCGTCGGGGGCCTCCCAGAGGGTGACGCCGCCGTAGGAGAGGCGGGCGTCGGCCCAGGAGCCTCCGCGTCCGCCGTCGTCCTCGCCGATGTCCCGGTGGAACTCCCCGAACCAGCGCACCAGCAGCTCCCGGTCCGCCTCCTCGGCGATCCTCGGCCGCCCCGCGGGCACCGGCCGCGGCACGGTCAGCGTGTCGAGCCGGTAGAGCCGCTGCCGCTGACGCACCGCGGACGTGGCCCCGGTGCGCCGCTGCCAGGCCTCGGCGAAGAGGCCCGCGGTCTCGGCCTCCGCGCTGACGCCGGGGACCGGGCGGCCGACGGCAACCAGATGAGCCGCGAGCGAGTCGGCCTGCGCGGCCGTGACCGGCGTGAGGCCCAGCCGGTGTGGCGGCGTGCGGAAGCAGACCGCGCGCACGGCGCCGTCCTCCTCCAGCATCCCGAAGTACGGGGCCTCGACGCCGTACGCGTTCGGTCCGCGCGTGCGCAGGCCGTCGGTAACTGTGAGGACGACGGTGTGCAGATCCGGCCGCGAGTGCAGGAACGTTCCGGCATGGGTGAGGAAGTCGTCCAGATCCCAGGTCAGCCGCCAGCCCCGTCTCTCGCGCGTCACACCCCCACCTCGGGGTCGGTGGCGAGGCGGGCGTGCAGATGGACGTCCCGGAAGGTCTCCCGGCGCTCGTCCTCCCACATCGCCCCCCGCAGCGTCCCCTCGTACGGGAATCCGCACCGCTCGGCGATCCGGCAGGACACGTCGTGCCCGACCGCGTGCCCCAGCTCCAGCCGGTGCAGGCCGAGGTCGGTCAACGCCCAGTCCGCGGTGAGGCGCAGGGCACGGGCGGCGACGCCCTGGCCCCGGGCCTCGGGCAGGACCCAGTAGCCGACGCGGGCGACCCGCATGAGGTGGTCGATCAGGTTGACGCCGATCTGGCCCAGCGTCGTACCGCTCACCGCGTCCGCGACCCGGAAGGTGACATCCACGCCGTCCGCCGCGCGCTCCGCCTTGGCCCGCAGCGAGGCATGGGCGGTCGCGAGATCCTCGACCGGCTTGAGGGGCGTGTTCCAGCGCCGGAACTCCGGGTCGGTCAGCCCGCGCAGCCAGGCCTCGGCGTCCGCAGGGGAGTCGGCGTCCCAGGGCAGCAGCCGCAGACCGTGGCCGGACAGCGGAGGGACCGTGCTGGTGAGGAAACGTTCATGTATCGACGTCATCCGCCTATTCAAGCGAGCCCGCGCCCGTTGTCACCACGGACTTTGAACACCGGCACACCTTCTCTGAAGTCGACCTCCAGCTCCAGCCCCGCCCGCAGCCCCTCGGCCACGCATCTCGTGGCTTCCGTCGCGCATCCCACGGCTTCCGTCGCGCACCCCACAGCTTCCGCTGCGGACCCCACGATCTCCGTCGCGCACTCCACGATCTCCGTCGCCATCCGCGGCCCCTCCGCCAGATCGACGACCCCCACGACATACGGCGTCCGCTCCCGGAACCCCGGCAGCTCGCTGCGGTGCACCACCGACCACGTGTACAGCGTCGCCCTCCCGCTCGCCTCCTCCCACTCCACGTCCTCGCTCCAGCAGTACGGGCAGAACTCCCTCGGATGGTGATGCGGCCGCCCGCAGTCCCGGCACCGGCGCAGCAGCAGCCGCCCTTCGGCCGCGGCGTCCCAGTAGGGGCGGGAGAAGGGGTCGGGGGTGGATGTGGGCATTGGGACGGGAGATGGCGTTGAAGGCGGGATGCCGTCGGGCGCGGCGGCGTTCATCCGAACCACCCCAGCGCGCTGTCCACCGACCACGTCTGCCACGACATCCCGAACAACCCCACCCCCGAGATCAGCGCCATCATCGAGTTCTGCCCCTGCTCAGCCCAGTCGTGGATCATGAGCACGAAGTAGAGGCCGTTGAGCACCAGCCCGCCGACCAGCGCGACGGGCGTCAGCAGTCCCAGGATCAGCCCCGCCCCGAGGGCGAGTTCGGCATAGGCGACGACGTACGCCATCACCCGCGGCCGAGGCGCGACCACCGCCTGGAACCCCGCCCGCACGGCGTTCCAACGGTGCTGGGCGGCGACCCCCGCCGCCCACTCGATGCCGCTCCCCCGCTCGAACCACGCCTTCTTGTCCTTGTGCCGCCAGCTCTCCAGCCACCACAGCCCGAGCCCGATGCGCAGCACCGCGAGCCACTCCGCACCGGTGAGCCAGATCGCGTCCATGGCCACTCCCGTCGACGCCGGAACGAGATCTGACGGTACGTCAGATGCGAGGCAGGGGGAAGACGAGGGCATCCCACTTCCCACCCGGTCCGCACACCGGACGTCGGCCCCATCTGCGCATCCACCACACCACCACCTCACCCGTGACCATTCCGCAACCAATTCCGGTCTTGACCGAGACCCATCAACCCACCGCGTGATTACGCTCGCGGACATGGCCGACTCCACAGCGTCCGCACCCCCCACGGCAGCGACCCCCGCCGAGCGCCCCGTCTACATCGTCGGCGGCGGCCCGGGCGGACTCGCCGCCGCGCACGCGCTGCGCACCCGCGGCATCCGCGCCGTCGTCCTGGAGAAGTCAGACGCCGTCGGCGCCTCCTGGCGGCGCCACTACGACCGGCTGCACCTGCACACCACCCGGCGCCTGTCCGCCCTGCCCGGACTGCCGATGCCGCGCCGCTTCGGCCGCTGGGTGTCGCGGGACGACGTCGTGCGCTACCTGGAGAAGTACGCCGAGCACCACGACCTGGAGATCGTGACCGGCGTCGAGGTCTCCCGCATCGAACGCACCCCGGACGGCACCGGCTGGCTCCTCCACGCCACCGGCGGCCGGCAGCTCACCGGCGCCGCCGTCGTCGTCGCCACCGGCTACAACCACACCCCCCGCATCCCCGACTGGCCGGGCCGCGACGCCTTCCCCGGCGAGTTCCTGCACGCCTCCCACTACCGCAACGCCGAGCCCTTCTCCGGCCGTGACGTCCTCGTCGTCGGTGTCGGCAACACCGGCGCCGAGATCGCCGTCGACCTCGCCGAGGGCGGCGCCAAGCGGGTACGGCTCGCCGTGCGCACGGTCCCGCACATTCTGCGCCGCTCCACGGCCGGCTGGGCCGCCCAGTACACCGGCGTCCTCGTACGGCGCCTGCCGGTCGGCCTGGTCGACCGGCTCGCGAGGCCGGTGTCCCGGCTGAGCGTGCCCGACCTCTCCGCCCACGGCCTGCCCCGCCCCGACACCGGGCTGTACCGCAGGGTCACCGAGGGGTCGATCCCCGTCCAGGACGTCGGCCTGATCGACGCCGTCCGCCGGGGCCGGGTCGAGGTCGTCGCCGCCGTCGACGCCTTCGAGGACGGCGCGGTCCTCCTCGCCGACGGCACCCGCGTCACCCCCGACGCCGTCATCGCCGCGACGGGCTACACCCGGGCCCTGGAGGGACTGGTCGGCCACCTCGACGTCCTCGACCCCCGCGGCAAGCCGGTCGTCCACGGCGCCCGGGCCCCGCGGCACGCCCCCGGTCTCTATTTCACCGGCTTCACCAACCCCATCAGCGGCATGCTCCGCGAACTGGCCATCGACGCCCAGAAGATAGCCAGAGCCATCGCCCGCCAGGCCGGCCCGGAGGTGTCCCGCCTGCCGGCGTGAGCGGCCGGACGGCAGGGACCGCTCACCTTCACCCTCGCCGTCATCCTCGCCCTGGGCCCCTCGCCCTCACCTCACCACCGCCCTCGTCCTCACCTCCCTCCAAACTTCACAAGCTTTGCCCGCACGGGCAGTTCCTGAGGATGTGTCCCTTCAGTAATCTGACAGAGCGTCAGTTATGGCGTCGGTTACTGGAGCTGTCTCGAACTGTCACGACAGGAGCGGGCGGACGATGCTTGGATCAACCCACGGCACCCTCACCACCGACTCCCGCCGGGCCCGGGTCATCGCCTGCGGTGAGCACCGACCCGGGCCTGCCGTCCACGGCCGTCCGGCCGACGACCTCGATGTCAGCGGGCGCCCGCTGCACACCGACCTGCCCGATCTGGACCGGCTCTTCCGCCCCGAGTCCGTCGCCGTGGTCGGCGCCTCGGACGCCGAGGGGCGCCCGAACACCGGCGTCACCCGGCAGTTGCTGTCCTGGGCCGAGCGGATGGGTGCCCGGCTGCACCCGGTCCACCCGAGCCGCGCTCAGGTCTTCGGCATACCCTGCCTCCCTTCCGTCGCCGACCTGCCCGAGCAGGTCGATCTCGCCGTAGTGCTGGTCGCCGACCCCCTTCCGGTGATCGAGGAACTCGCCGAGGCCAAGGCGAAGTTCGCAGTCGTCTTCGCGTCCGGCTTCGCGGAGACGGGTGAGCGGGGCGCGGCCGCACAGGCCCGACTGGCCGCCGCGGTCGGCCGGTCCGGAATGCGGCTGCTCGGGCCGAACACCAACCTCAACGCCTTCGAGCGGTTCCGGGACGACCTGGACGGTCCGGCGATCGCGCTGGTCACCCAGTCCGGGCACCAGGGCCGGCCGGTGTTCGCCCTGCAGGAGCTGGGCGTGCGGCTCTCCCACTGGGCGCCGACCGGCAACGAGGCCGACCTGGAGACCGCCGACTTCATCTCCTACTTCGCCGAACAGCCCGAGGTCGGGGCCGTCGCCGCCTACATGGAGGGGCTGAAGGACGGGCGCGCCTTCCTGCTCGCCGCCGACCGGGCCGCCCGGCGCGGGGTGCCGGTGGTCGCGGTCAAGGTGGGCCGCACCGAGACCGGCGCCCGCACGGCCGCCTCACACACCGGCAAGCTGACCGGGGCGGACGATGTGGTCGACGCGGCGATGCGGCAGTTCGGCGTGATCCGGGTGGACGGTCTCGACGAACTCCAGGACACCGCGGCCCTGCTGGCCCGGGCACGGCCGCCGCGCGCCGACGGGGTCGTCGTCTATTCGATCTCGGGCGGCACGGGCGCGCACGTCGCCGACCTGGCGACCGGGCTCGGCCTGAGGCTGCCGGTGCTGTCCGAGGCGCGGCAGGCGGAGCTGCACCAGTGGATACCGGAGTATCTGAGCGTGGCCAACCCGATCGACAACGGCGGTCATCCGGTGGGCGACGAACGCGGCCGGAAGATCATCGACTCGCTGCTGGACGATCCCGAGGTGGGTGTGCTGATCTGCCCGATCACCGGGCCCTTCCCGCCGCTGAGCGACCGTCTTGTGCGCGATCTGGTGGACGCGGCGGAGCGGACGGACAAGCTGGTGTGTGTGGTGTGGGGCTCGCCGGTGGGCACGGAGCCGGCGTACCGCGAGGTGCTGCTCGGCTCCTCGCGGGTGGCGACCTTCCGTACGGTCGGCAACTGCCTGTCGGCCGTGCGCGCCTACCTCGGCCATCACCGGTTCGTGCGCGACTACCGCTCCCCTTTCGACGAGGCCCCGCGCACGCCGTCGCCCTCCTACCGCAAGGCGCGCGAACTGTTTCAGCCGGGCGGCCAGTTGAGCGAACACGCGGCCAAGCAGTTGCTGCGGGCGTACGGGATCAGGGTGCCCCGCGAGCAGTTGGTGACCAGCGCGGCCGCCGCCGTGCGCGCCGCCGGGCTGGTGGGCTACCCGGTGGTGATGAAGGCGTCCGGCGCGCGGATCGCCCACAAGAGCGAGCTGGGCCTGGTGAAGGTCGGGCTGACCTCCGCGGCGCAGGTCCGCGACACCTACCGGGAGTTGACGGACATCGCCCGCTACGAGGGCGTCGACCTGGACGGCGTCCTCGTCTGCCAGATGGTGGAGCACGGAGTGGAGATGGTGGTCGGCCTCTCGCACGACGAGCTGTTCGGGCCGACGGTGACGGTCGGGCTGGGCGGGGTGCTGGTGGAGGTGCTGCGGGACAGCGCCGTACGCGTGCCGCCCTTCGGTGAGGAGCAGGCGCGGAACATGCTCGCCGAGCTGCGCGGGCGGGCCCTGCTGGACGGGGTGCGGGGGCGACCCCCGGCCGACGTGGACGCCCTCGTGGAGGTGGTCCTGCGGGTGCAGCGCATGGCCCTGGAACTGGGCGACGACCTCGCCGAGCTCGACATCAACCCGCTGATGGTGCTGCCCCGTGGACACGGAGCGGTGGCGTTGGACGCGCTGGCGGTGTGCCGCTGAGATGAAGACGCGCCCGAGTGAAATGAACATGTCTGATTCCCCCCAAGAGCCGGAAAAATCCGCTGAGTCATTGGTACCGCACACCACTGACAACGGCGTCGCCCACCTCACCCTCAACCGCCCCGAAGCCCTCAACGCCATCACCCCTGACCTGCGAGAACAACTGATCCAGCGGCTCGCCGAAGCCTCCTGCGACCCCGACGTCCGAGCGGTGGTGATCACGGGCACGGGCCGAGGCTTCTGCGCGGGCGCGGACCTGCGGAGCGACGGCTCGACGACCGGCGGAGGACGGGGCGTCGGGGGAGGCGAGGGCGGGGAACGGGATGCCGGTGAAGGCGAGGGCGAAGGACAGGGTGCCGGGGAAGGCGAGGGCGAAGGACAGGGTGCCGGTGAAGGCGAGGGTGAAGGACGGGGCGTCGGTGACGGCGGGGAACGGGACGTCGGTGACAGCGGGAAGCGGACCACCGATGGCGGCAGGGAGCGGGTCGCCGGTGACGTGGCCCGGACCCTGCGGCTGGGCGCCCAGCGGCTGATCGCCGCCGTCCTCGACTGCGAGAAGCCGGTGATCGCCGCCGTGAACGGCGTCGCGGCCGGCCTCGGCGCGCACCTCGCACTCGCCTGCGATCTGGTCCTGGCGGCCGAATCGGCCCGTTTCATCGAGGTGTTCGTCCGCCGGGGCCTGGTCCCCGACGCGGGCGGCGCCTACCTGCTCCCCCGCCTGATCGGCCCCCAGCGGGCGAAGGAGCTGATGTTCTTCGGCGACGCGCTCACCGCAGCGGACGCCGAACGCCTCGGCCTGGTCAACCGGGTCGTACCGGACGACGACCTGCCCGCCACGGCCCGCGAGTGGGCCGCCCGACTGGCCACGGGTCCCACCCGCACCCTGGCCCTGACGAAACAGCTCGTCAACGCCTCCCTCGACACCGACCGCGCCACCGCCTTCACCGCCGAGGCCGCCGCGCAGGAGATCAACCTGACGACGGCGGACGCCCACGAGGGCCTATCGGGTTTCGCCCAGCGCCGCACACCGAGGTTCACGGGCCGCTGAGGACCCCTCGGCCCCGCCCGGCTCCTCTCTCACCCCCGAACCCGCTCACTCCCGCCTCTCCAAGACCCTCAGCTCCCCCGAGTCCGGGTCGCCGAACACCACGAACAACTCGGGCCGCCGCTCCGTGCCGGCGATCGTCCAGTACGTCTCCTGCCCGCATCCGCCGTCGAGTCGTACGACGACACCGTCGCGGGCGTTGGGGGCTTCGCCGCCGTAAGTGTCGTGGCGGCCCTCGGTGTCGAGCTCCCACGTGCCCGTGCCGTCGCAGACGCTGAAGTCGGCGCTCGCGTCGAACTCGGGCTGCGCGGGAAGGCGGACGAGGTCGGCTCGGCCGTCGGGGCGCAGCCGAAGCTCCGCCCCCTTCTCGCCGCGCCAGACGCCGACGAGCTGCTTCTGCGACAACTGCGGGGGCTCATACACCTCGATCAGGCCGATGGCCGCGGCCAGTGCGCAGCCCGGCACGGAGAGGACGAGGAGGCCCAGGCCGACGACCCCGGAGCGCCACCAGGTGCCCCATGTCCCCCACGCCCGGCCCGTACGCGCCCGCACGCGCGCGTAGGCGAGGGCGAGGGCGGGGAGTACGCCGAGCGCGGCGAACACCACGGCGGTGGTGGCGAAGGGCCAGCCCCACAGCAGGGCGGGCGGCACCGCCCACAGGACACCGACCAGCAGCGCGCACAGCACCTGCCAGCCCCACTCCGGGCCCCGCGCGCGGCGCCGGATCAGGCCGGTGAGGAGGGTCGCCGGCAGGGACTGCACGAGCGCGTGCACCATGCCCACCGGTGGCAGCCACAGCGGGGTGAGCACCATCGCGCAGGCCAGGCCCAAGGCGCTCCCGCCCCCGCCGTACTGGTCGTCCGTGGCGGTGAAGAACCAGATCACCAGCATCGCCGGAATCTGCGCCGCCCCCACCGCGGCGGCCGTGTGCAGGTCGGACGCCGCCTTATCGGACCGGACGGGCCGGTGCCGTATGTTCCCCCGGATCATGGCGTGCAGCGTACGCGCCGCGTGCGGGGACGATCACGCTCACACACCTTCCCGTCTGACGCACCGTCAGCTTCAATGACAGGTGTGATGGGAACCGCAGGGATGGCGGCCGCCGCCGTCCGCTACCTCAGGGCGTCCGGGAACCCGGTGGAGGCGTTGCCCCGGCCGGAGTTGCGCTGCGTGGGGGCCGATGAGCGGGCTCCCGTCGATCAGGGGGAGTTCCGGCGGGTGCTGGGGAACTTCGCGAGTGGCGTGGCCGTTGTCACGGCACCGGGCGCACCGGGGGCACCGGGGGCATCCGGCGCAGCACCAGCCTCACCGGGCGAGGCCTCTCCCGCCGGCTTCGCCTGCCAGTCCTTCTCCTCGCTGTCCCTCGATCCACCGCTGGTCGCCTTCATGGTCGGCCGTACGTCGACAACATGGCCGCGCATCGCGCGCGCGGGCGTGTTCTGCGTCAACGTCCTGGGCGCCGACCAGGGCGAGCTGTGCCGTGGTTTCGCGGTGAGCGGCGGCGACAAGTTCGCGGGGGTGGCGTACGACACCGCCCCGGTCTCCGGTGCGCCCCGGCTCACGGGGGCGGTGGCGTGGATCGACTGCACGATCCACGCCGTGCACACCGGCGGCGACCATCTGATCGTGGTGGGACGGGTGGACGCCCTCGGTGCGGCCAAGGCGGGCGATCCGCTTCTCTTCCACCGGGGGCGGTTCACCCGGCTGCGGGACTGAGCCCTCGCAACCGGCTGCCGTTCGCCCGTCGCCTGTCCGTCAGGCCGCAAGGCCCTCAGGCCCGTCAGGCCGTCCGGTCCGTCAGGCCGTCAGGTCCGTCTGGCCCCTCAGGCCACGGCCGGTGTCGCCGCCGTGCCCCGCCGGATCACCAGCACCATCAGCGTGGCCGCCGCGCACAGTGCGCCGGAGGCGAACCAGACGACGTCGTAGGAGCCGAAGTGGTCGCGGGCGACGCCGCCGAGGAAGGCGACCAGGGCCGCGCCCACCTGGTGGGACGCCAGCACCCAGCCGAAGACGATCGCGCTGTCCTCGCCGTAGTGCTCGCGGCACAGGGCGATGGTCGGCGGGACGGTGGCGACCCAGTCCAGGCCGTAGAAGACGATGAAGAACACCATCGGCACGTGCACGTTCGGCGCCAGCAGCAGCGGCAGGAACAGCAGTGAGATGCCGCGCAGGGCGTAGTAGACGGCGAGCAGCCGGCGGGCCTCGAAGCGGTCGGTGAACCAGCCGGAGGCGATCGTGCCGATCACGTCGAACACGCCGATGACGGCGAGCAGCGAGGCCGCGGCGGTGACCGGCATGTGGTGGTCGTGGGCGGCCGGCACGAAGTGGGTCTGGATCAGGCCGTTGGTGGAGGCGCCGCAGATCGCGAAGGAGCCGGCCAGCAGCCAGAACGGCCCGGTGCGGACGGCCGAGAACAGCACGGTCACCGCCCGCCGCGCGGCCCCCGGCACCGGCGCGGGCTTCGGCACGAACTCCTCGGCGCCGTACGGCCGCAGGCCCACGTCGGCCGGGTGGTCGCGCAGCAGCAGCCAGACGAACGGGACGACGGCCAGGGCGGCGAGGGCGACCGTGACGGCGGCCGGGCGCCACTGGTAGTTCTCCACGATCCAGGACAGCAGCGGCAGGAAGATCAGCTGCCCGGAGGCGGACGCGGCGGTGAGGATGCCGGTCACCAGGCCGCGCCGCTCGGTGAACCAGCGGTTGGTGACCGTCGCCGCGAACGCCAGCGCCATGGAGCCGGAGCCGAGACCGACCAGCAGACCCCAGCACAGCAGCAGCTGCCAGGGCGCCGTCATCCACACCGTCAGACCCGAGCCGAGCGCGATCACCGTCAGGGCGACGGCCACGACCCGGCGGATGCCGAACCGGTCCATCAGCGCGGCCGCGAAAGGGGCGGTGAGCCCGTACAGCGCCAGGTTGATCGAGACCGCCAGGCCGATCGTGCCGCGTGACCAGCCGAAGTCCTCGTGCAGCGGGTCGAAGAGCAGACCGGGCAGGGAGCGGAAGGCGGCCGCGCCGATGATCGTCACGAAGGCGACGGCGGCGACGAACCAGGCGCGATGGACCCGATGGGTGCGCGGGGTGCGAGGGGTGCGGGGGACGCGCCGGCGGCGTGGGGCGGACTGGGGGCTCTCGGTGGCCTGTGCGGCTTCCTCGGTTGTCTGGCTCACGTCAGACAGCCTCCCGTTGCCGGCCCATCCTCATCGAGTGGCCCGAAGGACAGCATTCGTTAGGATCGGGCCATGAGCCAGGACCGAGCCATGCGTCAGGACCGGGCCATGAGCCCTGAGCCGGAGTTCCGTCCCCACCGCGTCGTCGTCCTCGCCCTCGACGGACTGCTGCCCTTCGAGCTGGGCATCCCGCACCGCATCTTCGGCCGGCCCAAGGACGCCCAGGGGCGCCATCTGTACGAGGTGATCACCTGCTCGGTGCGGCCGCCCGGCCCGGTCGAGACCGACGCCGACTTCGCCATCCAGGTCGCGCACGGGCCGGACGCCCTCGCCACCGCCGACACCGTGATCGTCCCGGCCTCCTACGAGCTCGGCCCGGTCTTCGAGCAGGGCGTACTGACCGAGGAGCTGGCCGCCGCCTTCGCCCACGTGCGCCCCGGCACCCGGCTCGCCTCCATCTGCACCGGTGTGTACGTCCTGGCCGCCGCCGGGCGCCTCGACGGCCGGCCCGCGACCACGCACTGGGCCGACGCCGCGCACTTCCGGGAGGTGTTCCCGCAGGTCGAGCTGGACCCGGACGTGCTGTTCATCGACGACGGCGATGTGCTGACCTCCGCCGGTGTCGCGGCCGGTATCGACCTGTGCCTGCACATCGTGCGCCGGGACCACGGCACGGCGATCGCCAACGAGGTGGCCCGCCGCACCGTCGTACCGCCGCACCGCGACGGCGGGCAGGCGCAGTACATCGAGCGGCCGGTGCCCGATCCGCAGCAGGCGACCACGACCGCGGCCCGCGCCTGGGCACTGGGGCGGCTGCACGAGCCGATCCAGCTGCGGGACATGGCCGCGCAGGAGGCGATGTCGGTGCGCACCTTCACCCGCCGCTTCCGCGAGGAGGTCGGCATCAGCCCCGGCCAGTGGCTGACCCAGCAGCGCGTGGAACGGGCCCGGCATCTGCTGGAGTCCACCGACCTGTCGGTCGACCAGGTCGCCCGGGACGCCGGTTTCGGCACGGCCCAGTCGATGCGCCAGCACCTACAGGCGGCCGTCGGCGTCACACCGACCGCGTATCGCCGCACCTTCCGCATCGGCCGCGACTCCGGCACACCCGACACCGGCACCGGAACCCAAGCCGGAACCCGAGCCCGAGCCCGAGCCCGAGCCGGAACCGGCGCCCGAGCCGACGGCAGCCTCCTCACCAGGCGCCTCCACGGCGACCACTGACACGACAGCGCCCGCGCCGGCCCCCTCCCCCGCAACCGCCCCGCCCCGCGCAACCCGCCGGGTCTCGCCCCACCATCCGAGGGCCGTCAGCGCGAGGGTGAGGGCGACGCCCGCGAGGATGGCGGTGGAGGGCTCGGTGATGTGCAGGAGGCCACCGGCGAGAGCGCCGGTCATGGCGTATCCGGCGCCCGCGGCGGCGTACATGACCGAGTAGCCGGCGGCCAGCGCCCCCGCGGGCAGGGCGTCGCGCAGAGCCAGGTTGCGGGTCACGAGCGCGCCGGCCTGCAGTGCGCCGCCCATGACCAGTCCGGCCGCGATCCAGCCCGCCGCGGGTATCAGCGCGATCAGCGTCACCGCGGCCGACACCCCGCACATCAGCACCACGCTGCGGGTGCGCAGCAGCCCGGGCCAGGAGCGCAGCCCGTAGACGAACGCGCCCACCCCCGCCCCGATCGCCAGCCCGGCGAGCATCGGGCCGGACCAGCCGACGCCGATCCCGCGCTGTTCGAGCAGCGCGGGCAGGACCAGTTCGGCCAGGGCGAGCAGGCAGATGCTGGCCGCGCCCGTCACATACACGGGCCAGGCACCGGTCAGCACCCGCAGCGCGGACGGACCGCCCTCCGCCTCCTCGCCGCCCGCCTCCCAGCCGGCCGGCAGCAGCCGCAGGCCCGCGATGGACGCGGCCATCAGCCCGGCGGCGAGCAGCAGCGGGAGCGCCGGCGCGACACCGAGCGCGAGACCCGTCACGGCGGCCGGGGAGACAGCCCACACACCCGACATCAGCGTCGACTCGGCGGACAGCGCCTGCGGTGCCGCGTCCTTGGGAACCAGCTCGGTGAGCAGGGCACGCAGCCCGCCCGCGGCAGCCGCCGGGGCACCTCCCGCGAGCAGCGCGAACGCCCCGAGGACCACCGGGTGCGCCCCGGGATACGCGCCGAGCCCCGCGAAGCCGGCCGCCCCCACCGCCAGACCGGCCGTGAGCTGCGGGCGGGCCCGCTCGGGGCGCAGCCGCAGCCCGAGCAGCGGGGCACCGATGATCTCGCCGATGACGTAGACCGCGGCGAGGGCGGCGCCCAGGGAATAGCCGCCGGGGCGCTCGCGGACCAGGAAGACCAGGGCCAGGGGCGCCATGGCGACCGGCATGCGCGAGCCGACGGCCGTGACGGACCAGATCAGGACCTGACGGGTGGCGAGTTGGCGGTAGCTCATGTGACGACGGTAGGCGCCGACACCGACAACGCCCCACGCAATATCCCCGGCCTGTGGATAACTCTCGGCCGTCCACGGACAACGGGCCAAGGCGCCAGGCGACTTCGGCCCGGCAACCGCACCCACCCTTCCGCAGCCGAGCAACCGCCCCCAACGCCCAGCCCAACCCTCAGCACAGCAGCCACCCCACCCCCCACTCACCCCCTCAGAACACCAACACCCCCCGAGCCACCCGCCCCGCTCCCGCGTCCTCCGCAGCCTTCTCGAAGTCCTCCACCGGATACGTCCGGGTCACCAGCTCGTCCAGCATCAGCCGGCCGCCCCGGTACAGCTCGGCGTACCGGGCGATGTCGCGCTGCGGCCGGGACGACCCGTAGCGGCAGCCGAGGACGGATTTGTCGAGATAGAGGGAGGAGACGAGGAAGGACGCCTCGGCGGTGGCGGGCGGCACGCCGAGGAGCACCGCCTGTCCGTGCCGGTCCAGCAGGTCCACGGCCCGCCGGATCAGATCGACGCGCCCGACGCACTCGAAGACGTGGTCGGCGCCGGTGGGCAGCACCTCGGACACGTCGTCGGCCGAGACGAGGAAGTCGGTCGCGCCGAACAGCCGAGCGGCTTCCTCCTTCTCCGAGTTGGCGTCGACGGCGACGATCCGCGAGGCACCCGCGAGCCGCGCGCCCTGGACGACGTTGAGGCCGATGCCGCCTGCGCCGATGACGACGACCCGGTCCCCGGCCTCGACGCGGGCCCGGTTCAGCACGGCCCCGACCCCGGTGAGGACGGCACAGCCGATGAGCGCGGCGGACGGCATCGGGATGTCGTCGGGCAGCGGGACCGCCTGCACGGCCTTCACCACGGTCCGTTCCGCGAAGGCGGAGTTGGCGGCGAACTGGAACAGCGGCCTGCCCGCGCGCGTGAAGGGCCGTCCGGGGCGTCCGATGGCCTGGCGGCACATCGTCGGCCGGCCGCGGTCGCACTGCGCGCAGGTGCCGCAGTTGGCGAGCGTGGACAGCGCCACGTGGTCGCCGGGCGCGACATGGGTGACGCCCGCGCCGACCCGCTCCACCACCCCGGCGCCCTCGTGCCCGAGCACCACGGGCACGGGGAACGGGATCGTGCCGTCGAGGACGGACAGGTCGCTGTGGCACAGCCCCGCCGCCGACACGGCCACCAGCACCTCACCGGGCCCCGGGTCCCGTATCTCCAGGTCGTCCACGACCTCGGTCCGTTTCCCGTCGAAGACCACACCACGCATCGCGGTCACTCCCTAGTCCCTGGGTTCCCTGGGCAGGCCGAGCACGCGCTCGGCGATGATCGTGCGCTGGATCTGGTCCGAGCCGCCGTAGATCGTGTCGGCGCGGGAGAACAAGAACAGATGCTGGTCGACGTCCAGTTCGTACGGCGCCGTCGCCGACCACGCGGCCGGCCCGGCCCCCGCGGACGCGCCCCGCACCAGCACGGCCAGTTCCCCGAGCCGCTGATGCCAGCCGCCCCACAGCAGCTTGGCGACACTGGGGCTGCGGGTGCCTCCCAGGGTCCGCAGGGCGTGCCACCGCATGACGCGCAGCTCCGCCCATTGCCGTACGAGACGATCGCGTACGACGGGATCGGCGGCGGCGCCGGTCTCCACGGCCGAACGCACCACCCGCCCCAGCTCCTCGGCGAAGCCGACCTGCTGGGCGAGGGTGGACACGCCCCGTTCGAAGCCGAGCAGGCTCATGGCCACCCGCCAGCCGGCCCCCTCGCCGCCGAGGACATGCTCCACGCGCGCGTGGGCGCCGTCGAAGAACACCTCGTTGAAGTCGCTGGTCCCGGTGGCCTGGCGGATGGGCCGTACCTCGATACGGCCGGGCTGGTCCATGGGGACCAGCAGCAGGCTCAGTCCGTGGTGGCGCCGCGCCTCGGGGTCGGTGCGCGCGAGGACGAAGCACCAGTCGGCCTCATGGGCGAGCGAGGTCCAGATCTTCTGCCCGCTGACCCGGTACGTCCCGTCGCCCGCGCGTACGGCCCGGGTGTGCACCCCGGCGAGGTCCGAGCCCGCGCCGGGTTCGCTGTACCCCTGGCACCACAGCTCCTCCCCCGCGGCGATGGGCGGCAGGAACCGGGCCTTCTGCTCCTCGCTGCCATGGGCGATGAGCGTGGGCGCGAGCAGCTTCTCGCCGATGTGCCCGGACCGCGCGGGCACCGCCGCCCGCGCGTACTCCTCGGCCCAGACGACCTGCTGGGTGAGCGTGGCGGTCCGGTTCCCGTACCCGCCCTCCGCCCAGCCGATCCCGATCCACCCGGCCTTGCCGAGCGTCCGTTCCCACGTACGACGGTCCAGGCCGGGTTCGGCGTGCGCGGCGAGCCAGCCGCGCGCTTCGACCCGGAACGCCTCGTCCTCAGGAGCAAATCCGAAGTCCACAGAGCCTCCTCGAGACCAGTGCCGCCCATAGGGGCGCGGGGAAACTGCGCGGCCGACCACAACGGACCCGCAGTCCCCGTCGGCGAACAACCACCCATGGCGCCTAGGCGTTCGGTCGATCTCCCCGCGCCGCGGCACGCGACATCGCAGCCACCCGCTCCAGCATCGGCATCGGATCGACCCCGACGGACCCCGGCAGCACCTCCGCGACCCGCTCGGGCGTCCAACCCCCCTCGGAGAA
The DNA here is from genome assembly GCF_044763135.1 of Streptomyces sp. NPDC096205. Lineage (NCBI taxonomy): Bacteria > Bacillati > Actinomycetota > Actinomycetes > Kitasatosporales > Streptomycetaceae > Streptomyces > Streptomyces sp. NPDC096205. The sequence continues at coordinate 249,248 of NZ_JBIWFS010000006.1, read as the reverse complement.
GGCCGAACGCAGCTCCCGAGGCTGGGCCCACACCGCGATCTTCGGCCCGGCGACCGTGTACACCTGCCCGGTGATCTCCCGGGCCCGCTCGGACGCCAGATACACCACGAACGCGGCCACGTCCTCCGGCGACCCGATCTCCGTCAGCTCCGTCGGCACCTTCGCCGACATCCGCGTACGGGCCACCGGCGCGACCGCGTTGGCGGTCACGCCGTACTTGTGCAGGCCGAGCGCGGCGCTGCGGACCAGGGAGATGACCCCGCCCTTGGCGGCGCTGTAGTTGGCCTGCGACACGGAACCCTGGTGGTTGCCGCTGGTGAACCCGATGAGCGTGCCGGAGCGCTGTGCGCGCATGACCGCGGAGGCGGCCCGGAACACGGTGAAGGTGCCCTTGAGGTGGGTGGCGAGGACCGGGTCCCACTCGTCCTCGGTCATGTTGAACAGCATGCGCTCGCGCAGGATCCCGGCGACGCAGACCGCCGCGTCGAGGCGGCCGTACGACGCCAGCGCGGTGTCGACGACTCGCTCTCCGCCCGCCATGGTGGAGATGTCGTCGGCGACCGCGACGGCCCGGCCGCCCGCGGCCTCGATCTCCTTCACGACGGCGTCGGCGATCTCGCTGGTGGGTGAGGCTCCGTCGACGGAGACCCCGAAGTCGTTGACGACGACCCGCGCGCCCTCGGCGGCCGCCGCCAGCGCCACCGCGCGGCCGATGCCCCGCCCGGCCCCGGTCACTGCAACGACCTTGCCGGTCAAGAAGTTCCCCACGCCCGGCCCCTTCCCGCAGTTTCTGACGGTCCGTTAGATTCTAAGTCCCGACGGACGGGCCAGGACAAGCCCCGGGGAGGCACGGATGACACTGCCGGCCGAGTTCCACGAGATCGCCAAGCGCGTCAACAACTGGGGCCGCTGGGGGGCCGACGACGAGCGGGGCACCCTCAACCTCATCACCGACGAGGTGGTGCGCGAGGCCGCGGCCTCGGTGCGCACGGGCCGCCGTGTCCCGCTCGCGCTGCCACTGCGCCAGGACGGGGTGCAGACCGGCATGATCCCGGGACGGGTCGATCCGCTGCACGCGATGGTGCAGGTCAACCAGGAGCTGTTCGGGCCGGGCACGGTGGCGTGCAGCGACGACGTGGTGACCATGGGGCTGCAGGCGGGCACCCATTGGGACGCCCTCACCCATGTCTCGCACTCGGGCCGGCTCTACAACGGCCGCCCCGCGGACACCGTCACCGCACACGCGGGGGCCGCGTTCGCGGGCATCGACAAGGCGCTGCACATCGTCTCGCGCGGGGTGCTGCTGGACGTGGCACGCGCGCGTGGCGTGGAACGGCTCGACGGCGGCCACCCGGTCACCCCGGAGGACCTGGAGGCGGCCGAGGAATTCGCGGGCACGCGCGTGCGTGCCGGTGACGTGGTGCTGGTGCGCACCGGCCAGATGCGGCTGCTGCTCGCCGGGGACCGGCACGCGTACGCGTATCCCTCGCCGGGCCTGTCGGTGCGTACCCCGGAGTGGTTCCACGCGCGCGATGTCGCGGCGGTCGCCGACGACACCCTCACCTTCGAGGTCTTCCCGCCCGAGATCGAGGACCTCTGGCTGCCGGTGCACGCGCTGCACCTGGTGGAGATGGGCATGCTCCAGGGCCAGAACTGGAATCTCGAAAAGTTGTCCACAGCCTGTGGAGAAGAGGGCCGCTACAGCTTCCTGCTGTCGGCGATGCCGGAACCGTTCGTCGGCGCGACCGGAACTCCCGTGGCCCCCGTAGCCGTTCTCTGAACCGGGGGCCCACCCACCCCCTAAGAGCCCACCCCCACCTCCCCCTAGGGACCGCCCCCCTCCGGCCGGCGGCGCGCAGATACCCGCCCCGAGCACGGCATCGCGCGCCGCCGACCGGCTTCGGCGCACCCGCCCCACCCCCTGGCCACAGGGGAATCGACGCCGAATCACGACCCACACTCGCCGAGGGCTCCCGTCACCGAAGCCCTCGCCGTCCCCTCGCGGCGAATCGCTGACCACAAGCGTGATCAAACGGACACGAGACGTCAACACCTGTACGGAGAATTATTACTTAAGCACCATTTGCGACCGGAGCGCACAGAAGCACATCCAGGCGCATCACGGACCACGGCAGGGGCACGGACGGTCAGACCGCCTCGTAGGCCAGCCCTTCGTACGCCGGCATGCTGCCGCTGTAGGCGACGGTCGCGGCACGCGGCCCGGAACAGCGGTCCAGCTCGCACCAGATGCGCTTGCCGGCGCCGTCGGGGCTCCAGCCCCAGCGGTCGGCGAGACCGTCGACGAGGGCGAGGCCCCGGCCGCCCGTCTCCTCGCCGTCGGCGCAGCGCGGCACAGGGGCGCGCTCACTGGTGTCGGTGACCTCCACGCGCACCGGCGCGCACCCGGAGGCGGGGGGCAGGGCCAGGCGCAGCACGGCCGGACGGCCGGTGTGCACCACGGCGTTGGTGACCAGTTCGGACACGAGCAGGATCAGCGTCTCGGCCAGCGGCTCGTCGGCCTCCACCCCCGCCCCTGCGAGTCGCGCACGGGCCCATCTCCGGGCTCTCCCCACCTCCGCGGGGTCGGGCCGGACCTCCAGCTGCACTTGAAGCACCTGCACCGCTCACACCATCCGAACCGGCGGACACCAAGGCTCGCGCCTCACGAGGGCCACGATCGTAGCCATTTTCTGCATGACCAGAACAACGGCCAGAGCAAGGGTCACGGAACGTGAATCCCTTGCAGAACAGCTTGGTTGACGTTCAGTCACCCCAACAAGCGCTTCGGGCATATTCCAGCGCGAAGGAGTACCCGTGCGGCATACTGTGCGACGCTCGCCACAGGGGGTCGAACAGGCGGCTGCTTCTCGCACTTCCGCCCCGCGAACCACGGCGCGCACCGCCCGGTCCGGGGCCGCCTCAGGGGCAGCTCCGGCATGGCTCGTCCTCGGAACCACTCGCATCTCACACAAGGTACCGGAGCGCGACACCGACTCCGGGACGTGACGAGTCCCGCCGAGGACACAACCCGATATCAACGCTCCGTGATTCCGGTGCGCCACATTCCGCGACATCCCAGCAGCACGCCGCGCCTCCACCGCGGGCCGCCCGCCCGTCACTGCTGCCCGGCCGCCAGCCCGCACGCCAGCAGCTCCTCGCCCTCCGTACCGCCGCCCGCCCGACGGCTGCGCACCCACGCGCGCTTGAGGTGCAGATGCACCTCCGACTCCCAGGTGAAGCCCATCCCGCCGTGCACCTGGAGGCAGTCCCGCGCGCCCCGTACGGCGGCCTCGTCGGCCAGCAGCCGGGCCGCCGCGATGTCGGCCGGGTCGGCGGTCACCGCGGCCGCGTAGACCGCCGCGCGGGCCGTCTCCAGCCGCACCAGCAGCTCGGCGCACAGATGCTGTACGGCCTGGAACGCCCCGATGGGCCGGCCGAACTGTTCCCGCACACGCGCGTGTTGCACTGCAAGGCCGCACGTCCGCCCGGCGGAGCCGAGCTGTTCGGCGGCGGTGAGCAGCACGACCTCGGGGTCGGTCCCGCCCGACGAGTGCGGCACCCGGTGCAGCGGCGTCAGCGGGTCCACCGACCGCAGCTCGACAGCCCCCCGCACCTCACCCCGTACGACGTCCGCGTCCGGCAGCCACTCCACGAGCCCGCCGTCGACGCGCGCGACGACGGCCTCCCCGCCGGCCGCGCCCGGCACCGTGCCCGCCGCGAGGTGGGTGGCGATCAACGGCCCCGGCAGCAGGGCTCGCCCGGCCTCCTCGAACGCCAACACCGCCTCGGGCAGCCCCAGTCCGACGCCGCCCTGCGCCTCGGGCAGCCGCAGGGCGAAGAAGCCCGCCTCGCCCAACTCCCGCCACAGCGCCCGGTCCAGACGCCCGCCGTGTACGACGGCTGCGCGCAGCTCCTGCGGCCCGAAGCGCCGGGCGAGCAGCCCGCGTACGCCCTCACGCAGGGCCCGTTGGTCGTCCGTCAGGCGGAACCTCATGCGCGCCCCCTCGGCAGTCCCAGGATGCGCTCGGCGACGATCGTCCGCTGGATCTCCGACGTCCCGGCCGCGATGGTGTACGACAGCGACGACAGCCGGTCGAGCATCCAGGGCCGGTCGAGGTCGAGGCTGTCGGCGCCGAGGACGTCCGCGGCGGCGTCGTAGAGGGTCTGGCGCGCCTGCGAATACCTCAGTTTGAAAACCGAACCTGCTGCGCCGGGCACTCCCCCCGAGGCCTCCGCCTCGCTGACGTTCCACTGGGTGAGCCGCCACAGCGCCCGGAACTCGGCGTCGAGCCTGCCCAGCCGGCGCCGTAGCGCCGGGTCGTCCCAGCGGCCGTTGCGGCAGGCCTCGCGGGCGAGTTCGCCGAGGACGCGGCGGCAGGCGACGACCTCGCCGGCGAAGGCCGTGCCGCGCTCGAAGGACAGGGTCACCAGGGTCACGCGCCAGCCGTCGTTCTCGTCCCCGACCCGGTTGGCGACCGGCACCCGCACCTCGTCCAGGAAGACCTCGGCGAACTCCTCGGACCCGGCGAGCGTCCGCAGCGGCCGTACGGTGATCCCCTCGGCGTCCATGGGCAGGGCGAGCCAGGTGATGCCGCGGTGCCGGGGCGCCTCGGGGTCGGTCCGCACCAGCAGCTCGCACCAGTCGGCGACTTCGGCGTGCGAGGTCCAGATCTTCGACCCGCTCACCACATAGGCGTCCTTGTCGCGCCACGCGCGCGTGCGCAGGGAAGCGAGGTCGGAGCCCGCGTCGGGCTCGCTGAAGCCCTGGCACCACACCTCCTCGCCGCGCAGGATCGGCGCCAGCCAGCGCTCGCGCTGCTCGGGGGTGCCCTCGGCGGCGATGGTCGGCCCGGCGTGCAGCAGCCCGACGAAGCAGGCCCCCACATAGGGCGCCCCGGCCTTCTCGGTCTCCTCCAGGAAGATCAGCCGCCGGGTGGGCGAGGCGTCCCAGTGCACGTCCGCGTACCCGGCGTCGTACAGCATCCGCTGCCAGCCGAGGTCGTACGCCCTGCGCGCGGGCCAGTCGGCGGGCGGCGGCTTCGGCGGCAGGGTGGGCAGCACCTTGGCGAGCCACTCGCGCAGCCGGGCCCGGAAGGCGTCCTCCTCGGGCGTGTACGACAGGTCCATCAGCGGTCGAGGTCCAGGCCGAGCATGCGGATGGCGTTGCCCCGCATCAGCTTGTACACCGTCTCGTCGTCCAGGCCCTTCACATGGTCGAGGGCGACCTCCTTGGTGTGCGGGAAGGTGGAGTCGACGTGCGGGTAGTCCGTCTCGAAGGTGGCGTTGTCGCGGCCCACCGCATCGAGTGACGCCACACCGTGTTTGTCGCGGAAGAAGCAGCAGAAGATCTGCCGGTAGTAGTACGTCGACGGCGGCTCGGGGATCAGGTCGCGCACCCCGCCCCACGCGCGGTGCTCCTCCCAGACATCGTCCGCGCGCTCCAGGGCGTACGGGATCCAGCCCATCTGGCCCTCCGAGTAGGCGAGTGTGAGCCGCGGGAAGCGGACCAGTACGCCGCTGAAGAGGAAGTCCATCATCGAGGCCATGGCGTTGTTGAAGGACAGCGAGGCCTGCACGGCGGGCGGTGCGTCGGGGGACGCGGCCGGCATCTGCGACGACGAGCCGATGTGCATGTTGACGACCGTGCCGGTCTCCTCGCACGCCGCGAAGAACGGGTCCCAGTGGCCGGAGTGGATGGACGGCAGCCCCAGGTGGGTGGGGATCTCGGAGAAGGTCACCGCACGCACCCCGCGCGCGGCGTTGCGGCGGATCTCGGCAACCGCGAGCTCGATGTCCCACAGGGGGATCAGGCACAGCGGGATCAGCCGGCCGCCGCTGTCGCCGCACCACTCCTCGACCATCCAGTCGTTGTAGGCGCGCACGCACGCGTGGGCGACCTCTTTGTCGTGGGCCTCGGCGAAGGTCTGGCCGCAGAAGCGGGGGAAGGTCGGGAAGCAGAGCGAGGCCTCGACATGGTTGAGGTCCATGTCCTCCAGGCGCGCCTTCGGGTCCCAGCAGCCCCGCCGCATCTGCGCGCGCGTGATGCCCTCCAGGGTCATCTCGTCCCGGTCGAAGCCGACGGCGGCGATGTTGCGCTTGTACGGGAACTTCAGGTCCTCGTAGATCCACCAGTCGGTGGGCGTTCCGTCGGGGTCCATCGTGATCTGGTACTTGCCGCCGACGTACGCGAGTTCACCGATCCCGGCGGTCAGGGGTTGTGGCCCGCGCTCGCGGTACTTGGCGGGCAGCCAGGTCTCGAAGAGGTGCGCCGGCTCGATGACATGGTCGTCGACGCTGATGATGCGGGGCAGTTCGGCCGCCATGGTTGCCCTCCTCGAAGAGTACGTACCCGACGGAGTTATCTGATGGTCCGTCAGATAGCATGGCAGCTGACGAGTCGTCAGCCAAGGAGGGTGCAGCCGTGAACGACACCCCGTACGACGCGAGTTCCGCCCCCACCCTGTGGGACCTCCTCGACCGCCGCGCCCGCCTCACCCCCGACCGCCCCGCTCTCCTCCAGGGCGAGCGCACGCTCACGTTCGGCGCCCTACGCGCGCGTGCCGAGCGGACGGCGGCGGGCCTGTACGGCATGGGGGTGCGCCCCGGCACGGTCGTCGCCTGGCAGCTGCCCACGCGCGTGGAGACGGTGATCCTCTCCTTCGCGCTGGCCCGCCTCGGCGCCGTCCAGTCCCCGGTGATCCCCTTCCACCGCGACCGCGAGGTCGGCTTCGCCCTGCGCGAGTCCAAGGCGGAGTTCTTCGCCGTGCCGGGCACCTGGCGCGGCTTCGACCACACCGAGATGGCCCGGCGGCTCGGCGCGAAGGGCGTCTTCGAGGCGTACGACGACCTCCCGGACGGCGAGCCGGCCGTGCTGCCGCCCCTGCCCGCCGAGGGCACCTCCGTGCGCTGGATCTACTGGACGTCCGGCACGACCTCCGCCCCCAAGGGCGTTCTGCACACGGACCGTTCACTGATCGCGGGCGGCTCCTGCCTCGCCCACGCGCTGCGGCCACAAGAGGGCGACGTCGGTTCGATCGCCTTCCCGTACGCCCATATCGGCGGCGCCGACTACATGGTGATGCTGCTGCTGTACGGCTTCCCGGCGGTGCTGTTCGAGCAGTTCGCGCTCCCCGGGGCGCTCGACGAGTACCGCAGGCACGGGGTGACGATCGCGGGCGGGTCGACGGCGTTCTACTCGATGTTCCTGACCGAGCAGCGCAAGCAGCCCGGTGTGAAGCTCATACCGACGCTGCGGCTGCTCGCGGGCGGCGGGGCGCCCAAGCCGCCGGAGCTGTACCACGCGGTGACCCGGGAGATGGGCGTGACGCTCACCCACGGCTACGGCATGACCGAGGTGCCGATGATCACCATGGGCGACCCGGACGACACCCCCGACCACCTCGCCACCACCGAGGGCCGGCCGCCGCAGGGCATGGAGATACGGATCGTGGACGGCGAGGTCCGGCTGCGCGGGGAGGCGGTGTGCCGCGGCTATCTCGACCCGGCGCAGACCGCGGAGGCCTTCGACGAGGAGGGGTTCCTGCGCACCGGCGACCTGGGGCGGCTGACCGCGGCCGGCCATCTGGTGCTCACCGGGCGGCTGAAGGACGTGATCATCCGCAAGGGCGAGAACATCTCCGCCAAGGAGATCGAGGACCTCATGGCCGCGCATCCGGGGGTCGGCGACGTCGCGGTGATCGGCCTGCCGGACACCGAGCGCGGGGAGTTGGTCTGCGCGGTCGTGGAACAGCCCGGCGGGGCCCCGGAGCTGACCCTGGACGCCGTGACGGCGTATCTGCGCGCGGAAGGGCTGTCGGTGCACAAGCTGCCGGAGCGGCTGGAGGTGGTGGACGCCCTTCCGCGGGGCGAGACCTTGCGGAAGGTGCTCAAGTACAAGCTCAGGGAGCGTTACTCGGGCACGGTGAAGTAGCGGGCGAAGGCGGGCACGAGCTCGGCCTCGCCGACCTTGCCGTCACCGTCGGTGTCGAGTGCGGCGGCGGCCGTGCGCGCGATGTCCTCGGCGACCCCGAGAAGGGTGAGCACGCGCGCTGTGTCGGCGACCGTGGCCGCGCCGTCCCCGTCGGTGTCCGCGACGTCCAGGGCCGCGTGCAGGAAGGGGCGGGCGATCTCCGCGAACCGTTCGGGGTTGTCGCGCAGCCGCTTGACCGCGCCGTTCACGAACTCCTCCCGGCTGATGCGCTGATCGCCGTCGCGGTCCGCCATCCCCGCCATGCCCTGCCAGAACGCCTCCGCGCCCGCGTACAGCGCCTGCCCCTTGTCGGAGCGGGCCGGGGTGCCGAACTCCGCGAGCAGCGCCTTGGCCGCGCCGCAGAAGTCCTCTCGCTCGATGTAGCCGTTGCCGTCCTGGTCGAAGCCGGCGAACCTGGCCGCGATCCTGCGCTCGTACTCGCTGCTGACCATGTCTTCTCGGGCCGCCTCACGTCACGTCGGGGTGTTTCCGGCACGGAGCGTACGACGCCGGGCGGCCCGTGGGAGCGGGAAAGCGACGGTTGTGCCAAGACCGGGGGAATTCCGGGACAACGATGTGGCACAGGGCGCCCAGGTGTGGCACGCCGCGCCCAGGTGTGCCCGGGCGTCACGCCGACAGCGGGCGTTCCTCCTCCACGGCCGCCGGGGCGAGATCGGGGAGGGCTTCCTCGGCGGCGGCCGAGGCGAGGTCGGGGTGCACGTCGAACAGGCGGCGTACGCCCAGGGCGCCGATGACGCGGTTGACGTGGGAGCCGTCGGGAGCGCCCTCGGCGGGCAGGATCAGCCGCAGCCGGCCCTGGCAGGAGCGCAGCAGACGGCGGGTGGCGATGAGCACGCCGACACCGCTGGAGTCGCAGAAGACTACGTCGGAGAGGTCGACGACGAGGCTGTGGCGGCCCTCGGCCACCATGTCGTGGACCCGCTGGCGCAGAACCGGCGAAGTCACCAGGTCCAGTTCGCCCGTCACTTGGAGCACGGCCCAGTCCCCGCGCTCGTCATCGGTCACATTGAACGTCACCACCGTGCCCTTCGCTCGCCGGAACTTCCCGGAACCGCCCGGAAACGGAAGCAGCTCCTACGCTTCCTTTCAGCGCGGCTGCCCAGCCGCCGTTCCCTGAAACACCGCGCGGAAAACGAAGACCGAACAGAAGAGGCTTGTTTCAATCGCCTTCGATCCTGTTCGATCGAGTCAGTCCAAAGGTCCACTATCACCGGAGGGTCCTCGGGGGCGCACATTGCCACAAAGGAGCGTGCGTTGTCAGAGGTGCCGACTACATTCGAGAACACGGTGGACGCACGCTTGTCACTGACGGACACGAGCAGAGGGAGGGGGCCGTATGGCGACGAAGGACGCACCACCCCGCTGGGACCGCAAGATGCAGCAGCGCCTCGCCCGCGGCGAGGCGGCGGCCCTCGGCGAGTTCTACGACCGCTTCGCCTCGCTCGTGCACGGCCTCGCCCACACCGTCCTCGGTGACGAGCGCGCCGCCGACACCCTCACCCGCGAGGTGTTCGCGCACGTGTGGGAGCACCCCGACAGCTACGACCCCCGGCAGGGGCCGCTGCGTTCCTGGGTGGCCACGCTGACCCACCGGCTGGCCGTGCAGCGGCTGCGCGCCACCGAGACCGCCGCGCTGGAGCAGGGCGGCGGCGCCGGCACCACCGAGGAGCTGGAGCGCAAGGTCCGCCACGCCTCCGTCGCCGCCCGTGCCGACTACATCGTCCAGGCCATGCCCGCGCCCCTGCGTGCCGCCCTGGAGCTGGCCTACTTCCAGCGCCGCGACTACCGCCAGGCCGCCGCCGACCTCGGCGTCACCGAGGACGAGGCCCGCCGTCGCCTGCGCCTCGGTCTGCAACTCCTCGCCACCGCCCATGACGCCGGCTCCCCCGGCGCCCCGCCGGGGTACGGAGGTGCGGCGTGAGCGAGCTGAACCCGTTCGCGGAGGGACCCGACGACGACAAGGAGCGGCAGGAGGACACCTTCCGGGAGCACCCGCACCCGCACCCGGACCCGGACCCGGACCCGGACCGCCCCCACTCGGGCGCCTCGTCCGCCTCCGGAGACACCGGCGACACGGACGAGACCGACACCGACGCGACCGACTCGGGGCCGGGCTCCGACTCCGGCTCGGGTTCGGGCTTGGGCTCCGACTCCAGCTCCGACTCCAGCTCCCGCTCCGACTCCGGCGCCAGCTCCGGCTCCAGCTCCGACTCCGACGGCAGCGGCCCCGCCCCCGGCCCCGGCGACGGCGACACACCCCAGCCCGGACCGTCGCCGCGGATACCGCTGCCCCGCGCCTCCGTCGAGGACACCGGCATGCCCCTGCCGGACCTGCCCGACCCGCCGCAGACGGCGCCGCTCGTGCTGGAGCACAAGGTGCTGAAGGCGCTGCTCGGCGCCTGGGCGCTGGCCGCCTGCTCACCGGAGGAGACCGCGGCCGTGGAGGACCACCTCGGCACCTGTGGCACCTGCGCCGAGGAGGCACTGCGGCTGCGTGAGGCGGTCGGACTGCTCCAGCGGCCCGAGAGCCTCGACCTCGACCCCGCCCTGCGCACCCGCGTCCTGGCGAGCTGCCTGGAGCGGCGCCCGCCGCGCATCCCCGTGCCCTCCTGGGCCACCGCCTACGACGCCGAGACCGCGCGCCTCGACGCCCTGCTCCAGGACTTCGGCAAGGCGGAGTGGCACGCGCCCGTGCGGCTGCGCTGGTTCGCCGACCGGGACACCTCCAGCCGCCGCACGACCGTCGCCGGAGTCATCGCGCACCTGCTGGCCGTCGACGGCCTGGTCGCCCTCGCGCTCGGCCTCGCCGACCCCCTCGGCGACGCCGCGGAGGCCTCAGGTCCGGGCACGCCCGACGGGCGCACCGAGACGTACTGGCGGGCCTCCCACTTCCCGCTCACCCGCACGGTGCGGGCGCCCTGGCGGGAGCAGAGCCACGCCATCGTGCGCACGGTGTCCTTCACCGGCGGCACGGCGGGCGGACTCGCCGTCTCCTACGGCGACTTCGGGCTGCCGCTGCACGACGCGATGATCGACCGCGCCTTCGAGTGCTGGGTGCACGCGGAGGACATCGCCGAGGCCGTCGACTACCCGTACGAGGCGCCCTCGGGCCGCCACCTCAACGCCATGATCGACCTGGCCGCCCGTACGCTTCCGACCGCGCTCGCCAGCCGTCGCCGCGCGGGGCTCGCCTCGCCGGGGCCCGAGCGGCATCTCGTCCCCGCAGGTGAGCCCGGCCGCACCCTCCGCCTGGAGATCGAGGGCACGGGTGGGGGCGAGTGGCTGATCCCGCTCGACTCCCCCGCGGCGGTGGGCTCCGCCGCGCACGAGGTGGCTCATGTGGCGCTGGACGACGTGGAGTTCTGCCACCTCGCCGCCGGGCGGCTCGCGCCGGAGGATGCGGCGGTGGGGCAGGTCGGTGACCGGGAGGCGATCAGAGACGTGCTCTACGCTGCGGCGTCGCTGAGCCGTCTGTAGGGGCGGGTTGCCGTTTCACCGGCGGCCGCGGGCCGTATGTGGCTGATCGCGCAGTTCCCCGCGCCCCTTGAGGGGCGCGGGGAACTGCGCGAGAAACCACGAATCACCCGCAGCCGCCAGACGACAGAACCACCCGAGCCCCTAGGCGAACACAACCGTCCGCCGGCCGTTCAGCAGAATCCTCCGCTCGGCATGCCACTTCACCGCCCGCGCGAGCGCCTGGCACTCCACATCGCGGCCGACGGCGACGAGCTGGTCGGGGGTGACGTCGTGGGACACCCGCTCGACCTCCTGCTCGATGATCGGCCCCTCGTCGAGGTCGGCGGTGACGTAATGGGCCGTCGCGCCGATGAGCTTCACACCGCGCGCGTGCGCCTGGTGATACGGCTTGGCGCCCTTGAAGCTCGGCAGGAACGAGTGGTGGATGTTGATGATCCGCCCGCTGAGCTGCTTGCACAGGTCGTCGGAGAGGACCTGCATGTAGCGGGCGAGAACGACCAGCTCCACACCCTCCTCGCGGACGATCTCCAGCAGCCGCGCCTCGGCGTCGGACTTGGTGTCCTTCGTCACGGGAATGTGGTGGAAGGGCACGTCGTACGACCCCACCAGCTCGGCGAAGTCGGTGTGGTTGGACACCACGCCCGCGATCTCGACGGGCAGTGCCCCGGTGCGCGCGCGGAAGAGCAGGTCGTTCAGGCAGTGCCCGAACTTGCTGACCATCAGCAGGACCCGCATCTTCTGGTCGGCCCGGTGGATCTGCCAGTCCATGTGGAAGGAGTCACCGATCGCCGCGAAGCTGGCGCGCAGCTTGTCCACGGTCACCGGCGGCTCGGCCGAGAAGTGGACGCGCATGAAGAACAGACCCGTGTCGTGGTCGCCGAACTGCTGACTGTCCTCGATGTTGCAGCCGGTCATGAACAGGTAGCTCGACACGGCGTGCACGATGCCCTGCTTGTCGGGGCAGGACAGGGTGAGGATGTACTGCTCGGCCGGGGCCGCGGCTCGGGTGGGCTGTTCGTTCATGCAGGAAAGGGTCCCACACGCGGCAGCACGGCCCCCAATCGTTCCGCTAGGCGGACCGGGTCAGAATCCGCAGTACTTCCAGGGTGCGCGGCGGCGTGTCCGGGTCCTCGCCGTCGCTGGTCGCCATCCGTACGTGGGCGTCGCGCGCGGCCTGGACGGCCTCCGGCCAGGCCGGGTGCTCCATGTAGGAGGAGACCGGCGCGTCCGGGCCGACCTGGTGCATGATCCGCAGCACCCGCAGCACGGCGGTGTCGACGAGCGCGGCCTCCTGCGAGTCGCGGAAGATCGTGCCGACGTACTTCTCGGCGGACCAGTTGTCCAGCCAGGTGTCCTCCACCAGCCGGTACACGGCGTCGGTGACGTCTCCGTAGCCGTCGACGCCGGCCAGCCAGACGTCGCGTTGGAAGACGGGGTCGGAGAGCATGTGCAGCGCGGAGCGCACGTTGCTGCGCCAGCGCCACCACGGCATGTCATTGAGCGGCATGCCGCCCATGGTGGAGGAGCGACGGCCGCGACGGGAAGAGTTCTCCGAACCTTGCACGGTCATCGATCGTACGTTCCTCGTCTCACGGTCCGGACCGGTCCCCCGCAATTCACCTCGATGTCACCCGCTGTTGCCCGACGGACACTCCAGGGTTAGGGATGTGGCGGAATCGTGCGTGGACATGACCGGCAGGCGACATGACCGCAGCACCTTCCTCCCCACGCTCACCAGGCCCGTCAGAGCGGGCATCCGCACTGCGGGTGTCCTGGTGGCGTGCGCGTCGCTCGCCGCAGGGTGCGGGCTCATCCCCGGCGTCTCGGGGGGCGACGGGGATGGCCCGATCACCGTGATGACCTGGGCCCCCGAGGACACCAACCTCACCAACAAGCCCGGAATGCCCGCTTTCGCCCGCGCTTATGCCCGCTGGGTCAACTCCCACGGCGGCATCAACGGACGCAAACTGCACGTGGCCACCTGCAACGAGCGCAACGACTCCGTCTCGGCCGCCAAGTGCGCGCGGCGCGCGGTGAAGGAGAACGCCGTCGCTGTCGTCGGCTCCTACAGCCAGCACGCCAACTCCTTCTTCCCCATCCTGGAGAGCGCCGGCATCCCCTTCATCGGCGGCTACGGCATCACCGACGACGAGTTCACCTCGCCCCTGTCCTACCCCGTCAACGGCGGCCAGCCCGCCCTCCTGGCCGGCCTCGGCCAGGAACTCGCCGACGACTGCGGCCCCGTCTCCCTGGTACGGCCCGACACCATCGCCGGCGACGAACTCCCCGTCATGCTGAACGCCGGCCTGAAGGCGCGCGGACACACGCAGGCCGACGACGTACGGGCCGCGGAGGACGCCACCGAGTTCTCCACCCAGACCCGGTCCGCGCTGAGCGGCGCGACCCGCGACCCGGAGCGCACGGGCTGTGTGCTCTCCGCCCTCGGCGACCGCACCGGCACCTTCATGGACTCCTTCCGGCGCGCCCGCGCGGAGTACCCCGACGTCCGCACCGGCACGGTCCTCGGCAGCGTCGACCAGACCGTCATCGACGCCTCCGGCGGCAGGTCGGGGCCGTACGAGGGGTCGTTCATCACCGGCTGGTACCCGGTGGAGACCGACCCGCGCTGGGACGGCATGAAGAAGGTGATCCGCGAACAGGCCTTCACCGACACCCGGATCGACCCGGCGGACGCCGGGGTGCAGACCACCTGGATCGCCTACACCGTCCTCAAGGCCGCGCTCGACAAGATCGGCGGCGGCGAGGTGTCCCCGGACACCGTGCGCCGCACCCTCGACGACGGCATGGAGATCGACACCGGCGGGCTCACGCCGACCCTGCGCTGGAAGTTCCAGGACCGGCTCGCCTCCATCGGCTTCCCCCGCCTGGTCAACACGGACGTGACCCTTCAGGTGGTCCGCGAGGGCCGGCTGGTCTCGGCCCGCAAGGGCTTCCTCGACATGACGAAGACACTCCAGGGCGCGGACGTCTGACGACGCCCGCGCCCCGCGCGCCTCACAGCTGGGTCGGCTGCCGCTCGGTCAGGCCGTACTTGCGGGCGATGGCGTTCCACAGCCCAGCGGCCTTGTTCTTCTCCGTGGTGGCGGTGCCGCTGGCCTTGTTGCCCTCCTGGGCCTGCCCGGTGGCCCGGGCCTGGCCGCCCTTGCAGAACTTCTTCTTGTTGCCCGCCACCTGGTCCGCCCACGCCGCGTAGTGGTTGTCGGCCGACGCGGACGCCTTCCAGGCGTTGGTCAGGGCGGTGGTCAGCTCGCCGTGCGCGGGCAGCTGGTCGACGGAGAGGGCCTCCAGGCGGGTCACCAGGCCGCTGCGCTGCTCGGCCGCGGCCCGCAGGTCCTTGGCCGCCTGGCCGAGGTTGCTGCACGACTTCACATTGCCGACCGCGCTGATCACCGACTGGCGGCTGGTGCCGCTGTCCGCCAGCAGCTTGTCCAGCTCCACGGCCTGCGCCTTCGCCGGGTCCTCGCTCGGCGAGGCCGACGGGGAGGACTCGGTGCTCTGCTCGGTCGCCGGGGCCGACGCGGCGACGTTCTTGGAGTCGTCCTCGTCACCGCCGCCGCTGCCCATCAGCGCGCCCGCGCCGATGCCCAGCACCGCGATGCCGATACCGACCGCCGCGATGACCGCCACCCGCGAACCGGTGCGCCCACCGCGCCCGCCGTCGTCCCGGCCGTCCCGCCGCCCGCCGTCGCCGGGGTACGCGCCCCCGTGCCCGGGACCGCCCGGACCGCCGGCGTGGTCGTACGACGGCTGCGGGGCGTAGCCGCCCTGCGGCGCCTGCATCCGCGGCATCTGCTGCGTGGCCCCGCCCTCGCCCGGCTCGCTGCGGAACAGGCCCGCGAACTCGGCGGGCGGCTCCTGCCGGTCACCGCCGGCCGCGGGCACGGGCGGGATGTACTGCGTGGCGTCGGCGTCGGACCCGCCGGCCGCGGGCCCCGACTGCTGGGCCCGGCCCAGATACGTCGTCATCTCGGCGGGCGTCTCGGCCCCCGGACCGCCGTACGCCCCGGAGGGGGCGCCCTGCGGGCCGCCGTAGGAACCCTGGGGTGCGGCTCCGGGGCCGCCGTAGGTGCCGCCCGGCGTCTCGGGCGGCAGGGCGCCCGGGTTCACGGGCCGCAGGTACTGCGTCGCGCCGTCCTCCGCGGCGGGCGCGGCGGGCGCGCCGGGTGCCACGGGCGGCAGGTACTGGGTGGCGTCCGCGTGCGCGTCGGGCGCGGGAGCGGCCGCCACCGGAGGTATGTAACGGGTGGCCTCGTCGACGGCGGGCGGCAGCGGAGCCGCGCCGTACGCGCCCTGCCCGCCGCCATGACCACCACCGTGCGCACCCGGCGCACCCTGAGGAGCCCCGTACGACCCCTGAGCGCCACCGCCCTGCGGGCCCTGACCGCCGTACGGGCCCTGACCACCACCACCCTGCGGAGCGCCGTACGCGCCCTGGCCGCCGTACCCGCCGCCCTGCGTGCCGTACGGCGGCTGGGCGCCCGGCGGCGTCTCGGGCGGCAGCGGGCCGGCCGACGGGGCCGGCCCGGGGGCGGGCGCGGCGGACCAGCCGGACTGGTCCGGGGAGCCCCACTGCTGCTGGTCGGGCGGGGTCGGCCATTGCTGACCGGACGCCGGGTCGTGCTGCGCTGCCTCCGGCCCCCAGGGCGTGCCCCACGCCTGGCCGCCGGGCGGCGCGGCGGCCGGGCCGCCCGGCACCAACGGCGCGCCGCCGTCGGAGGGCAGCACGACGCCTTCGCGCGCGGGCCGCGCCGAGGGCTCCTCGCCCTGTCCACTCTGCGTCACCGGGACTCCTGCCAATGGGGGACCTTCGTCAATCGTCGGCTCACGCTACCGGGTCCCCCGAGCCGCGTGCCACGCAGCTCAGAGAGCGATCTCCCTTCCTGTGACGACGGTTACAAGGCCGTACGCCCATGACGAGGGCTCATGCCGCCTGCTGGAGGTCCAGCCGCGCCCCGAACTCCCGTACCACCGCCTCGTCCCGGAAGGGCTCCAAGCGCTGCTGGAAGTCCTCCAGGTACTCGGCGCCCCGGTTGGAGCGCAGGGTCTCCAGGATCTCCACGGCTTTCAGGCCCGAGCTGCAGGCCTGTTCGATCTCCCGCTGCTGCACCTGGGCCGTGGCCAGCAGCACATAGCCGATGGCACGGCGCCGGGCGCGCGAGGCCGGATGCCCGGCCAGGGACTGTTCGGCGCAGCGCGCGGCTGCCTCGGCCTGCCCCAGGTCGCGGTGGCAGTGCGCCAACTCGTCGGCGAGGTAGGCCTCGTCGAAGTGCGCGATCCACGCCGGATCGTCCCCGGAGGCGGGGTCCACCCGCTCCATCGCCGACAGCGCCCGCCCGCTCGCCGTCTGCGCCGCGCGTACGTCGCCCAGCAGGGCGTGCCCGCGTGCCTCGGCCGCGAGGAACATCGCCTCCGCGCGCGGGGTCACGACTCCACGCGCCCCCTCCTGCGCCGCCCGCGCCAACTGGGCGATCTCGCGCGGGTTTCCGAGCTGCGCGGCGAGATGGCTCATGGACGCGGCCAGCACATAGCCGCCGTAGCCGCGGTCTCCCGCAGCCTGGGCGAGACGCAGCGCCTGGATGTAGTAGCGCTGGGCGAGTCCCGGCTGCCCGGTGTCGACGGCCATGTACCCGGCGAGTTCCGTCAGGCGCGCGACCGCGGCGAACAACTCGCGCCCCACCGCCTCCCGGTACGAGCCCGCGAGCAGCCCGGAGACGACGCTGTTGAGGTAGTGCACGACGACCGGGCGCACATGCCCGCTGCCGTACTGATGGTCGAGGTCGGTCAGCGCCTGCGTCATGGCCCGTACGGCGGCCACGTCCGAAAGGCCCACCCGGGGCCCCGCCGAGCGCGCCACCTGCGCGTCCGGCGAGGAGATCAGCCAGTCCCGGCTGGGCTCGACCAGCGCGGACGCGGCCACGGAGGAGCCGGACAGGAAGTCCCGCCGGCCCACGTCGCTGCGCCACAGCTCACACACCTGCTCGATGGCCCCCAGTACCGTCGGCGAGAACTGGAGACCCACGCCGGAGGCGAGGTTCTTGCCGTTGGCCATGCCGATCTCGTCGATCGTGACCGTACGGCCGAGTTTGCGGCCGAGGGCCTCGGCGATGATCGCCGGGGCGCGTCCGCGTGGCTGCTGTCCGCGCAGCCAGCGGGCCACGGACGTTTTGTCGTAGCGCAGGTCGAGACCGTGCTCGGCGCCGCACATGTTGACCCGGCGGGCCAGCCCGGCGTTCGAGCAACCCGCTTCCTGGATGAGCGCCTGCAGCCGTTCGTTCGGCTGCCGCGCGACGAGAGGCCTTGCGGCCATGCTGGTGACCCCCTGTGGCTGCGGTGCCTGCCCGTGCACCGGGTTGACGTGTCCTGCAAAGACTCCGGAACGAATTCCGGCCGTGAAGATCAATGCCCCATGGACATACCGCACATGCGAGGCATGCCAGAATTGCCGGGGTAGTTACCGAGGTGAAGGTGCAGCCGACCCACCGGTGCCTACCCTTCCCGCGCCGCGAATCCTCCCGCGCGCCCCCGCCTGTGCATCCGTGCGCCCCGGACGCCGAATCGATGCTCCTGCCCCGCGCGCGAGCGCGCCCGTAACCCGCGGTGGGCGGTGGAGTTGTGTTCAGCGTGGAAGAGACGATCCCGGGCACCGAGACCGCGCAGATCCCGCAGCAGCGCGGGGAATCCCTGCTGGAGACAGCCGTACGCTACGCCGAGGAGCGCCACTGGGACGTGTTCCCGGGCACCTGGCTGGAAGCCGTCGACGGGGTGCAGCGCTGCTCCTGCGAGAACCCCGCGTGCCCCGTGCCCGGGGCGCATCCGGCGCGGGACGACTGGGCGACGCAGGCCACGGGCAGCGCGACCGTCGCGCGCCGGATGTGGCAGAAGCAGCCGAACGCGTCGATCCTGCTGCCGACCGGGCGCACCTTCGACGCGATCTCCGTGCCGGAGACGGCCGGGTTCCTGGCGCTGGCCCGGATGGAGCGGATGCAGCTGACACTGGGTCCTGTGACGTTGACGCCGGAGCGGCGGATGCACTTCTTCGTGCTGCCGGGCGCGTCTGTGAAGGTGCCTGAACTGGTGCGGAAGTTGGGGTGGTCGCCTTCGTCGCTGGACCTCGTGGCGCTGGGAGAGGGTGATTACGTGGCTGCGCCTCCCACTCGGTTCGGGTCTCGTGGGGCTGTGCAGTGGGCGTGCCGGCCCACGCCCGCCAATCGGTGGCTGCCGGATGCGGAGGAGTTGGTGTCGCCGCTCGCCTATGCGTGTGGGCGGGACCGGTAGTCGGGCGACTGCTTGCCCGTCGTGGTTGCTCGCGCAGTTCCCCACGCCCCTTGGGGACGTGCGCCTAAGGTGCGTTCATGACGTCAGCCGTGCGTATTCACGACCTCTGGAAGCGGTTCGGGCAGCAAGTCGCCGTCGGGGGGATCGACCTCGACCTGCCCGCCGGGCGGTTCATCGGGCTGGTCGGACCCAACGGGGCCGGAAAGACGACCACCCTCTCCATGGTCACCGGACTGCTGCGGCCGGACCAGGGAACGGTCGAGGTCGTCGGGCACGACGTGTGGCGGGACCCCGTCGAGGTCAAGGCGCGGATCGGGGTGCTGCCGGAGGGGCTGCGGCTGTTCGAGCGGCTGTCCGGGCGGGAACTGCTGGCCTACACCGGGCGGTTGCGGGGGCTGCCCGGCGCGGAGGTCGACAAGCGGGCCGCGCAACTGCTGGACGTACTGGACCTGGCGGGCGCGCAGCACAAGCTGGTGGTCGACTACTCCACCGGGATGCGCAAGAAGATCGGGCTGGCGGCGGCCCTGCTGCACAATCCCGAAGTGCTGTTCCTGGACGAGCCGTTCGAAGGCGTGGACCCGGTGTCCGCGCAGATCATCCGCGGGGTGCTGGAGCGGTACACGGCGTCCGGGGCGACCGTGGTGTTCTCCTCGCACGTCATGGAGCTGGTGGAGTCGCTGTGCGACTGGGTGGCCGTGCTGGCCGCCGGGCGGATCAGGGCGCACGGCCCGATCGCCGAGGTGCGCGGGAAGGCGCCCACCCTCCAGCAGGCCTTCCTCGAACTGGTCGGCGCCCACGGACGGGACACCGGCAGCGACCTCGACTGGCTGGGCGGCGGCCCGCGATGACGACGCCCACCTCCACGACAACGCCCTCCTCCACGACGCTCACCTCCACCGTCGTACGACTGAAGCTGTCCCTGCTGCGCAACGGCCTGCGCCAGTCCGGCGGACGCCGGGCCGCCTATGTGGCGTCGGCCGTCATCGTGCTGCTGTTCGCGGTGGGGCAACTGCTCGGCCTGGTCGCGCTGCGCGGCCACGCCCACGCGGACGCCGTCGTCGTCCTGCTGGCGGCCGTGCTGGGGCTGGGCTGGGCGGTGATGCCGCTGTTCTTCCCCAGCGGCGACGAGACCCTGGACCCGACCCGGCTGGTGATGCTGCCGCTGCGGCCCCTGCCGCTGGTGCGGGCGCTGCTCGTGGCGTCGCTGGTGGGGATCGGGCCGCTGTTCACGCTGTGCCTGGCCGTCGGCTCGGTGATCGCGGTGGCGCACGGCGGCGCGGCGTACGCCGTCGGAGTCCTGGGCGTCGCGCTGACGCTGCTGGTGTGCGTGGCGCTCGCGCGGGCCGTCGCCGCCGCCAACCTGCGGCTGCTGACCAGCCGCAAGGGCCGCGACCTCGCGGTGCTGAGCGGGCTGGTGATCGCCGTCGGCGCGCAGGTCGTCAACTTCGGGGTGCAGCGCCTCGGTTCCAACGGGCTAGGGCAGCTCGACCCGGTCGCCGACGTGCTGCGCTGGCTGCCGCCCGCCTCCGCGCTCGGGGCGGTGCACTCGGTGAGCGAGGGGTCGTACGGCACGGCCGCCGCGCAGCTCGCGGTCAGCGTGGCGGCGCTGGTCGCGGCGCTCGTGGTGTGGGCGCGGCAGCTGACCCGGCTGATGACCTCGCCGGACGGCTCCACCCTCCAGGCCGCCGACCCCGGCCCCCGCGCGCGTACCTCCACCGGCCTGGCCCGGCTGCTGCCCGCCGGACGCACCGGCACGGTGATGGAACGCAGCCTGCGCTACATCTGGCGCGACCCCAAGACCAAGGCCGCCTGGGTGACCTCGCTCGCCATCGGCCTGATCGTGCCCGTGTTCAACGCCCTCCAGGGCACCGGCTCGATCTACTTCGCCTGCTTCGCCGCCGGAATGCTCGGCATCCAGATGTACAACCAGTTCGGGCAGGACACCTCCGCCTTCTGGATGGTCGCCATGACCATCTCCTCCCCCCGGGACGCCTACGTCGAACTGCGGGCCCGGGCACTGGCCCTGCTGGTGATCACGCTGCCGTACGCGACGCTGGTGACCGTCGTGACGACGGCTCTGCTCGGCGACTGGGAGCGGCTGCCGGAGGCGCTGGGACTGTCCTTCGCGCTGCTCGGCGCGATGCTGGCGACCGGGGCGTGGACCTCCGCCTCCTTCCCGTACTCCATTCCGCAGGAGGGCTACAAGAACGTCGTCCCCGGCCAGGCCGGGCTCGCCTGGATCTCCATCTTCGGCGGCATGGTCGCATCGGCCCTGCTGTGCTCACCCGTCATCGCCGCCACCATCTGGCTTCACGTCGACGCGGACAGCGAGCACCTGCTGTGGCTGCTGCTGCCGCTGGGCACGGCGTACGGGGCGCTCCTCACCCTCGCCGGGCTCCGGCTGGCCGCGCCGCGCACCGCCCGGCGGCTGCCGGAGATCCTGGCGGCGGTCAGCAAGGGCTGAATCAACCGGGCTGCCCGCCCCTCTAGTTGGGTACACCGTGCGTACCGACGAGCGGGGGAGCGGGCGTGACCAGATGGTTCAGGCGATCGGGGAGTACGGGCAGGGGCGCCGAGGAGGAGCCGCTGGCCCACGCCGACCGGCTGCGGCTGGAGTACGCTCGCACCGGCGACCCGGCCCTTCTGGTGCGGGCCGCGCGGGCCGCCGAGCAGGCCGTGAGCCAGTACCCGGCCGAGGACGTCCGGCAGGCTTCCGCCCTGTCGGCGCTGTGCATGCTGACCCGGCTGCGCTGGGAGCGCGAGCGGGACGTACGCCTGCTGGAACAGTCGCTGGAGTACGGGCGGCAGGCGGTCGAGGCCTCACCGCCGGGTGACCCGGAGCTGCCCCGGCACATGTCGTCCCTGGCCACCTCGCTCCAGGAGGCCTTCGACCGGGACGGGCGGGCGCAGGACATCGACGAGGCGATCACCCTCTACCGTTCGAGCCTGGACCTGCTGCCCGCCGACCACCCCGAGCGTGCCGGCATCCAGTCCAATCTGGCGAACTCCCTTCTGCGCCGCACCCGGCGCTTCCCCGACCCGGCCGTTCTCGACGAGGCGGTCCAGCACGCACGCGCCGCGCTCGCCGGCACACCGCCCGCCGATCCGCTGCACGCGATACGGCTGGTCAACCTCGGCGGCGTGCTGTTCGCGCTGGCCCAGAGCGGGCAGGTGACGCATCTGATCGAGGCGCACGAGCGGTACGAACAGGGCCTGCGCGAGCTGCCGCCCGGCCATCTGGCGCGCGGGCAGGTGGAGGGCGCCGTACGGCAGCTCCGGCAGCTCCGGCAGCGGTTCGGGTTCTGAGCGTGCGCGAACTGCGTCTGCATGTCCGCGACTTCGCGGGATCCGACCGGTGGAGCTGGGAGCTGACCGGGCCGGACGTCCGGGCCCGGCACGACGTACGGCTCGATGTCTCGCGCCCGGAGTACGAGGCGTTCCTGGACCTCGCCGGATTTGTGCGCCGGCATGCCCCGCCGGACCGGCGGGCGGCGCGCGAGCGGGAGATCGTGCGGGAGGTCGGGGCCTGGATCGGTGCGGAGGTGCTCGGCCCGATCGGGCCGCTGCTGCTCGCGGCGGCACCCGCGGTGGTCCGGGTCGTGGTCCCGGCGGACGTACCGGCCGCGCGGCGGCTGCTGTTCGTGCCGCTGGAGCTGGCGCATGTGCGGGGGCGGCCGCTGGCCGTCCAGGACGTGACACCGGTGATGCAGGTGGGGCAGGAGGCCACGACTGCGGAGGAGCGGAGTGGGCGCCCGGTACGGGTGCTGGCGCTCTTCAGCCTGCCGCAGGGCAGCCGGGCCCTGAACCTGCGCCGCGAACGCACCGCGCTGGCGGGCCTGTTCACCGAGGCGGCCCGCTCCGGGCGCGCGGTGGAGCTGCGGGTCCTCCAGTACGGGGTGAGCCGTGAGCGGCTGCGGGCCGTGCTGGCCGAGCCGGGCGGCTGGGACATCGTCCACGTCTCCGGCCACGGCACACCCGGCGAGCTGCTCCTGGAGACCGACACCGGCCGGCCGGACCGCGTCACGGCCGCCGACCTCGCCGATCTGCTGGCCACGGCCCGCCGGGTCGGCCTGGTCACCCTCTCGGCCTGCTGGTCGGCGGCGCTGACGGTACGGGAACAGCGCAGGGCGCTGGGGATACCGACGGCCTCCGGGGAGCCGACCGAGAGCCACTCCGGCCGCACACCCGATGCCAGGACCGTCGCCGCGAAGCCGACCGAGGGCGACTCCGGCCGTGCACCCGATGTCGGTGTCGTCGCCGGGGAGCCGACCGAGAGCCACTCCGGCCGCACACCCGATGCCAGGACCGTCGCCGCGAAGCCGACCGAGGACGACTCCGGGCACGCACCCGATGCCAGGACCGTCGCCGCGGAGCCGACCGAGGACGACTCCGGGCACGCACCCGATGCCAGGACCGTCGCCGCGAAGCCGACCGAGGACGACTCCGGCCGCACACCCGATGCCAGGACCGTCGCCGCGGAGCCGACCGAGGACGACTCCGGCCGCGCACCCGATGTCAGCGTCGTCGCCGCGGAGCCGACCGAGGACGACTCCGGCCGCGCACCCGATGTCGGTGTCGTCGCCGGGGAGTTGGTGGCGCGGCTGGGGTGTGCCGTGCTCGCGATGCGCTATCCCGTCGCCGACGAGTTCGCCGTCGCGCTGGCCGAGCGCCTCTACCGGCGGCTCGTCGTCGACGGCCTGCCGCTGCCCCGCGCGCTCGCCGGTGCACTGTCCGAGACGGCGCAGCAGCACGGCCCGGCCCTCTCGGCAGCCACACCCGCACTGTTCGGCGCACGGGCGGCCACCTTGCGACTGACCCCGTCCCGGCACCCGGCCGGCCCGCCCACAGCGCCCCACACCTCCGGCGTACCCCCACTCCCCGACCGCTTCGTCGGCCGCGTCCCTCTCATGGCCCACCTCAGCACACTCCTCGCCCCCGGCAGCGGGGCGTGCGGGGCGGTGCTCCAGGGCATGCCCGGGGCCGGCAAGACGGCATGCGCCCGGGAACTGGTCGAGACCCACGCCCACGCCTTCGAGACGGTGGTGTGGTTCAAGGTGCCGGAGCGCAGACAGTCCGACGCGGACGCGCGGGACGTGAGGGCGGAGTTCGCGGCGGGGATGGAGGAGTCGGGGCTCTGGGGGGTGGGGCTGGGGGAAGCGGGCCCCGGGGAAGCAGGCCAGCCCCTCGGCGACGGCGAGGAGTTCGCCGCCGCCCTGGCATCCTGTCTGGCCCGGCGCCGGGTCCTGCTGGTCCTCGACCACGTCGACGCGCTGCTCGGCCCGGACGGCACCTGGCGGGACCCCCGCTGGGCGCGGGTGACGGAAGCCCTGTCCGGGCATGCGGGGCCCGGCCGAACGCTGCTCACCTGCCGTGTCCGGCCGCCCGGAGCGGGGCCCCGGCTGCCCACCGCCCCGGTCGACCTGCTCACCCCCGACGAGGCGCTGCTGCTGGCCCGTGAGCTGCCCCACCTGGCGGCGCTGGCCGAGGGCCGGGCGGCCGGCCTGGCCCCAGGTACCGGCCGCCGGTACGCCACCGCCCTGCTGGAGGTGACCCGAGGACACCCCCGGCTCCTCGAACTGGCCGACGCGCAGGCCGCCGACCCGGCGCGGCTCGCGGCACTGCTGGGCTCGGCGGGACGGGCCTGGTCCGAGGGCGGCGGCCTGCCGGAGGGCTTCTTCACCGACTTCACCGACGGCCGACCGCAGGGCCGGGACGAGCCGGACGACACCGACCACCTGCGGCTGCTGAGTGCCTGGACCGACAGCATCACCGACAGCCTGACCCCCGCCCACGCCGACCTGTTCCGCTTCCTGTGCTGCCTGGAGGAACCCGACCGCGTCGACGCCTGCGTCGCACACAACTGGCCGGACCTCCGCGCCCGCCTCGGCCACCCCGCCGAGCCACCGTCCACCGGCCTCGCCACCCTCGCCGAGCAGGGCCTGATCACGCCGCGCCCGACATCGTCGTATGCCAAACAGTCGTACGACATCCAGGCCGCGGTCGCCGAACAGGGCCGGGCGGGCGCCGGGGCGGAGCTGCGGCGGCTGGTCGACGAGCGGATGGCCGGGTACTGGGCGCGGATCTTCGAGATGGCGTGGCGGCGCGAGGGCACGGACGCGGAGGGGGCGTCGGCGGCGGGGCCGGTGCTGGCGCGGGCGGGGCTGTCGGCGGCGCCGTATCTGCTCCGGATCGGGCTGGCGCAGGGCGCGGAGGCGTTGCTGCAGGCGGTGCTGCGGCGCGACGACTCACGGCCGACGGTGGCGCGCGTGATGCCGGTGCTGCGCCGGATCGCCGTACTGGCCGCGTCCGATGACGGTACGGCGCCCCCGACGGACGCGCTGGCGGAGGTGCTGTGGGCGACCGATCCGGCGACGGCCGAGCGGATGGCGCGTACGGCGCTGGCGCGGGCGTCGGAGCGGGGTGACGCGGCGGGGGTGTCCGCGGCGGCCGGACGGCTGGTCGGGCTGTGTGTGCGCAACGGGCGGCTCCAGGAGGCGCTGGACCTCGCCGGCACCGAGATCGCCCACGCCCGTACGGCCGGGCTCGGCGGCTGGGCGGGGCTGGTCGGCGAGGTGCACCGGCTGCATGTACTGGCGGAGCAGGGGCGGGCCGCGCAGGTGCTGGCCGAGGCGGCCGTACTGCGTCGCCGTATGGACGCGCTGCCGCGCACCTCGGAGTCGCGCTCCACGGACGGCACGGTGTGGTGGCAGGTCTGGGAGGAGTTCTGCGACACCGGGCAGCGGGCCGCGATCGTGGCCGAACAGTGGGCGACGGCCCTGAAGTTCAACGCCGAGCTGTGCACGGTGAAGGCCTCCCGGGGCGCACCCGGCATCGATGTGGCGCAGGCCCGCTTCCCCGCCTACCTGCCGCTGCTGCGGCTGGGGCGTCTGTCCGACGCGCTGTCCGTGCTGGAGGGGTGCCGGGAGGTGTTCGAGGCGGCCGACGACCCTCTGCACCTGGGCGAGGTGTTCGGCGCGCTCGCCACCGTCGAGGACGCGCGCGGCCGCGGGGCGCTCGCGCTGGCCCGGGGCCGCGACTGTCTGCGCTACGCCTACCGGGGCGGCTTCCCCGCCGCGATCGCCGTCAGCCACGCCAACTACGGCTCCTACCTGCACGCCCACACCCGTGACGCCCCCGCCGCCGTCGCCCACCACCTCGCGGGCGCGCTGCTCGGCCTCCTCACGGGCGGCCGGACCGCCGACGCGCTGGGGGCGGTCGTGAACGACGTCCTCGTCCTCGGCGCCGACGCCGCCCTCCTGCCCGCCGATCCGGCCGAGCTGTGCGCCCGGGTCGCCCAGGTGCCCGGGGTGGCTCTGGACCGGCTCCTGGAGCGATTGTCGCCGGACGCGGGCCGGGTGCGGGCCCTGCTGGAGACGGCGGTCCGGGAGGTACGGCGGGAGGCGGGGGCCGGTGGGAGGCCGTCCGGGGAGGCCGTCGCGCGGGCCGTGTGGGCGCTGGCGTGGGAGCCCGTGCTGGGCGCGCTCGTCGCCGCCGAGCGGGGGAACACGGCGGCCCGGGTGAAGGTGCGGCAGCAGTTGGAGCGGTACGCCGGGACGGACCCCCGGTTCGGCCCGCTGGCAGGGGTGTTGGGGCGGATCCTCGCGGGTGAGCGGGAGCCGGGAGTCCTGCTGGCGGGGCTGGGGCCGTTCGACTCGCCGGTGGCGGCACGGGCGCTGGCGGCGCTGCGGGGCGAGGTGGCGGACGTGGCGCCGGAGTTGTGGCCGGTGATGCATCTGGGCCTGGCCCTGGGCAATCTCCTGGCCGCCGCGACGTCCTACGGCCCGACCGCCGAGGTCACCCGCGGCATCCTCGACGGCTTCCGCACCGACCCCGCCCTGGCCTCGGCCCTGGAAGAGATCCTGGCCGGCGCCCGCGATCCCGCCCTCACGGCCCGGCCGGCGCTTCCGGCGCACCGGGCGCTGGTGGCGGCGGTGCTCCGGTGCGTGGGCGAGATCGAGAAGGCGTGACGGTTTCCCGGGCGCGCCGAGTGCGCCGGGTGCGCCGGGTGCGCCGGGTGCGCCGGGTACGTCACTGTGTCAGGTGCGCCGAGTGCGTCACTGTGTCAGCACGCCGTCCAGGAACGGCTCGATCGCGGCCCGCCACGCCTCGGGCTGGTCGTAGTGGACGAGGTGCCCGGCGTCGGCGACCTCCGCGTACTGGCCGTGGGGCAGGACGCGGACCATCTCCTGCGCCTCGGCGCGGCCCAGTTCGCCGTCGAGGCCGCGGACGACGAGTGCGGGGCACCGCACCTGGGCCAGCTCCTCCCAGTGCGCGTCGTAGACCCAGGTCTCGCGGGACTTCAGCATCTGCCCGGGCTCGAAGACGGGCCGCCAGCCGTCGGGCGACTCCTGCATGACCTCGGCGTAGAACGCGCCGCGGGACGGGTTGGGCCGCTCCACCCAGGGGTCGTCCTCGCCGAACCACTTGCGTACGTCGGCAAGGGTGGCGAAGGGCACGGGCCAGGACTCGAACCAGTCGGTCCACTCGCGCTGCGAGGCCGCGCCGAGGGCGGAGGCCCGCATGTCGCAGATGATCAGGGCGCGGACGAGGTCGGGGCGTTTCGCGGCGAGCTGCCAGGCGGTCAGCGCGCCCATGGCGTGGCCGATGAGGACGGCCGGCCCGAGGCGGAGCTGTTCGAGGGTGGCCTCGGCGTCCTCGACGTACGCCTCACGCGTGTACGCGGCCTGTGGGGGCTTCTCGCTCTGTCCATGGCCCCGCTGGTCGAGCGCGACGGCACGGTGCCGTCCGGAGAGCCAGCGGGCGGTGGACGCCCAGTGCGAGGCACGGCCCATCAGGCCGTGCAGTAACAGCACGCCGGGGGTGGATTCACCCTCCGCACCGAAGCCACTGCCCGGCTCGGGGGCGTCACTGGGCTCGGGGGCGTCGCCCAGCCCGAAGGGGTCGTCCCGTCCGGGTCCGTCGCCCGGCCCGGGTCCGTCGCCCGGCCCGGGTCCGTCGTCCGGCCCGGGTCCGTCGCCCGGCTTGGGAGGGTCGCCGAACTCCCATGCCGCGAGGCGTACCCCGCCGCTTCCCGTCACATCGATGCGCCGCGCCATTGCTCCCGGTACCCCCAAGCTCCGCTCGGACCGCCCGCTCCCGCTCGGGCGGCGCGGTCCGCCCGTACTGCGTCCGCGCCCTGCCCGCCGTACCGCCGTTGTGCTGCTGCTCGGGCGGATCGCCCACCGGCAGACTATCGAACCCCTATTCGAAAACGCGGTCTTGCCCGGTAACACCGCTCATTCGAGTGACACCGCTCAAGGAATGATCGCCGCCGCCGAGGGGAGACCTTCAACGGGAGGCGGACCGCTCGGGGAAAACGGTCCGAGGGGAACGACCCTGAGAGCTCGGGGCTCCGGGTCGACACAGGGGAGGACAGGCCCCGGCGCCACACGGCGCCGGGGCCCTCCGCTCGTTCTCGGCACATCCGCCCGCCCGCCCCTCCCGGTCGTATGCCTCACGCGACAGCCTGGCACGCGCGGCGCGCCGCCGCTGCGATTCGACGCAGCCGGGCCGGGATTCGACGCGGCGGCGAAGGACCACAGCAGCCCCACCGCGCCCGGACGTCACCCGCTCACACGGGAGAGGCGTCAGCGCTTGGCGACGAACACGTGCGAGGCGACGTCGCTGTCCAGCTCGGCCGCCTCGCCGCCGCTGCCGACCAGCACACCGCCCGCCGACTCGGTCACGCTGACCACCGAGCCGGGCTGCACGCCCGCGCGCCGCAGGGTGTACATCAGCTGCGCATCCGTCTGGATGGGCTCGCCGATCCGGCGCACCACGACCGTCTTGCCGTCGCTGCCCGGGTCGAGCTCCGCCAGGGAGACCATGCTCTCGTCCAGGAAGGCCTCGGCGCCGTCCTTCTCGCCCAGCTCCTCCAGGCCCGGGATCGGGTTGCCGTACGGCGACTCGGTGGGGTGGCGCAGCAGCTCCAGCACGCGCCGCTCCACGGCCTCGCTCATCACGTGCTCCCAGCGGCACGCCTCGGCGTGGACCTGCTCCCACTCCAGGCCGATGACGTCCACCAGCAGACACTCGGCGAGCCGGTGCTTGCGCATCACGCGCGTGGCCAGCCGACGGCCCTCGTCGGTCAGCTCCAGGTGCCGGTCGCTGGCCACGGACACCAGGCCGTCGCGCTCCATCCGCGCCACCGTCTGGCTGACCGTCGGCCCGCTCTGGTCCAGCCGCTCGGCGATGCGGGCACGCATGGGGACAACACCTTCCTCCTCCAGCTCGAGGATGGTGCGGAGATACATCTCCGTGGTGTCGATCAGTCCGGACATACGTGCCCCTCGGTGAGATCTGCCGGAGGCTCGACGGTCTCCGGCCCGTGCGCTGGCCCTGGCATCAATTCTGCCGGATACCACTGACAACCGTGCCGCGCAGCCCGAAGCGGCCGCGCCCGGCACCCCCTCCCCCGCCGTCAACCGCTCCCGGCCCCGGAGGCTTCCTGCCCGCCGAGCAGCGCACGGCCCGAAGCGCCAGGGGCCGTATTGACATCCCACTGGTCCAGACCGCACGGTGATCCGCGACACAGGCAGTCAACAGCATCCACGGACACCCCGGGTACCGATTCCCGGGCGTCCCGGGTGTCCCGAGCACGGCACCGCGAAGAGCGAAGGGGCTCCGCATGGGCGACAGCAAGCTGGCCGACCAGTACTTCGACGCCGCCATCGGCCTGCTGCGCCGCGTCCGCGACGAGGAGGCCGAGGCCGTCGCCGCGGCCGGCACACTCCTCGCCGACACCGTCGCCGCGGGCGGCCGCCTGTTCGCCTTCGGCGCCGGACACTCCTCGCTCGCCGCACAGGACGTCGTCTACCGCGCGGGCGGTCTCGCCCTGATGAACCTGCTCGCCGTCCCCGGAGTCGTCGGCGTCGACGTCATGCCCGCGCCCCTCGGCTCCGCCCTGGAGCGCGTCGACGGCCTCGCGAGCGCCGTCCTGGACTCCTCGCCCCTCCGCGCGGGCGACGTCCTGGTGATCATCTCCCTGTCCGGCCGCAACGCGCTGCCCGTGGAGATGGCCATGCACGCCCGCGCCCTCGGCGTGAAGGTCATCGGCGTCACCTCGGTCGCCTACGCGACGGAGACGACGTCCCGCCACACCTCCGGCACCTTCCTCAAGGACCACTGCGACATCGTCCTCGACTCCAAGATCGCCGTCGGCGACGCCGAACTCACCCTCGACACCGTCCCCGCCCCCTTCGGCCCCGCCTCCACCGTCGTCACCACCGCCCTCCTCCAGGCCGTCCTCGCCACCGCCGCCGGCTCCCTCGCCGACCGCGGCCTCGAACCACCCCTCCTGCGCTCGGGCAACGTCGACGGCGGCCACGAGTGGAACAGCCGCGTGATGGAGCAGTACCGGGACCGGATCTTCTACCGGCACTGACCCAGCGCGGGCCGGGCGGGGCTCCCCGGAGAGGGACCCGTCACTCCCGCCCCACCAACCCGGCCAGATCCAGCGCCCCCGCTATCCGCACCGCCACATCCTCGGCATACACGGCGTCGGAGCGCTCGAACTGGCTGCGGCCTGCGCCTCGTAGGAAGGTGACGACGCCGAGGGTCCGGCCGCGGCTGCGCAGCACGGCGCACAGGGCGTGGACCGCGTCGTCGGGCCACTGGCGGGCCAGGGCCCACTCGCGGGCCTGGTCGGCGGGGGCGGAGCCGATGCTGGCGCGTACGGAGCCGGCGCGGTCGACGCAGCTCAGGGCGGGGTGGCCCGCGGGGTAGCGGACCGGGAGGCCCGCGCGGCCGGCGAGCAGGCTGGGGCCGGGGGCGCCGGAGGGGGTGGCGGCCAGTCGTACGAGCCGTACGGGCGGGGCGTCCTCGCCCTCGGCCGCGGTGCCGCCGCCCGCGATGCGGTCGATCAGCGCGTGGTCGGCGAATCCGGCGAGGGCGAAGTCGAGGTGGACGGTGGCGGCCTCGACGGGGTCCTCGCACTCGGCGGCGGCGCGGGCGGCGCGGTGCAGCTGGTTGGAGCGGAACCGCAGCAGCGAGGCTTCCTGGTCGCCCTGCTTGGCCTCGGTGACGTCCTGGAAGAGCCAGCCCACGCCCAGCGGGACGGGTTCCTCGGCGAGGGGGGAGGCGAGCCGGACGAATCCGCAGCGCCAGCAGCGGCGGCGTTCGCCGTCGGGGGTGCGTACGCTCACCCAGATCTCGGCGGGGGCGGGCGGCGCCCCTTCGGCGAGCACATGGGTGAGGGCGCTCTCCAGTTCCTCCACGCCCTGGGAGAGGAGTTCGCCGAGCGGGCGGCCCAGTGCGGAGGAGCGTCCGGTGCCGAGCGCGCGGGCGGCGTGGGCGTTGACGACAGCGGGCCGCAGGTCGGCGTCGACGAGCACGACGCCCCAGGAGGCGTCCTCGAAGAGGGCCTCGCTCAGGGCGATGGACCGCTCGAGGTCGATCTGGGCGTGCACCTCGCTGAAGGCGCAGTACACGCCGGCGGGTTTGCCGTCGGGTCCGCGTACGGCGGCGGACTGGGTGCGCACCAGGACGCGGCCGCCGTCCTTGGTGAGCAGCGCGAACTCGTGCACCTGACGGCCGGGCGCGTGCATGGCCGACAGCAGCCGTCCTTCGACCTCCTCGGCGTCGGCGGCGCGCAGGGCCCAGCCGGCCAGTCCGGGCCGCCCTACGGCCTCGGCGGCCGTCCAGCCGAGGATGCGTTCCGCCTCGCGGTTCCAGTGCGTGACGACGCCGTCCGCGTCGAAGGCGCACAGGGCCGCGTCCATGCCGTCGAGGAGCGCGGCGAGCAGGTCCGCGCCGTCGCGGTCGGGCTGCTCGGGCTCGTCCGGCCCCAGTTCGTTTGTGGTCCCACTACGCCGTGAAGCACTCACCTGGACCCCCTGCAGGCTGCGTCCGCACGAACGGCGCGTCGGTTCGCTCACTTGCAATCATTCAACTGGAACGTGACGCAGCCCACATATGGTTCCCGCAAGATTGCCGGGGAATCGTTGTACGGCGGCAATCCGGCCATCAGCTGTCGGAGGTCAGACGCAGGTCGACCCATACGTCGTTCCCGCCCGGCAGCGTGTAGCGCTCGGTCTCGGTGAACCCGCGCGCGTGGGCGAAGGCGAGGCCCTCCTCGTTCACCGCCAGCACGCAGGTGTCAACGGCTCCGGCGCCCTGCACGCGCGCGTGCGCGAGGCCGTCCTCGTACAGGGCCGTGCCGAAGCCGCGCCGGCGGTGTCCGGGCAGCACGCGCGCGATGACCATCACCGCCTTCTCCTCGCCCTGCGGCGCCCGTACGGTCGAGCAGCCGACCAGCTCCTCACCGACGTAGGCGTTGCACAGCCGGTGGCGTGCGGCGCGTTCGCGGACCTCGTCGAGGGACATCGCGGCGGGCGGCACGATCACGTTGTGGACGTGCTGCCACTGCCGCAGCATGGCGTCGCCGTCCTCGCCTTCGACAACTTCGACAACTTCGACACGAAGATCAGTCACGGCAGCAGCGAACAGCCACGGCCGCCCGGTCGTCAACGCGTTTGCGGCCGCGCGGTCGTCAACCTGTCTGCGGGCGCCTGGCGTAGACCTCGATCTCGATCCGCATCCGGGGGTCGGCGAGCCCGCACATCATCATCGTCGCGGCGGGCCGTACGTCCCCGAAGTGGCGGCGCAGCACCGGCCAGCACGGCTCGAAGTCCTCGCGCGCGGGCAGCAGGTACCGCACCCGCACCACGTCCTCGAAGCCGCAGCCCGCCTCGGCGAGCGCGTCCCCGATGTTGCGCAGACACTGCTCGGCCTGTTCGACGACGTCGTCGGAGATGGTCATGGTGGCGTAGTCGAAGCCGGTCGTCCCCGACACATGGACCCAGTCGCCGTCCACCACGGCCCGGGCGTAGCCGATCTGCTCCTCGAACACGGAACCGCTGAGAATGGCGCGTCGCTCAGTCATGGCGGGCACGCTAGGCGAGCTGATCCGATACGTCGAATACGTACCGTGAACAGCTCTGATACGCCGAGCAATATGATCCGGGGCATGGAGCGCCCGGAACTGCCTCTGCCGCAACTGCACGCCTTCGTCGTCCTGGCCGAGGAACTCCACTTCGGTCATGCGGCGGTCCGTCTGGGTATCGCCCAGCCGCCGCTCAGCCAGCAGATCCGGCGGCTGGAGGAGAAGGTCGGCCATGCGCTGTTCACGCGCCCGCCGGGCCGTGTGGCGCTCACTGCGGCGGGCCGGGAGCTGCTTCCCGCCGCCCGCCAGGCCCTCAGCGGGCTCGCGCAGGGTCTGGCGGCCGCCCGCGCGGTGGGCAGCGGTCAGACGGGCCGGCTGCGGGTGGGCTTCGCCGCGTCGCTGGCCCTGACCGTCCTGCCGGGTCTCCTGGGCGCCCACCGCCACCGCTTCCCCGGTGTCGAGCTGGACATCCGCGAGATGACGACGGCGCCTCAGCTGACGGCCCTGCGCGACGGCACGATCGACGTCGGCCTGTTGCGCGAGCCTCCGCAGGACGCGCCCGACCTGGCCTTCCGCACGCTCCTCACGGAACCCCTGGTGGCGGTCCTCCCGCTGTCCCACCCCCTGGCCCGCCCGCGTACGGTCCCGCTCTCCGCCCTGGCCGACCAGCCGTTCGTGCTGCTGCCCCGCGAGGCGGGCCCCGGCCTCCACGACCGCATCACCGCCGCCTGTGCCGCCGCCGGGTTCACACCCCGCATCGGCCAGCACGCCGTCGAGTGGCAGACGGTCTGCGCCCTGGTCGAAGCCGGCCTGGGCGTCTCCGTGGCCCCGGCCGCCATCCGCCGCATCCGCCTCAAGGGCGTCGCCTTCCGGCCCCTGCAGCCCCCGACCGCGGAGACGACGGTCGCCGCGGCGTGGCGCCGGGACGGGACGAGTCCGCTGGTGGCCAACTTGCTGGCGACGATGACGGATCAGTGATTGTCGGACCCACCTGTCACAGTGCACCCATGGACACGGACGAGTTCTGGCGGCTCATCGACACGGCCCGCGCACGTACCACCAACGAGGTGCCCTTCGACGAAGCCTTGGTGGACGTGCTCACCCGCTGCCCGAAGGAGGAGATCCTCGCTTTCGAGGCCCGCTTCGACACTCTCCATGACGCCCTGTACCGCTGGGACGTCTGGGCCGCCGCCTACCTCATCGGCGGCGGCTGCTCCGACGACAGCTTCATGGACTTCCGCGCCGGCCTGATAGCCCAGGGCCGCACCTGGTACGAACGCGCCTGTGCCTCCCCCGACGTCCTCGCCGACCACCCCGAGGTCGTCGCCGTGGCGGCCGAGGACTCCGACGAGGCCCTCTTCCACGAGGAGGTCAATTACGCCGCCGACGACGCCTACGAGCAGCTCACCGGTGACCCGGACGCCTTCGACAAGGCGTACGACGACTACCTGGTGGCCCATCCCGAAGCCGGCGGCTCGAACACCGGCACCCCCGCGGGCGAGGACTTCGACTTCGACGACGACGCAGAGATGCACCACCGGCTGCCGCGCCTGTCGGCACTGTTTCTGGGCCATCTCGAAAAAAGCGCTTGAGCCGGAGCCGAACGGTTCCTAAGGTTGCAGACACTTCGGAGAGGAGGTGGTTCGGCAGATGTATGCATACCGGACGGAAGAGGTGACTGCGGGCTAGCAGCCCGTCGTCGTACTCGGTTCGGCGCCGGACCCGCGCGCGAGAGATGCGCGCAGCCGGCCAATCCAACGCAGTCACCCGACCCGCGAGTCGCCGGTACGTCCGGCCGGCTCCTCCGCTGGAGGACCAGACTCGCGGGTCGCTGCGTTTTCAGGGCAGAAGAGAGATTGGCCAGAGGATCTGCGGTCGTGACCTGGGTCACGTACGGATTCTTCGGCGCGCAGTACGCTGGGGCCATGCTTTCGCTCGTTCGACGCCGCCACGTGGACTACGTCCGCGTCACGAGCATGGGCTGTCGACGCTCCGTCTGAGCCTCCGGCCCCGCCTTCCTCGCTGCCTCAGTGGCAGCTCCTGGGTTTCTTCCCGCCTCTCTGCCCACTTGGCACCCGTGCGCCGCCCCACCCCTCGCGGCGTCCGGGACCCCGTACACCCGCGGATGCGCAACCATGACGAACGTCTCGACGAACCCGTCGTACCAGCAACTGCCGATCATCGACCTCTCCGCAGCCGACCGTGGCCCCGAGGCGCGGGCGCTGCTGCGTGCGCAGCTGCACAGTGCCGCGCATGATGTGGGGTTCTTCCAGCTCATCGGGCATGGGATCGGTCAGGAGGAGACGGACCGGCTGCTCACGGCCATGCGGCGGTTCTTCGCGCTGCCGGAGGAGCAGCGGCTGGCGATCGACAATGTGAACTCGCCGCATTTCCGCGGCTACACGCGCACCGGTGACGAGCGCACCGGCGGGCGGCAGGACTGGCGGGACCAGCTGGACATCGGTGCGGAGCGGCCGGCGCGGGTGCCCGCGGCGGGTGAGCCGGCGTACTGGTGGTTGCAGGGTCCGAACCAGTGGCCGGAGGCGCTGCCCGAGCTGCGCGCCGCCGCCCTCGCCTGGATCGAGCGGCTCAGCGGTGTCGCCGAGAAGCTGCTGCACGAGCTGCTGGCCTCGATCGGTGCCGACCCGGCCTTCTACGACCGTGTCTTCGGTGAGCACGCTCATCCGCACCTGAAGCTGGTGCGCTACCCGGGCAGCGCCGGGGACGGGGCCGACCAGGGCGTCGGTGCGCACAAGGACTACGGCTTCCTGACCCTGCTGCTGCAGGACCAGGTGGGCGGGCTCCAGGTGCAGCGCGAGGACGGCTTGTTCCATGAGGTGCCGCCGATCCCGAGCGCGTTCGTGGTCAATCTGGGCGAGCTGCTGGAGGTCGCCACCAACGGGTACCTCCTGGCGACCAACCACCGGGTGGTCTCCCCGCCCGGCGCCACCGAGCGCTTCTCCGTGCCGTTCTTCTACAACCCGCGGCTGGATGCGCGCGTGGAGCCGCTGGCCTTCCCGTACGCCGCCACGGCCCCGGGTGTCACCGACGACCCGACCAACCCGCTGTTCGCGGAGTACGGCTACAACGAGCTGAAGGGCAAGCTGCGGGCCCACCCGCTGGTGGCCGAGCGGCATCACGCGGCGCTGCTGACTCC
Source organism: Streptomyces sp. NPDC096205 (assembly GCF_044763135.1). Lineage (NCBI taxonomy): Bacteria > Bacillati > Actinomycetota > Actinomycetes > Kitasatosporales > Streptomycetaceae > Streptomyces > Streptomyces sp. NPDC096205. The sequence continues at coordinate 213,446 of NZ_JBIWFS010000006.1, read as the reverse complement.
GGCCTGAGCCGGTGCCCCGAGGGGCGCGGGGAACTGCGCGGCCGGCCACAACCGGCCCGCAGTCGCCCGTGCTCCTTCAGCCGCAGGTCAGTGGGCGATGTCGGTGTACCCCTCGACCTCACGAGGATTCCGCGGCCCGGGCCCCACGTACCGGGCGGACGGCCGCACGAGCCGTCCGGTCCGCTTCTGCTCGAGAATGTGCGCCGACCAGCCGGCCGTACGGGCGCAGCTGAACATCGAGGTGAACATGCTGGCGGGCACCTCGGCGAAGTCGAGCATGATCGCCGCCCAGAACTCGACGTTGGTGGCGAGGACCCGGTCGGGCCGCCGGTTGTGGAGCTCCTCCAGCGCGGCCTTCTCCAGCGCCTCGGCGACCTCGAAGCGGGGTGCGCCCAGTTCGCGCGCGGTGCGGCGCAGGACGCGTGCGCGGGGGTCCTCGGCGCGGTAGACGCGGTGTCCGAAGCCCATGAGCCGCTCTCCGCGGTCGAGGGCGTTCTTGACGTAGGCCTCGGCGTCGCCGGTCCGCTCGATCTCCTCGATCATGCCGAGGACGCGGGAGGGGGCGCCTCCGTGCAGGGGTCCGGACATGGCGCCGACGGCGCCGGAGAGTGCCGCGGCCACGTCGGCGCCGGTGGAGGCGATGACGCGGGCGGTGAAGGTGGAGGCGTTCATGCCGTGCTCGGCGGCGGACGTCCAGTACGCGTCGACGGCCTTGACGTGCTTGGGGTCGGGCTCGCCGCGCCAGCGGATCATGAAGCGTTCGACGACGGACTGGGCCTTGTCGATCTCGCGCTGCGGGACCATGGGCAGGCTCTGGCCGCGTGCGGACTGGGCGACGTAGGACAGGGCCATGACGGCGGCGCGGGCGAGGTTGTCGCGGGCTTCTTCGGCGTCGATGTCGAGCAGGGGTTTGAGGCCCCAGACCGGCGCGAGCATGGCGAGCGCGGACTGGACGTCGACGCGGATGTCGCCGGAGTGGACGGGGATCGGGAACGGCTCGGCGGGCGGCAGGCCGGGGTTGAAGGCGCCGTCGACGAGCAGACCCCATACGTTTCCGAAGGAGACGTGGCCGACGAGGTCCTCGATGTCGACGCCCCGGTACCGGAGTGCGCCGCCCTCCTTGTCCGGTTCGGCGATCTCCGTCTCGAACGCGACGACTCCTTCGAGTCCGGGTACGAAGTCGGACATCATGCGGCTCCTCATGATCAGTACGAGAGATGACGCCGATGGCTCCACGGTCCGTGCGGGGACTGGCGGTCCTGGGCTGTCTCCCCAGTGATGCCCCGTACGGTCGGCGGTCACCCAACCTGGTTGGCATCAGCACCATATCCCTGAGTGCCAACTTCGGGGAGCGTTCGCGGCACTGAGTGCCATCACGTGCCCCTTCATTGCCGTCCGTGATCGCGGGGTGATACGGCAAGATGGCCGCGTGACCGACGCAGACGCCCTGCCGACCGATGTGCCCGACCCCGCCGCGATGCGCAAGCAGTACCGGACCGACGGGCTCTCCGAGACCGATCTGGCCGCGACGCCCGTGGAGCAGTTCGCGCGCTGGTTCAAGCTGGCTGCCGTCGAGGCTCATCTGTTCGAGCCGAACGCGATGATCGTGGCCACGGCGGACGCGGAGGGCCGGCCCAGCTCCCGTACGGTGCTGCTGAAGCACTTCGACGAGCAGGGTTTCGTCTTCTACACCAACTACGACTCCCGCAAGGCCCGTGACCTGGCGGAGAACCCGTACGTCTCGCTGCTGTTCCCCTGGCACGCCATGGCCCGCCAGGTCATCGTCACGGGCGTCGCGCGGCGCACCGGGCGGGACGAGACGGCGGCGTACTTCCGCAGCCGGCCGCACGGCTCGCAGCTCGGCGCGTGGGCGAGCGGCCAGTCGTCGGTGATCGCGACCCGGGCCGAGCTGGAGGCGTCGTACATCGAGCTTCAGGCCCGCTATCCGGAGGGCGGGCAGGTGCCGGTGCCGCCGCACTGGGGCGGGTTCCGGGTGGCGCCGCAGAGCGTGGAGTTCTGGCAGGGCCGCGAGAACCGGCTGCACGACCGGCTGCGGTACGTGGAGCAGCCGGACGGCAGCTGGCGGGTGGAGCGGCTGAGCCCGTGAGGCGGGGCGTCAGCCCAGCGCCCCTTCCGGCCCAGCGCCCCTTCCCGCAGTGCGCCTCACCGACCCTGCGGGGCGTCAGCCCAGCGCCTCCTCCAGCAGTGCGCCCCACTGCGCCACGACCTTGTCCCGCCGCGCCCCGTCGTCGGTGAGCAGGTTGGCCAGGCCCAGGCCGCGGGCCATGTCCAGCAGGCCTTGGACGGTCTCGCGCACGCCGGGCCGGGTCTCGTCGGCGGCGAGCAGGTCGACGGCTATCCGGTGGGTCTCCCGGCCCACGCGCGCCTCCAGCTCGGTCACCTGTCCGCGCAGCTGCTCCTCGTTGGACGCGGCCACCCACAGGTGCAGGGCGGCACGGAACAGCGGGCCGGTGTAGAGGTCGACGAGGGCTGCGACGACGGCCCGCCGGTCACCGGCCGCGCCCTGGGGGAACAGGGCGCGCAGGGCTGTCGACCGTTCCTCGGCGACGTACTCCACGGCGGCGGTGAACAGGTCCTCGCGGGTCGGGAAGTGGTGCTGTGCGGCGCCTCGGGAGACGCCCGCGCGTTCGGCGACGACGGACACCGTGGAGCCCGCCCAGCCGTGCTCGGCGAGGCAGGCCACGGCGGCCTCCAGGAGCCGCTGCCGGGTGGCCCGGCTGCGGTCCTGCTTGGGCACGCGGTCGGCGCGCTCGGCACGGCCGGCGGTGTCGCCGACCGTGTCACCGGCGGAGTCGCTGGCCGTGTCACCGGCCGCGCCGTCGACCGTGCCGTCCGTCGTCACAGCACCCGTGCCGTCCGTCGTCACAGCACCCGTGCCGTCCGTCGTCACAGCACCCGTGCCGTCCGTCGTCACAGCACCCGTGCCGTCCGTCGTCACAGCGCCCGTGCCGTCTGTCGTCACAGCACCCATGGTGGATCCCGTCGTTCGAGGAAGGCCGTCATCCCCTCGCGGGCGGGCGCGGAGGCGAACAGCCGGGCCGAGAGCGCGGTGAGGCGGCCCGCGTCCCGGTCGAAGGCCTCCAGCACCCTAGCTGTGAGCAGGCGTTTGGTCTCCGCCAGGGCCCGCGGCTCGGACCTGCGCAGACCGTCGAGGATCGGCTCCAGTACGGCGTCCACGTCCTCGCCCGCCGCCGTGAGCAGGCCGATCCGCGCGGCCTCGGCGGCGTCGAACCGCTCCCCGGTCAGGTAGTACCGGGCGAGGGCGCGCGGGTCGGCCCGCGGGATCACCGGGAGGGAGATCACCGCGGGGGCGACCCCGATGCGGACCTCGGTCAGGGCGAAGCTGGACGCGCTCGACGCCGCCCCGATGTCGCAGCACGCCAGCAGGCCGAGGCCGCCCGCGCGGACGTGCCCGGTGACGCGGGCGACGACCGGCTTGGGCAGCTCCACGATCTGCCGCAGCAGGGCGACGAGCGTGTCCGGGTGCGGCGGATCGCGCAGGTCGGCCCCGGCGCTGAAGGTGTTGCCGGTGTGGGTCAGGACGACCGCGCGCACGTCGGTGTCCTTGCCGCAGTCCGCGAGCGCGTCCGCCAGCTCGCCCACGAGGGCGGCCGACAGGGCGTTGCGGGTGTCCGGGGAGTCGAGGGCGAGGGTCTCGATCCCGCGGGTGCGCGTACGACTGATGAACGTCACGTCAGCTCCCCGAGTTCCCGCGCCTGCGGTGATTCCCTCAGTTCCCGTCGCAGGATCTTCCCGGAGGCCGCCCGTGGCACGGTGTCGATGAAGGTGACGCGGCGGACGCGTTTGTAGGGGGCGACGCGCTCGGCGACGTACATCATGACCTCCCCTTGTGTGAGCCCGTCGGCGTCGGGCCGGCGGACGACGTGGGCGTGCGGGATCTCGTTGCCGTTCTCGTCGTGGGCGCCGATGACGGCGGCGTCGAGGATGCCGGGATGGGTCAGCAGCAGCGCCTCCAGCTCGGCGGGCGCCACCTGGAAGCCCTTGTACTTGATCAGTTCCTTGACCCGGTCGACGACGAACAGCCAGCCGTCGCCGTCCACATGGCCGACGTCGCCGGTGTGCAGCCAGCCGTCGGCGTCGATCATCGCGGCGGTGGCGTCGGGCCGTCCGAGGTAGCCCTTCATCACCTGTGGGCCGCGGATGAGGATCTCGCCGGACTCGCCGGTGCCGAGGTCCTTGCCGGGGTCGTCGAGGGACACGATCCGCATCTCGGTGCCGGCGATCAGCTTCCCGACCGTGCCGGGCGGCGCCTGCTCCATGGCGTCGAGCGGGACGACGTGCGTGCCCGGCGACAGCTCGGTCATGCCGTACGCCTGCCCGACGGGCGGCAGGCCGAGCCGCTGCGAGCAGGCCGCGGCGAGCTGGGCGTCCAGCGGAGCGGCCGCGCTGATCAGGTACTTCAGCGACGACAGGTCGTACTGCGCGACCGCCGGGTGCTTGGCCAGCGCGAGGACGATCGGCGGGGCGACGTACAGGCCGGTGATCCGGTGGTTCTGGATCGCGGCCAGGAAGGTGTCCAGCTCGAAGCGGGGCAGTACGACGACGGTGGCGCCCTTGCGCAGGGGCGCGTTCATCAGGGCGGTGAGGCCGTAGATGTGGAAGAAGGGCAGCACGGCGAGGATGCGGTCGCCGGGGCCCGCGGTGACGGCCGGTTCGAGCTGGGCGAGGTTGGTGGCGATCTGCCGGTGGGTGAGCATCACGCCCTTGGGTACGCCGGTGGTGCCCGAGGAGTACGGCAGCGCGGCCACGTCCTCGGCGGGGTCGACGGCCGCCTCGGGCTCGGGGGCCGTCGAGGCGAGCATGTCGATCAGCGACCGGTGTCCGGGCGCGTTGTCGCACACGAAGATCTCCCGTACGCCGCCCGCGAGTTCGGCGGCCCGCCGGGCGGTGGCGAGCAGCGGGGAGACGGTGACGATCCAGCGGGCCGCCGAGTCGCCGAGCTGCTTGGCGAACTCCTCGGCCGTGGCGAGCGGGTGCACGGTGGTCACCGAGGCACCCGCGCGCGTGGCGGCGTAGAACGCGGTCGGGAAGGCGATGGTGTTGGGGCTGTGCAGGGCGAGGACATCGCCCTTGCGCACCCCTGCTTCGGCGAGTCCGGCGGCGATCCGCCGGTGGAACCGGTCCAGTTGGGCGTACGTGATCGTGGTGCCGTCCGTGCCGTCGACGAGCGCGGGCGTGTCACCGAAGCCGGCGGCCCGGCCCAGGACCGCGTCGTGGATGGGCAGGTCGACGGGCGGAACATCGGCGTACTCGCTGCGGAACACGGTTCCTCCTCGCGGGGCGCTGTGCCGGATCGGTACGACGTCAGTACGACTTGGGCAGACCCAGAGTCTGATGCGAGACGTAGTTGAGAATCATCTCCCGGCTCACCGGCGCGATACGAGCCACGCGCGCGGCCGTTATCAGCTTCGCCAGCCCGAACTCGCGCGTGAGGCCGTTCCCGCCGAGCGTGTGCACGGCCTGGTCGACCGCCTTCACGCACGCCTCCCCGGCCGCGTACTTCGCCATGTTCGCCGCCTCGCCCGCGCCCATGTCGTCCCCGGCGTCGTACAGATGGGCCGCCTTCTGCATCATCAGCCGGGCCAGCTCCAGCTCGATGTGGGCCTGTGCGAGGGGGTGCGCGATCGCCTGGTGCGCGCCGATCGGCGTCTTCCAGACCGTGCGGTCACGCGCGTACTCGATCGCCTTGCCGAGCGCGTGGCGGCCCATGCCGATCGCGAACGCGGCCGTCATGATCCGCTCGGGGTTGAGGCCGGCGAAGAGCTGGAGCAGACCGGCGTCCTCGTCGCCGACGAGCGCGTCGGCGGGCAGTCGTACGTCGTCCAGCGTCAGCTCGAACTGCTTCTCCGCCGCCTGCAGTTCCATGTCGATCTGCCGCCGCTGGAAGCCCTCCGCGTCCCTGGGGACGATGAACAGGCAGGGCTTGAGGTTGCCGGTGCGGGCGTCCTCCGTGCGGCCGACGATGAGGGTCGCGTCCGCGATGTCCACGCCGGAGACGAACACCTTGCGGCCGGTGAGGAGCCAGTCGGCCGACGCCGGGTCTTTGCGGGCCGTGGTGGTGATGCGGTGACTGTTGGAGCCGGCGTCGGGTTCGGTGATGCCGAAGGCCATGGTGCGGGTGCCGTCGGCGAGGGCGGGCAGCCACTCCCGCTTCTGGGCCTCCGTCCCGAAGCGGGCGATCACTGTGCCGCAGATCGCCGGGCTGACCACCATCATGAGCAAGGGTGCGCCTGCCGCGCCCAGTTCCTCCAGGACGATGGAGAGCTCGGTGATGCCGCCGCCGCCACCGCCGTATGCCTCCGGCAGGTTGACGCCGAGGTAGCCGAGCTTGCCCGCCTCTTGCCAGAGTTGCTCTCGGTTGTGGTCGGGGCCGTGGCGTCTGCCGAGGGCCTGGACTGCGGTGCGGAGGGCCTTGTGCTCTTCGGATTCGATGTGGGTGGTCACTGCTCTCCTTCGGGCTGCCGGTGGTCGGTGGCTGGTCGCGCAGTTCCCCGCGCCCCTTGGGTCTCTTGCACCACGGCCAATAGAGCGCCTGGCTGCACCTGCTGTCCTGGGGCCGCGTGCAAAGCCGTCAGCGTTCCCGTTTCCGGGGACGTGATCTGGTGCTGCATCTTCATCGCCTCCAGCCAGATCAGCGGGGTACCGGCCTCGACGAGAACGCCCGCCTTCAGTCCGTCCGCCACTCGGACGACGGTTCCCGGCATGGGGGCCAGCAGCGACCCCGGGGCGTGCTGGGTCTCGGGCTCGGGGAAGCGCGGGAGGGCACGTAGGACTGTGTTGTTGACGTGGACCTGGTCGCCGTACGCCGTCACCTCGAACTTCCGCCGTACGCCGTCCACCTCCAGTACGACGAGACGCGCGTCGGCGTGCACCACGCGCGCGCCCTCCACCTGGAAGCCCGCGCGGGTGGGCGTGTAGCGGGCCTCGTGCTCCTCGCCGGCCATCTCGTAGCGCTTGGTCTGCGGCTGGGAGGGGACGTTGCGCCAGGCGCCGCCGAAGCGGGAGCGGCCGTGAGCGTGGGCGAGGGCGGCGGCCAGGGGGGCGTACGGGTCGGGCGCGGGTGCCGTCAGCTCGGCGAGGTGGCGGTCGTAGAAGCCCGTGTCCATGCGGGCGTCGGTGAACTCCTCGTGCCGCAGGGAGGCGAGGAGCAGGTCCCTGTTCGTCGTCGGGCCGTGCAGGACCGTGCGTTCCAGGGCGCCGGCCAGCTTGCGCAGGGCCTCGGCGCGGGTGGGGGCGTGGGCGACGAGCTTGGCGAGCATGGGGTCGTAGTGGACGCCGATGTCGTCGCCGTCGGTGTAGCCGGTGTCGAGGCGGATGCCGTCGGGGACGGCGAGGCGGTGCAGGGTGCCGGTCTGCGGGGCCCAGTCGCGGGCGGGGTCCTCGGCGTAGAGGCGGACCTCGACGGCGTGGCCACGCGCGTGTGGCGGGTCGGCGGCAAGGGCGTGGCCCTCGGCGATCCGGAGCTGTTCGGCGACCAGGTCGAGGCCGAATATCTCCTCCGTGACCGGGTGCTCCACCTGGAGGCGGGTGTTCATCTCCAGGAAGTGCGCCGTGCCGTCGGCGACGAGGAACTCGACGGTGCCCGCGCCGGTGTAGTGCACGGCGCGTGCGGCGCGTACGGCCAGCGCCCGCAACTCCTGCGCGAGCTCCTCGGGGAGCCCGGGTGCCGGCGCCTCCTCGACGACCTTCTGGTGGCGGCGCTGGAGGGAGCAGTCGCGGGTGCCGAGCGCCCACACCGTGCCGTGGGTGTCGGCGAGGATCTGCACCTCGACGTGGCGGCCGTTCTCGACGTAGGGCTCGACGAACACCTCGCCGTCCCCGAAGGCGCTCGCGGCCTCGGCCCGCGCTCCCTCCAGTGCGGCGGTCAGGTCCTCCAGGCGGCGCACGACGCGCATTCCGCGCCCTCCGCCGCCCGCGGCCGCCTTCACCAGCACCGGCAGGTCGGCGTCCGTGACGTCGGTGAGGGGCGCGATGCCCAGCAGTTGTTTCGCGCGGGTCTTGGACGCCATCGCCTCGATGGCCTCGGGCGGCGGGCCGATCCAGACGAGGCCGGCGTCGAGGACGGCCCGCGCGAAGTCGGCGTTCTCGGAGAGGAAGCCGTAGCCGGGGTGCACGGCGTCCGCGCCGGCGGAGAGAGCGGCCTTCACGATCAGGTCGCCGCGCAAGTAGGTGTCGGCGGGGGCCGCCCCCGGGAGGCGTACGGCCGTGTCGGCCACGCGCGCGTGGAGGGCGTTCTCGTCGGCGTCCGAGTGCACGGCGACCGTCCGGATTCCCAACTCACGGCAGGTGCGGAAGACGCGGCAGGCGATCTCGCCCCGGTTGGCGACGAGCAGGCTCTTGATCACGTGAATGTCCCCTCACATCCGGAAGACGCCGAAGCCGCCGCGCACGCCCTCGAACGGCGCGGTGTGGACGGCGGACAGGCACAGGCCGAGAACGGTGCGGGTGTCGCGCGGGTCGATGACGCCGTCGTCGTACAGCCGCCCGGACAGGAACATCGGCAGCGACTCCGACTCGATCTGCTGCTCGACCATCGCGCGCAGCGCGGCGTCCGCGTTGTCGTCGTACGGCCGTCCCTTCGCCGCCGCCGACTGCCGGGCCACGATCGACAGCACGCCCGCGAGCTGCTGCGGGCCCATGACGGCCGACTTGGCGCTGGGCCAGGCGAACAGGAAGCGCGGGTCGTAGGCCCGCCCGCACATGCCGTAGTGCCCGGCCCCGTACGAGGCGCCCATCAGGACCGACAGATGGGGAACCTTCGAGTTCGAGACCGCGTTGATCATCATGGAGCCGTGTTTGACGATGCCGCCCTGCTCGTACTCACGGCCCACCATGTAGCCGGTGGTGTTGTGGAGGAAGAGGAGGGGGATGTCGCGTTGGTTGGCGAGCTGGATGAACTGCGCGGCCTTCTGGGACTCCTCGCTGAACAGGACGCCCTGGGCGTTGGCGAGCACGCCCACCGGGTAGCCGTGCAGCGACGCCCACCCGGTCACCAGGCTGGTCCCGTACAGCGGCTTGAACTCGTCGAAGTCGGAGGCGTCGACGATCCGGGCGATCACCTCGCGCGGGTCGAACGGCACCTTGAGATCACCGGGGACGATGCCGAGCAGTTCCTCGGGGTCGTACTTGGGCGGCTCGGCCGGGCCCGGATCCTCGTACGCCTTGCGGTGGTTGAGGCGGGCGACGACGCGGCGGGCCTGGCGCAGGGCGTCGTGCTCGTCGACGGCGAAGTGGTCGGCGAGACCCGACACACGCGCGTGCATGTCGGCGCCGCCCAGCGACTCGTCGTCGCTCTCCTCCCCGGTGGCCATCTTCACCAGCGGCGGCCCGCCCAGGAACACCTTGGCCCGCTCCTTGACCATGATCACGTGGTCGGACATGCCGGGGATGTAGGCGCCACCCGCGGTGGAGTTGCCGAAGACGACGGCCACGGTCGGGATACCGGCCGCCGACAGCCGCGTGATGTCGCGGAAGATCGCGCCCCCGGGGATGAAGATCTCCTTCTGCGACGGCAGATCCGCGCCGCCGGACTCGACGAGGCTGATGCAGGGCAGCCGGTTGGCGAGCGCGATGTCGTTGGCGCGCAGGGCCTTCTTCAGCGACCAGGGGTTGGACGCCCCGCCGCGCACGGTCGGGTCGTTGGCGGTGATCAGGCACTCCACGCCCTCGACGACCCCGATCCCCGTGACGAGCGAGGCCCCGACCGCGTACTCGCTGCCCCACGCGGCCAGCGGCGACAGCTCCAGAAACGGCGTGTCGGGGTCGAGGAGCAGCTCGATGCGCTCGCGCGCGAGCAGCTTCCCCCGCTTCCGGTGCCGTTCGACGTACTTCTCTCCCCCGCCCGCCAGCGCCTTCGCCTGCTCGGCTTCGAGGGCGGTGAGCTTGGCGAGCATGGCCTCGCGGTTCGCCCGGTAGTCGGGGCTCGCGGTGTCCAGGGCCGAGCCGATGACCGTCACAGAAGAGCCTCCGGTATGTCCAGGTGGCGCGAGCGCAGCCATTCGCCGAGCGCCTTGGCCTGCGGGTCGAAGCGGTGCCGGGCGGCGACGCCCTCGCCGAGGACGCCCTCGACGACGAAGTTCAGGGCACGGAGATTGGGCAGGACGTGCCGGGTGACCTTGAGCCCGTCGCTCTCGGGGATGAGCTGCTGGAACCTCCGCACGGTCAGCTCATGGGCCAGCCACCGCCAGGCCTCCTCCGTCCGCGCCCAGACGCCCACATTCGCGTCCCCGCCCTTGTCCCCACTGCGCGCCCCGGCCACCAGCCCCAGCGGGGCGCGCCGCACCGGCCCCGCGGGCAGAGGCGCGGGCAGCAGCGGCTGCGGCACGTCGTCGAGTACGAGGCTGTCGGCCGACGGCGTCACGGCGATACGCCGCCCGTCGTCGAGCACGGCCGTGTGCGCGACCGCGTCCTGGGGGACGTAGACCGCGTCGAAGACGCCGTAGGGCGTGCCTCTGCCCGGCAGGTCGGCGACATGGAAGCCGGGATAGCTGGCCAGCGCCAGCTCCACGGCGGCCCCGCTGAGCGCCTTGCCCACGGCGGCCTGGTCGGGGTCGCGTACGACGAGCCGCAGCAGCGCGCTGGCGGTCTCCTCGGTGCCGGCGTCCTCGCGGTCGGTGCGGGCCAGCTCCCAGCGGGCGTCGGCGACCTTGGCGAGAGCGGGCTCCAGCTGCCGCCGCACCAGGTCCGCCTTGTCCTCGATGTCGAGCCCGGTGAGCACGAAGACGACCTCGTTGCGCCAGCCGCCGAGCCGGTTGCGGCCGACCTTCAGCGTGGGCGGCGGGGCCTCACCGCGCACGCCCTCGATGCGGACGCGGTCGGGGCCGAGCTGGGTGAGCCGTACGGTGTCCAGCCGGGCCGTGACGTCCGGTCCGGCGTACCGGGCGCCCTGCGTCTCGTACAGCAGCTGCGCGGTGACGGTCCCCACGTCCACGAAGCCGCCCGTCCCCGGGTGCTTGGTGATGACGCTGCTGCCGTCCTGGTGCAGCTCGGCGAGCGGGAAGCCGGGGCGGGTGGTATCGCCGTCGGTGAAGAAGGCGTAGTTGCCGCCGGTGGCCTGCGTGCCGCACTCCAGCACATGCCCGGCGACGACCGCACCCGCGAGCCGGTCCAGGTCGCCCGGCCCCCACCCGAAGTGCGCGGCGGCCGGACCGGTGACCAGGGCCGCGTCGGTGACCCGCCCGGTGACGACCACGTCCGCGCCCGCGCGCAGACAGGCGGCGATCCCGAACCCACCGAGGTAGGCGTGCGCGGCGAGGCTGCCGGGATGGTCGCGGGTGAGGTCGTCACCTTCGACATGGGCGACACGGACGGCGATGCCGAGCCGGTCGGCCAACTCCCGTACCTTGACCCCGAGTCCGGCGGGGTTCAGCCCTCCCGCGTTGGTGACGATCCGCACCCCGCGCTCGTGCGCGAGGCCGAGACACTCCTCCAACTGCCCGAGGAAGGTGCGCGCGTACCCGGCGGAGGTGTCCTTCAGCCGGTCGCGGCCGAGGATCAGCATGGTCAGTTCGGCGAGGTAGTCCCCGGTCACTACGTCGAGTTCGCCGCCGGTGAGCATCTCGCGCAGGGCGTCGAACCGGTCACCGTAGAAGCCGGAGGCGTTGCCGATGCGGAGGGTCACGCCGAGGCCTCCTTGGGCGCGCGGCCCTCTCCGGGCGGCCCCGCGAAGGCCTGCGCGATGCCCAGCCACCGGTCGGCGTCCTCCCCTACGGCGGTCAGCGCGAGGTCGTCCCGGTGGGCGCGCTGGGTGACCAGGAGGCAGAAGTCGAGGGCGGGCCCGGTGACGCGCTGGGGGGCGTCCTCGGGGCCGTAGGTCCACAGGGCACCGGAAGGGGCGAGAAGCTCGACCCGGAACTCGCCCTCCGGCGGGGCGATCCCCCGCGCGTGGAAGGCGAAGTCACGGGCCCGCACCCCGATCCGCGCCACATGCCGCAGCCGGTCCGTCGGCTCCCGTACGACCCCGAGCGCGTCGGCGACGTCCTGGCCGTGCGCCCACGTCTCCATCAGCCGGCCCGTCGCCATGGACGCGGCCGACATGGGCGGCCCGTACCAGGGGAAGCGCGCGCCGTGAGGGGCCGCCCGCAGTGCCGCGTCCAGGGCCTCACGGCCGCGCCGCCAGCGCTCCAGCAGCTCGGCGGGCGGCAGCGCGGCCCCGGCGTCGGCGCCCTCGTCGACGAACGACTCCGGCGCCTTCAGGGCCTGCTCCACCAGCCCCTGGAAGGCCTCCGCGTCGGTGACGGCCAGCAGGGCGGAGTGGTCGGTCCAGGCGAGGTGGGCGATCTGATGGGCGATGGTCCAGCGGGGGGCGGGCGTGGGCAGTCTCCACCGTTCGGGCGCCAACTCGGCCACAGCTCGGTCGAGTTCGTCGCTCTCGGCACGCAGGTCGTCGAAGACGGGCGTCGGGTCGGCCATGCGGCGAGGATGGCAGCGCCGCCAGAAACAAGCAAGCGTGCTTGCATTAATTTCTTTCCCGGATTCCGAGACCTGTGCGCGCTCGGGTGGCTACCGTCAGTGACAGGAGGTGGTCGTCGTGCACATCCGCGAACTCGACCCGAGCGCGTCCCCGTTGGACTACTACGGCTATGAGCTGCGCCGCGCCAGGGAAGCGGCCGGGCTCACCCAGAAGGCCCTCGGCTCGATCGTCTTCTGCACGGGGTCCCTGATCGGGCAGATCGAGACGACGATGAAGGTGCCGACCCGGGAGTTCTCGGAGCGGGTGGACGCGGCGCTGGGGACGGACGGGTTGTTCTCGCGGCTGATCGGGCTGGTGCTGCGGAGCCAGTTGCCGAGCTGGCTTCAGCCGTTCGCGGAGCTGGAAGCGCGGGCGACGAACATCGCGACGTTCCAATGCCAGGTGGTCTATGGCCTGCTTCAGACACCGGCCTACGCGCGGGCGGTTCTGGAGGCGGGCCTGGCGGACAAGCCTGACGACTTGGTAGCCGCGAGGATGGAGAGGCAGCGAATCCTCGAACGGGAAGACCCACCATTCACCTGGGTAGTGCTGGACGAGGTGGTGCTGCACCGACCGTTCGGCGGCCGGGAGGTCATGTGGGATCAGCTCACCCACCTGCTGAGTCTGCGAGACCGTCGTGAGCTGCGGGTCCAGGTGCTGCCGCTCGGCGTGGGTCAGCACCCGGCCACAACAGGCTCTTTCACCATCCTGCGCTTCACGAGCGACCCTGACATCACCTACTCCGAGAACTACGACAAGGGGTACCTGACCGCCAACCCGACTGTCGTCAGGGACTGTTCGCATCGTTACGATCATCTGCAGGCTGCGGCCCTCTCCGTGGAGGACTCGGCAGCGCTGATCGCCCGCGTACGGGAGGAACGCTATGCAGAACGGCCAGAACCGGACACGAGCGGAGTGGCGTAAGTCCTCTTACAGCGGCGGCACCGGAGGCGAATGCGTCGAGTGCGCCCCCCTCGGCACCGCCACCTGGCGCAAGTCCTCCTACAGCGGTGACACCGGCGGGGACTGCGTAGAGGTCGCCGATCTCCGGCCCCACCTCGCCGTCCGGGACTCCAAGAACCCGGACGGCCCCGTCCTGCGCTTCCCCGCGACGGCCTGGTCCGCCTTCGTGGAGTCGGTCAAGCACTGACACCGCCACAACCCGGGGTCGCTTCGGCCGCGGCGCAGTAGAGGACACTCGCCGTGGTGAGGTGCTCGCGGGCCTCCTCCGGAGAGGCGGCTGTCCGGGCGAGGTATTCGGCGCGGTGGTACCGCTTCGCTGTCTCCGGGTGCCGCTCGATCTCGATCAGAGCGGCCCAGTGAGCCAGGTACGCGTGCACGGGTTTCAGTGACCCGTGCTCGACGGCCTCGGCCAGCGCCTGGTCCTTGGCCCTGTCGTAGGCCAGGAGAAGCGCGGGGGCCACGACGGTGCAGGCCGCGCGCAGAGCGCCCGGCGAGCGCTCAGGGCGAGGGATCAGCGGGCGGTCGTCGGCCGTCTCGGTGAGCTGCACGGGTCCGACCCTAGTCCGGCAGGACCAGGCCGGGCCCCTCAGATCTCGGGAACTGCCTTCCGCCGCCCCACCTGCGTCCGCACAGCCCCCATGCTCGCCCCGATGACCAGGGCGATCGCCGCGGACTGCGTGGTCGTGAGGGTCTGGTCCAGGATGAGGAAGCCGGCTGTCGCGGCGATGGCCGGTTCGAGGCTCATCATGACCGCGAAGGTGGAGGCGGGCAGGCGCCGGAGGGCCAGCAACTCCAGCGTGTAGGGCAGAACCGAGGACAGGATCGCCACGCCCGCGCCCAGGCCGATCGTCACCGGGTCGGTGAGCTTGGCGCCCGACTCGGCGATGCCCAGGGGCAGGAAGAGCAGGGCCGCCACCGCCATGGCCAGGGCGAGGCCGTCCGCCTGGGGGAAGCGGCGGCCGGTGCGGGCACTGAAGACGATGTACGCCGCCCACATCGCGCCCGCTCCCAGGGCGAAGGCCACGCCTACCGGGTCGAGGTCACTGAAGCCCCCGCCGCCGAGCAGGAACACTCCCGCGAGGGCGAGCCCGGCCCAGACGAGGTTCACCAGCCGCCGGGAGGCGATCACCGACAGCGCGAGCGGGCCGAGTACCTCCAGGGTGACGGCCGCGCCGAGCGGGATGCGGTCCACGGACTCGTAGAACAGGCCGTTCATCGCGCCCATGGTGATGCCGAAGACCACCACCGTGCCCCAGTCGGCACGCGTGTGCCCCTTCAGCCGGGGGCGGCACACGATCAGCAGCACGATCGCGGCGACCAGGAGCCGCAGGGTCACCACGCCCAGCGCGCCCGCGCGCGGCATGAGCGTCACGGCGAGGGCCCCGCCGAACTGCACCGAGATCCCGCCGGCCAGCACCAGTCCGACCGGCCCCAGAGAGCCGCCTCGTCGCCCGCCGGTCCCTGCCGAGGCGACCGGCGCTGACACCGTGGTGGGCGTGGAGGTGGTGCTCGAAGTGCTCACGGGGCTTCCTGAGGACTGGGCGCGAAGGGGATCTTGTTCATTACGATGCACTTGCCAGTCCACGGTAATGGACTAGGGTCAGGCATGTACAGCGCTCACGCCCCTGACTCCCCGTCGGCCGGCCCTTCGTCCAGCCCCTCGGCCAGCACCTCCGCGAGATGCCGCCCCCGCACCCCGGCCAGCTGCTCCAGCTGGGTGCGGCAGGAGAAGCCGTCCGCCAGCACCACCGCGTCCTGCGGGGCCGACCGCACCGACGGCAGCAGGTGCTCCTCCGCGCAGGCCACCGAGACGTCGTAGTGGCCGCGCTCGAAGCCGAAGTTGCCCGCGAGGCCGCAGCAGCCGCCCGACAGCTCGCCGGTCAGTCCCGCCGCAGCGCGCAGCCTCCGCTCGGCCGCGTCGCCGAGGACCGCGTGCTGGTGGCAGTGCGTCTGTCCGGTCACGGGCCGGTCCAGCACCGGCGGCCGCCAGCCGGGCGCGTACCGCTCCAGCGCCTGAGCGAACGTGACCACCCGCTCCGCCAGCCGCGCCGCTCGCGGGTCGTCCGGCAGCAGCTCGGGCAGATCGGTCCGCAGCGCCGCCGCGCAGCTCGGCTCCAGCACCACGACCGGCATCCGCGCCCGAAGCACCGGCTCCATCAGGTCCAGAGTGTCGCGCAGGACCTTCCGGGCCCGGTCGAGCTGCCCGGTGGAGACGTACGTCAGCCCGCAGCACACCCGCCCCCTGCGGACTCCCGCCAGCGCGAACGCGGACCGGGTGCGTCCGTCCGCGAGCCGCCCCCCGCGCGGGAAGAGCGTCGGCGGCAGTGCCACGCGCAGTCCGGCCGCCTCCAGGACCCGTACCGCCGCCCGGCCCACGCCCGGCGACAGATGCTCGGTGAAGGTGTCCGGCCACAGCACCACCGGCTCACCCGGACCCACAGCGGGTTCCCTGCGCCGCCACCACCGGCTGAACGGCTCGGGCGCCAGCTTCGGGATCTCCCGCTCGGCCGCGATGCCGCCGAGACGCCGGGCGAGCCGGGCGAGGGGCCGTAGCCCTGCCAGGGCGTTCACCAGGCCCGCCGCCCGCAGGCGTGCCGCCCACCGCAGCCACTCCGGCAGGCGGCCCATGCTGTAGTGCGCCGCAGGCCTGCGCCGGCCCGCGTAGTGGTGATGCAGGAACTCCGCCTTGTACGTGGCCATGTCGACGCCGACCGGGCAGTCCGAGCGGCATCCCTTGCAGGCCAGGCACAGGTCCAGCGCGTCCCGGACCTCCGGCGAGCGCCAGCCGTCGGTCACCAGCTCCCCCGCGAGCATCTCGTGCAGCAGGCGGGCGCGCCCGCGCGTGGAGTGCTCCTCCTCGCCCGTCACGCGGAAGGAGGGGCACATCACGGACTGGCCCGCCGGAGAGGGAGTACGGCACTTCGCGACCCCGACACACCGCCGTACGGCCGCCGTGAAGTCGCCGCCGTCGGACCGGTAGCCGAAGGCCACGTCCACCGGCTCGCGCGGCAGGACCGCGAACCGCAGGTCGGCGTCCAGGGGCGCCGGGCGGACCAGGATGCCGGGGTTGAGGAGGTCGTCGGGGTCCCAGACCGCCTTCGCGCGTTCGAAGAGCGCGACCGTCTCCGGCCCGTACATCACCGGCAGCAGCTCCGCCCGCGCCTGCCCGTCGCCGTGCTCACCCGACAGGGACCCGCCGTGGGCGACGACCAGACGGGCGAGTTCCTCGGAGAAGCGGCGGAAGCGGGCCACGCCCGGCGCGGTCAGCAGGTCGAAGTCGATACGGACGTGGATGCAGCCGTCGCCGAAATGGCCGTACGGGCTGCCGCGCAGGCCGTGGGAGGCGAGCAGGGCGCGGAAGTCGCGCAAATAGGCGCCCAGGCGGGCGGGCGGTACGGCGCAGTCCTCCCAGCCCGGCCAGGCCTCGGTGCCGTCGGGCATACGGGTCGCCGTGCCGGCGGCGTCCTCGCGGATGCGCCACAGCGCGCGCTGCCCGGCCGGGTCGGCGACGATCCGCGCGTCCACGGCGTCGGCAGCCCGTACGACCGCCTCCGCACGCGCGTGTGCCTCGACCGCCGTCTCCCCGCCCGTCTCCACGAACAGCCAGGCCCCGCCCCGGGGCAGCCCGGCCGTGCCGGCCGGCACCAGGTCGGCCGCCATGCCCTCCACGGTCAGCGGCCCGTACGGCAGCAGGCCCGCCGCCGCCTCCGCGGCCGCGCTCTCGTCGGCGTACCCGAGGACGGCGAGGGCACGCGCGCGTGGCGCCTCGACGAGTGTGACGACCGCTTCGGTGAGGACGCCCAGCGTGCCCTCGGAGCCGCAGAAGGAGCGGGCGACGTCCGCGCCCTTCTCGGGCAGCAGCGCGTCCAGCGCGTAGCCGGAGATACGGCGGGGCAGGTCGGGGAAGCCGGTGCGCAGGCGTTCGAGGTCGCCGAGGACCAGCTCCCGCAGCCCCTCGGGCGCCCCGGCCCAGCCCTGTCCGAGCCGCAGCCGCTGCCCGCGCGCGGTGACGACGGCCAGCTCCCGCACGCTGTCCGCGGTCGTGCCCCAGGCCACCGAGTGGGAGCCGCAGGAGTTGTTGCCGATCATCCCGCCGAGGGTGCAGCGGCTGTGGGTGGAGGGGTCGGGGCCGAAGCGCAGGCCGTGCGGGGCGGCGGCCTCCTGGAGGCGGTCGAGGACGAGACCGGGCTGGACGACGGCGGTGCGGGCCTCGGGGTCCAGGGAGACCAGGCCGTTCATGTGCCGGGTGAAGTCCAGGACCACGCCCGTGCCGGTCGCCTGGCCCGCGATCGACGTACCGCCGCCGCGCGGCACGACCGGCACGCCGTGCTCCCGGCACACCGCCAGTGCGGCCGCCACGTCGTCCGCGTCGCGCGGCGCGACGACCCCGAGCGGGACACGCCGGTAGTTGGAGGCGTCCATGGTGGTCAGGGCGCGGGCGGTGACGTCGAAACGGACATCGCCCCGGACGGCCCTGCGCAGTGCGGCTTCCAGATCCGTCATGCACCCAGCCAATCAGTCCGTCCGGTCCCCGCGCGTGTCTCAGCCGACGGACGGTGTTTCGACCCCGTTTCCTCCACCGGCTAACCTCACCTCGTGGCTGAGATCCAGATTCCTGCTGACATCAAGCCCGCCGACGGTCGATTCGGCGCGGGCCCCTCCAAGGTGCGGGTGGAGGCGCTGGACGCCCTGGCCGCCACCGGTACCTCTCTGCTCGGCACCTCCCACCGCCAGGCCCCGGTCAAGAACCTGGTCGGCAAGGTGCGCGAGGGCATCTCCGAGCTGTTCCAGCTCCCCGAGGGCTACGAGGTGATCCTCGGCAACGGCGGCTCCACCGCGTTCTGGGACATCGCGACGCACGGCCTGATCGAGAACAAGTCGCAGCACCTGAACTTCGGCGAGTTCAGCTCGAAGTTCGCCAAGGCCGCCAAGCTCGCGCCGTGGCTCGCCGAGCCCACCGTCATCGCCTCCGACCCGGGCACGCACCCCGAGGCGGCCGCCGAGGCCGGTGTGGACGTGTACGCGTTCACCCACAACGAGACCTCGACCGGTGTGGCCATGCCGATCAAGCGGGTCGAGGGCGCCGACGCCGGCTCCCTGGTCCTGGTCGACGCCACCTCCGGCGCGGGCGGCCTGCCGGTCGACATCGCCGAGACGGACGTCTACTACTTCGCCCCGCAGAAGTCCTTCGCCTCCGACGGCGGCCTGTGGATCGGCGTGTTCTCCCCGGCCGCGATCGAGCGCGCCGAGCGGATCCACGCCTCGGGCCGGCACATCCCGGAGTTCTTCAGCCTGCCGACGGCGATCGACAACTCCCGCAAGAACCAGACGTACAACACCCCGGCGCTGTCCACCCTCTTCCTGCTGAACCAGCAGCTGGAGTGGATCAACGGCCAGGGCGGCCTGGACTGGGCGACCCGCCGCACGGCGGCCTCCGCGCGCACGCTGTACGGCTGGGCGGAGGACGTGAAGTACGCGAACCCGTTCGTCACCGACCCGGCCAAGCGCTCGGCCGTCATCGGCACGATCGACTTCACCGACGACGTCGACGCGGCCGCGGTCGCCAAGGTGCTGCGCGCCAACGGCATCGTGGACACCGAGCCCTACCGCAAGCTCGGCCGCAACCAGCTGCGCATCGCGATGTTCCCGGCGATCGACCCGGCGGACGTCGAGGCGCTGACGAAGTGCGTCGACTACGTGATCGAGCACCTGTAAGCGATCCTGGCTACGGCCTACGGTCCTGCGGCACGGCCCTGGAGGGGGAAGCCCTCCGGGGCCGTACGCGTCTCAGCCGCCTGCGCGTCTCGGCTCAGCCTTCGGCCGACCTGCTGATGTGCTCGACCACCTCTTTGAACTCCCCGGTCGGCGAGAACTCCACCAGCTCGGTGTCCTCCAGCGGCTCGGGGGCGTGGCCGGGCGCCCAGTAGTAGGCCTGGCCCGCCTCGTAGACGTGCTCGCCGTGCTTCGTCCGCATCTTGATCCTGCCGCTGAGCACATAGCCGTAGTGCGGGCACTGGCACAGGTCGTCGGGCAGGCCCTTGAGCGCCGAGCTGAGATCCGCGCCCTTGGGGAAGCGGCCGGACGCTACGGCGGGGCCGGACGGCTAGGACCTGCGCCTGCGCCGGGCGATGCCGAAGAGGCCGACGCAGATGCCGGCGACGACGACGTACTCGATCCGCAGCCCGGAGTCGCCGTCGTCACCTGAGGCGCCGGAACCGCCCTTCGACGAGGGCGACTTGGAATCGCCGCCGGGCGCGTCCTGCGCCTCGACCGGGCTCTGGGCGCCCTCCATGCCGAGCATCAGCTTCGTGCCGTCGGCGGAGTAGGACACGGACTCGCCCTGCCCCAGCGGCACGCTGACGCGGCCCAGGCGCCGGGGCTGCCCGCCGTTCCAGTCGTACGCGATGCCGCCCATGTAGCCCCGTACGACGAACTGTTCGCCGTCCGGGGAGAAGGCGGCGTCGGTGGCCCACAGGTCGATGGGCGGGCCGGGCGAGAAGACGTTGGTGCCGGAGGCGGACAACTCGGCGGGACCGGAGTAGAGATGGCCGCCGTCCTCGCCCTTGTCGATGATGTAGACGCGGCCGGTCTTGGGGTGCACCAGCAGGGACTCGGCGTCGCGGGGGCCGTCGGAGTACTTCACGACGTACTGGGTCGCGCGGACGGTCTGGTCCTTGAGCTGGGCGGGTTCGGGCAGCCGGTAGACCCAGACGTGGTCCCAGACGACCCCGTCGTTGTCTCCGATGTCGCCGACGTAGAGCTGGTTGTCGGGCCCCACGGCGATGGCTTCCACATCACGCGGGTCGCCGACGCCGGTCATGGTGACGGTCGCGACGGTCTCCCCGGTCCGGCTGTCGACGGCGTAGAGGTAGGCGCCCTCGTCCTGGTCGTTGTGCGTCCAGTAGATGCCCGGGTGCTGCCGGGACGCGGCGAGGCCGCTGGACTCGGTGATGCGCGGGTCCTCGATGGTGAAGCTCTCGTCGCCGTCGGCGGCGTACGCGGTCGTGGGCACGGCGAGCCCGGACAACAGGCAGGCGGCCGCGGACAGGAGGGCGGCAAGGCGTCGGCGCATGCCCCAAGCCTGCCATCCCGGGGTCCGGACCCGAGGAGGCACCGGTGATGATCGTCGTGGCGGTCCTCACAGGCCCCGGGCGCCCCACCGGTCACCGGGATCCCTCATCATGAGCGGATGCTCAGGTTCATGCCCGTAGGTGACTCCATGACGATCGGCAGCGCCGGCGAACACACATGGCGTTACCGGATGTGGCAGCACCTGCGCGACACCTACGACGGCCCGTTCGCCCTCGTCGGCCCGCGCGAGACGCTGTACGACCAGGCCGCGCAGGAGCCGACCTCGTACGACTACGCCGACCCGGACTTCCCCCGCGCCCACCTCGCCGGCTGGGGCGAGGGCTGGCAGCACATGGTCCCGCTGATCGGGGAGAGCGTGCGGGCGTGCCGGGCGGACGTGCTGCTGGTGTCGCTGGGCCTGATCGACCTGGGCTTCTACACGAACGCCGAGCAGACGGCCGACAACGTCCGGGCGTTCGTGGCGGCGGCCCGCACGGCCAACCCCCGCATCCGCATGGTGCTGCTCCCGGTGATCCGGAACGTCCGCGCGGACGCCGACCCGGACTTCGCCGCGCAAGTGGGCCTCTTCAACGACCTGCTCGCCAAGGCGGTGACCGACCTCGACGAGCCGGCCTCACCCCTGCTGCTGGCCTCGGTCCCCGACTCGTACGACTTCCACAGCGACACCTACGACGGCACCCACCCGAACGCCTCCGGCGAGCACAAGCTGGCGGCGGCCTTCGCGGACGCGATGTGGCGGGAGTGGGGATGGGGAGCGGAGTACGAGGTCCGTACGTGACGTGGTGACCGTGCGTATCGTTGTACTGCGCGGCTGGGCTTGTGGTGAGTCCGGCCGGGGAGGAGCGCCACGATGACCGTCGTTGAAGACAGGATCGAGATGGCCGAGAGCAGCGATCTGAACACGCTCGATGAGCTGTTCGAGCGGCTTGAGATGATGCCCGTCCCCGATGGATACAGGGTCGAGATCGTCGGGGGCACCATCTACATGACGCCGCAACGGGACACTCACTGGGAGATCATCCGTAGGCTCCTTTGGGCTCTTGAGGACCACTTCGGTCGCCACATCAAGGTCTTCTCGGACGTGCGGATCGACTTCCCCGGCTACAAGAACGGCTTCTGCCCGGACCTGGCCAAGCTGCGCGATTCCGCCGAGAAGGACGGCACGGGCCACTGGAGCCACAAGGACGTCGAGTTCGTCGCCGAGGTCGTCTCGAAGGGCACCGCCCCCAACGACTACGGCCCCAAGAAGGCCGCCTACGCCGCCGCCGAGGTGCCCGTCTATCTCGTCGCCGACCCGTACCAGGGCCGCTGTCACATCTACACCAACCCCAAGGACGACGACTACGTCACCGAGACCAAGATCCGCTTCGGCGACGAGGTGGACCTGACGGGGACCCCCCTCGGCCTGGTCCTCAAGACCGACGAGTTCCCCCGGGACTGAGCGCCACAGGCTCCTTGCATAGAGCGCACTCCAAGCCGTTGGCTTGGAGACCATGAAGTACACGCAGCTCGGACGCACCGGACTCAAGGTCAGCCGACTGGTCCTCGGCACGATGAACTTCGGACCGCAGACGGACGAGGCGGACAGCCACGCCATCATGGACGCGGCGCTGGACGCGGGGATCAACTTCTTCGACACGGCGAATGTGTACGGCTGGGGTGAGAACAAGGGCCGTACGGAGTCGATCATCGGCAGCTGGTTCGCCAAGAGCGCGGCGAACCGGGACAAGGTCGTGCTCGCCACGAAGGTGTACGGGAACATGGGCACGGACGGCGAGCCCTGGCCGAACCACGACAAGCTGTCGGCCCTGAACATCCGGCGGGCCGTGGACGCCTCGCTGAAGCGCCTGGGCACCGACCACATCGACCTGTACCAGTTCCACCACATCGACCGGGCCACGCCGTTCGAGGAGATCTGGCAGGCCATCGACACCCTCGTCGCCCAGGGCAAGATCCTCTACGCCGGGTCCAGCAACTTCCCCGGGTACAAGATCGCCCAGGCCAATGAGACGGCCGCGCGGCGAGGCTCGTACGGGCTCGTCAGTGAGCAGTGTCTGTACAACCTCTACGAGCGCCGCGCCGAGATGGAGGTCGTCCCGGCCGCGCAGGACTACGGGCTGGGCGTCATCCCCTGGTCGCCGCTGCACGGAGGTCTGCTCGGCGGGGTCGTCCGCAAGGAGGTCGAGGGCGGGCGGCGCTCCAGCGGGCGTACCGCCGAGGCGCTCAAGGACGCCGCCGTGCGGGCCAAGGTGCAGTCGTACGAGGAGCTGCTCGACAAGCACGGGCTGGAGCCCGGCGAGGTCGCGCTGGCGTGGCTGCTGACCCGGCCGGGTGTGACGGGGCCGATCGTGGGGCCGCGTACGGCGCAGCAGCTGGAGTCGGCGCTGCGGGCCGTCGAGCTGGAGCTGTCGCCGGAGCTGCTCGCCGGGCTGGACGAGATCTTCCCCGGGCCGGGGCCGTCTCCGGAGGCCTTCGCCTGGTAGGCCGAAAAGGCACGCATGCGGAGGCGGCGGCGGCCTGGGGCGAGCTACCTCCCCAGCGCCGCCGCCACCGCCACCACGACGAACATCAGCACGAGCGCACCGGCCATGATCCGGTTCCGGGTCTTCGGGTCCACGGGAACGAGCCTAACCGGCCGCGCCCAGTGGCCAGCGGGCGACCGCCTCGTAGCGGGGCTGCTCGCCCGGCACGCCGGAGGCCGGCAGGTTGCTGCGGACCAGCACCAGCTCGGCCACGGTCCAGGTGCGGCTGACGAACGTGGCCAGCGCGTCCACGTACGCCCTCACGTTCACTGCGTCGCGGCTGCGGGCCACTGTGAGGTGGGCCTTGTAGCGGCGGTGCTCGCCCATGTCGAGGCCCGCCTTGCGGGCGGCGGCCTCGCTGCGGTCGGCCAGCAGCCGCATGGACGCCACATCGCCGTCGGCCCCTGCCCACAGGGCGCGGCCGTGGCCGAACTGGCCCCCTCCGCTCACCGCGAGCGGGAAGGGGGCCGTGCGGTGGGCGGCGCGCTCCAGGCGGGCCGACAGGTCCGGTACGACGGTGTCGTCGACCTCACCGTAGAAGGCGAGGGTGAAGTGCCAGCCGGGGCGGCCGGTCCAGCGGAGCCGGTCCGCGCCGGGGAGCCGTTTCAGCGCCTCCACCTCGGCGGCCAGTTCCCCGACCACCTCGTCCGGGGGCAGCACGGCGGCGAAGAGTCTCATGGCCTCACCCTGCCATCAGGCCGCCGCCGCGAGCTCCTCCCGCCGCTCGCGCGGCACGAACCGCACGCTCGGGTGGCCGTGGCGCCAGCCCACGGACAGGCGCAGGCCGCCCGTGCGGGCCAGGATCACGGCGATGACGGCCGCGGCGAGGGCCGCGACGGCGCCGCCCGCGGCGAGGCCGGCGCGGGGGCCGTAGGTGTCGGTGATCCAGCCGGCGATGGGCGCGCCGATCGGGGTGCCGCCGAGGAAGACCATCATGTAGAGGGACATGACGCGGCCGCGCATGACCGGGTCGGTGGCCATCTGGAGGCTGGTGTTGGCGGTGACGTTGATGGTCATGCCGAACAGGCCCAGCGGGATCATCAGCGCGGCGAACATCCACAGGGTGGGCGCCCCGGCCGCGACGACCTCGATCAGGCCGAACAGCAGCGCGGCCGTGCTGACCACGCGCAGGCGGGCCGTGCCGCGGCGGGCGGCGAGCAGGGCTCCGGCGACGGAGCCGACGGCCATGAGGGTGTTGAAGAGGCTGTAGGTGCCGGCGCCCGCGTGGAAGACGTCGTCGACGAAGGCGGCGAGGTAGACGGGGAAGTTGAAGGCGAAGGTGCCGACGAACCCGACGAGCACGATCGGCCAGATCAGCTCGGGGCGGCCGGAGACGTAGCGCAGGCCCTCGCGGAGCTGTCCCTTGCCGCGCGGGGCACGCTCGACGGCGTGCAGTTCGCGGGCGCGCATCAGCAGCAGCCCTGCGATGGGCGCGACGAAGGACAGGCCGTTCAGCAGGAACGCCCAGCCGGTGCCGACGCCGGTGATCATCAGGCCGGCCACCGCGGGGCCGATCAGGCGGGCCGACTGGAAGTTGGCCGAGTTGAGGCTGACGGCGTTCTGCAGCTGGTCGGGGCCGACCATCTCGGTGACGAAGGACTGGCGGGCCGGGTTGTCGACGACCGTGGCGAGGCCGACGGCGAAGGCGGCGACGTAGACGTGCCACACCTGGACCTGGCCGGTGATCGTCAGGGCGGCCAGCGCGAGGCCGGTGAGGGCCATCGCGGTCTGGGTGACCAGCAGTGTGGGCCGCTTGGGGAGGCGGTCGACGAGGACGCCGCCGTAGAGGCCGAACAGAAGCATCGGGAGGAACTGCAGGGCGGTGGTGACGCCGACGGCGGTGGCGGAGCCGGTGAGGCTGAGCACCAGCCAGTCCTGGGCGATGCGCTGCATCCAGGTGCCGATGTTGGAGACGGCCTGGCCGAGGAAGAAGAGGCGGTAGTTCCTGATCTTCAGCGAGCTGAACATCGAGGAGCGGGTGGACGGGGTAGGGGTGGCCGGTGCGGGTGCGGAAACTGTTCCGGGGCCCGTACTCAAGAGCGTTCGCCTCCTCGGTGCGACTTACAGATGTGCGAGCTTCTCCAGCACGGGGGCGGCGGCGCGCAGTTTGGCCCACTCGTCCTCGTCGAGGTCCTCGACGAGCGCGGCCAGGAACGCGTTGCGCTTGCGGCGGCTCTCCTCGAGCATCGCCTCGGCCTGCTCGGTGCGGGTGACGACCTTCTGGCGCCGGTCCTCGGGGTGCGGCTCGAGCCGGACCAGGCCCTTGGCCTCCAGCAGCGCGACGATCCGGGTCATGGACGGCGGCTGGACGTGTTCCTTGCGGGCCAGTTCGCCCGGGGTCGCCCGGCCGCACAGGGACAGGGTGCCCAGCACCGACATCTCGGTGGGGCTCAGCGACTCGTCGACCCGCTGGTGCTTGAGGCGGCGGGAGAGCCGCATCACGGCTGAGCGCAGGGAGTTCACGGCGGCAGCGTCGTCGCCATGGGTGAGGTCCGGCATGTTCCTTAGCTTAACTCATTACTCTGACTAAAGACCACTCGGGGCGGGCCGGATGCCCGTGACCCTCACCACTCAAACGCCCGGGTCACCCGTACGAGTGAGCCGATTCCGGAAAGTGACGCATCGGCCACCCGTGTGCGGCGACCCTCGTGTGCATGGGGACCAGCGTGCTCAGCCTGCGGATAGACGGGGAGCTGCTCGAACGGCTCCGGCACCATGCGGCGAAAAGAGGAATGAGCGTCCAGGACTATGTCGTCCGGACGCTCATCCGTGATGACTTCGACGAACGGTTCCAGTCCGCCGTCGAGGAGACCGAGAAGTTCTACGGCCTCACATGACCGATCAGGTCAGTCCCAGCGCCGGCATCAGGTAGTAGAAGGCGAACACCGCCGAGACCACGTACATCGCCGCCGGGATCTCCTTCGCCCGGCCGGCCGCCAGGCGCATCGCCACGAAGGTGATGAAGCCCATGCCGATGCCGTTGGTGATCGAGTAGGTGAACGGCATCATCACCATCGTCACGAACGCCGGGACGGCGATCGTGTGGTCCGCCCAGTCGATCTCCTTGACCGAGCCGGCCAGGATCAGGAAGCCGACCGCGAGCAGGGCCGGGGTGGCCGCCTGGGACGGGACCATCGTGGCGATCGGCGTGAGGAACAGCGCGACGGCGAAGAGGCCTCCCGTGACGATGTTCGCGAAGCCGGTGCGGGCGCCCTCGCCGACACCGGCCGTGGACTCCACGAAGGCGGTGGTGGCCGAGGAGGAGCTGGCACCGCCCGCGGCGACCGCGATCCCGTCGACGAACAGCACCTTGTTGATGCCGGGCATCTGGCCCTGGGCGTCGGTCAGCTTGGCCTCGTCGCTCACGCCCATGATCGTGCCCATGGCGTCGAAGAAGCAGGACAGCAGGACCGTGAAGACGAAGAGGATGCCGGTCAGTACGCCGACCTTCTCGAAGCCGCCGAACAGGCTGAACTCGCCGATCAGGCCGAGGTCGGGGGTGGCGACCGGGTTGCCCGGCCACTTGGGCGTCGTCAGGCCCCAGGACGGGACCGTCGCGACGGCCTCGATGATCACCGCGAGGACGGTCATGGCGACGATCGAGATCAGGATCGCGCCGGGCACCTTGCGGACGATCAGCGCGAGCGTCAGCAGTGCGCCCAGGATGAACACCAGCACCGGCCAGCCGTTGAGGTGACCGGTGCCGCCCAGCTGGAGCGGGACGGTGGTGTGGGCGGCGTCCGGGATGCGGGAGACGAAGCCGGAGTCGACCAGGCCGATCAGCATGATGAACAGGCCGATACCGATGGAGATGGCCTTGCGCAGGCCGAACGGCACCGCGTTCATCACGCGCTCGCGCAGACCCGTCGCCACCAGCAGCATGACCACGAAACCGGCCAGCACGACCATGCCCATGGCGTCCGGCCAGGACATGCGCGGGGCGAGCTGGAGGGCGACGACGGAGTTCACGCCGAGACCGGCGGCCAGCGCGATCGGCACATTGCCGAGGACGCCCATCAGCAGCGTGGTGAACGCCGCCGTCAGGGCCGTCGCGGTGACCAGCTGGCCGTTGTCGAGCTGGTGGCCGTACATGTCCTTCGCGCTGCCCAGGATGATCGGGTTCAGCACGATGATGTAGGCCATCGCGAAGAAGGTGGCGAAACCACCCCGGACCTCGCGGGACAGGGTGCTGCCGCGCTCGGAGATCTTGAAGTAGCGGTCGAGAGCGCCGTACGCGGGCGCGCCGCCCGGCTGCTCCGGAGCGGGGACCTTGGCGGGGGCCGAGGTGGACATTTGTTGGTTCCTACGAGCAGAAGTGGTCAGAGGTAAACGGTTTCAGTATGAACATATGACTTTCCTGCTGGCCATCTCCGCGCGTAGACCTGATCGCCCGCCGAGCCCTCCGGTCGGGCTCGTACACTGCCCGCATGGCGAAGTGGACCCCGCAGCACGAGGCGCCGGAACCCCTTGAGGGCCCGGTCGTCCCGACCATCGTCGGCGGCACGATCCTCTGGTTCGTCCTCTTCCTGGTGCAGCTGCCGTTCTACGGCTGGTTCGACGACCGCGGGCACGCCTGGTGGGTGTGGACCTGCCTGGCGGGCGCGGGCCTGGGGCTGATCGGTATCTGGTACGTCCGCAAGCGGGACGCCGCGATCAAGCGGGCGGCGGCCGCCGAGCACCCGGACGTGGCCACCCCGTAGCCCCCGTACGACCACGGCACTACACGCGTCCTCCCGTGGTCGGAACTTCCCCCTGCTCGGCGGGTGAACGCCCGCCTCCGCACGTACCGTCGAATGCATGACGCACACCGACGCGGGCGCCGACCTCGATCCTGTGCATCCCCTGTCCGCGCCCTCCGCGCCGGCGGACGGCCTCACCGCGGCCGAGGTCGCCGAGCGGGTGGCCGCCGGCCGGATCAACGACGTGCCGGTGCGCAGCAGCCGGTCCGTCGCCGAGATCGTCCGCGCCAACGTCTTCACGCGGTTCAACGCGATCATCGGTGTGCTGTGGCTGATCATGCTGGTCGTCGCGCCGATCCAGGACAGCCTGTTCGGCTTCGTGATCCTCGCCAACACCGGCATCGGCATCGTCCAGGAGTGGCGGGCGAAGAAGACCCTGGACTCCCTCGCGGTGATCGGCGAGGCCCGCCCGACGGTGCGCCGGGACGGTACGGCCGTACAGATCGGGACGTCGGAGATCGTGCTGGACGACGTCATCGAGGTCGGGCCCGGCGACAAGGCCGTCGTGGACGGGGTGTGCGTCGAGGCGGACAGCCTGGAGGTCGACGAGTCGCTGCTGACCGGTGAAGCCGACCCGGTCGTCAAACGGCCCGGCGACCAGGTGATGTCCGGCAGCTTCGTGGTCGCGGGCGGCGGCGCCTTCCGGGCCACCAAGGTCGGGCGCGAGGCGTACGCCGCGCAGCTCGCCGAGGAGGCCTCCCGCTTCACGCTCGTGCAGTCCGAGCTGCGCTCGGGCATCTCCACGATCCTGAAGTACGTCACGTGGATGATGGTCCCGGCCGCACTCGGCCTGATCGTCACCCAGTTGGTCGTGGAGAGCAACGACCTGCGCGGCTCCGTCGCCCGCACGGTCGGCGGCATCGTGCCGATGGTCCCCGAGGGCCTGGTGCTGCTCACCTCGGTCGCCTTCGCGATAGGCGTCGTCCGGCTCGGCCGGAAACAGTGCCTGGTGCAGGAGCTCCCCGCCATCGAGGGCCTGGCCCGCGTCGACACGGTCTGCCTGGACAAGACCGGCACCCTCACCGAGGGCGGCATGGACGTGACGGAGCTGCGCGTCCTCGACGGCTACGACGAGGGGTACGTCCATCAGGTGCTGGGCGCGCTCGGCGAGTCCGACCCGCGGCCCAACGCCTCCCTGAAGGCGATCATCGACGCCTACCCCGACAGCGAGGAGTGGCGCTGCACCGAGTCCCTGCCCTTTTCCTCGGCCCGCAAGTACAGCGGCGCCACCTTCAGCGAGGGCGACGGCGAGAGCGGCACCTGGCTGCTCGGCGCCCCGGACGTGCTGCTCGCCGACGACGACCCGGCCCTCGGCGAGACCGAGCGGCTCAACGAGGCGGGGCTGCGGGTGCTGCTGCTGGCGCGTGCCGCCCGCGAGCTGGACGACCCCGAGGTCGCGCGCGATGCCGAGCCGGCCGCGCTGGTGGTGCTGGAGCAGCGGCTGCGCCCGGACGCCGCGGACACACTGCGCTACTTCGCCGAGCAGAACGTCCGCGCGAAGGTCATCTCCGGCGACAACGCGGTGTCGGTGGGCGCGGTCGCGAGCAAGCTGGGCCTGGCGGGGTCGGTGGTCGACGCGCGGCGGATACCGGCCGAGCGGGAGCCCATGGCCGAGGCCCTGGACCAGGGCACGGTGTTCGGGCGGGTCACCCCGCAGCAGAAGCGGGACATGGTGGGCGCGCTGCAGTCCCACGGCCACACGGTCGCCATGACCGGCGACGGCGTCAACGACGTCCTGGCGCTCAAGGACGCCGACATCGGGGTCGCGATGGGCTCGGGCTCGGAGGCGACCCGCGCGGTCGCGCAGATCGTGCTGCTGAACAACAGCTTCGCGACCCTGCCGTCGGTGGTCGCCGAGGGCCGCCGGGTGATCGGCAACATCACGCGCGTGGCGACGCTGTTCCTGGTCAAGACGGTCTACTCGGTGCTGCTGGCGGTCCTGGTGGTGTGCACGCGCGTGGAGTACCCGTTCCTTCCCCGCCATCTGACCCTGCTGTCCACCCTGACGATCGGCGTCCCGGCGTTCTTCCTGGCCCTCGCGCCCAACAAGGAGCGGGCCAGACCGCACTTCGTACGGCGGGTCATGCGGTACGCGATCCCGGGCGGGGTCGTGGCGGCGGCGGCGACCTTCACGACGTATGTCATCGCCGGGAACCACTACCACGGCGAGGGCGCGCTGGACGCCGAGACCAGCGCCGCGACCCTGACGCTGTTCCTGGTGTCGATGTGGGTGCTGGCGATCATCGCCCGCCCCTACACCTGGTGGCGTGTGCTGCTGGTCGCGGCGATGGGCGGCGCGTTCCTGCTGGTCCTGGTCGTGCCGTGGCTGCAGGAGTTCTTCGCGCTGCGGCTGGTCGGCATGGAGATGCCGTGGCTCGCGGTCGGCATCGCGGCGGGGGCGGCGGTCGTCCTGGAGTGCGTGTGGAGATGGGTCGACCGCCGCTTTCCCGCGTAGAACCGCTTACTGCACGTCGACGGCGTCCTCGCGGGAGACGGACGGGCCGTTGGTGTTGATGTTGTAGCCGCCCCCTTCGTAGACGAAGCGGTAGGAGCCGTCCGCCGTGGCGGTCGTGGTCTCCTTCAGCGCGCCCGTGGAGGTGGATTTGGTCTGCGCGACCAACGTCCACTCGGTCGCGCCCTTCTTCCTGAACTCGAGGTTCACCCACTGGCCCGCGAGCGGGCCGTAGGTGCCCGTCTCCCAGTCGGCGCGGGTCAGCTTGCCCGTGACGGTGAGGGTGCGGCCCTTGGCGATCGGCTCGGGCGAGGCGTTGACCGTCAGTGCGGTGTTGCGCTGGATCTTGACGCCCTTGTACGACGTGTTCGAGGTGACGGTGGTGTCCTTGGCCTTGACCTGGACGGCCACCCGCCAGCTCCCGGCCAGGTAGTCGGCGAACAGGTCGCCCACGCCCTCGGGGTTGCTCAGACCGGGGCGGGCCGTGACGGTCAGCTTGCACGTCGAGGTGGTGTCGGACGTGGCCGTGCAGGTGGCCGCGTTCTCGTTCTGCGGCAGCAGACCTTCGACGTCGGTCACGGAGTTCGAGCCGCGCCACAGGTACACGCTCGCGTCGGCGATGCCGCTCGGGTGACTCGCCGTCACGGACACGGAGAACGTCTTGGCGCTCTGGCTGCCGACGAGGACGTTCTTGCCGCCGTGGACCGTGACGTCGGAGACGACCGGCCCGTTCTCGGGCGCCAAGTCACCGAACCGCTGCCCGGCGACGACGGGCGCGACCGAGCCGCCCGGGACGGCCTGCGTGGTCACGTCGACGTGGTCCGCGACGGAGACGGCACCCGTGGTCGTCGTGGCACCGGCGTAGGAGTAGCGGTAGTAGCCGTCGTACGTCGCGGTGGTGGTCGCGCTCAGGGCACCCGTGGCGCTGGACTTGACGGTCTTCAGCGTCGTCCAGCTGGTCGTGCCCTGCTTCTTGTACTGGAGCTTCACGTACTGGCCGGCGATACCGCCGTAGTAGTGGGTGTCCCAGTTCGCGCGGGTCAGCTTGCCGATGACCGTGATGGTCCTGCCCTTGGTGACCGGCTCCGGGGTGGCGTTGACGGCCAGCTTCGCCAGGCGCTGGTACTTGACGGTGCCCAGGCCGCTCTGCTCGGACATGCCGACCTTGTCCCAGTCGATGGGGGGCGGCTCCTCGAGGTCGCCGTTGACCGGGTCGTTCTGTCCGTTCCAGTCGTAGGAGACAGCGCTGATGGTGTACGTGGTGGCGTCCGCGTTGTCCAGGTCATGGCCCGGACGGAAGTAGATCGAGCCCCCGCAGTTGGCGACCGTGGCCGTGACCGCCTCGCAGGAGGCCCAGATGTGCTGGACGCGCCGGTCGTCGGGGGCCGCGCCGACGGGCGCGAACGTGAGGAGGTGATCCATGTCCTGCAGATCGGCGCCGGCGGGGTGCGTGAGCGTGTAGCTGAACGGCGCGCTCACCGAGCCGGCGGTGCCTGCGACGATCGGCTTGCCGTTGTTGACCTTGACGTCGGAGTACTTGAAGTTCAGCGCATACGGCTTGCCGTCGTGGGGATCGTCGGCGGCCAGCGCGGCCGGGGCGGCGAGGGCGGTCAGGGCCAGGGCGCCGGAGACGGCGGCCGTGGTGACACGTGCAAGCATGGATTTTCCTTCCGGTGCTCATGGGTACTGACGCCCGCGGGCCCCGGAGGGGGCCCGGCCCGGGAGAACCCCAGGGCCGGGCGGGGTGGTACTGCGTGCTGCTTACCGCACGTCGACGTAGTCGCCCGGCGACACGGTCAGCGGGGACGTAGTGGTGGACGCGCCGGAGAAGTAGAAGCGCCAGGTGCCGTCGTACACAGCGGTGTTGCTGGTGCTGATGGCGCCGTAGCTGTTCGACTTGGCGGTCTTCACCTTGGAGTACGCGGTGCTGCCGGCCTTCTTGAACTGCAGCTGCAGGTACTGGTTGGTGAACTTGCTGTAGGTGCCCGTCTCCCAGTTGGCCCGGGTGAAGGCGCCCTTGAGGGAGAGCGTGCTGCCCTTGCGGACCGGCTCCGGGGAGGCGTTCATCGTCAGGACGGCGTTCCGCTGGACCCGGTGGGTCTTGTAGAAGTCGTTGACGTACTCGCTGTCGTCGTTGGCCCACACGCCGACGCCCACGTGCCAGGTGCCCGCCAGGATGTTGGCGTACAGGTCGCCCTTGCCGTTCGGGTCGTTCAGACCGGGGCGGGCCGTGATGGTCATCTTGCAGTCGGCGGCGGTGGTGGAGCTGACGACCGCGCAGGTGACGCCCTCGGCCGGCGGAAGCCAGCCGTCGGCGGCGTCCGGGTCCGCGCCGTGCCACAGGTCGATGTAGAGGGACTTGATGCCGCTGGGGTGGCTGGCCGTCAGGGACACGGTGAACGTCTTGGCGCTCTGGCTGCCGACGACGACGGACTTGCCGGCGTTGATGCGGACGTTGCTGACGGTCGGGGCCGCCTGCGCGCCGACGGAGGCGGACCTGGACGCTCCGGACACCGCACCGGGCACGGCCACACCGTGCTGCTCGGCGACACTCGGGCGGCCGACACCGGCGGAGCCATCGGTCCCGGCCTGCGCGGCCGGCATGACAAGAGCGGACAGGGCGAGGGCGCCGGAGACCGCGGCGACAGTGGTGCGCGTACGCATAGAGGTCCTTCAGGGTGCTCGGAGTGTGCCCGAGGGCAGTGGAGGGGGACGCCCGCCCCGGCCGGCTGCCGGGGCGGGCGGGGGTGGGTCACGGGGACCCGGGGGTGTTACTGCACGTCGATGTAGTCGGCCGCGGAGGGCGTCGGGGCGCTGACGGAGTTGCCGGCGAACCAGAAGCGGTAGTAACCGTCGTAGGTGGCGGTCGTGGTGGTGCTCAGGGCGCCCGTGGTGGTGGCCTTGACCGTCTTCAGCGTGGCGTAGCTGGTGCTGCCGGCCTTCTTGTACTGCAGCTTCACGTACTGGCTGCCGTAGCCGTTGTAGACGCCGGTCTCCCAGTTGGCGCGGGTCAGCTTGCCCGCGACGGTGATCGTCTTGCCCTTGCGGACCGGCTCGGGGGAGGCGTTGGTCGTGACCTTCGTCGCGCGCAGGACCTTGAAGGCGCCGGCCTTCTCCTTCCAGATGTAGTCGTCGTCCTTGGCGTCGATCCAGGCGTCGACGTACCAGGTGCCGGCGTTGTTGTTGAACAGGTCACCGACGCGCGGGTCCACGGTCACCCAGCCGACGCAGGTCGACGTGGTGGCGCTGGAGGCCGTGCAGGTGGGCTTGCTGGTGGTGAGCAGGCCGTAGTTCGGACCGTAGAGGTCGAACTCGTCGGCACCGAGGATGCCGGAGTTGTCGGTGGCCGTGACGGCGACCTTGAACTTCACCGCGGTGGTACCGACGTACACCTTGTTGACGGTGTTGACGGCGACCTTGGTGATGGTGGTGTCACCCTGCGAGCCGTCGGCCTGGGCGGCCGGCACGGCGAGAGCGGACAGGGCCAGGGCGCCGGTGACGACGCCGAGGGTGGCACGCATGCGCATGTCTCTTCCCCACTGAGACGGGACCTCGTTGCCCTTCGTGGCACACGGCTCGTGAGCGCGGCGAGGTCCGGGAGATCTAGGAGTCTGTTGACTCGGAAGATCAGATCTGTGACGGCTGGGAATGGTTGTACGACTGGCGAAGATTTTGTTCGAGGTTGGCCGAGCCCCTGCGCGGGGCCCGGCCGGCCGTGTACGGGACGCCCCGACCGCGCCTACTGCACGTCGACGTGGTCGGCGACGGAGACGGACGGCGCGTTGTGCGCGTCACCGGCGTAGGAAAGGCGGTAGTAGCCGTCGTACGTCGCCGTGGTGGTGGCGGTCAGGGCGCCGGTGGACGACGACCTGACGGTCTTCAGCGTGGTCCAGGTGGACGTGCCCGCCTTCTTGTACTGCAGCTTCACGTACTGGTGGGGCAGCGGGACATAGCCGTACTCGAAGGTGTACTCGGCGGTGGTGAGCTTGCCCGTGGCGGTGATGGTCCTGCCCTTGCGGACCGGCTCCGGGGAGGCGTTGACCCGCACGATGGTGTGGCGCTTGGTCTCGAAGGTCTTGACGTTCTCGTTCCGGTAGGTGCCGCCGTTCTTGTCGGTCACGGTCACGAGGGTGTTCCAGCTGAAGCCGTCCCCGCGCCACGGACGGAGGATGAACGTCGCCCGGCAGGTGGCGGTGGTGGCGTTCACCTCGGTGCAGTCGAGCAGGCGGTCGGGGGTCTGGGGCCCCGACATGTCGGGCCAGCTGTCGTCGTCGAGGTCGTCGGGGGAGGGCAGCGTGCCGCCGCTCCAGAGCGTGGCTCCGACGCTCTTGACGCCCGCCGGGGCCTTCACGGTCATGGAGACGCTGACCGGCTTGACGCCGGTGGCGTTGAAGACGATCGGCTTGCCGTCGTTGACGACGACGTTCGAGACCGTGATGCCGGCCGGCACCTCGTCGGCCTGGGCGGCCGGCAGGGCGAGGGCGGAGAGGGCCAGCGTGCCGCAGACCGCGGCGATGGTGACACGAGTACGCATGGGTTCCTTCTCGGGATTCGCAGGGATGTCCGGGACCGGGCGCGTGCCTACTGCACGTCGACGGCGTCGGCCGCGGAGGTGACGGCGGCGGAGGCCGAGTTGCCGGCGTACACGAAGCGGTAGGCACCGTCGTAGCCGGCCGTGGTGGTGGCGCTCACATAGCCCGAGGACGTCGACTTG
This sequence comes from Streptomyces sp. NPDC096205, assembly GCF_044763135.1. NCBI lineage: Bacteria > Bacillati > Actinomycetota > Actinomycetes > Kitasatosporales > Streptomycetaceae > Streptomyces > Streptomyces sp. NPDC096205. The sequence continues at coordinate 178,471 of NZ_JBIWFS010000006.1, read as the reverse complement.
ACCGTCTTCAGCGTGGTGAAGGAGGTCGCGCCCTTCTTCCTGAACTGGAGCTTGACGTACTGGCCGCCGTAGCCGCCGTAGGTGAGCGTCTCCCAGCTGACGCGGGTCAGCCGTCCGGTGACCGTGACGGTGCGGCCCTTGCGGACGGGCTCCGGGGAGGCGTTGGCGGTCAGCCTGGTGTGGCGCTGGAGCTTGAAGGTGCCCGCGGACTCCTTCCAGACCCAGTCCTTGTCCGAGGCGTTGATCCACGTGTCGACGCGGTAGGTGCCGGCGTTGTCGTCGGTGAGGTGCTCGGGCGCGTCGGTCCTCGGGTTGATCACGAACCCGCCGGTGCAGGTCGCGGTGGTGTCGTCGACGCGCGAGCAGCTCGGGTACTTCGCCTGGAACCAGCCGGAGTCCGGGCCGTACACGTCCAGCCACTCCGCGGCCTCGGACCAGAAGCCGAAGCCGGAGTCGTCGGTCACCGTGACGCTGACCGTGAACCTCGTCTCGTCCCTGCCGACGACGACCTTGTTGTCGCCGTCGACGACGACCTTGGTGATCTTGGTATCGCCGTAGCTGCCGTCGGCCTGTGCGGCCGGGACGGCGAGCGTGGACAGTGCCAGGGCGCCGGTGAGGACGCAAAGGGTGACACGCTTGCGCATATCTGGGTTTCCCCCCACGGGAAGGGACCTCGTCGCTCTGCGAGGCCGAGGCCGAGACAGACGCAGAACGCAGACGCGTACGCACGGCTCGTGAGCGTGACGAGGGCCAAGTAGCCGAATCTCGGAGTCGTTTGACTCACCTGATCAGATCCGTGAGGGACGGGAATGGTTGTACGGCCGGTGGACACGTGATGTCCGCCGGCCGTACGGCCCTCCCGCGGAACTCAGTCGAACCAGCGGTCCCGCGCCAGCTCCGCCGTGCGGGTCGGGTCCTCCAGCAGGGCCGCCACCTCGAAGCGCCGTGGCCACTGGCCGGCCGCCCAGGCGAGCCCCGCGGCGACGCCCTCCAGGGTGGCGGCGTGCAGGACGCCGTCGTCGGTGAGCCGCCAGTCGATCTCCACGCCGTCGACGACGAGTTCCTCGTGCTCGACGTACGAGGACGGTGTGCGCGGGCCGAGCAGCACCCGCACCGGCTCCGGTACGTCGTGCTCGGCGCCCTCGGAGCCGATCGCCCCGGACACGGACTCGCTCAGCCGCCGCACCTGGAACAGCTCGGCCAGTTCGGCGGCGCGTGCCGGGCGGACGGGCAGCAGGGGCACGCCCTCGGTGAAGGGCAGCAGGTCGGGCGAGTCGACGACCACCGCGTCGGCGGCGTCCACGACGGCGGTGCGCCCGTCGACGACCGCCCGCAGCTCGTCCGGCAGCGTCACCTGCTCGGGGTCGAGGTCGGCCAACGCGCCGTACAGCCCGTGCAGTTGCGCGGCCGACACCTCGCGCTCCGGGTCGGCGAGGCGCTCCAGCAGCTCGGCCGCGCCGCCCGGCTCGTCGAGGAGCGCGGCCACCGAGGTGCGTACGCCGAGCGCCCGCAGGACCTGTTCGTCGTCGAAGCCGGTCGCGTCGGCCTCGTCGTACAGCCCGCGCAGGAGCGGGTCCCCGCCCGCCGCCAGCAGGCCCGCGGGGCGGCGGCCGTCCAGCACCGGGTGGCCGCGCAGCCACCAGGCCGTGTACGGCCGTACGGTCTCGTGGGTGCCGTCGGGCAGCAGGATGCGCACCGGCTGGGTGAGGGCGTCCCGCAGCGGCGGCTGGGCGAGCAGGGCGAGGGCCTGCGGCCAGCGGTCGTCGTCGACGAGGTCGAGATCGCGTACGGCGACCAGCTCGGTGGCGACCGGCGGCACGGGCGAGTCGGGGAAGCGATCGAGGATGTCCTCGCACCAGACGTCCACGGCGTCCAGCAGCCCGGCGTCGTCGGGTTCGGCGAAGTCCCCTTCCCGCGGCTCCAGTTCGTCCGGGTCGAGGACGACGTCGGTGGCGCGGACCAGGGCGAAGTTCGCCAGCACTCCGCAGGCGGCCAGCGGCGCCTCGCCCCACTTCTCCGCCAGGTCGGTGTCGACCGAAGCGAGTTCACCCTCACGCATGACCTGGTGGAAGGCGCTGCCCGGCAGCACCAGCTCTCCGGCGGGGGCGAGTTCGCCGTCCTCGTCGGGCAGCGCGAGCGCGCCGAGCCAGGGCTCGTCACCGGGTTCGAGACCGGCGTCGCGGACCAGCGCGAGCACGGTGTCGGCCAGCTCCTCCGCGTCCGGGGCGTCGGCCTCCCAGTCCAGTGCGCCCTCGTCGTCCAGCGAGGCGGCGACGGCGGCCCGCACCTGGGGCGTGGTCAGCACGGCCCGCGGCGTGGCGGGCAGCGCGCCCAGCTTCTCCAGGAGCGGGTGGGCGGCGTCCTCGTGGGCGACCTTCAGCCCGAGGCGGGCCAGCACCTCGGCGTCGATGCCGGCCGCGTCCGGGGTGGGCAGCAGCACCTGCCGGGGCCCGATCGTCGTACGGCCGTCCGCGAGCGGCACGGGAAGCCCGGTCAGCCGGTCCGGGTCGACCCCGGCCAGGCTGTCGTAGAGCCGCCGCCACCAGTCGGGCTCCTTCTCGAGCCCGGCCAGCCGGTCGACGGCGTCGGTCAGCGGCACCCGGGCCACCCCGAGCGTGCGCAGCTCGACGCGGCGCTCCAGGCCGGCGGGCAGCAGGGTCGGCAGCACCTCGGCCAGGACGGCCACGGTCTCGGCCCCGGCCCCCTCGACGACCTCCGCGTCCCGCGGGCGCAGCGACTCCGGCAGGTCCTCGCCGGGCCCGGCGGCGGGCGGCAGGAAGGACGTCCGCGGCAGCCGCTCCAGGATCGCCTGCCGCAGCGCCCCGTCCAGCGCGCCCTTGCCCAGCGGACCGGGCACGAGGTCGATGATCCCGGCCCCCACCGGCCGCCAGGCGGCGAGGAGTTCGGTGTAGGCGTCGGCCGCCCGCTCGACGAGGTGATCGGTCAGCGGCCCGGGGGCGGCATGCCGCCGGGTGGTGTCCAGCGGGAAGGACGCGATCAGCAGCGCGGGCACCCCGAGGGGCTCGTCGCTGGGGGTGGGCGCGTGCACGACGGGACTCGTACGAGGCCGGGCGGGCGAGCCATCGGCATCCACGGGCACGGCCCAGGTCACCGACCAGTACGGCCGCAGCCGCTCCTCGACGGGCCGGTCGGCGAGCAGCTCGGCGGCGAGCGAACCGTGCGCCGCGGCGGTCCGCCACCGGGTGGTCCCGTCCCGGGAATCCTCTACGACGGTCAGGTCGCCGTCGGTACGGCGGTGCAGGGTGCGGGTCTCGTCGGCCACCTCGACGACGACCTCGTCCAGGCCGGGCAGGGCGAGCAGCAGGGCGTCGTCGACGGCGGCGAGGAGCCGCTCGGCGAGGTCGGCGGCGGCGGCGTCGCGCAGCGGCAGGATGACGGCGGTGTCGTACGGGGCGGGCGCGCTGCCCTCGGCGGCGAAGGGCAACCGCAGCAGCGGCACATGCCCGTCACGCCGGCGGATCTCGTCCCCCAGGCCGGGACTGTGCAGGGCGGTGTCGGCAGCGAGGTCCCGCGCCTCGTGCAGCGACCACCGCACGCCCCCGTGCCGCCCTACGACGGCCGGCTCGTCGGTGACGGCGAGCACGGCGGCGAACCCGACCCCGAACCGCCCCACGGCGGCGGTGCCGCTCTCCCGCTTCGCGGAGGCACGCAGGGTGGCCAGCGACTCGACCCCGGCGGCGTCGAGAGGCGCCCCGGTGTTGGCCGCGACCAGCACCCCGTCCCGCAGGGTGAGCCGCAGCCGGCCCGGCACCCCGGCTCTGGCGGCGGCGTCCGCGGCATTCTGGGCAAGCTCCACGACGAGCCGGTCCCGGTACCCGCCGAGGACCAGATCCTCCTCGGCGTTCGCGTCCTCCCGGAACCGGGCCGGGCTGGTCGCCCACGCATCCAGGACGCCTCGCCTGAGCCGGGCGGTCCCGAACGGGTCCGCACCCTCGGCCGCGGGCCGCACGAACTTGCTCACGTCCACACTCTCCTCATCGGGGTGACCTTGAAGGTACCCGTCCTCGAGGAGAGTGTGCGCTCAGCCCTCCGAGGCGTAGGTGACGAAGTCGGACCAGGCGGAGGGGGTGAGGGTGAGGAGGGGGCCGTGGGTCTGCTTGGAGTCGCGGATGTGGATGGTGTGGGGGCCTTCGGCGACCTCGACGCAGGAGTCACCTTCGCTGCTGCTGCTGTAGCTGCTCTTGAACCACTTCAGGTCTTGCATGTGTCCCCCAGCAGTTGCTCAATGAAGGCCGTCGACTCACGGGGCGTGAGAGCCTGCGCCCGGATGATGCCGTAGCGCAGCTCAAGGATACGGAGATGCCGGGGCTCGTGGACCGGTCGGCCGTTGGCCACCCCGGGAGACCGGCCGACGGCTGAGCCGTCCGCGAACTTCAGCACCTCGATGCCGCCTGCGAGCCCTGCATGCTCCTCCCGGTCCATCGGCATGACCTGAAGCTCGACGTTGCGCAACTGCCCCATCTCCAGAAGGTGCTCCAGCTGGCGGCGCAGCGCTGCGGTGCCTCCGAGGGGGCGCCGGAGCGTCCACTCCTCCAGTACGAAGCTGATCTCGGGGCCCGGGTCCCGCTCGAAGACTGACTTACGAGCCACGCGTGCGGCGATGTAGCGCTCCACCTCGTCCGCGCTATAGGCAGGCCGCCGCATCATGAGCAGCCCACGCGCATACTCCGGCGTCTGCAGCAGCCCATGGACGTTCAGCGGGTCGTACAACTGAAGCTCGACCGCCTTGGCCTCCATCTTCGCCAAGGCCCGCACCTTCTTCGGGTAACGGACCTTCGCCACGTCCTCCTTCATCGCGGCGAGTAACCCCTCCGCCCGCAGCACCTCGTCCGCCCTGTCCAGATACTCCGGCTGGGGAATCCGCTTGCCGCCCTCGACCTTGTAGACGAGGTCCTCCCCGTAGCCGATGGCCTTGCCGAATTCGGGGACGCGCATCCCCACGGCCTCCCTGCGCAGCTTGAGCTGTCGTCCTACGGTCGCGATGACCGCGACGCCCCACTCGTCGTCCGGGTCGACTTCCCAGCCCGGCTCGTCCGCCTGCACCGACATAAACCCGCACCCCTCCGTCGTACGACCATGCAGCGACGCCTTACCCGTCGGCCCCACTCCGACAGCCTGGACACGGCCGGACAACGTCCGGACAGTCACCGTACGCATCGGCGTCGTCACTGTTCACGGTACGCACACGTGGCCACGCTGAGTGACGTGAACGAGCAAACAGTCATCGCCGTACGCAACTTCAGCCTCCGACTGTCCCCCACGCCCCGCGGAGCCCGCCTCGCACGTCTCCTCGCCGTGGAGCAACTCCGCACGTGGGGCCTCCCGTCGGACCCGGCGGCGCACATCGTCGCCGAGCTCGCCGCGAACGCGGTCACGCACGGCCGCGTCACGGGCCGCGACTTCCGGCTCACCGCCTACGTCGTCGGTACGACCCTCCGTATCGAGGTGACGGACACGCGCGGTGACCGGAACCCGGTTCCCCAGGACCCGGCCGACGACCAGGAGTCAGGCAGGGGCCTGCTGCTCGTCGCGGCGCTGGCCGACCGCTGGGGCGTGGCCGAGGGGCCGGCCCCACGCAAGACGGTCTGGGCGGAGGTGTCCCTGCCCGAGACACCGGCACACAGGCTGTCGTACGCCGGTGGCACAGGCGGTACCCCTGAAAAAGCACCAGGTGAAAGGACCCCACCAAGCCCACCCCTCCCGCCACGAGCGTCCGTTCGCTCGCAAGGGTGAACATCGCCAACTGGGCTGGATTCGGGGCAGGTTGTTTGCTCTACGCTCAGCGCGAGACAACCCCAGACATGTGACGGCCCTCGCAGGGACTGCCATCCCATTGCGAGGGCCTGACCACCGAGGAAGAAAAGGGCTTCCCGATGGACACCCAGCACCCTAGCGCGCCCCCCTGCGCCGAGTCCCGGACGGGCAGCAACAACCACCCGATCCGGCGGTCCAACTCCCCCCACGGCGGCCTGCGCCACGACAACACCCGCCACACCACCCGCTTCACGGTGATCGGCAACCACCTGGCCCAGCACCAGGAGTTGTCGCTGCTGGCGATCGGGCTGGCGGTGCACATCCAGTCGCTGCCGAAGCAGGCCCAGGTGGACATCAAGAGCCTGGCGGCCCGGTTCCCGGAGGGCGTGAACCGTATCGCCGGGGCCCTGCGGGAGCTGGAGGCGCACGGCTACCTGCGCCGGGAGCGCAAGCGTGTCGCAGGGGGCCGGATCGTCACCCGGACGGTCTCCTGCAACCAGCCGGGGGCCCGCCGGGAGGCTCAGCAGCACAGGCCGACCCCGCCGAAGAAGCGCACGCCCCGCAAGTCCCTCCCGGTGGTGCCCAAGCCGGCCCACCCGGCGCCGGGCCTCCTGCGCCAGGCCACGGACCTCCTGGCGGACCTGCGCCGCCACGACCCCCGCCTGCTCCTGTCGGCCCTCGACACGGCCCACCTGGCCCCGGGCGTCGCCGCCTGGCTGGAGAGAGACGTCACCCCCACCGCCGTACGCGACGCGTTGACGGCCGACCTGCCCAGAGAGGGCGTACGCCGCCCGGCCGCCCTCCTGGCCCACCGCCTGACAGCCCAGCTACCCCCGCCACCACCCTTCCGGGCGCCCGCCCCACCCCGAAGAGTCATCCACCCCCTCCAGGACTGCGAAGGCTGCGACCGCCCCTTCCGCGCCCCGTCCCCGGGCCGCTGCCGCGACTGCCGTGCCACGGAGACGTGCTGATCCCCCGCCCTGCGCCGACTCCCGATGCTCTCCGCGCCGCCCTCGCCGTCGTCGCTCCACACCGCCTCGACGAGATGCAGGCCATGAAGGACGACGCCTTCACCAAGGCGCTGGAGTGGCAGTCCCTCAGCCCTTTGCAGAGCTGGGTCCTGATCTGACAAGGCGACCGCTGCCGATCCAATGGCCTGGAGGCCGCCTAGCATGAGAGCGACGATCCTTGCCCCTGGGCACAGACGAGGAGCGAGCGCCATGACCATCGCCCCGGACGACGCACGACAGGGCGCTTCCCACCTGTATCGGGCCATGCGCGACTTCGTTCAGTCGATGGACGACTCCCTGCCCGGGAAGTTCGAGATCACCAAGGAAGGGATCGTTCACGACATGATGTCGCCGGGAGGGCCCCACGAGGTCACGGCCGCCCACGTCAGCCGACGTCTGGAGAGGCTCATGCCGGACGAGTTGCTGGCCCACACCGGCACACCCGATGTGGAGGACGAGTCCGAGGGCATCATGCGCCACCCCGACGTCATGGTGATCGCGTGGAACGACCTTGATGTCGAGGGCTCCATCGACCCCCGCACACTCATCGCCGCCATCGAGGTCGTCTCCCGCTCCAACCCCGACAACGACTGGGTCGGCAAGGTCCGCGACTACCCGCTGATCGGCATCCCCGTCTACGCGATCTTCGACCCCCGCACCGGCACCGGGGCCGTCCTCACCGACATCCACCCCACCCCCGACGGCCCGCGCTACGCGACCCGTAAGGACTTCGTCTACGGCGAGGACGTCACCATCGGCGACTGGACGATCGGCACGGAGAACCTGCCGCTCTACGAGTGACCCAGCTCCGCCGCATCCTCGTCCGTGACGTCCGGCACCGAACCCCCGTCCCGCGCCGGGCGGAGCGGGAACGGGTCGACGCGGGTCTCGTCGATGACCGGGGCGGGGGGGCGGGGTGGGGCGGGCATGACCGCGGCCTCGGAGTGGCCGCCGCAGCCGTAGGACAGGGACACGACCCTGCCGTCCGCCGGGGAGAACTCGTTGGCGCAGACGCCGAAGGCCTGGCCGAGGGAGCCGCCGATGGGGGCGAGGAAGCCGCAGCTGACGCAGGTGGCGGGGGCCGCCTGGGCCATGGGGGTCGTCGCGCCGAAGGACTCCTCCCAGCGGTCGGCCGCGATGTGCAGGCCGTAGCGGGACAGGACGCGAGCCCGGCGCATGCCGAGTTCTTCGGCCACCGCGGCGATCGAACCCCGGGACGGAACCGTCGGGAGGCTCGCCGGGGCGGCCGGCGTCACCTCGGCGTCCTCCGCCTCGACCAGTTCCGCCAGGTCCTCGGAGACGGGGGAGTTCGGTGTCGGCTCGTCCTCGCCGGTCCAGCCCGGCTCCAGGCGCAGGTCCTCGGCGTCGGTGGGCAGCAGATCGCCGGGCCCCATGTCGCCGGGGCGCAGCCGCTCGCTCCAGGGCACCCACTCGGGGGCGAGGAGGGCGTCGGGGCCGGGCAGGAGGACGACCTCGTCGAGGGTGACGACCTTCGCGCGGGAGGCCCGGGCGACGGTCACCGCCCAGCGCCAGCCGCGGTAGCCGAGCTCCTTGCACTCGAAGAAGTGCGTGACCACCCGGTCGCCCTCGGAGACCAGTCCGGCGTGCTCGCCGACCACGCCGGGGGCGGCAGCCTCCTCGGCTGCGGCGCGGGCGAGGTCGACCGCCTCGGCGCACAGGCGGTCAGGGGTGCGGCTTCGCGTGGTCGCTGCGCTCACAGGTATCGCTTCTCTCCTACGCCGTCTCTCGTGGGTGCCTCCTCGGCGGCGGCGCGGACGGAGCGGACCTGTGGGCCGCGTCGACGTCCGCCTCCGATCACACTCGGGCGCACCTGTGCCATCCATTGTGCGGGATGGCTGAGATACGCACGCTACCTGTTCGCGCGCGCTCGGCCTACACCGACGTGGTTTCCTGATCGATCGGAGTGATCTTCACCGGCCTCCGCCGGGGCCCGCGAACCGCGAAAGTACGGGGCCATACGCGCGGTAACCGCACTACACATGCCCGGTTCGGGGCACTATGGCGTCGTGGCAGCCGCGAGGTCGTCCCAGGGAACCACCGGTGTCGGTGGGGTCAACGGGAGCAGCCGGGGTGGCGGTACGGGCCGGTTCCGCGGCTCCGTCCGCCGGGTGGGGCGTGCCCTGCACCTGCCGCTGACCGGCCCGGCGCGCGGTATCAGAAAGGCCACGCACGCGCAGGGGGCCGGCGAGTCGGGCCTGGGCAAGCTGATCGAGCTGCACGGCGTGAACGGCGCCGGCGACATGATGATCACGGTCGCGCTGGCCTCCACCGTCTTCTTCTCCGTGCCCACCGACGAGGCCCGTGGCCGGGTCGCGCTCTACCTCGCCATCACGATGGCGCCCTTCACGCTGCTCGCCCCGGTGATCGGCCCGCTCCTGGACCGCGTACCGCACGGGCGCCGGGCCGCGATGGCGATGGCGATGCTGGCGCGGGCGCTGCTCGCCCTGGTGCTGTCGGGTGCGGTGATCTCGGGCAGTCTCCAGCTGTACCCGGCGGCGCTCGGCGTGCTGGTGGCGTCCAAGGCGTACGGCGTGGTGCGCAGCGCGGTGGTGCCGCGGCTGCTGCCGCCGATGTTCTCGCTGGTGAAGGCGAACTCCCGGGTCACCCTGGGCGGGCTGCTGGCCACCGGGATCGCGGCGCCGGTGGGGGCGGGGCTGCAGGCGATCGGGCCGCGTTGGCCACTGTACGGGGCGTTCGTGCTGTTCGTGGCGGGTACGGTCCTGTCGTTCACGCTGCCCCCGAAGGTCGACTCGGCGCGCGGCGAGGACCGGGCGCTGCTGGCGGCGGACGCCGAGCATCTGCACGGGCCGCATCTCAAGCCCGTCAAGCGGCCGGGGCTGCGGACGGTCGGCCCGGCGGTCACCCACGCCCTCGGCGCGAACTGCGCGCTGCGCTGTCTGTCCGGGTTCCTGATCTTCTTCCTGGCGTTCCTGCTGCGTGAGCATCCGATGACCGGGCAGAGCGCGGCGGTGTCGCTGGGCATGGTCGCGGTCGCGGCGGGCGTGGGCAACGCGGCCGGTACGGCGGTGGGGGCGTGGCTGCGCTCGCGGGCGCCGGAGATCATCATCGTGACGGTGGTGGCGCTGGTGCTGGGCGCGGCGGTCGTCGCGGCCGTGTTCTTCGGGGCGGCGCTGGTGGCGGGCCTGGCCGCGTTCGCGGGCTTCGCCCAGGCCCTGGCCAAGCTGTCGCTGGACGCCCTGATCCAGCGCGACGTCCCCGAACAGGTCCGCACCTCGGCCTTCGCCCGCTCCGAGACCCTGTTGCAGATGTCGTGGGTGTTCGGCGGCGCGGTCGGTATCGCCATGCCGCTGAACGGCGCCCTGGGCCTGTCGGTGGGGGCCGCGATCGTGGCGGCGGGCTGGCTGACGACCCTGCGGGGGCTGCTGAGCTCGGCCCGGCACAGCGGGGCGCAGCGGACGCGGGTGGCGTGAGCCCACCGGCGGTCCCGGCCCGGGTCGAGGCCGGCGTGCGTGAGGTGTGCCGCCAGGTGCGAGTGGCGTAACCCACGGCATGGCCCCGCCCCCAGGTGGGTGGGCGGGCCGGGGGGCCCGATAGCCTTCGGCCATGACCACGCTGCAATCCGCTGTGCGACGCCGCCGCGCCGTCGCCGCCGCCGGCGCCGTTTGTGCCGGACTGCTCGTCCTCACGGCCTGCGACAAGCCGACGCCCGTCTCGACGGTCACCGTCGGTTCGAGCTCGGTCAACGCCGAGGCCGTCTGCTACAACGACGGCGACAAGCTGGACGCCAAGTCGCTGGGCAAGTGCGCCAAGAACACCGACGACATCGAGTCCATCGAGGTGGGCCAGGACGAGACCGTCCGCTTCGGTGTCGACCCGGAGATCGCGGACGAGGGCTGGGTGGTCCTGGTGAACGGCCGCCAGTTCACCGACGCCAGCAAGAAGACGTACCGCACGATCCCCAGCAGCGCGTTCTTCAACGCCCAGTACGGCACCGAGGGCGACACCAACACCGTCTCCATCCAGGAGGGCGAGAAGGGCGTCAAGGGCCTGTGGTCCTTCAAGCTGAAGAAGGCCGAGGACTGACCACGCCCGCCTCACGCGTCCTCGTCGCCACCGCCGTCCCTGCCGAACGGGACGCGGTGGCGCGGGCGTTCCCGGAGCCGCCCGCCGAGGTGGACCTGCCCGGCGCGGTCCTGCACCGGCTGCCGGACGGCGGCCCGGACCTGCTGGCCGCCGGGGTGGGCCCGGCCCGCGCCGCCGCGTCGGTGTCGGCCGCGCTGACGGCCGCCGCCCTGGACGGGACGCCGTACACGCTGGTCGTGTCCGCCGGTGTCGCGGGCGGATTCCTGCCCGCCGCTCCCGTCGGCTCGCTCGTCGTCGCCGACGCGATCACCGTCGCCGACCTGGGCGCGGAGAGCGCCGACGGCTTCCTGCCGGTCACCGAGCTCGGCTTCGGGACCGTCACCCACCGTCCGCCCGAGGACCTCGTACGGCAGTGCGCCGCCGCCACCGGCGCGGCGACGGGCGCCGTGCTGACCGTCTCCACCGTCACCGGCACCGCCGCCCGCGCCGAGGCCCTGCGCCGGCGTCACCCGGGTGTCCTCGCCGAGGCGATGGAGGGCTTCGGGGTCGCCGAGGCGGCCGCCGCGCTGCACGGCACGCCCGTGCTGGAGATCCGCGCGGTCTCCAACCCCGTCGGCCCGCGCGACCGCGCCGCCTGGCGCATCGGCGACGCGCTCGCCGCCCTGACGACGGCCTTCGGGAAGCTCGCACCCGTCCTGAAGAGTTGGAAACCGGCATGAGCCTGCGGATCGCGTACTCCCCCTGCCCGAACGACACCTTCGTCTTCGACGCCCTCGCCCACGGCCGCGTCCCCGGCGCACCCGCGCTGGACGTGACGTTCGCCGACATCGACATCACCAACGGCATGGCCGAGCGCGGCGAGTTCGACGTGCTGAAGGTGTCGTACGCCGTCCTGCCGTACGTCCTCGACGAGTACGCCCTGCTGCCCTGCGGGGGCGCGCTGGGGCGGGGCTGCGGGCCGCTGGTGCTGACCCGGGAGGCGGGCGCCGACCTCAAGGGCGCGACGATCGCGGTGCCGAGCCGGACCTCGACGGCGTACCTGCTGTTCCGGCTGTGGGCTGCGGACACGATCCCGGACGGGGTCGGCGAGATCGTGGTGATGCCGTTCCACGAGATCATGCCGGCGGTGCGCGACGGGAAGGTCGACGCGGGTCTCGTGATCCACGAGGCGCGGTTCACGTACCAGGACTACGGGCTGCACAAGCTGGCCGACATGGGCGAGCACTGGGAGAGCACCACCGGGCTGCCCATCCCGCTCGGCGCGATCATCGCCAAGCGGTCGCTGGGCGCGGACACGCTGCGACTCCTCGCCGACTCGGTCCGTACATCCGTACGAGCCGCGTGGGACGACCCCGAGGCCTCCCGGCCGTACGTCATGGAGCACGCCCAGGAGATGGATCCGGCGGTCGCCGACCAGCACATCGGGCTGTACGTCAACGAGTTCACGGCCGATCTCGGCGAGGACGGCTACGCGGCCGTGCGCGGGCTGCTCACACGCGCGACGGCCGAGGGGCTGCTGCCGCCCCTCGGGCCGGACGCGCTGGACTTTCCGTAAGTCCGGGGTGGCTCAGACGTCGAGCTGGTCGGCGACCGCGCGCAGCAGGCCGGCGACCTTCTTGCCGGCGGTCTTCTCGGGGTAGCGGCCGCGCTCCAGGGTCTGCGTCACGTTCTCCAGGAGCGTGGTCAGGTCCTGCACGATGGAGGCCAGTTCGTCCGGCTTCTTGCGCTGGGCGGCCGCGACCGACGGGGTGGGCTCCAGGAGCGTCACCGACAGGGCCTGGTCGCCGCGCTGACCGGCGACGACCCCGAACTCCACGCGCTGTCCCGGCTTGAGCGTCTCGACTCCGGCGGGGAGAACCGAGGAATGGACGAAGACGTCACCGCCGTCGTCGCGGGAGAGAAAGCCGAAGCCCTTCTCGCTGTTGAACCACTTGACCTTGCCGGTAGGCACGTCTGTCCTCGTCCTCGTACTCGTCGGAAAATTGCTTATAACGCCATGCGGCGGGTCGTCCCTGACCCGCCGGTACCCAGGCTAATGGTCCCCGGGCGGCTGACAAGACGTCGCCCGGTTGTTCCTTCGGGCTGGGAACTACCCTGGTCGGGTGCGTGACAAAACCCAAACGAATTCCGCCGCGCCCGGTGACCGACTGATCCGCGCGGGCGCGATCGTGTTCTTCCTCGGTGCGGTGGCCACTCTGGTCACTCTGGCCCCGCTGCTGCTGGGGACGACGCCTTTTCCGACATACATGTTCGGGCTGAGCATGCTGATGGGCGTCGGATTCCTGATCGCGGGCGCGGGGGTGCTGCGCTCGATCGCCGCGGGGCGGCGACGGGCTCGCGCGGCCGCCTCGTAGGAGGGGCTTTTTTCAGCCGCGGGTGGTCTCCAGGTGGCCGGCCAGCCACTGCGGGAATTCGGTGAGGTCCGTGAGGACGACGTCGGCGCCCGCCGCGCGCAGCTCCTCCGCTCCGAAGGGGCCCGTCGCCACGGTGACCGACAGGGCGTCCGCCGCGCGGGCCCCGCGCACATCGCCCTCGTGGTCGCCTACGTACACGCCCGCGCCGTGCTCGCGCAGCGCCACCGCCTTCTGCTCGGCCCACAGGTCGCCGGCCAGCACGTCCGGCCGGATGCCCAGGTGCTCCAGGTGCAGCTCGGCGTTGGGCTCGTACTTCGCGGTGACCACGAGCGAGCGCCCGCCCGCCTCGTGCACGGCGTCGATCGCCTCGCGGGCGCCGGGCAGCGCGAGGGTGCCGGTGATGGCGTACGTCGGGTACAGCGACCGGTACAGATCGGCCATCTCCTGGACGTGCGCGGCCGGGAACCAGTTCGCTATCTCCTCCACCAGCGGCGGACCCAGCCGGGTGACCGCGAGGTCGGCGTCGATGAACGTCCCCGTGCGCTCGGCGAGCGCCGTGTAGCAGGCGTGGATGCCGGGGCGGGAGTCGATCAGGGTCATGTCGAGGTCGAAGCCGACGGTGATCGCGGGTGCGGTGGAGTAGGCCATATGGGCCATTGTGCCGGGGGCGTGCGGACGGGGTCCGGGTGTCTCACTTCTGTCGCGTACGGGGTCCAGGCGTCTCACTTCTGGCGTTGGGAGCGCCAGAAGAGGAACAGGGCGGAGGCGAGGGCGGCACCGCGCAGCACCCAGGGGTAGGTGTCGGTGAGGGCGTCGGCGGTGTGGCCCTGGGCGATGGGGTCGCCCCAGCGGCCGGCGCCGCGGCCCCACAGCCAGACCAGGCCGGCGGCGACGACGAGGCCCGGCACGACCAGGACCGTGCCCTTGATCTCCGCCTTGGTCAGCCGCCGCGAGGCCCAGACGATCAGCCAGCCGAGGGCCATCGGCTCCGGCCGGCCGACCACCGCGCCCGCCGCCAGCAGCGCGACCGCGCACAGCAGCACGGGGTTGTTCCACCGGCGTACGGCGGGCAGCCTCAGCCGCCGGCGGCGCCCGGAAGCCTCCTCCTCGGCTTCCTCGGCCTCCTCGGGGTCCTCCTTGTCCTCCTCGGGTGCCTCCTCCTTGCGCGGGGGGCGTTTGAGGAGCTCGGGGATCGTCACGCCGCCGACGAAGCCGGGGACCTCGTCGCCGGGGCCGTAGGGGCCGCTGTTCTCCACCCGCCACCAGTCCGGCTGCGTCACGCTGTCGCCGAGTTCGTCGGCGGTGGCCAGGTGCGGGGGCGCGGCGCCCTCGGAGCGGGGGCGGGGCACGCCGGGGCGGGGGGTGTCGGCGCCGTCGCGCTGGACGGGTACGGCGGCGGGTCCGGGTGCCTGCTCGGCGGTGACACGGCCCCTGGCGCCGGCGGCCGTGACGACGTCGTCCGGGGTGCCGATGCGCTCGATGATGCGGCGCACCGCGGCCGGGGAGTCCACCACCGCCTTCGCGCGTCTGCGGTCGATCTCGTCCCGCAGCGCGGAGACCAGGCGCATGCGCTCGGCCGAGGGCAGCTGCCTCTGGTGCGCCACGTCTCCCACGCGGCTCAGATACTCGTAGACGACTTGGTCGCTCTCGATCCCCACGGGCACGAAGGTACCGCGCGGACGGTCGGGGGCGGCTGATCTCGCCTTCGCGCTGCGGGTGGTTGCGGGTTGCTCGCGCAGTTCCCCGCGCCCCTGGGGACGTCGCCCCAAGGGCATCGCCTTCAGGGGCGCGGGGAACTGCGCGACCGGCCACACGCGGCCCGCAGACCGGGGAGGTCGGCAGCCACCCGCCTCGGTCCGGCCCCGCCTCACTGTCGGCGGCACCCGCTAACGTGGGCAAGATGAGCACCGAGGCCCCGGCTCCCCGGTCCCTTGCGGAAGCGCTCCGCAACAGGGACGACTCCTCGCTGGCCGCGCTGTTGCGCAGCCGCCCCGACCTCATCACCCCTGTGCCGACCGACCTGACGCAGCTCGCCACGCGGGCGGGGACACGCGCGTCGGTCGTCCGTGCCCTGGAGCGGCTGGACCGGTTCGCGCTGCAGACGGCGGAGGCGCTGGCGGTGGCGGGCGATCCGGCGTCGTACGAGGAGCTGCTCGGGCTGATGGCCGGCGACGACGGCGACCCGCTGGTGGCGGCCGCGCTGCCGCAGGCGCTCGGCACGCTGCGGGAGCAGGCGCTGGTGTGGGGCGGCGACGACCGGCTGCGGCTGGTGCGCACGGCCCGGGAGCTGCTCGCGCCCTCGCCGCAGCATCCGTCCCCGACGGGCCTCGGGCCGACCGTGCGGGAGGCGACGGCGGGCATGTCGCCGGGGCGGATCCAGGAGATCGTGACCGCGGCCGGGCTGCCGTCCACCCATGACCCGGTGTCCGCCGCCGACGCGCTGAGCGGGCTGTTCCGGGACCGGACGCGGCTGTCGGCGCTGCTCGACGAGGCGCCGGCGGACTCGGTGGAGGTGCTGGAGCGGCTGGTGTGGGGGCCGCCGTACGGGCAGGTGACCGCCGATCCGGCGCCCCGGCTGCGCTGGCTCCTGGACCGCGGGCTGCTGCTGCCGACCGCGCCGGGCACGGTGGTGCTGCCGCGTGAGGTGGCTCTGCATCTGCGGGCCGGGCGGGCGCACCGTACGCCGGAGCCGGTGCCGCCCGCGGTCGTGGCGGCGGCCACGCACGGCGCGAAGGTGGTGGACTCGACCGCGGCCGGGCAGGCGTTCACGGCGCTGGCGACCGTCGAGGAGCTGCTGAAGGAGTGGCACGAGGGCGGTCCCGCGGTGCTGCGGGCCGGCGGGCTGAGCGTGCGCGACCTGAAGCGGACGGCGGTCGCGCTGGACGTGTCGGAGCCGGTCGCCGCGTTCTGGGTGGAACTGGCGTACGGGGCCGGGCTGATCGCGTCCGACGGCGAGGCCGACGAGCGGTACGCGGCGACCCCCGCCTACGACGAGTGGCTGGAGCGCCCCGGCGCCGAGCGGTGGGCGCAGCTCGCCGAGACCTGGCTGCGGGCGACGCGCACCTCCGGTGTGATCGGCGGCCGGGACGCCAAGGACCGCACCCTGTCGGCACTGGGCCCGGGCCTCGACCGGTCGGCCGCGCCCGAGGTGCGCCACCGGGTACTGGTCCTGCTGGCCGGCCTGCCCGAGGGCGCGGCCCCCGACCCCGAGTCGGTACTGGCCCGGCTCCACTGGGAGCGGCCCCTGCGCGGCGGCCGACGCGACGAGGACGACCTGCGCACCAGGCTGGCCCGCTGGACCCTGACGGAGGCGGAGCTGCTCGGTGTGACGGGGCGCGGCGCGCTGTCGTCACAGGGGCGGGCGCTGTTGGCGCTGCCGGGGTCGGGCGGGGCCGGACGCCGCGGGGCCGGGGGCGCGGGGTGGTCCTCGGGGGGCCTTGTGCGGCCTGCCGGGGAGGCGTCTGCGGGCGGGGGCGGTCTCGCGCGGCCTGCGGGGGAGGCGCTCGGCGCCGGGGAGACGCTCGCTGCCGGGGAGGCAGTCGCCGCCGGCGAGGCAGTCGCCGCCTATGAGGGCGGTCCCGGTGACAAGCTTCCCGTCCATCACAGGCCCGTGCCCGTCGAGCCGCTCTCCGCCACCGAGCAGGCCGTCGCCTCGGCGGCGGCCGCCCGGCTGCTCGCGCCGCTGCTGCCGGAGCCGCTGGACCATGTGCTGCTGCAGGCCGACCTGACGGCGGTGGCGCCGGGTCCGCTGGAGCGGCCGCTGGCCGACATGCTCGGGGTGCTCGCGGACGTCGAGTCCAAGGGCGGTGCGACGGTCTACCGCTTCACGCCCGCCTCGGTACGCCGGGCCCTGGACGCCGGCCGGACCGCGTCCGACCTGCACGCCTTCCTCGCCGCGCACTCCCGTACGCCGGTCCCGCAGCCGCTCGCGTACCTGATCGACGACGTGGCCCGCAGGCACGGGCATCTGCGGGTGGGCGCGGCCTCGGCGTACGTGCGCTGCGACGACGACGCCCTGCTGAACGAGATCGTCGCCGACAAGCGGGCCGCCGGGCTGCGGCTGCGCCGCCTCGCACCGACCGTGCTGGCCGCGCAGGCCGACCCGGCGTCGCTGCTGGAGGGGCTGCGCGCGATGGGCTTCGCACCGGCGGCCGAGTCGGCGGAGGGCGACGTCCTGATCACCCGCGCCCACGCCCACCGCACGCCGCCGCGCACCGCGCCCGAGCCGGTCCCGGACGGCCCTCCGACCCCCGACACCACGCTCCTTACGGCGGCGATCCGGGCCATCCGTGCGGGCGACCTGGCCTCCACGGCCCCGCGCAAGCCGGTGGACGGCCCGGACGACGCCCCTCTCGCGCCCGGCGAACTCCCCCGCACCTCCCCCGCCGAGACCCTCGCCACCATGCAGGCCGCCGTCCTCACCGGCCAGGCCCTCTGGATCGGCTACGTCAACGCCGAGGGCGCCGCCAGCCAGCGCGTCATCGCCCCCGTCCGCGTCGAGGGCGGCTTCGTCACGGCGTACGACCACACGGCGGACGAGGTCCGCACGTACCCGCTGCACCGGATCACGGGCGTGGCGGAGCTGGCGGAGGAGTAGCCCCCCGGGGGAGGGCGGGCCCGCCCGAAGAATGTCCGACCCCGAAGACCGGCCCGCCTCGAAGGCCGACCCGCCCCCGCCGCCAGGGCCCTGTCGCCCGCGTCCGGGGGCCGCCCGAATCCGCTCGGACACGCCTGTGACCAGGCCGGACAGCCCCCGTGTGTCCCGGACATGTCCCGGACGGGGCAAGCCGTTGAGCGGGTCCACGTGCCCCCGCCAGTGTTCGGTTCGTCAGCCGGTCCCGTCAGCGGGGCCGGTGCGGATCGGATGGAAGGACACACGCATGTCGGTGACGAGCGCGTCGAAGACCACGGCCGTCGCGGGGGCGGTCCTGGCCCTGATGGCGGGCGGGGTGGCCACGGCCGGGCCGGCCCACGCGGCGCCCGCTCCGGGGGCGGCGGCAGCGGACATCGCGCTGGGGCAGTACCAGAGCACCAACGCGGAGGTGCGCAAGCGGATCTACGAGGGGGACGCCAAGGACGGCGACACCGAGAAGAACAACTGCAACTTCTACACCGGCTTCTGGACGGCGAAGGCCAACTACCGCTGAGACGGCACCAGCGCGCCGCGCCACGGCACCATCACCAACAGCCAGGCCTGCGGGACCAGCAAGGGCTACATGTACGTCAAGGTCGACGGCGCCTGGACGAAGAAGTGGACCAGCGTGAAGTGGACCTCGCGCGCCTGGTGCGCCGACTTCGCCAAGTACAGCTGGTACTGGGGCAAGGCGAAGATCACCGGGCTGAACGCGGCCGCCGACTCCTTCCGTACCTACGGCCGGGCCAACGGGACCTGGCACAGCAAGGGGCAGGTGGCGTCGGGCTCGTACAAGCCGAAGCCGGGTGACGCCGTGTCCTACGACAACAACGGCGACGGGCGTGCCGACCACGTCGGGATCGTGACCTCGTACAGCGCCTCGCGCAAGGTGTACCACTCGGTCGAGGGCAACACCTCGCTGGAGCGGCTCACCTACAAGAAGTCCCAGTCCGCCACGGCGGGCCGGGTGCTGGGCTACACCACGCCCAAGGCGCGGTAGCCACCGTTCGCGCGGTGTCCTGAAAGTGCTTTCCAACGTGGCAGGTCCACGCCAGGATCTGCCTCATGAGCCACAGGTCACCCGCGTTGCAGGAGGTACGGACCGCAGCCGAGCTCGCGGCGGAGCTGCGGGAGCTGAAGGCGCGCTCCCGGCTGACCTACCGGCAGCTGGAGGAGCGCGCCGCCCAGCAGGGCGAGCTGCTGCCGCGCAGCACCCTCGCCGACGTGCTCCGCCACGGCACCCTGCCGCGGCCGGAGCTGCTGACCGCGTTCATCCGCGCCTGCGGGGAGGGCGACGCCGTGGAGGAGTGGCTGGCCGCGCGCCGGCGGGCCGAGGCCGCGGGGCAGACGCCCGCGGAGGAACCGGCCGGGGAGGACGGCTCTCGTACGGGGGTCGGGGGCCGTCGCCCCTGGGGGGTCGCGCGGCGAGGGTGGTGGCTGGCCGGCGGGGCCGCCCTCGCCGTCGCGGCGCTCGCGGCCGGGGCCTGGATGCTGCGGGACTCGGGCGGGACGGACGCGGGGGCCCGGCTGCCGGGTGAGGAGTTACTCATCCGGCCGGCCGGCTCCCCGGGGCTGTGCCTGACCGACGGGCAGGTGCCGGACGGGCGCTACGACTCCCTCGTCGCGGTGCAGCGTCCCTGTGCCGAGGCGGTGCCGCCCGCCACGACCCTGGTCCCGGCCGGCCGGGACACCTACCGCATCTCCTGGCAACACCCCGACCACGGGAAGGGCTGTCTGAAGGCCCTCGACTCGGGGAAGGCGAAGGGTCTGCTGGAGCCGTGGGAGGACTGCGGGCAGACGACCCTCTTCCGCTTCGTGCCGACCGAGGACGGTGAAAAAGGCACCTATCGGATCCACGTCACCGACACGACCTGCGTGGCCGTCGCCGGCACGGGCGCGGGCGCCGAGGCCGTCGTCGCCCCCTGTGCCGACACCGACGCCCAGCTGTTCGTCGTAGAGCCCGATGCGGAGCACGACGGCTGAGATCGGCGCCCGATGGGGCACACTGGACGTTTGGCCCGCGTGGAAGGGATGGACACGCACGTGAACGGACCGCTGATCGTCCAGTCGGACAAGACCCTGCTCCTGGAAGTCGACCACGAGCAGGCGGACGCCTGTCGACGGGCCATCGCGCCGTTCGCCGAGCTGGAGCGGGCGCCCGAGCACATCCACACCTACCGGGTCACCCCGCTGGGCCTGTGGAACGCGCGCGCCGCCGGGCACGACGCCGAGCAGGTCGTGGACGCGCTGGTGCAATACAGCCGCTACCCCGTGCCGCACGCGCTGCTGGTGGACATCGCCGAGACGATGGACCGCTACGGCCGCCTCACCCTGTCCAAGCACCCCACGCACGGGCTGGTCCTCACCACCACCGACCGGCCGGTCCTGGAGGAGGTGCTGCGCTCCAAGCGGATCGCCCCGCTGGTCGGCGCACGCATCGACCCGGACACCGTCGCCGTGCACCCCTCCGAGCGCGGGCAGATCAAGCAGACGCTGCTCAAGCTGGGCTGGCCCGCCGAGGACCTCGCCGGGTACGTCGACGGCGAGGCGCACCCGATCGACCTCGCCGAGGACGGCTGGGCGCTCAGGCCGTACCAGAAGCAGGCCGTGGAGAACTTCTGGCACGGCGGCAGCGGAGTCGTCGTGCTGCCCTGTGGCGCCGGAAAGACGCTGGTAGGCGCCGGGGCGATGGCCCAGGCCAGGTCGACGACGCTGATCCTCGTCACCAACACCGTCTCCGCGCGGCAGTGGAAGCACGAGCTGGTGAAGCGGACCTCGCTGACCGAGGACGAGATCGGCGAGTACAGCGGGACGCGCAAGGAGATCCGGCCGGTCACCATCGCCACCTACCAGGTGCTGACGACCAAGCGGAAGGGCGTCTACCCGCACCTGGAGCTGTTCGACTCCCGCGACTGGGGTCTGATCGTCTACGACGAGGTGCATCTGCTGCCCGCGCCGGTGTTCAAGTTCACCGCCGACCTCCAGGCGCGCCGCCGCCTGGGCCTGACCGCGACCCTGGTCCGCGAGGACGGCCGCGAGTCGGACGTGTTCTCGCTGATCGGGCCCAAGCGGTTCGACGCTCCGTGGAAGGAGATCGAGGCGCAGGGGTACATCGCGCCCGCGGACTGCGTGGAGGTGCGGGTGAACCTCACCGACTCCGAGCGCCTCGCGTACGCGACCGCGGAGACGGAGGAGAAGTACCGCTTCTGTGCGACGACCGCCACCAAGCGGAAGGTGACCGAGGCGATCGTGCGCCGGTTCGCCGGGCAGCAGATCCTCGTCATCGGGCAGTACATCGACCAGCTCGACGAGCTGGGCGAGCACCTCGACGCGCCGGTGATCAAGGGCGAGACCTCCAACGCGCAGCGCGAGAAGCTCTTCGACGCCTTCCGGGAGGGTGAGATCAGCGTGCTCGTGGTGTCGAAGGTGGCGAACTTCTCCATCGACCTGCCGGAGGCGACCGTCGCCATCCAGGTCTCGGGCACCTTCGGCTCCCGTCAGGAGGAGGCCCAGCGTCTCGGCCGGGTCCTGCGGCCCAAGGCCGACGGCCACCAGGCGCACTTCTACTCGGTCGTCGCCCGCGACACCATCGACCAGGACTTCGCCGCCCACCGGCAGCGCTTCCTGGCCGAGCAGGGCTACGCGTACCGCATCATGGACGCGGACGAGCTGCTCGCGGAGAGCTGACCTGGGGTTTCGGGGGCCAGTGGGGGGACGCGGCTCCGGACAGCGGCGGATGCGGCTCCGGAGCCTAACGTCGGCGGACGCCGGCCTCCTCGCCGTACTCGCCGAGGAGGACCACGTCCACGGCGGCACCCGCGAACACCTTGATCGCGCGCAGGGCGTCGCCCAGACGGTGGCGATGTCCCGCGATCAGGGCGCTGGCACCGGACGGCTGGAGGTGGGCGGGGTGGATGGTTGCTGCGCTCATGTCTCCATAGTGCGATTCCGGGCATAAGTGCGACATCCGTCCAGGGGCTGAACCCCCGTCCGGCCTCGTCCGACCCCAGAGGGAGCGGGCCCCCGAGGGCGGGACCGTGCGTCCCCTAGGGGACGGGAAAACCGTTGGCCTCCGCCCCGGCCGCTGCCCTACAATCGCCGCTCTTGCCCGCCTCCCCTCGCCGGAGCGCCGTCGACCGGACGGAAACCGGTCGGCATCCCGCAGCCACCCGTCCAGCAGGTCCTACGGAGGCACTCCCTTGTCCACGCCCGCTGTCGATCCCCTCTCCCGAGAGCGCTCCCACCTGGCCTCCTCCCGTGCCGCGCTGCGTGCGATGCGCGAGGACGTGGAGTCCCTGGACATCCGCGACGTGACCGCGAACTGGGTCAACGCCGAGGTCCTGGCCCGCCAGATCGACGACCGCATCAAGGCGCTGGCCGACCTCAGCGACACCCCGCTGTTCTTCGGCCGCCTCGACTTCCTGCATGCCCCCGGGGCCGAGCAGGCCGAGGGCGCGCAGGGCGAGCGCTTCTACATCGGGCGGCGGCACGTCCATGACGCCGACGGCGACCCGATGGTCATCGACTGGCGTGCCCCGGTGTCGCAGCCGTTCTACCGCGCGTCCAAGAAGGACCCGATGGACATCGCGCTGCGCCGCCGCTTCGGCTACACCGGCGGCGACCTCACGGCGTACGAGGACGAGCACCTCTCCGACCCGGCCGAGGCGGCGAAGACCAGCAAGCTGCTCCAGCAGGAGATCGAGCGCCCGCGTGTGGGCCCGATGCGGGACATCGTCGCCACCATCCAGCCCGAGCAGGACGAGATCGTACGGTCGGGGCTTGGCGGCACGGTGTGTGTGCAGGGCGGCCCCGGCACCGGCAAGACGGCCGTCGGCCTGCACCGCGTCGCGTACCTGCTGTACGCCCACCGCGAGCGCCTCGCCCGCACCGGCACGCTCGTCATCGGACCGAACAAGTCCTTCCTCCACTACATCGAGCAAGTCCTGCCCGCGCTGGGCGAGTTGACCGTCCGCCAGGCCACCGTCGACGACCTGGTGGCGCATGTGGAGGTGCGCGGCACGGACGACGCGGCCGCCGCCGTCGTCAAGGGCGACGCGAGGATGGCCGAGGTGCTGCGCCGGGCCCTGTACGCGCATGTGGTCATGCCGACCGAGGCGGTGGTGGTCGTGCGTGGCTCACGCCGCTGGCGCGTCCCGGCGTACGAGCTGGAGGAGATCGTCCGCGAGCTGCTGGACCGCGGTCTGCGTTACGGCGCCGCCCGCGAGGCCCTGCCCCAGCGGATCGCGCACGCGGTGCTGGTGCAGATGGAGCGGGCGGGCGAGGCCCCCGACGACCGGGTCCAGGACGCGGTGGCCCGCAACAGCGCGGTCAAGGCTGCCGTGAAGGCCCTCTGGCCGGCCGTCGACCCGGCGAAACTCGTCCTGCGGCTGCTGACGGACGCGGACTTCCTCGCCGTACACGCCGACGGCATCCTCGACGAGGACGAGCGCAAGACGATCCTGTGGGCGAAGCCGGTGCGGTCGGTGAAGTCGGCGAAGTGGTCGCCGGCCGACGCGGTGCTGATCGACGAGGCCACCGACCTGGTGGAGCGCACGCACTCCCTCGGGCATGTGGTGCTGGACGAGGCGCAGGACCTGTCCCCGATGCAGTACCGGGCGGTGGGCCGGCGCTGCACGACCGGCTCCGCGACGGTCCTCGGCGACCTCGCCCAGGGCACCACCCCCTGGGCGACCCGCAGTTGGGAGGAGGCGCTGGCCCATCTCGGCAAGTCCGACGCGGTGATCGAGGAACTGACCGCCGGTTTCCGTGTCCCGACCGATGTCATCACCTACGCCTCCCGGCTGCTGCCGCACATCGCGCCCGGGCTCACGCCCGTGGCCTCGGTCCGGGAGAACCCCGGGTCCTTCGAGGTCCGCGCGGCGGAGGGGGACACCGCGGTGATCGATGCCGTACGGGATTCCCTGCGGCAGGAGGGGTCGATCGGCCTCATCGCCGCGGATGCGCGTGTCGCTGCGCTGGCTTCCGCGCTGGGGTCGGCCGGGATCAGCTACCTCGATCCCGGTGAGGAGACGACTCCCGACACGCGGCTGACGCTGGTGCCGGCGTCTCTCGCCAAGGGTCTGGAGTACGACTATGTCGTGCTGGACGAGCCGCAGGCCGTGGTGGACGGGGAGCCGGACGAGCGGACCGGGCTGCGGCGGCTGTACGTGGCTCTGACGAGGGCGGTGTCGGGGCTGACCGTGGTGCACGGGGCGCCACTGCCGGTGCAACTGGGCTGACGTTCCGGGGCTGTTCGGGGGTGGTGACCGTTCGTACCGGGCTGTCCCACCGCCGTGGCTGGTCGCGCAGTTCCCCGCGCCCCCTAGGGCACGCACCCAGGGGTGACGTCCCCAGGGGCGCGGGGAACTGCGCGAGCAACCCACGATCACCCGCAGCCCGGTAGGCGCCGGAACCAGCCCCCTCAGTCCGCGTCCAGCACCCGCCGCCACTCAGCCACAGCCGACACCGACACCACCCCCGCCCAACCCGCCGAGCGAGCCGCTCCGCCGATGTGGAACGCGTCGATCCCCGCCTCCCGCAACCGCGGTACGTGCTCCAGCTGCAACCCGCCCCCCACGAGGATCTGCTGCTCGTACCCCGGCTCGCCCTGCCGCGCGGCCTCCGCCACCAACGTGGGCAGGCCGTCGTCGACCCCGGCGGCCGCGCCTGCGGTCAGGTAGGTGTCCAGGCCGGGCAGCCCGTCGAGCTGCTTGCGCAGGGCGTCCCGGTCCGCGGCCCGGTCGATCGCGCGGTGGAAGGTCCAGGGA
Source organism: Streptomyces sp. NPDC096205 (assembly GCF_044763135.1). Classification (NCBI taxonomy): domain Bacteria; kingdom Bacillati; phylum Actinomycetota; class Actinomycetes; order Kitasatosporales; family Streptomycetaceae; genus Streptomyces; species Streptomyces sp. NPDC096205. Next base: position 153,867 of record NZ_JBIWFS010000006.1, on the reverse strand, counting down.
CACCCGTCCAGCTCGGCGACGACCCGCTCGACGGCGTACATGTCGACCCCGCCGTGGGCGTCCAGGAAGCCGAGGACGAACTCGCTCGCCCCGGCCCCCCGCATCCGATGCACGGCGTCGACCAGCAGGCCGACCTCCCCGGCGGCGAACCCGCCCGCGAGCCGCAGCATCACGCGCAGCGGGATGTCGACGGCGGCGCGGATCGCGGCGACGGTCGCAGCCGGCGGGGTGAGCCCGTCGGCGGCCATGTCGGTGACCACCTCAAGGCGGTCCGCGCCTCCGGCCTGGGCGGCGACCGCGTCCTCGGCGTCGAGGGCGATCACCTCCAGGACTGCACGCGTGCTCATAGGACCCCTTCCGTCGGTGTTCCCTGGAGCGGCTACAGGTCTAGTCCAATCTCAGGGTACGTCGGGAAGGCGCCGGGCCGCGAGATCGCCCTTCAGCCGAAGATGTTCAGTTCGGCGGCCTCGACCCCGGCCAGCTCGTAGGAGGCCCCGCTCAGCGGCCGCCCGGCGTACAGCCGGACCAGCGTCGGCGCGTCCCCGATGTAGCGGGCCGGCGTCCGCTCACCGCTGGCCTCGCCCAGCCGCAGCGGCTCGTCGGCGTCGTCCAGGTCGGCGTGCAGCGGCACGTGCCCCTTGGCCCGGGTCAGCCAGGCCAGCAGGGCGAGGGCGTGCGGGAGGCCGGGGCCCGCGTAGGCACCCGGCTCGCCGAAGGCCTCGCGCACGTCCCCGGCGTGCACCCACTCCCCCAGCGCGACCATGTCCAGCCGTCCGCCCGCCTTCACGATCGCCGCCCCGGCCTCGGTCATCCCGCGCTCCAGCTCGTCGACGACCTGCTGGTTGCTCCACCCGGCCCGCTCGGCGATGTCCCGGTCGTTCGAAGCGGGCGAGAACACGCCCTCCTCGAACCGGCCCTCCACCACCCGCATCAGCGCCGACGAACAGTGCGCCAGCACATCCCGCACCGACCACCCCGGACAGGCGGCGGTGGGAATCGCGAAGTCCTCCTCGGGGCGTCCCCGCAGCAGCGGGATCAGCGCGTCCCGCTCCGTGACGAGCAGTCGTCCGGGCAGTTCCGGGTCGTGTACCTCAGCCATGTCAGTCATACGGCCACGCTAGGCGGGGCCCGTCGCCCCACGCGGGAGAATGGCCGCATGGCCGATCTCGACGTCCTGCGTGCCCGTTTCGCCCGTGCCCTGGAGGGCGCCCGCGGTCCCGGCGGTGGCCCCGACCCGGCGCCGTACGCCGACAACCTGCTCACCCGCTGGCAGGAGCCGCAGCGGCACTACCACACGCTCGCCCACCTGGTCGCGGTGCTGGACCACGTCGACACGCTGGAGCGGTACGCCGCCGACGCGGACGTCGTACGGCTGGCGGCCTGGTTCCACGACGCGGTGTATCTGCCGGACCGCTCGGAGAACGAGGAGCGGTCGGCCCGGCTCGCCGAGCGCGCGCTGCCCGAGGCGGGGGTGTCCGACGTCAGGACCGCCGAGGTGGCGCGGCTGGTGCGGCTGACCGTGACGCACGACCCGGGCGAGGACGACTTCGACGGGCAGGTGCTGTGCGACGCGGACCTGGCGGTCCTGGCCTCGCCGCCGTCGGCGTACGCCGCGTACACCGCCGCCGTACGCGAGGAGTACCACTTCGTGCCCAACGACGCCTTCCGCGCGGGCCGTTCGGACATCCTGCGCCAACTTCTCGAACTGCCACGGCTGTTCCACACGCCCTTCGGGCAGAAGCACTGGGAGGCGACGGCCCGCTACAACCTGCGCGGTGAGCTGGAAATGCTGTCGACCTGAGGCGAGGGGCCGCCTAGCCTGCCCGCATGCGATTCATGGGTGCGGAACGGGCGGAAGAGGCGGTCGCGAGCTGCGCGGCACTGCTGCGGACGGTGGTCGGGGAGGACTGGTCGGGCACCAAGGCCGCGGGCCTGGAGTGGAGTTGCCGGGAGACGGTCACGCACATCGCCAGCGACCTCATCGGGTACGCCGGCAACCTGGCCGGACGGCTCAAGTCGTCGTACGCGCCCTTCGACATCACCGTCGACGGCGACGAGAACGGCGACTACAAGGCGGACAACGCCGGCCAGATCGAGGTCGTCGAGGTCATGGGCGCCCTGTTCTCGGCGACCCTGCGCACCACCCCGCGCGCGGCGCGCGGCTTCCACCCGTACCCCTTCCGCAGCGCGAACCGCGACGGATTCGCCGCGATGGGCATCGCCGAGGTGCTGCTGCACACCCATGACATCGCCCGCGCCTTCGACACGCCCTACGAGCCGCCCGCCGAGGTCGCCGAGTACGTCCTGACGACCATCTTCCCGACCGTCCGGCCGGGCCCGGCCCCGTGGCCGACCCTGCTGTGGGCGACCGGCCGCGGCGACCTGCCGGGCCGCGAGCCGGTCACCGGCTGGCGCTGGTCCAACAACCACGTCATCCGGGCCGACCGCCTCGCCCTGGAGGGCGTCACCCCCGCCGCCGCGGCCGACCTCCACAGCGGCGGCGACGGCGGCTTCGACTGGGTCGAGGACGGGCCCTTCGACGGCACCCGGGTCGCCTCCCAGATGCTGTGGCAGGCGTACGAGGCGGGGGTGCACCGCCCCGAGTTCGGTGTGTACGTCCTCGTCCGCGAGGAGGACGACCGCGCGGTCGGCGGCATGGGCTTCCACGGCGCGCCGGACGAGCAGGGCCGGGTGGAGGTCGGCTACGACCTCGCCGAGTCCGCCCGCGGCCAGGGCTACGCCACCGAGGCGCTGGGCGCGCTGACCCGCTGGGCGCTGGACCGCGAGGACGTCACGACGCTGGTCGCCACCGTCGACCGGGACAACCTCGCCTCCCAGGCGGTCGTCACCCGCACGGGCTTCGTCCAGGTCGGCGAGAAGGGCGACGCCGGCGAACTGCTGGTGTTCGAGCTGAAGGGCTGACGGGCCGGCGGGCTGACGGCTACGAGCTGTTGTTCTTCCTGCGCCGCAGCCCGGCGCCGTGCAGCAGCCGCACCACCTCGCGGCTGCTGACCTCCACGGCGCCTGCCCGCACCACGTCCCGGTAGCGGTGCGCGGGGATGTCGTAGTGGTCGCGTTCGAAGGCGCGGCGCGGCACGCCCAGCCGGTCGGCGAAAGTGTGCAGTTCGTCGTAGGAGACATCGCTGACCAGGTGGGACCACATCCGGCCGTGCCCCGGCCACTGGGGCGGGTCGATGTAGACGGTCACGAGGACGTGGCCCCGCCGGCCGCGCCCAGCGTGCCGACCCGGGCCACCCGCACCCCGGCCTTGTGGCACACCCAGTGCGGGTCGGGGCCCAGTTCGGGCTCGACGTCCAGCGAGTGCGGGTCGCCCGAGCCGCACACCGGGCACAACGGCCAGCGCCCGTACCGCTCCAGGAGCGCGTCCTGGACGTCCTGGGCAACCAGCCCGGCCACATAGTGGGCGCCCTCCGGCCACTGCTCCACCCACCAGCGGCGCTGCGCGACGGACTCCTCGACCAGTGAGACGACGTCCGCCTCGGCGACCCGTCCCGCCATGAGGTCGGCGAGCACCAGTGCGCGGGCAGCGTGCAGGGCCTGTTCCAAGGGGCTGAGGGCTTCCATAGCTCCCATTGTGCGCACTCTTGACCGCGACACCGAGCCGAAAATATCTTTCACGGGTGACCCGTGTAGTGAAGGAAACTTTCTCCCCGTCGGGCGGCAGCTCCTCCTCGGGCGGCGACACCCCGCCCGCTCCGGCCGCCCTCGCCGCCAAGGTCCGCACCCTCGCCCCCTCGATGACCCGCTCCATGCAGCGTGTCGCCGAGGCCGTCGCGAGCGACCCGGCCGGCTGCGCGGCCCTCACGGTCACCGGCCTCGCCGGACTGACCGGCACCAGCGAGGCGACCGTCGTGCGCACCGCCCGCCTGCTCGGCTACCCCGGCTACCGCGACCTGCGCCTCGCCCTCGCCGGCCTCGCGGCCCAGCAGCAGTCGGGCCGCGCGCCCTCCATCACCACCGACATCGCCGTCGACGACCCCATCGCGGACGTGGTGGCGAAGCTGGCCTACGACGAACAGCAGACCCTCGCCGACACCGCCGCCGCCCTGGACACCGTGCAGCTCGGCGCCGCCGTCACCGCGGCCGCCTCCGCCCGCCGCATCGACGTCTACGGCATAGGCGCCTCCGGTCTGGTCGCCCAGGACCTCACCCAGAAGCTCCTGCGCATAGGCCTCATAGCCCACGCCCACAGCGACCCCCACCTCGCGGTGACCAACGCGGTGCAGTTGAGGGCGGGTGACGTGGCGATCGCGATCACCCACTCCGGCTCCACCGGGGACGTCATAGAACCCCTCCGCGTCGCCTTCGAGCACGGCGCCACGACCGTCGCCATCACCGGCCGCCCCGACTCCCCGGTCACTCAGTACGCCGACCACGTCCTGACGACGTCCACGGCCCGCGAGACAGAGCTGAGACCGGCCGCGATGTCGTCACGGACCAGCCAACTCCTCGTCGTGGACTGCCTGTTCGTAGGCGTCATGCAACGCACCTACGAAACGGCGGCCCCGGCCCTGGCGGCGTCGTACGAGGCACTGGCACATCGCCATCGCAGGTGAAGTGGATGCTGTCAGGGGCGCGGGGAACTGCGCGACAAGCCACAACAAACCGGCACCCGACCACAACGAACAACCCCTACGGTCTTAGTTGAACCCGGAGAGAGCCGCCCCCCATGACTCCCGAAGACCTCCACCTGGACACCCTCACCACAGAAGCCTTCCGCCCGGAACTCGCGGAGATCGACCGCCTCCCCACCCTGGAGATCGCGCGCCTGATGAACACAGGGGACACGACGGTCCCGGCCTCCGTGTCCCGGCACCTGCCGGAAATCGCCAGAACCATCGACGCCGTGAGCCACCGCATGGCAACCGGAGGCCGCCTGATCTACGCCGGCGCCGGCACCGCCGGCAGACTCGGCGTCCTGGACGCCTCCGAGTGCCCGCCGACCTTCAACACCGACCCCGCCCAGGTCATCGGCCTGATCGCGGGCGGCCCCCAGGCGATGGTGACCTCCGTCGAGGGCGCGGAGGACTCGAAGGAGCTGGCGCGGGCGGACCTGGACGCCCTCAAGGTCGCCCCCGACGACACGGTGATCGGCATCTCGGCCTCGGGCCGCACCCCGTACGCCGTGGCGGCGGTGGAGCACGCCCGGTCGCTGGGCGCCCTCACGGTGGGCCTGTCCTGCAACACGGGCAGTCCGCTGGCGGCCGCCGCCGAGCACGGCATCGAGGTCGTGACGGGCCCGGAGCTGATCACCGGCTCGACGCGGCTGAAGGCGGGCACGGCCCAGAAGCTCGTCCTCAACATGATCTCGACGATCACGATGATCCGGCTGGGCAAGACCTACGGGAACCTCATGGTCGACGTACGGGCCTCCAACGAGAAGCTGCGCGCCCGCTCCCGCCGTATCGTCGCGCTGGCCACCGGGGCCACGGCCGACGAGATCGAAGCGGCGCTGGCGGCGACCGACGGGGAGGTGAAGGACGCGATCCTCACCATCCTCGCCGACGTGGACGGCCCGACGGCCGCCCGCCTGCTGGAGGAGTCGGGCGGCCACCTGCGCGCGGCGCTGTCGGCGACGAGCGGCTGACCCAGGGCTCGGCCGCGCTCACTTCCGCCAGAACAGATGGTGCGTGACCCCGCTGGGGCTGGGCACGACCTCCAGGTGGAAGCGGTCGAGGAGCTCGTCGGGAGACTCCCAGAGCCGTACGCCCGAGCCGAGTTTCACGCCCGGGGAGACGGCCACGTGCAGCGTGTCGACGAGGTCGGCGTCCAGGAACTCCCGCACGGTGGTGGCGCCGCCGCCGAGCCGCACGTCCTTGCCCTGCGCGGCCTCCCGGGCCAGCCGCAGGACGGTGAGCGGATCACCGTCGACGAAGTGGAAGGTCGTGTCGGACAGGGTGAACGAGGGCCGCGGGTGGTGCGTCATCACGAACACCGGCGTACGGAACGGGGGCTCGTCGCCCCACCACCCCTGCCACTCGTGGTCCTGCCACGGGCCACGCTGGGGCCCGAACTTGTTGCGCCCCATGATCTCGGCGCCGATGTTCCGGGCGAAGTCACGTGTGAAGTAGTCGTCGAGGCCCCGGCTCCCGCCGGGGTCGGTCCGGTTGGGCCAGCTCGCCGTGGCCCCGGCCCACGAGAACATCGCCCCCGGATCGGCATGCCCGAACGGCCTCTGAAGGCTCTGCCCCTCCCCGGAGGCGAACCCGTCGCTCGAGACACAGAAATTCTGGACGCGCAGCAGCTGACTCATGTGGCTCCTCCTGAAGTCGTCTCCAGGACTTGAGACCGGGAAGCCACCGGAAACTCATCGGCGGCACCTCCTATCCTGGGACAACATGAACCACGCCCAGCTCACCGCCCTAGGCCGTGCCCTGCGTCTCCTCGGGGAGCACGGGGAGGCGCTGACCGCCGACACGCCCGATGCCAGGCTGCACGAGGTGAAGGGGGATCTGCGACGGGCCCTTGACCTGCTGGAGGAGGGCATCAGCACGGCAGCACCCGCCACGCGCTGTGCCGAGCACCCGAACGGGCCGGTCGACAGCGCGGCGCCCGATCTGTGCCTGCTGTGCGAGACGCGGCGCAGGGCGGCCCGGCGGGCCGAGATCAACGGTCCGGCCGCGTCCCGGCCCGCGGAGAACGCGCCGTCCAGGTACGGGGTGCGCGGCGACCGGCCGCAGCCCCAGCAGCGGTGGCTGCCGGAGCTGTGGAACGGCCAGGAGTGGCAGCTGTGCGGCACGCCCCGGCGGGACCGCCGCGAGGCGGAGCTCTACCTCGCGGCCCAGCGCCGGGGCCCCCGGGCCGCGATGGCGTACCGGCTCGTCCACGAGTTCACCGACTACGAGGTGCTGCGTGTCTGGGGCACCCCGGTCCGCGTCGACATCGAGCCGCTGAACGGCAGCCTGTGAAGGTCAGCTGAGGGTCTTCAGCGCGGCGGCGTCGTACGGCTTGAGCTCGGCCGTCCGGTCGGCGAGCACCTTGGCCGCCCACTCCGGGTCCTGGAGCAGCGCGCGGCCGACGGCGACCATGTCGAACTCGTCGGACTCCAGCCGGTCCAGGAGGTTGTCGATGCTGCCGAGCGGCGCGCCCTCGCCCTGGAACGCCCCGATGAAGTCGCCGTCGAGGCCGACCGAGCCGACGGAGATGACCTGCTTGCCGGTGAGCTTCTTCGTCCAGCCGGCCAGGTTCAGGTCGGAGCCGTCGAACTCGGGGAGCCAGTAGCGCCGGGTGGAGGCGTGGAAGACGTCGACGCCGGCCGCCGCGAGCGGGGTGAGGACGGCCTCCAGCTCCTCGGGCGTCTCGGCGAGGCGGGCGGTGTAGTCCTGCTGCTTCCACTGCGAGTAGCGGAAGATGACGGGGAACTCGGGGGAGACGGCCTCCCGCACCGCGGCGACGATCTCGGCGGCGAACTTGGTGCGGGCCACCGCGTCACCGCCGTAGGCGTCGGTACGGCGGTTGGTGCCGGCCCACAGGAACTGGTCGACGAGGTAGCCGTGGGCGCCGTGGATCTCCACGCCGTCGAAGCCGATGCGCTCGGCGTCCGCGGCGGCCCGCGCGAACGCGGCGACGACGTCGCCCAGGTCCTGCTGGGTCATGGCCTTACCCGTGGGCTCGGCGCCCGCGGTGACCAGGCCGGAGGGGCCCATGGCGGGGGCGTCGGGGAACGGGCCGTCGCCCTGGTTGCGGACCATGCCGATGTGCCACAGCTGCGGGACGATCGTGCCGCCGGCCGCGTGCACGTCCTCGGCGACCTTCGCCCAGCCCGCCAGCTGCTCCTCGCCGTGGAAGCGCGGGACGCGGCGGCTGTTGCCGGCCGAGTCGTGGCCGACGTAGGTGCCCTCGGTGACGATCAGGCCGACGCCGGCCGCGGCGCGGCGGGCGTAGTAGGAGCGCACGTCCTCACCCGGTATGCCGCCCGGGGAGAACATGCGGGTCATGGGGGCCATCACGATCCGGTTGGGGACGGTGAGGCCGTTCAGCGTGATCGGCCGGGACAGCACCGCGGCGGCGCGGGAGGCGGGGGACTCGGTGACGCTCACGTGGGGGCTCCTCAGGTCGTGCGCCGGTGAAACCGGTCGGTATGTGAGTGCGCATTCTTGCAGGTTCTTAAGTACCTGCCTATGACCCCGGACACGCCGAAGGGCGGCACCCCCTGTCGGAGACAGGAAGTGCCGCCCTCGTGCGCAGGACTGCCGCTGATCCTCGGGAGGATCAGAAGTCCATGTCACCGCCCGGCATGCCGCCGCCGGCCGGCGCAGCGGCCTTCTCCGGCTTGTCGGCGATGACGGCCTCGGTGGTCAGGAACAGCGCGGCGATGGAGGCGGCGTTCTGCAGGGCAGAGCGGGTCACCTTCGCCGGGTCGATGATGCCCTCGGCGATCATGTCGACGTACTCACCGGTCGCGGCGTTGAGGCCGTGGCCGACGGGAAGGTTGCGCACCTTCTCGACGATGACGCCACCCTCGAGACCACCGTTGGCGGCGATCTGCTTCAGCGGGGCCTCCAGCGCGAGCTTCACGGCGTTGGCGCCGGTCGCCTCGTCACCCTCGAGCTCCAGCTTCTCGAAGACCTGGGAGGCCTGCAGCAGGGCCACGCCACCACCGGCGACGATGCCCTCCTCGACGGCCGCCTTCGCGTTGCGAACGGCGTCCTCGATGCGGTGCTTGCGCTCCTTGAGCTCCACCTCGGTGGCGGCACCGGCCTTGATGACGGCCACGCCGCCCGCGAGCTTCGCCAGGCGCTCCTGGAGCTTCTCGCGGTCGTAGTCGGAGTCGCTGTTCTCGATCTCGGCGCGGATCTGGTTCACGCGGCCGCCCACCTGCTCCGAGGAGCCGGCGCCGTCGACGATGGTGGTCTCGTCCTTGGTGATGACGACCTTGCGGGCGCGGCCCAGGAGGTCCAGGGTCGCGTTCTCCAGCTTGAGGCCGACCTCCTCGGAGATGACCTCGCCGCCCGTGAGGATGGCGATGTCGCCGAGCATGGCCTTGCGGCGGTCACCGAAGCCCGGGGCCTTGACGGCGACGGACTTGAAGGTGCCGCGGATCTTGTTGACGACCAGGGTCGACAGGGCCTCGCCCTCGACGTCCTCGGCGATGATCAGCAGCGGCTTGCCCGACTGCATGACCTTCTCCAGGAGCGGGAGCAGGTCCTTGACCGAGGAGATCTTGGAGTTGGCGATGAGGATGTACGGGTCCTCGAGCACCGCCTCCATGCGCTCCATGTCGGTCGCGAAGTAGGCGGAGATGTAGCCCTTGTCGAAGCGCATGCCCTCGGTGAGCTCGAGCTCCAGACCGAAGGTCTGCGACTCCTCGACGGTGATGACGCCTTCCTTGCCGACCTTGTCCATCGCCTCGGCGATGAGCTCGCCGATCTGCGTGTCGGCGGCGGAGATGGAGGCGGTGGAGGCGATCTGCTCCTTGGTCTCGACCTCCTTGGCCTGGTCGAGCAGCGCACCGGAGACGGCCTCGACGGCCTTCTCGATGCCGCGCTTGAGAGCCATCGGGTTGGCACCGGCGGCCACGTTGCGCAGACCCTCGCGCACGAGCGCCTGGGCGAGAACGGTGGCGGTGGTCGTACCGTCGCCGGCGACGTCGTCCGTCTTCTTGGCGACTTCCTTGACCAGCTCGGCGCCGATCTTCTCGTACGGGTCCTCGAGCTCGATCTCCTTGGCGATGGAGACACCATCGTTGGTGATCGTGGGGGCGCCCCACTTCTTCTCGAGGACGACGTTGCGACCCTTGGGGCCGAGCGTCACCTTGACGGCGTCCGCGAGCTGGTTCATGCCGCGCTCGAGGCCGCGCCGCGCCTCCTCGTCGAACGCGATGATCTTGGCCATGTGAAGTGGTCCCTCCAGGACTGGGGGTGATTCCTTCGGACCGCGCCCGCGCCCGCGACGGACGGCCTGCCTGCCCCGTGGTTCCTTGCCCCACTTGGCCTGCGGCCTCACCGACCCGGTCCTTCGTTGTCACTCTCACCTTCAGAGTGCTAACGCAATGATTAGCACTCGCCCCCTGCGAGTGCAAGCGGCTCTCGGGGTTCGGGCCGGGGGGATCAGCCGCAGGCGCGGGGTTCGGGCCGGGGGGATCAGCCGCAGGCGCGGGGTTCGGGCCGGGGGGATCAGCCGGAGGCGAACAGGACACGGGCGAGCGGCACGTCCAGGAGACTGCGGGCAGGACGAAGGGCCCGCACCCCGGGAGGTGCGGGCCCTTCGAAGAAGAACGTCGCGCAGTGAGTCGACGCGTGCTTCAGCTGGTCGCCAGCCGGACCATGTCCGCCTGCGGCCCCTTCTGGCCCTGCGAGATCTCGAAATCGACTCGCTGGCCTTCTTCCAGGGTGCGGTACCCGTCCATCTGAATCGCGCTGTAGTGGACGAAGACGTCCGCACCACCGTCGACCGCGATGAAGCCGTACCCCTTCTCCGCGTTGAACCACTTGACGGTGCCCTGAGCCATGCCTAACTCCCCTATTACTGGCCCTTGCACAGATCCACACTTCGCGGACCCGGGTCAGACCTCACCCCCCATTGGCCGGGGGCGTGCGCCGGAACGCGTCGACCGCGGCTGAATGTATCTGTCCAACTGCCGTCTGCAACAGGTCAATCGGACGAGAATTCAGGACGCAGGCGTTCGGGAGTTTGCCAAGAATTCACCCTGTTTCAGGGCAAGTCGGGCCGCACATAAGGAGCGAAAGGCGCAAAACCGCCGGGCACTTTGGCTGCTTCTCGTCGGTTCTCGACGGATCCTCGAGCGGACTTCATATGCACCCGGCATACGGAGGCGGCGGGCTTCCCCAACTCTACCGTGCTCAACCATGCAGAATTGCCCCCTCCGCTTCTCTCACGGAGGGGGCAATTCGATGAACTCTCGGTGACCACCCTTACCGAAGGTAATGGGCGGGCGGGTCTCAGCCGCCGGCGACCGCCGGAATGATGGAGACGCCGGCCCCGTCCGGGGTCGCGGTCTCCAGCCCCTGCTCGAAGCGCACGTCGTCGTCGTTGACGTACACGTTCACGAACCGGCGCAGCTTGCCCTGGTCGTCGAGCACCCGGGCGGCGATGCCCGTGTGGTTCTTCTCCAGGTCGGCGATGACCTCGGCGAGGTTCGCGCCCTGGGCGGGAACCTCGGCCTGACCGCCGGTGTAGGTGCGCAGGATGGTGGGGATGCGGACGGTCACGCTCATGCGAGGCCAGCCTCTCGGAAGGAGTCCAGGTTGGGGCGGATGGTGGCGGTCAGACCGGTACCGGCCACCGCGTCGAGGGTCTTCAGGCCGTCACCCGTGTTGAGGACGACGGTGGTCAGCGAGGGGTCGAGGACACCGCTGTCGATCAGCTTCTTCGTCACGCCGACGGTCACACCGCCGGCCGTCTCGGCGAAGATGCCCTCGGTCCGGGCGAGCAGCTTGATCGCGTCGACGATCTGCTCGTCGGTCACGTCCTCCACAGAACCGCCGGTGCGGCGCGCGATGTCCAGGACGTACGGCCCGTCGGCCGGGTTGCCGATGGCCAGCGACTTGGCGATGGTGTCCGGCTTCTGCGGGCGCACCACGTCGTGCCCGGCCTTGAAGGCGGTGGACACCGGCGAGCAGCCCTCGGCCTGCGCACCGAAGATCTTGTACGGCCTGTCCTCGACGAGCCCGAGCTTGATCAGCTCCTGGAGCCCCTTGTCGATCTTCGTCAGCTGCGAGCCCGAGGCGATGGGCACCACGATCTGGTCGGGCAGCCGCCAGCCGAGCTGCTCGCAGATCTCGTACGCGAGGGTCTTGGACCCTTCCGCGTAGTACGGGCGCAGGTTGACGTTGACGAAGCCCCAGCCCTCGCCCGCCGGGTCGCCGATGAGCTCGGAGCAGAAGCGGTTGACGTCGTCGTAGTTGCCCTCGATGCCGACGAGTTCGCCGCCGTAGACCGCGGCCATGACGACCTTGCCCTGCTCCAGGTCGTGCGGGATGAACACGCACGAGCGGAAACCGGCACGAGCGGCGGCGGCACCCACCGCGCCGGCCAGGTTGCCGGTGGAGGAGCACGAGAGGGTGGTGAACCCGAAGGCACGCGCGGCCTCGAGAGCCTGCGCGACGACCCGGTCCTTGAAGGAATGAGTCGGGTTGCCGGAGTCGTCCTTGATGAACAGCCCGCCGGTCACGCCCAGCTCGCGCGCCAGGTTGTCTGCCTGCACGAGCTTGGTCCAGCCGGGGTTCAGGTTGGGCTTCTCGGCCACGTCGGCGGGCACCGGCAGCAGCGGCGCGTACCGCCAGATGTTCGCGGGGCCGGACTCGATCCGCTTGCGCAGCTCTTCGGCGTCGTAGGAGGAGAAGTCGTACGCGATCTCCAGCGGTCCGAAGCACTCCTCGCAGGCGAAGAGGGGTCCGAGGGGCACCTGGTGCCCGCACTCGCGACAGCTCAGGGCGGCGGCCGGCCCGAGGTCGACGGTGGAATCGGTGGAGGTTGCAACAGTCTGCGCAGCCATGTGAGGCGAGGCCCTTTCTCCTCATCTTCCTCACGACGCATCTCGCCGTGAGACGGATTTGGCACCTTCCCTAGCCGGGAGCCTCGCTGCACGAATGTCAGGAGAACCGACTGGAGGGTTGCCGGGGCTTCATCGGGCCGTATCCCTCTGCCCCTCTGGATGAGCGGTATGGAGTTGTCCACGCGGAGGACCCCCGACATGCGATGGTCATCAGCGTTGTTCAAGACTGTAACCGAAGGCCAGGACAGTTGAGATAGCCGTCCGAACCGCGAGATGGATCACTTCCGACCCCCTCGCCGAGAGAACGCAGAGGAGCCGCAGGCTGTGCTGGAAGAAGTCGAGCGCTGGCTGACCACTCGCTCCTGGTCCGTCACCGACCGCCCGCTCCACCAGATCCTGGCCGCGAAGCGCGCGAGCGGCCTGAGGGTCTCCGTCGTGCTGCCCGCGCTCAACGAGGAGGAGACGGTCGGCGACATCGTCGCGATCATCCGCCACGACCTGATGCAGCAGGTCCCCCTCGTCGACGAGATAGTCGTGGTCGACTCGGCCTCCACCGACCGCACCGCGGAGGTCGCCGCAGCGGCAGGCGCCAAGGTCGTCCACCGCGACGACATCCTCCCCCGCATCCCGTCCGTCCCCGGCAAGGGCGAAGTGCTCTGGCGCTCGCTCCTCGTCACCAGCGGGGACATCGTCTGCTTCATCGACGCCGACCTGAAGGAGTTCTCCTCGGACTTCGTCTCCGGCATCGTCGGCCCCCTGCTCACCGACCCCGACGTGGACCTGGTCAAGGGCATGTACGACCGCCCCCTGGCCGGCGCCCAGGGCCAGGGCGGCCGCGTCACCGAGCTGATGGCCCGCCCCCTGCTCAACATGCACTGGCCCCAGCTCGCCGGCTTCGTCCAGCCCCTGGGCGGCGAGTACGCGGCCCGCCGCAGCCTCCTCGAACAGCTCCCCTTCCCCGTCGGCTACGGCGTGGAGCTGGGCATGCTCGTGGACTCCCTGCACCTGGTGGGCCTGGACGCCCTCGCCCAGGTCGACGTCGGCGTCCGCAAGCACCGCCACCAGGACGGCCAGGCCCTGGGCCGCATGGCGGCGGCGATCTACCGCACGGCCCAGCTCCGCCTGGCCCGCGGCCACCTCATCCGCCCCGCCCTCACCCAGTTCGAACGGGGCGAGGACGGCTTCGAGGCCCGCACCTACTCCGTGGACACCGAGGAGCGTCCGCCGATGCTGGAGATCGCAGAGTACGCGTCACGCAAGGTCGCGTGACGCCCGAACTCTCCGTATCCGGCTGATACGCGCGTTTGAGCGTTTCCGGGCCGGGCTAGGTTGAGGGCTATGGCTTCCACGCACGGTGCACAGGTGCTGGTCGCGTCCAACCGCGGCCCGGTCTCGTACGAACTGCGCGAGGACGGCGCGCTGCACGCAAGACGCGGCGGTGGCGGACTGGTCTCCGGCCTCTCCGCGATCGGCCCGGACGCCGGCGCCCTCTGGGTCTGCTCGGCCCTGTCCGACGGCGACCGCGAGGCCGTCCGCCGCGGCGAGGGCGAGCCGGGCGTCCGCATGCTGGACATCCCGGCCGACGTCCACGCCGACGCCTACAACGGCATCGCCAACTCGGTCCTCTGGTTCGTCCACCACATGCTGTACCAGACCCCACTGGAACCGGTCTTCGACGAGGACTTCCGCCGCCAGTGGAGTTCCTACGAAACCTACAACCGGGCCTTCGCGGAAGCGCTCGCCGCCGAGGCGGCCGAGGGCGCGGCAGTGATCGTCCAGGACTACCACCTCGCCCTGGTCCCGGGCCTCCTGCGCACCCTGCGCACCGACCTGCGCATCGGCCACTTCTCCCACACCCCCTGGGCCCCGCCCGAGTACTTCCGCATGCTCCCGGACGACATCTCCGCCCAGCTCCTGAAGGGCATGCTCGGCGCGGACCGCCTCGGCTTCCTCACCCACCGCTGGGCGAACGCCTTCACCGCGTGCTGCGAGGAATTCGCCGGCGGCCCGGGCGACACCCGGATCGGCGTCCACGGCCTCGGCGCCGACGCGGACTTCCTGCGCGAACGCGCCCACCGGCAGGACGTGCAGGACCGCATGACGTCCCTCCGCACCGAGATCGGCGAGGGCCGCAAAGCCATCGTCCGAGTGGACCGCACCGAGCTCTCGAAGAACATCGTCCGAGGCCTCCTGGCCTACCGCCACCTCCTCGACCTCCACCCCGAGTGGCGCGAACAGGTCGTCCACGTCGCCTTCGCCTACCCCTCCCGCCAGGACCTCGCCGTCTACCGCGACTACACGGCAGAGGTCCAGCGCCTCGCCGACGAGATCAACGCCTCCTACGGCACCCCCACCTGGACCCCGGTCGTCCTCCACGTCCAGGACGACTTCGCCCGCTCCCTCGCCGCCTACCGCCTCGCCGACGTCGCCCTCGTCAACCCCATCCGCGACGGCATGAACCTCGTCGCCAAGGAGGTCCCCGTCGTCTCCGACCAGGGCTGCGCACTGGTCCTCTCCCGAGAGGCCGGCGCGTACGAGGAGCTCGGCGAGGACGCGCTGGGGGTCAACCCCTACGACATCGTGAGCACGGCCCACGCCCTCCACGACGCCCTCACCATGCCCCCGGCCGAACGCGCCGAACGCACCAAGAGACTCGCCGCCTCCGCCACCGCCCTGCCTCCGGCCCAGTGGTTCCTGGACCAACTGAACGCCCTGACCCGCTGACCAGCGCCCCGTCCCTCTCCCGCCGTATGCACCTGCGGGCCGCCGTGGGCTGATCGCGCAGTTCCCCGCGCCCCTGAGGAAGTGGGCCGTCCCCGCCGTATGCGACCGCGGGCCGCCGTCGGCTGGTCGCGCAGTTCCCCGCGCCCCTCAAGGACGCCACCGTCAGCCGCGTACGGCCGTAAGCCACCACGGACGGTGGGCATTGCGGCCAGCCGCGTACGGCGGGAAGGGGACGGGACGGGGGGTTGTCCGCCCGCAGCGGCCGGCGGAAACCCAGTTCGACCCTGTAGCCGACCAGATCGCCGGACCGAGGACGGACAACCCCCCGGCCCGGGGCCCCCCCCCCCCCCCCCCCCGGGGGGGGCCCCCCCCCCCCCCCCCCCCCCCCCCCCCCCCCCCCCGCAACC
>NZ_JBIWFS010000006.1:0-138248 GCF_044763135.1 Streptomyces sp. NPDC096205 | reverse complement strand
GGCCCGCCCCCGGCGGCGGGCGTAACCCCATTTGCCCCTTGTCCCCGACCGTAGCGCCGGACCGAGGACGGACAACCCCCCGGCCCGGCCCCGTCCCACCCACCCAGCGGGCGCGCTACCGCCACCCCCACCGAAGCCGCGCAGGCCGCCGCAGGCATCCGCCCCCGTCAGGCCAGACGAGACGCGAGCGCGGACAGCAGCTGCACCACACCCGACGGGCCGTCCACCACGACATCCGCCCGTTCCCGCAGCTCGGCGACCTCGTCGCTGCCGCTGCAGACGAGCAGCCCCGGAATGCCGTCGGCCCGGAGCTTGGAGACGGCGGCGAAGGCGGGCAGGTCACCGAGGTCGTCACCGGCGTAGACGACGCACTCCGCGCCGACCGACCGCACCCACTCCTCCAGCGCGACCCCCTTGTCCATGCCCGGCGGCCGCAGCTCCAGCACCATCCGCCCCGGCTCCACGATCAACCCGTGCCGCGCGGCCAACGCCCCGAGCGGCTCCCGCAGCATCTCGAACGCCGCCTGCGGATCCTCCGCCCGCCGCGTATGGACGGCAACGGCCCGCCCCTTCTCCTCCACCCACGTGCCCTGCCACGCCCCGACCCCGTCCAGCACCCCGGGCAGCTCGGCCCGCACCGCCGCGACCCCGGGATGCGGCGCAGGCGCGCTCACGCCCCCGCTCGCCGCGTCCCACCGTTCGGCCCCGTAGTGCCCGAGCACCACGAGATGCTCGAGCCCGGCCACCCCCGCGAACCCCCCGTACCGCACCGCCACCCCCGCCGGCCGCCCGGTGATCACCGCGACGGACGCCACCCGAGGCGCCAGCCGCGCCAGCGCGGGCGCGGCATCGGGGTGGGCCCGCGCCTGATCGGGGTCCGGCACGATCGGGGCGAGCGTGCCGTCGAAGTCGAGGGCGATCACCGCCTTGCCCGGCCGGGCGAGAAGCGCGTCGAGCCCGACGCGCCCGGCCTCGGTCACAGGCTCCGGCAGAGCTCCCACACCGGCGCTCGCACCTGCACTCGCATCATGCTGATGGCTGCCCATACAGCGACCCTATCCACGCAAGCCCCACGGCACTCACCGCAAGCTCACCCCAAGCCCACCAAGCTCACCGCTCCCCCCGCCGAGCCTCCCGCACCCGCCGCAGCCGATTGACGGTCACCGGATCATGCGCAAGGGCCCGAGGATCGTCCAGCAGGGCGTTCAGGAGCTGGAAGTAGCGCACGGGCGCCAGCCCCAGCTCCTCCCGGATCGCCCGCTCCTTCGCACCGGGCCCGGCGAACCCCCGCCGCTCCAGCGCAAGAATGTCCCGCTCCCGCTGCCCGAGCCCCTCTGCGTCCATGCCCAGCACCCTAGCCCGCGGCAGCCGCCGCATCGGCCTGCGTGGCCTCCGCCTCCAGCCCCCCGAGCACAGCGGAAGGACTCCCGCCGGGGGCGACGGCCTTGCCGATGTCCGCCTTCACGGCGGCGCTCACCGAGGCCCAGGACGTCTTGCCCACGGGGTAGAACTCGGCGAACTGCAGCTGGTCGAGGAACGGCTTGAGGTCCTGGTCCTCCTCGGCCGCGGACATGACATCCGACGCCGAGTTGGTCACCGGCAGCAGGTCGTACTCGCGCGAGAACGCGAGCACGTTCTTCTCGCTGTAGACGAAGTCGAGGAACTCGCCCACCTGATCGCGGTGCCCGTTCTTCTTGAACGCCATCATCCAGTCGGCGACACCCATCGTGGACTTGGTCTCGCCGTCGGGCCCGGGCATGGGCACCATGCCGAACTTCACGCCCTTCTTCGCGGCCGTCTTCATCAGCGACGGGTGCCCGTTGAGCATGCCGACCTTGCCGGAGGCGAACGCGGAGAACGCGTCGGCCCGGTTCAGCTTCGCCGGCGCGACCGGCCCGGTCAGGCCCTTGCCGACCAGCTGGTCGCGCAGCCAGGTGAACGTCCCGACGTTCTCGGCGGAGTCGATGCCGTAGGTGCCCAGCGTGTCGGTGTAGCCGCCACCCCCGCTGAGCAGCCACTGCATGGTCTCGGCCTGCGCCTCCTCGGGCCCGAGCGGCAGGGCGTAGGGGTAGGTGACGCCCTCCTCCTTCAGCGCCTCGGCGTCGGAGGCGAGCTCGGCCCAGGTGGTGGGCGGGGTGAGGCCGGCCTCGGCGAAGAGGGACTTGTTGTAGAAGAGCAGGCGCGTGGACGCGGCGAACGGCATGCCGAACTGCTCTCCGTCGACCTGCCCGGCGTCGGCGAGCTGCCCGGCGAAGTCGGCCTGGGTGGTGATGGAGAGCAGGTCGTCGGCGGTGTAGAGCTGCCCGGCGGCGGCGTAGTCGGCGTACGCGCCGATCTGCGCCAGGTCGGGGGCGTCGCCCGCGTCGACCATCTCCTTGACCTTGCGGTCGACGTCGTTCCACGAGTAGACGGAGACGTCGATCTTCACGCCGGGATGCTCGGCCTCGTACGCGGCGACCAGCTTGTCCCAGTACTTCTCGGAGCTGTTGGCCGCGCTGTCGCCGTAGTCGGCGGCGACCAGCTTCAGGGTGACGTCGTCGGACCCGCCGCCGACCCCGCAGCCCCCCAGGACCGCCGTCATCCCCAGCGCGACGACCGCCGCGATCATTCCCGTCCTACGCCGCTGCACTACGAAGCCCCAACCCTGCCCAAGTTCCGCTCGGACACCCCACCCGGGTGTCCGCTATCCGAATCAAGGTCTACACCACGCAAGTGGACTAGACCTCTTGCGGGTCCTCGGGCCACACTGTCCCCGTGAGACATGTCATCGCCCTCGATGTGGGCGGCACCGGGATGAAGGCCGCCCTGGCCGGGGCGAACGGCGAGCTGCTGCACCGGGCACGCCGGGCCACCGGGCGCGAGCGCGGCCCGGACGCGGTCGTGGAGGGCATCCTCGACTTCGCCGCCGAGCTGCAGGCGTACGGCGAGCAGCACTTCGGCGAGTCGGCCGGCGCAGCGGGCGTCGCCGTGCCGGGCATCGTCGACGACACGAACGGCGTCGCCACGTACGCCGCGAACCTCGGCTGGCGGGACGTGCCCCTGCGCGACCTGATGACCAAGCGCCTCGGCGGCATCCCGGTCGCGCTCGGCCACGACGTGCGCACCGGCGGCCTCGCCGAGGGCCGTATCGGCGCGGGCCGGGGCGCCGACCGGTTCCTCTTCGTCCCGCTGGGCACCGGCATCGCGGGCGCGATCGGCATCGACGGCCGGGTGGAGGCGGGCGCCCACGGCTTCGCGGGCGAGATCGGCCATATCGTCGTACGACATGAAGGGACGCCCTGTCCGTGCGGTCAGCGCGGCTGCCTGGAGCGGTACGCGTCCGCGGCGGCGGTGAGCGAGGCCTGGGCCGCGGCCTGCGGGGACCCCGGGGCGGACGCCGCCGACTGCGCGCGGGCCGTCGCGTCCGGCGACCCGAACGCCGTACGAGTCTGGAGCGAGGCGGTCGACGCCCTCGCCGACGGCCTGGTCACCGCGCTCACTCTGCTGGACCCGCGCACCCTGATCATCGGTGGCGGCCTCGCCGAGGCGGGGGAAACCTTGTTCTCACCACTGCGGGACTCGGTCCGGCGCCGTGTCACCTTCCAGAAGCTGCCGACGATCGTCCCAGCCGCCCTGGGCGACACCGCAGGCTGCCTGGGCGCAGGCCTCCTGGCCTGGGATCTCCTCAACGAAACGGACCGTACGGAGGTATCGACCTGATGGCAGCTGACCGAGGGGCGCGGGGAACGGCGCGAGAAACCACGACGAGCCCGCAGCCCGCCACGGACGGAACCCCCCTGGTCCTCGCCGGAGCCAACGTCGTCCTCCCCACCGGCACGGTGGAGAACGGCCGACTCACCATCGACGGCCCGCGCATCTCGGACAGGGCACCGGAGAACGCCCGGTCCCTCGACGCCGGCGGCCTTTGGCTGATCCCCGGCTTCGTCGACCTCCACAACCACGGCGGAGGCGGAGCGTCCTTCTCCAGCGGGACGGCGGCCGATGTCCTGAAGGCCGTCCACACCCACCGCCTCCACGGCACGACCACCCTCGTCGCCTCCACGGTCACCGACGAGATGGACCTCCTGGTCCGCCAGGCCGGCCTGCTCAGCGAGCTGGCCGAGCAGGGCGACATCGCGGGCATCCACTTCGAGGGCCCTTTCATCTCCCCCTGCCGCAAGGGCGCCCACTCCGAGGGGCTGCTGCGCGACCCCGACCCGGCGGAGGTGCGCAAGCTGATCGACGCGGCGCGCGGCCACGCCAAGATGGTCACCCTCGCCACGGAACTGCCCGGCGGCATCGACTCCGTACGGCTGCTGGCCGAGCACGGCGTCATCGCGGCGGTCGGCCACACGGACGCGACGTACGAGCAGACGGTCGAGGCGATCGAGGCGGGCGCGACGGTCGCCACACACCTGTTCAACGCGATGCCCGCCCTCGGCCACCGCGCGCCGGGCCCGATCGCGGCGCTGCTGGAGGACGAGCGGGTCACGGTCGAGCTGATCAACGACGGCACGCATCTGCACCCGGCGGCGCTGGAGCTGGCGTTCCGTCACGCGGGCGCGGACCGGGTCGCCTTCATCACCGACGCGATGGACGCGGCCGGCATCGGCGACGGCCGCTACATGCTGGGCCCGCTGGAGGTCGAGGTCGCGGACGGGGTGGCCCGGCTGGTGGAGGGCGGCTCGATCGCGGGCTCCACCCTCACCCTGGACCGCGCGTTCAAGCGGGCCGTGACGATCGACCGGCTGCCCGTCGGGGACGCGGTCGCCGCGCTGTCGGCGAACCCGGCCCGGCTGCTGGGCCTGGCCGACTCGGTCGGCTCGCTGGAGCCCGGCAAGTACGCCGACCTGGTGCTGCTGGACGCGGACTTCGATGTCAAGGGCGTCATGCGGCGAGGGGAATGGGTGGTCGATCCCCAACTGGGCTGATTGAGCCGCAGGTCGACGAGACGGTGGCCGGTCCTGGGGCTGGGCCGGTCGCCGTCTCTTTGGCATGATCAGGACTTCGGAAGAAGTCAGTCGGCAAGCGCTTCGGGGGAGGTCGGACCAGGTGATCCTCACGGTCACACCGAACACCGCTCTCGACCTCACCTACCGCGTACGGTCACTGCGGCCGCACGCCTCCCACCGGGTCTCCGAGGTCGTGGAGCGGCCCGGCGGCAAGGGCCTCAACGTGGCCCGGGTGCTCGCCGCGCTCGGCCATCGGGTGACGGTCACCGGCTTCGCGGGCGGCGGCACCGGGCGGGCGATCCAGGAGCGGCTCACCGCGACGCCGGGCGTGGTCGACGCACTCGTCCCGGTCGCCGGCGCGAGCCGCCGCACGGTCGCCGTGGTCGACGAGTCCACCGGCGACACCACCCAGCTGAACGAGCCGGGCCCGCTGATCACGCCGTCGGAGTGGTCCGCGTTCCAGGAGG
Organism: Streptomyces sp. NPDC096205; assembly: GCF_044763135.1. Classification (NCBI taxonomy): domain Bacteria; kingdom Bacillati; phylum Actinomycetota; class Actinomycetes; order Kitasatosporales; family Streptomycetaceae; genus Streptomyces; species Streptomyces sp. NPDC096205. The sequence continues at coordinate 132,850 of NZ_JBIWFS010000006.1, read as the reverse complement.
TGTACGCGGACCTCCTCGCCTCGGCCTCGGCGGTGGCCCTGTGCGGCAGCCTGCCGCCGGGCGTGCCGGTGGGGGCGTACGCCGGTCTCGTACGGACCGCCCGGGCGGCGGGGGTGCCGGTGCTGCTGGACACGGGCGGGGAGGCGCTGCGCCGGGGTGTGGCCGCGCGCCCGGACCTGATCAAGCCGAACGCCGACGAACTGGCCGAGCTGACCGGTTCGCACGAGCCGCTGCGGGCCACCCAGGATGCCCGCAGACGCGGCGCCCGCTCGGTGGTGGCCTCGCTGGGCGCCGAGGGCCTGCTGGCGGTGACCCCGGAGGGCCGCTGGCGTGCCGCTCCGCCCGCGCGCGTGCCCGGCAACCCGACGGGCGCGGGCGACTCGGCGGTGGCGGGCCTGCTGTCGGGCCTGGTGGAGAACCTCCCCTGGCCAGACCGCCTGGCCCGCGCGACGGCCCTGTCCACGGCGACCGTCCTCGCACCGGTGGCCGGCGAGTTCGACCGGACGGCGTACGAGGAGCTGCTGGGCCGGGTGTCGGTGACCGCGGAGGCCACCGCGGCCTAGGGCCTGTCTTCCGGATCAGGCCGGCTGCGAGGCGCTTCCGCCTCCTGGCGGGGTCGAGCGGGGTCTGGTGCGTGCAGCTGCAAGGCGGAGGAGGGAGTCGACGCGGAGCGTCGGCGAGTGACGACAACGCCGCAGATGTGCGTGCCAGACCCCGCGACACCGGCATGATCCGGAAGACAGGCCCTAGCAGGCGCTCGGCTATTCGGTGACCTGGCCCTGCTTCACCCGCAGCCGGTCCAGCAGGACGTCGCACTTGTCGCCGGTGCCGCAGGTGATGGTGAGGGTGTTGGTGCCCTTGCTGAGGGTCGGGTAGGCGTAGGTGGTGGTCCAGCCCTTGGAGAAGTCGCCGGCGGGGGCGCCTGCGTAGTTCTTCATGCTCAGCTTGGTGCCGAATTCCTTGCCGTTGACGAAGAGCGTCATCGACTGGTCCGCGCCCGCGGCGCTGTAGTCGGCGAAGAGGGTGTAGCTGCCGTCCTCGGGGATGCCGTCGACGGTCCAGGTGACGGACGCGCCGGGCTGGTTCAGGCCGGTGATGTACACCCCGCCCTCGGACTTGGCGCCGGGCACGTCCGTGGCGGTGGCGACGCCGGGCGACAGCCGCAGCGTCTTGGCGTCGGTCTCCAGCGGCTCCATCGCCTCCTCCTCGCTGGAGCTGGCCGAGGGGCTCGGCTCCTCGCTCTGCGAGACGGACGGGGAGGGGCCTGCCTGGTTGCCGTTCTCGTCACCCTCGGCGTCGCCGCCGCCGACCATGGCGACGCCGATGCCGATGACGACCGCGGCGACCACCGCGATCGCGCCGATCAGCAGCCCCTTGGTGTTCGGGCCGCGGCCCCGGCCGCCGCCGTTGCCGCCGTACGCCTGCTGCGGCGCGGTGGGCGCGCCGCCGGGCAGGGTCTCGGGGGCGGCGTAGTGCGGGTTCGGGCGGCCGTACGCGCCCTGCTGCTGGCCGTGGGCGGCCTGCTGGGGGATCTGCTGGCCGTAGGAAGGGGCGGCGCCCTGCTGCTGGCCGTACTGGCGTTCGCCGACCGTCCGCACTCTGCTCACGGAGTTCGGGTAGCCGTAGCCGCCGGAGGGCGGCTGGGCGCCGTTGGCCTGACCGTCGGCGTACAGGTAGCCGAACGGGTCGTCGTCCTCGGGCGTGCTCGCGCCGTTGTTGCCGGGCGTCATCCCTTGGTACTCCTCAACATGCGGAACGATGCGATACGGATGTCAGGGTGGCGAGCCTACCCGCTCCAGCTGCCCCAAACTGGTGACTCAGACCGCATCAACTCTCTGACCTGCGGCTCATCCCGCACGCCTGTGCTGTTTGGGACGAGATCGTTTCTCGACGTACATACGCTCGTCGGCGGACTTGAGCACTTCGTCCGCGGTCATCCCGCAGTGCGCCCACCCGATGCCGAAGCTGGCTCCGACGCGTACGGCCCGGCCCTCGGCGCGGATCGGCTGGATGATCTCGTTGCGCAGCCGGACGGCGAGGTCCTGGGCGTCGGCCCGGCCGAGGCCGTCGGCGAGGATCACGAACTCGTCGCCGCCGAGCCGGGCCACGGTGTCCCCGTCGCGCACCCCGCGCGACAGGCGCCGGGCGACCTCGATGAGGACGGCGTCGCCCGCGTTGTGCCCGAACCGGTCGTTGATCGACTTGAAGCCGTCGAGGTCGCAGAAGAGCACGGCGAGGCCCTTGGTGCCGTCGTCGTGCTCGCTCTCGGGGGCGACGGTGTGCACGTGGTGGTCGTACGCGTCGTACGGGTCGGCGCCCGGCCGGAAGTCGAAGCCGTGCCCGCCGACGTCGTAGGCCGGGTGACCGTAGGCGGCGTCGACGGACTCCAGCTCGCCCGGATGCCCCGGCGGGCGCTGGCAGAGCCGCGCGGAGAGGCGGGCGCGCAGCTCGGCGGAGTTCGGCAGGCCGGTGAGGGAGTCGTGGGAGGCGCGGTGGGCGAGCTGCAGCTCGCGGCGCTTGCGCTCCTCTATGTCCTCGACGTGGGTGAGCAGGAAGCGGGGCCCGTCGGCGGCGTCGGCGACGACGCTGTTGCGCAGGCTCACCCAGACGTACGTACCGTCGCGGCGGCCCAGCCTCAGCTCGGCCCGGCCGCCTTCCGCCGAGGTGCGCAGCAGGGTGCCGATGTCCTCGGGGTGGACGAGGTCGGAGAAGGAGTAGCGGCGCATCGCGGAGGCGGGGCGGCCCAGCAGGCGGCACAGGGCGTCGTTGGTGCGCAGGATGCGGCCGTGCTGGTCGCCGCCCATCTCGGCGATGGCCATGCCGGAGGGGGCGTACTCGAAGGCCTGCCGGAAGGATTCCTCGCTGGCCCGCAGCGCCTGCTGCTCGCGTTCGAGCCGGACGAGGGCGCGCTGCATGTTGGACCTGAGGTGGGCGTTGCTGATCGCGATGGCGGCCTGGAAGGCGTACATCTGCAGGGCCTCGCGGCCCCAGGCGCCGGGCCGCCGGCCGTTGCGCGGGCGGTCCACGGACAGCACGCCGAGCAGCTCGCCGTGCGGGCCGCCCTGGCCGCCGGGCGCGTACATGGGCGCGAAGAGGCGGTCTGCGGGGTGCCACTCGTCCTCGAAGCGGGGGGCGGGGCCCTCGGTGAACCACTGCGGGACGTCGTCGTCGTCGAGGATCCAGCCCTCGGTGTGGGGTATGAAGACCAGGTCGCCCCAGGTCTCGCCCATGTTCAGCCGCCGCTCCCAGGACTCGCGGGAGCCGACGCGGCCGGTGATCAGGGCCTCGGCGGCGGGGTTGCCGGAGAACGCGGCGACGACGAGGTCACCGTCGGGGCGTACGAGGTTGACGCAGGCCAGTTCGTAGCCGAGGGCGGTGACCACGCCGTCGGCCACCGTCTGGAGGGTGTCGGCGAGGCTGCGTGCGGTGTTCATGTCGGCCATGACCTGGTGCAGCTGCCGCAGGGACGCCAGACGGACGTAGGGCTCCGACTCGGTCTCCATGCTCGCCCTCCCCCCGAGACCTCGCAGCGAATAAAGGGTTCGCATCGTCCCCGCCACTGAATCACAGCGCGCTGCCCACTCGGTACACAGGGTCAACAATTAGTCCCTCTTGTGACTCAAGTCACATGTAAATGTGAACAATTGAGTGAGGTTTCTGCGATTTCCCTGTGTGTTTCCCTGGGTTTTCATCGCACGCAAACCCGCCGAGATATGCGGGCGGCACCGGAACTCCGCCGGTGGTCCTAGGCCCTTCCTCGGACGGAGGTCCGATGCGGGGGCCGTGGGGCGCACACTAGCGTTTCTCATGTGCTGAACCATCCTCCCGTCACGCTCCCCGCCCAGTCCTCGCCCACCACGGCCCCCGCCGCCGGGCATCCTGTGGGGGTGAGCAACGACGAGTTCCGCGCCGCCATGTCCCGGCTGGCCGCGGGCGTGGTCCTGGTGACCGCCCAGGAGCCGCCGCTCGACCCGGACGACCCCACGGCCCCGGGCGGCGAGGACGTCGGCATGACGGCCACGGCGTTCATGTCGGTGTCCCTGGACCCGCCCCTGGTCCTGGTCAGCCTGCGCGAGGGCTCCCGCATGGACGACCTGCTCGCCGAGCAGCCGCTGTGGGCGGTGTCCGTGCTCGCCGAGAGCCAGCGGCACATCGCGGGCCGCTTCGCCATGAAGGGCCGCATCAGCGACCGGCTCCTCTTCGAGGACATCCCCTACACGCGCGGCGAGGCCAGCGGGGCGCCCCTCGTCGGGGGCGCCCTCGCCACGCTGGAATGCCGTACCGAACAGCGTGTGACGGCCGGCGACCACACCCTGGTGGTGGGCCGCGTCCTGACCGCGCGCGTGCCCAGCGCGGACGGGGGGCCGCTGATGTACTTCCGCGGCCGGTACCGGCAGCTCGGCTGACGCCCCGCCCGAAGCGGGAGCAGGATCAGCAATCAGGGATCAGGGGGCAGGGCTCAGAGCAGCGTGATGTCCAGCTCCGCCAGCCGGCCGGGGTCCGTCACGATGTCGATCACGGCGATCCGGTCGCGCACGAAGGTGAACGCCACCGCGCGCTCCAGCTCCCCGTCCACCAGCACCACCAGCCCGGTCGCGCCGTCGACCAGCGCGGGCCGCGCCGCCCGCGCCAGCCGCGCGAAGCCCGCCGCACCGGCCGCGACCGTCGCCGCGCCCGCGGCCACGCCGCCTGGCGTACGGGCCACCACATCCGGGTCCAGCACCTTCAGCAGCGCCTCGAAGTCACCCTCCCGCGCGGCGGCGAGAAACGCGTCCAGCACCGCACGCCGCCGCACCAGGTCCGCCCGCGGCTCCGCCGCGCCCCGCACCCGCCGACGGGCCCGGCTGGCCAGCTGCCGCGCCGCCGCCGGGGAACGGCCGATGACCGCGGCGACCTCCTCGTGGGGCACGGCGAACATGTCGTGCAGCACGAACGCGAGCCGCTCCCCCGGTGTCAGCGTCTCCAGCACGACCAGCAGCGCCGCCCCGACCGAGTCGGCGAGCAGCGCGTCCTGCTCGGGGTCGGCGTCCGGCTCCGGCGCGCCCGGCTCCCTCGGGTCCAGCGGCTCCTCCGCGCGTGAGCGCCTGGTGCGGAGCATGTCCAGGCAGACCCGCCCCACGACCGTGGTCAGCCAGCCACCGAGGTTGTCGATGTCCTGCCCGTCCGCGCGGTTCAGCCGCAGCCACGCCTCCTGCACGGCGTCGTCCGCCTCGGCGAGCGAGCCGAGCATGCGATGCGCGACGGCCCGCAACCGCGGACGCTGCTCCTCGAAACGCCGGGCGAGGTAGTCGTTGTCGGGGCGCATGGAGGGCCTCTCTCGTCGCAGTCAGGTCACTGCACTGACGTACGACGGAAGGCGAATGTGACGAGGGGAAGTCGACGGCGATCAGCCGCAGAGGGAGAGTCCGGCCTCGGCGGACAGCCGCGGACAGTCCTGGGCGGCGCGCGGGCGGGGAAACCACCAGTCCTGGGCGGCGCGCGGGCGGGGAAACTACCAGTCTCGGCCGGTACGGCCCCGCTTGGTCTCGGCTCGCTGCTTCTTCTCCCGCAGCCGCCGCTCGTTGATGCCCCGCGGGATACGCGTGGGCCGTCGCGGCTTGGGCGGCGGCGCGGTCGCCTCGGCGAGCAGCGCGGCGAGCCGCACCGCCGCGGCCTCGCGGTTGCGCCACTGCGAGCGGTGCTCGGACGCCCGCACGGTGAGGACCCCGTCGACCAGCCGCCCGGCCAGCCGCTCCAGGGCCCGCTGCTTCCACACCTCGGGCAGCGACTTCGTCGCCGCGAGGTCGAACCGCAGCTCGACCTGCGAGTCACTGGTGTTGACGTGCTGTCCGCCCGGCCCCGAGGACCGCGAGAAACGCCACATCAGCTCGGCCTCGGGCAGCGAGACGGAGCCACGGATGACATGGGGTGCGGACATGCCGACCATCTTCCCGTTTCCCGGGGCTTCACGTCACCCGAATATCCCCGGCGGGCACGACCCGGTAAAGAAAGTAAAGACACCTGGAACCTATGGCACCTCCTCGGGCGTTCATTGGGGTAGCTGTAGGTTCGTCGTACGCAACGAGGGAAGGGACTCCCAACAATGGCTGTAAGCCTGTCCAAGGGCGGCAACGTCTCGCTCACCAAGGAAGCTCCGGGCCTGACCGCCGTCACCGTGGGCCTCGGCTGGGACGTCCGCACCACCACCGGCACGGACTTCGACCTCGACGCCTCCGCGATCGCGGTCAACGGTCAGGGCAAGGTCTACTCCGACGCCCACTTCGTCTTCTTCAACAACAAGCAGACCCCGGACAACACCATCGTCCACACCGGTGACAACCGCACCGGCGAGGGCGCGGGCGACGACGAGGCGATCAACGTCAACCTGGCGGCCCTCCCGGCCGACATCGACAAGATCGTCTTCCCGGTCTCCATCTACGACGCCGAGAACCGCTCGCAGAACTTCGGCCAGGTCCGCAACGCCTACATCCGCATCCTCAACCAGGCCGGCGGCGCCGAGATCGCGCGCTACGACCTGTCGGAGGACGCGGCCACGGAGACGGCCATGGTCTTCGGCGAGCTGTACCGCAACGGCGCCGAGTGGAAGTTCCGCGCCGTCGGCCAGGGCTACGCCTCGGGCCTCGCGGGCATCGCGCAGGACTTCGGCGTCAACGTCTGACGTCTGACGGACGCCCCACGCGGTGAGGACCCCCGGCCCCGGCCGGGGGTCCTCCTGTACGGGCCCGGCCCGATCCGTCCTGACCGCACGAGCCTCGCGGTAGCGTCCCGGCATGATCCTCGAACAGCTGGACGTCCCGCCCGGCCAGGACATCCCCGGCCCCCTCCTCACCGAACTGACCGCGCTGTACGCCTCGAACCACGAGTTCTTCGCGCTGAGCGGTGACTTCCCCGACCCGGACGACATCAGCCCGGAGCAGGTCGCGGCCGCGCTCGCCGGTGAACTCGCCCACCCGGACGCCGAGGTGCTGCTGGCGCGCAGTCAGGGGCGGCTGGTGGGGATCGCCGTCACGCTGGCGCACCACCCGGACCCGGCCGACCCGGACCCGTGGATCGGGCTGCTGATGGTCGACAGCGGTGTCCGCCGGCAGGGACACGGCAGGCAGCTCGCCGGCCTCGTCGAGGACCGCTTCCGCGCGGCCGGGCGTGACGCCGTACGGCTCGCCGTGCTGGAGAACAACCCCAAGGCGCTGGCGTTCTGGACCGCGCTCGGCCACGAGGTGATCGGCCGGCGCCCGGACCGCGAACGGGGCCGCCCCTGCGCGGTGCTGCGCAAACCGCTGGGTGAGCCGCTGCGCGAGCCACTGAGGGAGCCGCTGAGGGACCCGGCTCGCGAGTCGCCGGCTGAACCGCCGCGCACCCCCCGCCGTGCCGCCCGAGTCGCCGTCCTGGATCCCGACGGCGCGGTCTTCCTGTTCCGGTACGACAACGTCGAGGTCGGCGTCCACTGGGCCATGCCCGGCGGCGGTCTGGAGCCCGGCGAGTCCCCGCGCGAGGGCGCTCTGCGCGAGCTGAGCGAGGAGACCGGCTGGACGGATCTGGAGCCGGGGCCGCTGCTCACCACCTGGGAGCACGACTTCACGCACGCGGTCGGCCCCGTCCGCCAGCACGAGCACATCTACGTCGCCCACGGCCCCCGCCGCGAGCCCACCGGCCCCCATCTGGCCGCCGCGCACGCCGAGGACAAGATCCTCACCTGGCGGTGGTGGACGCGCGAGGAACTGACCGAGGAGGCCGAGCCGGTGTGGCCGCCGGAACTCGCTCGACTGCTGGACGACTTGGACCGGACCAATGCCGGACCGATCGGCAACTCCGGCTGACAAAAGCGCAGTTGGGGCCCCTCGTACGTCCGGATAACGGAGGTGCCACCACGGCTTTCGGATACGAACACGTAAAGTCTTGACGGCGGTCTGTCAAACAGACCGGTGCAGGTGTCACTCTCTCCTCGCCGCCGCAATCTGTGCCCCACCTGTGCCTCACCCCATGAGGCGCAGCCCACAGCCTGTGCCTCCCCCCAGAGGCCGGTGACCAAGGAGACCGAGTGAGACTGCAGTCCCACGCCACCCGCACTCCCCGTACGACCGTCCTGCGTGCCGCCGCCCTGATCGGCTCGGCCGCGATGGTCGTCCTCGCGACGCAGAGCGGCGCCGCCACCGCGGCCGCCCCCGAGCCAGCCTCCACCTCCGCGGCCCTCCCGCTGACCGCGTCCGCGCGCGCCACCGCCATCGCCACCGCCCAGGACCGGGCCGCCTCGACCGCCCGTGAACTGGGCCTCGGCACCCAGGAGAAGCTCGTCGTCCGCGATGTCGTCAAGGACGCCGACGGCACGGTCCACACCCGCTACGAGCGCACCTACGCCGGTCTCCCCGTCCTCGGCGGCGACCTGATCACGCACGAGGCGAAGGGCGGCGCCCTCAAGAGCGTCACCAAGGCCACCAAGGCCCGGATAGCCGTGGCGTCCACCGACGCCGCGATATCGGCGACCGCGGCGAAGAAGTCGGCGCTCGCCGCCGCCGAGGACGGCACCTCCGCCACCGCCCGCAAGGTGGTCTGGGCCGCCGGCGCCAAGCCCGTCCTGGCCTACGAGTCCGTCGTCCACGGCCTCCAGCACGACGGCACCCCGAGCGAGCTGCACATCATCACCGACGCCGCCACCGGCAAGCAGCTGCACTCCTTCGAGGCCATCGAGACGGGCACCGGCACCAGCCAGTACAGCGGCACCGTCACCGTCGGCAGCACCCCGGCCGCCGGCGGCTACGACCTCACCGACTCCGGTCGCGGCGGCCACAAGACGTACGACCTCAACGGCGGGACGTCCGGCACCGGCACGCTCTTCAACGACGCCGACGACGTCTGGGGCAACGGCTCGCCCACCAACCGGCAGACCGCCGCCGTCGACGCCGCCTACGGCGCCCAGGTCACCTGGGACTACTACAAGACGGCCTTCAACCGCAACGGCATCCGCAACGACGGCAAGGCCGCCTACAGCCGCGTCCACTACGGCAACGCCTACAACAACGCCTTCTGGTCCGACCAGTGCTTCTGCATGACGTACGGCGACGGCGCGGGCAACCTCAAGCCGCTCACCTCGCTCGACGTGGCCGGCCACGAGATGAGCCACGGCCTGACCGCGTCCACGGCCGGCCTCAACTACCGCCGCGAGTCCGGCGGCCTGAACGAGGCCACCTCCGACATCTTCGGCACGTCCGTGGAGTTCTTCGCGGGCAACTCCTCCGACCAGGGCGACTACCTGATCGGCGAGAAGATCGACATCCGGGGCAACGGCACCCCGCTGCGCTACATGGACAAGCCCAGCAAGGACGGCAACTCCGCCGACTACTGGTCCTCCGGCGTCGGCCGCCTCGACGTGCACTACTCCTCGGGCCCGGCCAACCACTTCTTCTACCTGCTGTCCGAGGGCAGCGGCGCCAAGACCATCAACGGCGTCAGCTACAACTCCCCCACCTACGACGGCTCCACGGTCACCGGCATCGGCCGCGCCAAGGCCGAGCAGATCTGGTACAAGGCCCTGACCACCTACTTCACCTCCACCACCGACTACGCGGGCGCCCGCGTCGGCACCCTGAACGCCGCGCGCGACCTGTACGGCGCGGGCAGCGCCGAGTACAACGCGGTCGCCGCCGCCTGGAAGGGCATCAACGTCAACTGACGTTCCCTCCCACGGTGATGCCGAGCCGGGTCGTCCCTCAGGGGCGGCCCGGCTTTCCGTCGCCGTACAGCCATTCCCGCCAGACGTCGGAGAGGTCCGTCCCCGGCGCCTGCCGCTCCACGTACGCCGTGAAGTCGGCGGTGTCGGCCGTGCCGTGGCGGTGGGCGCCCGCCCAGCCGCGCAGCAGCGTGCGGAAGGCGTCGTCGCCGAGCCGCTGCCGCAGCTTGTGCAGCACCATCGCGCCCCGCTGGTAGACCGGGTCGCCGGAGAGGTGCTCGGCGCTGTCCGGGCGCGCGGGCGGGAACGCCCACAGGTCCGGGTAGAGGTCCTCGCCCTGCGCGTACAGCCGCTCGAAGGTGCGCTGCGCGCTGTCGCCGCCGTGCTCCTCCGCCCACAGCCACTCCGCGTACGTCGCGAAGCCCTCGTTGAGCCAGATGTCCCGCCAGGTCCGCGGGGTGACCGAGTCGCCGTACCACTGGTGGGCCAGCTCATGGACCAGCAGCGGCACGTCCGGCGCGCCCGGGAACACCGGCCGGTTCTGCGTCTCCAGGGCGTAGCCCACGTCCCCGTCCCGCTCGACGATCGCCCCGGTGGACGTGAACGGGTACGGCCCGAAGGTGTCCTGCGCCCACGCCACCACCTCGGGCAGCCGGGCCAGCACGGCCCGGCTCGCCCGCGTCTGCGTCGGGTCCACGGCGGTGTACACCGGCAGCCCGTCCCGCGCCGTCGTCCGGCTGACGTCGTAGCGGCCGATCGCGACGGTGGCGAGATAGCTCGCCATGGGCTCGCCCGTGTGCCACACGAACGTCGTACGGTCCTTGCCCGCGCGCCTGCGCACCAGTTCGCCGTTGGACACCGCCGTCAGGCCGCGCGGCACGGTGACCGTGATGTCGTACGGCGCCTTGTCGGAAGGGTGGTGGTTGCCGGGGAACCACGCCGCGGAGCCCACCGGCTCGCCCAGTGCGAGGGCGCCGTCGGCGGTGGGCAGCCAGCCCTCGCGTGAGCCGTCCGGGTCGGTGAGGGTCTCGGGCGTGCCGCCGTAGCGGACGGTGACCCGGAACGTGCCGCCCTCGCGGAGCTCCCCGTGCGGGCGGACGGTCAGCTCCTGCCCGGCCCGGTTCCAGTGCGCCTGCTTCCCGTCGACCTCGACCTCGGTGACGTCCAGGCCCTTCAGGTCGAGGTCGAAGGCGGACAGATCCTGGGTGGCGCGGGCCGTGAGCGCGGCCGTGCCGGTGAGCCGGCGGCGGGCGGGGTCGTAGGCGAGGTCGAGGGCGTAGTGGGTGACGTCGTAGCCGCCGTTGCCCGCCTTGGGGAAGTACGGATCGCGCAGCCCCGCGCCGCCTGGGGTGCCCTGCACACCGCCGCCGCACGCGGTGAGGGCGAGAGCTAGGCTCGTGGAGAGGGCCACGGCGGGAACAACGGGCACGAATCGGGACACGGGCATGATCCTATGGGCGCGCGCACCCGGCCCCTGAGCGCGCGAATGCCGGACCCTGGGCACGCGCACGCCGGACTCCTGGGCGCCCGACTGCCGGACCCTGGGCACGCGCACGCCGGACCCCTGGGCGCCCGACTGCCGGACCCTAGGCGCGCGCACGCCGGACCCCTGGGCGCCCGACTGCCGGACCCTAGGCGCGCGCATGCCGGACTCCTGGGCGCCCGACTGCCGGACCCTGGGCACGCGCACGCCGGACCCCTGGGCGTGGAATCCGCGCCCCTCGGCCCGTGACACCATCACCTACGTGCTCGACATCGGCTACGCCCTCTCCAACCGCTTCCCGGACCCGCCGCAGACGGACTACCGGCGGGCGGACGTGCACGCGCTGCGGCACGACCTGTTCTGCGGGGACGTCTACCTCGCCGACACCGAGAGCGACCGGGAGTTGTCCACAGCCTGGGGATGGGTGCCGGTGCTCGACTTCGCGTGGGCGCTGTGCGACATCGTCGAGCGCGTCGACCAGGACCCGGCAGGCTCCCGGGCCTCCCGGCCCCAGTACGCCGAGCTGGACTTCACCGAGTCCACGGACCGGATGCTCTTCGAGCGGAGGTTCGGGTGGGTCGACATCGAGGCCGACTGGATGCCGGCCGAGGAGGCACCGCTGACCTTCTCCCACACCGAGCTGCGCCGCGAGGCCCGGGACTTCCTGCACGACCTGATCGCCGACCTGGTCGACCTGCACGAGGACCTGGGCGAGAACCCGGCGATCTGGACCCTCCAGGCCCGCTTCCCCCGCGTGAGCTGACTTCCTCAGGCCTCCACCCGCACCCCCAGCTCCGCCGCCAGCACCGGCGCCAGGTCCAGCAGTTGCGCCGGGCTGATCACCGCGCCCGAGAGCCGGTCCACCCCGCGGGCGATCTCCAGCGGAGCCGCCCCGCGCAGGTCGACGTCCTTCAGGGTGGCCGAGGTGAGGTCGGCCTCCTTCAGGGCGCAGTCGAGGAACTCGACGCGCTCCAGGTGGGCGCCGGCGAAGTCCGGCTCGATCAGCACGCAGCCGTCGAAGACGACGTCCTTGAGGCGGGCCGCGCGGAAGTTGAGGAAGTCGAGCTTGCCGCCGCGGACCACGACACGCTCCAGGACGGCGCCGTGCAATTGGGTGCCGCCCAGGCGGGCGCCCAGCAGCTCGACGTCGCGCAGGGTCGCCTCGGCCAGGTCCGTGCCGACGCCGCGCACGTCGGTGAGGACCGAGTCCAGGAAGCGGGCGTGGTGCAGCCGCGTCTCGTCCAGCGCGCAGCCCGTCAGCGCGCAGTCCATGAAGCGGGCGCCCGCGCCGTCCTGCCCCGCGAGGTCCGCCTCCTTCAGCTCCAGGCCGTCGTAGTCCCCGTCCGGCTGCAGCGGGCCGCCGTCCCACCGCTCCAGCGGGGGCAGGCGCAGTTCCGGTCGCCGCGCCCCCTTCACCGCCGTAATGCCGGCCCTTCCGTCCCGTCCCACCCGTCCACTCGCCATGCCCCCATCGTGCACCCCGCCACTGACAATCGCCCTGACCTGCGCAAAGCCCCCTCCCGCGGGCCCGTTGTCACATTTCCACCCGTCCGCGCCGTCGTAAGGAGTGACAGGCGAACCCCAGCAGAGGGAGACCCCAGCCATGCACCGCATCACTGTCGTCGGCGGCGGCTTCGCCGGACTCACCGCGGCCATCACCGCAGCCGAGGCGGGCGCCCGGGTCACCGTGTACGAGGCGCACCACACCCTCGGCGGGCGGGCCCGCACCGCCGAGGGCCCGTACCGGACCAACGAAGGCCCCCACGCCCTGTACAACGGCGGCCCGCACTGGACCTGGCTGCGGCGCCGCGACCTGATCGGGCCGCTCGCGCCGCTGCCGCCCCTGGAGGCCGCGCGGCTGCGGCTGCGGCACCACGGCGTACTGCGCCGCACCCCGCCCTTCGCCATGCTCAAGCTGCTGCGCCGCAGCGCCGCGCAGGCGCCCGTGGACCAGGACTTCCTGACCTGGGCGACACGGGAGGCGGGCGAGGAGGGCGCCCGGGCCGCCGCCCACTACGCGGCCGTCGCCCTGTTCCACCACGACCCCGGCTCACTGTCCGCGGCGTTCGTGCAGGAGCGGCTGCGCCGGGCGACCAAGCTGCCGCCGGAGGCGCACTACCCGCGCGGCGGCTGGGGTGCCGTCATCGACCGGATGGCCGCCCGCGCCTGGAACCTCGGGGTGCGGATGGAAACCCTGTCGCGCGTCGACACCCTGCCGACCGATACGCCCGTCATCGTCGCCACCTCCCTGGACGCCGCCCGCCGACTGCTCGGCGACGACTCGCTGACCTGGCCGAGCGGCCGTACCGTGCTCGTCGACCTCGCCGTACGGACCCGGCGCGGCGACGCGTTCGCCGTGTCGGACCTGGACGCGCCGGGCTGGATCGAGCGCTTCACCGCGCAGGACCGCACCCTCGCCCCGGCCGGTGAGCAGCTGATCCAGGGCCAGATCCCCATCGCGCCGGACGCCCCGCGCGCGCGGGGCGTCGCCCGCGCCGAGGAACTGCTCGACCTGGGCTTCCCGGGCTGGCGCGAGCGCGTCACCTGGCGCCGCGAGGCCGTCGCACAGGGCCGTACGGGCGCGGTCGACCTGCCCGGCACGAGCTGGCGCGACCGGCCCGCGGTGGACCGCGGCGACGGCGTGTACCTCGTCGGCGACCAGGTGGCGGCGCCCGGCGTGCTGTCCGAGGTGTCCTTCAACAGCGCGCTGACCGCCGTGTCGCTGATGCTCGGCCGCAACGCCCTTGACCTCAAGCACGCTTGAGGAAGAAGAGTGGGCCCCGTCGCCACGCCAAGCCTCTGGGGGATCCCATGCACGCCGTCCGCCTGCACACCTTCGGCCCGGCCGAGAACCTGACGTACGAGGAGGTGGAGGATCCGCGTCCCGGCCCGGGCCGGCTCCGCATCCGTGTCCGTGCCGCCGGCGTCCACCTCCTCGACACCGCCCTGCGCGAGGGCTTCCAGGGCGGCCCGGCCCCCGTGCCGACCGAACTGCCCACGATCCCCGGCCGGGAGGTCGCGGGTGTCGTCGAGTCGCTCGGCGAGGGCGTGGCAGGACTGTGGCTCGGCAAGCGCGTGGTCGCCCATCTGGGCTTCGTGCCCGGCGGGTACGCCGAGCTGGCCGTCACCGAGGTCGAGCGTGTCCACGAGATCCCGGACAACCTCGGCTTCGCCGAGGCCGTCGCCATGATCGGCACCGGCCGCACCGCGATGGGCATCCTGCAGTTCGCCGACCTCGGCCCCGACGCGGTGGTCGTCGTCCCCGCCGCGGCCGGCGGCATCGGCACCCTGCTCGTGCAGTACGCCAAGCGCACCGGCGCCACCGTCATCGGCCTCGCCGGCGGCCCCGAGAAGGCCGCCCGCGTCCGCGACAACGGCGCCGACCTCGCCGTCGACTACACGGACCGGGCCTGGCCCGACAAGGTCCGCGCCCACCTCGGCGGCCGGGCGGCCACCCTCGTCCTGGACGGTGTCGGCGGCGACATCGCCCGCGAGAGCGTCGCCCTGCTCGGCCCCGGCGGCCGCCACCTCGTCTTCGGCTGGTCCGCCGAGGGCATCAAGGACGGCAAGGGCCACTTCGTCGACGGCGTCTCCGAGAACGTCCTCGGCCCGGTGATGCTCGCCCGCGCGGGCGGACCCGACCCGCTCCGCACCCTCGAACTGCGCGCCCTCACCGAAGCCGCCGCAGGCCGCCTCACCCCGGCCGTCCAGCGCTTCCCGCTCGCCGAGGCGGCCGCCGCCCACCGCGCCCTGGAGAACCGCGGCACCACCGGAAAGGTCGTCCTGGAGCCCTGACCGGCAGCCCGGAACCTCCCCCTGACTCCCTCTGACGCCCTGACCGGCAGCCCGGAAACCTCCCCCTGACTCCCTCCGGCGCCCTGACCGGCAGCCCAGAAACGTCCCCCTGACTCCCTCCGGCGCCCTGACCGGCCGCCCGGAAAGGCCCCCTGACTCCGCCCGGAGCCCTCACCCGACCCGAACACACTCCCGAGGCACCCATGACCGCCGACAAGAACCCACCGGATGCGACCCGCCCCGATCCATGGTCTGCTGGCCGAATGAGCGGCACGCGGACAGCCGACAGGGCGGAGGCCGACCCCCACCGCTGGTGGGGCCTGGTGGTCATCGCCCTGGCCCAGCTGATGGTCGTCCTCGACGCGACCATCGTGAACATCGCGCTTCCCTCCGCACAGCACGCCCTGCACATGTCCGACGGCAACCGCCAGTGGGTCATCACCGCCTACACCCTCGCCTTCGGCGGCCTGCTGCTGCTCGGCGGCCGTATCGCCGACCTCGTCGGCCGCCGTCGCACGTTCGTCATCGGCCTGGTCGGCTTCGCCGCCGCCTCCGCGCTCGGCGGCGCCGCCACCACCGCGGGCATGCTCTTCGGCGCCCGCGCCCTCCAGGGCGTCTTCGCCGCCGTCCTCGCGCCGTCCGCGCTGAGCCTGATGACCACCACCTTCACCGACCCCAAGGAACGCGGAAAGGCCTTCGGGATCTACGGCGCCCTGGCCGGCAGCGGCTCCGCGATCGGGTTCATCCTCGGCGGCCTGCTCACCGAGTACCTGGACTGGCGCTGGTGCCTGTACGTCAACGTGCCCATCGCGATCGTCGGCGTCATCGGCGCCCTCACCCTGCTGCACGACCGCCCCGGCCACGCCGACGCCCGCCTCGACGTGCCCGGCGTCCTGCTCGGCTGCGGCGGCCTCGTCTCGATCGTCTACGGCTTCAGCGAGGCCCAGCCCCGCGGCTGGACCGACTCCATGGTCCTGGGCCTGTTCGCGGCAGGAGTCGTACTCCTCGCGACCTTCGTGTGGTGGCAGACCCGCGCCCCCGTGCCGCTGCTGCCCCTGCACATCGTCAAGGACCGCAACCGCGCCGGCTGCTTCCTCACCATGGGGCTCGCCGTCATCGGCATGTTCGGCCTGTTCCTGTTCATGACCTACTACCTCCAGGTCGTCCTGGCGTACTCCCCGGTCAAGACAGGTCTCGCCTTCCTCCCCCTGACCGCCTCGATCATCGTCGGCTCGACCCAGGTCTCGGCCCGCCTGCTGCCCCGGCTCGCCCCGCGCGCCCTGATGGCCCCGGGCGCCCTGCTCGCCTCGGGCGGCATGGTCGTCCTCACCCAGCTGACGGTCGACTCCGACTACGCGACCCACATCCTGCCCGCCCTGATCCTCATGGGCCTCGGCATGGGCATGATCTTCATGCCGGTCTTCTCCACAGCGACCGCCGGCGTCGCCCCCCAGGACTCCGGCGTCACCTCGGCAACCGTCAACACCTCCCAGCAGGTCGGCGGCTCCATCGGCACGGCCCTGCTGAACACCGTCGCCACCACCACCAGCAGCGCCTACCTCACCGCCCACCTCGCCTCCGGCGGCGACCGCGCCCTCATCGCCAAGCAGGCCGTCGTCCACGGCTACACCGTCGCCATCTGGTGGGCCGCCGGCATCATGTTCCTCGCCGGGATCGTGGCGGCCCTGATGGTCAAGGCGAAGCCGACGGCTCACGGAGCCGCACCGGCACGACCGGTGCCGGAGTCGGTGGCGTAAGGGCCACCGAGGGGACGTAAGGGACACCGAGGTGACTTGAGGGACACCGAGGTGACTTGAGGGACACCGAGGTGACTTGAGGGACACCTGAATGGCGTCAAGGGACACCCGCGACACGCGAGCGAGGGCGCCCTCAGCCCCGCCCCGACACCCGGTCCGCCACCCGCGCGATCCGCGACGACCCCGCACTGTGCCGCTCCGTCTCCCGCCGGTCCGCCGCCCGGTACGCGGCGTACATTCCCTGCACGCCCAGCCACCGCAGCGGCTCCGGCTCCCAGCGGCGCACCTTGTGCCCCACCCACGGCAGGTCGGTCAGCTCGGTCCGCCCGCCCTGCCCGGAGTCCTGCTGCACCAGGTCCCGCAGCGTCCGCCCCGCCAGATTCGCGGTGGCCACCCCGGAACCCACGTAACCGCCCGCCCAGCCGAGCCCCGTCGACCGGTCCAGCGTCACCGTCGCGCACCAGTCGCGCGGCACCCCCAGCACCCCCGACCAGGCGTGCTCGATCCGCACGCCGGCCAGCGACGGGAAGAAGCGCACCAGGATCTCCCGCAACGCCTCGACCGTCTCCTGCTGCGTGCGGCCGTCGTTGTCCGTCCGCGACCCGAAGCGGTACGGCACCCCGCGCCCGCCCAGCGCGATCCGCCCGTCGGCGGTGCGCTGCGCGTACATGTACGCGTGCGCCATGTCGCCGAGCGTCTCCCGCCCGGCCCAGCCCACCGACTCCCACAGCTCCTCGCTCAGCGGCTCGGTCACCACCATCGAGGAGTTCATCGGCAGCCAGGTGCGCCGCTGCCCCTTCAGGGAGGCGGTGAACCCCTCGGTGCAGCGCAGCACATAGGGCGCGCGGACGGTGCCGTACGGCGTCACCGCGTGCTTCGGGCGGATCTCCGTCACCGGAGTCGCCTCGTGGATCGTCACCCCGAGCGCCTCCACCAGGGCCGCCAGCCCCTTGACCAGCTTCACCGGATGCACCCGCGCCCCGTGCGGAGTCCACGACGACCCGACCGCACCCGCGACCCGGATCCGCTGCGCCGTCTCCCGCGCCCCGTACAGCTCCCGGTCCTTCTCGCCGTACGACAGCTCGTGCGCGTGGAACGCCTTCAGCCGCGCCAACTGCGCCGGAGTGCAGGCCACTTCGAGCACGCCGCCCTGGTGCACATCGGCCTCGACACCCTCGGCCGCCAGGACCGAGACGACCTCGTCGACGGTGTCGTTCATGGCCCGCTGCAACCGGACGGCGGCGTCCTGCCCGTGCAGCTTCGCGTAGCGGTCCCGCCCGGCGATGCCGTTGTACAGCCAGCCGCCGTTGCGCCCGGAGGCGCCGTACCCGCAGAACCGCTGCTCCAGCACCGTCACGCGCAGGAACGGCGCCGCCTTCTTCAGGTAGTACGCCGTCCACAGCCCCGTGTACCCGCCGCCCACGATCACCACGTCGGCCGACGCGTCACCGGCGAGCGGCTCCCGCACCGCCGGAAGCCCGTCGTCGGCGTACCAGTACGAGACACCACCGTTGACCACACCGCTGCTCATGGCGCGGACGTTAACCCGTCCCCACTGCCGGTGTCTCCTTCGGATTCCGCACTTTTCACACCCCCTCCGACCAGCGGACAGCACCCCATCTCCAGCGGCAGCCCGGGATCGGTGAAGCTGCGCCCCACCGCAGGCGGCACGGGGCACGATCCGGAAGACAGGCCCTAGCCTCGGCCCGGTGACCGACATCCCCGAGGAACTGGCCGCGACACAGGCGAGGTACAACGGCGACGCGGGCCGCGCCTTCGTCGCCGCACTGCCCGACCTGATCACCACCTACCTGGACCGCTGGGACCTGAGCCCCGACGGCCCGCCCCGCTACGGCGTCTGCGCCCTGGTCCTGCCGGTCGCCCGCGCCGACGGCACCCCGGCCGCCCTCAAGCTCCAGCTCCAGGACCCGGAGACGGCCGGCGAACCCCTAGGGCCTGTCGTTTGGATCAGGTCGGCTGAAAGGGACTGCGCTTCTTGGCCGGGTCGAGCGGGGTCTGGTGCGTGCAGCTGCAAGGCGGAGGAGGGCGTCGACGCGATGGGGGTCCCCCCGCGCGAGCTCGATTCGAGCGTGGGGGAGTCGGCAACCGACGACAACGCCGCAGATGTGCGTGCCAGACCCCGCGACGCCGGCATGATCCAAACGACAGGCCCTAGCCCTGCGCACCTGGGCCGGCACCGGCGCCGTCCGCCTCCTCGACCACGACCCGGACACCGGCACCATGCTCCTGGAACGCCTGGACGCGACCCGCCCCCTGTCCACCCACCCCGACACCCGCGAGGCGGCCCGGATCATCGCGCGGCTGCTCACCCGCCTCACCGCGCTCCCGGCCCCACCGGGCCTGCGCACCCTCGGCGACCTCACGCAGGCCCTCCTGAAGCGCACCCCGCAGGCCCTCACCCGCATCCCGTACGACCCGGTCCGCCGCATCCTCGCCGACTGCGCGGCGGCCGCGGCCGAGGTGGCGACCGACCCCGGCGACCGCCTCCTGCACCGGGACCTGCACTACGACAACGTCCTGGCGGCCGGCCGCGCCCCCTGGCTGGCCATCGACCCCAAGCCCCTGGCCGGCGACCCGGGCTTCGAACTCCTCCCCGCCCTGCTGAACCGCTTCGACCCGGACGAGATCCTGCCCCGCTTCGACACGATGACGGGCGAGATGTCCCTGGACCGCGCGAGGGCCCGGACCTGGACGCTGGCCAGGGTCCTGCAGAACGCGGTCTGGGCCGCGGAGGAGGGCCACGTCCCAGCCCCTGAAAACCTCGAGATCGCCCGCCGCCTGCGAGCTACCCTCCGCCCATGATCCGCACCGCGACACCCGCCGACGTCCCCGTCATCCACGCCCTGATCCGCGAACTCGCCGAGTACGAGAAGGCCCCGCACGAGGTGAAGGTCACCGAGGCCCAGCTCCACGAGGCTCTCTTCGGCGACCGCCCCGCCGCCTACGCCCACATCGCCCAGGACGACGCCACGGGCGACCCCGCCGGCTTCGCCCTGTGGTTCCTGAACTTCTCCACCTGGCGCGGCACCCACGGCATCTACCTGGAGGACCTCTACGTCCGCCCCACCGCCCGAGGCGCCGGCCACGGCAAGGCCCTCCTCACCGAACTGGCCCGCCTCTGCGTCGAACGCGGCTACCAGCGCCTGGAGTGGGCCGTCCTGGACTGGAACGAGCCCGCGATCGGCTTCTACCGCTCCCTGGGCGCCGTACCCCAGGACGAGTGGACGGTGTACCGCCTGACGGACGAGGCCCTGGCAGAACTGGGCCGCGCATGACAGAAGCCCAGGCCGGAGCGACTCCGACCTGGGCTTTCCCGGAGCCCCCTGTCGGATTCGAACCGACGACCTACGCATTACAAGTGCGTTGCTCTGACCGGACTGAGCTAAGGAGGCCTGCGCACTCCAGGAGCGCGCCCAGGCAGTGTACCCAGCCCAGGGCGGCGGCCTGTCGAAAATTTCCGCGAAGTTCACAGAGGTCCGGGTACTGACAGAACTGGTGAACGGCAGGTACCGTCCTGATCTGTTCACTCACGTGGACTACACCAACCACCTTCCTACAACGGATCGTCCGGCACGTTCCTGCCGGTAGAAGGGGGCCCATTCACCATGGCCACTGTCACGTTCGACAAGGCGACCCGGATCTACCCGGGTTCCGACAAGCCCGCCGTCGACGCCCTGGACATCGAGATCGCGGACGGCGAGTTCCTCGTCCTGGTCGGTCCGTCCGGCTGCGGCAAGTCCACCTCCCTGCGCATGCTCGCGGGTCTCGAGGACGTCAACGGCGGCGCGATCCGCATCGGGGAGCGCGACGTCACGCACCTGCCGCCGAAGGACCGGGACATCGCCATGGTGTTCCAGAACTACGCGCTGTACCCGCACATGACGGTCGCCGACAACATGGGCTTCGCGCTCAAGATCGCCGGCGTCAACAAGGCGGAGATCCGCCAGAAGGTCGAGGAGGCCGCGAAGATCCTCGACCTGACCGAGTACCTGGACCGCAAGCCGAAGGCCCTCTCGGGTGGTCAGCGCCAGCGTGTCGCGATGGGCCGCGCGATCGTGCGTGAGCCGCAGGTCTTCCTCATGGACGAGCCGCTGTCCAACCTGGACGCCAAGCTCCGTGTGTCGACCCGTACGCAGATCGCGTCGCTGCAGCGCCGCCTCGGCATCACCACCGTCTACGTCACCCACGACCAGGTCGAGGCCCTCACCATGGGCGACCGGGTCGCGGTCCTCAAGGACGGTCTGCTCCAGCAGGTCGACACGCCGCGCAACATGTACGACAGGCCCGCGAACCTCTTCGTCGCCGGCTTCATCGGCTCCCCGGCCATGAACCTGGTCGAGGTGCCGATCACCGACGGCGGTGTGAAGTTCGGCAACTCGGTCGTGCCGGTGCAGCGCGACGCGCTCTCCGCCGCCACCGACAAGACGGTCACGGTCGGCGTCCGCCCCGAGCACTTCGACGTGGCCGGCCCGGACTCGAACCTCGGTGTCGAGGTCGTCGTCAACGTCGTGGAGGAGCTCGGCTCCGACGCGTTCGTCTACGGCACCGCCAACGTCGGCGGCGAGACCAAGGACCTCGTGGTCCGCGTCGGCGGCCGTGACGTCCCGGAGAAGGGCAGCACGCTGCACGTCGTCCCGCGGGCCGGCGAGACGCACGTCTTCTCCACCTCGACCGGCGCGCGCCTGTCCGACTGAGTGGAACAACCCCGGGTAATTCACCCAGGTTGACGAAGAGGGCCCCGCAGAACGCTGCGGGGCCCTCTTCGTTGTCGACAAATACCCCGGCAAACGTCACATTTCGAGCATCGAGCGTCAACCCGCTACCCAGAAATCGGCACCTTCTCATCCCCCGAACCGGTGACTAAATGTCGCCAAATCATCACCAGGGGCTACGCTGCCCAGCGTGAAGCACTCCACCACCACCCAGACGCGACGCGGCCGGGGCCCTGCCCGCCGGATCGGCCGCAGCCTCGCCCTCGTCCTTCCCGTCGTCCTGGTGCTCTCCGGGACCCTCGCGGTGACCCGGGTCAACTGGTCGGGCGACCCGTCGACCTCGGTGCTCACCGCGTCGGACACCAGCGTCTCCGACGACGCCAAGCCGGCCGCCCCGCGCCGCCCGCACGAGCGGCTGCGCGACCAGCTCCTGACCGAGCTCCAGGAGAAGGACCCCGGCATCGCCCTCACCCACCTCCAGCAGGCCGTCGACGAGCGCCCCTCGCTCGCCGCCCACTGCACGTCCATCGCCCGCGCCCTCGGCCGCGCCGCCGTCCGCGTCTACGGCCCCAAGCGCGCCCAGTCCTTCGCCCGCCCGGTCTGCGACACGGCGTACGCATCGGGCGTGATGGTCGCGACAGGCTGAACACCGACGCCCTGCAAAGGGGCGCGGGGAACTGCGCGACCAGCCACACCCGGCCCGCAGCCGCGATCGCACAGAACCCCCCGCCCCAGTGGGCGCCAAAAACGCCCGCGTAAAGTCAGGGCATGACCGACCCGAACGCCGCCTCCCGCCCCACCCAGGCCGTGGTCCTCGCCGGAGGCCAGGGCTCACGCCTGCGCCCCTACACCGACGACCGCCCCAAGCCGATGGTGGAGATCCCGGGCACGGGCACGCCGATCATCGGCCATCAGCTCGCCTGGCTCGCCGAGGAGGGCGTCACCGACGTCGTCGTCAGCTGCGGCCACCTCGCCGACGTGCTCCAGAAGTGGCTCGACGCCGCGGATCTGCCGCTGAACGTCACCACCGTCGTCGAGACGGAGCCCCTCGGCCGCGGCGGCGGCCTGAAGTACGCCGCCGCGCACCTGCCCCACCCGGACCGGCCCTGGTACGCCACCAACGGCGACATCTGGACCCGCTTCTCGCTGCGGGACATGGCCGACTTCCACGCCGAGCGCGACGCCGTCGCGACGCTCGCCCTGGCCCGCCCGCGCATCCCCTGGGGCGCCGTCCAGACGGACGGCTTCGGCCACATCACGGACTTCATCGAGGCCCCGCCGTCGACCTTCGAGATCAACGCGGGCGTCTACGTCTTCTCCCCCGAGTTCGCCGGCCTGCTCCCCGAGCGCGGCGACCACGAGCGCACCACGTTCCCGCACCTGGCCCGTGAACGCCGCCTGGCCGGCTTCCCGCTGCCCCAGGGCGCCTACTGGCGCGCCATCGACACCGCGAAGGACCTCACGGAGGCCGCGAAGGAACTGGCCGCCCTGGGCCGCTAGAGACACCTGCGCCCAAGGCTCCTGCGGGCGTACGACGACGGGGTCCCGCATCCGGTGAAGATGCGGGACCCCGTCGTCGTACAGCGGGAAGGGCGTCAGCCCAGGAGGCCGCCCACCAGGCCGGGCTCCTCGGGGGTGGGCTGGTCGCCGCCGGAGCCGGTGCCGCCGGTGGAGGTGGCGCCGCCGGAGGTGGGGCCGGAGCCGGTGGAGGACGGAGGCTGCTGCTCGGCCGGGGAGGACTGCTGCGGCGGGGCCTCGCCCACGGTGCCCTGGGTCTGGCTGGGCGCGCTGCCCGCCGTGGTCTCCTGCGTGGTGGCGCCGGGCGTGGTCGCGGCGCCCTCGGTGGGGGCGGCCGAGGTGGCGGCCTCCTGGGTGGGCGTCGTGGCGGCGGAGGGGCTGCCGCTCTTCTTCTCGGCGCGCTTCTTCGCGGGCTCCTGCGGCAGCGGCGAGCCGGGCAGCTCGTTGCGCGGGACGCCGCCGGGGCCGGGGACGACGATCCGGTCGGCGTCGCGGACGGCGCCGCCGAGCAGCGAGCCCAGCAGCAGGGTCAGCCCGGTGACGATGGCGGTGACCAGGGCGCCGCGGCGCAGGACGTAGCTGCGCAGCTCCCAGATGTCGGAGCGGGGTCCGAGCCGGCGCCAGGCCATGCCGGCCACGCGGCCGTCGACGGAGTAGACGGGGGCGCCGGCGATGATCAGCGGCGACCAGGCGGCGAGGTAGATGATGTCGGGGGTGTCGTAGGCGGGGACGCTCTTCCAGCTGACGGTGACGAGCAGCGCGGCCGACAGCAGCGCACCGAACACGGCGGCGACCCGCTGCCAGCAGCCCAGGACCGTCAGGACGCCCACGACGACCTGCGCGAAGGCGATGACGAGGCCGGAGCCGACGGGGTGCTCCAGGGCGAACTGGCGCAGTGGTTCGGCGACTTCCCACGGGTGGAGGGTGTTGAGCCACTTCACCATCGAGCCGCGCTTGCCGCCGTCGAAGTAGACGGGGTCGCACAGCTTGCCCATGCCGGCGTAGATGGAGATGAAGCCGAGGAAGATGCGCAGCGGGAGGAGGACGACGCCGAGGTTCATGCGGCGGCCGGGGTAGTAGGCGTGCCGCGCGGGGTCGTCGCCGGAGCGGGCGCCGCGGCGGCCGGTGCCGCCGGTGTCCGGCTCGGCGTCGGGGTCCTCGTCGTAGCCGGTGTAGGCGGGTTCGTCGTAGGCGCTGCCGACGGTGCGCATGGCGGGCAGGAGGCGGGTGCCGGCGCCCTCGGGGGTGCGCTGAGCGCCGACGAGCGGGGATTCGACGGTCTGGTCGAGCTGGTCGTAGACGTCGTCGTAACCGTCGTCGTAGCCGGGGCCGGTGACGTCGACGCGCGGGATGACCTGGGTGGCGCCGGCGTCGGCTTCCTCGGCGGGGCGGACGCCCGCTGTGCGCACGGCCTGGAGCAGGCGGTGGGCGCCGGTGTCGTCGGGGGCCGAGCGGCCGCTCCAGACGACGGGGCGGCGGCGGGCGCCGCCGGGCGCCGCCGCACCCGCCGCGCTGATGGCGGGGATGCGGGCGGTGTCCTCGGTGGCGCTCAGGTGCCGTGCGACCCGCGGCGACTGGGCGCGCCGCGAGGAGGCGCCCAACTGCACGCGGAAACTCGCATGGTTGACGATGATCTGCGCCGGGTCGCTCGGCACCTTCACCATGCTCAGCGCGGGAGCGTCGTCGGGTCCGGAAACGAAACCCGACGAGCGGTCCCCCGTGGGTGTGCGGGGTGTTCTGGTGTCCACACTCATCTAACCGAGTGACGCGAGGTTAGGACACTGCTTTGACCTGCCGGATCTGTCCGGACCCCGTCAAGCTTGCCCTGCACGCCAGGATTACCCCGTACGGGTGATCCTGCGGACATTTGTTCAGCTGCGTCGGCGCGCCGCCTCGTACAGCACGATGCCCGCCGCCACACCGGCGTTCAGCGACTCGGCGCCGCCCGGCATGGGGATGCGCACGCGGTAGTCGCAGGTCTCGCCGACCAGCCGGGACAGGCCCTTGCCCTCGCTGCCTACGACGATGACGACCGGTCCGTCCAGGGCCTGGAGCTCGCCCAGCTCGGCCTCGCCGTCGGCGGCGAGGCCGACGACCGTGACGCCGGCCTTCTTGTAGTGCTCCAGCGCGCGGGTCAGGTTGGTGGCGCGGGCGACCGGCGTACGGGCGGCCGTACCGGCGGACGTCTTCCAGGCGCCGGCGGTCATGCCGGCCGCGCGGCGCTCGGGCACGACCACGCCGTGGCCGCCGAAGGCGGAGACGGAGCGGACGACGGCGCCGAGGTTGCGCGGGTCGGTGACACCGTCGAGGGCGACGATCAGCGCGTCCTCGCCCTCGTCGGCGGCGGCGTCGAGGAGGTCCTCGGGGTGGGCGTACTCGTACGGCGGGACCTGCAGGACCAGGCCCTGGTGGTTGAGGCCGTTGGTCATCCGGTCGAGCTCGGGGCGGGGGGCCTCCATGAGGTTGATCCCGCCGCGCTCGGCCGCGAGCTGGAGCGCCTCGCGGACCCGCTCGTCGTTGTCGATGAACTGCTGGACGTAGAGCGTGGAGGCGGGGACGCCGCCGCGCAGCGCCTCGACGACCGGGTTGCGGCCGACGACCAGCTCGGAGGCGGACTTGCCGCCGCGGCCCTTGGGCGCGGGGCGGCGCGCCGACTGCTTCGCCTTCACGTTGGCGATGCGGTTCTTCTTGTGCCCCTTGCGCATCTCGGCGGGCGGGGTCGGGCCCTTGCCCTCAAGGCCCCTGCGTCGCTGGCCGCCGCTGCCGACCTGCGCGCCCTTCTTGCCGGACATGCGGCGGTTGTTGGCTGCCATGACTACCTGTCTTTTCGGGGTGTTCGATACGTACGTCAGTGCAAGTGTGCCGCCCGAGAGGCCGGGCGGCACATTCGCCGAGGTCAGCGGCCGATGCTCCAGCGCGGGCCCTGCGGGCTGTCCTCGATGGCGAGGCCCGACTGCTTGAGCTGGTCGCGGATGGCGTCGGCGGTGGCCCAGTCCTTGCGGGAGCGGGCCGCCTCGCGCTGGTCGAGGACCAGGCGGACGAGGCTGTCGACGACGGCGTGCAGATCCTCGCCCTGGTCCGACTCGCCGGCCCAGTGCGGGTCGAGCGGGTCGAGGCCCAGGACGCCGAGCATGGCGCGGAC
Source organism: Streptomyces sp. NPDC096205 (assembly GCF_044763135.1). NCBI lineage: Bacteria > Bacillati > Actinomycetota > Actinomycetes > Kitasatosporales > Streptomycetaceae > Streptomyces > Streptomyces sp. NPDC096205. The sequence goes on along the minus strand of NZ_JBIWFS010000006.1, from coordinate 106,758 downwards.
CTCGGCGAGGCGGGCGACGGCGGCGTCCTTGTCGTCGGCGGCCAGGGCGCTGTTGCCCTGCCGGACGGTGGTGTGGACGACGGCGAGCGCCTGCGGGACACCGAGGTCGTCGTCCATAGCGTCGGCGAAGGCCGGCGGCACCTCGGCGGCGGGCGCGACCGGTCCCCCGGCGAGCTCGACGACGCGCTGCACGAAGCCCTCGATCCGCGCGTACGCCGACTCGGCCTCGCGCAGGGCCTCCTCGCTGTACTCGATCATCGAGCGGTAGTGGGGAGTGCCGAGGTAGTAGCGCAGCACGACGGGCCGCCACTGCTTGACCATCTCGGAGACGAGGACGCTGTTGCCGAGCGACTTGGACATCTTCTCGCCGCTCATGGTGACCCAGGCGTTGTGCACCCAGTACCGGGCGAACTCGTCGCCGTAGGCCTTGGCCTGCGCGATCTCGTTCTCGTGGTGCGGGAAGATCAGGTCCAGGCCGCCGCCGTGGATGTCGAAGGCGGTGCCCAGGTACTTGTGGGCCATCGCCGAGCACTCCAGGTGCCAGCCGGGCCGGCCGCGGCCCCACGGCGTCTCCCAGCTGGGCTCGCCCGGCTTGGCGGCCTTCCACATGGCGAAGTCGCGCGGGTCCCGCTTGCCGGTCTCGCCCTCGCCGGAGGGCTGCAGGAGGTTCTCCAGCTCCTGGTTGGACAGGCGCAGGTACTCGGGGAAGGACTTCACGTCGAAGTAGACGTTGCCCTCGGCCTCGTAGGCGTGGCCGCGCTCGATGAGGCCGCGCATCATCTCGACCATCTCGGTGACATGGCCGGTGGCGCGGGGCTCGTAGGTGGGCGGCAGGCAGCCGAGGGCGCGGTAGCCGTCGTTGAACGCGCGCTCGTTGTCGTAGCCGATGGACCACCAGGGGCGGCCCTGGTCGGCGGCCTTGGCGATGATCTTGTCGTCGATGTCGGTGACGTTGCGGATGAACGTGACGTCGTAGCCGCGGTACTCGAACCAGCGGCGCATGATGTCGAAGTTCAGGCCGGAGCGGATGTGGCCGATGTGCGGGGCCGCCTGGACGGTGGCGCCACACAGGTAGATCGAGACACAGCCCGGCGTGAGCGGGGTGAAGTCACGGATCTGCCGGGCGCTGGTGTCGTACAGGCGAATAGTCACGGGTCCAGGGTAGTGGGCGGGATACGGTGCCCACGACGGTTGTGGACAACACCTCGCGCCGAGTCAGCCGGTCACCCGGGCCACGAGCGCGGTCGCGATCGCCATCAGCCCTTCTTCCCTGCCGGGGAAGCCGAGACCGTCCGTGGTGGCGCCGGAGACGGAGACGGGGGCGCCCGCGGCCTCGGAGAGGATCTTCTGGGCCTCGTCGCGGCGCTTGCCGATCTTGGGGCGGGGGCCCACGACCTGCACGGCGATGTTGCCGATGGTGAAGCCCGCCTCGCGCACGATCCGCGCCGCCTCGGTCAGCAGGGTCACTCCGGAGGCGCCCGACCACTCAGGGCGGCCGGTGCCGAAGTGCTGCCCGAGGTCGCCGAGGCCCGCGGCGGAGAACAGGGCGTTGCAGGCGGCGTGCGCGACGACGTCCGCGTCGGAGTGTCCGGCGAGGCCGGGGCCCTCGCCCTCCCACTTCAGGCCCGCGCACCACAGCTCGCGGCCCTCCGCGAAGGCGTGGATGTCGGTGCCGATGCCGACCTGGGGCAGCAGGGGTGCGTCAGAAGCCATCGTTGAGCCTCCTGCGGGCGAGGACCGCCTCGGCGAGGACCAGGTCGAGGGGGCGGGTGACCTTGAAGGCCTCCTCGTGGCCGGGGACGGTCACGACCGGGACGCCGAGCTGCTCGATCATGCTCGCGTCGTCCGTGACGTTGTCCGTGACCGTCTCGTGGGCGCGGACCAGGGTGGCGCGGTCGAAGCCCTGCGGGGTCTGCACCGCGCGCAGCCGGGCGCGCTCGGGGGTGGCCACGACCGGCTCGGGCGTGCCGGGCTCCGCGGCGGGCTCGACCTCCTTGACGGTGTCGGCGAGCGGCAGGGCGGGCACCACGGCGGGGGCGCCGTCGCGGACCGCCTCGATCACGGCGTCGACGGTGTCGACCGGGACCAGCGGGCGGGCGGCGTCGTGCACGAGGACGATGTCGTAGCCGGGGGGCAGCGCGTCCAGGCCGAGCCTGACCGACTCCTGGCGGGACTCGCCGCCGGGCACGACCAGGAAGTCGGTCCGCTCGGGCAGCGCGTGCACGTCGAGCATGGACTTCACCTCGGCGGCGCCGTCCGGCGGGGCCACGACGACCACCAGGGAGACCGCGCGGGAGGCGGCCATGGCGCGCACCGCGTGGACGAGCATGGGGGTGCCGTTGAGCGCGCGCAGCGCCTTGGGTGCACCGGGGCCGAGACGTACGCCCCGGCCGGCGGCCGGGATGACGGCGGCAGTACGTGCCGAGCGGGCCCCGGAGCCGGTGTCCGAGGGCGAAGGGCGCGAGACGTCAGACATCGCTTCCTGTCAGGTTTGTGTGCGCGGCCTTGTTGGGTATGGCCTCAGTCGGCGTGCTTGGGCACGTGGTCCGACCGGCCCCTTCCGTGACTCCGGTCGAGCCAGTGTCCCGGGCCCGCACAGTACCGGGGGGTGCTCCCCTCGGCGTACGGCTTCGGCGTACGACTCGGACGTGCCAGGCGTACGGGGGCGTACGGAGCGGGCGTACGACCTGACGTACTCCGTGTACGCACATGCCGCAGCGCCCGGCGACAGTCGTTGTGTCATCGGGCACCGCGGCATTTCGGTGTGCTGGGCCGGGCGGGTTCACACCGCTCGGTTCAGGAGGCGAGAACCTCGTCGAGCAGGGCCTCGGCCTTGTCCTCGTTGGTGTTCTCCGCGAGGGCGAGCTCGCTCACCAGGATCTGGCGGGCCTTGGCGAGCATGCGCTTCTCACCGGCGGACAGTCCGCGCTCGCGCTCGCGACGCCACAGGTCACGCACGACTTCCGCGACCTTGATGACATCACCGGAGGCAAGCTTCTCCAGGTTTGCCTTGTAGCGACGGGACCAGTTCGTGGGCTCCTCGGCGTACGGCGCGCGCAGCACCTCGAAGACCCGGTCCAGCCCGTCCTGGCCGACCACATCACGCACGCCGACGAACTCCGCATTGTCCGCTGGCACACGTACCGTCAGGTCACCCTGGGCGACCTTCAGCACCAAGTAGGTCTTGTCCACGCCTTTGATCTGGCGAGTTTCGATGGCCTCGATCAGCGCGGCCCCGTGATGGGGATAGACCACGGTGTCGCCAACCTTGAACGTCATGTGACAGGTACCCCTTCCGTGGCTATCCAGGGTAACACGGAAACTGCGGGTTCTGAATGGCGTTTTCGCAGGTCAGGGCATATCTCGGGGCTTGACAACAGCGACAGGAACATGCTGCGGCGGGTCTGTGGAGGCAGGTATTCGCAGGTCGGAGCGGGTCTTCGGGCGGGGTGAAACGCGCACGTCACACACCTCTGGAGGCTCCGCCAACCGGCCGAACATCCCGATATGTCCGCTTCCAAGTGATCGACTTCCGCTACTCCGTTCGGTGAGAGGAGTCGGGTACGAGACGAATCCGGAATTGATCTGCTCGCGTGTCCGCGCCGGTCACCGGTGATCAATTTCCGGCGCCTTGGCGCATTCCTTCACGGAAAATTTGCGAGCGGATCCCGGCGCTTTGCGAGGCGCGTTTGTGTGAATGCCGGACCAGCACCGGGTGAAGTGACCGGTGGCCTGCGGGAGGGGCCCGGGTACCCCCTGCCGAGCGACGCGACGGGCCGGGGGGAGGGTCGGGTGCGGCGGCGCGGGAACGGCTCGGTAACCTGGGGCCGCTGACAGACACTTAGGGCGGCTTTATCAGGAAGGCCGCCCCTGCGTTCAAGGAGTTGCCGCCGCCGTGAGCAGCAGCCTTCGACGCGGCGCCCTCGCCGCCTCCGTCATCGCGTTCTCCTTCGCCTCGCTCGCCGCCTGCGGAGCCGGGAACGACGCGCAGACCCTCGGGATCAGGCCGGACAACGCGGCCACCACCGTCGGCGACATCAAGGTCCAGAACGCGGTGGTGATCACCCAGCCCGACCCCGAGGCCGAGGGCCCGGCCGCGATCTCCGCGACGCTGTTCAACAACGGCGACGCCGCCCAGACGCTGGACTCCATCGCCGTGGACGGCGCCGGCACGGCCGAGATCAAGCCCGCCGAGGGCGACAAGCTGACCATCCCGGCGGGCGGCTCGGTCGTCATCGGCGGCGACGGCAACGCCGTGGCCACCCTCAGCGACGGTGCCGCCCTCACCGACGGCAACGCCCAGAAGGTCACCTTCGCCTTCAGCGAGACCGGCGACGTGAGTCTGCGCGCCTACGTCGTCCCGGCCGAGAGCTTCTTTGCCTCGTGGGGCCCGACCGAGGCGCCCTCCGCGCCGGAGTCCGGCCCGTCCGAGAGCGGCGAGCCCTCCGAGGGCGCCTCGGAGTCCGTCTCCGCCACGCCGACCGACGAGGCCTCCGCCTCCGCGTCGGCCACGGAGTCGGGTGCCGCCGAGCACTGACGGCCGTACGCACACGACGAAGGGCGGGCCTTCCCCGATCGGGGAGGGCCCGCCCTTCGTCGTCGTACGCCCGCTGTCTCCGGCGTACGGCTGCTGTCTACGGCTCGAACTTGTAGCCCAGACCCCGCACCGTCACCAGGTAGCGCGGAGCGCCCGGGTCCGGCTCGATCTTGGCGCGGAGGCGCTTGACGTGGACGTCGAGGGTCTTGGTGTCGCCCACGTAGTCGGCGCCCCAGACGCGGTCGATGAGCTGCATACGGGTCAGGACGCGGCCGGCGTTGCGCAGGAGCATCTCCAGGAGGTCGAACTCCTTCAGGGGGAGGTCGATCTTGGCGCCGGAGACGGTGACGACGTGGCGGTCCACGTCCATGCGGACCGGGCCGGCCTCCAGGGCGGCCGGGGCGACCTCCTCCGGCTCGCCGCGGCGGCGCAGCACCGCGCGGATGCGGGCGACCAGCTCGCGGGAGGAGAACGGCTTGGTGACGTAGTCGTCGGCCCCTATCTCCAGGCCCACGACCTTGTCGATCTCGCTGTCCTTGGCGGTCACCATGATCACGGGGACGTTGGAGCGGCCGCGCAGCTGACGGCAGACCTCCGTACCCGGCAGGCCGGGCAGCATCAGGTCGAGGAGCACGAGGTCGGCGCCGTTGCGCTCGAACTCGTCGAGTCCGTCGGGGCCCGTGGTCGCGACGGCGACCTCGAAGCCCTCCTTGCGGAGCATGTACGACAGGGCGTCGGAGAAGGACTCCTCGTCCTCGACGACGAGCACACGGGTCACGGAAGGACCTCCGGGGCGGAAAGCGTCTGGTACGCGGTTGAGTCGGGGGAAGGGGAAGACGGGGTGCGGGAGCCTCCGGCTCCCGGCTCGCTCTCTTCGTCGAGGGCGGGGTGCTGCTGCGCGCGGTCGCGGGAGGCCCCCGCCTCCGGCAGCCGCAGGGTGAACGTGGAGCCCTGTCCCTCCGAGCTCCACACCGTGACCTCCCCGCCGTGCGAGGCGGCCACGTGCTTGACGATCGCCAGGCCCAGGCCGGTTCCGCCGGTGGCGCGGGAGCGGGCCGGGTCGACGCGGTAGAAGCGCTCGAAGATGCGCTCCTTGTCCTTGTCGGAGATGCCTATGCCCTGGTCGGTCACGGCGATCTCTATCAGGTCGCCGCCGGGTGCGGTGACCCGGCGCGCGGCGATGCCGACGCGGGTGCGGGCGGGCGAGTAGTTGACGGCGTTCTCGACGAGGTTGCCGAGGGCGGCGGCGAGCTGGCCGCGGTGACCCCACACCCGCAGGTCGGCGGTGCCTCCCGCGGCCATGGTGATCTGTTTGGTGCCGGCCTGGTGCCGGCAGCGGTCGATGGCCTCGGCGACCAGTTCGTCCACCCCGACCGGTTCGGCGTCCTCCAGCGGGTCGTCGTTCTGCACCCGGGAGAGGTCGATCAGCTCCTGGACCAGGTTGGTCAGCCGGGTCGCCTCGATCTGCATCCGGCCCGCGAAGCGCTGCACGGCCTCGGGGTCGTCGCTGGCGTCCATGACGGCCTCGGAGAGCAGGGAGAGCGCGCCGACCGGGGTCTTCAGCTCATGGCTGACGTTCGCGACGAAGTCCCGCCGCACCGCCTCGATGCGCCGGGCCTCGGTGAGGTCCTCGACCAGCAGCAGCACCAGCCGGGAGCCGAGCGGGGCGACCCGGGCGGAGACCGCGAGGGCCTCGCCGCGGCCGCTGCCGCGCCGGGGCAGGTCCAGCTCGACCTGGCGTATCTCGCCGTCGCGCCGCGTGTCGCGGGCCATCTGGAGCATCGGCTCGACGGCGAGCTTGCCGCCGCGCACCAGGCCCAGGGCGTACGCCGCGGAGCTGGCCTTGACGACGGCGTCGGCCTCGTCGAGGACCACGGCCGAGGAGCGCAGCACCGACAGGACGGTGTCCACGCCGGGCGGCAGCACCGCTTCGGTGTGCAGAGAGGTTCGGGTGGGGCGTTTCAGGTCGCGTTCGCTCCAGCGGAACGCCAGCATGGCGATGACACCGGTGAGCACCCCGGCGATCGCTGCCGCTGCGGCGACCGCCGCGTTCACGTCCATGCCCCCAGGTTAGGCATGGGATACGGCGTGGCCACAGCCATGCATGTGCGACCTCGAACACTCGTCGCCCAGAGTTCACCCAGGAGCCAGTACCGGTTCATTTGGGATGACGGAATCGGACGCGTGGAGGGCCGAACGTGGGAGTGTGGGGGCGGAACCCCCGAGAAACCGCAGGGGCCGAACCCCTGGGACACACGCACGAGAGGGAACCCTGATGCGGGACGCGTACCACGAGGAACTGGACTCGATCGGCGACGGTCTGGTGGAGATGGCCCGGCTGGTCGGCTCGGCGATCGGGCGCGCCACGACCGCGATCCTCGACGCCGACCTGAAGCTGGCCGAGGCCGTGATCGAGGCCGACAAGAAGGTCGACGAGCTGCAGCACGAGCTGGAGGCGCGGGCCATAGCGCTGCTGGCGCGGCAGCAGCCGGTCGCGACGGACCTGCGCATCGTGGTGACGTCGCTGCGGATGTCCGCCGACCTGGAGCGCTCCGGCGACCTCGCCCAGCACGTGGCGAAGCTGGCCCGGCTGCGCTTCCCGCAGCGCGCGGTCCCGCAGGACCTGCACGCCACGATCCTGGAGATGGGCCAGCTCGCGCAGCGCCTGATGGCGAAGGCGGCGGAGGTCATCATCACCAAGGACATCGACCTGGCGATGCAGCTGGAGCAGGACGACGACGCGATGGACCTCCTGCACCGCGCCCTCTTCCAGCACCTGATGGACGACCGCTGGAAGCACGGCATCGAGACGGCGGTCGACGTGACGCTGCTGGGCCGCTACTACGAGCGGTTCGCCGACCACGCGGTGTCGGTGGCCAAGCGGGTGGTGTTCCTGGTGACGGGTGAGCACGCGGACGAGTTCCAGGCGGATGTGCAGCCGGAGATCCAGCCGACGGCCGGCGACTTGGCCTGAGGTCGTGGGCGCCCTGGCCTGAGGTCGTACCCCCGCAAAAGGGGGCGCGGCTTCGCCTCCGTGCGCCGTTGACGCGCCCGTCCCGCCGGGCATGCAATGGGCACAGGCACCTGCCTCTCTAGGAGGAACCATGGCCGAGTCCCCCGGTACGCCCGACCCCACCCAGGAAGCCCCGAGCGAGCAGCCCGCCGAGATCAGGAATCTGATGCTGATCGGCGCGTGCGGCTGCGGCTCGGGCTGTGGCTGCGGGTGCCAGGCGGGCAATCCCTGCCAGTGCGGCTGAGCACGACGCGTCGAGAGGCCCCCGGTGTTCCGGCACCGGGGGCCTCGTCGTGTCGCCGTCGCGGCGGGTCGGGCGCAGCATGGAGGTGCGGCTCCTTCCGGTGCCGCACCTGGGAAGGAGGTGGGAAGCCATGCCCCAGTTCATGGACGTCCACCGCGGGATGAAGGGCATCACGGCCGATCAGCTGATGGAGGCGCACCGGGCGGACCTCGCCATCGAGAAGGACGAGGCCGTGCACTTCGAGCGGGCCTGGGCCGATCCCGAGTCCGGCGTCGTCTACTGCCTGTCCGAGGCGCCCTCGGCCGACGCGGTCCAGCGCATCCACGAGCGCGCGGGCCATCCCGCCGACGAGGTGCACCCGGTTCCGCTGGTGGTCTGACGGGCCCGGCGGTACTGACCGTCCCGACGGTCCCGGCGGTCCCGGCGGTCCCGGCGGTCCCGGCGGCAGATCGCGGGAGTGACACACCGGCATCACACTTGCGTCGCGGCATGCACGCTCTTCACGCCATGACCTTGACGAGAAATCGACCTTAGGTGAGCCTTACCTCAGTCTGTGCTTCCCCTAGGAGTCGTCTGTGTCCGCGTTGCCCTCTCAGCCCCCGGCGCCCGTCCGGCGGCTCGGACTGTACGACACCTGGTGGACGGTCTGCGCCGCCGCGCTCGCCGCGTGCCTGGCTCTCGCAGCCTGCACCTGGATGTCCCTGCACCTGCACACGGACGCCACCCTCCACACCGCCGCGCTCTTCGTCCACCTCGCCTCACTGATCCTCGGCTTCGGCGCGGTCCTGGTGGCCGACTACTACGCCCTGCTGTGGCTCACGGGCCGCTGCACCCTGCCCGACACCCTCACCGCAGCGGCCCGGCTGCATCTGCCGATCTGGACCGGCCTGGCCGGCCTGGTCGCCAGCGGGGTGCTGCTGCACCCGGACCTGGGCTCCACCCTGACCCGCACCAAGCTGGCCCTGATCCTCGTCCTGACCGTCAACGGCCTCCAGGCGGGCCTGCTCAACCGCCGGACCGCCCAGCACCCGGCCGGCTCCCCGCTCGGCACCCGGCTGCTCGCCTGGGGCGCGGCGACGGCACTGACCTCGCAGGTGTGCTGGTGGGGCGCGGTCCTGATCGGCTTCCTCAACAGCCGGCGTTAGGTCCTGATGGGCGTGCTGGTCAGCGCAGGGTGAGCGGGGTCTCGGACGCGACGTGCGTCAGTTTCTCGGGGTTGCGCACGAAGTAGAGGCCGGTGATGCAGGCGTCCTCGACACGCAGCGCCATGACGCCGTCGAGCCGGCCGTCCAGGCGTACGACGAGTGCGGGGCTGCCGTTGACCAGCGTGGGGTGGGTGGTGACCGTGGCGTCGACCTTGCCGATGCCGCCGAGGTAGAAGCGGACCACCTTGTCCGCGCCGACGACCGGGTGCAGCGCGGCCCGCTTGAGGCCGCCGCCGTCGCTGACCAGGACGACATCGGGGGCCAGTACGTCGAGCAGGTCCCGCGGGTCGCCGGTCTCCAGGGCCCGCCGGAAGGACTCCAGCGCCGCCCAGGACTCGCCGGGTGAGGCCGTCCTGCGCGGGCGGCGGGCGTCGACGTGCCGACGGGCGCGGTGGGCGATCTGGCGGACGGCCGCCGGGGTCTTCCCGACGGCCTCCGCGATCTCGTCGTAGCCGACGTCGAACACCTCGCGCAGCACGAACACGGCCCGCTCGGTCGGCGTAAGGCTCTCCAGGACCAGCATCAGCGCCATCGACACGCTCTCGGCGAGCTCGACGTCCTCGGCCACGTCCGACGCCGTGAGCAGCGGCTCGGGCAGCCACTGACCGACGTAGGCCTCCTTGCGGCGCTTGAGGGCGCGCAGCCGGTTGAGGGACTGCCGGGTGGTGATCCGCACCAGGTAGGCGCGCGGGTCGCGCACCTGCCGCACGTCGGCCTCGACCCAGCGCAGCCAGGTCTCCTGGAGGACGTCCTCGGCGTCGGCGGCCGAGCCGAGCATCTCGTAGGCGACGGTGAAGAGCAGGTTCCGGTGGGCGACGAACGCCTCGGTCGCCCGGTCCGCGGCGGGGTCGCTCATGTCGTCACGAGCGCCTCGTCGCGACGGGCCCGCAGCTGCTGCTGCCGCTTGGGGCTGCCGGGCATGCGGTGCAGGCGGAACCCGCCGGGCTTGTGCGCCTCCTCGGCCAGGTGCTTGAGGATGATGTTGCAGACGAGTTCCTTCAGGCGGGCGCCGGGGCGGCCGTCGACGTGGAACCACAGGGCGACGTCGCTGCGGTGGGCGAACTGGTAGATGCCGGCGCCGCGGCCCAGGCTGATGCACTGCCCGGCGAAGAACTGCCTGAGGTTCTCGGGCTCCCGGCCGGCGATCCGGCTGAGGATCGTGTCGGCGGCGCGTGCGCCCAGCGGCATCGCGGCCTGGCAGCTCATCCGCAGCGGCAGGCCCGAGGGGGCGGCCGAGTCGCCGGCCGCGAGGATGCGCGGGTCGTCGACGCTGGTCAGCGTCTCGTCGGTGAGCAGGCGACCGTGCGCGTCGGTGCTCAGCCCGCTGCGCACGGCCAGGTCCGGCACCGTGAACCCGGCGGTCCAGATGGTCACACCGCTCGCCACGTCCCGCCCGTCGGCGAGCCGTACGGCGTCCCGCGCCACGCCCGTCACCTCGGTGCCGGGCCCCTCGAGCACGACCACCCCGAGCTCGGCGAGCCGCCCGGCCACCGAACGCCGACCACGCGCATGCAGATACGGGCCCAGCACCCCACCGCACACCAGGGTGACGTTCCGCCCGGCCTCCGCCAGCTCGGCGGCGGTCTCTATCCCGGTCGGCCCGGCCCCCACGACGACCACGGGCGCGGTGACGGGCGCGCCGTCGAGCACGGGCTTCAACCGCTCGGCGTCCTCCAGCGTGGCGATCGGGTACGCGAACTCGCCCGCCCCGGGCACGCCCGCCACGGTCCCGCCACTGCCGACGGCGTAGATCAGGTAGTCGTACCGGACGGTCCCCCCGCCCTCCAGCGCCAGCGCCCGCCCCTCCGCGTCGATCCGCTCCACACTGTCGACGACCAGCTCCACACCCTCGGCCAGCACGTCCCGGTAGGCGACCACCGCGTCCCCCGTGCCCCCGACGTGCTGGTGCAGCCGCACCCGGTTCACGAAGCTCGCCCGCGGGTTGACCAGCGTCACCGCCACGTCGTCCCGCTGCGTCAGCCGGTTCGCCGCCATCACTCCGGCGTAGCCGCCACCGATCACGACCACCTGCGTGTTCCCGTTCATGGTGTCTCCTCCGTCGTCCGTAGCGCGTTCGACCTCAAGACACCGGGCATCACGGGGGTGTGACAGGCTGTGGCCCAGATCACATTCCGTCGTGGCGGGGGGCCGCGTCAGCCGCTGACCGTCTCCGCCTCGTCCCGCGGCAGCGGTCGTACGGCAGCGGGCCGGGAGTCCGCAGGGGCGGGCTCCGCCGGGGCGGGCTCCGTCGGGAGCGAGCGCATCAGGAGCCAGTAGCCGATCGCGGCGACCGTGCCGACGACCGCGCACATGCCCCAGAGCCACTCGGCGCCGAAGTGGTCGATGAGGAGGCCGGAGGAGAGGGGGGCGACGAGGGCGGCGACGGACCAGGACATGGTGTACATGCCCTGATAGCGGCCCCGGCCGTGGACGGGCGAGAGGCGGACCACGATGCCGGTCTGGGTGGGGGCGTTGACGATCTCGGCGAGGGTCCACACGCACACCGTCAGGGCGAAGGCGGCGACCGAGCCCGCGAAGGCCGTGAGGGCGAAGCCGTAGCCCGCGAGCAGGGCCGAGATCACCAGCAGGCGCTGCGGGTCGCGGTGTTCGATGAAGCGGGTCACCGGGATCTGGAGGGCGACGATCAGGACGCCGTTGACGGCGATGGCCAGGCCGTAGTCGGCGGGCGTGAACCCGGCCGCGCCCATGGCCACGGGCAGGCCCACCGAGCCCTGCTGGAAGATCACCGCGATCAGGAAGGACAGGCCGACCACGCCCATGAAGCGGCCGTCGCGCAGCACCGTGCCGAGGCCGACCTCCTCGCCCCCGGCCTCCTCGGCGGCGGTCCGCACCGGCTTCGACTCGGGCAGCTTCAGGAAGACCACGATCGCGCAGGCCAGGGTCATGCCCGCCTCGATCAGGAAGCCCGCGAGGTAGCTGAACTCGGCGATGAAACCGGCCGCCGTGGAGGAGACCGCGAAGCCGAGGTTGATCGCCCAGTAGTTCAGGGAGAACGCCCGCACCCGGTCCTCCGGGCGCACGATGTCCGCCATCATCGCCTGCACGGCCGGCCGCGAGGCGTTGGACGCCATGCCGACCAGGAACGCCACGGCCGCGATGGCAACCGGGTCGTGCATGAAGCCGAGCAGGGCGACGGAGAAGGCCGTCGAGGTCTGGGCGATCAGCAGGGTCGGGCGCCGGCCCAGGCGGTCGGTCATCACGCCCCCGCCGAGCGAGGAGATGACGCCGCCGAGGCCGTGCAGGGCCGCGACCAGACCGGCGTACGAGGCGGAGTAGCCGCGGTCCAGCGTGAGGTACAGCGCCATGAACGTGGCGACGAACGCGCCCAGCCGGTTGACCAGCGTGCTGGTCCACAGCCACCAGAACTCCCTCGGGAGACCCGAGACGGTCTCCCGTGCGGCACGTCTCAACGAGGCTGGTGACATCGGCGCATCCCCCACGGCTGTAAGCGGCACAAGCAGCAGTCACAACTTACGAAGGGGACTGCTGCACGCGCCACCGGATTGACGCTCCCCGTCAATCCACGGGCTGCACGTCTATCCACCGCCGGTACGTCGATGCCGATACGTCAATCCACCGGCTGTACCGGCGCCTTCTCGCGTATCCGGCGGCGTGCGGATCCCCCGCGGGGCCGCGACGCGGTGCCCTTGCCCCGGCGCTCGAAGCGGCTCGGGAACGGGTACTTGCGCTGCAGGAACGCCCCGATCGCCTGCTGCGCCGCGGCCCGTGCCGCGGCAGGCGTGTCCACGTCGTTCAGGCAGAAGAAGTCGACGTCCTCGCCGGCCGCGAGCCGCGCGAGGCGCTGCCGCATGTCCGGCGAGCCCAGCTGCACATAGCGGAAGAGGTACTCCGCCGGGACGGCCCGGCCGGTCGCCAGCGCCCAGTGGTGGTGCAGCGTCGAGGCGGGCGCCACGTCCGAGGTGGAGCGGAACCGGGAGTACGCGGTGCGCTGCAGCTCCCCGATCTCGAGCTGCTCCATCTCCCGCATCACCGAAAGGAGTTGCGGATGCGGTGTGTGCAGCGACTTGTTGGTGATCTGCCGGCCGTGGAACCGCTTGATCACCTCACGGGTGTTCTTGCCCGCCGAGTTCGGCGCCGGCTCCAGCGGATGCGGCGCCCCGACGCCCAGCTTCAGCGGCGAGAACGGGATCCGCGCGATGCCGTTGCCGTGGAAGAAGTGCTCCGCCTGCACCGGACGGTTGATGAACACGTCGTCGTTGAAGTACAGGTAGTGGTCCGAGATGCCCGGGATGTGGTGCAGCCGGCTCTCGATCGCGTGCGAGTTGAACACCGGCAGCGCATCCGCCGGGAGGATGTCCCGGTGGTCGACGACCGTGATGCCCTCCGCCTCCGGGTCCAGCCACTCCGGCACCTGCGCGTCGGTCACCAGATACACATGCCGTACGAAACCGGCGTACATCTCCAGCGAGCGCAGGGCGTACTTCAGCTCGTCATGGCTGGTGTAGCGGGAGTCCCCGGTCTCGCGGGCGGCGATGTCGTTGTCGGCGCGCTCCTGGTGGGCGCGGCGCTTGGCGGCCATCGCCGGGTCGTTGCCGTCGACCCAGGTGTAGACGGCGTCGACCGGGAACAGCACCTCGTCGATGCCGGGCTCGGCGAACGCGGCGAACGTCGGCACCGGGCGGGCGTGGACGGCGACCGTGGCCGGCTTCTGCGCGGCCTCGGGGACGACCTCGGACACCGGGTTGCGGCGCGGCGCGACCAGCGCGGTGGCGTAGACGTCCGCCAGCTTGTCGCCGGGGACCGTCAGATGCCCGGGCTCCGCGCCCAGGTCCCGGCCCTGCCGCCAGAACTCGATGTCGCAGCCCGACTCCAGGCCGCTGAGCACCTGCCCGGCGGGGCCGAGGCGCACCTCACCGATGCGCAGCACCGCGGCCCGGCCGAGGGCTCGCGGCAGCTTGCCGTCGGCCCACAGCACCGCGTTCGAGACACTGCCGTCCGCGCCGACCGCGCCGACGTACGCCGCCGTGCCCGCGAGAGTCCGCGCGGCCTGCGCCAGGACCGTACGGCGATGGGTGTCGGCGACGCCGATGACCTGGCGCGGCGCGCCGTGCCCGTGCTCCGAGGGCACCAGGAAGTACGGCACCCCCGCCGCCTCCAGCAGGTCGCACACCTGCGCCAGGTCGGCCTCGACGGCCTCCGCGGCGGTGTAGGCGGCGACCGTCCGGCCGTACAGCCGCTGCGGTCCGAAGGCGACGCGGCGCAGCCCGGGGACCGTGCGCCGCAGCCGGCGGCGGCGCCGGGCGGCGCGCGGTGCCCACAGCCGGGCGGTCAGCCAGAGCCGGCAGCGCAGCAGCAGGTCCCGGGCGGCCCGCATGCCCGCGGATGCCGGCAGGCGGTGACGTATCTCCATGGCCTCAGCCCGTCAGTCGCGCTTCTCGTAGGGGCTGGGGAACGGGAAGTAGTTCTCCAGGAACTCCGCCATGCGGGTGTGCACCTGCTCGCGCTCCTCCTCCGGAACGTCCACGTCGTTCAGGCAGAAGAAGTCGAAGCGGCGGTTGTTCTTCAGGTCCGTCAGACGCTTGTCGGCGTCCGGGCGGCTGATGTTGACGTACCGGAAGCTGAACTTGCCCGGCACACCGCGGCCCGTCATCAGCGAGTAGTTGTAGAGCATCGGCGCGGTCACGGCGATGTCCGTCGGGGAGCGGAAGCGGGACGCCGTGGTGCGCTGGACGTCCTCGGGGAACAGCTTCTCGATCTCCTGCAGCGTGCCGCGGTGCTGCGGCAGCGGGGTGTGCATGAAGTTGTTCGTGGTGATCTTGCCGAACTTCTCCAGCAGCAGCGCCCGTACGTTCTTGCTGGCGGAGTTGGTGGCCGTCTCCTCGGCGTGCGGCTTGCCGACACCGATCTTCAGCGGGGACACCGGGATCTTCATCAGGCCGCTGCCGTGGAAGAAGTGCTCCGGGGTGACGCGACGGCCGCAGAAGACGTCGTCGTTGAAGTACAGGTAGTGGTCCGAGATGCCCGGGATGTGGTGCAGCCGGGTCTCGATCGCGTGCGAGTTGAACACCGGCAGGACACCCTCGGGGAAGATGTCCCGGTGGTCGACGACCGTGATGCCGTCGGCGGTGTCGTCCAGCCAGTGCGGCTTCTGGCCGTCGGTGACGATGTAGATGTGCCGCACGAAGTCGGCGTACATCGCCAGCGAGCGCAGCGAGTACTTCAGCTCGTCGTGGCTGGTGTAGCGGGAGGCGTTGATCTCCTTGTCGAGGATCTCGGCCGTGCCCTTCTCCTGGTACTTGGCGCGCTTGGCCCGCATCGCGGGCTCCTCGCCGTCCACCCATGTGTAGACGATGTCCACCGGGAAGGTGACGCGGTTCACGGTCGGCAGGGTCAGCGCGGCGAAGCTGGGCAGCTCGCGGGCGCCGACCGTCACGGTGACCGGCTTCTGCTCGGAGGCCGGCAGTACGTCCGTTATGCCGTTGTTGCGGGGCGCGATCAGCGACTCGGCGAAGACGTCCTCGGACGCCTGCGGCTGCACCTTGGCCAGGCGGCGCGGGCCGTCCTCGCCGGCGAGGAGCTGCCCGCCGTCCTCCCAGAACTCCACGTCGCAGGCCAGCTCGGGGCCGGAGAGGAGCTGCCCGGCCGGGCCGAGGTGGTTCTCGCCGATGCGCAGCACCGGAGCCGTGCGCAGGCCGGCGGGCAGGATGCCGTCCAGGAACATCGCCGGGTGCTTGAGCTGGCCGCCGGGCAGCGGGCGGCCGATGAAGACCGCCTTGCCCGCGTACAGCTTCTCCAGGCCCGCGAGGAGCCGGTCACGATCGACGGCGTTGACGCCGACGACATGGCGGGTACGGGCGGTCGGCACCAGGAAGTAGGAGATGTTCTCCTGCTCCAGCGCGGCGACGACCAGGTCGAGGTTGGCGGCGGCCGCTCCGACGGCGGTGAACTCCGTCACAACCCGCCCGAACAACTGCTGGCCGCGTACGACGACGGGACGCAGCACGGGGTTGGTCTCCGCAGCCATACGGCGCCGTCGCATGGTTCGCAGCTGCCAGACTCGCTCGGCGGCCTTCCGCTCGATTCGCGGTCGCATCCGCCGCGCAAAGGAACGCACGGTCACGTTCTGTGCTCCTCATCTGAACCGCTACACCTGCGCTGGGGCAGACAGGTGGACGTGGCTTTAGGTTGTGGAAGAGTTCACCTTAATTTAGAGGGCCGGGCGGTCGGCTGTCAGATCGCCCTCCCCCCGCCCCGATGGGGCGAACCCCACACCATTCCACACAGTGAGCACACACCCTCGGCCCCCAGAGCGCTTAGGTAGGCTAAAGGCCATGGCCGACGCACCGTACAAGCTGATCCTCCTCCGCCACGGCGAGAGCGAGTGGAACGCGAAGAACCTGTTCACCGGATGGGTGGACGTCAACCTCAACGAGAAGGGCGAGAAGGAGGCGGTCCGCGGCGGTGAGCTGCTCAAGGACGCCGGCCTGCTCCCTGACGTGGTGCACACCTCGCTCCAGAAGCGAGCGATCCGCACCGCGCAGCTCGCCCTCGAAGCGGCTGACCGCCACTGGATCCCGGTCCACCGCTCCTGGCGCCTGAACGAGCGCCACTACGGCGCCCTGCAGGGCAAGGACAAGGCCCAGACCCTCGCCGAGTTCGGCGAGGAGCAGTTCATGCTGTGGCGCCGCTCGTACGACACCCCGCCGCCGCCGCTCGAGGACGGCTCGGAGTTCTCGCAGTCCGGCGACGCGCGCTACGCGACGATCCCGCCGGAGCTGCGCCCGCGCACGGAGTGCCTCAAGGATGTCGTCATCCGGATGCTCCCCTACTGGTACGACGGCATCGTCCCCGACCTCCTGGCCGGCCGCACCGTCCTGGTCGCCGCCCACGGCAACTCCCTGCGCGCCCTGGTCAAGCACCTCGACGGCATCTCCGACGCCGACATCGCGGGCCTGAACATCCCCACGGGCATCCCCCTCGCCTACGAACTCGACGCCGACTTCAAGCCGGTCGTCCCGGGCGGCACGTACCTCGACCCCGAGGCTGCTGCTGCGGCGATCGAGGCGGTCAAGAACCAGGGCAAGAAGAAGTAAGCCCCACGGTTTCGGAAGGCCCCCTGCCTGCGGTTCCTCCGCGGGGAGGGGGCTTTTCGCTGTCTCCGGGCAGTCTGCGGGGACTGACCACGGGGATGCCCGAGCTGAAGGCTTCGATGCTGTAGTTCCGATGCGGGCGGAGTCGCTCACGCAGTGGCCATGCCGGTCATCATCCCGGCCATTCGGGGGAGATGCGCGCGGCCTCGGGGGCGTGTCTCATCCTGCGGGGGCATCCCTTGCTGGGACGAAAGGGAGACATGATGCCGCTCTATCTATCGAGGTTCAGCTACACGCCGGAGACCTGGGCGAGACTCATCGGCCATCCCGAGGACCGTGCAAAGGCCGCTCAGTCGTACATCGAGTCCGTCGGCGGCAAGCTGCACGGCTTCTGGTACGCGTTCGGCAGCCGCGACGGCTACAACTTGTGGGAGGCCCCCGACAACGTCTCCATGGCCGCGGTCGCCCTGGCGATCAGCGGAGGCGGCGCGCTCAGCTCGTTTGAGACGACCGTTCTCCTGAGCATCGACGAAACCATGGATGCCCTGCGCAAAGCCGGGCAAGTCCAGTACCGGGCCCCCGGCGCGTAGCGGTCCGGGTGGCCGTCCGGCCCCTCATTCCTTCGGGTTCTGACCGTCTTGCAGTCCCTCGAGCACGACCAGAGACCCGTCCCGCTCGAACCGCAGCACGCGGGGCCGGGGAGCTTCCTGGGATGACTCCGGCTCAGGACGAAGCTCTCCGTAGCGCTGATGGTAAAGGTCGACCGCTTCGCGGAGCGAGCATCCTTGTGCCTCACGAATCGTCTTCACCGCGAGGATGGCGCGCCCCTCAAGAATGTCGCGATCCACCCGCTCCGGCAGTTCTGCCACAGGTCCTCCCCCGGTTCGGCATCGCAGTTCTGTATGAGGCGTCTCAGACGCTCCCGGCATGCTCGCTGACCGCGATGCGGGCCAGCTTCGTCAGCATCATGCCGTTGCGGATGGCGACGACGTAGTCGACGGGGAGGCCGTGCATGCGGGTGCCGGGGCCGCGGAGGGGGTGCCAGTCGAGGGTGAAGAGCGTGTGGTCGCCCCAGGGAGTCAGCTTCATGGCGATGCGGGCGGCGCCGAAGGGGTCTGCCTTCGCTTCCAGTTGCAGGCGTTGGTGTGGTTCGGAGATGCGGACGACGCAGGTGTCGTCGAGGGTGAGGGGGCCGGCGCCGACGCGGACGCGCAGTCGGGCGCCGACGTCCGGCCAGTGCGGGTCCACGGCGAGGACCTGCTGGGTCCCTGTCACCCACTCCCCGTAGCGGTGGCCGTCGGACAGCAGGCTCCAGACCTCGGACGGCGAGCTCAGGATCAGACGACGGTTCCGGGCCATACGCACGCTCCTGGAGGGTGGGCAGCCGTGGGGCGTCGGCTCTCTCCAGCGTCATGCCGGTCGCGTCACCTGCACAGCCCGGGAGATCCAGATGAGTGACCGGAGCGCAGCGACCCGCCGGCCGCGGCCTTCAGGCAGTAGGCCGTCGCAGCAGATGCGCGAACGCGTCCAGGTTGCGGGTCGACTCGCCCCGCGAGGTCCGCCACTCGTACTCGCGGCGGATCGCGGTGGCGAAGCCCAGTTCCAGGAGGGTGTTGAAGCTGCCGTCGGCTGCTTCGAGGACCTGGCCGAGGAGGCGGTCGATCTCGTCCGGGGTGATGGCGGCCAGGGGTAGCTTGCCCGTCACGTAGATGTCGCCCAGCGGGTCGACCGCGTAGCTGACGCCGTAGAGCTTGAGGTTGCGTTCCAGGAGCCAGCGGTGGACGGCGGGTTCGTTCTCGTCGGGGTGGCGGATGACGAAGGCGTTCAGCGACAGCGAGTGGCGGCCGACCTTCAGGGAGACGGTGGTCGACAGCTTGCGGGTGCCGGGGAGTTTGACGACGTAGTGGCCGGACTCCGGGGACTCCCACTCCAGTTCGGCGTCCTTCAGGGCGCCCTCGATGGTTCGTGCGGCCTGCTGTGACTCACCCATGGTGGGAGCGTACGCGACGGCGATGGGCGTGCAGGGCGGCGGTGTAGACCTCGGCGGTCGCGGCGGCCGAGGTGTCCCAGCCGAAGGAGCGGGCGTGCCGGGCGGCGGCCTCGCCCATGCTCGCCGACAGGTGCGGGGTGTCGGCGAAATCGCTCAGCACGCGCGCGTAGGCCGCCGGATCGTGGCCCTGGACGAGGAAGCCGGTGCGTCCGTCGCGGACGGCCACCGGCAGGCCGCCGACCGAGGCCGCGAGGACGGGCGTGCCGGCCGCCTGCGCCTCTATGGCAACCAGGCCGAAGGATTCGCTGTACGACGGCATGACCAGCACCGATGCCGCGCGGAACCAGTCCGCGAGCTGGTCCTGGCCGACCGGCGGGCGGAAACGTACGACGTCGGCGATGCCCAGGCGTGCGGCCAGCTTCTGCAGGCCCTCCGGCTTGGCCAGGCCGCTGCCGCTGGGGCCGCCCACGATCGGGACCACCATGCGCGAGCGGAGCTCCGGGCGCTCGTCCAGCAGCACCGCCACCGCGCGCAGCAGCACGTCCGGGGCCTTCAGGGGCTGGATGCGGCCCGCGAAGAGGGGGATCAGGGCGTCCTGCGGCAGGTCCAGACGGGCCCGCGCGGCGGCTCGGCCGTCGGCGGGGCGGAAGCGCTCGAGGTTGACGCCCGGGTGGACGACGGCGACCTTCCCGGGTTCGGCGGCGTAGTGCCGTACGAGCTCGTCGGCCTCCTCGGACGTGTTGGCGATGAGCCGGTCCGCCGCGGCGACGATCTGTGTCTCGCCGATGACCCGCGCGGCGGGCTCCGGGGTGTCACCGTCGGCGAGGTTGGCGTTCTTGACCTTGGCCATGGTGTGCATGGCGTGCACCAGGGGCACGCCCCAGCGCTGGGCGGCGAGCCAGCCGACGTGGCCGGAGAGCCAGTAGTGCGAGTGGACGAGGTCGTAGTGGCCGGGGCGGTGGCCGGCCCAGGCCTGCATCACGCCGTGCGTGAAGGCGCACAGCTGGGCGGGGAGGTCCTCCTTGGCCAGGCCCTCGTAGGGGCCGGCGTCGACGTGCCGGACGGTCACGCCGGGGACGATCTCGACCGTGGGCGGCAGGGCCGCGGTGGTGGCCCGGGTGAAGATCTCGACCTCGATGTTGATCGCGGCGAGCCGCTGGGCCAGCTCCACGATGTAGACGTTCATGCCGCCCGCGTCGCCGGTGCCCGGCTGGTGCAGGGGGGAGGTGTGCACGGAGAGCATGGCGACGCGCCGGGGGCGGCGGTGCCCGAGCCTGAGCCGCGAGGGGGCCGCCGGAGAGCGACGCCCGAGCCGGCCGACGTAGTGGCTCACGTGGCGTTCCTCCTTGCTGCGGGCATGCCGGACGGAGGACCTGCCGTGCCCTCCAAGGGGGTGCAACCACGGACGCCTTGGTTCCATTTCCTTCCGTCTTCTTCCCCTGGCTTCTTTGCCGAATCATTACAGCCTGTCGCTCAACCGTTCGATATCCGTGGGAGTCGGGGCACTGCGGGCCGCATACCCTCATACGTATGACATCCCGCGCCGCCCGCCCCATCGGCACGGTCACGCGCGGGACGACGAACCCGAACCGGCTGCGCCGCATGGACCGCTGGATCGCGGCGGCCCACGGCCCCGAACTGCGCCGCGCCCCCGACCCCGTGGCGGTCGACCTCGGCTACGGCGCCGCCCCCTGGACCGCCGTCGAGCTGCTCGGCCGGCTGCGCACGGTCGCGCCCCACGCGCGCGTGGTCGGCATCGAGATCGACCCCGCGCGCGTGCAGGCCGCCCGGCCCTACGAGCGGGAGGGCCTGACCTTCCGGCACGGCGGCTTCGAGATCCCGCTCCCTCAGCGGCCGCTGCTGATCCGCGCCGCCAACGTGCTGCGCCAGTACGACGAGGAGCAGGTCGCCGCCGTCTGGGAGCGGCTGTGCGCCCGGCTCGCCCCGGCCGCCGGGCCCTCGCGCGGCGGACTGCTGGTGGAGGGCACCTGCGACGAGATCGGGCGCCGGCACGTCTGGGTCGCGCTCGGCCCGGAGGGGCCGCGCACGGTCACCTTCGCCACCCGGCTGGGCTCCCTGGAGCGGCCCTCCGACCTCGCCGAGCGGCTGCCGAAGGCGCTGATCCACCGCAACGTCCCCGGCGAGCCGGTGCACGCCTTCCTGCGCGACTTCGACCGCGCCTGGGCGGCCGCCGCGCCGTACGCCTCCTATGGTGCCCGCCAGCGCTGGATGCGCACGGTGCGGGACCTGACCGCCGACTGGCCGGTGACGGACGGGCCGGTGCGCTGGCGGCAGGGCGAAGTGACCGTGCGCTGGGACGCGTTGGCCCCCGGCAGATGACCTTCGCCCATGTGGGTGACCTGGGGGAACGATCTCGGCGAGCCGTTCGTCACACAGGCGGGGAGCACGACATGGCCGTACGGCCGTGGGGGGAAGACCATTCATGCCCCGTCCGGGTACGACCTCTGTCGTTCTGGGCGGCGACATGGCACTATCCCCCAGGCGCCGTAAGTTACTGACGGTTAATCAGTTTGGGGGAAGAGGTATGGCAACGGGCAAGCGCGGCCTGATCACGGCGGCTCTGACCGTCGTCTGCGCGGTCACCGTGCTGGCGGCACCGGGCACGGCGTTCGCCGCACCGGCCACGCCCGAGCCCACGCCGTCCGCCACCGCGACCAGGCCGACTCCCGCCACCAACAAGGAGCTTCAGGCCGTGCAGCAGCGGCTGGACGAGCTCTACCACGACGCGGCCGTCGCCACCGACGCCTACAACGCCGCCGAGGAGAAGGCCGAGCAGCAGTCCGCGCAACTGGTCGCGCTGGCCAAGAAGATCGTGGCGGGCCGCGAGCGGCTCGCGGAGCTCAAGGACCGCATGGGCGCCGCGGCCGCCGCCCAGTACCGCACCGGCGGACTGCCGCCCGAGGCCCAGCTCGCCCTCAGCGACGACCCGAGCGAGTTCCTCGACGGCACCGGCCGCATCCGCCAGGGCGAGCGCGCCACCAAGAACCTGCTCGCGGAAGTGACCCGCACCCAGCAGGACTTGGAGCAGTACGCCAAGGACGCCTCCGCACAGTGGAAGAAGCTGGAGGCCAACCGCAAGGCCAAGGCCGCCGCCCGGCAGAAGA
Organism: Streptomyces sp. NPDC096205; assembly: GCF_044763135.1. Lineage (NCBI taxonomy): Bacteria > Bacillati > Actinomycetota > Actinomycetes > Kitasatosporales > Streptomycetaceae > Streptomyces > Streptomyces sp. NPDC096205. The sequence goes on along the minus strand of NZ_JBIWFS010000006.1, from coordinate 84,572 downwards.
TCAAGAAGCGGATCACCGAGGCCGAGGCGCTCCAGAAGCAGCTGGAGAAGGAGGAGAAGGAGCGGCTGGCCCGCCTGGAGCGGGAGGCCGCGCAGCAGGCCCAGACCGCCTGGCTCGACACCGGCGTCCTCGACGGCAGCACCGCCGGAGCCAGCGAACAGGGCAAAAAGGCGGTCCGGTTCGCCGCCGCACAGCAGGGCAAGCCCTACATCTGGGGCGCCGAGGGCCCCGACTCCTTCGACTGCTCCGGCCTGACCTCCCAGGCCTGGGCGAGCGCCGGCCGCGCCATCCCGCGCACCTCGCAGCAGCAATGGGCCCAGTTGCCCCATGTCGACGTCGAGGACATGCGGCCCGGCGACCTGATCATCTACTTCGACGACGCCAGCCATGTCGCGATGTACATCGGCGACGGCCTGATCGTCCACGCCCCGCGCCCGGGGCGCACGGTGACGGTCGCGGGCGCGGGCTCGATGCCGATACTCGGGGTGGTACGGCCGGATGCGTGAGGTCTTGTACGGCTATGGGGTGCGGGGTCATGCCTTGTGACGGGGACCTCGTGACGCGGGCCACCGCCCGAGTTGAGCCCGCGTGACCGTAACCGTGACCGCGACCACGTGACCTGCGGCACGGCAAGTCGCTCCCAAACTCCGCCAGGACGTGACGTTCGTCATCCCCGAACCCCGGTCACCTCGCCCAACTGCGGTACGGAACGCGGCATATGACAGTGACCTGGCACCGGGCGGAGTGGCGTGGACCATTCCGCTGCGGCGGCGTCACCCGCTATGGTCCCGGTCGGTGGGTCGAGGTCCCTCGCCCCGCCATGCCCTCGGGGGGAGGGAAGGAACACAGGACAATGCCCGTACCCGTACCGCGGCAGAGAGCGATCCCGGCCGTGGAGAGTGGTCAGGCGCCGGCCGCGTCCACCGCAGGCCTCATCAAGGAGGACACCACCGCCCCCCTCACGCTGCTGCTGATCGAGGACGACCCGGGCGGGTCCGCCATCGTGCCCGATCTGCTCGACTCCGCCGGCCAGCCCATCCGCGTCCGCACCGCCCGCAACCTCACCGAGGCCGAGCGGCTGCTCACCGACGACGTCCAGTGCATCCTGCTCGACCTGGCGCTCACCGCGCCCGGCCGCGCGGGCGAGCCGGACGACGACGAGCTCGCCGTGCTCAAGCACGTGCTGGAGATCGCGCCCCGGCACGCCGTGCTCGCGCTCACCGCCTCCGGCGACGCCGAGCGCGGTGCCCATGCCGTGCGCGTCGGCGCCCAGGACTATCTCTTCCGGGACGAGCTGGACGGCCGGCTGCTGAGCCGGGCGATCCGCTACGCCGTGGAACGGAAACGTTCCGACACGGCCGAGCGGCGGCTCGCCGAGGGCCGCCTGCGCGCGCAGGAGAACCGCCGCCTGGAGCGCGGGCTGCTGCCCACGCCGCTGCTGGAGGGCTCCCCGCTGCGCTTCGCCGCGCGCTATCGGCCCGGCCGCTCGCGTGCCCTGCTGGGCGGCGACTTCTACGACGTCGTCCGTACGCCGGACGGCACCGTGCACGCCATGATCGGCGACGTCTGCGGGCACGGCCCGGACGAGGCCGCGCTCGGTGTGGAGCTGCGCATCGCCTGGCGCGCGCTGACCCTGGCGGGGCTGTGCGGGGACCAGCTGCTGAGCACGTTGCAGCAGGTGCTGGAGCACGAGCGGTCCGACGACGAGATCTTCGCGACCCTGTGCACGGTGGACATCGCCCCGGACGGCCGCCGGGCCGGGCTGTGCCTGGCCGGGCATCCGGCCCCGCTGATCGCCCGTCCCGGACGGGCCCCGCGGCTGCTGCCGTACGACAACAACGGGCCCGCGCTGGGACTGCTGCCCGGGGCCCGGTGGCCTCGGATGCAGGTGGAGCTGGGCGCCGAGTGGAGCCTGATGCTCTACACCGACGGGCTGATCGAGGGCCACGTCGGTGAGGGCAAGGAGCGGCTGGGACAGGACGGCATGGTCGAGATGGTCAGCCGGCAGCTGGCCGAGGGCCTGCGCGGGGAGGAGCTGCTGCGGGCGGCCGTGCACGAGGTGCGCGAGCTGAACGGGGGCGACCTCACGGATGACGTGGCCGTGCTGTTGCTGGACCGGGTGCCGTAGCCTCCGGCCGAGCTGAGCAGCGGAAGCGTGCGCGGCGGGGCGAGGGGCGTTCGCGCACCTCGGCGCTACGAGGTGCCTCCCCCAGAGGGGGACCCCCAGCCCACCCGTGCCGCCCCAGGCGGCACGCATGCCCGCGGCTGAGCGGCTGTCGACGGGCTCAGCCCACCCGCGGGCTCCCGAAGCGGAAGCGCTCAGCGACCGCCGTTCCACGGCCCGTAGGGCCCGTCGCTGCTGCTGCCCCCGCGCCGCCGCGGCCCCGAGATCTGGCGGAGCGCCGGGCGGACGTCGACCATGTAGACGATCGTGGCGATGAGGCCGATGATCGGCAGGAACGACAGGATGCCGAAGATCAGGCTCACCACGAAGGCCAGGCCGAGGATGACCAGCCAGAACGGCTTGGTCTGCTTGTCGGCGGCGCGATAGGCGTCCTCACGCCGCACGGCGGCGTCCACCAGCGCGAAGGCGCTGAAAAGGGTGAAGGCCAGGCTCAGCAGGGCCATGAACCCCGCGAATCCCTCCATCAGCATGATGTCCACCATCCGGTTCGGCTCGTCCTACCCGGTCACCGTACCCGCAAGCCCGGCCCCGCTACCCGAACAACGGGCCGAGCACTCGGGAAGTGCCCGGCCCGCTCTTCGACGCCCTGAGTCACTCGGCGGGCGGCGTCGCCTTCTTCGCGGCCGGCTTACGGGCCGGCGCCTTCTTGGCGGGGGTCTTCTTCGCCGGCGCGGCGCCCTTGGCCTCGGCGGGCTCGCTGCCGGCGGCCTCGGGCTCGTCCTTGACCGGGACCGGCTCCGCGCTCGGCTCCGCGCTCGGCTCCGCGCTCGGCTCGACGGCCACGGCCAGGTCCTCGATCTGCTCGGCGGCCTCGCCGCGCCAGGTCTTCACGGCCTGCTCACCGTGCTCGGCGACCTTCTCGTAGGTCTCCCGGGCGCGGACGGCATACTCCGCGGCCACGCCCACCCCGCGCAGCGCGAGGTCCTGGGCGGACTCGCCGAGCTTCTTCAGGTCGCCGTCGAGGGCGCCGAAGAACTCGGTGACCTTCGTCTGAAGGGTCTCCTGGGCCTCCTTGGCCCGGCTGGCGGCACGCTCCTGGACGACCTTCGGGTCGGTGTTGCGCACCGCCTCGATGCGGGCCGGGGCCTCGGCGCGCAGCTGCTCGACCAGGCCCGGGACCTTCTTCGCCTGCTGCAGGGCGAGGTCGGCGGTGCCGGCGGCGAAGTAGAGCGGGGTCGGGTCGCTGAGGGTCTTGCGCAGGTCGTCGGTGATGGCCATGGTGAGGGTCCTCCCGGATTCGCGTTCGGCTGAGGGTTCGGTGGGTCCGCGGTACGGCGGCCGGTCCCCTGGTCCGGTCAACCGGCCGACTGCCGCGGATCTCCGTCGGCGCCGCCCAGGGCGTCGGCGGAGTCGCCGTCCGGCTGGACGGCCTCGGTGCCGTTCTCCTTGCGGAACGACTCGTAGATCTGGAGCAGCACCTGCTTCTGCCGCTCGCTGAGCGTGGGGTCGGCGAGGATGACGGCGCGCGTCTCCACCTCGTCCCGCTCCCGCTCCGCGTCCAGAATCCCGGCGCGCACGTACAGCGTCTCCGCGGAGATCCGCAGCGCCTTGGCGACCTGCTGGAGCACCTCCGCGCTCGGCTTGCGCAGCCCGCGCTCGATCTGGCTCAGATACGGATTCGACACCCCGGCCGCCTCGGCGAGCTGCCGCAGCGACAGCTGCGCGTTGCGCCGCTGCTCGCGCAGGTACTCACCGAGATTGCCGACATTGAGCGATGCCATGGCTCCACTGTGCACCCAACCCGCTAACAATTGCAAGCAAGCCGCTAGCAAGAGTTACTCGCGCCGCGCGAACGGACCTCTGAGCCTGAGCACGACAGGTGTCGCATGAGCAGCACACCTGTCGTGAGCCTCCCGCCACATCACCCGAGGAGGCGACTCCTGGCAAGGACGCAGCCAACGCCACACCGAGGGGGCCGTAAGTCAGAGTGCAGCCCGCGCCAGCAAGGCTCTTCCGCACCGGAGGCACACCGCCACTACCTGCCCAGCAGCACTGCGGAACCGCAGGCCGGGCAGGTCCCGCTCGGGGTTCCACCGGGACCGAGTTGCCGAAGACCGTTGGTTTTCACAGCCAAGCAAGTTGCCAGATTTAAAAAACTTGCCGATTTTGCCAACTTTCCGACTCTCGGAAAGGTGGAGAGGTTGGCAAGTTTGCTTGGCCTAGGAAGCTTGCCATGGCACGATCGAGTACATGGACGAAGCTGCTACTCCTGCCGAAGCCCACGATGTGCTTGGCCGCGCGCTGACGGCTCTGCAGGACCTCCTGGGCGAGGAGTGGGAGGTGTCCTTGCAGCCAGAGCATCAGTCCGAGCAGTTCATGCCTGCACCGACGGCAGACCTCGGGTGGGACGCTGTCGTCCGCATCACCTCGAAGAACGACAGCATGTTCACCGAATTGCTCGTAGACGTCCGTGGGAGCGTCACGCCCAGAGACGTCGCTGGCTACATCAGCTCGACAGCACTGCTGGTGAGGCGGGTGAACGCCTACACACGCCTCGTGATCTTCTCTCCGTGGATCAGCCCGAGAACGCAAGAGGAACTGCGACGGCGGGAGATCGGATACGTAGACCTCACGGGCAATATTTCCTTGAGGGTGCCGCGGCCAGCGATCATCATCCAGACGCAAGGTGCCGACCGAGCGCCCGCTCGCCACAGAGCACCGAGCAGCAAGCCGCTTCTGACGGGGCCTCGGGCTGGTCGTCTGGTGCGCATCCTGACCGATGTATCGCCCCCATACCGGGCGACTGAGCTGGCAAAACGCTCCGACCTGAGCCTTCCGTACGTCTCCAGGCTTCTGGACACCCTTGAGGACCAGCTGCTAATTGAGCGTGACGGCAAGGTCATCGTCAGGGTGGAGTGGCAGCAGCTGCTACGTACCCGCGCCAGCCATCTCGACCTGATGAAGCAGACGAGCCCGCAGGGCATGCTGGCCCCCAACGGTGTACAAGCCGTACTCGATCGTCTCGTCAAGCTGAATGGCCTAGTCGCGGGCGGCGAAGTGCTGGTCACCGGCTCTTATGCGGCCCGCCCGGTCGCGCCAGTAGCGGTTGGCGGCCAACTCATGCTCTACGTCACGCAAGACCCTCTCCACTTTTCTGACGTTGCGCACGAGCTCAGGGTGATGCCCGTTCCAGAATCTGCCGATGTGCTCTTCCTCCAGCCATCGGATCTCAGCGTGGTACAGCGCCCCCGACGGTATGACCGTTACCGTCAAGTTGGCCTCAGCCAGCTCGTTCTCGACTGCCTGTCCGGCCCCGGCCGCCTGCCAGCTGAAGGAGAGAAGGTCCTGGAGTTCATGGCAGCGGAGGAGAGCGCCTGGCGTATCCCGGATATCTCGCGTCTGCGACACCAGGATGATTGATGCGTTTCCCGGAGCGGCAGACTCAAGCCTGTTCTAGGATCGCGTCCACGATCAAGGGGGCGGGATGTCGCGAGCACCAGCAGGCGTGAATGAAGACGAGCTGAACCAGGCCGCACGCAACGTGCTCCTCGACGCGCTAACTGCGCTGAAGGATCACCGTGACGCACTGACCGTCGTCGGTGCCCAGGCTGTGTACCTGCGCACTCAAGAGGCGGCTATCCGCAGCGCTGCATACACCTCCGACGGTGACATCAGCATCGACCCCGACCGTCTGGGCCCTGACCCCTTGTTGGAACAGGCGATGCAACAGGCCGGATTCTCGCTCCGTGACAACCAGTCCGGCCTATGGGAGCGCCCTGAGCAAGTTGGTGGCGTCACCGTGCCCGTTGAGGTCGACCTCCTGGTTCCCCACCAGCTCGCGCCCCAGCCGAACAGCCGACGGCGCACTGAGCTGCCGCCACATGATTCCTGGGCCACCAAGAAGGTCCCAGGGCTCGAACTGGCTGCCGTGGATCGCTCGCTAATGACCCTCAGCAGCCTCACGCCTGGAGACACCCGGCGCATCGAGGCCTACGTCGCTGGCCCCGCAGCCCTGCTGATTGCCAAGGCATACAAGCTCGACGAGCGCGTCACCGAAGCAGAGACCAAGGGGCGGACCGACCGCCTCTCGAACAAGGACGCTGGAGACGTCTACCGCATCATGGCCGTTGTTCCTGCTGACGAAGTGGCACGTGCTCTTGAGGCACTACGGATGGATTCCCGTGTCGGCGGCATCGCTGCCGACGGGCTGGAACGCCTATACAAACTATTCGGCGGTGCCAACACCCCCGGTACTGACCTGGCGGTACAAGCTCTTGCCGGAGATATCCCAGAGGCTCGTATCCGGGTTCTTGCGCCCCTGTACCTTTCTCAGCTCACGGCTAAGTAGCACTGCGTTGCGTCTGCAGCGCGCTCGCCGTCAGCTGCCCGTGGGGCTTGAGAAACCGTCGCCAGGGTTGTGCCCATGAGGCGAGGCGAAGTGGACTACTCCTGGCTGCCGGACCACCAGCTTCACGTGGTCGCGACGCTCGCCCATGTGGATCACACGATCGACCGGGCGCTGCGGCTCACTCATGATTACACCGAACGAGGACCGATCACGTTCGCCGAGGTGGTCACCGGCGACCGGGTGGAGGTTGTGGTCAAGGCACTTGCGCCTCTCCCGGAAGCGGTACCCCGGCTCATGGCTGACGCTCTCACCCAGTTGCGCGCTGCGTTGGAGCACACTCTCTATGCGGAGGTCGAGGCCAATCTCGGGCGCCCCTTGACGAACGAGGAGGCGCGGGGTACCGAGATGCCCGCCACCACGGACGCCGGGGCGCTCGCCAAGTGGTTCCGAGACGGTCGGCGGCGCCGGCTTCCGCCGCTTCATGTCGGCACACCCCTCGCGCAGCGCATCGAGCGGCTGCAGCCGTTCCAGCGCCGGGACTCAGACGAGCATCCGCTGCGACTCCTAGCCGTCCACACCAACCTAGCCAAGCACCGTACCCCCGCTGTCGCGGCGACACGGCTCGGGGCCGTGTACCCGGATAATCCGCGCAGCGACCTGACGGTTGCACTTCCCCTCAAACCGCGACCCCAGCCGGGCGACGGCCTACCTCTACGTGAAGGCGATGTACTCGCCAGCGCCCCGCGTGGTGCCCGCATTCCCTTCTCCGTGGTGCCGACCGTTTCGGTGCAGCGACCTCACACCGGGGTGTGGGTCATCGCAGCCCATGAGCTGGAGCTTCTTGAGCACTGGGTGCGCACCATAGCCATCCCTATTCTTGTCACCGGAAGCTACGAGGTAAGCCCGCTGCCGCCGCAACTCGACATCGCGATCGGGCGCGCAGACCTGCGCGCCGAACTAACAATGGCGGGCCGCACACCCGCTGTTGTGCGTGCCCGGGACAGGATCTCGGCTGTCGTCGCCCTTGCAGGTCTCGTCGAGGTCCTCGCTCCATCCCCGGAAGGGCCTGAGGCGGAAACGGTCAGGATCTGGCTCGACTCACTGGACGACGAGGCGGTTGTGGAGCGAGCCGTTCGTCTTGGAGTTGTCCGCGACCAACCACATGAGCTAGTCAAGGTGTACCGCGAGCTGATCGCCGAAGCCCTCAACCACAAGGAGCGGGCTCCGGAGACCTCGCCCACGGACGGCGGCGAGGCGCAGTAACTGGCGTCGCGCGAGCCCGCGAAGCTCCAACGCCTCCTTACGTGGGAGACGGCGTAGTGCGGCTGCGTACGACATCTTGCGCGTACGAGCCGGTGCGGTCATGCCGCTGACGCGGTCTGGAGGCTTTCCACGATCTGGGACGGCAAGATGGCCCGCGCCGAGGCGCTGTCAGCAGAGGCAAGGTAGGCGAGGAGCCTCGTCGGCTGCTCCGGCCGACCGAGAGGGACCGGTTCGACGCGGCGCCATCCCCGGGCAGACGCTGCCTTAATGGCGGTCAGGTAGGTGTTCTCGCTCATGCACCCCAGGGTTCGGGCTCGCATGAGCAGAGCGGCCAGGGACACCTGCCACTGCCGTTTGAGCGCGAAGAGGGCCGGCCAGTCGACAGTGGTCGGCAATTGGTCCTGGATGTCTTCGGCGGGCATGAGGAAGGCCGCCGCGAACTGGTGGGCCTGGGTCTCGACCTCCTTTACGCCCCAGATCTGCTCGCCGTGCATCACTAGATGGGCGAGTTCGTGTGCGCTGTCGAAGCGGGACCGGGCTCGGTCATCCTTATCGGTACCCAGGACGACGACTGGATGGTCGGGAAATGGCAGGGAGAAGGCGTCAACATCTGTGTTGTCGAGGGGGAGACGGATCACCGCGACACCATGCGTCTCAAGAAGTCCAACGACGTCGGAGACCGGCCCTGAAGGCAGTCCCCACATCTTCCGTACCCGAGCCGCAGTCTCTTCGACCTCCACCCGTTCCGCCTGTAGTCCGGTCACGGGGAGCATAGGCACGTCGCCAGCGCAGAACCTCTGCGCGGATGAGGCGTGGACGGCCAGGTCGTGAGCAACGTGAGCAATGGCCCGCGCACGGCGGCGGTCGGACACCGAGGTCCGGCGCAACGACCGGAAGAAGCCCTCATGGCTTTCGACCATCGCTTCGTGGAAGAACTCCTGGGGCACCCTGAGGACCGAGGCCAGGACAGTGCTCGTATCCGGGCTGGGTCGTGCCGCGCCGCTCTCAAACTGGCTGATCGCGGCAGGAGTGAGCCCGCTCTCGCGGGCGAGCTGCGTCTGGCTCAGCCCTGCCAGTTCGCGGGCGGTCCGCAGCCGAGAGCGCTCGAACGCCTGCGTGCTCATCTTTCCCCTTGCCTAGCCCGCCTGACTTTGATCTCCACATCTTGGCGGAACACGGAAGCCACGCACGCTCCAGGTTGCGTGGCCAACACAAACCTTACGGCTTGCGCGTAGAAACCTGCACGGAAACACATGCCGTGATATTAAGTACTCTCGATAGTGGAGATCCGGCTGCGACAGGCGGAGCTTCCTCGAACCCATGGCGCGGGGGCGGTTGAAGTGACGGAGCGTTTCCAGATTCTCGCCCTCGACGGCGGTGGCTTCCGCGGCATGTTCTCTGCTGCGGTCCTAGCTCGCCTCGAAGAGGATCTCGGTGTCCGCATCGCCGACCACTTCGATCTGATCGCTGGCACCTCGACAGGCGGAATCATCGCGCTGGGCCTCGGCCTCGGGCTGTCCCCGCAGCAGATCCTGGAGTTCTACACCGAGCATGGGCCGCGCATCTTCCGGGACCGTAGCCGCCTGCGGGGCCTGAAGCACCTGGTGCGCGCGAAGTACAGCACGGAGCCGCTGCGCGCGGCCCTCACCGAAGTCTTCGGCGAACGAACCTTCGGAGAGAGCACCAAACGCCTGGTCATCACCTCCTACAACGTCGCCGCCGACGACGTCTACCTCTTCCGGACTCCGCATCTGCCCGGCCTCAAGCGCGATTGGCGCGAGAAGGCCGTCAACGTCGCGTTGGCCACCTCTGCCGCGCCGACCTACCTGCCCGGGATGCCTCTGGATGGAGCACGGCTCGTCGACGGCGGCGTCTGGGCGAACAACCCGGCCATGGTCGCGCTGACCGAGGCCGTGGGCCCCCTGTCCGTGCCCCTCGATACGATCCGGGTGTTCAGCCTCGGGACCACGACCGACGTCCGCCATCGCCACCGCCGCCTCGACCGCGGCGGTCTGCTGCCCTGGGCCCGCGACGCGGTTGAGGTCCTCATGCGGGCGCAGAGTGAGAGCGCCGCGAAGCAGGTACGCCACTTCGTCGGCAAAGACGACGTGCTCCGTCTCAACCCGACGGTCCCCACCGGCGCCCTCGCTCTGGACGACGTGGACACCACAACCCTCTCGGGATGGGCCGGACATGTCAGCCGTGACGTCTCCCCGGCCGTCCACCGCACTTTCTGCGATCACCTCGCGCCGGCTTTCGTCCCCCTCCACTCTGCTCGTAAGGAATGACGTGAACGCGTACCACCGCACGCAGGACAACACCGACTCCGCCGAACAGATGCTTTCCATGCTGCTCGACGGCGCCGTGGAAGTCCTCGACATCGCCCCCGACCTCCACGACATCGCCGTCGAGCGGTACGGAGAAGTCGGAACCTGGCTCGCCGAGAACGGCAGCCCCGGATGGGAGATCCACTCCCAGGGCTCCTTCCTCCTCGGCACCGTGGTACGTCCCAACACCGAGACCGGCGAGTACGACATCGACCTCGTCTGCCGACTCCCTCTGCAGCGGGACAGCACGACGAAAGAGGAACTCAAGCAGCGAGTCGGTGACCAACTGGCGGCCTACCGGCGCTGGAAGCAGCACCAAGGCCACACCGACGGCCCCGAAAGCCTCGAAGCCCGCCGCCGCTGCTGGACCCTCGGGTACCCCGGCTTCCACCTCGACGTCCTGCCCGCCATCCCCGATGAGGAACACCCGCCCAGTGGCATCCTTCTGACGGACAAGAAGCTCCGCGAGTGGCAGCACAGCAACCCCCTCGGCTACGCGGACTGGTTTCGCGCCCGCTCGGAACTCTCCCGCGCCCTCCTCGAGAAGCGGCTCGTCGCCAGCGTCGCGAAGGTCCCCGAACACCACATCCGCAGCACCCTGCAGCGACTCGTACAGATCCTCAAGTGGCACTGCATGCTCTTCTTCGCAGAGGACACCGACAACCGACCGCCGTCCATCCTCCTGACCACGCTCGCCAGCCGCGCCTACCGCGGCGAGGACGACCTGTTCACCGCCGTACGCAACGTACTCGCCGCCATGCCTCGCTTCATCGAGGACCGCGACGGTCAATGGTGGGTTCCCAACCCTGCCCACAAGGAGGAGAACTTCACCGACAAGTGGAACGAATACCCTGAGCGGCGTCAGGCCTTCCTCACCTGGTTCGGCGAGATCACCACGATCATGGACAACCTGGCACTGACAGAGTCCAAGGGCCTCGACGTGGTCTACTCCCAGCTGATCAAGTCCTTCGAGGCTGGCCCCGTGATGCGCTCCTTCGCAAGCTACGGCGCCCGCATGAAAGCACCCGCCGCCCAGCGAATGAGCGCCACCGGGCTGCTCTCCGAGACCGCCACAGGCCCCCGCAGGAAGCCGAACACCAACTATGGCCAGCATCCCGGCGCGCGCGGTTAACCTCGGCCGCCAGCTGGCCGCGATCAAGGTCGCCGTCCCCGCCACCCGAGGGGCCGTGCGGGGCGGTGAACTTCTCTGCACGCTCCCCCTTCAACCGACCCCCATGAGCAGGAACTACACAGTCCGGATCGCCTACCGCCACCGGCGCAGGCCGCGAGTCACCGTCACCGACCCGCCCCTGGCACTGCATCCGGACGCCACCGCGCTACCGCACGTCTACCCCGACGGTGACCTATGTCTGCATTTGCCCGGGGAGTGGAAGGACCACATGTTCCTCGCGGACACGATCTTGCCGTGGACCTCAGCATGGCTCCTGCACTACGAACTCTGGCTGTCCCTTGGCTACTGGACCGGCACCGGCGACCAACACCCAGTACCGTCACCCGCGAACCGGATCCGATGACAGATTCGCGGCCGTGATCTCCCCCTCCGCCCAGGCGGAAATGCGGGCGACGTGGCTCTACCACTCTCGAATCCCAGGACCGGTTCCCGGTCATGGCAGGGGATAGTCAAGTCCTGCACCTGGGAAAGCCGCAGCCGATGAGCCCTACGTGGTGCGTCACGAGTTGAGCGATCATGCTGTGCCCCTTCTGCCCATCGGAAGATCCATGACCGCTTGCCTCAGCGAGACCGAGATCCAAGCCGGGCGGCGAAAGCCAGGTGCTCAGTGCGAGGTCCACCTCCCTCAGCCGTTGAACGAGCGGTGCCAACCGGCTCCGGGCGTCTCTGGGATCGTGTGCGTCGAGCAGGTTCGTCGCGATATCGAGTGCCGCGCCGGTGGCAAGGCGACCCGTGGGGGGCGCGGTGTAGGGCTTGGAGGTCTTCTTCTTGCCCGGGGTGTTGAGCAGGGGTTCGGCCTGCGCGGCGCGGGATTCGTGCTCCGCGTCGAGAGTGACGGCCAGGCAGGGCGTGCTGGCGTACTCACGGGCGACGGGCCACGACCGGAAGATCATGGCGATCACGGCTCGCAGGTCGGCGAAGTAGTGCGGGACAGGGACCGCTGCGCCGGCGCTCCTCACGGTCTCGGGACCGTTCACGCCAAGCAAGTCAATAAGCCGTCGCTGAACTTGCAAGAGCACGATCATGCTGGACGTGTCTGGTGCCGTGGGAGACGGATTAAGCAGTGTCAGGGCGGCTGCACAGGCCGTTTCGGACTGCTGTAGCCGTGTCGGACCCGCGATAAGGCGGCACTGCCACGGGTGGAGTGTGTCGTCAGTTAAGCGCGCGATGGCGCTTGCCGAGCGGCTCCCGCCGCCAGGTGAACCCCCGCATCGGCCCGCGGCTCGCCACCGGCACCTGCCCCAGGTGTCGGACCGGGCCCGTGATCTCGTCCCCGGCGTACTTCCACGTCGCCGTCCACCGGTCCGGCCAGCCATCGGAGATGTCCAAGCCACTCCGCCCCGCATCTAGCGTGACCGGGACCAGCAGGTCCGTCCACTTACAGCGGTGGGACCACAAGGGGCGCCGGGTATCGCTCATGCTCCCAGGGAAGCCGCACGGCTCCCCTGGGAGGAGCAATCTTCGAAGTTGACGACAACTTGCCTGCAAAGAGCGCGGATCACGTCAGGAACGATGCGAATTCGGCGACAGGTGTCGCACTCAGAGCTTCGCGAAAGGCCAGGTCGGGACTGGAAGATGACGACACCTACCGTGCTCAGTCTCAACCTCTCACCCCTCCGCCGCCTTACGCGCCTCCCCCTCCAGCCGCTCCCGATGCCGCTCCCACCACCCCGGGTCGCTCGACGGGAGGCTGGTGTTGGTCTCGTTCATGCCGACGGCCCCGTCGATCAGCTCGCGGAGGATGTCGGCGTGCCCGGCGTGGCGGTGGGTGTCGGCGATCACGCGGGTGACGGCGTGATGGAGGGTGACCTCGTCCTTGCCGTCCGGCCACCAGGGGACGCGGCCGACCGTGTCCAGCGGGAGCGCCTCGATGGTGGCGTCGGCATGGGCCCAGGCACGGCGGTACAGCGCCACGAGGTCCTCGCGGGACTCCTCGGCCGTCGCCCACATGTCGCCGTTGTCCTCGGCGGCATCCTCCAGCCAGGGCAGCGGTTCGCCGTGCGGCCGGCCGAAGGTGTCGCCGAGGTAGCCCAGCTCGACGCCGGCCACATGCTTGACCAGGCCCAGCAGGTTGGTGCCGGTCGGCGTCATGGGGCGGCGGGCGTCGTACTCCGAGAGCCCCTCCAGCTTCCACAGCAGCGCGTCGCGGGCGGACTGGAGGTAGAAGCGGAGGGCGACCTTGGGGTCGGGATCAGCGGGGTTCATGGGGCCAGTGTGCCGGGCCGAACGGGCCTGCCGGGCGCCCTCCTACCCACTTTTTTGTGGGTACTTGGCGCCCGCCGAACCCTGCGCGAGGCTGGTCGCAGGGGATCAGGAGGCCGCGGCCGCCAGTCGCTCCAGGCGACGGTGGCCCCAGTTCGAGAGGGGGGCGAGGGCCTCGGAGAGTTCACGGCCGAAGGCGGTCAGCGAGTACACCGTCTTCAGCGGCAGGACGTCGTACACCTCACGGTGCACCAGACCGTCCTCCTCCATCTCGCGCAGTGCCTGAGTCAGCACCTTCTCGCTGAGGCCCGGCAGCCTGCGGCGCAGTTCGCCGGGGCGGTGCGGGCCGGACTCCAGCAGCCACAGCAGCGCGGTCTTCCACTTGCCGTCGATCACGGCGATCGCGGCGGTCACGCCGCAGACGTTCGGATCCTGGGCCCGGCTGCGCGTCATCCTCGCCCCGTTTCTCGTGAGTTGTTCGTCCGTTCGATCAATTGTGCCGTTTTCCAAAGGCTTTCAAGGGTTTTCAAGGGTTTTTCAAAGGAATGAAGAGGAGTCGAAGCATGTCCTTCTACGAGGATCAGCCCGCGGTCACCGTGATCGGCCTGGGCCCCATGGGGCGGGCGCTGGCCGGGGCCTTCCTGGACGCCGGCGTGCGGACCACCGTATGGAACCGTACGCCGGGGCGGGACGGGGAGCTTGTCGCCCGCGGCGCGAAGAGCGCGGGGTCGGCCCGCGAGGCGGTCGAGGCGAGCCCGCTGACCGTGGTCTGCGTGGTGAACTACGACGCCGCCGACGCGGTGCTGCGGCAGGACGAGGTCGCGGCCGCGCTGAAGGGGCGTACGGTCGTCAACCTCAGCGCCGACACCGCGGCGCGCGCCCGTGACCTGGGCGCATGGGCCGCCGAGCACGGGGTCGGCTATCTCGACGGGGCGATCATGACCCCGGCGACCAGCATCGGCACGGCGGAGGCGGTGTTCCTGCACAGCGGGCCGGCCGCGCTGTACGAGCAGGCCCGGAGCGTGCTGGGCGTGCTCGGCGGCACGCACACGCACGTCGGCGAGGAGATCGGGCGGGCGGCGGCGTACGACCTCGCCCTGCTGGACGTCTTCTGGACCGCGATGTCGGGGTACGCGCACGCCCTCGCCATGGCGCAGGCGGAAGGTGTCTCCCCGCGGGAGCTGGCGCCCTTCGCGCAGGGCATCGCGACGATCCTGCCGCCGCTGTTCGAGGAGTTCGCCGGGGACGTCGAGGAGGGGACGTACTCGGGGCACATCAACCCGATCACCTCGGCCGTGTCGACCATGGCGCACATCGTGCACGCCTCCGAGGCGCACGGCATCGACGCGAGTGTGATGCGGGCGACCGAGGGCCTGGCCCGGCGGGTGATCGGGCTCGGGCACGGCGGGGACGGGTTCATGCGGGTCGTCGAGCTGCTGGGGCGGCGCGACTGAGGGCCCAAATCCCTTGGCGCTCAGGTCTGTCCACCGCTAGCGTGGCGATCATGACTGCCGGGTCGGCCTTGTGCCGCGAGCGAGTTGGGTGTTGCCCGGCCTCTGAGTGAGGCCGGGGCGGACCAGGGGTCCGCCGTCTCTGTCTCTCCTCCCCGTCCCAGGAAGAGAAGCGAGCGACAGAGAAAGAAGAAGCATGCCCAACGATTTCAATCAGCGTGTCATCGAGGAGTTCCGCGCCCACCACGGCCGCGTCGGCGGCCCCTTCGAGGGTGGCCGGCTCCTGCTGCTGACCACCACGGGCGCCCGCAGCGGGCGGCCGCACACCACACCGGTCGGCTATCTGCCCGACGGGGGCGAGAGCGTCCTGGTCATCGCCTCCGCCGGGGGTGCCCCCCAGCACCCCGACTGGTACCGCAACCTCCTCGCGCACCCCGAAGTGACCGTGGAGACAGGCCTGTTCACCTACCCGGCGCAGGCCGTGCCGCTGGCCGGCGAGGAGCGCGACCGGGCCTTCGCGCGGGCCGTCGAGTCGGACCCGGGCTGGGCCGAGTACCAGGCGAAGACCGAGCGGGTGATCCCGGTGGTCGCCCTGCACCCGATCGCCGTGGACGGGCCGCCGAAGAGCAGCGCCGGCTCCCTGAGCGAGGCCATCACGATCGCGCATGACGGCTTCCGGCGCGAACTCGCCCTGATCCGAAAGGAGATGAGCCGGTCGGGCCCGGTGCTGGGGGTCCAGCTGCGGGCCAACTGCCTCACCTTCTGCCACGGTCTGCACAACCACCACACCGGCGAGGATCTGATGCTCTTCCCGGGCGTCGCGGCCCGCCATCCGCAGGCCGCGCCGCTCCTGGCGCGGCTCGGCGAGGAGCATGAGCGGATCGCCGAACTGGTGGCGGAGCTGCGGGAGGTGGTCGGCGGCGGCGACACACCCACCGCACGCGGCCACGTCGTGCGGCTGACGGCCACGCTGGAGGCCCATCTGGACTACGAGGAGGAGCACTTGCTGCCGCTGCTGGCCGCCATGGAGGCGGCCTGAGACAGGCCTAGAAGGGCAGCGGCCTGGCGTGTACGACGTCCAGCCGCGACACCGCCCGCGTGAGGACCACGTACAGCCGGTGCAGGCCCCTGTCCTCCGACGCGGCGATCGTGGCGGGCTCGACCGCGACGACATGGTCGTACTCCAGGCCCTTGGCCAGGCTCGCGGGCACGAGGGTCAGCCGGGCCGCGAGCCGTTCGGGGCCCTCGGGCGCGAGGCCGGCCTCGGTCAGGGCCGTCCGCAGCCGGGGCACGTCCGCGTCCGCCGCGACGACGCCGACCGAGCCGTCGTACGCGAGGGCCTCGCGCACGGCCTCCACCACCCGCGCGGGCAGGTCGGGTCCGGCCGGGCGCAGCCGGAGGCGGCCGTCGGAGCGGAAGGAGCGGGCCGGGGGGACGTCCACGTCGAGGCGGGCCAGCAGGCCGTTGGCGAGGTCCACGATCTGCGCGGGCACGCGGAAACCGGTGGTCAGCGCGACGATCGCGGCGTCCGGCTTGCCCAGGTGGGCCAGCTGCTCGGGCCAGGAGCGGGCGGCCCAGGCGGTGGTGCCCTGGGCCAGGTCGCCGAGGACGGTCAGCGAGCCGAAGCGGGCCCGGCGGGCGATCGCCCGGCACTCCATCGGGGACAGGTCCTGCGCCTCGTCGACCACGAGATGGCCGTAGCCCTCGGGGTGTTCGAGGAGCCCGGACAGCTCGTCGAGGAGGACCAGGTCGGCCGGTGACCAGCGGGCCGACTTCCAGGAGCGGGGCGGCTTCGGCCACAGCAGGGCCTTCTGTTCGTCCGCGTCCAGGAGGCCCTCGGCCGCCCGGGCGAGGGTGTCCGCGTCGGTGAGCAGCGCGGCGAGGATCTCCTCCGGACGGACCCGGGGCCACACCTGGTCGAGGTGCGGCCCGACGGCCCGTTCCGCCGCGCGGACCCAGCGGGCCGGGCGGGGGCCGAAGCGCTGCTCGGAACGGGCCTGGATGCCGCGCACCAGCCGGGCCGTGACCCGCTCGCGCCCGGTGTCGTACGGCGGCTCCTCGGCGCGCACGTCGGCGACGATCGCGCGCAGTTCCTCCGCGTCGATGCGCCGGCGGTGGTTGCCGTCGGGCACGACGAAGGAACCGGCGGCGTCGGGGTCCACGCGCGCGTACAGGGCCCGGCGCAGCACCTCGGCCGTCCGCGGATCGTGCTTGAGGGCGGCGGCGCGCGGCTCGTCGGTGCCGGTGGCCGGGTGGCGGGCGATCTCCTCCAGCAAGGTCGACTGGCGGACGCCGCTCTCGCCGAGGGACGGCAGCACCTCGGCGATGTAGGACAGGAAGGTGCGGTTCGGGCCGAGGATCAGCAGGCCGCCACGGCGGATGCGCTGCGGGTGCGTGTAGAGAAGGTAGGCCGCACGGTGCAGGCCGACCGCGGTCTTGCCGGTGCCGGGGGCGCCCTGCACGCACACGGAGGCCGTGAGGGGAGCCCGTACGAGATCGTCCTGCTCGGGCTGGATGGTGGCGGCGATGTCGCGCATCGGGCCGACGCGGGGGCGTTCGACCTCGCGGGCGACGATGTCGCTGGTGCGGTCCTCGCCCGCGGTCAGGTGCTCGTCCTCCAGGCCGGTCAGGTCGGCGCTGTCGCCGCGGCTGCCGGGCGCCCAGCCGAAGCGGCGGCGGACGGCGACGCCCTGCGGGTCGCGGGCGCTCGCCTGGTAGAAGGCGCGGGAGACGGGGGCGCGCCAGTCGACGACCAGCGGCGGGGCGGCCGGGTCCTCGCTGATGCGCAGCCGCCCCAGGTGGTAGCGCTGCCCGGCGTGGTCGCCGGCCGCCTCGCCGGGTTCGAAGTCCAGCCGGCCGAAGAACAGCGGCCCCTCGGGCAGTTCGCGCAGCGCCTTGGCCTGGCTGCGCAGCCGGTAGCCGAGGACTTCGGCGTCGGCGCCGGACGCGGAGACGTCCTCGCCGACGACGACCTGTTCGTCGGCGCCCTCGACCATGGCGGCGAGGGCGGCGCGGCAGGCGTCGTGGTGGGCGCGTGCGGTGAGCAGGGCGTGGTCGAGGGCGAGGTCGGCTGAGGTCATGCCGTCCAGCGTACCCATATTCTGTAACTCGGTTAAGTTTTTTACCGAGTCTCGCTCAAAGGCCCCGCGGAGTCTCGCACCAACCCCCGCTCCAGCCGCCCGAACGCCCGCTCCGCCTCCCCCACCGCCCGCTCCAGCAACCCGGCCGCGGACGCCCCCTCCGCGATCCGCCGCCAGTTCTCCATCGCCAGCACCCGCTGTACGGCGGTGATCTGGCCGGCCGCCAGCCGGGCGTCGAGGTCGTCACCGAGGGCCCGCGCCAGCGCGGCCTCGGAGCGCTGCATGTGGCCGTACGCGCGGGCGACCAGGGACGGAGTGCCGTACAGGAGCCGGTGGAAGGCGAGGACCTGGGGGTGGTCGTTCAGGCCGGTCACCGGGTCGAAGCGGGTCAGACCATCGAGGAAGTGGGTGCGCAGGGCGGCCACCGGGGCGTCGGGGTGCGCGGCGGCGATCCGGGCCGACTCGCCTTCGTGGTCGGCGATCCGGTGCAGGACGAGGTCCTCCTTGGCGGGGAAGTACCGGAACAACGTCGGCTTGGAGATCTGCGCGGCGGCCGCCACCTCGGCCACCGACACCGCGTCGAACCCCTTCTCCAGGAAGAGCCCGACCGCGATGTCCGACACCTCTTGGTACATCCGCTGCCTCTTGCGCTCGCGCAGCCCGATCTCAGCCATGCCCCGAGCCTACGCACCCGCGCTTGACCTCAAGCGCGGTCGAGGTCGAAGACTGCGGGCACGGCACGAGAGATCACCTTCTGGGGGAGAGCCATGCGCGCAGTGCACGTGACGGAGTTCGGCGGGCCCGAGGTCCTGGTCCCGGTCCGGCTGCCGGACCCGGTCCCGGGGCCGGGCGAGGTGCTGATCGAGGTGGCGCACGCCGACACCATCTTCCTGGAGACGCAGCTGCGGTCCGGCTGGGGCCAGGAGTACTTCCCGGTGCGCCCGCCGTACGTCCCCGGGGGCGGGGTCACGGGGGTGGTGCGGGCGCTGGGGGCGGGGGTCGAGGAGGCGTGGCGGGGCCGCCGGGTGGGGGCGTTCGTCACCGGCAGCTACGCCGAGCGGGCGGTGGCGCCGGTGGAGGCGCTGACCGTCGTACCGGACGGCCTGGACCTGCTGACGGCCGCCGCGCTCGTCCATGACGGGGTCACGGCGTCCGGGGTGGTCGAGCGGACCGGCGTGGGCGCCGGTGACCGGGTCCTGGTCCTCGGCGCCTCCGGCGGCATGGGCACCCTGCTGGTGCAGCTGGCCCACGCCCGCGGCGCCCATGTGGTGGCACCGGCCCGCGGCGCGGCCAAGCTCGCCCTGGTGCGGGAGCTGGGCGCCGACGAGACCGTCGACCTCACCGCCGACGACTGGCCCGAGCGGGCCCGGACCGCGCTCGGCGGCGCGGCGGACGTGGTCCTGGACGGCGTGGGCGGCCCCCTGGGCGCGGCGGCCTTCGCCCTCACCGCCGACGGCGGCCGCTTCTCCGCCCACGGCGCCCCCTCCGGCGGCTTCGCCCCCGTCGACGCCGACGAGGCGAAACGCCGTGACATCGCCCTCTACGGCATCCAGGACTACCGCTTCGGCCCCGCCGACCTGCGCCGCCTCACCGCCACCGCCTTCACCGAGGCCGCCGCGGGCCGGCTGCGGCCGGTGATCGGCGAGGTGTTCCCGCTGGACCGCGCGGCAGCGGCCCACGCGGCGATCGAGGGGCGGGCGCTGGTGGGGAAGGTGGTGCTGGAGGTGTGAGCCAGGGCCGTCCGGCGAGGCCCTCACAGGCACAGGGCCGTCCGGCGAGGCACCCTCAGGCCAGGACAGTCCGAGGCCCGCTCAGGCCAGCGCCCGCACAAGACTGGGCCCCGCGGTCCGCGGCCGGCGCAGGCCCAGGGAAGCGAGGGCGACCTCCAGGGTCATGGCGTAGGAGCCGACGGCCCGGCGGACGTTGGGCGCGTCCAGGCCGACGCCGCTGACCAGGCGGTCCAGGTCCACGTACGCCGACCGTACGATCTCCAGCCAGCGGTAGACCCGCCAGTCCTCGGCCCAGCCCCGGCTGCACTCCTTCGGCATCCGCTCCGCCCAGCGGCGGATCATCCGGTCGCGGATCTCGGACCCGGTCGGGGTGAGGTGCATGTGCCGCACGAGGTCGTACAGCGGGTCGCCGACCAGGGCCAGCTCCCAGTCGATGAGGGTGAGGGCCCGCCGGTCGGGGCAGCGCACCAGGTTCCACGGGTTGAGGTCACCGTGCAGCAGCACGGGCCGGCGCGGCGTCACCCGGTGGCGGGCCAGGATCTGCCGCAGGCGGGGCGCGTCGGGCAGGCCGAGGGAGCGGGCCAGTTGCTGTGTCCTGTCCGGCAGGCCCGCCACGAGCACGGCGAGCTGATCGCACAGCCACGGGTGGAAGCCGCCCTCGCCGGCAGTGGGGTCGATCTGGCGGCAGTCGACCCGGGTCAGCTCGCACAGCTGGTCGACGAGGCCGTCCGCCTCGTGCGGCAGCAGCCCGTACACCGGGTGGGCGGGCGGCCGGTCCAGGTCGTCGTGGGGGCCGACGTAGGTGTGGACGGCGAACGGCTCGCCCTGTCCGCACCGGCCCAGGGCGAGCACCCTGGGCGCGGCCACGTCGGCGCCGGAGCGCTCCAGGGCCCGCAGGACGGCGTGCTCGCTGAGGTAACCGGCCTCGCGGCGCTCCACGTCGCTCACCTTGCGCCGTACGACGACGGGGAAGTCGACGCCGGGCACCCGGACGACCGTGTTGAGGTGCGCGGTGCCCTTGAAGACGCGTTCGGCGGGGGCCGCGCCCTCGGCGAGCAGCGCGCGGGTCACCGCGTCGGCGGGGAAGCGCGGGTGTTCGTCCACGCGCCCGTCGGGCTCCCAGGCGACGGCCAGGAGCGGCCGGCCTGCGGCGTCGGCCCGCGCCGCGTGCCGACGGTGCAGGATGCGGGCGATCTCGTCGCGGCCGGGGCGCCGCGCGAGGCCGAGCGGGCCCGCGGCCTCCTCCAGCGCCCGGTCGACCGCCTCCGCCGCGCCCTCAAGGCCCGCCTCGCCGGTGGACCGCTCCAGGGACCGGGCGGCCCGCATCACCTCGGCGTAGGCGGACTGCGCGCGCTCGAAGTCGACGTAGTGGCCGAGGTCCTTGGTGAGGCCGTTCAGCGCGGCCGGGCGGACCCGGCCCATGGCGTGCGCCCACGCGTCGATCACCTCGTCCCACTGGGCGGCCGGGTACCTCATGCGCCACAGATGGGCCGCCAGGTCGTGGAGGGGGTCGCCGAAGCCGGCCAGCTCCCAGTCGATGGGGACGAGCGGGGCTCCGTCCTCGTGCGGGACGATCACATTGCCGCGGTGCAGGTCGCCGTGGAGCAGCCCGTAGGGCCGCCGGGCCAGGGCGGGGAGGCGCTCGGCGAACCGCGGCAGGGCGTCCTCGGGGACGCCGAGGGCCTTGAACAGGCCGCCGTAGACGGGCCAGTTGGGGCGCCGTACGTGCAGCTCCGCCTGGTGTGCCAGGGTGCGGAGATACGCGCGGCTGTCCGTGTGGTTGCCCGGCCGGCCGGCGGGCAGCGGCGGTACGGCGGCCCGGCGCACCCGGGCCGTGTCGGCGAGCATCCGCGTCAGCTCCCCGACCAGCAGGGTGTCGACGGGCTTGCCGTCCGGGCAGAGCGCGGCCAGGGTGACGCCCTCGACGTACTCGAGGACCGCGACGCCGTCGCCCTCGGCGAGGCAGCGCGGCACCTGCGGCAGGACGGTCCGGGCCGCCGCGTGGATCCCGGCCTCCCTGGCCCAGGTCCTGACCACCACGGGCAGCGCGTCCGCGCGGGGCACCCGCACGGTCACCGGCGTCCCCGGGCTGCGGCGCACCCAGGGCGCCAGGTCCTCGGGCAGCTTCAGCAGGAGACTGCGGTGATGCCGGCCGCCCCGCTCCTCGCCCTCGGTTCCGGCGCGCTCCACGAACGCGCGGAGAACGCCTGCGGGCACAGGAGGTACGTCCACGAGCCGCTCCGAGGGCTGTCACGAGAAGTACGGCAAAGGTAAGGCTGGACGGTCACAGCCCACGACCGGGGCCGGGAACGAGTGGGCGCAATGGGTGGTCCGCCACTCTTCGGCATGAGGTCGTTCGAAGCTGCTCGATACGCCCCGGCCTCATGCGGACGGGGAGACGGCTCGCGCGGTGCGGGCATGCTAACCCGCCGGTCCCCTGGGCGAGGTCATGACGCTCCTGCCGCTCAGTCGCGTCGGCGGACGGCGTCGAGGACGGGTTTCAGCGTGCTCACGATGGTCGTGGCGCCGGCCTCGCGCAGCAGCTTCTCCTTGCGGACGTTGCGCGCGTAGCCGAGGAAGGGGACACCCGCCGTCCTGGCGGCCTGGAAGTCCGTGGCCGTGTCGCCGATCATCAGGGCGTCCTCGGGGGCCGCGCCGGTGGCGTTCAGGGCCCGGTGCAGACAGTGCGGGTGGGGCTTGAGCAGGGAGAGATCGGCGGTACGGCCGTAGATGTGCGGGAAGCAGGCTGTCAGGCCCCGGCCGTCCAGGTAGGCACGCACCCCGCGCGCGGAGTTGTTGGTGGTGACGGCCAGCTGGACACCGACCGCCGACCAGGTGCGTATCAGCGGGTCGGCGTAGGCGGTGGGCATCGCCGAGGGCACGGCGCGCAGTTCGTGCCGGGTGAGGAGTTCCTCCAGCTCGGCCAGGAGGTCGCTGCCCGGGTGCCTGCGGTCGACCGCGCGCAGCACGATGTGCGGGTCGGCGGTCTCGCGCTCCTCGTCCTCCAGCAGTCCTCTGAGTCCCTGCTCCGCCAGCCACTCCACCAGTTCGCCGGCCACGCGCCGCGCCGTGTGGCCGGCGAACAGACGGCAGACGGGGCCGTCGAAGTCCCACAGGACCACACGGGCGCGGCCGATCAGCTCGCGCAGCTGCGTCGCGTCGGAAGTCCCATCGGAGTTCACGTCGGAATGCGCATCGGAAGTCACGTCGGAAGTCACTAAGAGAGTGTCAGGTCCGTCGTGATGGTTTCCCAGAGGGCGTTGAACCACAGCTGCGACTGCGCCACGAACGCCTCGTCCCGCTGTCCGCTGCGCCGGTCGAAGGAGAACAGCAGCGATTCGGTGCCGAGCACGTCGTACATGTCGAGGGTCTCGCCGTCGGTGGTCTCCTCGCGGCGGGCGACCATGTAGTACGCGTACAGCGCCTCGGTGCCGTTGAGCAGGTACAGCTTGGCCGGCGGGGTGAAGGGCAGCGCGCGGAAGGCGACCTTGACGTCGATGCCGTGGGTGGCGCGCAGGGCCTGGAGGTTGTGGCGCAGGACGTGGCCCTGGGCGTTGCGCTGGGCGAGCCAGCGGTCGTGGACGGGGTCGTCGTCGCCGCCCTGCTCGACCGGCACCGGGAAGGCGAGGTTGATCTTCCTGGACGGCAGCAGGATGCGTACATCGATGGACTCGGGGCTGATGCTGCCCTCGTGGATGCGGCGCAGTGGCTCGCCGAGGGCCAGCATCAGGGTCTCGGCGGTCAGGCAGGCGGCGTCGACGTGGACGTGCCGTGCGGAGAACGCCTCGGTGAGGCGGGGCGCGAGGGCGACCATGGTCGGCTGCGGCTCGGCCTGCGCGGAGGTGGGCTCGGCGATGCGCGGGGGGCTGCCCTTGCTGACGTTGCTGAGCAGGCCGTCCTCCTGGAGAGCGCGCAGCGCCTGGCGGACCGTGCCGCGCTCCACCCCGAACTCCTCGGCCAGTTCGGCCTGAGTGGGCAGCCGGTCGCCCGCCCGCAGGGCGCCGGTCCGGATCCGCTCGCGCAGAGTGTCGGCTATCTCCTGGGGCGTGAGCCTTCTGCTGCCGTTCACTGCCACGTTCTCCTGAGTCACGACCAAACGCTACAACTTCGATCCATCTATGGGGAGTTGCCGGAAAGTTGTTTATGAGTATCGACCAAGTGGGGACAACTTAATCAGAGTTGGTCACCAACTCGGCCAAGTTGGCGGAAGCTTTACTTCCCGCTTTCCGGCCTCCACCTCCTGCCCGAAGGGGGAACCACCGTGCCCGTCCTCGCTCTTCTCACCGCGGTCCTCGTCATCGGCTTCGAGCAGCTCGTCGAGTGGCAGTACGGCCCCACCGGGATCGTCGGCCTGCTCCTGCTCACCATCGGCATCAAGGCGAAGAACCCCACCGTCAGCTCCGTCGGAGCGGTGGTACTCGCCCTGCTGGTCACCGGCCCGGCCCTGTGAAGGTGGTTAGGCATCGCCCCAAGTGGGCATGAGATAAGAGAAGTTGGTCGCCAACTCCGGTGACCTGGTCATACTTCACGGGGGGTTGGCCCCGGCCGGACTCCCTTCCGGAGGGGAGCCGGGAGCCCGGCGGACGCACAGCCACAACTGAACAGCTCGCTACGGATGCGGCAAAGACACAACTGAATCGCACAGTCACAACTGAACCGCGCAGCACAGTCACAACTGAACCGCACAGCCACAACTGAACAAGCACATCCGCACCCCGGCGTCCGCAGGGACAGCTCCGGTCAGAACACGTCCGGGCACCAAGGCCGCCGGGACGTGCGCAACAGGGCGTCGGCCAGCCGGGCGGCGCCCGTCCGCTGTTCCCGCACCCGCCCCAGCGCGGCCAGCCGCACCACCGACTCGTCGCCCAGCCACAGCGCGCCCAGCTCACCGGCGCCCAGCACCAGATCGGCGTCCCGCGTGGTCGGCGCACAGGACGCCCCCTCGACGGACGCCTCCAGCAGATAACGCCCCGCGGTGAGCCCGTCGGGGTCGCCGACCTCCAGCACGAGCGCGCCCTCACCGCCGTACGTCCGCGCCTCCAGCGCCCGTACGACGTCCAGCACGCGCACCCACAGCCAGTCCGCCTGGGTGGTGATCCGGGCGGCCCGCGGGTCCGGCAGCAGCAGCGGCAGCAGGTCGTCGGGGGCCCGCCAGCCGGACTTCACCTGGGTGATCCAGTCGATCGAGCACAGGTAGTGCCACAGCGCGCGCTCGGCGGCCGGGCCCGTCGCCACCAGCCAGTCCACGCTCGCCGTGTTGTGCGGCTGCTTGGCCTGCCAATTGTCGTCCGCCCGGTAGGACACCAGGCCCTCGACCTCGCCCTGCGCCGACCGGTACGCGGCGAAGAACGGCTCGTTCCAGGGGCTGGGCCCGGTCCGCAGCGCGCCCGTGGCCTTCTGCCACCAGCGCTCGCCGCGGTCGACCGCGCCCGGCTGCGCCCGCCGCACCCGCTCGTACAGCTCCGGCCCCAGCTTGCGTACGTCCGCCGGGTCCACGAGGTCGATCCGGCCCCCGTCGCCCGGCCCCGACCAGCGCGGGTCGAGCCCGGAGCGCTGCACGTCGACCGTCCACTCGGCGGTCCAGGTGGCCGGGCCGAAGCCGTAGCGGCCGTAGATCGGGTACTCGGCGGCGATCAGCGTCGCCACCACGTCGCCGCGCTCCTTGGCGGCCGCCAGGTCGTCGGCCATCATGCGGCTGAGCAGGCCGCGCCGCCGGTGGGTGGGCGACACGGTCACATTGGAGATGGCGTCCGCGGCCACGACCGCACCGCCGACGGCCGTGACCTCCTGCGCGAACGACCGGAAGGTGGCCACACAACGGCCGTCCTCGAAGGCGCCCAGCGTACGGGCGAGGTCGATGTACGAGGCCCGGTCGGCTATCTCCTCCTCGGAGCTCTCGGGGGCGCGCAGGAAGCCCGTGTTCAGGGCACGGGTCCAGTCGGCGATCTCGGCTTCGGCGATGGGGCGTACGGCGATGTCGGTGTGGCCAGTCATGGGCCCACGGTAGGTGCGGGCCCTGGCGGTGTCGTCCGCATTTCCGTGCGCGGCGGACCGCAGGGGTCACATCAGCAGGTCGTCCACCTGGGCCAGGCCGTCCCGGTAGCGGCGGGCGATCTCCGCGCTGCACGCGTCGGTGGTGCCCTGCAGCCCGGCCCGCCGCCGGGACACCTCCTGCTCGTACCGCACGAGCCTGCCCATCGCGGCGTTCAGCTCGAGATCGGTGCGTGCGGCCAGGTCGGACAGCTCGACCTCGGCGAGCATCTCGGCGGCCAGCAGCCGGTACTCCTCCCCGTGCGGCGTGCCCAGCGTGACGTGCCGGGCCGAGGAGCGGTGCCGGGCCGGGGCGTCGGTCAGGATCTCCGGGAGCCGGTCGACGACGGACGCCTCGCCCGGCGGCGCGGGCACGGCCGCCGGGCCCCGCCGGGCCAGCTCCGCGCGCAGGATGTCGATCCGCCCCTGCAGCAGCCGCCGCACATAGCTGAGGTCGGCCTCGTCGCGCTGCGCGTCCCGGCGCAGCGCGCGCAGTTCCGGCAGGCTCAGCAGGCCCAGATCGGGTGCGCAGGGCTCGACGCCCAGCGCGGTGCCGGCGGCCCCTGTCGGACCGTCGGTGCGTTGCACGGGCGTGCGCTGGGTGGTCATGCCCAGCCGCCCGGTGCTCGGTGTGCTCATGTGCCTCAACCGTCCCCTCGACCGGCGTGTGGGAAGCATCGTGCCACCCCAACTGGCCGCAATGTGACCGAGTGCCCCCGAACGGCCCCAGATGGGCTCTTAAGGAGCGAATGGAAACCGTCCTACGACGCCCGGCGGGCCCCACGGCATCATGGTGCGCATGCGAGCAGTGGTACAGAGGGTGGACGGCGCGAGTGTCGTCGTGGACGGCGAGACCGTCGGGGAGATCACCGGCGAAGGCCTGTGCGTCCTGGTGGGGGTGACGCATGAGGACACCAAGGAGAAAGCGGCCCAACTGGCCCGCAAACTCTGGTCGATCCGCATGCTGGACGACGAGAAGTCGTGCAGCGACATCGACGCCCCGCTCCTCGTCATCAGCCAGTTCACCCTCTACGGCGACGCCCGCAAGGGCCGCCGCCCCACCTGGAACGCGGCCGCCCCCGGCGACGTCGCCGAACCCCTGGTCGACGAGGTCGTCGCCCAACTGCGCGCCCTGGGCGCGACGGTGGCGACGGGCCGCTTCGGCGCGAAGATGCGCGTCTCCCTGACGAACGACGGCCCGTTCACCGTGCTGCTGGAGATCTAGGGTTCTACGACGACTTCCTGGGCGGCGGCCGTGTCACCGGCCATCAGGCGGGCGTCCACGGGGACGTTGCGCTTGACCAGGGCCAGGGCGACCGGGCCGAGTTCGTGGTGGCGTACGGAGGAGGTCACGAAGCCGATCTTGCGGCCGTCGGGCTCCTCCTCGGCGAGGCGGAGCTCGGTGCCGGGGACGGGGAGGTGGACCTCGCTGCCGTCGAGGTGGAGGAAGACCAGGCGGCGCGGGGGCTTGCCCAGGTTCTGGACGCGGGCGACCGTCTCCTGGCCGCGGTAGCAGCCCTTCTGGAGGTGGACGGCCGTGCCGATCCAGCCCAGCTCGTGCGGGATCGTGCGGTGGTCGGTCTCGAAGCCGAGGCGCGGACGGTGGTGCTCGACCCGCAGGGCCTCGTAGGCGAGGATTCCGGCGGCGGGGCCGGCCTGCTCGGCGTACGACTCCAGGTCCGCGCGCGGGAGGAACAGATCACGGCCGTACGCGGTCTCGCGGACGACGGCACCCTCCGGCACCGGGGCGATGGAGCCGGCGGGCAGGTGCACGACCGCGAAGTCCGCGGTCCGGTCGGCGACCTCGACGCGGTAGAAGAACTTCATCGACTCCAGGTAGGCGATCAGCGCCTCCTGGGTACCGGGCTCGACATGCGCCCAGACGGTCGTGCCGTCGTCGACGAGATACAGCGCGTGCTCGATGTGGCCGTTCGCCGAGAGGATCAGCGCCTCCGTCGCCTCACCGGCCGGGAGGTCGCTGACGTGCTGGGTGAGCAGCAGGTGCAGCCAGCTCAGCCGGTCGTCGCCGGAGACGGTGACCACGCCGCGGTGGGAGAGGTCCACGAAACCGGTGCCGTCGGCGAGGGCGCGCTGCTCGCGGAACAGGTCGCCGTAGTGGGCGGCGACGCCTTCGTCCACGCCCTCGGCGGGAACGGCGCCGGGCAGGGACAGCAGGGGGCTCTTCATACCGCCAAGCCTACGACTCGGTAGTTGAAGTCTTCCCGGAACAGTCCTTGCACCGGCCGAAGATCGCGAAGTGCTTCAGATCGGTGTCGAACCCGAACTCCTCGCGCAGCTTCGCGGTGAAGCCGGCCGCCACCGACACATCGGCCTCGATGACGTTGGTGCAGTCCCGGCACACCAGGTGGAGGTGATGGTGCCGGTCGGCGAGGTGGTAGGTCGGCGCCCCGTGCCCCAGGTGCGCGTGGCTGACCAGCTCCAGCTCCTCCAGCAGCTCCAGCGTCCGGTAGACCGTGGAAATGTTGACCCCCGACGCCGTCTTCCTCACTTCCGCGAGGATGTCGTCGGGGGTCGCGTGCTCCAGGGTGTCCACGGCTTCGAGCACAAGCTGCCGCTGCGGGGTCAGCCGGTAGCCGCGCTGCCGCAGATCACTCTTCCAGTCGGTGCTCACCACACCGACGAGTCTAGAACCACTCGGCTCGAGACCGGCTCGGGGAAGGCGATCGGCCTACTTGAAGAAGGCGATCCCGTCGTCCGGCAGGTCCTGCGGCAGGGCCTTCGCCCAGCGCTCGACCTCCTCCGGCGTGACGACCTTCTTCAGCTGGGCCGACATATAGGGGCGCAGCTCGACCTCGGGGGTCTGCTTCTCACCGACCCACATCAGGTCGCTCTTGACGTAGCCGTAGAGCCGCTTGCCACCGCTGTACGGCCGCGAGGCCGCCGTACGCGCCACCGCGTCCGTGACCAGGTCGATCTGCGGCTTCTTGTCGGCCATCTCGCCGTACCAGATCTCGATGACGCCGTCGTCGCGGGTCATCGTGACCTCGACCTGACGCTTGTCGTCGATACGCCAGAAGCCGGACTCCGACTCCAGGGGGCGGACCTTGTTTCCGTCCTGGTCCAGCACCCACGTGTGCGAGTGGTACTCCAGGAAGTCACGCCCGTCGTGCGTGAAGGAGACCTCCTGGCCGAAGTTGCACTTCTCGGCACCGGGGAAGTCGTGCACGCCCGCACCGGCCCACCTGCCGAGCAGGAACGCCAGCGGGACGAGGCTCTTGTGGAGGTCGGACGGGATCTCGATCATCAGCGGAAGTTCCTAGACGTGGTTCAGCGCTGGCCCTGGTACAGCTTCTTCACGGTCAGACCGGCGAAGGCGAGGACGCCGACAGCGACGGCGACCAGCAGCAGCTCGAAGAAGAGGATCACGGGGCGCTCCTTGGTGAGCGGAGGGTACGAATGCACACGGCCGGACCCCAGCTTACGCCGCCGGGAACCGGCCTTCTGTGTGAGGTAGGCCCTCCGGGACTCAGCCGAGCAGCTGGCTCTGCAGGACCACCGTCTGCTGGAAGGGCACGGCCGGGACGGTGCCCTTCCTGGACTGGAGGATCACGGCGACGGCGTCACCGGCTCCGAGGTAGGCCTGGCGGACCTGCTCGCGGCCGTACGGCTTGACCTCGACGAAGGGGGATCGCTGGACCCCGGAGACGTGCGCGGCCTCCGGGAAGGCCTCGTCGAACTGGGCGACCTCACCGCCACGCACCGTGTAGGCGGGGGAGCTGTACGAGAACAGGCCGCTGAACTCGGTCTCCACGACGGCGGCGGTGTCGAACTGGAGCAGGTAGACGCGGGTCCGGGTGCCGTCCTGGGTGGTCCAGCCGCGGGCGGCGATGTGCCGCAGGCCCGCGTCGACGAGCTTCTGCCGGAAGCCGTCGCGACTGGACTCTCCCTTGAACTCCGCCAAGAAGTCCTTGGTCGCCAGCCAGCCGTCCGAGCCGCGCAGCGCCTTGTCCTCGACCGCGCCCTTCGGCGCGGGCAGCAGCAGGGCCCGCAGGTCCGCGTAGTGGGCGCCGATCGGGTTGGACTCGGCGAAGGGGCCGGGGCTGCCGGAGGGGAGCGGCGGCTTGACGAGGGGCGGGTACTCCCAGCGCCCGTCCGGCTCCGTCGCGAGTCCCGGTACGTCCGTCCGCTCCATCCGCATGATCCCGTACGCCGCTCCCGCGCCGACGGCGGCGAATACGACGACGGCGGCGGCCCACCGCAGAACGGCCCGCAGGACGCGCCGGTCCTTGGGCACGGACGGCTGCGGCTCCGCGGGAAGAGCACCGGGCTCCGCGTCAACCTGCCGCACTTCGGCGACCTGCGAATCCTCCGTGCTGGGCGGTGTGTTCGTCCGGGTGATCTGCTGCTCGCTCATACGGCCTTCCCCGGCTCCGAGACGCGGTCGAGCTGTTGGCGGACCAGGTCGGCCGCTCCCTTGGTGTCGAGCGGCTTCGCACCCTCCGCGGTGGCGGTGACCAGGATGTTTCCGACGTACGCGGAGCAGAGCATCATGTCGAGGTCGGTGTCCTCGCCCTTGGGCGGCAGGAAGCACCGGGCGTTCTTGTGCCCCTTGATCCTCGGGCCCTCGCGGAACACGTCCAGGGCGCCGAGGAACTCGGTCTGGAACGTCGCCACGTCCTTGGCGGCGGCCCTGTTGTCCATCTGGGCGAGCACGATGCTCACGGTGTAGATCCGCTCGTCGTCGTAGAGGGTCGGATCGCCGCTGACGTAGCTGCGCATCGCCATGCCGGTGAGACGCTGCCGGTCGATCTCCTTCTCCAGCCGCTTGCGCAGGGTGCGCGGCAGATCGCTCAGCGACTGCTTGCGCAGTGCCGTGGCCTGGGCGCCGCTGAGCACCTTGTCCGAGCCGAACTCGCCCAGGTCGGGCCCTCGCGTCCAGCCCTGCGCGCTGTACGGCACGAGCATCCCGGCGAGCCCCTCGGCCTGCGGCGCCTTCTGCTCGACGACCGTGTGTCTGGGGAACTTCCACCGCGGGGCGCCCGCGTCCCGGTCGGCACCTCGCACGGTCACGACGGTGAACCCGACCCCGGCGACGACGGCACCGGCCAGCAGCAGCGACCCGGCGACAGCCGCGACACGACGACGGCGGCGGCGGGGTTCGGCGGCCAAAGGGCCCTCAGGCATGTCGGACCCTGCATCCGGCTCGGGCCTCTCCATCTCGCTCACAGTCGCTCCATCTGCCGCTTGGCCAGGTCCATGACCGTCTTCTTGCCGATCGCCTTGGTGTCGGTCACCCACAGCTCCAGGGCGATGTCACCCCGGTACGCGAGCGCCCGCGCCGAGTACTGCGGCAGGTATCCCGGCTCGGAGTGGGCGCGGTTGTGGACGTAGACCCAGCCCTCACCGGTGCCGGGGATGGCGTAGCGGTCGGTGTCCTCCTCTTTCTCCGCCCAGTACTGGCTGTCCTCGGTGTGCTCGGCCGCCTGTGCCAGCTCCTTCTGGTGGAACTGGATGAGCCGGATCTCCACAGCGGTGTGGCCGACCTCCCAGGCGGTGACGGCGGCCCGGCGGAACTCGCTCGCCGTGAGACTGCCGAACGCGTCCGCGGGCTCTTCGTAGGTGTCCGCGTACTCCGTGAGGTCCATCCAGCCGTCGATGCCGGACCAGTCGGCCTCCTTGGCACCCTTCGGTTTCGGCAGCAGCAGCTTGCGCAGGTCGCCCTCGGTCCTCACCTGGCGGTCCTGCGCGGCCGACAGCGGCTCCGGACCCGGCCCCTTCGCCTGCGCCAGCACCGGCTGCGACAGCGGCGGCAGCTTCGTCGGCTCGCGGTCGGCCTGGACGAGGTAGCCCGCGCAGGTGCCGGCGACCAGGCCCAGGACGACGGCACCGGTGATGAGCGCGGCGGTGCGGCCGCGCCTTCGGCGCGGCACTTCTGGATCTTCCAAGATGTCCCCCCCCCCACGGAACGTGAAGCACGGATTCCACGTCCGCGCGCACAGGAGACTCTTGGGCCCTGCATGGAGTTGCAGGGGCCTTGATTACGATTCGATCATCTTCAGCCCACCCACGAATGCCGACCAGGTTCCTGCGGCGAAGAGCAGCGGGCTGCGGGTGGTGTCCTTGCTGTCACGGACGGGGACGAGGGTGGGGAGGTCGTCGGAGACTTCGACGCACTCGCCGCCGTCGGGGTTGCTGTAGCTGCTCTTGCGCCACGTCACGCCGCTCAGGTCGATGGCTCGCACGGCACTTCCTCCAACATCCGCAGGATGAACTTGCGCGACTCGGCCGGGTTCAGGGCCAGGTCCCGCATCGCATCGTATGCATGGTGGAGTTGCTCAACAGAGGCGTTTTCCTCGACCAGTTCACCCCGGATCGCGTTCTCCGCGTAAGCAACCGTCCGACCGCCCAGCAGCCGCAGGAACATCACGCTCGTGCTCACCAGGCCGTGGAGTCCGGCCTGCTGCGGCAGCACCTGGATCGTCACGTTCGGTCGCTGCGACATCTCCAGTAGGTGTTCCAGCTGCCCTCGCCACTCGCCGTCATCCCGGAGCGGTGTCCGCAGCACCGCCTCCGCGATGACCGCTCGGAACAGGGGCGCGTCCTCTTCCACCAGCAGTTCGCGCCGCCCGATGCGGGCCTCGACCTGCTGGTCCAGCTCATCGCCCTTCGCACCGCCCAGCGCGAGCAGCTCACGGGCGTAGCCCTCCGTCTGAAGCAGACCGGGCAGAATGCTGACGCCGAAGTGCCACAGACTGTGCGCCTCGGTCTCCAGCACCATGTACCGCCGGTACTGCTCCTTGAACTGCGTCGGGTCCCCCACCGCCAGTTCCCACAGCGCCAGCAGGAGCCCCGGCGTCGCGTAGTACTGGTCCAGCGCCTCTACGATCTCCGGGCTGCCCAGACTGCGCCCGCTCTCCATCTTCCCGAGCATTGACGGGTCCCAGCCCAGCCGGTCCGCGAGGTCCCGCAGACTCTCCCCCTTCGCGGCCCTGAGCAGCCGCAACTCCTCCGCGAACCGCGCCCTCGGTTCGTGGCTCCGCCCCGTGACAGCCCTCCACTGCGGCACCGCACCCTCCCGCCCTCGGCCGTGGAATTTGTGGAATTTGGAGCGCCGTCTGTGGAATTTGCGCCCGTTGGCGATGCATCCGCCCTCCACCCTGGGCCATCCTCGTAACGCCCCAGGAATGCACAGAGTAGTTCAACAGGTGCGTTCCGTAAGGAAGTTCGCAAAACGGAGGCCCCCTGGAACCCGGAACCCTTCTCTACGACCCCGCCACCGACAAGGTCGGTGAATACCAGGACCGCTCAGGGCCCTACGCCCTGCTGCGCCCCGTCGGCGGAGGGCGCGAACGGCAGGCCGACCCCGACGGCCTGCGGCCTGCCACCGACCAGGAGCGGATCGGGGCGGGCGTGCGGGCCGCGAACGGGCGGGCCCCGGAGCTTCTGCCGCCCCGGCCCGTGCCCGGCTGCTCGATCTGCGCGGAGCTGGCCGGACTGCGGGAGGCCGCGAAGGCGGCGTACGACCGCAGCGCCGAGACGGACGCGAACGTGCTGCTGCGCCAGCACCAGCGGCAGGTGCACGCATGAGCCGGCGCCGGTACATCCAGGAGGCGACCCCACGGTACGCCGTTCCGCCCCCGCTGCTCCCGCCGCCGGCGGAGCCCCCGCCCCCGCCGCCGCCCCGCCGCAACGAGGACGTCTTCTGGAGCGTGCTGCTCACCGCGGTCAGTGTCGGGAGCATGCTCGTGGCGGCCGGACTGCGCCTCCTGCTGTAGCGACTACGCTGCCCGCATGGCGAAGAAGCTGGTGATCAAGGTGACGGCCGGGGCCGATGCCCCCGAGCGCTGCTCGCAGGCGTTCACCGTGGCGGCGGTGGCCGTGGCGAGCGGTGTGGACGTGTCGCTGTGGCTGACCGGGGAGTCGTCGTGGTTCGCGCTGCCGGGGCGGGCGGCGGAGTTCGAGCTGCCGCATGCCGCGCCGCTGCCGGACCTGATCGAGTCGCTGCTCGCGGGCGGGAAGATCACGCTGTGCACACAGTGCGCAGCCCGCCGGGAGATCACCGAGAAGGACGTCATCGAGGGCGTGCGCATCGCGGGCGCACAGGTGTTCGTGCAGGAGTCGCTGGCGGACGACACCCAGGCGCTCGTCTACTGAGACGCCTCGGTCCACAGGCAGAACGGGTGCCCGGCCGGGTCCAGCAGCACCCGTACGTCGTCCTGGGGCTGGTACTCCGCGAGCACCGCGCCCTCGGCCACCGCCCTCGCCGTCTCGGCCGCCAGGTCGTCGACCTCGATGTCGAGGTGCAGCATCATCTGCTGCTCGCCGGGCCTGCGGGTGGGCCACACGGGGCGGACGTACTCCGGCTCGGCCTGCAGGGCGAGGACGGTGGAGAGCCTCGCGGTCGGCATGCTCAGCCTGCACCTCTTCCTACTGTGGCCGCTTCTTGCCGTCCAGCTCGTCCCACCACTCGTCGGACTTCGGGTCCCCGGACGGGTCGTCCCACCAGCGGTCGTCCGGCCCGCGCCGGTTCGCGACCATCGCGGCGACCGGTGGGATGACCATGGCGACCACGCACATCGCGACGGCCGCCTCCGTCGAGAACAGCCGCACGACCGCCCACGCCAGGACGAACAGCACCAGACAGGTGCCCATCATGGCGAAGTACACGTGTCGTCGCCGTGCGTACATACCTCCAGCGTAGAACGCCGTAGGACCGCACCTCAGGCGTCCAACCCGAGAGATGCGGTCCTACGGTGTTCAGTGCCGTCAGACGGCGATCGCGACCTCCGCGAGGCCGCCCTGCTGGGCGACGACCGTGCGGTCGGCGGTGCCGCCGGGGACGAGGGCGCGAACGGTCCAGGTGCCCTCGGCGGCGTAGAAACGGAACTGGCCCGTGGCGGAGGTGGGGACCTCCGCGGTGAACTCGCCGGTCGAGTCGAGCAGGCGCACGTAGCCCTGCACCGGCTCGCCGTCGCGGGTCACCTGGCCCTGGATGGTGGTCTCACCGGGCTTGATCGTCGAGGCGTCAGGGCCGCCGGCCTTCGCTCCGCACATGTTGAACTCCTTGAGGGGTAAAGGTCGGGGAGGTCTTACTTGTTGGCGCCGAGCTCGATCGGCACGCCGACGAGGGAGCCGTACTCGGTCCAGGAGCCGTCGTAGTTCTTGACGTTCTCCACGCCGAGCAGCTCGTGCAGCACGAACCAGGTCAGGGCCGAGCGCTCACCAATGCGGCAGTAGGCGATCGTGTCCTTGGCGAGGTCGACCTGCTCCTCGGCGTAGAGCTCCTTGAGCTCCTCGTCCGACTTGAAGGTGCCGTCGTCGTTGGCGTTCTTCGACCACGGGATGTTGCGGGCGCTGGGCACGTGGCCCGGACGCTGCGACTGCTCCTGCGGCAGGTGCGCCGGGGCGAGCAGCTTGCCGGAGAACTCGTCGGGCGAACGGACGTCGACCAGGTTCTGCGAGCCGATCGCCGCCACCACGTCGTCGCGGAAGGCGCGGATGGCGGTGTTCTGCGGCTTGGCCTTGTAGTCGGTCCTGGCGCGCTCCGGCACGTCGGTGCCGTCGACCAGCTCGCGGGCGTCCAGCTCCCACTTCTTGCGGCCGCCGTCGAGAAGCTTGACGTTCTCGTGGCCGTACAGCTTGAAGTACCAGTAGGCGTACGAGGCGAACCAGTTGTTGTTGCCGCCGTAGAGGACGACCGTGTGGTCGTTGGAGATGCCCTTCTCCGACAGGAGCTTCTCGAAGCCCTCCTGGTCGACGAAGTCACGGCGGACCGGGTCCTGGAGGTCCTGCGTCCAGTCGATCCGGATGGCGTTCTTGATGTGGTTCTTCTCGTAGGCGGAGGTGTCCTCGTCGACCTCGACGATGGCGATCGCCGGGTTGTCGAGGTTCTCCTGCAGCCAGTCGGCGTCGACCAGGACGTCGCTGCGGCTCATGCTCGTTCTCCTCCGGGGCAGTTGCGGCGGGGGTGTGCGTGAAGGGTGGTGCGCGGCCGGGCATGCGGGGTTGCGCACGGGCGCCCAGGGCAGGGCGGCTGGGGAAGGCGGTCGGCTGCGGTGCCGGGGCCGCTCAGAAGGGGCGACAGAGCATGGCGGCGACGCGGCACAGGTCTACTGCCCGCCGCTTCGTGAGATCCGCCTGTCGCTTCATGCGTCGATCGTAGGGACGGACAGCGGGGCGTGTCACCGGCGTGTCGCATGGTGAGACGCGATCGTCCGCATGGCGGGATCGCGTGCGCCTCGGAGGCGTCGTCGCACGGCTCACGGGCCCTTGAGGAGGCCCCCGCATCTGCCGTGCGGACCGGGCTGTCTCGCCTTTCGGACAGCCGGTGTCCGAAAGTCTTTCGGGTGAGCTTTTCGGTGCTTTCGGCGCTTCCGGTGCTTCCGGTGCTTCCGGTGGCCGAGAACCTCCGGTCGCCCGGAGCCCCTGTGGCCCTACCCGGCCAGCCGGACGTTCGAACCCTTCACGGAGATCTCGACCCCGTCCTCGGCGGCCTCGACCTTGTCCAGCTCGATACCGCCCGGCAGCTGCTCTATCACCTGGTCGAAGTCGGTGATCTCCCGGACCTTGTCCTCCGCGATGCTCACCCCGCCCATCTCGGGCAGCGCGTCGGCCTTCACCCGGACGGTGTCACCCTCGACGGTGACCGTGCTCAGCACGTCGACCGGCCGGGGCAGCTTCGCGCCGAGGACCGTCGCCTCGACCGCGACCTTGATCTTGCCGTTGCCGCCGTCGGAGAGGCCGACGACCTGCGCGGTCACGCCCGGGGCGACCTGCGTCGGCTCGGACTTGGCGGTGCGCAGCAGCTCGTCGTAGGAGATCGTCGCCACGCCGGTCGCGGTCACCGCGGTGGCCGAGCTGTAGTCGCCGGAGAACCGGACGCCCTTCATGCTCGCCTTCAGGTCGTCGATGCGGATCTTCTCCGCGCCGTCGCCGGTGGCCGCCTCGTAGTCCGCGATGCCGACCTCGACGTCGTCCAGCTCACCGCCGGCCATCTGGGTCAGGAACGGGAAGCCCTTGATCGACACGTCCGGCGTCTCGGCCAGGCCCTCGCTGGCGCGCAGCTTGTCCGCGGCCTCGCCCTCGGCGAAGTTCACGGCGACGCGGTCGGCCACGACGAAGAGGGCGCCGAGCACCACGATGACGATCCCCAGTATCCGCAGCGCGCGCATGTTTCCCCACCTCGGCGTTCGTTCGGTCGGCTGTCACGGTAACCCGGTGCGGGGTGGGGGCCGCGAGATTGTCGATCAGCTGTGACGGAACGCCGCCCGGCCTACAGGCCCCTGCCCAGAATCCACAGCACCGGCCCTGCCGCCGCCAGCGGGAGGGCGACTCCCGCCGTGAAGTGGACGAAGCGGGACGGGTAGTCGTAGCTCGCGACCCGGTGGCCGATCAGGGCGCAGACGGCCGCGGCGGCGCCGATCAGGGCGCCCTTGCTGTCGACCCCGGCCATACCGCCGACCGCGATCCCGGCACCGGCCGCCGCCAGCAGCGACACCACGACCGAGGCGGCCGTCGGCATCGGCAGAGCGCGGGCCAGTACGGCCACGGCGACCGCGGCCGCGCCGACCGTGACGGCGTCGGGCTCGGCGGCGAGGAAGCCGGTCGCGAGGATGGTCAGGGCCGCCGAGGTGACCGTGGCCATCAGGCCGTACATCCGCTCGTCCGGGTCGGCGTGCGAACGCAGCTGGAGGACGAGGACGAGCAGCACCCAGACGCCGAGCGTGCCGAGGATCGCCGCGGGGGCGTTGTCCCGCCCGGCCACCACAAGCGCCGCGTCCGCGGTGAGCCCTCCGGCGAACGCCAGCGCGATGCCCTGCCGGGCCGGCCACATGCCGTTCAGCCGGAACCAGCCCGCGGCGGTGACGCCCTGCAGCACGACGAGCGGCACCAGAAGCGCGTACGACCCCACTGCCGCGGCCCCCGACAGCAGCAGGCCCAGCAGCGCGGTGAGCAGCGCGGGCTGCATCCCGGGCTCGATGATCGGCGAGCGGCCCTCCAGCCGGGCCCGCTGGGCGTCGGTGATCCGGGAGTTCCCGGCGACGGTGGCGGGGCCGTAGCCGGGGTCGTCCGTGCCCTGGGGCGCGGCCTGAACCGGCTCCTGCTGAGGCAGGTACGCCGTCTCGGCCGCACTCACCACCGGCACGGGCTCCTGCACCTGCGTCTCCCAGGTCTGCCCCTGCCACTGCTGCGTGTACTGCGGGTCCTCGTAGGACTGCTGGTACGGCTGCTGCTGGTAGGGCTCCTGCTGGTACGGCTGCTGCTGGTGCGGCTGCTGCTGCCCATAAGGGTCGTACGACCCCTGGTAGTCCTGATACGGCTGGTTGCTCATAGGTGCGGTCACCCTCCTGCGAACGGCGGGAGCACCTCGACCGTGCCGCCCTCGGCCAGCCGTACCGTGTCGTGCGCGCGGGTCCCGACGGGATCGCCGTCGACGAGGAACGAGCACCGCAGCAGCACGCGCGTGAGCTCGCCGGGGTGGCGCTCGCGCGCCGCGTCGAGCGCCTCGGCGAGCGTCGCGGCCTCGTGGGGCTCCTCGGCGACGCCGGCCGCGGCCTTGGCGGCGGCCCAGTAGCGGACCGTGACCTTTGCCATCTCGTCCCTCAAGTCGGTTCGGCGGTGAACAGTCGGTTCGGCAGTGAACAGGCCCAGGCTAGCCCGCCCGGGACACCGCCCAGTCCGCGATCCTGGCCAGCAGGGCGTCGTCGGCGGCGTGCTCGGCATGGCCCATGCCGGGCTCCAGCCAGAGTTCGCCGTGCTCACCCGCGGCGGCGGCCAGCATGCGGGGGTGGTCGAGGGGGAAGTACCCGTCGCGGTCGCCGTGGACGACGAGGAGCGGGGCGGGCGCGATCCGCGGGACGGCCTCCACCGGGGACAGCGGGACCGGGTTCCACTCCTGGTGGTGAATCCGGGTGCGGAATCCGTAGCGGCCGACCAGGCGGCCCTCCGGCCGGGTGACCAGCCAGTGCAGGCGACGCATGGGGGCGGTGCCCCGGTAGTACCAGCGGGCGGGCGCGCTGACGGAGACGACCGCGTCCGGGGCGCCGTACAGCGCTGCGTGCCGCAGCACCACCGAGCCGCCCATCGAGAAGCCGACGGTGACCACGCGCTGGTGCCCGAACCCGCGGGCGTGGGAGAGCGCGGCCTCCAGGTCGAGGACCTCCCGGTCGCCGACCGTGGAGCTCCCGCCGGAGCGCCCGTGACCGCGGAAGGAGAAGGTCAGGACGGCACCGTACGGCCGCAGCGCGGCGGCGATGCGCCGCACGTGGGGCTTGTCCACGTCCCCGGTGAAGCCGTGGGCGACGACGAACACCAGGTCGACGGGGGGTGAAGCGGAGGCGTCGTGCACACGGTCGTATACAACGGATTGCGGATCGTATACGGAATCGATCGCCACCCCGTCGGACGTGCGCAGATACGTCCGCAATGGGGCGCGTCCCCTCGTCTCGGAATGCGGACGAACGGTGGAACGCACCACATCACCTGCCGGACCGTCGCTCATGTCGGCTATTCTGCTGGGCAGAGGACTCGGGCAGCGTAGCCCCCGGGTCCTTTTGTGCTTTCGGAAGCGTTGTATACGAAGCGGGAAACCTCAGGCGAACGCTCGTGTATGGGGCACCGGGATCGCAGAGCAGTTCCGCACCGCACACGTCCTCGCAGGGACCGAGGAGGAACCAGACGTATGAGTTCTCTGCTGCTCCTGACCAACGCCCTCCAGCCGTCGACGGAGGTGCTGCCCGCACTCGGCCTGCTCCTGCACAACGTGCGGGTCGCCCCGGCCGAGGGGCCCGCACTCGTCGACACCCCCGGTGCCGATGTGATCCTCATCGACGGCCGGCGCGATCTGCCCCAGGTGCGCAGCCTGTGCCAGCTCCTGCGCTCCACGGGCCCCGGCTGTCCGCTCCTGCTGGTCGTCACCGAGGGCGGCCTGGCCGCCGTCACCGCCGACTGGGGCATCGACGACGTACTCCTCGACACCGCCGGCCCCGCCGAGGTGGAGGCCCGCCTCCGGCTCGCCATGGGCCGGCAGCAGATCGTCAACGACGACTCCCCCATGGAGATCCGCAACGGCGACCTGTCGGTCGACGAGGCGACCTACTCCGCCAAGCTCAAGGGCCGGGTCCTGGACCTGACCTTCAAGGAGTTCGAGCTGCTGAAGTACCTCGCCCAGCACCCGGGCCGGGTCTTCACCCGCGCCCAGCTGCTGCAGGAGGTCTGGGGCTACGACTACTTCGGCGGCACCCGGACGGTCGATGTGCACGTACGACGGCTGCGGGCGAAGCTCGGGCCCGAGCACGAGGCGCTGATCGGAACCGTCCGGAACGTCGGTTATCGATTCGTTACGCCCGAAAAAGTCGAGCGTGCCGCCGACGAGGCGAAGGCCAAGGCCGCCCGGCCAAAGCCGGAGGATGCGGACAACGCGGCCCCCAGTGCCGCCACAGAGGTCCCGGCGGACGCGTGACCGACATACGGACGGGGCGCTCCGGGCGCCCGTACGGCCCACAGCCGGCCCCCTTTACGCCCTGCCCAGGGGCGTTCCATCCGCGTAGACTCCGCGCGTGGCCAAGGTGACTCGGGATGACGTGGCACGACTGGCGGGTACCTCCACCGCCGTCGTCAGCTACGTCATCAACAACGGACCCCGGCCGGTCGCCCCGGCCACGCGCGAGCGTGTCCTCGCCGCCATCAAGGAGCTGGGCTACCGGCCCGACCGGGTGGCGCAGGCGATGGCCTCGCGGCGCACGGACCTCATAGGCCTGATCATCCCCGACGCCCGTCAGCCCTTCTTCGGGGAGATGGCGCACGCGGTCGAGCAGGCCGCCTCCGAGCGCGGAAAGATGGTGCTGGTCGGCAACACCGACTACGTGGGCGAACGCGAGGTGCACTACCTGCGCGCGTTCCTGGGGATGCGGGTCTCCGGCCTGATCCTCGTCTCCCACGCGCTGAACGACATGGCGGCCGCCGAGATCGAGGCCTGGGACGCGCGCGTGGTGCTGCTGCACGAGCGGCCCGAGTCCATCGACGACGTCGCCGTCGTCACGGACGACCTCGGCGGCGCCCAGCTCGCCGTACGCCACCTCCTCGAGCACGGCCACCCGTACGTCGCCTGCATGGGCGGCACCGCGGAGACCCCGGCCGTCGGCGACCCCGTCTCCGACCACGTCGAGGGCTGGAAGCGCGCGATGTCCGAGGCGGGCCTGTCCACCGAGGGCCGCCTCTTCGAGGCCCCGTACAACCGCTACGACGCCTACCGGGTCGGCCTGGACATCCTGTCCGGGCCGCACCGCCCGCCGGCGATCTTCTGCTCCACCGACGACCAGGCGATAGGCCTGCTGCGCGCGGCGCGCGAACTGCGGATCGACGTCCCCGGCGAGCTGGCGGTGGCCGGCTTCGACGACATCAAGGAAGCGGACCTGGCCGACCCGCCGCTCACCACCGTCGCCTCCGACCGCTCGACGATGGCCCGCGCGGCCGTCGACCTCGTCCTCGACGACGGGCTGCGGGTGGCGGGGTCCCGCCGTGAGCGGCTGAAGGTGTTCCCGTCACGGCTGGTGGTACGGCAGTCCTGCGGCTGCAAGTAGCTCCGCGGGGCCGGTCCTTATATCGGGCATACGAGGTTCTGCCGGGCTTCTCAGGCAGCCCTCAGGAAGCTCTCATGGTCGGGCGCGAAGCTCATGGACATGACCGAGAGCAATGTGAACCCCGAGTGGCCGCCCCCTCCGGCGTACCAGCCGACTGTTCTTCTCACGGAGCCCGTCTCCCGGCGGCGTACCGAGAAGCGCGGGCCCGTGGCCCTGCTCGCGGCCGTGGCGATCGTCGCGGCAGCGGTCGGCGGCGGCACGGCGTACGGCATCCAGGAGCTGACCGACGGCTCCACCACCGTGGCCTCGTCCTCCACCAGCACCGATGTAGTCCCGGTGAGCCAGCGCGGCACCGCCTCCGGGGTCGCCAAGGCGGTCAGCCCGAGCATCGTGGAGATCAACGCGACCGGGAACGCCGGTTCCTCCACCGGCTCCGGCGTGATCATCACCAGTGACGGTGAGATCGTCACCAACAACCACGTCGTCTCCGGCGCCTCCCAGATCAAGGTGCGCACCAGCGACGGCAAGGAGTACGGCGCCGAAGTCGTCGGCACCGACAGCGCCAAGGACCTCGCCCTGATCAAGCTGTCCGGCGCTTCCGGCCTGAAGACGGCCACCCTCGGCGACTCCGACGGCGTCCAGGTCGGCGACCAGGTCGTCGCGATCGGCTCCCCCGAAGGCCTCACCGGCACGGTGACCAGCGGGATCGTCTCCGCGCTCGACCGCGATGTCACCGTCTCCACCGACGAGGGGCAGCAGCAGCCGGAGGGCGGCTGGCCGTTCGAGTTCGGCGGCCGCGAGTTCAACGGCGACACCGGCTCGTCGACGACGACGTACAAGGCGATCCAGACCGACGCGTCCCTCAACCCCGGCAACTCCGGAGGCGCGCTGATCGACATGAACGGCAACATCATCGGCATCAACTCGGCGATGTACTCGGCGAGTTCGGGCTCCTCGTCGTCGGCGGCGGGCAGCGTGGGTCTGGGCTTCGCGATCCCGGTCGACACGGTGAAGGCGGACCTGGCGAAGCTGCGGGCGGGGAGCACCTCATGACCGGGCACGGCCCGGGGGACGTC
This sequence comes from Streptomyces sp. NPDC096205, assembly GCF_044763135.1. Taxonomy (NCBI): domain Bacteria; kingdom Bacillati; phylum Actinomycetota; class Actinomycetes; order Kitasatosporales; family Streptomycetaceae; genus Streptomyces; species Streptomyces sp. NPDC096205. Next base: position 42,206 of record NZ_JBIWFS010000006.1, on the reverse strand, counting down.
CGGCAGGCCCTCGCGGTGGCGTACGAGCTGCACCCGCCGACGCCCGGCCGCGCCCCCGAGGTGGCGGCGCCCGGCACACGCGCGAGCCGCCGCAAGGCCGTCGGCCGCCGCCGTGACGCCCGGAACGTGCGAGGCTGAGAAGCGAGCCCCGTGTCCCACCGCACCCGAGGAACCAGACACCCATGAGCCCCGCCGAAGGCGACCGTGACCGTGCCCCCCAGCGCATCCTCGTCGTCGACGACGAGCCGGCGGTACGCGAAGCACTCCAGCGCAGCCTCGCCTTCGAGGGGTACGGCACGGAGGTCGCCGTGGACGGCCTGGACGCTCTGGACAAGGCCCGGGCGTACCAGCCCGACCTGATCGTCCTGGACATCCAGATGCCCCGCATGGACGGCCTGACGGCGGCCCGCCGCATCCGCGGGGCCGGCGACACGACCCCGATCCTCATGCTCACCGCCCGCGACACGGTGGGCGACCGCGTGACGGGCCTCGACGCCGGCGCCGACGACTACCTGGTCAAGCCCTTCGAGCTCGACGAGCTCTTCGCCCGCATCCGCGCGCTGCTGCGCCGCAGCTCGTACGCGGCGGCCCTGTCGGGTGGGGCCCCCGAGGACGAGGCCCTCACCTTCGCCGACCTGCGCATGGACCTGGCGACCCGCGAGGTCACCCGGGCCGGCCGGCCCGTGGAACTGACCCGCACCGAGTTCACCCTCCTGGAGATGTTCCTGGCCCACCCCCGCCAGGTCCTCACCCGCGAGCAGATCCTCAAGGCGGTCTGGGGCTTCGACTTCGAGCCGTCGTCCAACTCCCTGGACGTCTACGTCATGTACCTGCGCCGCAAGACGGAGGCAGGCGGCGAGCCGCGCCTCGTCCACACGGTGCGGGGGGTCGGTTACGTACTCCGGCAGGGCGGCACCGAGTGAGGAAGCTGAAGAGCCTCCCCCTGCGCTCCCGACTTGCGCTGCTGGTGGCTTCGGCGGTGGCGTTCGCGGTGGCGGCGGTTTCGGTGACGTGCTGGTTCCTGGTGCGCGGCCAGTTGTACCGGCAGCTGGACGAGCAGCTGCGCAGCGAGCAGGTCTCGAGCGGGCTGCTGACGGTCATGGTGGACAACTGCCGGCTGCCGGAGCCCCGGCAGCTTCCGCTGGCCCCGAACTCCCCCATCGTCACGATCCTCTACTCGGACAGCACCACCTGCACCAACCCCGGCATCAAGAGCGTCAAGGTGCAGGACGCCGACCTGGCGGTCGCCGACGGCGACGCGGAGACGGCCCTGCACTCCGCGAAGACCACCGACGGCACCGCCGTGCGCGTCTACACCCGCCCGGTCGTCGACCGGAACACCCGCGAGGTGCAGCCCGGCATCGCCGTGTCCGTCGCCAAGCCCCTCGGCCAGGTCACCGAGCCACTGTCCTCACTTGCCTGGGTCCTCCTGCTCGTCTCCGGCATCGGAGTGGTCGGCGCCGGAGCGGCGGGCCTGGCCGTGGCTCGTGCGGGCCTGCGCCCGGTCGACAAGCTGACGGAGGCCGTGGAGCACGTGGCCCGCACGGAGGACCTGGCCATCCGCATCCCCGTGGACGACGAGGACGACGACGAGGTGGCACGCCTGTCCCGCTCGTTCAACTCGATGACGACGTCCCTGGCCAGCTCCCGGGACCTCCAGCAGCAACTGATCGCGGACGCGGGCCACGAACTCCGCACCCCGCTGACGTCTCTCCGGACCAACATCGAACTCCTCACCCGCAGCGAGGAGACGGGCCGCCCGATCCCCGAGGCGGACCGCAAGGCACTCCTGGCCTCGGTGAAGGCCCAGATGACAGAACTGGCAGCCCTGATCGGCGACCTCCAGGAGCTGTCGCGCTCGGAGGCCCAGCGAGGAGAACGCGTCCAGGTCGTCTCCCTGGAGGACACGGTCGAGTCGGCCCTGCGCCGAGCCCGCCTGCGCGGCCCGGAACTGACGATCACGGCAGCCCTGGACCCTTGGTACGTCCGCGCAGAGCCGGCAGCCCTGGAACGCGCGGTGGTCAACATCCTCGACAACGCGGTGAAGTTCAGCCCGCCGAACGGCACGATCGAAGTGACCCTCCACGAGGGCGTCCTCCAGGTCCGCGACCACGGCCCCGGCATCCCCGCCGACGAACTCCCCCACGTCTTCGACCGCTTCTGGCGCTCCCCCTCAGCCCGCTCCCTCCCCGGCTCAGGCCTCGGCCTCTCCATCGTCGCCCGCACGATCCACCAGTCCGGCGGCGAGGTGACCCTGACCCCGGCGGAGGGCGGCGGCACGGTGGCGACGGTACGGCTGCCGGGGGCGGCCACAGCACCACCGGAGATCCCTTGACGCCCCACCACGCCCGGCCGCCGGTCCGGGGATGTCCGGCGGGTTTGCATCGTTTGTTGCACGCAGATGCCCCCAGGGAGCCCGGCAGCTGCCACAAACCATGCAAACACTCCCGGCGTGCATGCGAGCCCCGGCCGCGCCGCCCGTCACTCCCCCACCCGCACCACCTCCCGCACCTCAGGCGGCAGCGTCTCCCCCGCCCCGTCCGCCACCAGGACCGTGTCCGGTGAGTCGGTGCCCGTGGTGATGGCGACCGTGGGGTCGATGCCCTTGATGGCGTAGGCGGGCACGCGCCGCTCGGGCACTCCGGGATCATCGGGGTATCCGCCCGTGTCGTCGCAGGACGGCAGGACCGCCGTACCGAGCCGCTCGCCGAGCTCGAAGTCGCCCGCGCCGTAGCCGAAGTAGCGGCGGCCGTCGTACAGCGCGATGTACGCGCAGGAGGCCGCACCCTCACCGCCGTCCCCGCCGCCCACGGTGCATCCGGCGAGCACCGTCACGACCGCGACCCCGACCGCACCCCTCACAAGTCTCTTCATGTCCCCCCGACGCACGGCCCCTCCCTTTCGTTCGGCCGTGCGCGGCAACCCAACCCGTCCCCGGCGGCGACCACAGCACGACCAGAAGCTCCCCCACGAAACGGATTCCGCGCATGAGTGAGAGCCGCCGCAGGTCCAAGTCCCGTCACCGCAGGCGCAGTACGGCCGTGATGATCGGCGCCCCGCTGGCCGTGACCGCCGCCGGGGTGCTGGCGTACGGGTCGGTGTTCGGAATCGGCGCCCCGGAGAAGGCCTCCGCGGCCACCGCGCCCACCTGGGCGACCGCGGCCGCCGACGGGTTCGCCTCGGTCAACGCCCTCGGCCAGAACGGTACGTACGGCGGACGCGACGGCCGGACCGTCACCGTCAGGACGCTCGCCGACCTGGAGAAGTACGCGACGGCCCCCGAGCCGTACGTCATCGTCGTCGCGGGCACGATCACCATGAACCCGGTCGGCAAGGAGATCAAGGTCGCCTCCGACAAGACGATCATCGGCTCGGGGACGTCCGGGCACATCGTCGGCGGCGGCTTCTTCCTCGGCCCGGGCGTGCACAACGTGATCATCAGGAACCTGACGATCAGGGACGCGTACCAGGGCGTCTGGAACGACAAGGAGCACGACTTCGACGCGATCCAGATGGACGGCGCGCACCACGTCTGGATCGACCACAACGACCTGCGGCACATGGCCGACGGTCTGATCGACGTGCGCAAGGACAGCACGTACGTCACGGTCTCCTGGAACCGCCTCAGCAACGACAACAAGGCCTTCGGCATCGGCTGGACCGAGAACGTCGTCACCGACATCACGATCCACCACAACTGGATCCGCGAGACGGAGCAGCGCAACCCGTCCACGGACAACGCCGCGCACGCGCACCTCTACAACAACTTCCTGGAGGACGTCCCGGACACCACCATCAGGTCCTCGTACGGCAACTACGCCCGTGGGAAGACGAAGATGCTGCTGGAGAACTCGTACTTCCAGGGCTTCACCAACCCCGTCATCCGGGACACCACCGCCACCCTCGTCCAGCGCGGCAACGTCTTCTCCGGCACGAGCGGCCGCAACGAGAGCGGCGGCGGTACGGGGTTCGACCCGAAGACGTACTACGCCTACACGGCGGACACGGCGGCGCAGGTCCCGTCGCTGGTCAAGTCGGGCGCGGGCCCGAGGAGTTCCCTGGGCACAACAGCCACGACCACGGCCGCCGCGACGACCCTCACCGTCGCCAAGGACGGCACGGGCCAGTACACGACGGTCCAGGCCGCGGTGAACGCAGTACCGGCGAACAACCCCTCCCGGATCGTCATCTCCGTCAAGCCGGGCACGTACCGCGAGACGGTGAAGGTCCCCTCCAACAAGCCGCACGTCACCATCCAGGGCACGGGTGCGAGCCGCAAGGACACGGTGATCGTCTACAACAACGCGTCCGGCACGCCCAAGCCCGGCGGCGGCACGTACGGCACCGGCGGCAGCGCCACCGTCGCCGTGGAGGCGGACGACTTCCAGGCCCGCAACCTCACCGTCTCCAACGACTTCGACGAGAAGGCCAACCAGTCCCTCTCCGGCCACCAGGCCGTCGCCCTGCGCACCGCCTCCGACAAGGTGTTCCTGGACAGCGTCATCGTCGAGGGCGACCAGGACACCCTGCTGCTGGACACGGCCGCGAAGGACCGGCTGGGCCGGGTCTACATGACGAACTCCTACGTCGTCGGCAACGTCGACTTCATCTTCGGCCGGGCCACGGCCGTCGTCGACAAGTCCGTCATCACCCTGAAGAAGCGCTGGGACGGCACCTCCGCCGGCTACGTCACCGCCCCCAGCACGGCCGCCGACCGCAAGGGCCTCCTCATCGCCAACTCGGCGATCACCGGCGCCGTCTCCGACCGCACCTTCTACCTCGGCCGCCCCTGGCACGCCGGCGGCGACGCCACCCTCGACCCCCAGACGACGGTCCGCAACACCACCCTGAGCGCCGCGATCAAGACGACCCCCTGGACCGACATGAGCGGCTTCTCCTGGAAGAACGACCGCTTCGCCGAGTACAAGAACACCGGCCCCGGCGCAGGCACCGCCTCCGCCGACCGTCCCCAGCTGACCGACGCCCAGGCCTCCGGCCAGGAGGTCGCGGACTGGCTGGGCGGCTGGACCCCGTCGGCGTCCTGACACCAACAGGCCGAAGGCCGGTTCCCGACGAGGAACCGGCCTTCTCGACCGTTCAGGTCGGATTCACGCGCACACGGCGTGGGTCACTGAGTGACGGTGAACGCGCACCACGACGTCCAGTCCGACGCCTTGTTGCCGATCGCGCGCAGGCGGAACCGGTAGTCGCCCGGCTTCAGCTCGCCCGCGGCGAGAGCGAGGTTGAAGACCATGCCGTTCGGCCAGATCCGCTCGGTCTGGGTGATGAGCGGAGCCTCGCCCGGCTTGCCGACCTCGAAGGTGGCCCGCAGGGCGGAGTAACTCCTGTTCTTGCCCGCGTCCTTGCCGAATGCGGTCGGCGAGGCGGCGAGCGCGCCGCCGCTCGTGCCGGAGATCACCGGGGTCGGGCCGCCCTCGCAGAACTGCGCCTGCTCGTACGGTCCGGCGAAGACCCGGAGAGTCCCTGGCACGCTCGGCTCGTTCTGCGATCCCGTCGCGTTCGCGCCGGCGACCGCGACGGAGACCGAGACGGAGACGAGCGCGGCGATCACACCGGCGGTCGCGCCGATGCGTCGGAGATGCTTCCTGATCACGGGAAGACCGTCCTTTCCGGTACTAGCGCGGTGTGTAGTAGGCGTGCGCGGAGCCGTCGTAGCCGTTCACACAGCCGTAGGAGTTCCAGATGAGCTGGTTGTAGACGTTGTCCGCGCCGTAGTCGTCACACCAGTACCAGGACGCGTGCGGGCCGTCGTACAGGTTGCCGACGCTCGTGGCACCCATGGGTTTGATCAGCCACTGCTTGCCCACGGTGGTGAGGCGGGGGCTGCTGTACACGGGTGTCTTGTCGTTGTAACTCGTCGGGCCGTACGAGTTGTTGATGATCTGGCCGGCGGCCTTCCGGCCGGTCGCGACGCCGAGGTCGCCGTCCCACTGGTAGTGCACACCGAGGTAGACCCGGCTCCGGGCGTTCTCGGTGGCCGCCGCGCTGAAGGTGGAGAAGGTGCGGGAGACACCGACCGCGTGCGGATCGTCGGTGGTGCCGGTGAAGGAGATGTTGTCCGTGCCGAAGAACAGCTTCATCGACTCGGCCCATGCTCCCGCGAAGGTCGCGTGCCCGGAGACGTAGGCCGGGAACGGCGGGCTGAAGTGGTTCCCTGCTTCGTCGGCCGAGAGCGGCTGCCAGGAGCTGTTCTGCACGGTGTCCGGATTGCCGTCCGAGTCGGCCAGCCGGATGGCGCTCTCGGGCCGCCACAGATCGATGCCGGTCTGGTACTTCGCGTCCCAGGCGGAGATCCCCGCGTCCGCCATCGAGCCCGCGACCAGCGCGAAGAGCTGGACGTTGGCGAGCTGGTCGAGTCCGCGCTGCTGGGAGACGGTCCGGGTGTGGGTGAAGAGCTGGCCCGGCGGCTTGTAGGTGCCGTTCAGGTCGTTGGCCCAGAACCAGGCGATCTGGGTCTGCTCGGCGGTCCGTGTCGTGCTGTTGGCCGCGCCGAGCTCCGCGACCTCCTTGAACTGGGCCGTGTAGGACGAGCTCTTCAGCAGCTCGGGCATCGTCGCGATGCCGGCGGGCGGCTGCGGACGCAGGTCGGCCGCCGTGGTCTTGAGGTGCGTCCACGGGTAGTCGCCGTAGTCGACGAACTTCTTGACCTTGCCCCAGTTCGGATCCGCCGCCGGACCGGAGCCTGTCGGCCGCCACTGGCCGGGTTCGGTGCTCGGGGTGTACGGCGTGGTGTCCCCGGATCCGTCACCGGTACGACGGGCGATCATCGCCGCGGCGGCCTTCTCGCCGACGCTCTTGCCCTCCGTGGTGGTGGCGTCGACCGGCTCGCCCGAGCGGGCCGCAGTGAGGTAGGGGGTGAAGTCGAGTGCGGGGAAGGCGGATTTGAGGACGTTGTAGGCGGCGTGGTCCAACGCCGCCTCGACGTTGGGAGCGACGCCGGCCTTCACGCTGATGCCGGGGGTGTAGAGCGCCCCGAGGCAGTTCTCCGGCTTGAAGCCGCCGCTGCTGTGGCAGCGGCTGGCGTTCGCGGCGTCGTACATGGCCAGATGCATCATGGCCCCGGCCCGTGCCAGGGGTCCGGGAGAGCCGCCCGTGGTGACGTAGGCGTCGATCAGCGCTTGGTTCCAGTAGAGGACTCGGTCGCCTGTGGTCGAACTGGCGTGCGCGGGGGCCGATATGCCCACGCAGGCCAGAAACAGCGCCAGGACGACGGTGATGGAGCGTCTGACAGGATGTCTCACAGTCTTGCCCCTCCAGTGATCACATAAGCCGGTTGTGCCGACAAGATCACACGCAGCATATGAGCGGCGACCGCCCGTGTGGCTGGTTCGGAACGAAAAATGCCGCGTGAACTTGGCTGGATGACGCCGGACGTACAGCCTCCGGATACGGCGAAGGGGCCCGGGGACAGCGCCCCCGGGCCCCTTCGCGCGGTCGGTCACTTGATGACGTTCACCCGGTCCGTCGCAGGCGCCTGCAACGGGTTGACCGCCGAGGAGTTGGCCTTCAGGTAGGTCTCGAAGGCCAACAGGTCGTCCTGGCCGACGAACCGGTTCGTGCCCGCGGCCAGCTCCGTGAAGCCGTCACCGCCGCCGGCGAGGAAGGAGTTGGCGGCGACCCGGTAGACCGCGGCCGGGTCCAGCGGGGCGCCCGCGACGCGGACGGAGTCGGTGACGATCCGGTCGGCGCCCGTCTTCGTCAGGTCCAGCGTGTACGTCAGCCCCGACGGCTGAAGGATCTTCGGGGCGGCCGCGTTGGCGCCGGAGACCTGCTGCTGCAGCACGGTGAGCAGCTGGGCGCCGGTGAGGTCGACCAGGTTCACCGTGTTGGCGAACGGCTGCACCCTGAAGGCCTCGCCGTACGTCACCACACCGTCGCCCTCACCGGCCGGGGAGGACGCGTACACCAGGTTGGCCCGGACGCCGCCCGGGTTCATCAGCGCCACATCCGCGCTCGGGTCCACGGACTTGGCGTAGGCGAGCTGCGCGTCCGCGATCACATTGCCGAGCGTGGAGTCGTCCGGCGCCTTGGGCTGGGCGAGCTCGGAGGCGATCCAGCCGATGGGGCGGTTCTCCACCGGTGCGGACATCGCCTTGTAATGGGCGATCAGGGCGGTCATGTCGGAGGCCGGGTTCTGCCGGACGACGACGTGGTTCGCGGACGTCACCGACGTGCGGACGATGTCGCCGCTGCGCCGGTCGTAGGTCAGCGTGGTGTCCGTGTAGAGACGGCCGAAGGACGCGGCGGAGGTCACCGTGCGCGGGTTGCCCTCCGGGTCGGGGACGGTGCACGCGTACGCGGCGTGGGTGTGACCGGTGACCAGCGCGTCGACCTTGGCCGTGACGCCCTTGGCGATGTCGACGATCGGGCCGGAGATGCCGGAGCCGCCGGCGCCGCAGTCGTAGTTGTACGCGTCCGAGGCCGGGGCGCCGCCCTCGTGGATCAGCGCGACGATGGACTTCACGCCCCGCTTCTGCAGTTCGCGCGCGTACTTGTTGATCGTCGCGGTCTCGTCGAGGAACTTCAGGCCCTTGACACCCTCGGCGGTGACGATGCCCGGGGTGCCCTCCAGGGTCACGCCGATGAAGCCGATCTTCACGCCGTTCTTCTCCCACACGTAGGTGGGGTCGAGCATCGGCTTTCCGGTCTTCTCGTCGACGACGTTCGCAGCCAGGTACGGGAACTGCGCCCCCTCGAACGTCCGCCCTTCCTCGTAGCAGCCGTCCTTCGGGTGGCAGCCGCCGTTCTGCATCCGCTTGAGCTCGGTGGCGCCCTCGTCGAACTCGTGGTTGCCGACGCCCGTGACGTCCAGGTCGAGGGCGTTCATCGCCTCGATCGTGGGCTCGTCGTGGAAGAGCGCGGACATGAGCGGGCTGGCGCCTATCAGGTCGCCCGCGGCGGCCGTGATCGAGTACGGGTGGCCCTCGCGGGCCGTGCGCAGCGAGCCGGCCAGGTACTCCACGCCGCCGACGCCCTCGATGGTCTTGACGCTGCCGTCCGGCTGAATCTCCGTGAGCCGCCCCGAGGAACTCGTGGGGGGCTCGAGGTTGCCGTGGAAGTCGTTGAACGACAGCAGCTGCACGTCCTGGTAGCGGCTCGACTGCTTGCCCGCGTAGCCGTCCTCGTCGGCGTTCGCGACGCCCGGCAGCGCTGCTGCGAGCGCTCCGACGGTCGCGAGGCCTGCGGCGGCCGCGAGGAGCCGGTACGTACGGCGTCTGCGGTGGTGGTGCTGAGAGATGGCAGGCATGCGCCCCCCTGTGGTGCATGTAGAGGTGTGGCTCGGTCCGGGCGCAGCCTAGAGTCAACGCGCGTAGCGCGACAGTGCTTTCATGGTTACATCTGGGTTTCCCTTTGCCCCTCCCTCACGGGCGCCGCCCTTTACCCTCGTAGGCATGACCAGCGACGACTTCGCACGGCCCGGCCGGCCCCGCTCCCTCGAGACCCGTCCCGCGCTCGACGCGGAGCAGACCGACGCCGTGCTCGACCTGCTCGCCGAGGCGGCCCGCAACGACGGCCAGCAGGCGGTGTCCGAACAGGGCAGGCTCCAGCTGCGCGGCGGGGAGCGCCCGGGCGTGTCCCATCTGCTGCTCAGCGTCGGCGACGAACTCGTCGGCTACGCCCAGCTGGAGGACACCGACCCCGTCGAGGCGCCGGCCGCCGAGCTGGTCGTCCACCCCGCGCACCGGGGCCACGGACACGGCCGCGCGCTGGGCTCGGCCCTGCTCGCCGCCTCCGGCAAGCGCCTGCGGGTGTGGGCCCACGGCGGGCATCCGGCCGCCCGCCACCTCGCCCAGGTGCTGGGGCTCACCCTCTTCCGCGAACTGCGTCAGATGCGCCGCCCGTTGGCCGGCCTGGAACTCCCCGAGCCCGTTCTGCCCGAGAATGTGACGGTACGTACGTTCGTGCCCGGCCAGGACGACGCCGCCTGGCTCGCCGTCAACGCGGCCGCCTTCGCGCACCACCCCGAGCAGGGCTCCCTCACCCAGCGCGACCTCGACGACCGCAAGGCCGAGCCCTGGTTCGACCCGGCCGGCTTCTTCCTCGCCTTCCAGGAGAGCCGGCTGGTCGGCTTCCACTGGACGAAGGTGCACGCGGAGGAGCAGCTCGGCGAGGTCTACGTCCTCGGCGTCTCACCGCAGGCACAGGGCCTGGGCCTGGGCAAGGCGCTCACCACGATCGGGCTGAACCACCTCGCCGCCCAGGGGCTGCCCACGGCCATGCTCTACGTCGACGCCGACAACAAGGCGGCGGTGGCCGTGTACGAGGGGCTGGGGTTCACGACCCACGAGGCCGACCTGATGTACCGCACGGAGACCTGAGGCCCGGTCGTTCGTTCCGCGGGGCGCGGCCCGCCTGCGGGCGTGGTCGCGCCCTGGATCGGGGGCCCGCCTATGGGCGTGGCCGCGCCCCTGATCGGGGCCCCGCCTATGGGCGTGGTCGCGCCCCTGATCGCCGTAATCGAATAGTCGTTCGACGGCGACCGGCGGCGAAACGATCCTCCGGTCGTCCGTGATCCGCCCCCCGCTATCCCGAACGCCATGTCTCCGTAACCACCGGTTCAGACACCCTTGCGACGCTCGGCCAATGAACCCCGCCGTGCCAGAGCCTTCGCCGCCTCCCGAGTGGGCCGCCCTCACGCTCCCGCCCGCGACTTCCGACGCGCCTGTCTCACTCCTGGCGCGGAAGAATGGGTCCATGAGCCAGCAGAACACCCAGGCCGAGGCCCAGGTCCAGCACGCGCAGCCCTCCGTCGGCTCCATCGCCGCCCACCGCCCGCACACCGTGGCGGCCGTGGTCTCCGATCTGGAACCCGACCTCGACGCGGACCTCGACGCCTACGAGGAAACGCAGGTGGACGGGGTCCAGCTCCCCCAGGGCCGCTTCCTGGACCGGGAGCGCAGCTGGCTCGCGTTCAACGAGCGCGTCCTGGAGCTCGCCGAGGACCCGGACACACCGCTGCTGGAGCGGGCCAACTTCCTGGCGATCTTCGCGAGCAACCTGGACGAGTTCTTCATGGTCCGGGTGGCCGGTCTGAAGCGCCGTATCGCCACCGGCGTCGCCACCCGCTCCGCCTCCGGACTGCAGCCCGGCCAGGTGCTGGAGATGATCTGGGCCCGCTCACGCGAGCTGATGGCCCGGCACGCCGCCTGCTTCCACGAGGACGTCGCCCCCGGGCTCGCGGAGGAGGGCATCCACCTGGTCCGCTGGAGCGAGCTGACCGAGAAGGAGCAGGCCCGGCTCTTCACGCTGTTCCGGCACCAGATCTTCCCCGTCCTCACGCCCCTCGCGGTCGACCCCGCGCACCCCTTCCCCTATATCTCCGGCCTGTCGCTGAACCTGGCCGTCGTCGTGCGCAACCCCGTCAGCGGCCACCGGCACTTCGCCCGGGTGAAGGTGCCGCCGCTGCTGTCGCGCTTCCTGGAGTCCAGCCCCGGCCGCTACGTCCCCATCGAGGACGTCATCGCCGCGCACCTGGAAGAGCTGTTCCCGGGCATGGAGGTGCTGGAGCACCACGCCTTCCGCATCACCCGCAACGAGGACCTGGAGGTCGAGGAGGACGACGCCGAGAACCTCCTCCAGGCCCTGGAGAAGGAGCTCATGCGGCGCCGCTTCGGCCCGCCGGTGCGCCTGGAGGTCGAGGAGTCCATCGACCGCGAGGTCCTCGACCTGCTGGTGCGCGAGCTGAAGATCACCGAGGCGGAGGTCTACCCGCTGCCCGGCCCGCTCGACCTGACCGGCCTGTTCCGCATCCACGGCCTGGACCGGCCCGAGCTGAAGTACCCCAAGTTCGTCGCGGGCACCCACCGCGACCTCGCCGAGGTCGAGTCGGCCTCCCCGCCGGACATCTTCGCCGCGCTGCGCAGCCGTGACGTGCTGCTGCACCACCCGTACGACTCGTTCTCCACGTCGGTGCAGAGGTTTCTGGAGCAGGCCGCCGAGGACCCGGACGTGCTGGCGATCAAGCAGACCCTGTACCGCACCTCGGGCGACTCCCCGATAGTCAACGCGCTCATCGACGCCGCCGAGGCCGGCAAGCAGGTCCTCGTCCTGGTCGAGATCAAGGCCCGCTTCGACGAGCACGCCAACATCAAGTGGGCGCGCAAGCTGGAGGAGGCCGGCTGCCATGTGGTCTACGGCCTGGTCGGCCTGAAGACCCACTGCAAGCTGTCGCTGGTGGTCCGCCAGGAGGGCGACACCCTGCGCCGCTACAGCCACGTCGGCACCGGCAACTACCACCCCAAGACGGCCCGCCTGTACGAGGACCTCGGCCTGCTGACGGCCGACCCGCAGGTCGGCGCCGACCTCTCGGACCTCTTCAACCGGCTGTCCGGCTACTCCCGCCGCGAGACCTACCGACGGCTCCTCGTCGCGCCCAAGTCGCTGCGCGACGGCCTGGTCTCGCGGATCGACAAGGAGGTCCAGCACCACAAGGCCGGGCGTCCCGCGTACGTCCGTATCAAGGTCAACTCGATGGTCGACGAGGCGGTCATCGACGCCTGCTACCGCGCGTCCCAGGCGGGCGTGCCGGTCGATGTGTGGGTGCGCGGCATCTGCGCGCTGCGCCCCGGGGTGGCGGGCCTGTCGGAGAACATCCGGGTCCGCTCGGTCCTCGGCCGCTTCCTGGAGCACTCCCGGGTCTTCGCCTTCGGCAACGGCGGCGAGCCCGAGGTGTGGATCGGCAGCGCCGACATGATGCACCGCAACCTCGACCGCCGTATAGAGGCGCTGGTCCGGGTCGTCGACCCCAGCCACCGCGCCTCCCTCAACCGGCTGCTGGAGTCCGGCATGTCCAGCGCCACGGCCTCCTGGCACCTGGGGGCGGACGGCGAGTGGACCCGGCACGCGGTCGACGCGGAGGGCCAGCCCCTGAGGAACATCCAGGAGATGCTCATAGACGCCCGGAGGCGCCGGCGTGGCACAGCAACACCTTGAACCGACGGACCCGCTGGCCCGCCCGGTGACCGGAGAGGCCCTCGCGGGCTATCTCCGGGCCCAGGCCACGGAGTTCCTGCGCGCGCTGCGCCAGCACCGGGAGACCGGGGCGGGTGGGGGCGCCCCGGCGCGAGCCCGGTCGGGTGTGGGGGACAGCGGTTCGCCGGAGTCCGTCGGAGCGGCGCGCGCCCTGCGCCGCTCGGCCCGCCGCATCAGCGGCAGCCTGCACACCTACCGTCCCCTCCTGGAGGCCGACTGGTCGGAGGGCATGCGTCCCGAACTCGCCTGGCTGTCCGGCACCCTGGCGCTGGAGCACGCCTGCTCGGCCCGCCTGGAGCGGCTGCTGGCCGCGCTGCACCGGCTGTCGGGCTCGGGGGCGCTGCCTGCCCAGCCCGGCCTGCCCGGCGGCGCCCCGCCCGCGCCCGAGCGCGGCAACCTCACCGTGGGCGCGGCCAAGGCGGGCGCCCTGCTCGACCGGCAGCTCACCCTCGCCCGCACCCGGGCCCACTCCAGCGCCCTGCAGGCGCTGGGCAGCAGCCGCTTCCACGCGGTCGCCGACAAGGTCGCCTTACTGGCCAGCGAGGTGCCGCTCACCCCGGCCGCCGCCGACACCGACCTGCGGGCGCTCGCCGCGGCGGCCGAGGAGCGGCTCACGGACGCGGTCGCCGCGCTGCCGCTGGTCACCGCGGGCAGCCCGTACAACGCGGAGGCCCTGGTGCACGGCCTGTCCCCGGACCCGGCCCCGCACCCCCAGGACGCCCCCTGGCACCAGGTCCGCCTGCTGCTGCGCCTGCACCGGTACGCCCGTGAGGTGCTGGAGGGCCAGGACGCGCCGGTGGACGTACGCCTGCTCGCCGCCGGGCAGGCCCTGAACCGCCACCGGGACGCCGCGGAGGCGGCCGCGGCCGCGGCGCAGGCCGCCCGCACCCCGCGGATCGCCCCGGCGACGGCGTACGCCCTGGGCGTGCTGCACGCCGATCAGCGGCACGAGGTGGAGGCGGCACGGTTCGCCTTCCAGCAGTCCTGGCAGAAACAGACGGTGGCGGCGCCCTGAGGCGCGCGTACGGAAGGCGGTGACGGGCAGGTGTCCACCCCGGAAGAGAACTCCGTTGTCCTGGCGGCCGGTTGCGTCCTGTGGCGGCGCTCCCCGGCCGACGGGGAGCTGGAGGTCTGTCTGGTGCACCGCCCCAAGTACGACGACTGGTCGCACCCCAAGGGCAAGCTCAAGCGCGGCGAGGACGCCCTCACTGGCGCGCTGCGCGAGGTGGTGGAGGAGACGGGCTGCACGGCCCGCCCCGGCGCGGAACTGGCCACGCTGCACTACCTGGCCAACGGCCGTCCCAAGCAGGTCCGTTACTGGGCGGCCGAGGCCACGGGCGGCGGCTTCGTCCCCGGCACGGAGGTCGACCGCGTCCTCTGGCTCCGCCCGGACGCGGCCCGCCTGCGGCTGACCCAGCCGCGCGACCGGGAGCTGGTGACCGAGCTGCTGCGGTCACTCGAACATGTGTGGCGGAAGGCTTAACGCCGCTGAAACGATCACTTCGCGACCGCGACATGGACTGCAAGCACGACGCGGACCTCATCCGCGTCTGGTCGGCCGCCGAGGCCCGCTACGAGCGCATGGCGATGGCGGAGCACAAGACCGATCTCGCGGCGGAGACCGCTCGGAAGAACCGGATGGTCACCCGGGCTCTGGAGATCATCGCCGCCACCGAGGGCGCGGATCACTAGGGCCTGCTGAGAGGTCCCGGCCTACAGCGCCTGCGGGTAGGTGAACACCCGCTCCGGGTCGTACTGCTTCTTCAGCTGCGCCAGGCGCGGCGCCGCGTCCCCGTAGTACGCCTTGCGCCAGTTGGTCAGGGTCGGGTCGGTGTAGTTCTGGTACGCGGCGCCCGAGGCGTAGGGGCGCATCGCGTGGTGGGCCTCGGTGAGCCAGGACTGGGCCGTGCTGCCGGAGGTGCCGGCGCGCCAGGCGCCGATGTACTGGGCCAGCATCCGGGAGCGGCGGTGCACGAAGGCCGTCGCCGTCGGGGAGACCCGGTTGACCGCCCCGCCCAGCGCGGTCAGGGCGATGCTGCCGGTGCCGCCCCGCACCGAGCGGATCTGCGACAGCAGCGTGCGGATGCCGGCCGCGGAGAGGGAGCGGTCGAAGAAGTCCGAGCGGGCGGCGTACGTCTCACGGCCCAGCGCTCCCCGCGGGGAGCGGCCCGGCGTCGAGCCCGGCAGATGGCACTGGGCGTCGGTCGCGAAGGACGAGCAGCCCGCGTACACCTCCATCGCCTCCTCGTACGAGCGGCGGCGCAGCGACACGCTGGTCGCCGAGGCGCCGATGCGGTCGGCCAGGCGGTCCACCGCGTTCTGCAGCTCGCCGTAGGTGCCGAGGGAGAACGCCGCGACGGAGACCGTCGGGGTGCCGCCGGCCGCGTTCGCCAGGTGCAGCGACGACCAGATCTCGTCGGGCTGGCTCGGCCCCCACTCCTGCCAGGCCTTCACCACCGCGGCCGCCTTCGACCACGGCCAGCTCATGTACGCCGACACCGCCTGCGGGGCCGGGTGGGTGCGGAAGCGCAGCTCGGTGACGACGCCGAAGTTGCCGTTGCCCGCGCCGCGCAGCGCCCAGAAGAGGTCCTTGTTGTCGCGGGCGTTCGCGACGAGCTGCCGGCCGTCGGCGGTGACCAGGGTGGCCTGGGTGAGGCTGTCGCAGGTCAGCCCGTACGCCCGGGAGACCACGCCGTGTCCGCCGCCCAGCACCAGCCCGGAGACGCCGACCGTCGGGCAGGAGCCCGCCGGGATCGTCGTACCGCGCGCGGCCAGCGCCCGGTAGACGTCGATCAGCTTCGCGCCGGCCCCGACCACCGCCTCCCCGCCGCTCGCGCGTACCCGGCTCAGCTTGGAGACGTCGATGATCAGCCGCCCGTTGCCGGAGGACCAGCCCGCGTAGGAGTGGCCGCCGTTGCGGATCGCCACGCGCAGGTCATGGGCCTTGGCGTACGACAGGACGGTGCGGATGTCGGCCGTGTGGGCGACGTAGGCGACCGCGGCGGGCTTCAGCCCGTCGAAGCGGGTGTTGTACAGCTGCCGGGCCGCCGCCCAGGAGGCGTCACCGGGGCGGATCAGCGAGCCGTCGAGGTCGCGGGCCAGTGCGGCCCAGCCGGCCGCGGCCGCAGAGGCGCCGGTCGCCGTCATCGCCGTACTCGACGACAGCAGCGTAGGAGAGGCAGAGGCGGACGTGCCGCCCGGGCGGGCCGTGCCGGTGCCGCCGGTGCAGGCGGCCGACGTGGCCGCCGCGAGGGCGGCGACGCCTCCTGAGATGAACGTACGCCGTTCCATGTCCGCCTCCGTGTCGCTCCGGTCCCTGTGGAACGAGACGGGCCCGCGGGGCGCCGGGTTCCCGCCCGGACGTCGCGCTTGCGCCGCGCTGTGGAAGGAGCCGCCGGTGCGGTGGGACCGACTTGCTCCGGTACCTCCACGTGCCCTCCCTGTGAGCATTCCGTGACCTAACCGCACCGACCGCAGGGGTTCACCCCCCGTTCACTTCCGGCCATCGGCGGCTTCACCTGTTCTGCCTAATTTCGGCCTTACCCGGTGAGGGCGCGCCCAGTGCCGCTCACGCCGCTCAGACTTCGCACGCCGCCGATTCAGGACGGCGGCTCCTGGAAGGAATTCCCGAAAGTGAAGCTTCAGCGCATGAACCGGCGGGCCCTCACCCTCGGTGCTCTCGCGGTCTCCGGCGCCCTGGCCCTCACGGCGTGCGGCTCCGACGACACCGGCGACAAGAGCGGCGGTGGCAACGCCACCACGAGCGCCGCCGGTGACATCAAGTGTGACGACGCCAAGGGCCAGCTGCTGGCCGACGGCTCGTCCGCGCAGAAGAACGCGATCGACGCGTGGGTGAAGAACTTCACCCAGGCCTGCAACGGCGTGCAGATCAACTACAAGGGCGGCGGCTCCGGCGCGGGCGTGACCGCGTTCACCCAGGGCCAGGTCGCCTTCGCCGGCTCGGACTCCGCGCTGAAGCCCGAGGAGATCACCGCCTCCAAGCAGGTCTGCAAGGGCGGCCAGGGCGTCGACCTGCCCATGGTCGGTGGCCCGATCGCGATCTCCTACAACATCCCGGGCGTCGACAACCTCGTCCTGGACGCGCCGACCCTGGCGAAGATCTTCGACAGCAAGATCACCAACTGGAACGACAAGGCCATCAAGGCGCTCAACCCCGACGCCAAGCTGCCCGACCTGAAGATCCAGGCGTTCCACCGCGCCGAGGACTCCGGCACCACGGACAACTTCACCAAGTACCTCATCGCCACCACCCCCGAGAACTGGAAGTACGACGGCGGCAAGGCCTGGCAGGCCAAGGGCGGCCAGGCGGCCTCCGGCTCCGCGGGCGTGGCCCAGCAGGTGAAGCAGAACTCCGGCGCGATCGGCTACATGGAGCTCTCCTACGCCAAGGAGATGTCCACCGTCGCCCTCGACACGGGTGCCGCCGCGCCGGTCAAGGCCTCCACCGACAGCGCCACCAAGGCCATCGCGGACGCCAAGGTCGTCGGCACGGGCAAGGACCTCGCCCTGGAGCTGAACTACAAGACCAAGGCCGAGGGCGCCTACCCGATCACCCTCGTCACCTACGAGATCGTCTGCGACAAGGGCAACAAGGCGGACACCCTGCCCGCCACCAAGGCCTTCCTGCGCTACCTCGCCAGCGAGGACGGCCAGAAGGTCCTCGTCGACAACGACTACGCGCCGATCCCGGCCGAGATCATCGCCAAGGTCCGCACGACCATCGAAGAGCTGAGCTGACCCCGGTGCGGTCCGGCCCCCACCCGGGACCGGACCGCACCGTCCGGTGCACCGCCGCCCGGGGCCGCACATCGCGTACGGCCCCACGAGCCGCCCTTCACGGACGGCTCCGCAGACCGGAGAACCCGATGGACACCACCACGCAGAACACCTACGTTCCTCCCCCCTCCCCACAGCCGAGCCCGGTCGAGCAGAAGCGCAACGCGCGCGGCGCCACCCGCCCCGGAGACCGCATCTTCCTCGGTTTCTCCCGCGGCTCCGGCATCCTGCTGCTCGCGATCATGGCCGCGATCGCGGTCTTCCTCACCTACCGGGCGTTCCTCGCCATCGGTGAGGACGAGGGCAACTTCCTGACCACCTTCGAGTGGAACACCAACCTCCAGCCGCCCGTCTTCGGCATCGCCGTCCTGGCCTTCGGCACGATCGTCTCCTCGGTCATCGCCATGGTCATCGCGGTCCCGGTCGCCGTCGCCATCGCGCTGTTCCTCACCCACTACGCCCCCCGCCGGCTCAGCGGTCCCATCGCCTACGTGGTCGACCTGCTCGCCGCCGTGCCGTCCATCGTGTACGGCCTGTGGGGCGCCCTGGTCCTCGTCCCGCACATGAACGGCCTGTACGGCTGGCTGGACGACTACCTCGGCTGGACCGGCGTCTTCGAGTGGCAGGGCGGCGCGCCCCGCTCGATGCTCACCGTCGGCATCCTGCTCGCGATCATGATCCTGCCGATCATCACCAACGTGAGCCGTGAGGTCTTCCGGCAGGTCCCGCAGATGCACGAGGAGGCCGCGCTGGCCCTCGGCGCCACGCGCTGGGAGGTCATCCGCATGGCCGTCCTGCCCTTCGGCCGCTCCGGCGTGATCTCCGCCTCGATGCTCGGCCTCGGCCGCGCGCTCGGCGAGACCATGGCCGTCGCCACCGTGCTCTCCCCGAGCTTCACCATCGAGACCAGCCTGCTGAACCCGGGCGGCGGCACCTTCGCCCAGAACATCGCCGGCAAGTTCAACGAGGCGACGCCCTTCGGGCGTGACGCGCTCATCGCCTCCGGTCTGGTGCTGTTCGTCATCACCCTGCTGGTCAACGGCGCGGCCCGCGCGATCATCGCCCGCCGCAAGGAGTACTCGGGGGCCAACGCATGAGCCACGCAGCCGTCGCAACCGACAAGCGCCCCAGCACCCTGCGCGGCGCCAGCCTGCCCAAGTGGTCCCCCTGGGGCATCGCCGTGGGCTCCGTGGCCGTCGCCGTGGGCATCGGCCTCGGCGCCGGCCTGGACAGCCGTATCCAGTGGGGCCTGATCGCCGCAACTCTCTTCGTCCTCGGTACGTTCGCCATCGCCGCGCGCGTCGAGGGCAAGCGGCAGGCCAAGGACCGCGTCGCCACGTCCGTGGTGTGGGTCGCCTTCCTGCTCGCGATCGTGCCGCTCGCGTCGCTGATCTGGGCGACCGTCGAGCGCGGCATCAAGGTCCTCGACGTCTACTTCCTGACCCACTCCATGGGTGTGGTCGCCGACTCCGAGGTGGGCGGCGGTATCTACCACGCCATCCTCGGCAGCCTGGAGCAGGTGGGTCTCGCCACCGCGATCGGCGCGCCGATCGGTGTGCTCACCGCGATCTACCTGGTCGAGTACGGGCGGGGCAACCTGGCCCGGTCCATCACCTTCTTCGTCGACGTGATGACCGGCATCCCGTCGATCGTCGCCGGTCTGTTCATCCTCAGCCTGATGCTGATGTGGGACATGCAGCCCTTCGGCTTCGCCGGCTCGCTCGCCCTGGCCATCCTGATGATGCCGGTGGTGGTGCGCTCCACCGAGGAGATGCTCAAGCTCGTCCCGAACGAGCTGCGGGAGGCGTCCCTGGCGCTGGGCGTGCCGAAGTGGCGGACGATCCTGAAGGTGGTGCTGCCGACCGCGATCGGCGGTATCACGACCGGCATCATGCTCGCCGTCGCGCGTATCGCCGGTGAGACCGCGCCGGTGCTGCTGCTGGTGTTCGGCAACCCGTTCATCAACGCCAACCCCTTCGAGGGCGCGCAGGCGTCGCTGCCGCTGTACATCTACCAGCAGTATCAGCAGAGCCAGTCCTCCGCGGCGTACGACCGTGCGTGGGCGGCGTCTCTGACGCTGATCGCGTTCGTGATGATCCTCAACCTGGTGGCCCGCGGGATCGCCCGCTGGAAGGCCCCTCAGACCGGTCGCTGACGCGGCCAATCGGCGACTGAGCAAGACTTATCGGAAGTGAAGTAGACATGGCCAAGCGAATCGACGTAAGCGGACTGACCGCCTACTACGGGTCCCACAAGGCGATCGAGGACATCTCGATGACGGTCGAGCCCCGCTCGGTGACGGCCTTCATCGGCCCGTCCGGGTGCGGTAAGTCGACGTTCCTGCGCACGCTGAACCGGATGCACGAGGTCACGGCCGGCGGGCGGGTCGAGGGCAAGGTGCTGCTGGACGACGAGGACCTGTACGGGGCGGGGATCGACCCGGTGTCCGTGCGGCGTGAGGTCGGCATGGTGTTCCAGCGGCCGAACCCGTTCCCGACGATGTCGATCTTCGACAATGTGGCGGCGGGGCTGCGGCTGAACGGCAACTACAAGAAGAGCGAGCTCAGCGACATCGTGGAGAAGTCGCTGAAGGGCGCGAACCTCTGGAACGAGGTGAAGGACCGGCTCAACAAGCCGGGGTCCGGTCTCTCGGGTGGTCAGCAGCAGCGGCTGTGCATCGCTCGGGCGATCGCTGTCGAGCCGAACGTGCTGCTGATGGACGAGCCGTGCTCGGCGCTGGACCCGATCTCGACGCTGGCGATCGAGGACCTCATCGGTGAGCTGAAGGAGCGCTTCACGATCGTCATCGTGACGCACAACATGCAGCAGGCGGCGCGTGTCTCCGACCGGACGGCGTTCTTCAACCTCGCGGCCGTGGGGCAGCCGGGGCGGCTGATCGAGATCGACGACACCGAGCGGATCTTCTCCAACCCGTCCGTCCAGGCGACCGAGGACTACATCTCCGGCCGCTTCGGCTGAGCCGTCGCTCCCCTGAACCCCTCGCGGTGCTGCATGGCGGTGCCACCGCGAGGCAGAAGAGGGCCCGCTCCCCGGCTCCCGGGGGGCGGGCCCGTTCTCGTTCCCTGCGCCGGATGCCTGCGGCGGCCTGTTCCTGTCCGGTGGGGCTTGCGGTAGCGCACCCGGTGTGTGGGTGGGACGGGGCCGGGCCGGGGGGTTGTCCGTCCTCGGTCCGGCGATCTGCTCGGCTACGGGGGTCGAACCCCGTTTCCGCCGGCCGCTGCGGGCGGACAACCCCCCGTCCCGTCCCCTCCCCGCCGTACGCGACTGGCCCACGCCGACCGTTCGTATGCCGTCCCGCCGTACGCGGCCGCGGCCGGTATCGCCCCCGGCCGCGTCGTCCTCCGGTCGTGGTTGCTTGCGGTTGTACGGGGCTGACGGTCGTGCCCTTAGGGGCGCGGGGAACTGCGCGACCAGCCCACGGCGGCCCGCAGGTGCATACGGCGCGAAGGGCCCCGTCCTTTAGGGGCGCGGGGAACTGCGCGACCAGCCCACGACGGCCCGCAGTCGCGTACGGCGGGAAGGGGACGGGTGGGACGGCGCTACAGGAACGCCAGATGCACCAGGCCGAAGGCGCAGGCCGCGACGGCGGCTGCCGCCGGCATGGTGATGAACCAGCCCAGGACGATGTTCTTGGCCACGCCCCAGCGGACGGCGTTCACGCGCTTGGTGGCGCCGACGCCCATGATCGCGGAGGTGATGACATGGGTCGTGGAGATGGGCGCCTTGAAGAGGAAGGCCGTGGTGAACATGATCGACGCACCCGTGGTCTCCGCGGCGAACCCCTGCGGAGGATCGAGCTCGATGATCTTGCGCCCCAGCGTACGCATGATGCGCCAGCCGCCGGCGTACGTGCCGAGGGACAGCATCACGGCGCAGGCGATCTTGACCCAGACCGGGATCGGGTCGTCGGCGCCCTGGACGTCCGCGATGACGAGGGCCATCACGACGATGCCCATCGTCTTCTGGGCGTCCTGGAGGCCATGGCCGAGCGCCATGCCCGCCGCCGAGACGGTCTGGGCGATGCGGAAGCCGCGCTTGGCCTTGTGCGGGTTGGACCTGCGGAAGAGCCACATGATCGCGGTCATGACCAGGTAACCGGCGACGAGGCCGACCACGGGCGACACGAACATGGGGATGACGACCTTCTCCAGGACGCCCGACCAGATGACGTCCGTGCCGCCCGCGAGCGCCGCGCCCACCATGCCGCCGAACAGCGCGTGCGAGGAGGACGAGGGAAGACCGAAGTACCAGGTGACGAGGTTCCAGACGATCGCGCCGACGAGCGCGGCGAAGAGGATGCCCATCCCCTTGTCGCCCGTGGGTGTCTCGATCAGGCCCTTGCTGACGGTGTGCGCGACCCCTTGGCCGAGGAAGGCGCCCGCGAGGTTCATCACCGCGGCCATCGCGAGCGCCGCACGGGGCGTGAGGGCCCGGGTCGACACGGAGGTGGCGATGGCGTTGGCGGAGTCGTGGAAGCCGTTGGTGTACGTGAAACCGAGTGCGACCGCGATGGTCACGACAAGCGCGAAGGTGTCCATGGACGGGTCAGGACTCCTTGACCGCGATGGTCTCCACCGTGTTGGCCACGTGCTCGAACGCGTCGGCGGCCTCTTCGAGGACGTCCACGATCTGCTTGAGCTTCAGGACCTCGATGGCGTCGTACTTGCCGTTGAAGAGGTGGGCGAGGAGCTTGCGGTGGATCTGGTCGGCCTGGTTCTCCAGCCGGTTGACCTCGATCCAGTACTCCGTGAGGTTGTCCATCGTGCGCAGGTTGGGCATGGCCTCGGCGGTCAGCTCCGCCGCGCGCGAGAGGACCTCGATCTGCTGCTCGACGCCCTTGGGCAGCTCCTCGACGTTGTAGAGGACGACCAGGTCGACGGCCTCTTCCATGAAGTCCATGATGTCGTCGAGGGAGGACGCGAGGGAGTAGATGTCCTCGCGGTCGAAGGGCGTGATGAACGAGGAGTTCAGCTGGTGGAAGATCGCGTGCGTGGCGTCGTCACCGGCGTGTTCCGCGGCCCGCATACGCTCTGCGATCTCGGCCCGGGCGGAGGTGTCCGCCCCGAGCAGTTCCATGAGGAGCTTCGAGCCCGTGACGATGTTGTCCGCGGAGGCGGCGAACATGTCGTAGAAGCTCGTCTCCCTGGGGGTCAGACGAAAGCGCACGTTGGGGTCCTCGGGGTGCTTCGGTTTCGGTCAGGCTGATGCTAGGCGCAACATTCGGCCACGGCTAACGGGCCGTCCCCCAGTGTCGCCCATCAGGCAGAGTTATCGGCAGGCGGGCGGGGCAAGCCGTGGACAACGTGGTGTCGGACACAGGGCCCTCATACCCGCGAAATTCGGTACCATATACCCGCAGGGGGTATATGACCAAGCTCGTCTTGATTGGGAGGCCGTGATGACGACCACCGAGGCCGGCGCCGAGGCGTCCGCCGAGGCCGTGGGGACCGACCACGACCATGGAGTGCACGGGTACCACAAGCAGAAGGACGAGCACCTCAAGCGGCTGCGGCGGATCGAGGGCCAGATCCGCGGCCTGCAGCGCATGGTCGACGAGGACGTCTACTGCATCGACATACTCACGCAGGTGTCCGCCTCCACCAAAGCACTGCAGTCCTTCGCGCTGCAGCTGCTCGACGAACACCTGCGGCACTGCGTGGCCGACGCGGCCCTCAAGGGCGGCGACGAGATCGACGCGAAGGTGGAGGAGGCCACCAAGGCGATCGGGCGGATGCTGCGCACCTGAGCCGGTGGGTCTCGCGGCGGGCGGCGCTTTTCAGCCGTCCGCCGTCGCCTCTCTCTCCTCGGCGACCCTGAGCACCTCGTCGATGCAGTCCAGGCTGAGCCGCTCCACATCGGCCGCCGAGGCCGCGATGATCAGTTCCCCGCACAGTTCGATCTCGGCGAGGGCCACGTGGTCCTGCACCGCCGTACCGCCGACCGGAGCCACGCGCATCACCTCTTCTCCGCCGTCACCGGCTTCCTAGAGTAGGGAGCGGCCTACGCACCGCGCATGGCACGGACGGGCTAGTTCTCATACAAGCGGGGCCGCGCTCTCACTCCTCCGCGATCCGGCCCGCGTAGATGTCCTCCTGGGCCGGGAGACGGACCTGTGCCGGGGTGCCGAAGTCGTACAGCAGGGTTGTCGAGGCCACCGCCACTGTCGCCTGGTGGCGGCCGTTGACGAAGCTGAAGCGGTGCCGGATCTTGCGGATGCGGCCCTGTTCGTCGAGGAACACGTCGAACGGCACCACAGCCGTGGCGAACCCTTTCGCCGCTGCCGCGAGGGAGTCCCGCGTGCCCCCGGAGGCACCCCGCGCCGCCGCCGACAGGTCGGCCGTGCCCCGGTAGTGCCACACCTCGGTGCCCGCGAGGTCGGTCGTGCCGACGAACGTCGCCGAGCGGGTGCCGCGCAGCACCTCGGCCGCCGCGAACGGGTCGGTGGCCCCGCCGGTGACCAGATTCCCGTCGGACAGCGTCGCCGTCTCCACCCGCACCCACTTGTCGGACGGCACGCCCGCGCCCCGGTTCTTCATGAACAGCGCGCCCGGCGCGAGGAGTTCGGTGATGGGCCGGTGCGCGACCCGGCCGGCCGGGTCCTGCGGCAGCAGCACCCGAAGTCTGCCGAGTTGCCGGGTGTAGTCGTAGACGCCCTCGCCGCGGATGGTGACCCGGGTACCGCCGGTCGCCATCTCCATCGACGTACGCGCCTTGGAGCTCTTCGCGTCCACCAGCGCGTCGGCGGCCTCGTGCAGGGTGTGCACCGGGTCCTCGGCGGCCGAACCGCGGCTCCCGCATCCGGAGGTGCCGAGACAGACACAGGCCATGAGCCCCGCCGCCACGACCGTCCCGCCCGCCCTGCCGTGCTGCCGCTCCGCCATCGCCTGCCTACCCCAAGCCGTGGTCCGTCAAGGGCCGCCTCTCGTGACGGTTAACGACGGGTAGGGAGTGCCGTCACGCGGTCCGCCGCGGGAGCCGGAGATGCGGGAGACCCACTCTTCACCCGGCCTGGGTAACGTGGTCGATGTGACGCAGCAGGAGCGCTTCGCGCCCACTCAGGACCCCGTCGAGCACCGTACGACCACCGTCGAACAAGGGCCCTTCTGTGTGGCCCGCTGCAGCTGCGGCTGGCGCGGCCCGGCCCGCCGGGCGCGGAGTCTGGCCCGTACGGACGCGGCCAGGCATCAGGAAGGGTGAACGCCCGAGGCCGCTCCGGCACCGGGCGTCAGGCCGCGAGGTCCCGCTCGGTGCCGGAGGCGGGCTCCGTGCGGGTGCCCGGGAGCACGGCGCCCTTCTGGGACGATCTGCTGCGGATCAGCCACCCGGCCCGCGGGGAGCGCCCGATCGCCCGGGTCAGCGGGGTGAGCAGGGCCATGGCGAGGGGCGACAGCAGCAGGGCCACCGCGGTGCCGAGGGCGAAGCCGCCGATGACGTCGGTCGGGTAGTGCACGCCCATGTACACCCGGCAGAAGCCCTCCAGCAGGGCGAGCCCTATGCCGACGAGCCCGAAGCGGCGGTTGGCGACGAACAGGGCGACCGCCATGGCCATGGTGAGCGTGGCGTGGTCGCTGACGAAGGAGAAGTCGTCCTTGCCGGACACCAGGACCTCCAGGCCCTGGTGGTCGCGGAACGGGCGGGGCCGCTCGACGAAGCCTCTTATCGGTACGTTGACCAGGACGGCGATCCCGGCCGCGAGCGGCGCCCACAGCAGCGCGGCCGCGGAGGAGGCGGCCTCGTCTGCGTCGGCGCGGCGGCGCCCGGTCCACCAGCACCACAGCACGAGCAGCACCATGGCGAACAGCAGCCCGTACTCACCGACGTACTCCATGACCGTGTCGAACCAGTGCGGTGCGTCCTTGGCCAGGCCGTTGATGTCGTAGAGCAGCTCGACGTCGGGGTTCGACCCGGATTGCGCGAGTCCAGCCATGGTGCAGCGGCCCCTTCGTCGTACTGGCGTCTGGATCTGTCAACAGGAACGCACGGCTCCCACTGGTTCGTTCCACACTCCACTGAATGATCACGCAGACGTTATCGAAGAGAGACCCATAGCCGCAGCTCAGGGGAGGGATTCACCCTCGGTTCGCCCTGTTTCAGACACCCGTCGGCAACGCTTTCGCGCCATCCGCCGTGACCCGCGTCGCACCGAAGTACTTCGCGGTGTCGATCGGGTCGAACCGGATCACGGCCCCCGTGCGCGGCGCGTCGATCATGTACCCGCCGCCGACGTAGATCCCCACGTGATCGATGGCCCGCGAGTTGTACGGATCGGTCGAGAAGAACACCAGGTCACCGGGCAGCAACTCGTCCCGCCCCGGATGCGGCCCCGCGTTGTACTGATCATTGGCCACCCGCGGCAACGTGATCCCCACACTCTCGTACGCCGCCTTCGTCAGCCCCGAACAGTCGAACCGACCCCCCTGCTCGGGCGTCCCGTTCCCACCCCACAGATAGGGCGTCCCGAGCTTGCTCTGCGCGAAGTGAATGGCCCCGGCGGCTTGCTGGGAGGGAGCGACTCGGGTGGTGGGGGCGGCGAAGCTCTTCTCGAGCGTGCGGATCCTCTCCACGTAGTTCTGCGTCTCCGTGATGGCGGGAACACCGCCCGCCTTTATGACGCGGTACGCCCCCGCGTTGTAGGCGGCCAGCATGTTGTTGGTGGTGTCGCCCGGAACGTCCTTGACGTACTTCGCGAGTTCACAGTCGTACGACGCGGCCGAGGGGATCGCGTCCTTCGGGTCCCAGATGTCACGGTCGCCGTCGCCGTCACCGTCGATGCCGTGCGTGGCCCAGGTGCTGGGGATGAACTGCGCGATGCCGCGGGCGTCGGCGTGGCTCACGACACGCGGGTTCCACCCGCTCTCCTGGTACAACTGCGCCGCCAGCAGGGCGGGACTGAGGGCGGGACACAGATTGCCCCAGCGCTGAACCAGCGTCTGGTAGGCGCCGGGTACCGAACCCTCAGCAAGCCTCCTGCTGGCGCCGTTCACGCCGTTGAGGAGGTTTCCCGCGATGATGTAGACGCCGACGACGAGCAGCATGACAAAGCTGAGTCCGACTGCCGTGACGGCCGCACCGGCCACCCATACCTTCCGCACGCCTCAACTCTCCCCCACCAGAGCCCGTTCTACGGGTCAATTACCAGCCTGAGCGCGTCCGTGTGAGCTACTTCGCCGTGAACCCACGGCATTGAATGGTGACGTACTTCCGGGGTTCCTGAACATGCAGGAAGAGCACGGTCCAGTCGCCGGGGTCGTTCCCGACGGGTATGGCGTCGCCTGCCTTCTTGCCGCGGACGTAGCTGTGGAAGTCGTCGGGGTACGTCAGATAGGTCCACTCAGGCGCCCCTTGGGCCGACCCGTTCCGGTACAGGTCGACGGGCTCGCTGACATAGCCGAGGCTGAGGTTCTGCAGGGGCGCCCCCTCGAACGGCCGGCCCGTGTCCGCGTCGATCTCATGAGGGGGTTTGACGGCCACTGAGACGAAGTAGCTCTCACCGGGACCTGAGGCAGCGTCCTTCAACCGGATGCCGATCCGGCCTCTGCCCGAGTTGTACGGGGCGTTCGAGTCGGCAGCGGACACCGAGGCCTGGAACAGCCCGTTGGGCTCCTCGGCGGGCAGGTTGCACTCTCCCTCCCCGTGCGTCGATGCGGGGTCTGCCGTCCAGTAGTCGCGAGACGGGTTGGTCTGCTCGACATAGGCGGGCGGTTGGACCGCCGGATCTTCCGGGGCATCGCCGGTGGGTGCCGCCGAAGTGGCTCCAGGGCGGCCGGCCCCCTCGGTCTCCTTCGCATCCCCGTCCTGCCCGCCGGGCAGCAGAAGAGCCGCCGTCACAGCGCCGACCGCGAGTCCCGCTCCTACGGCAATCAGCCAGGGCGTGGGGCGGCGGCGGGAAGCAACGTTCAGCTGCGTGGGCGTGTAGCCGGAGCTGTACGGCGAGGGGGCCGTCGGCAGGGCGTGCAACCCCCGGGACGGGGCGACGGCGGGAACGGGCTCGGTCGGTCCCGTCAGCGCCCTGTACCACCCGTCCTCGACCAGCGCGGAGCGCACGGCGCAACGGGCGATCACCTCGGCAAGGCCCGGACGGGCCGCCGCGTCCTTGGCCACACAGGCCTCGATGAGTCCTGCCAGCCGGGGCTCCACACCGGCGAGGTCGATCGGCTCGTGGACCGCTCGATAGCTCACCCCTGCGGGTTCGCCCGCGCCGAAGGGCGGACGGCCTGTCGCCGCGTAGGCGAGCGTGGCACCGAGTGCGAACACGTCGGCGGCCGGCCCCACCTCGTTGCGCAGCAGCACCTCGGGCGCCGCGAAACCCGGTGTGCCCGGGGCGAATCCGGTCTCGGTGAGAACGGCGTGACCCACACCCCGAGCGATACCGAAGTCGATGAGCTGCGGCCCTTGAGCCGCCAGAATGACGTTCTGCGGCTTGAGGTCCCGGTGGGTGACCCCCTGGGCATGCACGGCCGCCAGCCCCTCGGCCAGCGCGGCTGCCACACCCCGGCAGGTCTCCGCAGGCAACGCCCCTCTGTCCGCGACAGCCTTGTCCAGCGTCGGCCCCGCCACATACTCGGTGGCCAGCCAGTAAGGTGCCGCGTCCAGTGACGCGTCGATCAGGTTCGCCGTGTACACGCTGCGCACCGCCCGCACGGTCTCGACCTCGCGCCGGAAGCGTGCCAGGGCCTCGGGGTGGTCGGTGATCTCGTCGCGGATCACCTTGATCGCGACCAGCCGCCCGCCGGGCGACCGGGCCAGGTAGACCTGGCCCATGCCACCCGCTCCGAGCCGTGCGAGCAGTGTGTACGCGCCTATGTGCGCCGGATCCCGATCTCTGAGTGCGTCCACCGAAGCGACCTTGCCATACGGTCAGTTGACGGCGTCCACCGCCAGCGGGAAAGCCACCCCCGTCAGCTCCTCCGACACATCCCACAGCCGCCGCGCCGCCGCAGGGTCGCTCGCCGCGGGGGAGCGGCCCACCAGGGTCGGGGCTCCGCGGAGTTCACCGGGGCCGTCCGGGCCGACGTAGCCGGCGCCGGGGAGGTCCTGGGTGGCGGCGTAGAGGGTGGGAAGGGCGCCGGAGGTGTCGGGCTGGGCGATGAAGCGGTTGCCGAGCTGCATGAAGACCCGGGCGACGGGGTTGGCGGCGTGGCTCTGCAGGTTGGTCGCGGACCAGCCGGGATGCGCGGCAAGGGCACGGACCCCGGAGCCGGCCTCGGCCAGACGGCGCTGGAGTTCCAGGGTGAACAGCAGGTTGGCCAGTTTGGACTGGGCGTAGGCGGCCTGCGGGGTGTAGCCGGAGGTCCAGTGGAGGTCCTCGAAGCGGATGCGGTTCTTCGCACCGCCCCAGCGATGGGCGCCCGAGGAGACGGTCACCACCCGGTCCGTCACATACGGCAGCAGCAGGTTGGTCAGCGCGAAGTGGCCGAGATGGTTCGTGCCGAACTGCATCTCGAAGCCGTCCCTGGTCTCCTGCCGCGGCAGCATCATCACGCCCGCGTTGTTGATCAGCAGATCCAGCGGCCGCTCCTGCCACTCCTTCGCGAAGGCCCGCACGGAGGCCAGGTCGGCGAGGTCGAGACGACGCACCTCGGTGCTGCCTCCCATGGCCGCGGCCGCGCTCCGGCCCCGCTCGGGGTCGCGCACCGCCAGCACGACATGCGCACCCGCACGGGCCAGCGCCGCGGCGGCGACCCGCCCGATGCCGCTGTTCGCCCCGGTGACCAGCGCCGTACGGCCGGACAGATCGGGGAGCTGGGAGGCGTTCCACTTGGCCGGCCGGGACGCCGGCGTGCGTGTAGAGGACATGGCGCCAATGTAGGCAGCGACAACAATGCTGTCAACGGCAACATCAGCCATGCCGGAACCGAGCTGTCAGTGACTACGTACAGCTACGATGCTGACCATGTCCGAGCCCCGCCCCTACCACCACGGAGACCTCCGCGCCGCCCTGCTCGCCGGCGCCGAGGACACCCTGCGGGAAAAAGGGGCCGCCGCGCTCTCCCTGCGCGAGCTCGCCCGCACCACCGGCGTCAGCCACGCCGCCCCGACCCGCCATTTCAAGGACAAGCAGGCCCTGCTCGACGCGCTCGCACTTTCGGGCTTCCAGCGCATGACCCGGGCCGTCCACGGCGCCGACGACCCCTCACTCCCCCTGGAGACCCGGCTCACCGCCCTGGCCCGCGCCTACCTCCGCTTCGCCGCCGACAACGCGGCCCTGCTGGAACTGATGTACGCCCGCAAGCACGACCCGGACATCTCCGACCAGCTCGCCGCGGCCGTCGAGGGCGCCATGACGCCCTTCTTCCGCCTGGTCACCGACGCCCAGGCACGCGGCGAGATCATCGCGGGCGACCCCGAGCGCATCACCCTTCTGGCGGGCGCCGCCCTGCACGGCGTGGCCGCCTTCACCGCGGGCGGCCACCTCCCGGCCGACGCGGCCCTGGACTCCGTCGGAGAGCTCGTCCACCACCTGCTGCACGGCCTCACCCCCCGTCAGGGTTAGCCTTCACCCGACGGATCGTCACGAGGCGCCGCCACGACGGTAAAAGGGGTCAACGACGGAACCGCCGACAGGTTCCGCTCAGGCCTCATTGCCCGGCGTGACCTGCCGTGATACACAGAGTTACCAAGGTATTCGTACGAAACCCGCCAAGCAATGACGCCAAGTCGACATACTGCGGCGTCATTGTCGGCGAGAATGGGCCTGACCTCTGCACACCGCAGGGGACGACGGAACTACCCACCAGGGGCGGTGACTTACATGCTCTTTGCGGCCGACAAGGGAGACATCAACACCATCATCGGCGGGATCGCTCCGGACTGGGGCCCCTTCGGCAGCCTGGGCAACGAGGCGAAGGTCATGATCGAGGTCGTGATGGCGGTCGCCATCCTGCTGTGCCTCGGCATCGCCATCTGGGGCGCGGCGAAGCAGCGTATCGGCGCGACGGCCCTGCGGGACACCTTCAGCGCGGAACAGGGCAAGGGCCTGATCATCGCGGGCCTGACGGGCGTCTTCATCATCGGCTCGCTCGGCACGCTGTTCACGATCGTCTACGGCATGGCGGTGTAGGGCGGTGTAGCACCTCGCCCCCCGACGGGCACGCACGCCCGGAACCGCCCCTGTCCCCCACACCCCACCCATCCGTCGTGCCCACCGGCTGAGGTTGCGTCTCCCTGATGTCGAGTCACCACACCGCGCCCGCGCGGGAACCAGCACGGCTACCGTCGTACGTGTTCCAGTTCCGGTACGACGTCGAGGGGGCGTACGCCGCATGAGCCTGGGAGACGAGCACGACACGCACGCCTCCGGCGGTTACGCAGGCACCCGCACCCGCCTCCCCGAAGGCGACCCCTACACCGGCGGCCCCCGCCGCCGGTCCTCCTCCCGCAGCCTCATCACCGTCGTGGCCGTCGTCGTCCTCCTCATCGCCGCGATCGCCTTCGCGAACCGCGGAGGAGACGATTCGCCATCCGACACCGCCGGCAACAAAACCCCCCAGACCTCCCCCACGGCCCCGACGGGAACCCGCCCGGTGGCAGCAGGCTTCGCCCACGACCAGCAGGGGGCGGAGAGCGCGGCGGCGAACTACTCGGTCGCGCTCGGATCGGCCGAGATGTTCGACACCGGCCGTCGCCACGCCATCGTGAGAGCCGTGTACGCACCCGATGTCGCCGCCTCACGGCAGACAGATCTGGACCGCGCGTACTCGGACGATAAGTTCCTCGCCAACATCGGGCTCGCCAAGGACGGCAGAGCACCCGCCGGACAGACGTTCGTCTCCCGGATCATCCCCGTGGGCACCAAGGCCACCGCGTTCAGCGGCGCCGAGGCCACGGTCGAGGTCTGGTACACCTCGCTCTTCGGCTTCTCCGGCGAGAACTCGACCAACCCCGTGTCCGAGAGCTGGTACACGACGACCTATCAGTTGCAGTGGATCGACAACGACTGGAAGGTCACCGACTTCCAGCAGAAGGACGGGCCGGTGCCGGTCGGGCGCGATCAGAAGGCCTCCACCGCCGACGACATGACGAAGGCCGTCGAGGAGTACGGAGGGTTCACGTATGCGCGCTAACCAGCTCTTCCTCAAGGTGGCAGGCGCTGTTGCCGCCGTACAGACCGGCACTGTGCTGCTCGCCTCCCACGCGTTCGCCGCGCCCACACCGACCCCGAGCAACGACCCCTGCGACCTGGTACGCGGACCCGCCAAGAAGTACTGCGAAGGCGACAACAGCGGCGGCACCTCCACCAACCCCTCCCTGGACCCCACCTCCACCCTCGACCCCCTCTCCTCGCTGGCGCGCGGATGCGCGGACGCGGCGTCGTGGACGATCGAGAAGCTCAGCGAGGCCGTGAAGGACACGGCGACGGTGGACTTCACGAACGCGAAGTTCCTCCAGCAGTACGCGGTCGTGTTCGCGGCGTCGACGATCCTCACCCTGCTGCTGTGGCTGCTGGCCGTCGCCAAGCGGGCCGTGCGCGGCGTGCCGATGTCCACGGCGATCTCGGAGGCGATCGGGTTCCTCTGGCTCACGGTGCTGGCGTCCGCATTCACGCCCCTCATCCTGTACACGATCGTCTCCGCCACCGACGGCATCAGCGAAGTCCTCGCGAACACCACCGGCGACCAGACCGACGTGTTCTTCGGCAACTTCTCCGGCGCCCTGGAGAAGGGAGAGGACATCGGCGGCGGCCCGATCATGCTGATCGTCGTCTCCCTCGTGTCCATCCTCGCCGCGGGCATCCTCTGGCTGGAGCTCGTGATCCGCGCCGCCCTGCTCTACGTAGGCGCACTCCTCGGCACCGTCGTCTACGCCGGCCTCGTCGACAAGAACCTGTGGGGCCACGTCCGCCGCTGGGCGGGCATCATGATCGCGGTCATCCTCGTCAAGCCGGTGATCGTCATCGTGCTCGGCCTCGCCGGAGCCCTCTCCGCCGACGACGGCCCCGACGCGTTCTCCGCCGTCGTCTCCGGCCTCGCCATCATCCTGCTCGCCATCTTCGCGTCCGCGATGATCTACCGCTTCGTCCCCGGCTTCGGCGACGAGATCGCCGGCTCCCGCAGCAACCGCATCATGCAGGGCGCCGAAGGCAAGGCCGCCGCCGTCATCAGCTCCCCCGCGACCCTCGTCGCCCAGGGCATCAAGACCCACAGCACCCGCGCCGACAGCAACGGAGGCGGACAGCAGGGCACCGGCACCCCCCGCCCGGCCAACCAGACCGCCGGCGGCATGGCCGCGCACAGCTCGCGCACCTCGACCGGTGGCGGCGGATCTGTCCCCTCCGCCGCACCCTCGCCCCGTTCGAGCAGCCCGGTCAACACGCCCCACGCCAGCAGCACCCGCAACAGCAGTACCAACCGCACGGGAGGTGAAGGGCGTTGACGACCGAGTCCCATCTGTCCCATCCGGTCACGCCCCGCCGTACATATCTGATCGGCCGCGCCCGGCCGAACGCGATCGTCGGCCGGAATCGTGAGTCCGGTGAGATCGCGCTGATCATCGGCGGCGCGTTCCTCGGCATGATGTGCGGTCTCCTCGTCCCGGTGCTCTCCTTGCGCATCGTGCTGCTCATGGGCTTCCCGCTGGTCGCGCTCGCCGCGGTCTACGTGCCGTACAAGCAGCGCACGTTCTACAAGTGGTTCGAGATCAACCGCAGCTACAAGCGCACCCTGCGCCGGGGCACCGTCTACCGCTCCGGCGCCGTCGAGGCCGGCACCCGGCTCGACGGCCGCGAGGTCGAGGTCGGTCCCCCGCCCGGCATCGGCCGCATCACCTGGCTGGCCGCACCCTTCGGCCCCGACGAGATCGCCGTGCTGCTGCACGCGGACCGCCGTACCGTCACCGCGGCCATCGAGATCGAGGGCCCCGGCGTTGGCCTGCGCGACAGCGAGGACCAGGAAGCCCTCGTCGACCGCTTCGGCACCCTGCTCAAGCACGTGGCCAACGGCGACGGCTTCGTCACCCGCCTGCAGATGCTCGCCCGCACCCTGCCCGCCGACCCCGACGCCCACGCCAAGGACGTCGCCGTACGCGGCGACGAGCGGGCACCGGCCTGGCTGCAGCAGTCGTACGACCAGCTCCAGTCGATGGTGTCCACCAGCAGCGAGCAGCACCGCGCCTATCTCGTGGCCTGTATGCACTTCACCCGCGAACTCGCCGCCGAGGCCAACGCCATGGCCCGCGCGGCCCGCCCGCACGGCGGCAAGGTCGACCGGGACTCCGGGCTCGCGGTCGTCATGGCGCGCGAGCTGACCGACATCTGCTCCCGCCTCCAGGAGGCCGACATCCGCGTCCGCCAGCCCCTCGGGCAGGGCCGGCTGTCGAGCCTGATCCACTCCATGTACGACCCGGACCACCCGATCGACCACATCCAGGCGATGACGAAACGTAATGCCTGGCCGGCCGAGCTGGACGCCATGGAGCCCACCTACCTTCAGGCCAAGACCCGGGAGTCCAGCACCCGCGCGCCCTGGTGCCATGCCACGGCGTGGGTGAAGGAGTGGCCGATGACGCCCGTCGGCGTCAACTTCCTCGCGCCGCTCCTCGTCCACACCCCGGACGTCATCCGCACGGTCGCCGTCACGATGGACCTCGAACCCACCGAGATCGCCATCGAGCGCATGCTGACCGAGAAGACCAACGACGAGGCGGAGGCCTCCCGCGCCGCCAAGATGAACCGCACCGTCGACCCCCGTGACGTCGCCGCCCACACCCGCCTCGACCAGCGGGGCGAGGACCTCGCCAGCGGCGCCGCAGGAGTGAACCTGGTCGGCTACATCACCGTCTCCTCGCGCAGTCCCGAGGCTCTGGCCCGCGACAAGCGCACGATAAGGGCGTCGGCCGGAAAGTCGTACCTCAAGCTGGAGTGGTGCGACCGCGAGCACCACCGGGCCTTCGTGAACACGCTTCCGTTCGCCACCGGCATCCGAAGGTAGGGACCATACGCATGCGGGATCCGCTGTCCGTCCTCACCGACGCCTTCACGTCCTTCCTGTTCGGGAAGGTCGAGACGACCCGCCTGCCCGTGCGCACCTCCACCGGGCAGGCCCAGGCCGTCTACCTGCCCACGGCCGCGCCCGGCCTCGGCGACTCCGGCGTGATCATCGGGCGCGAGGTGTACTCCGGCAAGGGCTACATCTACGACCCCTTCCAGCTGTACGGCCAGCAGCTGCCCGCCCCCCACTGGCTGGTCCTCGGCGAGTCCGGCAACGGCAAGTCGGCGCTGGAGAAGACGTACGTCCTGCGCCAGCTCCGCTTCCGTGACCGCCAGGTCGTCGTGCTCGACGCCCAGGGCGAGGACGGGGCCGGCGAATGGAACCTGATCGCGCAGGAGCTGGGGATAACGCCGATCCGGCTGGACCCCATGGCGGCACTCGACCAGGGCATCCGGCTCAACCCGCTCGACCCGGCGATCACCACGACCGGCCAGCTGGCCCTGCTGCGGACCATCATCGAGGTCGCCATGGGCCACGGCCTCGACGAGCGCTCCGGCTTCGCCCTGAAGGTCGCGCACGCCTACGTCAACGAGACCATCGTCGAGCGCCAGCCCGTCCTGTCCGACATCGTCGACCAGCTACGGCACCCCGAGCCCGAATCGGCCGAGGCGATGAACGTCGACATAGACGACGTACGGGCGTGGGGCCTGGACGTGGCCCTGGTGCTCGACCGGCTCGTCGACGGTGACCTGCGCGGCATGTTCGACGGCCCGACCACGGTCGGCATCGACCTGGACGCGCCGCTGATCGTGTTCGACCTGTCCCACATCGACCGCAACTCCATCGCCATGCCCATCCTCATGGCGATCGTCGGCGTGTGGCTGGAGCACACCTGGATCCGCCCCGACCGCAAGAAGCGCATCTTCCTGGTGGAAGAGGCCTGGCACATCATCAACAGCCCCTTCGTCGCCCAGCTCTTCCAGCGCCTGCTGAAGTTCGGCCGGCGGCTCGGTCTGTCCTTCGTGGCGGTCGTCCACCATCTGTCCGACGTCGTCGACGGCGCGGCGGCCAAGGAGGCGGCGGCGATCCTGAAGATGGCCTCGACCCGGACGATCTATGCCCAGAAGGCCGACGAGGCCAGAGCGACCGGCCGGGTGCTCGGCCTGCCGCGCTGGGCGGTGGAGATCATCCCCTCCCTCACCCCCGGCATCGCCGTATGGGACGTCAACGGCAACGTCCAGGTCGTCAAACACCTGGTCACCGAGACCGAACGCCCCCTGGTCTTCACCGACCGCGCGATGACCGAGTCCTCCTCCGACCTCGCGGACGAGGCCCTCCTCGCCGCCGAACTGGAGGCCGAGGAGCGCGCGGCCGCCTTCGTGGAACAACACCTCGGCGACTCCGAGTCGACGGTGGCGTAAAAGCGTGAAGTGAAAGCGTGAAAGGGGGCGACGGCGTGACGGCGGAGGAGTGGGGAGGGGCGACCGCGTGAAGGCCCAGAACCAGCAGCGGGAGGCCCAGAGCGGCGGCATCCCCGACGGCCTGCTGATCGGCATACTCGCGTTCCTCGTCGGCATGACCGTGCTGGCCTGGACGGCCACGGGCCTCGCCGCGTGGTTCGCCCACGGCTCCTGGCCGGACACGGTCACCTTCGCCCGCACCCCCCTGGCCATGCGCCACCTCATCGCCCAGCCGCACGACCTCACCGGCGCCTGGCCGGACACCCCGGCGACCGCCCTGTCCGGCTACGGCCTCTTCTGGGGCCTGCTCATCGGCCAGCTGATGATCCTGGTGGTCGTCACCGTCTTCGTCCTGGGAACGGTGGCCCGCTGGAGGGCCGTACGCAGGAGACGCAGAGAGGAACCCCAGGAGCAGCAGCCGCAGTACGAGGTGCCGCAACCGCGGGTGGAACAGCAGCCGCAGCCGACGGCACCGGAGAAGCCGCCGGTGGAGGCGACGCAGGCCTCCCCGTCCGAGCAGCAGCGGGTCGGCAGTTGGGCCAACACCCTGGTGGCGACCACAAAGGAAAGCCGCGAGACGACAGCCACCCAGGCGCTCCAGGACGCGGAAGGCCCCGCCCTGGTGGTCACCTCGAACCCCGCCCTCTGGCACGCCACCAAGGACGCCCGATCGAAACTCGGCCCCACCCACCTGTACGACCCCACCCACCGCTGCGACACCCCGGCACGACTCCACTGGTCCCCCACCACCGGCTGCGAGACCAAGGAGACAGCGGCACAGAGAGCAGCCGCACTGCTCACCCCGGTCCGCCCCACCTCCCGGCTCGACCAAGCGGTCGGCGACACCGCCGAAACGCTCCTGCGCAGCTACCTCCACGCCGCCGCCCTGGACGGCCGCACCATCCGCCACGTCCACCGCTGGTCGCAGGGCACGCAGATCCAGGAAGCCGTCAAGACGCTCCGCACGCACCCCAAGGCCGCCCCCGGCTCGGCGGGCGAGCTGGAGGCCGCCCTCACCGCGCACCCCGACCGCCGGGACATGGCCCAGGAGCTGACCGGCCGGGCCCTCGCCGCGCTGTCCACGGTGAACATCCGCGAGGCATGCACTCCCAACCGAACCGATGCGCTCGCCTTGGATTCCTTCATCCACGAAGGGGGAACGCTTTACGTGGTAGGCGAATCCATCGAGGACCCTCGGACCGAGCCGGGCGCGATGCCCCTCCTGACGGCCCTCGTCGCAGGCGTGGTCGAGCACGGCCGGCGCATGGCCGCACGGTCATCCTCCGGTCGGCTCGACCCACCACTGACGCTCGTCCTGGACGACATCGCGGCCGTGGCCCCCCTCCCCCAGCTCCCCGAACTCCTGGCCTCCGGCACGGAGCACGGCCTGCACACCCTCGCCCTGGTCCGCTCCCGCGAACAGGCCCGCTCCCGCTGGCCGCACGACGAACTCCCCGTCCAGGGCCTGCTTCCGGATCACAGCCCCTGACGGGCCCGCTCCAGCACGAACTCCAGCTCCTTCTCCCCGGGCGCCTGCGGCAGCGGCACGGTCACCCCGCTCGGCACGAAACCGGCCCGGCGATAGAAGGCCTGCGCCCGCGTGTTGTCCTCGTGCACGATCAGCCGCACCCGTTCCAGACCCCGCTCCCAGGCCCACCCCACGGCCGCGTCCAGCAGGGCCGTACTCACTTCCCCACCGCGCCAGTCCTGTCGTACGAAGACCCCTACGACATGACCCTGATTCCGCTCCACCGGAAACCCGGCCCAGTCCGTGGAGCCGGCCTCCTCGACGAGCAAAGCGAAAGTGCCCACCCAGTCCCCGTCGCCCGCCTCGGCGATGAACTGCCGCGCCCCGGGCGCCCCTTCACCGGAACGGACCGCCCGCTCCTGCCAGAAGGAGTCGGGCCGCTCCACGGCCTCCTCGTACGTCTCCAGAAAGGCGATCGGCGCGACCGGATCGCGCAGCGCCAGCAGCCGCAACTCCTTCGCCCGCTGCCACTCCTCGGCCCTGAGGGCCCGTACGACGAACTTCTCACCTGCGGAATCGGTCATGCGGGCCACCGTAGTACCGAGGTACTACGGGCTCACCCGATATACGGCCGCCGTCCGACGCCCCGGCCGCCCGCGCGGACGAGCATCGAAGCATGATTACGGCGCAGCAACTGACCAAACGCTACGGCGGCAGGCGCGGCAAGACCGCCGTCGCCGGCCTCTCCTTCACCGTCCGGTCCGGCACCGTCACCGGCTTCCTCGGCCCGAACGGCGCCGGCAAGTCCACCACCATGCGGATGATCCTCGGCCTGGACGCCCCGACCGAGGGCACCGCCACCGTCGACGGCACGGCGTACGCAGCCCAGCCGGCGCCCCTGACCCGTGTGGGCGCCCTGCTGGAGGCCCGCTCGGTGCACCCGGGCCGCACCGCCCACCACCACCTCATGGCCCTCGCCCTCACCCACGGCATCCCGCGCTCCCGGGTCGAGGAGGTGCTGGAGCTGGCCGGCCTCACCGAGGTCGCCCACCGCAGGGTCAAGGGCTTCTCCCTCGGCATGGGCCAACGCCTGGGCATCGCCGCCGCGCTGCTCGGCGACCCTGACACCCTCATCCTCGACGAGCCGGTCAACGGCCTCGACCCCGAGGGCGTGCTGTGGATCCGCACCCTCCTCAAGTCCCTCGCGGCCGAGGGCCGCACGGTCTTCGTCTCCTCCCACCTGATGAGCGAGATGGCCCTCACCGCCGACCACCTGGTCATCATCGGCCGCGGCCGCCTGCTGGCCGAGACCACGGTCGCCGACTTCGTACGGGACTCGGGGGCGGGCTCGGTCCGCGTGGTCACCCCGGACGCCCAGACACTCACCGAGCTGCTGCGCGGCACCGGCACGACCGTCACAGCCACCGCCCCGAGCACCCTCGACGTGCGGGGCACGGACGCCGAGCACATCGGCCGCACGGCAGCCGCCCACGGCATCCCGCTCTTCGAACTCACCTCGAACGCCTCGTCGTTGGAGGAGGCGTTCATGGCCCTCACCCACGACTCGGTCGAGTACGGCCCCACACACCTGGAAGGAGCCCGCGCATGAGCACCGCCACGGCCCCCGTCGCCGTCACCCCCGCCCGCGTGCTGCGCGCCGAATGGCACAAGCTGTGGACGCTCCGCTCCACCTGGGTCAGCCTGGCCCTGACCGTCGTCCTGACCATCGGCACCGGCCTGATCATCGGCGCGAGCTACGAGAGCGGAGGCGGCGACGACGACATCGACACCGTCCTGCTGGTGCTGCTCGGCATGCAGTTCTCCCAGGTCATCCTGGGCACACTCGGCATCCTGGCCACGGCCGGCGAACACACCACCGGTCAGATCCGGGCCACCATGACGGCCGTGCCGCGCCGGCTGCCCGTGCTGTGGTCCAAGGCCGCCGTCCTGGCCGCGGTCGGCTTCGTCACCGTCCTGATCACCAACTTCCTCACCTTCCCGCTCGCCCAGACCTTCCTCGCCGACACCGACCAGGCGGCCTCCCTCGGCGACCCCGGCGTGATCCGCGCCCTCGTCACCAACGCCGCCGGCCTCGCCCTCCTCGGCGTCCTCGCCCTGGGCCTCGGCTCGCTGCTGCGGTCCGTTTCGGCGGGCATCGGCGCCCTGATCGGCCTGGTCATGATCCTCTCCGAGATCCTCGCCCTGCTCCCCTACGACTTCGTGGACGACGCCTCCCCCTACTTCCCCGGCAAGGCCCTCGAAGCCCTCACCTACGCCGACCCCGCCCCCGGCATGGCCTCCCCCGGCGGCGCCCTGCTCGCCATGACCCTGTGGACCGCGGCGATCCTGGCCCTGGCGGCGGTGCTGCTCAAGCGACGGGACGTATGACGAGCACGAAGTTCCGTACGACGAGTTGGATGACGGAAACAGGCTTCCGTACGGAGGAGTCGGCGGCGACCATGGACGACGTGCCGGAGGACCAGACGACGCGAGCGCCCCAGACACCGGAGCCCCTGACCCAGTACCTCCAGCGGACCGTGCAGCGGGTGCGCGCCTTCGACCGGCGCCACCCGCTCGTCTGGGACCTGCACCTCACGGGCTTCTGGACGGCCGCGGCCCTGATCGACTTCCTCGGCGACGGCTGGACCCGCGTGGCCCGCAGCACCGACGTCCCCGACGCCCTGGTCCTCGTCCTCAGCCTCGCCCTCTCCCTGCCCCTGCTGTGGCGCCGCTCCCACCCGCGCACGGTGCTGCTCCTGATGGCCCCGGCCCTGCTGGTCAACGCCTGGACCGGCGCCCTCCTCCAGGCCGCCCTGCTCCAGCTGCTCGTCGTCTTCCACATCGCCCTGCGCAGCCCGCTGCGCTCCCTGTGGTGGACAACGGCAGTCTGCATGGCGCCGGTGGTCCTGACCGTCGTACGCCATCCGCAAGGCACCGCCGACGAGGGCCTCGTCCCGCACGCGATGTCGCTTCTCGTCGCCGTCGCCATCGGTATCACCGTCCGCACGCGCCGCGCCTACACGGCCGCCCTGGAGGACCGCGCCCGCCGCCTGGAGATCGAACGCGACCAGCAGGCCCGTCTCTCGGCCGCCGCCGAACGCACCCGGATCGCCCGCGAGATGCACGACATCATCGGGCACAACCTCTCCGTCATCACCGGCCTCGCCGACGGCGGCCGCTACGCCGCCGCCAAGTCCCCGGAACGCGCCGGCCAGGCCCTCGACGCCATCGCAGGAACCAGCCGCCAGGCCCTGTCCGAGCTGCGCCGCCTCCTGGACG
Source organism: Streptomyces sp. NPDC096205 (assembly GCF_044763135.1). Taxonomy (NCBI): domain Bacteria; kingdom Bacillati; phylum Actinomycetota; class Actinomycetes; order Kitasatosporales; family Streptomycetaceae; genus Streptomyces; species Streptomyces sp. NPDC096205. Next base: position 1,263 of record NZ_JBIWFS010000006.1, on the reverse strand, counting down.
TCCTGCGCGAGGACGACCCCGAGCCCGCCGACCTCACCCCGCAGCCCGCTCTCACCGACCTCGACCGCCTCCTGGACGGCGTCCGCGCCGCGGGCCTCCCGGTCGAGGCGACGATCGAGGGCGACCCGAAGATCTCACCCGGCCGCCAGCTCACGCTCTACCGCGTGATCCAGGAGGCCCTGACGAACACCCTCAAACACGCGGGCCCGAACGCCACGTCATCCATCGCCCTCTCCTACGCCGACACAGGCGCGGTCACCGTCACAGTGACGGACACCGGCCGAGGCGGCACTCCCGACAGCAACGGCGGCCGCGGCCTGACCGGCATGCGGGAACGCACCGCTCTGTACGGCGGCACCCTGGAAGCCGGCCCGCGCCCCCACCCGGCCCACGGCTGGCGTGTCCATCTGCATCTCCCGGAGGAACCCGCACAGTGACCACCGTCCTCATAGCCGACGACCAGCCCCTCCAGCGCTTCGGCTTCCGCATGCTGCTGGAGAGCCAGGACGACCTGACGGTCCTCGACGAGGCCGCCAACGGCAGCGAGGCGGTCCGCAAGGCGGCCGAACTCCACCCGGACGTCGTCCTGATGGACGTCCGCATGCCCGGCCTGGACGGCATCGAGGCCACACGCCGCATCACCGCCTCCGGCGACCGCACCCGCGTCCTGATCCTCACGACCTTCGACCTGGACGAGTACGCCTACGCCGGCCTGCGCGCCGGTGCCTCGGGCTTCCTGGTCAAGGACGCCCAGCCGGAGGACCTGCTCTCCGGCATCCGCGCGGTCGCCTCGGGCGACGCGGTCGTCGCCCCCGGCCTCACCCGCCGCCTCCTGGACGCGTACGTCCACCACCTCCCGTCCGGCACCACCGAGCCCGGGGCACCGGATCCGCGCCTGGCCACGCTCACGGACCGGGAACGGGAAATCCTGACGGTCATCGGCAAGGGCTGGACGAACTCGGAGATAGCCGGCCGTCTGCATCTCGCGGAGTCGACGGTGAAGACCCATGTGGGCCGCATTCTGGCGAAGACGGGCTCGCGGGACCGGGTACAGGCGGTGATCTTCGCGTACGAGACGCGATTGGTGGAGCCGTAAAGGGGCCGGAAAGGGCCCTGTAAACGCAGAAAAGGCCCACACCATAAGGTGTGAGCCTTTTCTTCAATGATTGTTCGGCGGCGTCCTACTCTCCCACAGGGTCCCCCCTGCAGTACCATCGGCGCTGTAAGGCTTAGCTTCCGGGTTCGGAATGTAACCGGGCGTTT